>NZ_CP107942.1:7366250-8700000 GCF_036053395.1 Actinoplanes sp. NBC_00393 | reverse complement strand
ACCGGCACCTCACCCGCACGCCGCACCGCGGGCTTGCCCTCGGGCAGCGACGCGAGCGAGCTGACTTCGGTCCACTCCTCCGGGAGACGCGACACCTCGGTCGCCGCGTGGCTGATTCCGGCGCCTTGGGCGTACGAGAGATGGCCGCCCAGATAGGCACCTGCTCCCGCGACCGACAGGCCGGCGAAGGCCAGCACCTTGCCCTGCTGTTGCCGCCCTCGGAGCCGGGCCACCAGCGACCCCGCGTAGAGACCGACCGCGATCGCGTTGGTCACCGCGTGGACCAGACCGACTCGCCGCCGGTCCTTGGTGAGGTCGGACCAGTCCACCCAGCCGGCGATCGCTGCGGGGGCGACGCCGGCGGTGCCGGCCGCGATCAGCGCGGTGGCCGCCTTCTGGGTGCCGGGTACGAGGCGTTCCGGGAGCAGGTCGAGGACGGCCGCCGACATGAAGGCGCCGACCGGCACCTGCACCAGGACCGGGTGCAGGGGATGCCCCAGCCAGGTCCCGTGCAGCAGGTCACGCAGCCGCCGTGGCCGGACCACGGTGGTGACTGCCGCCTGAATCTTGTCGCTCGCGCCGTCGAGGGCGTCCGCCTGTTCGAGCCGGGAAATCGCCTGCCGCAACATGTCTTTGGCCGTTCCCCGACGGGGCCCGGCCAAACACGGCCTATCCGAGGTTGAGGGCTTTCAGGGCGTCGCCGATGCCGCGGTGGAAGGTCGGGTACGCCCAGATGTTGCTGAGCAGTGTCGAGACCGGCACCTCGGCGTGCACCGCCACCGACAGGGCTCCGATCATCTCCCCACCGGCCGGCCCCGCCGTGGTCGCGCCGACCAGCACGCCACGGTCCTGATCGGCGACCACCTTGATCAGCCCTTCGTTGCCCGGCCCGTGGATGAAGCCCCGTGAGGTCGCTGAGAGCGGCACCAATCCGACGCGCACGTTCAGACCGGCGTCGACGGCCTGCTTCTCGGTAAGGCCGACAGCACCGATCTCCGGGTCGAGGAAGGTGACCCGCGGCCGCGCCCGGTAGTCGGCGCCGGGCCCGCCCTGGCCGAGGATGTCGCGGACCGCGATGTCGGCCTCGTACATGGCCATGTGGGTGAAGTTGCCGTTGCCGGTGACGTCGCCGACCGCCCATACGCCGTCAGCCGCGCGCATCCGGTCGTCGGTCGCGACGAACCGGGCCGACGGGTCGATCCCGACCCGGTCGACGCCGAGGTCCCGCAGGCGGGCGGCGCGGCCGGTGGCGACCAGCAGCTTCTCGCCGGTCAGAACGGTGCCGTCGCTCAGGGTGACCGTGAAGCCGTGGTCGTACTGGACGTTCGTGGCGCGGACGGCGGTGTGCAGGCGTACCCCGTCGGCGGTCAGGGCTTTGGCGGCGACTTCGGAGGATTCCGGTTCCTCCATGGCGAGCACCCGGTCGGAGCCCTCGATGATCGTGACCTGGACGCCGAAGCGGGCGAACGCCTGGGCGAACTCGCAGCCGATCGCACCGCCGCCGAGGACCAGCAGGGAGGCGGGCAGGGTGGGGGTCTCGACCGCGTCGCGGTTGGTCCAGTACGGCGTGCCGGCGAGACCGTCGACCGGTGGGATCACGGCCACGGTGCCGGTGGCGAGGACCAGGCCGCGGGAGGCCGCGTACTCCTGATCGCCGACCCGGATCCGGCCCGGGCCGGTGATGGTGGCCGTGCCGCGTACGAAAGTCCCGCCCTTGCTGGTGAAGCGATCCACCGCGACCTTGTCGTTCCAGTCGTCGGTGGCCTCGTCCCGGATCCGCTTCGCGACCGGTGCCCAGTCCGGTTCGACGGTGGCGGATCCGGCCAGACCGGGGATCCGCCGCGCCTCGGCCAGCGCGGTGCCGGCCCGGACCATGATCTTCGTAGGAATGCATCCCCAGTACGGACACTCGCCCCCGACCAGGGTGTTCTCGACGCCGATCACGTTCAGGCCGGCCGCGGCGAGCCGGCCGGCAACCTCCTCGCCGCCGACCCCGAGACCGACGACCACCACGTCCACTTGCTGTTCTGTGCCCATGCTGTCCACCTAAGCAAGCGGACCGGCGCCGAGAAAGCCCAGGGGCGCGAGGCCCGCCGGTGAACGTTTTGACGGACGCAACCTCCGACGGGCCTCGCCCACTGCCGCCCGGGGCGCCGGGCGGAGCTCAGGGCCGCAGCCAGACCGCCTCGTCCCGGTGCGACTCCAACGGCCCGGGGTAGTCGAGGCTGCTGCGCACCGGATCCGGGAGGCGCCAGGGCTGGTGAACGGCGGCGCCGTCGATCCCTTTCAACTCCGGTACGTAGCGACGAACGTACACGCCTTCGGGGTCGAATCGGAGCGCCTGCCGAATCGGGTTGAACCGCCGGTAGGGACGGGTGTCGTTGCCGGTGCCGGCCACCCACTGCCAGTTGCCGGAATTGTTCGGGACGTCCCCGTCGAGCAGCCAGCGGAAGAACCAGTCCACACCGAGCCGCCAGTCCAGGCCGAGGTGCTTGGTGAGGAACGCGGCGGTGATCAGCCGGGCCCGGTTGTGCATCCAGCCCTCGGCACGCATCTGGCGCATGCCGGCGTCGACCACCGGCACCCCGGTGAGCCCGTCCTTCCAGTGCTGCAGCGCATCCTCGTCGTAGCGCCAGCCGGTGTCGCCGGACTGCCGCAACGGCTCGGTGGAGAGCTTCGGGAAAGCGCTCGCGACCTGGTAGTAGAAGTCGCGCCAGCAGAGCTGGCGGACGAAGGCTTCGGCGCCACTCGATCTGGCTGCCGCGGCGACAGCCAGTGGCGAGACACAACCCCATCTGAGGTACGGGCTGAGCCGGCTCGTCCCGTCCGCCGGCAGATCGTCGTGCGCGTCGGCGTACCCCCCGATCTGCCGCAACCAGGCGCTCAGCCGGCGCCGTCCGATGGTCTCGCCGCCCTCGGCGGCATGCGGTGACTCGCCCTCGGGGATCGCCGGCAGCTCCCCGGCCGCGATGCCCTCCGGCAGGGTGATCCGTCGCGGTGCCGGCACCTCGGCCCGCCAATCAGTCGCTGACCAGGCGCGATAGTAGGGCGAGAAGACCCGGTACGCGCTGCCGCCGCCGCCCGGTCGCACCTGGCCGGGCGGCACCACGGTGACGCCCGGGGTGATCTGCAACTCGATCCGGTGCCGGTCACACTCGGCTCGCAGGCGGCGTTCGCGGCGGCGCGCGTACCCGGAGACGTCACCGGCCACCATGATCCGTTCCGCGCCTGCCTGGCCGGCCAACCGCATCGCTTCGGTGACCGGATCGCCCTGCCGGACCACCAGGTCGCCGCCGAGGCCGCGCAGCGACCCGCGCAGATCGGCCAGCGACTGGTGCAGGAACCGCGACCGGTTCGTGGAGAGCTCGCTCAGCGCCGGGTCCAGCACGTAGAGCGGAACGATCGGGCCGTCGCCGGCGAACAGCGGGTTGTCGTGCACCCGCAGGTCACGGGTGAGCAGGGCGATCGTGACGGCCATCTCAGGCGGCCGTCCGGACCGGGGTGCCGGGCCGGGTGAGCAGGCTGCGGACGGCGACCGCGACCCGGCGCTGGTTCGGCACGGTGGCCCGCCGGCTGAAGACGTCGTATCCGGCCGCCTCGATCTCGTCGAGGATGCCGCCGTAGAGCTGGAAGGCGGTGCGCATGCAGGCCTGGGAGGCCGGCTCGAGCAGCGGGATGCCGGGTGCGGCGGCCGCGTAGTGCTCGCGGGCCCGGGCCACCTCGGCCTTGATCAGTTCCTTGATCGCCGGGGTGGCGACACCGCGCTGCAGGATCCGGCGGGTCACCCCGTACTCGGCGAGGTGTTCCTCGGGCAGGTAGATCCGGCCGCGCTGGAGGTCCTCGGCAATGTCCCGGATGAAGTTGGTGAGCTGGAAGGCGAAGCCGAGCTGGCGAGCCGGTTCGCGGGCCGCGACCGGGTCGGACGAGCCGAGGATCGGCAGCATCATGGTGCCGATCACCGCTGCCGAACCCTCCATGTACTCCAGCAGGTCGTCGTAGGTCCGGTAGCTGGTGACGGTGATGTCCATCGCCATGCTGTGCAGGAACTTCTCGAAGTCCACCAGGTCCAGGTCGAAGACCGCGATGGTGTGCAGGACCGCCGGCAGCAACTCGTCGTCGGTCGGCTCACCGCGCAGGCCGGCCAGGAACCGCTCGGACCACGCGGTCAGCAGCGCGGCCCGCTCGGCGGACGGCCGCGACTCGGTGCGGTCGACGATTTCGTCCGCATATCGAGTGAATCCATAGAGGGCATGCACATGCCGTCGCTTCCACGCCGGTAGCAACCGGGTCGCGAGGTAGTAGGTCCGGCCATGCTCGCGATGTAGCTCACGGCAGCGCGCATAGGCCGCCGCCAAATCGGTACTCATCCCGAGCCTCCCGGCAGAATCGACGCACGAATCGACGCAACTTCTGGAAGTTAGGGTACGGTACTGCTCGTGGCCAATCACACCCTCGAGGGAAATCGTCTCGAAGCGATCCCGCGTCAGGCGGTTTCACACCATGCGCTGATCAATGCCGTCGAGGGGACGCTGGCCGACTTCCTCACCTGCCAGATCGCCGCCCTGGACGCCGTCGACCCCGCCCTCGGCGGATTCGCCCGCACCACCCGTGACCTGGTCATGGCCGGCGGCAAGCGGATCCGGCCGACGTTCGCGTACTGGGGGTGGCGGGGTGCCGCCGGCCCCGCTGAACAGCTCGAGCCTGTTCTACCCGCGCTCGGCGCGCTCGAACTCATGCACACGTTCGCTCTGGTGCACGACGACCTGATGGACGAGTCGGACACCCGGCGCGGGCGGCCCACGGCACACCGGTTGTTCGCGGCGCAGCACGGCGCCAAGTTCGGTGGGTCGGCGGCGATCCTGGTCGGCGATCTCTGCCTGGTCTGGGCGGATCAGCTGCTGGCGCGTACCCCGCTGCCCGCCGCGACCCTGCTGGAGGTCCGCAACCGCTACGACCGGATGCGGGTCGAGGCGATCGCCGGGCAGTACCTCGACGTCCTCGGCGAGACCGATCCCGGCAGCTGGTCGGTGGAACGCGCACTGGTCGTCGCCCGGCACAAGACGGCGAGCTACACAGTGCAGTGGCCGCTCAGCTTCGGGCTGGCCATGGCCGGCGGTGACGCCCGGATCGAGGAGGCGTACCGGCGGTACGGACTCGCGGTCGGCGAAGCCTTCCAGCTGCGCGACGACCTGCTCGGCGTCTACGGGGACCCGGCGGTCACCGGCAAGCCCGCGGCCGACGATCTGCGCACCGGGAAGCCGACCACCCTTCTGATGCTCGCCCACCAGCTCGCCACCCCCGAGCAACGGGCCGAGCTCACCACAGACCTCGCCGGAGCCGTCATCCCCGCCGAGGGCTCCGGCGAGCTGACCGCCCTGGCCCGGCGCGCCCGTCTCATCGCGGAGACGGGCGCGCCGGCCCGGATCGAGGAGATGATCCGGGCCCGGGTCGCCGAGGGCGTCGCGGCCCTGGCCGACGCCCCGATACGCCCGGACGCGCGAGCTGCCCTGATAGAGCTGGCCACCACCGCGACGCAACGCCCGGCATGATGAACATCCCCTCCCCCCGATCCTTTGGAGCCGTGACGTGCGTACCGTGACCGGACCCACCGACCGTGTCGTCGTGGTCGGTGCCGGCCTGGCCGGACTGGCCTGTGCGCTGCATCTCGCCGCGGCCGGACGCCAGGTCACCGTTGTCGAACGCGAGCCGATACCGGGCGGCCGGGCCGGCCGTCTCTCGATCAGCGGCTACGAGTTCGACACCGGACCGACCGTGCTGACCATGCCGGAACTGATCGCCGAACCCCTCGAGGCGGTCGGCGAGAAACTGAGCGACTGGCTCGAGCTCACGCCGCTGGACCCGGCATACCGGGCGTACTACCCGGACGGGTCCACTCTGGACGTGCGCACCGACACCACCCGGATGGCGGCCGAGATCGCCCGGGTCTGCGGCGCCCGGGAGGCCGACGGATATCTGCGGTTCGTCGACTTCGCCCGGAAGCTGTGGCAGCTCGAGCGGAACCACTTCATCGACCGGAACCTGGACACCCCGGTCGACCTGATGAACCTGAACCTGTTGAAACTGCTCGGGATGGGCGGATTCCGGCGGCTCCAGCCGAAGATCAACGAGTACTTCCGGGATCCCCGTACCCAGCGGATCTTCTCGTTCCAGGCGATGTACGCCGGGCTGGCTCCGCACGACGCCCTCGCGATCTACGCCGTCATCGCGTACCTCGACTCGGTCGCCGGGGTCTACTTCCCGGTCGGAGGCATGCATGCCGTGCCGCGCGCGCTGGCCGGCGCCGCCGAGAAGCACGGCGTCACCTTCCGCTACGACACGACGGTGGAGAAGGTCACCACGGCGAACGGCCGCGCGACCGGCGTGATCACGGCGGGTGGCGAGCACATCCAGGCTGACGTGGTCGTACTCAATCCGGATCTGCCGATCGCGTATCGCGATCTGCTTCCGCAGCGGCGCCAATGGCGCCCGCTGCGTTACTCACCGTCGTGTGTGGTCCTGCACATCGGCTCCAGCCAGGCCTACTCCAAGATCGCCCACCACAACATCCATTTCGGTACGGCGTGGAAGGGCACTTTCGACGAAGTGATCAACAAGGGTCTGCTGATGAGTGACCCGTCCCTGCTCGTGACGAATCCGTCGCACACCGACCCGACCGCGGCGCCCGACGGCAAGCAGTCGTACTACGTTCTCGCGCCCGCGCCGAACCTGCAGGCCGGCCCGATGAACTGGCGCGGCGGACTGGACCGGCGCTACGCCGACGAGCTGCTGCGGGTGCTGGAACGCCGCGGGTACGTCGGATTCCGCGACGGGGTCGAGGTGCAGCGGATCATCACTCCGGCCGACTGGGCGGACGAGGGCATGGCCGCCGGCACGCCGTTCGCCGCCGCGCACACCTTCGCCCAGACCGGCCCGTTCCGCCCGTCGAACCTGCACCCGACGCTGGGGAACGTGGTCTTCACCGGGTCCGGCACCCAGCCCGGGGTGGGTGTGCCGATGGTCCTGATCTCCGGCAAACTGGCCGCCTCCCGGATCACCTCTCGGAGCAACGCGTGACGGCACGGGAATCCCATCTGGTCGAACTCGTCGACGAAGTCGGCACCGCTATCGGCTCGCTGACCGTGCAGGAGGCACACGACGCTCCCGGGCGGCTGCACCGCGCCTTCTCGGTCTTCCTCGCCGACGACACCGGGCGGGTGCTGCTGCAACAACGGGCCGCGGCGAAGACCCGCTTCCCGCTGCGCTGGGCCAACACGTGCTGCGGGCACCCGGCGCCGGGCGAGGACCTGACGGTCGCCGCGGGCCGCCGGCTCACCGAGGAGCTCGGGATCGACGCGGTGCCGCTGACCGAGGTCGGGGTCTACACGTACCGCGCCGAGGACCCGATCACCGGACGGGTCGAGCACGAATACGACCACGTGCTCCTCGGCCGCGTACCCGACGGCATCGAGTTCCAGCCCGACCCGGCCGAGGTGTCGCGACTGCTCTGGGTGACGCCGTCCGAACTGCCGGAACGGGTGGCGGGCGACCCCGGGTCGTACGCGCCCTGGCTGGCCGGAGTCGCCGCCCGGCTCCTGGCATCGGAGCGGTCGGGTGGCAAATGACGGGCTGAGCGCGGGCGCGGCCGCACGCCGCCTCGGCGTCGCGGTGACCACGCTGCGCACGTGGCATCAGAGGTACGGGCTGGGCCCGAGCCGCCACGAGCCGGGACATCATCGGCGGTACACCGTCGAGGACATGGTCCGTCTGCAGGTCATGCAGCGGCTCACCGCGCAGGGCATCGCACCGGCAGAGGCGGCTGCGTGGGCTCGGCGCTCGGACGCCGTTGGTCCCGGTCTTCCGGAGGGCTCGGCTTCCGATCCCGATGTTCTGGATGGCCCGGCTTCCGGTGCCGGTTCTCCGGACGGACTGGCTTCCGGTCCGGCTTTTCCGCAGGCGCCGGCCGGCGGGGGACCGACCATCGCCCTGGGTGGCCGGGCTGATCCCGCTGCCCGAGGGCTGGCGCGCGCCGCCATGCGCCTGGACGCGCCGTCGATGCGCTACATCATCGAGGGCGCGGTCACCGGCCGTGGCGTCGTCCTCGCCTGGGATCGCGTGATCATGCCGGTGCTGATCGGTATCGGCGACCGCTATCAGGCCACCGAACGTTACGTCGAGGTCGAGCACCTGCTGTCCCGCACGGTCACCGAGGTGCTCGCCGGCGTACCGAGGCCGCCCCGGGACCGGGCCCCCCGCGTCCTGCTCGCCGCCGCCGACGAGGAACAGCACACGCTGCCCCTGGAGGCGCTCGCCGCCGCGCTGGCCGAGAACGGGGTGCCCAGCCGGCTGTTCGGCGCCCGGGTGCCGTCTCGGGCGCTGCTGGACGCTGTGAATCGAACCGGGCCGGCCGTTGTGGTGCTGTGGTCCCAACTGCCGGCCACGGGCGGGGTCGAACAGTTGGCGCGGCTGCTCGGCGTACCCCGTCCCCCGCTCCTGATCGCGGCCGCCGGCCCCGGCTGGCCCCTCGCCAACCTGCCCCCCGAAGTGACCCCGCTCGGCAATCTAGGGGACGCGGTCCGGGCCGTCACCGCTGCCGCCGCCGGATAGCCGACGCGTTTCCGCAGGTCAGAGACGCGTGGCAAGAAAAGGGGGTACCGATTTGGAGACCGCTCGGGGGATCACATATGCTTTGCAGGCCTCAAGCGGGGCGGGCCCAAAGCCATCAAGGCAGGCAAGCCACCAAGCACTGCTGATCGCACAGCCAGCGCGATATGCAATGATGGCGGAGTTGCCCTCATCGTCTAGTGGCCTAGGACGCCGCCCTTTCAAGGCGGTAGCACGGGTTCGAATCCCGTTGGGGGTACTGGTAAGTTAGTGGCGCAAGCGGCTGACAAACCGGAGCAAGACAGTTACGTAGCAAGGTCCTGTGGAGCAGTTGGAGTGCTCGCCGCCCTGTCAAGGCGGAGGTCGCGGGTTCAAGTCCCGTCAGGACCGCAACACCACCTCACGGCCAGGTAGCTCAGTTGGTACGAGCGTCCGACTGAAAATCGGAAGGTCGGCGGTTCGACCCCGCCCCTGGCCACCAAGCTCTTCGCCGGGCTTTGAGCGTCGTCCACCTGCGGAAACGTACGGTGGACGTTCTGCTTTCCGGGGCCGTTTCGCCCTCTCGAAGTCACCCTCTGGTGACCGCAGATTCCCCATGATCGCCGTCGCGAGTCGCCCGCCGGCCCGCGCCGGGCGCAGCCCAGGACAAGGATCCGGCCCGGGGAGACGCCGCGGGCCTTTCTTGTACCTCAGCTCTCTGCTGGGTCGGTCTCGGCCGTGTCCGCGTGCGGCGTGTCCCGCTCGTGGCTCGGTGCCGCGAAGGTGGGCGGCGCACTGGGCAGAGATTCATTGCCGGGCCCGCGGATGTGCGGGCCCGGCGCTGTGGTTGATCAGGGCTCGCAGGCGGTTGCCGTGTCGCCGCGGCCCCGGAAGCAGTCGTCGCCCACGGCTCCGTTGGTGCCACCGTCCAGGCGGTCCGCTCCGGCCGGCTCGTCGACGCCGTACAGGATGTCGTCGCCGGATTCGCCGTAGAGCTTGTCGCGGCCGGCCGAGCCGTCCAGCGAGTCGTTGCCGGCGCCGCCGCGGAGGACGTCGTCGCCCAGGCCGCCGGTGAGGAAGTTGAAACTGCTGTTGCCGGTCAGGGTGTCGTCGCCGAGGCCGCCCTCGATGGCCTCGATGTCGGCGCCTACCCGGTCCTTCTCGCCGGGGCGGCCGTCGTCGGCGACGCCGTCCAGGTCGACGCGGACGGCCTTGCGGTAGTTGCTGTAGTCGGCAGTGTCCACACCGGAACCGCCCAGCAGGATGTCGGCCGAGACCGCGTCGGAGGACATGTCGCCGTACAGGATGTCGTTGTCGGCGCCGCCTGAAATGCGGTCGCGGCCCTGGTAGCCGAGCAGGATGTCGGAGCCGGCGTCGCCGTACAGCTTGTCGTGGCCGGCCTCGCCGAAGATGGTGTCGTCGCCGTTGCCGCCGCGCAGCGTGTCGTTGCCGGTGTCGCCGTGCAGGGTGTCGGCGCCGTCGCCGGCGGCGATCGTGTCGTTGCCGGTGCCGCCGTCGACGTAGTCGTTGCCGGCGAGGCTGGAGATCCGGTCGGCGCCGGAGCCGCCCTTGATCTTGTCACCGCGGGATCCGCCGGTGATCCGGTCGCCGCCGGTGCCGCCGTCGGCCGTCATCCGCACGTCGGTGCTGTTCACGATCGTGTCGACCCGGTCGTACGTGTAGACCGTGACCCGGGTGGGCGCCGCGCTGGGCGTACACCGGACTTTGCTCTTGTCGCCGGCGACCGCCTTGCATCCCTTGCCCGCCTTGACCGCCACCTGGTCGTCGATCGTGATCGTGTTGCCGCTGCGGGTGATCAGGACCTTGTTCTGCTTGCCGGAGGCGGCTTTGTACTGCACCTTGGTGCCGCTGACCGTGGCGACGCCGGTGGTGGCGGCCTGGGCGGGCGCGGCAAGCGCTCCCACGGAGATGGTGGCGAGCAGAGCGAGGCCGGCACGGGTGGGCCAGGCGGAACGGGCCATCGAGATCCTTCCGGGGGATGCGGCATCGAAGATCACCGCGACCCGAGGATCATAGAACGATACGGTCCCGACGCGCCGCCCCGGAATTCAGAGCAGCACCGATACCAGGCCCAGCGTCATCCCGCAGATCGCCTGAACGCGACCGACGGTGGAACGCCGCAGGCCAATTACTCCCCAGACCAGAGCAGCCACCGAGACGAGCAGCAGCGGGTTGAACACCAGCCCGACGATGCCGAAGATCAAAGCGTGCAGAGCCGGTGAGTTCCGGCCCTCGGCCCGGTCGGTCTCGGCGTCGCCCAGCCCCCACCGGAACCGACGGTTCGCCACGGAGGGTGGCGTGAGTGACATCACGAACGGTGCCGGCTGCAGATGGTTCGTCCACCGGAAACCGTCCCACCACCGCTGTTGGGGTGTCCCGGCCGGGTCGGCGTACCAGCCGGCGGGCACGGTCGTGTCGCTCATGGAAACGTTGATCGGGCGCCGAACAGCGGGCTTGAGGAATTGCGGGCCTCTTGAAGGGGAGCCGTCTCGTCTATCAGAGTGTTATCGAGATCGGTCACTAGCACCGTGGCGAGGAGACGACGTCGTGCAGACCTTCACGAACGACGCGGAGCAGGCGGCCTTCAAGCTGGCGGAGGCGCTGAGCGAGAAGGCCATGACCTGCATGAGGTACGCGGAGGAGGCGGCCGAGGCATTCCGCAGCGGCCGGATCGCGATGCGCCGGCAGTTCAAATCACGCGGACTGTCCGAAGCGGAGGCCGACATCCGCTGGAAGGGCACCTCGCAGGCGTCCCGCTCGATCGCCGACAACGATTTCTTCATGTCGCAGGCGACGATGTACAACAATGCCGCCGCCGCGCAGTACGCGAAGGCGCTCTACCTCAGGATGAAGTGACCGCGTCGCCGCCGCCCAGATGGGCGTTCTGACCGGCCCGGTAACCACGGATCCGGCCACTGCCCTGCAACCGGCGTGGCGGCAGTTTGGCCAGTTGCGGGTACAGGTCGTCGCGCCGCCGCTCGACCAGGTCGGTGCGGTCGACGAGGACCAGTTCGGCGCCGGGTGTCTCGGCGGCCGCAGATCGTTCCGCCGCCCAGAGCCGGGCGCTGACCGCCTGGCTGTAACCGACCAGCCAGGACCGCCGGTAGGCGGCCGGATGCTCGCCCCACGGCACCGGGCTGGCGGCCAGGCCGTGCGCCGCCTGGACCAGCAGCGAGGTGAAGAGCAGCTCGACCCGGGCCAGGTCGGCCGCGTGCCCGAACAGATGACTGCGCGCCAGGCTGCGCCGGTCGAGGTGCACGACGCGGCAGCGCATCGGCGCCGCCACCGCCGCGAGCAGGCCGGCCTTGTCCCGCGCGTACGGCGGGTCGATGGTGATGACGCGGTCCCCGACCGGGTCGGCCGCCGGATCGGCGACGGCGAGCATCGCCTGGTCGACGCCGTATTTCGCGATCAGCTCGGCGGCCTTCTCGGTGAAGGCTTCGGCTTCGTCCGGGGTACAGGCCGGGTCCTCGGCCATGGCGAGCAGCTTGCGCACGCGGGCCAGCAGGGCATCAGACATCAGAAAGTACGCGTAGAGCCCGCTCACGCCGCCCGATGACGCAGGGTGGCGACCGTCGATCCGGCGAGGGCGAGCAGGCAGTCGGGCAGTCGCCCGTCCGCGATCGCGGCGCCGAAGAGTGCCTCCCCGGTCGGGAAGTCCCCGTTCACATAGGCGCTGACGAACCGGGCCACCCACCGCTTGTCGTAGCGAGCATCGTCGATGCCGGGGAACTCCAGGGTCCAGGCGCCGCCCGGTGGCACCTGGCCGACCATGGTCGCCGCGAGGCACCAGGCCACGTCCCACGCTCCGACGACGCCCTCCCGGTCGACGACGGCGTCGAAGGTGTCGGCAACGGCAGCGCTGTCGCCGGTGAGCGCACAACGCAGGATCTGCGCGGCGTCCTCGAACGCGTCCTGTGGTACTTCGGTCACGTCAGAAAAGGTACGTCCAACCGTCAAGGAATGCTCGTCGACGAGGCTTTTCAGGCACCACGGAGCAGACAGGTGATCCGCGCCGTGCAGACCCGGTCGCCGCCCTCATCCGTGATGACCACCTCGTACGTCGCCACGGCCCGCCCCCGGTGCACCGGCAGTGCGACACCTGTCACCAGACCCGAACGGGCGGCCTTGTGGTGGGTGGCGTTGATGTCGACGCCGACCGCGAACGGCCGGTCCACGGTCTGCCCGTGCAGCACCGCCCCGACCGATCCGAGTGTCTCGGCGAGCACGCAGGAGGCTCCGCCGTGCAGCAACCCGTACGGCTGGGTGTTGCCCTCGACCGGCATCGTGCCGACGACCCGGTCCGCGCCGGCCTCGGTGATCTCGATGCCCATCCGCTCGGCGAGCGCACCCCCACCGCTGCTGGTGAACAGGTGCTGCATGCCGTCCTCCGCGATATCCACGTCGGCGTACGTTACCGGCGAGTCACGGCCGCACCAGCGACAACCGTCACACCGGGATTGACTGATCCAGCGATCATTCGGGTACTGACGGGCGATCGGGTCGGACCGACCGGCTCAGGGGAGGAGCATCGTGAGCGAGCCGCAGGAGATCATCGAGACCCGCGGGAACGACCGCGTCGACCTGGTGACCAGCGACGCGAACGGTGACGGCCGTCCCGATGTCTGGGTTTCCGACACGGACGGCGACGGCAAGCCGGACCTGTACCAGTTCGACACCGACGGCGACGGGAAGGTCGACATCACGATGGTCGACCTGAACGAGGACGGCAACCCGGACGTGGTCGTCGACGGCGACGGTGGTCTGCCGCCGAAGATCTGATCACGATCCGCCCAGCGCGGAGAGCGCGACCCAGAGGACGGCGATCGCCACGGCGGTGGTGCCGACCGTCGAGGCGGTGTGCCGCCAGGAACGGGTGCCCTCCACCGCTTCCGGGTGGCCCAGGTCGATGAGAACGGCGCGCTGTACGCGTACCTCCGCGCAGTCCGCCGTCGCCGACCCCGATGCCCGGCTGAGCTCGACAGCCAACCGTGCCTGGGCGCGCTGGAGACGCCGCACCGCCGTGCGGCCCCGGCGACCGGCACGCGCCGCGGCATACCGCCGGGCCGCCGCCCGGCGTGACCCGGAACCGAGCACCCGCAGCTCCGCCGTGGTGATCAGTTCCGGGTCCCGCAGCGTGGCCAGCTTGGCCACGTAGTAGGCCGCCTCCTGGTCGTGCGCGCGCCGCACCAGGAAGAGGATCAGCAGCAGCGGCGGCAGACCCTTGAAGACCAGCACCGCGAGCAGGGCCAGCGCGCCGTCGCCGAGCCCGTCGCGGAACAGCGGCGAGTTCCAGAGCACGTGCGAGGCCCAGGCGCCGAACAGGGCGAGCCCGGCCATCGCGAGCCGGTGCCCGCGGGAGCGGTCCGGATTGACCACGAGGTAGCCGATGCCCGCACCGGCCAGCGCACCGAACAGGGTGTGGCTCCAGACGCCAGCCAGGAATCCGCGTACCAGGAACGTGGTGACCACCGGCTGGACCTGGTCGCCCTGCCCGGCCATCGCCACCGCACCGATCGCGAAGACCACGTCCTCGACGATCTGGAAACCGAGCCCGACCAGGGCGCCGTAGACCACGCCGTCCAGCACGCTGTTCACCTGCGCCCGGGCGATCAGCACGATGGCCACCACGCCGAGCGTCTTGGCGATCTCCTCGACCGTGGGCCCGGCCAGGGCGGCGCCCCAGTCCGCGGCCAGGGCCGGCGAGCCAAGCTTCGCGATCAGGTTGTCCAGCGCGGTGCTGCCCGGGATCGACACGCTGGTGGCGACCAGGCCGCCCCAGGCGAAGGCCAGCACCCGCAGGCTCGGCGGCTCGCGCTCCAGGAAGTCCAGCTCCGAGACAAAGAGCCAGAAGGGTACGGCCAGCAGCGCGAACATCGCGATAGCGGTGATCGTGGCGACCGGGTACACGCTGAAGAACCGGCCGGTGATCTGGGAGATCCGCACCGCCCCGGCCGCCAGCAGCGTGGCGACCACCCAGAACGCGGGCTGGCGGGTGAGCGCGGCCGCCCGGGCGACGCCGGGACGGACCGGCTCGCTCACCGGCGACCCTCGAATCGAAGGGTACGGATACTCGAGTCGATCGCCGGCAGAGCGCGTGCCAGATCGGGGTCCGCCCCGGTGACCGTGACCTCGATGGTGAAGCCGTGCGCGACGAAGACCGCGTACCGGCCGCCCTGGTCACCGGCGGTGTACCCGCCCTGGATCCCGGCCAGCCCGCCGGCCGTCGAGACCGCGAGCTGGGTGCCGGAGACCTGGTGGCCGGACGTGCCGGTGATGCGCTGACGCAGGCGTACGGCGGCGGCGGTCAGGTCGCCGTCGAACGGCTGGACGGCGATCGCGTACTGCACCGGGCCGAGGTGGAACAGGGCCGAGCCGCGCTCCCGGCCGGGTCGCGCGCCGGTCAGGTCGAGGGTCGCGCCCGGCGGCGGGACGATCGTGGCGCCCGCGCCCACCGCGTACGGCTCGCCGGCGGCGACCGGGCGCTCGGCCGGCACGGCCCGGTCGAGCCACGGCAGACCGAAAGCGAGACCGGCGAGGATCAGGACGACGACGAACGCGAAGGGCAGCCCCACGATATGGGGGAGATCGCTGACCTGACTCCGCGTAACCCTCCCCATCCGTCCAAGTTAACGGCGGTTCCCGGCCGATGTCCGGCGAACCGGTGGCCGGCCACTGTGGATGGTCGATCAACCTGGCAGATTACGCGTTTGTCCGTTTTACCGACAGGTGCTGTGACGGCACGATAGCGGTAAGCCATACCCCGTTGTCACTGCGATGGAAGACGTGTCCCTCGTCGGCCATCACCCCGGCCGCGACACTGAACACCACCACATCGGGCGAGCGGCGGCGACCGACAGTGATCGCTGTCGGCAGGTCCGTCGAGAGGTGGACATGGTGCCGGCTCCGCGGGCGCAGCCCTTCGCGGAGGATCGCCTCCAGGTTGGCCCGCGGGGTCCCGTGGAACAGCTCGCCCGGGGGCACGGCCGGCGGCAGGTCCAGGTCGACGACGACCCGGCGCGAGTGGCCCTGGCTCGCCCGGATCCGGTCCACCCCGTCCGGACCGGCCGCGACCGCGAACCGCGCCTTGTCGTTGCCCGCCACCACGACGTCGAGCTCGGCCCGGCTGATGCCCAGCGCGGCGAGCAGAACCGGGACCGGCACCCAGCCGTTCGCGTCGAGCGTCAGGCCGGCCACCTCGGGCCGGTGCCGCAGCACCAGGGACATCCGCTTGCTGAGGCGGACCTGGTCGCGGCTGAGCGTCATCCGGTCAACTCCATGACCGCAAGGTAGTACGGCCGGTCCCGGTCGTCGATCGATTTCAGACGCCACGCGGTGCCCGCCAGCAGGCCTTCCAGTTCGGCTGTGGAGCAGTTCAGGTAGTCGAACCACTCGGTCGCCAGCTCCCGGTACCGCAGCCGCAGCCGAAGCTGGCCTCCGAGCCGACCGCGCTCCCGGTTCCGCTGGTGGTACCCCGCGTGCAGCGGGTCCCGCGTGCCGTACGGATCGGAGCCCTGGGCCACGATCCGGGCGCCCGGGGCGGCCAGCCGGGCCAGGGCGGCCAGGAACACCGGCGCCCGCTCGGGGCTCTCGAGCAGGCCCAGGTTGTTGCCGAGCAGCAGGAACGTGTCGTAGCGGACCGCAGCCCGGGAGAACTCGTCGACCGTCGCCAGCACCGTGTCGCGCAGACCCCGCTTACGGGCCACCTCGATCGCGCCGAGCGAGGTGTCCAGGCCGGTCACCGCGATACCGCGGCGCTGCAGCTCGAGCGCGGACCGGCCGGCGCCGACCCCGACGTCGAGCACCCGGCCCCGGCACAGCTTCAGGGCTCGATGGTCGTACGGCTGCCAGTCGTCCGGCTCGTCCAGGTAGTGATCCGCCGGCGCGCCGTTGATCAACCCGTCGTCCCGCTCGATCACCTCGATGACCGGCCGGGGCAGTCGCCCGCCGGCCAGGGGCCTGGGTCCGATCCCGGTGCGCACCGCGTACGCATCCCTGATCATCTCGCCGAAGGCGTCGCCGATCTTCGGCTCATCCATGGTCACTACTCTTGAGGACATGGCCGCACTGGAGCAACTCGGGTCGGAGAAGTACGTCCTGCTCACCACGTTCCGCCGGGACGGGCGCGCGGTGCCGACCCCGCTGTGGGTCGTCCCGGACGGCGCGGGTCTGGCGTTCTGGACCGTCGCCGGAAGCGGAAAGCTCAAGCGGATCCGCAACAGCGGGCGGGTCACCGTGGCCGCCTGCGACATGAAGGGCAACCCGACCGGCGAGGCGATCGAAGCCACCGCCCGGATCGGCGACCACGCCGACCGGTTGCGCGTCGGCGACGGGATCAAGAAGAAGTACGGCATCGTCGGCCGCCTGACGATGCTCGGCAGCCGGCTCCGCCGCGGAGTCGACGGGACGGTCGCGGTCCTCGTCAACTGACGCCGGGTCCACCCCGGAAAACGACAGACGGCGCCGGCTGTTGCCGGCGCCGTACTGACATGATCGGAGAACGTAGAAGGGGCGATCGCCTTCCCCAGCGTTCGCCCCTTACCACGATCTCGGTCGACTTGGGTCAGTCGCCCTGGCGCTGCGTGGGGATCTGCCCCTGCAGCAGGGCGCGAACCTCCGACTCACGGTAGCGACGGTGGCCACCCAACGTGCGAATTGCGCTGAGCTTGCCCGCCTTCGCCCACCGAGTAACGGTTTTCGGGTCGACACGGAACATCGACGCCACCTCGGCCGGCGTTAGTAGCGGCTCAGGATCGTGCGTACGCGATGCCATCGGTCACTCCTCCACAGGTGCCTAAAAACATCGGCCGGGGTCCCGCCGGCCGGTGCGTCTCTCATGGTCCGGCTAGTCCCCGATGTCCGACATGGGCCGAACGGACGAACGTCCCCAGATAGACGGATGAAGCATGCCCGATTTTTACGCGTTTTCTACGCCAGATAGTGTCTCGTTTAGTCCGATTATCACGCTTCGCGGACCGCCGATTACGAAGAGTGTTCGCTTCGGGAGCGCTCTCCAGGACAGTGATTAGTATGCGTCTGTCCTATTTCCGCAGGTCAGTTGCATCGCTCCAGAAGCTGGACCAGACGCCACCTCGCGACCAACTTCTCGTACGCCTCACTGGCTGACTCAGCGTCACCGCGAGAAAGTGCCGAGAGTCCGGCCGCCACCAGTCCGGGGGAATCGTCCTCCGCGAGGTTGTCCTCCGGGAGGAGGTTGACGAGGCCGCCGTAGTCGAGCTCCACCACCGAACGGGGGTGGAACTCCTCCAGCCAGCGGGTGCCCTCCTCGACCGCCTCGGTGATCGGCGCATCGCCGAGGGCCTTGCGCAGCACCGACACCGCTCGGTGCGCCCGCCGGCGCGCCTTGGAGATCTCGGTGCGGTAGCGCAGCGTGCGCCGGCGCCCGGACAGCGAGATCTCCCGCTCCTCCAGGTCGACGAAGGCGAACCAGCGCAGCGGCACACCCCAGGTGGCGATCTGCTCGTGCACCCGCGGCACGCCCTGCTCCAGAACCTTGGCGCCGCTGCGCCAGTCCTCCACCACGGCCTTGGCCTGACCGGCCAGCACCGGCGGCACGAAGGCGTCGGCGAGCACCGCGGGCACGCCGTCCCGCGCGTTCAGGGCGGCCTCGGCGACCCGCAAGCGCAGGTTCCACGGGCACACCAGGATGGAGTTGTCCCACTCCAGCACGTACGCCTCGTCGGGCAGATCGGGCAGCCGGGTCCAGCCCGCGCCGAGCGCCTCGAGCACAGCGGTGCGCTGCCGGACCGGACCCTCGATCGGGCCCAGATCGCGGCCCTCCCGCGCGTACTGGCGCCAGAAGACCTGCCGGTCCCGGTCGAAGGCGGTCAGCGGTTCGTAAACCCGTAGGTACGACGCGAACAGTGACGGCACGGCGCGATCCTTTCACGAAATCGGCCGGGTGGAACTTCCCGCGCGGACGTAATCCCCGTGGCATTCCCGCGACTACGCTCGGCGGTGTCCGGCACACCCCGCCGGGCGCCGTGGCCCCACGAAGGCCGTACCAGATCAGGAGAACTCAAGATGGGTGTGTTCGACACCGACGGCAACGAAGCCACCGGGCACGAACAGGTCGTCTTCTGCCAGGACCGGGCGTCCGGACTGAAGGCGATCATCGGCATCTACTCGACCGCGCTCGGACCGGCGCTGGGCGGGACCCGCTTCTACCCGTACGAGAGCGAAGAAGCCGCCCTCGCCGATGTGTTGAAGCTGTCCCGCGGCATGGCCTACAAGAACGCCATCGCCGGCCTGGACCTGGGCGGCGGCAAGGCAGTGATCTGGGGCGACCCGGGGCGCGACAAGAACGAGGCGCTGCTGCGCGCGTACGGGCGGTTCGTCGAGTCGCTCCGCGGCCGCTACTACACCGCCTGCGACGTCGGCACCTACGTGCCGGACATGGACGTGATCGCCCGCGAGACCCGGTACGTGACCGGCCGCAGCCGGGAGAACGGCGGCGCCGGCGATTCGTCGGTGCTCACCGCCTGGGGCGTCTTCCAGGGCATGCGTGCCGCCGCCGAGCAGACCTGGGGCAGCCCGTCGCTGAACGGCCGCACGGTCGGCATCGCCGGGCTGGGCAAGGTCGGCAAGTACCTGGCCGGCCACTTGCTCACCGACGGCGCCACCGTGGTCGCCACCGACGTCAGCCCGGCCGCCCTGGCCTGGGCCCGCGCTACCCACCCGGAGATCCACCTGGTGGCCGACACCCAGGCGCTGATCACCGCCGACATCGACGTGTACGCGCCCTGCGCGCTCGGTGGCGCGCTGAACGACGACACCGTGCCGGCCCTGACCGCCAAGGTGGTGGCCGGTGGCGCCAACAACCAGCTGGCCCACCCCGGCATCGGCAAACTGCTCGAGGACCGCGGGATCCTCTACATCCCCGACTACGTGCTGAACGCCGGCGGCGTGATCCAGGTGGCCGACGAGATCCACGGCTTCGACTTCGAGCGGGCCAAGCACCGGGCGACCGGCATCTTCGAGACCACCCAGCGGATCCTGCACCTTGCCGGGGACGAGGGGGTCCCGCCCGCGGTCGCAGCCGACCGGCTCGCCGAGAGGCGGATGGCGGAAGTCGGACGTCTGCGCTCGATCTACCTCAACTGAGGCGGTTAAGTAGCTGCCGCGCGGCGCTGGAATGAATGAACTGCGACGCGCGGCAGTGTCACACGCAACCCGAGGTGCCGAACGCGGCGTCGTCCATGTACCGTAAGACCCACGAGAGATGCCTGACGTCATCGGGGCCCGCCTTCGGGCTGCCCCGAATTCTGTGCGAGGGGGTCGAGCCATGGGGCGCGGCCGTGCTAAGGCCAAGCAGACGAAGGTGGCCCGGGAGTTGAAGTATCACTCCCCGAACACCGACCTCACCGCCTTGCAGCGCGAATTGGCGGGTGCCCGTCAATCCGACGGTCATTTCGACGACGACAACGATGAGTTCGTCGACGATGACGAGGATGACGCTGAGGACGACCAGGATTCCTGGTCGCCGACAAGGCGGCATTGACCCCGTTCTGCACAGAGCACGCGGACTGACCGCGTGCTCCCGTGTGTCGGTGTCACCCCACATCCAACGGTTACAACGATGAAGCCCACGCGGGCTGTCTGCCGCGTGGGCTTCGACCGAGCCGCTCTTCAGCGCGGCCGGTTGTTCCAGTTGTAGAACGTGGGGATGTTTTCGAAGTGGTTCCAGGCGCAGACCGCCGAGCCGCCGTCCTGCGGCGCTTCCTCGGCTCGTCGTACCCTGGCGGCTTCCGCCTCCGCGATGAGCGCGGCCAGGCCGGCCCGAGCGCCGTGCACCCGTGCCGTCACCGGATCCGTCTCCACGCCTTCAGACAGCCGTGGCTTCGTGATCTCGGGCATGGTCCAGCACTCCCTCCAATAGGCGAATCTTGCTGTTACGGCAGTGGTCCGTCTCGGTGACGTCGAACCGGCCGTGTTCGAAGTAGCGGTTTGCGGCGTGCGCTCCGCCACAGAAGCCGAAGTAGGGGCAGGTCTGCCGGCACGACTCGATCCCGCGGAGGAACTCGCCGATCCAGGCCGTGTCCTCGGCGCCGGCCAGGATCTCGGGCAGGGCGGTGGTCAGCACGTTCCCACTGCTGAAGTCGCCGTACCGGAGGTCGCGGAAGCCGGCCAGCTCGGGTGAGAGCAGGACGACCGAGCCGTCGAAGGCGACCGTGGGTATCGGGTCCAGCTGGCGGGGCAGCAGGTCGTCCGCGGTGCCGTCGAGGACTGCGGAGGCGTATCGCAGGGACCACTCGATCTCGCGCAGATGGATCGTCGGGTTGCGGCGCCAAGCACCCACCAGCTCGGCCCAGAAGGCGCTCACCGCTGCCGGATCGTGGCGGTTCGCCCGGGTGTTGACGCCCTCCAGCTCCTCGACGTTGATGCCGAGGACTTCGCAGCCGAGGTCGAGGAAGTACTCGTACAGCTCAGTCGCGACGCCCGGCTGCGGGTCGCCGACCACGCACAGCGTGGAGAAGGGGATGTTGTGCCGGCGTAGCGCTTCGACGCCGCGCATGATCAGGTCGTAGGCCGGCTTGTTGCCCCGGTCCACCCGGTCGCCGTTACGTTCCCGGGGCCCGTCCACGCTCACGCTGACCCGCACGTCGTGCTCGATGAAGAACTCGCACCAGGCGTCGTCGATCAGCGTCGCGTTCGTCTGCACGTGGTGCTCGATGCCCGCCCCGAACGGCGCGAAGAGCGCGGCCAGGTGGGAGAGACCTGCGGCGAGCGGCTCACCGCCGTGCCACACCACAGAAAACCTTCCGGTACGCGCGAAGCCCGCAACCCCGTCCGCCACAGCGGCCGCCACCTCGACCGGCATCTTCTGGTTCTCCCGCCGGAACGGGAGATAGCAGTAGTCACACGCGAGGTTGCACAGCGTGGTGGGCTGCATGACGACGTAGCTGGGTATCGCCGAGATGCCCCGCATCCCACTCCACGCATCCGCCATGTCTACTCCCGTCCAGTACCCACCCAGTTAAGGCCGGTGGACACCTCGAGCTGGTGACCCGTGCGGCGCCAGCCGCGCGGTCGGACCGTGCGGCGCCAGCCGCCCGGTCAGGTTAGGCTTCGCAGTCCAGCACACAAGCGAAAGATCCGCATGTGCCGGACATCGACACACGCGGATCATTTCACGCTTGCGCTATCGCGAACCAGGCTCACAAACGGCCAGAGTCAGCCGCGGGTGTAGGAGCCCATCATCTGCACCTCGCCGGTGCCCTCCAGGACCTCGCCGACCTGCCACGCCTCGATACCGCGGCCGGTCAGGTAGGCCATCGCACGATCCGCATCGTCCGAGGAGACGATCGCGAACATGCCGACGCCCATGTTGAACGTGGCTTCCATCTCGGAGTCCTCGATCCGGCCCTTCGCCTGGATGAGGTCGAAGATCGGCTGCGGGCGCCAGGTGGACCGGTCGACGACCGCGTCCACGTGGTCGGGCAGGATCCGCACCAGGTTGCCGGGGATGCCGCCGCCGGTGACGTGCGAGAACGCCCGGACGTCGGTCTCCTCGATCAGGCCCAGGCAGTCCTTGGCGTAGATCTTGGTGGGGGTGAGCAGCTCCTCACCCAGGGTCCGCTGGGTGCCGAAGTCGTCGACCACGGTGTCCAGCCGCATCCGGCCGGCGCCGAGGAGCACGTGCCGGACCAGGGAGTAGCCGTTGGAGTGCAGACCCGACGAGCGCATCGCGATGACCGCGTCGCCGACCTCGACCCGCTCCTTGCCGAGGATCTCGCTCTCCTCGACCACGCCCACACCGGTCGCCGACACGTCGTACTCATCGGGGCGGAGCACGCCGGGGTGCTCGGCGGTCTCGCCACCGAGCAGGGCACAACCCGCGTAGCGGCAGCCGTCGGCGATGCCGGCGCCGATCTCGGCCACCTTGTCCGGGACGACCTCGCCGCAGGCGATGTAGTCGAGCAGGAACAGCGGCTCGGCGCCGCAGGCCACCAGGTCGTCGACGACCATGGCGACCAGGTCGATGCCGATCGTGTCGTGGATGTCCAGCTGCTGCGCGATCACCAGCTTGGTGCCGACACCGTCGGTGGACGAGGCCAGGATCGGGCTCTTGTACTTCTGCGTGTTCAACCGGAACAGGCCGGAGAAGCCGCCCAGGTCGCCCATCACCTCGGGCCGGGTGGTCTTCTTCACCTTCGACTTGAGCAGCTCGACGGCACGGTCACCGGCGTGGATCGAGACACCCGCTTCCGCGTACGTCGCCGAGCGCTTACGAGTGCCGCGGCCGCCACCCGCTGTCCACAGCTGGCGGTCCGCGCCTTCGGCGCCGTTCGATCCGGCACTGTTGCGCTCGGACACGTGCGTCACGGTTCTCCCCTTAGCGGTTCTGTGTATCTGAAAGTCACGGGCGGTGCAGCGCGCCGGCGCCACCGGGGCTGCCGACCAGCGGAGTCGACACCGGGCGGTCTTCCTCCGAGTACTCACGGGCCTCGTAGTCGGACTCGAGCTCGGCGACGGCCGCGTCGGTCGCCTCCGGTGAGGCGCCCGGCATGCTGGCCCGCCGCCCGACACCCTCCAGCACGTGCTTACCGATGAGATCCCCGGCCGGGAGCTCGATCGGGTACTGCCCATCGAAGCAGGCCATGCAGAGACGCGTCTTCGGCTGCTCGGTCGCCTGAACCAGGCCGTCCAGCGAAACATAGCCCAGGCTGTCGGCGCCGATCGAGCGGCGGATGCCGTCGATCTCCAGGCCGTTGGCGATCAGCTCGGCGCGCGTGGCGAAGTCGATGCCGTAGAAACAGGGCCACTTCACCGGCGGCGAGGAGATCCGGACGTGGATCTCGAGCGCTCCGGCCTCCCGCAGCATCCGGATCTGGGCCCGCTGCGTGTTGCCCCGCACGATCGAGTCGTCGATCACCACGATCCGCTTGCCGCGCACGACCTCGCGCAACGGGTTCAGCTTCAGCCGGATGCCGAGCTGGCGGATCGTCTGCGAGGGCTGGATGAAGGTGCGACCGACATACGCGTTCTTCATGAAGCCCGCGCTGTACGGAATACCGGAGGCCTCGGCGTAGCCGATCGCGGCCGGGATCCCCGACTCGGGCACGCCGATCACCAGGTCGGCCTCGACCGGGTGCTCGTGGGCCAGCTTGCGGCCGACCTCGACGCGCGCGGAGTAGATGTTGCGGCCCGCGATCGTGGTGTCCGGCCGGGCCAGATACACATACTCGAACAGGCAGCCCTTGGGCTCGGGCGCGGCGAAGCGGCTGGACCGCAGGCCGTGCTCGTCGATCGCGATGATCTCGCCCGGCTCGACCTCACGGACGAAGCTGGCGCCGGTGATGTCGAGCGCGGCGGTCTCGCTGGCGACGACCCAGCCGCGCTCCATCCGGCCGAGGACCAGAGGACGTACGCCCTGCGGGTCGCGTGCCGCGTACAGAGTGTTCTCGTCCATGAAGACGAAGCTGAAGGCGCCGCGCAGAGTCGGCAGCAGCTCCAGCGCCGCGGCCTCGACCGAAAGGTCGGGGCGGCTGGCGAGAAGAGTGGTGACCAGAGCGGTGTCGGATGTGGCGTCGCCCACCTCGAGGCCGCGATCCGCAACCTCCTTGGCGAGCTCGGCGGTGTTGACCAGGTTGCCGTTGTGAGCCAGCGCGATGGTCGTCCCGGCCGGCGTGGCCCGGATCGTGGGCTGCGCGTTCTCCCAGTTCGACCCGCCGGTGGTGGAGTAGCGGGCGTGGCCGATCGCGAGGTGACCGCGGAGGCTGGCCAGCGTCGGCTCGTCGAAGACCTGGGAGACCAGGCCGATGTCCTTGTAGACGACGACTCCCGAGCCGTCACTCACCGCGATGCCGGCGGCTTCCTGGCCGCGGTGCTGGAGAGCGTAAAGCCCGAAGTAGGTGAGTTTGGAAACCTCTTCCTCGGGGGCCCAGACGCCGAAGACGCCACAGGCATCCTGGGGGCCGCGTTCCTGGGGGTCGAGATCGTCGGTCAACCGGCCGTCGCCTCGGGGCACCTGCTCGCTCCCTCGCGTTGTTAAATCTGCGCAGTGGATCTGCATAAACGGCTCGAAGCGCTGATCTGCTCGAACTCGCGGGTCCGCTCCGATCGCCCAGTGTACGCGAGCCCGCGGGTACCCGACCCGGGCTCATTGCCCGGTGAGCGGCAGGTACTCGGACAGATCGGTCCGTACGCCGCTCGCGCGGAGACGTCCGTCACGAACCGCCGCGTTCCACTCCAACCGCCCGGTGGCCACGAGCAGCCATGTCACCGGATCCGTTTCGACCACATTGGGCGGTGTGCCACGGGTGTGCCGCGGACCGGCAACACACTGAATCGCACCGAAAGGTGGAATCCGGACCTCGACCGATCGGCCAGGTGCTCGGCGGGACAACTCGGTCAGCAGTGCTCGGACGGCATCACGCAGCGCCGGACGCTCGGGTTCGACACCCCGGTCCAGCGCGTCCAACGCCTCGGTCACGGACTCGGAATTATTGTGCGCAGGGGACACGTCGGGACGATACGACCCGGTGTGCCGAGAACGGCACACCGCCCTGGGTCGCGCAAATGACGTGTGGCAAGGCATAGTGGCCGACGGTGTAAAAGTCGCGGGCTCTTACCGGCCGCCGAAACCGGTGACCGCGACCGGAAGGGCGGTGGACGTGACAACGCACCTGAGAGGCCGAGCGACGCAGGCCGGTGCGTTCCTGGCGCTGGTCATCGGCCTGGTGGCCGGTGTGCAGACGGCTGCACTGGCGGACCCACCCACCGTGCAGATCCAGTCACTGTCGCCGGCCGAGGTCGACTCCGGAAGTACTGTAACCATGCGGTACACCGTTAGTAACCCCGGGAATGGAAATGGTGGCGGAAATCAGCCCGGCTTCGTGAATATCGCGGTCGGTGGCATTTCCTGCACCGGCGGTGACTGCAGCCAGGGCCGGCAGCTCGAGGGCTCGGAAGATTTCGAGGCGACCCTCACCGCGCCGAACGTGAACGCCGGCGAGACCCGGCAGATCACCGTGACGGTCACCGCCACGGTCAACGGCGAGGCCCCCGGCACCGACAGCCAGACGATCACGGTCCGCGGGCCGGAAGCGCCGCAGACGGTGCGCCAGGTGTCCGGCCGGATCAAGGACAACGAGGGTGACAAGCTCTCCGGTGTCGCGGTCGCCATGCAGGACAGCGGCGGCCACCGGTACGAGACCACCACGAACGGCGACGGCGGGTTCTCCTTCACCTCGTCGGACAGCAACCCGATCAGCCCGGGCGCGATCACCGTGGCCGCGCTGAAGGAGGGTTTCCAGAGCAAGACCGTCAACGTTCAGGGCACGGCCGGCCGCTCGGTGAACGTGCCGATCACCCTGAAGAAGGTCGCCGCCGCGAGCCCGTCCGCGTCCCCGTCGGTCAGCGCCTCGGCGTCGGCCCCGGCGACCGAGGCGCCGGCCGAGGAGGAAGAGGCGACCGACGAGGCGACCAGCGCCCCGGCCGCGCTCGACACGAACCAGACGTCCGCCGAGTCCGAGGGCAGCAACTGGCTGCTGATCATCATGGGCGTCCTGCTGGTGGCCGCCGGTATCGGCGCCTTCGTGCTGGTCTGGCTGCGCCGGCGGAACAGCGGTAACGACGACGACGCGCTCGACGGACCGACCCCCGGCTTCGGCGGGCCGGGCGGCGCGATGGCCGGTGGCAGCCCGTTCGACGCCACCCGGGTCGCGGCTCCGGTCGGCGCCGGGCGCGGTGGCGACGCCACGATGATCGCGCCGGCCGGCGGCATGCCCGCTGGGATCGGCGACGCCCCGACGATGATCCACCGGCCGGTGGTCGAGGACGAGTTCCCCGACCCGTACGGCGCTCCGATGCCGGCCGCGGGTGGCTTCGGTGGCGGCGGCAACCAGTGGGACGACCAGGGCGGCGGCTACGGCGGCGACCAGCAGTACCCGCAGCAGGGCAACGGGTACGGCGCGACCCAGGCCGGCGGCTACGGCAACGAGGCGGCCCCGCAGCGGTACGACGAGCACACCAGCCTGTATCAGCCCGAGCAGCCGCAGCGCTACGACGAGCACACCAACCTGTACCAGCCTGAGCAGGACGGCGGTTACGGCGGCCAGCAGGGTGGTTACGGCCAGCAGCCCGGGTACGGGCAGCAGGGTGGCTACGACGACCAGGGCGGCTGGGGCGGCCAGGACGACGGGTACGGCGCTCCGCAGGGTGGGTACGGCCAGCAGCCCGGGTACGGGCAGCCGGGCGGCTACGACCAGCAGCAGTACGGCGGCGGGTACGACCAGCAGCAGGGCCAGGGCGGTTACGACGACCAGGGCGGCTGGGGTCGCCAGGACGACGGCTACGCCCCCCAGCAGGGCGGTGGGTACGACCAGCCGCAGCAGCCGGGCCAGGGCGGCTACCGCGACCAGGGCGGCTACTACGGCGGCCAGCAGGGTCAGCCTCAGCCCGGTCAGCAGCGGCCGAACCGCGACTGGATGGACGACTGACCCGAAGCACTGACGACGAAAAGGCCCCGCGCGATCGAAATCGCGCGGGGCCTTTCGCTGTCAGGCTTCGAACTGATCAGGCGGTACCGATCGGGCCGCCCGGCGCCTGCGGGTCGGTGATCTCCAGCGTGACCGACCGCACCGTCTCCGTTGCGGGGGTGTCGGCGTGCCGGCTCACCAGCTCCGCCGTGCCACCGAACAGGTTCGGCAGGGTCGACGAGTACGCCGTACGCAACTCGTCGAGCGGGATGCTGAACTGACCCTGCACCTCGAGCGCCGCCTCCTGCGAGGTGACACCGATCGCGGTGCACGGCACGCCGAGCTCGGCAGCGAGCGCCGTGAACGCCTTCTCGTGACCGCGCGGGACGGCGACCAGGGCCCGGCCGGCCGACTCGCTGAACAGGTGGACGAACGGCGTGTTGCCGTCCTCCGGCAGGGTCACCGTCGCGCCGACGTTGTAGCGCAGCGCGCTCTCCACCAGCACCTGCGACAGACCGCCGTCGGAGAGGTCGTGCGCCGCACTGACCAGCCCGGCCTTGGAGGCCCGGCCCATCAGCGCACCGAGCGCCTGCTCGGCCGTCAGATCCACCTTCGGCGGGCGGCCACCCAGGTGCCCGTGGGTCACCCAGGCCCACTCCGAACCGGAGAGCTCCACCCGGGTCTCCCCGAGCAGGAAGAGCACGTCGCCGGCGGACTTGAAGCCCATCGGGACGCGGCGGGCCACCTCGTCGAAGAGGCCCATCACACCGACCACCGGGGTGGGGTGGATCGCCGCGGCGCCGGTCTGGTTGTAGAAGCTGACGTTGCCACCGGTCACCGGGGTGCCCAGCTGCTGGCAGCCGTCCGCCAGACCGCGTACGGCCTGGGCGAACTGCCACATCACGGCCGGGTCCTCCGGCGAGCCGAAGTTCAGGCAGTCGGTCACGGCGATCGGCTCGGCGCCGGTCACGGCGACGTTCCGGTACGCCTCGGCGAGCGCCAGCTTCGCCCCCTCGTACGGGTCGAGGCGGGCGAACCGGCCGTTGCCGTCCACCGAGAGCGCCACGCCGAGGTTCGTCTCCTCGTCGATGCGCAGCACGCCGGAGTCCTCCGGCTGGGCCAGCACGGTGTTGCCGAGCACATACCGGTCGTACTGCTCGGTGACCCAGGACTTGTCGCACAGGTTCGGCGAGGCGACCATCCGCAGGACGGTCTCGCGCAGCTCGTCACCGTTCGCCGGGCGGGGCAGCGTCTCGGCCCGGTCGGCCTGCAGCAGGATCAGGTCGGACGGCTCGCGCAGCGGGCGCTCGTAGACCGGCCCGTCGTCGGCGAGCGAGCCCGGGGGCACATCCACCACGACGTGGTCGTTCCACGTGATCAGCAGGCGGCCCGGCGTACCGTCCTCGGCGGCCGGGGTGACCTCGCCGATCGCGGTGGCCCAGACGCCCCACTTCTCGGCGACGTCGAGCACCGCCTTCAGGTTCTCCGGGGTGACGATCAGGAGCATCCGCTCCTGCGACTCGCTGGCCAGGATCTCGGTGGGCGACATCGAGGCCTCGCGCAGCGGGACCCGCTCCAGCCAGACCCGCATGCCGGTGCCGGCCGCCGCGGCGGTCTCGGTGAGCGCGCAGGTCAGGCCGGCGCCGCCGAGGTCCTGGATGCCGCTGACCAGGCCGGCGTCGTACAGCTCCAGGCAGCTCTCGATCAGCAGCTTCTCCATGAACGGGTCGCCGACCTGCACCGACGGACGGCGCTGCTCGGCCTCCTCGTCGAAGGTCGCCGAGGCCAGCACGGAGACACCGCCGATGCCGTCCCGCCCGGTCCGCGCGCCGAGGAGCACGACGACGTTGCCGACGCCGGTGGCTTCCTTCTTCTGCAGCCGCTCGACCGGCAGCACGCCGATGCTCAGCGCGTTGACCAGCGGGTTGCCCTGGTAGCACGGGTCGAAGACGATTTCGCCGCCGATGTTCGGCAGGCCCAGGCAGTTGCCGTAGCCACCGATGCCGGCCACCACGCCGGGCAGCACCCGTGCGGTGTCCGGGTGGTCGGCCGCGCCGAACCGCAGCGGGTCCATCACCGCGACCGGGCGGGCGCCCATCGCCAGGATGTCGCGGACGATGCCGCCGACCCCGGTGGCCGCGCCCTGGTACGGCTCGACGTAGCTGGGGTGGTTGTGCGACTCGACCTTGAAGGTCACCGCGAGCTTGTCGGAGATCTGCACCACACCGGCGTTCTCGCCGATGCCGGCCAGCATCCGGGTGTTCTTCGGCACCTTGGCGACGAACTCGCGCAGGTGCACCTTGCTCGACTTGTAGGAGCAGTGCTCGCTCCACATGATCGAGTACATCGCCAGCTCGGACGCGGTGGGCCGGCGGCCGAGGATCTGACGGATCTTGTCGTACTCGTCGTCCTTGAGCCCGAGGTCGGCGTGCGGCTGCAGCTCGTCCGGCGTGGCCGCCGCGCGCTGCACCGTGTCCGGACCGTCCTCGAACTCATTGACCAGCACATCCGTGGCGGCGAAGCCGCTCGGCTTGTTCGTCGGTGCGGCCGCCGCCGGCGGCTGGTTCGGCACGCCGCGCGAGGCCTCGGCCCCGCTGGTGGCCGTCTCCGGCTGCGTGGTCATCGCTGTTGTCCCCCTGCGAGCTGACCGTCCGCGGACGCCCCCGCCAGGGACCGCAGGACGGAGGTGAAGAAGCCGAGGCCGTCGAGCGACGGGCCGGTCAGCGCCTCCACGGCGTGTTCCGGGTGCGGCATGATGCCGACGACGTTGCCGGCCTCGTTGGTGATCCCGGCGATGTCGCGCTGCGAACCGTTCGGATTTCCGCGGATGTACCGGGCGATGACCCGGCCCTCGGCCTCCAGCTGGTCCAGCGTGCGCTGGTCGGCGACGAAGCAGCCCTCGCCGTTCTTCACCGGGATGAGGATCTCCTGGCCCGCGGTGAACCGGTTGGTCCACGCGGTGTCGGTCGCCTCGACCCGCAGCCACTGATCCCGGTTACGGAAGTGCAGGTGCTGGTTGCGGGTCAGCGCGCCGGGCAGCAGATGTGCCTCGCACAGGACCTGGAAACCGTTGCAGATGCCGAGCACGGGCAGACCGCCACGTGCGGCGTCGATGATCGACTCCATCACCGGCGCGAACCGGGCGATGGCGCCGCACCGCAGATAGTCGCCGTACGAGAAGCCGCCGGGCAGCACGACCGCGTCCACCCCGTGCAGATCCGGGTCGCCGTGCCAGAGGCGGACCGCCTCGGCGCCGGCGATCCGGGCAGCGCGGGCGGCATCCCCGTCGTCGAGTGAACCAGGGAAGGTGACCACACCGATCCGCATGGTCAGGCGACCTCCGCCGCGGCAGCCTCGACGATCCGGACGTCGAAGTCCTCGATCACGGGGTTGGCGAGCAGCTTGTCGGCGATCTCGCGGGCCCGATCGAGGTCGGGTTCACCGGCGAAATCGATCTCGATCCGACGACCGATGCGGACTGAGGAGACATCGGTGACGCCGAGCCGGGGCAGCGCATTCGCCACCGCTTGACCCTGCGGGTCCAGGATCTCCGGCTTGAGCATGACGTCGACCACGACGCGAGCCACGGGCACTCCTGACTGATAGGTGTAAGCACGCGAAGCCTACCTGGTGGAGCGTGTCGGCAAGCCACGGCCCAGTGTCGGCAGGCTGACGGAACGGTCATTGAGCTGGGAATCTCCCCGTGATCTCGCACACCCGTGCGTTTCGGACACCGCGCAGACCAGGGGTCATCACACCGTGATAGGTGTCGATTGAGTTGTGGGCCGTCAGCCGTCCATGCCCTAGGTTGCATCCATCGAATTCGATTCACCCGCGCGCGCACCTCGTCGACCCATCCCCAGAAAGGAATCTCGACGTGCGCATTCGACTTCTGGCCGCACTGGCGGGACTCACCGCCGGTCTGATCGCGCCGTCCGCTGCCCAGGCGGACGACGTCACCCCGTACATCATCGGTGGGAGCACGGTCTCGTCCGCACCGTGGGCTGCTGCTGTGCTGAGCAACGGCAGCTTCACCTGTTCCGGCACGATCATCTCGGCCAACTACGTGCTGACCGCACGGCACTGCATCAGCGGCACGATGTCGGTCCGGGTCGGCAGCGTGAACCGTACGAGCGGCGGGGTGACCCGGACCGTCTCGAGCACGTCGACCCGCTACGACCTGGCGCTGATGCGGCTCAGCAGCCCGGTGACCACCAGCTACATGCCGCTGTCCAGCGCGTACCCGCCGGTCAACTCGACGAACTCGATCTACGGCTGGGGCATGACCTGCTACTCCGGATGCTCGGCGTCGACCGTGCTGAAGACCGCGTCTGTCCGGGTCACCTCGACCAACCAGACCGACGCGTACGGCGGCCGGGCGATCGGCAGCACCCGGATCAACGGCAACGCGTGGCGCGGCGACTCCGGTGGCCCGCAGGTCTACAACGGCGCCCAGGTGGGTGTCGCCTCGACGGCTGATGGGTCGAGCCGTCAGTACTACGGCAGTGTGGCTTACAACCGGGCCTGGATCACGTCAGTCGCCGGCGTCTGATCCTTGCCGCACAACGCCCGCCCGTTCATCGTGAACGGGCGGGCGCAGTGCGCGTACTAGAGGATCGGCGCGGGCGCGTATCCGGCGGCCTCGGGGTGCCGGGCCACGATCGCGGCGATCCGGTCGGCCACCGCGCTGACCTGCGCCGGCGCGGCGCCGACGAACGCGGCCCGGTCGGCCACCAGGGTGTCGATCTCGGCCCGGGAGAGCTGCAGCCGCTCGTCGGTCGCCAGCCGGTCGAAGAGGTCGTTGACCGCGGCGCCCTTCTCCCGCATGGCGAGCGCCACGGCGACCGCGTGCTCCTTGATCACCTCGTGCGCCACCTCCCGGCCCACGCCCTTGCGCACGGCGGCGACCAGCACCTTCGTCGTGGCCAGGAAGGGCAGGAACCGGTCCAGCTCGCGGGCGATCACCGCGGGGTACGCCCCGAACTCGTCCAGCACGGTCAGGAAGGTCTGGAACAGGCCGTCGGTGGCGAAGAACGCGTCCGGCAGGGCGACCCGGCGGACCACCGAGCAGGAGACGTCACCCTCGTTCCACTGGTCGCCGGCCAGCTCGCCGACCATCGACAGGTAGCCCCGGACGATCACCGCGAGCCCGTTCACCCGCTCCGAGGACCGGGTGTTCATCTTGTGCGGCATCGCCGACGAGCCGACCTGGCCCGGTTTGAAGCCCTCGGTGACCAGCTCCTGGCCGACCATCAGCCGGATCGTGGTGGCCAGCGACGAGGGGCCGGCGACCACCTGGGCCAGCGCGGAGACCACGTCGAAGTCGAGCGAGCGCGGGTAGACCTGGCCGACGCTGGAGAGCACCCGGGCGAACCCGAGATGCTCGGCCACCTTGGCCTCCAGCCGGGCGAGCTTGTCGAAGTCGGCGTCGAGCAGGTCGAGCTGGTCGGCCGCGGTGCCGACCGGGCCCTTGATGCCGCGAAGCGGATACCGGCTGATCAGATCGTCCAGTCGCTCGTACGCGATCAGCAGTTCCTCGGCGGCCGAGGCGAACCGCTTGCCCAGCGTGGTGGCCTGCGCCGCGACGTTGTGCGAGCGCCCGGTCATGACCAGGTCGGAGTGCTCCACGGCGAGCGCGGCGAGCCGGGCCAGAGTGGCCACGACCCGGTTGCGGACCAGCTCGAGCGAGGCGCGGATCTGCAGCTGCTCGACGTTCTCGGTCAGGTCGCGGGAGGTCATCCCCTTGTGAATCTGCTCGAAGCCGGCGAGCTCGCTGAACTCCTCGATGCGCGCCTTCACGTCGTGCCGGGTGACCCGCTCCCGGGCCGCGATGGAGTCCAGGTCGACCTGGTCGAGCACCGCCTCGTACGCCTCGACGACACCCTCCGGGACGGCCACGCCGAGGTCACGCTGAGCCCGCAGGACGGCGAGCCACAACCGGCGCTCCATCCGGATCTTCTCCTCCGGGGACCAGAGGGTGACGAGGTCGGTGGAGGCATAGCGGGCCGCAAGCACGTTCGGGATGGTCACGGCGCCGATTGTTTCATGGTCGGGAGGAGTGGCCCGACGGCGCTGAGGAGTACAACGACTGTTTGTGGGTGGCACACTGCACAAAAACGCGGCATCCTCGCTAAGGTTACCGGCGAGTAGGTTCGACGCTCATCCCGAAAGGTCTACTGATGACTGAATTCAACCCCGAGTCGCTTTCGTCGATCGGCCCGAAGGAGTTCGCTCAGCTCGTCAAGTCCACTCCGGACTCGAAGATTGCCGAAGTGATGGCGTCGGACGCGCGGACGAAGATCCTCGACGAGGTGTTCAACCGGATGCCCACGCTGTTCCGCGCCGACAAGGCCGGCAGCACCTCGGCCGTCATCCACTGGATCATCACGGGTGGCGCCGGCGGCAGCAGCGACACCTACGAGACCGTGATCGAGAACGGCGCCTGCACCGTCACCAACCAGCCGGTACGCGACCCGAAGCTGGCCATGACCATGGACGCGGTCACGTTCCTGAAGACCGTCGCCGGCGACGGCAACCCGATGATGCTGTTCATGACCGGCAAGATCAAGGCCAAGGGTGACCTGAGCCTGGCCGCCAGCATCGCGAAGCTCTTCGACATCCCGAAGTCCTGAACAAGCGCTGAGGTCCGGGTGCGACCGCACCCGGACCCGCACGCGTCGCGCGTACGAAAGCTCAGATTCTGCCTTCGACCGCGCGCTGCGCGATGTCGGTGCGGTATTGGGCGCCGTCCAGGCGCACTCCCTTGACCAGCGCATATGCCGCCTCGCGGGCGGCCACGAGGTCCGCACCGGACGCGGTCACGCTGAGCACGCGCCCGCCCGCCGAGACCAGCGCACCCTCGGCGTTGCGGGCCGTGCCCGCGTGGATCACACCGGGCACCTCGGCGCCCTCGATCACATCACCGGTACGCGGCGTGCCCGGATAGTTGTGCGCGGCCACCACGACCGTGATCGCCGAGCCGTCCTTCCAGCGCAGCGGCTCGTGGGCGGCCAGCGTCCCGGTGGCGGCCGCGTTCAGCAGACCGGCCAGCGGTGACTCCAGCAGCGCCAGCACGACCTGGGTCTCCGGGTCGCCGAAGCGGGCATTGAACTCGATCACCTTCGGGCCGGCCGGGGTGAGGGCGAGTCCGACATAGAGCAGCCCTGCGAACGGGGTCCCCCGACGGCGCATCTCGGCCAGGGTCGGCTCGACGGTCTCCCGCAGCACCCGCTCGGTCAGATCGGCCGGCGCCCAGTCCAGCGGGGCGTAGGCGCCCATGCCACCGGTGTTCGGGCCCTCGTCGCCGTCACCCAGACGCTTGAAGTCCTGCGCCGGCATCAGCGGGGCGGCCGCGGTGCCGTCGGTGACCACGAAGAGCGAGACCTCGGGGCCGGACAGGTACTCCTCGATGACGACCTTGCCGCAGGCCTCGGCGTGGATCAGGGCTTCCTCGAGGTCATCGGTGACGACCACACCCTTGCCGGCCGCCAGGCCGTCGTTCTTCACCACGTAGGGCGTACCCAGCTCGTCCAGGGCGGCGCGGACCTCGGCCATGTCGGTGCAGGCGAACGAGCGGGCGGTCGGCACCCCGGCGGCCAGCATGACCTCCTTGGCGAACGCCTTAGAGCCCTCCAGCTGGGCGGCCGCCGCGCTCGGGCCGAAGCAGGCGATGCCCTTGGCCCGGACCGCGTCGGCGACCCCGGCGACCAGCGGCGCCTCCGGACCGATCACCACCAGGTCGGCGCTCAGCTCCACGGCGAGCGCCGCGACCGCGGCGGGATCGGTGGCCTTGACCTCGTGCAGCTCGGCGACCTGGGCAATTCCCGGGTTGCCCGGCGCGGCGGCGAGGAAGGTGACGGACGGGTCGGCGGCGAGCCCGACGGCAAGCGCGTGCTCGCGCCCACCGGAGCCGATCAGAAGTACGCGCACGACGGCCCATCCTACCTGCGGTGCGGTCGCGTAAACTTCGGCAGTACCCGGACTCCTCCAGGTACGACCCGTTCGGGAAAGGCATTACCGAAGTGCCGGTGATCGTGTTGGTCGGCGCCCAGTGGGGCGACGAGGGCAAGGGCAAAGCCACGGACCTGCTGGGGGACCGGCTGGACTACGTGGTCAAGTTCAACGGTGGCAACAACGCGGGCCACACTGTCGTCATCGACGGCGAGAAGTACGCGCTGCACCTCCTTCCGAGTGGAATCCTCTCGCCGAATGTCGTACCCGTGATCGGCAACGGCGTCGTCGTGGACCTCAACGTGCTGTTCCAGGAGATCGACGGCCTGGAGGCGCGCGGCATCGACACCTCACGGCTGCGGATCAGCGCCAACGCGCACGTCATCGCGTCCTACAACCGCTCGATGGACAAGGTCAGCGAGCGGTTCCTCGGCGCCCGCCGGATCGGTACGACCGGACGCGGCATCGGCCCGACCTACGCCGACAAGATGAACCGCATCGGCATCCGGGTGCAGGACCTCTTCGACGAGTCGATCCTGCGGCAGAAGGTGACCGCGGCCCTGGCGTTCAAGAACCAGGTGCTGTCGAAGATCTACAACCGCAGCGCGGTCAAGGGCGAGGAGGTCGTCCAGGAGCTGCTGTCCTACGTCGACCGGCTCCGGCCGTACGTTGCGGACACCGCCCTCGAGCTCTCCCAGGCGATCGACGGCGGCAAGGTCGTGCTCTGCGAGGCCGGCCAGGCCACCCTGCTCGACGTCGACCACGGCACCTACCCGTTCGTGACCAGCTCGAACGCGACGGCCGGCGGCGCCTGCACCGGCTCCGGCATCCCGCCGACCCGGATCGACCGGGTGGTGGCCGTGCTCAAGGCCTTCACCTCCCGCGTCGGCGAGGGCCCGTTCCCCACCGAGCTGCACGACAAGTACGGCGACTACCTGCGCGAGGTCGGCCACGAGTACGGCACCACCACCGGCCGCCCGCGCCGGATCGGCTGGCTCGACCTGGTCATCGGCCGGTACGCGCAGCGGATCAACGGGGTCACCGACTTCGCACTGACCAAGCTGGACAACTATGACGGGCTCGACGAGATCCCGGTCTGCGTCGCCTACGACGTGAACGGCGTCCGCCACGACGAGATGCCGGTCAACCAGACCGACTTCCACCACGCCAAGCCGATCTACGAGACGCTGCCCGGCTGGAAGGAAGACATCTCCGGCTGCCGCAGCTTCGACGACCTGCCGAAAGACGCGCAGCGGTTCGTCGAGTTCGTCGAGCAGCGGATCGGCGCGCGCATCTCCATCGTGGGCGTCGGGCCGGGCCGCGAGGCGGTCATCGAGCGGCACTCGGTCCTCGGGGCGTAACGGATGTACGACGTCGTTCTCCTCAGCCTGGCCGAGGGGTCGGGTGACGCCTGCGGCTCCGCTTGTGGCGGCTGCGGGACCGCTGCGGCGGCGGTGTGCGCTCCGCGTACCCCCGTCTTGACCTGCGCCGACGCGTTGCGTGCCGCCGGCGCCCGGGTCGAAACGGTGATGGCCGGCTCCGATCAGGAGATCGACGCGGTGCTGGCCCGCTTCGACGGTCCGGCCAGGCCGGACGGCCTGACCTGGCCGGACCCGGAGACCAAGCTGCGGTTGGTGGTGGCGAGCGCCACCGACGGCCAGTTGCGCGCCGTCGTGCGCCGGCTGGTCCGGCGGTACGCTCCGCCGCCCAGCAAACGACCGGCCGACCTGCCCAGCGCCCGGACCGTGCCGGACCTGCCGCCGCTGGCGATCCTCCCGCTCGACCCGGGAAACACTTCGGACCTCGCCGCACAGCTCGGTCTGCCGCGCACCCCCGCCGAGGTCGCGGCGGCCGTGCTCAACGGGGACGTGCGCCGGCTCGACCTGCTGCGCAACGACGGCGGCTCGGTCACCCTGGACGGCGCGCTGCTCGGCGGCGCGGACGACAACGGACGCGCGGTTCCGTGGCGCGGCCGGGTCGAGGTGGACAACGCGTTGCTCACCGACGGTGAGGAGCCGGTCCTGGCGTGTGCGGTCGGTAACGGTGGCGGCTATGCCGAATTCGACGGCCTGCAGCTGCTCGCCGACGGCGACCCCACCGACGGCCGGGTCGAGGTCGCAGTGGCGGTCCCGGTCGTGGTCAAGCAGCGTTTCAAAGGCACCCGGGTACGCATCGAGGTGCGCCGGGCCCGCGGCCGGGCGGTCTCGGTGCTGCCCCGCGACGGCGACCTGCAGTTCCTCGACGACGGGGTGGCGGGATCCACGAGCCGCAAGCGATCCTGGTGGACCGAGCCGGGCGCCTGGGCGGTGTACGCAGGCTGACACTTATGCCACCCTGAACGGACAATGAACCCTTTTCAACCTGGCATCGGGCCGAAGGCATCCGAGCCGTTGGCTGGTGCCGGGTGGTGCCGCCCTGGCCACGTGGAAAAGGGTTCATCGGCCGGATGTCTGCCTTAACGGGAGGTCGTATTCGTGGAGGACGAGCACGCCGACCGGGATGTCGAACCGTTCTGGGCCGAGGAGCCGGAGACACCGGTGCACGGGCGGGCTGTGCAGCTCCCGCCTTCCGGGGTCCCGCTCCCGGGCTCCGGACCTCCGGCGTCCCAGCCTCACCTTCCGCGCGCCGAGTCCCCGGCGGCGGCCTCCCCATCGCCGCACCCGGCCGAACCCCCGGCAGCCCAATCTCCGCACCTCGCCGCGGCCTCTCCACCTCCGCCTTCAGCCTCGGCGTCCGCGGCTCCCCTTCCGCCCGCCGGATCCCCGGCCCCGGCCTCGCAACCTCACCTCCCGCCTGCCGGCGTGATCCAGGTGGAGCCCGGGGTGTTCCGGCCAGTTACCGACGCGGTCCTGCCGCCGGGCGTCCACCTGCCGGCCCAGCGCGAGCCGGCCGAGGATGCCGGTGGGCACGCCAACGCTGACTCGCCGTGGGCGCAGCCGCCGCGCCGGTCGCAGCCGACCGAGCCTGTTGCACCGGTCGCGCCGGTGGCTCCCGAGCCTGTTGCACCGGTCGCGCCGGTGGCTCCCGAGCCTGCTCAACCGACAGCCGCTTCGGCGCAGGCTGCGGCACCGCCCGCCAGTTCGCGCCCCACCACGCCGGTTCTGCCTGCCGCCGGCATTCACCAGCCGGGAACGCCCGCAGCGGCCCCGCCCGCCCGGCAACAGCCGCAGGCCGCGCCGCCGCCGGCCGCACAGCAACCACCGGCCGGGCAGCAACCACCGGCCGGGCAGCAATCGCCGGGCGGGCAGCAGCCGCCCGGTTCTGCACCGCCTTCCGGAGCTGAGGCTGGGAATCCGTTCGAGGAGCTGGCGTGGATCGGTGACGGGACGCCGACGGCGGAGGAGTTTGCTCGGCGGCGGCTGGCGAAGCCGGCTCAGCAGACGGCGACCATGGGGGCTCGGGCGATGCTGCACAAGGGCACGCTTGGGCTGGTCAAGTTGGCGCCGGGTAAGCGGGAGCTGGAGTACAAACAGGACGTCGAGATGGTTCGGCGGAACTTCGGCGGTCTGCGGCAGGTGACCGTGGTCAATCCCAAGGGCGGGGCGGGCAAGACGGTCGCGGTGCTGCTGTTGGCGATGACTTTTGGGCAGAAGCGCGGCGGGTACGTGCTGGCCTGGGACAACAACGAGACTCAGGGCACCCTGGGGATGCGGGCGCAGCAGGATTTCCACGCTCGTACGGTTCGGGACATGATGCGCGACCTGGATCTCTTCCAAGGGGCGCAGGGGCGGGTCGGTGACCTCTCGCAGTATGTGCGTGCGCAGGGCGAGGGGATGTTCGACGTGCTCGCGTCGGACGAGTCCGCGACGGCCGGGGAGATGCTGACGGCTGGTGCATTCGCGGAGATCCGGGATGTGGTCAGCCGGTTCTACAAGTTGATCTTCGTGGACACCGGCAACAACGTGCGGGCGGAGAATTGGCAGGCCGCCATGGACGCCACCGACCAGCTGGTGATCACGATGTCGGCCCGGAACGATTCGGCCGAGACTGCTGCCCGCATGCTCGATCACCTGGAGCAGGGCGGTCGGCGGCGGCTGGTCCGGCAGGCGATCACCGTGGTCACCATGCCGCCGACCCGGAAGGACATCGATCTGCCGGCGATCCAGCAGCACTTCGCCGCGCGTACCCGGGCGGTGTTGCTGGCGCCCTATGAGAAGTTGATCGATTCGGGCGAGCCGATCCGGTACGGCGAACTCTCCGCCAACACCAGGGATGCCTGGCTGAAGATCGCAGCCTCCGTGGCCGAGGGCCTTTAGTGCTGCTTACGCCCGGCGCCCGCGCTGGGGCCCGCACCATCTGGGTGATCGCGCGGTAGTGCGGGACGGTCCAAATTCTTTGGGGACGGCGTCGCGCGTACCGATGAAGATGCGGAACGGTGGCTGCCTGCAGCGACCACCGCTCCGCGTCAGATAAATCAGCTCAGGGCGTCGGCAGCGGCCGGGTCGCTGTCGCGCAGGAACTGGGCGCATCGGGCTGCTTCGTCGGCCTCGCCGATGGCGGCTGCGGCCAGGGACAGGGCGTGCAGGCAGCGCAGGAAGCCGCGGTTCGGCTCGTGCGACCACGGGACCGGGCCGTGGCCCTTCCAGCCGTTGCGGCGCAGCGAGTCCAGGCCGCGGTGGTACCCGGTGCGGGCGTAGGCGTAGGCGGTCACCGGCTCGCCCGCGGCCAGGGCGTCGGTGGCCAGGGGCGCCCAGGCGGCGCTGTATGCGGGGTAGTCGGCGGCGACCGCCTTGAAGGCCGCGGCGTTGCCCGTGGCGGCAGCCTCGGCCAGCGCCTTGTCCGCCTGGGCGTCGGCGGGCAGGAGGGTGGCCGGGGGCTCGGGAAGGAGGTTCTGCATGACCTCATTCAACCCGGACGCCCGGCAATCATTCCGCCCAGCGTCCCAAAACCATCCCGGCGGCGCCCGGGGAGGGATCGCTGGCGGCCGGGTGGGATCGCCGGCGGCGGCCGCGGAGGGGTACCGCAAGCCGAAGTGAATCGCCGGCGGTGGAGGGGTCAGTCCCAGGCGGCGCCGAGGCGGAAGAGGCGGTCGGCGTACTCGATCTGGGTTTGCCATTCGGCCGGGAAGGCCGGCAGGCCGAGCGCGGCGCCGGCGAAGGCGCCGGCCAGGCAGGCGATGGAGTCGGAGTCGCCGGAGGAGGCGGCGCCGCGGCCGAGGACGGCGACCGGCTCGTCGGGCGAGATCAGGTAGACGTAGAGGGCCGTGGCCAGCGCTTCCTCGGCGATCCATCCGGCGCCGGTGGCCAGGCACGGGTCGCCCTCGTAGGCGCCGGCGGCGAGGGCCTCGGCGACCCGGTCGAGGGCGGCGGCGCACTCGTCCCAGCCCAGGGCGATGAATTCCTCCGGGGAGGAAACCGTGGGGCGTTGCCAGAGCTCGCCGAGCCAGTCACCCCGGTAGACCTTGCGCTGCGAGGCGCAGCGTTCGCGGAGCGCATCCAGCAGGTCGGCCGGCGGGAGGCCGTCGCTGAGCCACCGGACCGCGTACGCCGTGAGCTCACTCGCTGCCAACCCGGTGGGGTGACCGTGGGTGAGCCCGGCCTGAAGTTGCGCGGCCCCGGCCCGCTGGTCATCGGTCAGCCCGCGCATCAGGCCGACCGGGGTGACCCGCATGTTCGCCCCGCAACCCTTGGAGTCGGGCTGGGTGGCCCGGGTCCACGGACGCCCGTCGGCGAGCGCCGCGCAGGCCCGCAGGCAGGTCATGCCGGGGGCCCGGTCGTTCTCCGGGCTGGCCGCCCACTCCACGAACCGGCGCCGCAGCACCGGCTCGAACGTCTCCGGGGTGACCGCGTGCACCTCGAGCAGGGCCTCACCGACGGCGAGGGCCATCTGGGTGTCGTCGGTGACGAGCGCGGGCTCGCCCTCCAGCCGGCGTGGGCCACCGGGACCATACCGGGCCACGATCTGCGCGTACTCCTGGAACTCGGTGGGTTTCCCCAAGGAGTCTCCGTACGCCAACCCGAAGAGCGATCCCGACGCAGCACGCATGCGGACAACTCTAGGTAGTACGTCAACGCGTGCGGGGTGGCCGACGTCACCGTGCACGTTTCGCGCAAGATGGACCACATGCCGGATCCGTTGCAACCAGTGCTCGGTGGGGACGCCCCGTTCGACGCGACCGAGTTCGAGATCGAGTCGCGTGCCGAGTTCGACTCCCACGTCCGCAAGAACACCCTGGCCGGGCTCGTCGTCCTCGGCGTGCACCTGGACCGCGATCCACCGGATCTGACCGGCGTCGACGTGCGCGGCACGCTCTTCGTAGGCTGCCGGCTCGCCGGGCCGGACGTGGAGATCGACCTGATCCGGCGCGGCGCCCACCTGGTGCCGCCGTTCCAGACCCGGCCCTACCCCACCCATCCCGCGCTGCTCTACACGGCCGACGACCTGGCCGCCGGGTTCGCCGACGGCGGGTTCGCCGGCATGTACGACACCGTGGTCTTCGACCATTTCGTCGCGCACGGCGGTGCGGTGCCGGACATCCGGGAGGCGCTTGCGCAACGGCTTCACGACGCGGGCATCGACAACGCGCTCGGCAAGGCGCTGTCCGCGTGGGCGGCGGTGCACGGTCACGAGGGACCGGTCGGGATCATGGGCGGGCATGCGGAGTTGCGCGGGGCTTCGGCGTACCGGATGGTCGCGGACCTGACCCGGCAACTGGCCGGCGTCGGGCGGCTGATCGTGACCGGGGGCGGGCCCGGGGTGATGGAGGCCGCGAACCTTGGCGCCTACTTCGCCTCGCGGTCGGAGAACGAACTGTCCGACGCGATCGACAAGCTGGCCACCGCGCCGCGGTTCCAGGACCACGACCCGTACACCGCGGCTGCCCTGGCCGTTCGCGCGGCCTATCCGCTCCCGGAGAGCGACGTGGCGGGCCGGCTCAAGCACGGCGGGCTGGCACTGCCCACCTGGCTGTACGGACACGAGCCGGCCAACCTCTTCGCCGGGCAGATCGGCAAGTACTTCTCCAACGCGGTACGCGAGGACTCGATCCTGCGCCTCTCCCGAGGTGGCATCGTCTTCGCCCCCGGCTGGGCCGGCACGGTCCAGGAGATCTTCCAGGCGGCGACGAAGACGTTCTACCGGACCGACGGGCCGTCCGGGGCGTTCGTGTTCCTCGGCGTCGAACACTGGTCGGCGCTGCCGGTGGCGGAGTTGCTGGGTCCGCTGCTGGCCCGTTCGCCGCACGGCGACCAGTCCGATCTGATCGTGGTCACCGATTCGCTGGAGGAGGCGATGTCGGCCCTGCTCAGGTGAGGTGGCGAGGATGCCGCACACTGCGCTCATGGTGACCTTCGTCGTACTCCTGGGAGCGCTGATGGTGCTGGCATTCTTCGCGATCGCCCTGATCGCCGCCTTGATCATCTTCCGCAACGCGAAGCGGGGGCGGAACGACTACGGGGCGCCCCGGCCGCACATCCAGCGCAGCAGCGGCGGACCGTTCTACTACACGTCGCACGACGGCGGCTCGTCGTGGGATGACCACGGCTCGTCCTCGGGCGACAGCGGCTCGTCCTGGGATGACCGAGGCGGTTCCTCCTGGGGTGACAGCGGAGGCTCGTCCTGGGGTGACAGCGGCGGCTCGTCCTGGAGTGACAGCGGCGGCTCCTCCGGAGGCGACAGCGGCGGTGGGGGCGGCGGTGGCGGTGGCGGCGGTGACTGACAGCCGTGGCTGGCGCGCGTGGCTCACACTGCAGCCATGCTGACGATGATGCTGTTTCTGGCGGGTCTGGTGATCGCCGTGGCGGTCGCGATCCGCGTGTCCCGTCGGGCCACCATCGGGGCCGGCCCGCACGACCACCGGGTCGGCGGCTACCAGCCCGGCGTGACGCATTACGGCGGCGGCGACGGCTGGTCCAGCGGGGGTGGCGGCTCCTGCGACTCCGGCGGAGGCGGCAGCTGCTGAGCAGAGGCGGGTGGCCAGCAGGCGATCAGCTGGCGCTTTCCGCGCGGCGTCCGCCTACCAGCTGCCCCGCAAGGCAAGGCAAGGCAGAGCCGGGCCGGGGAAGGCAAGGCCGAGCCGAGCACGGGTCCGGTCAGCGGCGGGCAAGGGCCGGCCGGCGGTCAGGCTACGTGGACGCGTCGCCAGTGGACCCGAGGAAGGTCCGCTTCCGGTACGTCGGTGAGCCCGTTCTCGTCCATCGCGTTGTAGACGGCAAGGCGGGCCCCGTCGAAGAGGAACTCGACGGCATGCAGGACCCGGGGCCGCCAGTCCGCCGAGGTGGTCCGTTCGATGATGTTGACCGCGCGGAGCGGCCGGCCGCGGGCCTTGCGCAGCGCGGCGTGCGGGTCGGCGCGCCAGTCGAAATGTTCGTACCAGTCGATTGGCACCGACATGTCGATCTGGTCCCAGGTGATCGCGCACTCGTCGAACTTACGGTGAGTGACCTCGACGCGACTCAAACCGAAGTCGAGGATGATCGGGCCGTCGGCGAACCAGCCCCGCTGGGCCACGTCCCACATCAGCCAGCTTGATCGCAGCCTACGGCCGATGAGCCGTACAAACATGTGTCGATGAGTGGCGGCGAGGGCCTCGGCATCGTGATGCCACTCGGGTTTCCAGCCCTCGATACCGAGCACGACCACCGTCCCTTGATCAAGACGACCGATCGTACCCATGTCGCTGCGTAACCACGCAAGACAACAGCGGCCGGTCCCCGCGTTCGGGGACCGGCCGCTGCCGTTCGGATTACTTCGACAGAGTGGTCCCGGTCGAGCGGAGGTGCTCGCAGGCCTCGACGACGCGCTTCGCCAGACCGTTCTCGGCGAGCTTGCCCCAGGCGCGCGGGTCGTACGCCTTCTTGTTGCCGACCTCGCCGTCCACCTTGAGCACACCGTCGTAGTTGCGGAAGAAGTGATCCGCGACCGGGCGGGAGAACGCGTACTGCGTGTCGGTGTCGATGTTCATCTTCACCACACCGAAGTCCAGCGCGCCGTGGATCTCGGAGAGCAGCGAGCCCGAGCCGCCGTGGAAGACCAGGTCGAGCGGCTTCTCCTTGCCGTACTTCGCGCCGATCGCGTCCTGGATCTCCTTGAGGATCTCCGGGCGGAGCTTGACGTTGCCCGGCTTGTAGACGCCGTGCACGTTTCCGAAGGTGAGGGCGGTCAGGTAGCGGCCCTTCTCACCCAGGCCCAGGGCGGCGGCGGTGGCCAGGCCGTCCTCGACGGTCGAGTACAGCTTGTCGTCGATCGCAGCGGAGACGCCGTCCTCCTCGCCACCGACGACGCCGACCTCGATCTCCAGGATGATCTTGGCGGCCGCGGTCTTGGCCAGCAGGTCCTCGGCGATCTGCAGGTTCTCGTCCAGCGGCACGGCCGAGCCGTCCCACATGTGCGACTGGAACAGCGGGTTCTCACCGCGGGCCACGCGCTCGGCGGAGATGTCGATGAGCGGCCGGACGAACCCGTCGAGGTGGTTCTTCGGGCAGTGGTCGGTGTGCAGCGCGATGTTGACCGGGTAGTGCTTCGCGACGTGGTGGGCGAACTCGGCCAGCGCCACCGCGCCGGTGACCTTGTTCTTGATGGTCGGACCCGAGACGTACTCCGCGCCACCGGTGGAGATCTGGATGATGCCGTCGCTGCCGGCCTCGGCGAAGCCCTGCAGGGCCGCGTTGAGGGTCTGCGAGGACGTCACGTTGATCGCCGGGTAGGCGAACGCGCCGGCCTTGGCGCGATCGATCATTTCGGCGTAGACCTCGGGAGAGGCGATAGGCATCGGTGCGCTCCTTGCTCTTTGGAACGGGCAGCAGAGGGCAGGACCGCGCTGTCCTCCAGCAGGCAGTATTCCGCAGTCGCGTTGCGTAGCGGAAATCGCCCCGAATTTCGCACTGCGATCCCGGCAGATGCCTCGCCGGGGACAGCCGACCTCGGGGCATGTCCACACTTCTGGGGCGGATTGCAGCCGGTGGTGCCGCTGTTCTGTTCGCTCTCCGTGGTGACACTCCGCCGATTGTTGGCACATGCCGGTTTGTGCGGCATCGGAACCGGGGAACGCGCACCATGGATGGGACCCGGCAACGGAGGGAAGCCGAGATGACGCGCCCGATGGACGAAGTCGACGTGGAGACGCCCGAGGTCGACGCCGCGGAGCAGGCTAGGACCGCTGTCCCGAGCTGGCAGGATGACGAGGCCGAAGTGGTCCCGGCGATCACCGAGGCCAACGAGTGGGACGCCCAGGAACAGGGGCGGATCGTCGAGTTCGACGACGATTACCGCTGAGAGCGGGCTCATCCGTCCACGTATCCGGGGTTGGCTGCGGCCCACTCGGCCAGCCGGTCGTCGCGGATCGCCGCGAACAGGCTCGGACCGACCTCGGGGTAGATCTCCTCGCTCATCTGCCGTTTGTCGATCGTGCTGAACGTCGGTGCCCCGATGCCGATCACCTCGGGTTTGTCGAGCGCGGCGGCCACTCGCAGCAGTGCGAGCGTGTCCCCGTCGATGTCGACGCCATCTTTCGCCGCGCCGAGCAGCGCCTGCAGCCGGCTCAGCTCCGATCCCTGTGAGATCACCTTTTCCGCGAGGGCGCGCAGGAAGGCGCGGTTGTTCCGATCTCGGTCGTAGGGGCCGCTCTTCAGCCGGTAGCGACCCTGCAGCAGGGGACCGACGTCGTCGGCGCCGATGTCCTGACAGCCCGGCTTGATCTCCTTGCGACCGCCCTGCGCGGGGATGCCCTGCCGGACGCAGACCGGCACACCGCCGACCGCCTCGGTGACCGCCCGCAGAGCCCGGAAGTCGACGGTCACGGTCGCGTCCACCTCGACGCCGGACAGATCCTCCACCACCTCGCGGGTCAACTCGGGCCCGCCGAGGTGCAAGGTGTGACTGAGTTTGGCCCCTGGGTGCCCGTCGACCTGCACCGCGCCGTCGCGGGGCAGGCTCACCATGAAGGCCTTTCTTCGGTCGGCTGACAGGTGCAGCAGCATCAAGGTGTCGGCACGCCGGTTGTCCGCCGCGCGGCCGCTCCGGTGATCGCTGCCGAGCAGCAGGACGTCGAGAGACCCGCTCATCGCCGCCGGCGCGACGGCTGCCCGATCGCCGTGCCTACCGGCCTGCACCGCGGGCACGGCGGCGCCGGCGAACAGCACCGCGGCCGCTGCACCGGCAGCCCGGCGCCACGTGCGGCGGCGTTTCGCCCGGCCCCAGGCAAAGTCGATCTCAGCCCGCACCGGGGCGGTGGCCGGGGTCAGGGTCTCGTGTCGCTCGAACGCGGCACGCAGCTCCTCTTCGATCGTGGTCATCGGGCCTCCACCAACTCCGCGCGAAGCGCGTCGAGCCCTCGCGAGATGGACGAACGGACCGTCCCGACGGCGCAGCCGAGGATGTCGGCGATCTCCTGATCGGGCAGGTCCTCGTAGAAACGCAGGACGAGTGCCGCTCGCTGGCGGCGTGGCAGGCGGGCGAGCAGACCCCAGATCCGGTCGCGCTCGGCACTCTGGTCGGCATGGTCGGAGGGGGACGCGACGGCCGGGTCCGGATCGGCTCGCAGCAGCACGCGCCGCCACCAGGAGCCGCGGCGCAGGTCGATGAACTGGTTGGTGAGCATCCTCCGGACGTAGCCGTCTGGGGAGTCGCTGCGCGCCACGCGCCGCCAATTCAGCTGGACCCGGACCATGGTTTCCTGCACCAGATCCTGAGCGGTGGTCGGGTCACCGGTCAGCATCACGGCATAGCGCAGCAGCGCGCTGAGCCGGCTGTCGACGAACTCCTCGTAGGTCACGGGCACCTCCGCTTCTACGACGGGACCGGCCCACGGAATCATTGCGGCCGATGGCAAATCGATCGCCGGATCGGCCCGGCGCTGACACCATCGACCGCGTGCTGCTCACCGTGACGACCACACACCGGCCCGCGACGGATCTTGGATACCTGCTGGTCAAACATCCAGACCGGGTCCATACGTTCGACGTCCCCACCGGTACGGCGTACGTCATGTACCCGGAGGCGACCGACGACCGGTGCACCGCGGCCCTGCTGCTGGACGTCGACCCCCGGCGCCTACGCGCGCAGAAGGACGCGTTCGAGCTGAGTCAGTACGTCAACGACCGCCCGTACGCCGCCTCCAGCCTGCTGGCGAGCGCCCTCGCCAAGGTCTTCCGCAGCGCCCTGCGCGGCGCCTCCAAGGATCGGCCGAAGCTGGCCGCCGCCCCGATCCCCTTGCAGATCCGGGTGCCCGTGCTGCGCGGCACCACCGACCTGGTCACCCGCCTGTTCACCCCGCTCGGCTGGGCCGTCGACACGGCCCCGATCCCGCTCGAGCCCGAGATCGGCGGAAGCAGCCGCTACGTCGAGCTGTCCCTGACCGGTGAGCTGCGGCTCGCCGACGCCCTCAACCACCTTTACGTGCTGCTTCCGGTCCTGGACGACGCCAAGCACTACTGGGTCGCCCCGGATGAGATCGAGAAGCTGCTGCGCTCCGGTGAGGGCTGGCTGGCCGGCCACCCGGAGAAGGTGTTGATCGCCCGTCGCTACCTCGCCCACCGCAGGGCGCTGACGACTACCGCGTTGCAGCTGCTCGAGGCCGATCAGGAGCCGGCCACCGAGGAGGAGGCCGAGTTGCCGGTGGCGCGTAAGGCGCCGCTCGCCGAGCAGCGGCGGGACGCGGTGATCGCCGCGCTGACCGAGGTGAACGCGGCGCGCGTACTCGATCTGGGTTGTGGTGGTGGCGCCCTGCTCACCGCGCTGGTGAAGAACCGGCAGTTCACCGAGATCGTCGGCGCCGACGTGTCCAGCCGCGCGCTGGAGATGGCGGCCCGCCGGCTGCGGCTGGACCGCCTGCCGGAACGGCAGCGGGACCGGATCAGGCTGATCCAGACCGCGCTCACCTACCGTGACGACCGGCTGCGCGATTTCGACGCCGCGGTGCTGATGGAGGTGATCGAGCACGTCGATCTGCCCCGCCTGCCCGCTCTCGAAGCCGCCGTCTTCGGTCACGCCCGGCCCGGCACGGTCGTCGTGACCACGCCGAACGTGGAGTACAACGTGCACTACGAAGGGCTGGCCGGGATGCGGCACTCGGATCATCGCTTCGAGTGGACCCGCGCCGAGTTCGCGGCGTGGGCCGAGAGTATTTCGAAAACCTACGGCTACGCCGTCACGATCCGTGGTGTCGGCGACCCCGACGAGACGACCGGCTCCCCCACCCAACTAGCACTGTTCCAGGTGACCGCATGATCCTCGACGTTCCCGAGCTCTCCCTCGTCGCCCTGGTCGGCATCTCCGGTTCCGGCAAGTCGACCTTCGCCCGCGCCCACTTCAAGCCCACCCAGGTGCTCTCCTCGGACTTCTTCCGGGGCCTCGTCGCCGACGACGAGAACGACCAGTCGGCGTCGGGTGACGCCTTCGAGGTGCTGCACTACGTGGCCGGGAAGCGGCTGGCGGCCGGGCGACTCACCGTGGTCGACGCCACCAACCTGCAGGCGCATGCCCGGGCCGGCCTGGTCAAGGTGGCCCGCGAGCATGACGTGCTGCCGGTGGCGATCGTGCTGGACGTGCCCGAGCCGCTGGCCTGGGAGCGGACGCAGGCGCGCGAGGACCGTACGTTCGGCCGTCCGGTGCTCGCCCGGATGCACCGTGACCTGCGGCGATCCCTCAACCAGCTGGCCCGGGAAGGCTTCCGCAAGATCCATGTGTTGCGCGGGGTGGACGAGATCGCCGCCGCCGAGATCCGCTACGAGAAGCTGTTCAACGATCTGCGCGCCGAGCACGGGCCGTTCGACATCGTCGGCGACGTACACGGCTGCCGAGCCGAGTTGGAGGTGCTGCTCGGCAAGCTGGGCTGGGAGCTGGTCCGGGACGAGCAGGGCCGGCCTGTCGACGCGGTGCATCCGGACGGGCGCAAGGCCGTCTTCGTCGGCGACCTGGTCGACCGCGGTCCGGACTCGCCGGGGGTGTTGCGCCTGGTCATGGGCATGGTCAAGGCGGGGCACGCGCTGTGCGTACCGGGAAACCACGAGCAGAAGCTGGCCCGCAAGCTGAACGGCCGCAACGTCCAGCTCACCCACGGCCTGCCGGAGACCCTGGAGCAGCTCGCCGCCGAGAGCGACGAGTTCGTCGCCGAGGTCCGCGCCTTCATCGACGGGCTGATCAGCCACTATGTGCTCGACGACGGCAAGTTGGTGGTCGCGCACGCCGGGCTCAAGGAGGCGTACCACGGGCGGGCGTCCGGGCGGGTTCGCAGCTTCGCGCTCTACGGGGAGACCACCGGCGAGACCGACGAGTACGGTCTGCCGGTCCGTTATCCCTGGGCGAACGACTACCGCGGTTCGGCGGCGGTCGTCTACGGCCACGTGCCCACTCCGCAGGCGGAGTGGATCAACAACACGATCTGCCTGGACACCGGCTGTGTCTTCGGCGGCGCGCTGACCGCGCTGCGCTGGCCGGAGCGCGAGGTGGTCCCGGTGCCGGCGGCCAAGGAGTACTACGCGCCGGTGCGACCGCTGGTCACGGTCGCGACCAAACCCGAGCAGGGTCTGGACATTGCGGACGTGACCGGTCGCAGGCACATCGATTACGGGTACGGGCGAACGACCGTCCCCGCCGAGAATGCCGCCGCCGCTCTGGAGGTGATGGGCCGGTTCTCGGTCGACCCGGAGACGCTGATCTGGCTTCCGCCCACGATGGCGCCCTGCTCCAGCTCGACAGTGGACGGCTACCTCGAGCACCCGTCGTCCGCCTTCGCCGACCTGCGGGCCGCCGGTGTGGACCGGGTGGTCTGCGAGGAGAAACACATGGGCTCGCGGGCCGTGGTGCGCGTCTCCGCCTCCGGAGCGGGGGACGCGATCTGGACGCGTACCGGCCGCCCGTTCTTCGGACCGGAGCTGGACGAGCCACTGCTCGCCCGGGTCCGGGCAGCGGCCGAGCCGATCTTCACCGAGTTGGGCAGCGACTGGCTCCTGCTCGACGCCGAGCTGCTGCCCTGGTCGGCGAAGGCCGGTTCGCTGATCCGCGATCACTACGCCGGAGTCGGCGCCGCCGGACGGGCCGCTCTGCCGGCCGCGCTGGCGCTGCTCGACCAGGCCTCGGCTCGCGGACTCGACGTCGCTGCGCTGCGGGATCGACTGGAGCTACGGTCGGCGGAGATCGACGGCTACTCGGCGGCGTACCGGTCCTACGTGAAACCGACCGACGGTCTCACCGGCGTCACGCTCGCTCCCTTCGCGGTGCTCGCCGGCGCCGGTAACTCGTACGCGAAAAAGGACCACAACTGGCACCTGGCGCTCGCGGACCGCCTGGTCGCGGCAGACGCGGAGCTGTTCACGCCGACTCGGCGAATGATCGTGGATCTCGCCGATCCGGCCGCCGAAGCGGCCGCCACCGACTGGTGGCTGACGCTGACCGCGGCCGGCGGCGAGGGCATGGTGGTCAAACCGTGGGCCGGGCTCGCCGCGACGGACAGCAACGGCCGGCTGGTGCAGCCGGGAGTGAAGTGCCGCGGCCGGGAGTACCTGCGGATCATCTACGGCCCCGAGTACACCCGGCCGGAACAGCTGGACCGGCTCCGGCAGCGCAACCTGGGCCGTAAGCGCGCGCTCGCGCTGCGTGAGCACGGGCTGGGTCTGGCGGCGCTGGACCGGCTGTCCGAGGGCTCTCCGCCGTGGCGGGTGCACGAGCTGGTTTTCGCCATCCTGGCCGCCGAGTCGGAGCCGGTCGACCCACGGCTCTGAGCCGTCCGGCCAGTTCTCGGCATCTACCGCACTCATCGGGGTACCGGCCTGCGCAGGGCCGGTACCCTGGCTCCCCGTGGACATCCAAGCGCTCACCGAGCCGCTCGCGCTGAACCCCATGGACCCGAAGGAGCTGCTGCAGGCCTTCGGGTTGCCGGGCGTGCTGGCGATCCTCTTCGCGGAAACCGGCCTGCTGGTCGGTTTCTTCTTCCCCGGCGACTCGCTGCTGTTCCTGGCAGGTGTAGCGGCCTCCTCGGTAGCCGACTCGATCTTCGGCGAGGGCGCCAAGCTGTCGATCGCCGGCCTGCTGATCGGCGCGCCGATCTGCGCGATCGCCGGCGCGCAGTTCGGGCACTGGCTGGGCGCCAAGTACGGGCGCCGGATGTTCGACAAGCCGGATTCGAAGCTCTTCAAGAAGGAGTACGTCGAGAAGGCGGAGTACTACTTCGAGAAGTTCGGCCCGGCCAAGGCCGTGGTGCTCGCCCGGTTCATCCCGATCGTCCGGACCTTCCTCAACCCGGTCGCCGGCACGCTGGGCATGCCCGCCAAGCAGTTCTTCATCTGGAACGTGGTCGGCGCCGTCCTCTGGACCGACGGCATCATCCTCATCGGTTACCTGCTGGCCGAGCAGATCTACGCCGCCATCGGTGACCAGATCGACCACTACATCCTGCCGGTGGTCGCCCTGATCATCCTGATCTCGGTGCTGCCCATCCTCATCGAGATCCTGCGCGAACGCCGGGCCAAGAAGCACGGCCTCAAGATCGCTGAGCCGGCCACCGCCATCGGCGTGGTCGCGGCGGCCACGGTGGCGGGCCTCGCGGACGCCGCGCACGACGAGTTCGAGAAGCACCACCACCACCACGACAGCCAGGACCAGCAGCCCGGTTACGGTCAGCCGGCCGGCTACGGCCAGCAGCCGGGGACCTACGGGCAGCCGCAGGCCTACGGCCAGCAGTCCGCTTATGGTCAGCCGGCTTACGGGCAGCCTTACGGCGGCCAGCAGCCCACCTACGGTCAGCCCACCCATTCGGGGTACGAGCAACAGCCGCAGTACGGTCAGGAACAGTACGGTCAGCAGTACCCGCCGCAGCAACAGAGCTATGGGCAGCCGCCGGCTCACGACGATCAGCAGTGGCCGCGTAACTGACGAGCGCACCGTCCACAGCAACGGCCGGCCGGAATCACCGGGCCGGCCGTTCGCGTTGTGTGGTGAACCCGACCCTCGGTTCGGAGTGGTGGGGTGATCGTCAGCTTTCCCCGGACGCATCTGCTTAAGCCCGGCGGCCGCGCTGCGGCCTGGAGCGGGCAGGTGATCGCGTGGTAGTTCGGGGACGGTGTGGATTTCCGGGGACGGGCTAGGCGTACCGAGGAAAATCCGTAACCGGAAAGCCCGCCTGGACCCTGGGAGCTCAGACCGTGACGGGCCCGCTCGTGCCCTGAAGGCGCTCGACGAACTCCTCCGGGCAGTCGCGCAGATTCTCCAGCCGGCCGGCGGTCAGCGCTCGATAGGTGAGCGCGGCGGCCTCTTCCAGGTTGCGGGCCCGCTTGTGAGCGAGCTCGACGGAGTCGCCCATCACGACGCAACCGTGCTGGCTGAGCACCAGGCAGTCGGTGCCGTCCGCGGCCATGGCCGCGGTCAGTGCTGCCAGTTCCGTGCTGCCGGGCAGCCGGAACGGGACGATCGACACGCGCCTCAAGTAGTACGCATGATCGGTGGTGACGATCCGGATGTGCTCGCCCAGTGCGTCCAGCAGCAGGGCCGTCTGCGGGTGCAGATGGACCACTGCGTTGACGTCGGGGCGAGCGCGGTAGAGCGCCAGGTGCAGTGCGAGCTCACTGGTGGGCTCGATCCGCGGGGGCGGCATGGTGCCGACCATCGCGGGTTCGCCGTCCGATATCCGAACCGGCGCAAAAGTGTTCCGGCTGAGCCGGTCGAGCCACGAGCCGCTCGCGGTGACCCAGATGGCGTCCTCATCAGGGATCCGGGCGGACAGGTTGCCGCCCGATCCACACACAAGGCCGGCCTGGACCACGTCGTAACCCACGTGCGCGAGTTGATCACGCAGGTCGCCGGGAACGTAGTTCACCGTTCCTCCTCGATCCGCTTCGACGAAGGTCCTCGGCCTGGCGTCACGACCCCCATGCTCGGTGACGCCAGGCGTAGTCCAACCCTCAGCGCGCCTTCTTTGTGGCCCGCTTACGAGGCGGCGTCAGCAGGTCGGCAATGGTGGCGATTGCGGTCGGCACCAGCCGGTAGTACGCCCACACACCACGCTTCTCCCGCTCGAGCAGACCAGCCTCCGTAAGGATCCGCAGGTGGTGGCTCACAGTCGGCTGCGAGAGGCCCAGGGGAGCCGTCAGGTCGCAGACACACGCCTCACCGTCCGTAGCGGACTGGATAAGGCTCAGCAGCCGCAGCCGGGCCGGGTCGGCGAGCGCCTTCAGCACTCCCGCCAGGCGCTCGGCGTCAGCGCGTTCAATCGGCTCGCCGGCAAGCGGCGAGATCTGAGGCATCGTCATTTCCGCCAACGCAGTTCCCACGATCTCCATCCTTCCACCAACTGCATCGATTCTCCTGCATGTGCGCAGGAACGAACCGGCTAACTTTCAGGCCGTAAGGCCGACTTCGATCGCCGGGTCGGCCGATCGGCGCAGCGAGTCGGCCGTCTGTGCCAACACACTCATCCGATCAACCTTTACCGCGACACCGACTTCGGTCTCTGCCTCCTGCAACGCCTCAGCCGCCATCTGGTCGCTACCCATCCGTGTCGAGCTCTCGATCCCCGTCTCCGGAGTGAGGCGGACCACATTGTCAATTCGTCGATTGTTTCGCGTCACCGACCCCTGACGATGACCCGGCACAGAACGCATCGACACCATCACGCGGCACTGCGCGATCATTTGGCCGCCACTCTCCGGACCCAACAGCTCACGACCCGATGAAAGCACGACGCCACGCTGCGCGACGGCCAATTCAGTGATGAATTTACGCAGGTCGTGCCGTGCTTCCATGACATCGAGCGTACTGGCTGGAAGGAAACCGGAATCTTTCGCCCCGGCGGGGCGGAACGGAACTATTGACCCACGGCTTTGCCAGCTTCTGTAAACAAGGTTTACAGATCGTACAAGGGATCTCGACCTTTCCAGTGACCATAGATGCAGCTCAAAGCAGGTAACGACCGTACGGTACCCGCGCAGCCCCCAGGATCACCTGGTGACTGGGCTGTGAAGGTCCTGTGAGAACCCGAAAACACCTCTGTCCGTCCAGGCGAAAATAACCACCGTCTGGCCGATCTAGATCTATCCGGACAGCCGATCGGGTGACGGCGTCGGAAACGGACCGTACCCGTTCGAGTGACCCACTGTCGTCGATACGGGACCGGTCTACTGAGGTTACTGGAGAGTTCAGTCCCGGAGTTGTGACCGGTTCTCGTCTTCCGGGTTCTCGGCGGGTCCCGAAGACGAAGTCTGATCGGGTTCGGCCGGGGTGTCTCCAGTTTGTTCGGACGATCTGGTCGTTTGTTCGGATTGCGGGTGGGGTTTGGGGGCGTAATGTGCTGCAGCCCACTCTGGCGCGGGGGTCGGCCAGGTGTCGGTTACGGAGGGTTGGTGAGCGGCATCGATTGAGGGCGATGTGTCCGATTGGGGCGTCGGCGTGGGGTGCGATGTGGGGTCGGTGGGCGATTTGGTTTGGGGTTGGGCCGCATTGGAGCGGTGGGCCGTGGGCTCACTGGCGGCGCGTTGGCCGGCTCCTGCATCGGCGGGGGGCTGACTGGCATCGGCAGGCTGGCCGGCTCCCGCGGCGGCAGGCTGGCCGGCTCCCGCGGCGGCGGGCTGGCCGACGGCAGGCTCGTCGGTGGCAGGTGACTGGGCGGTGCCCGGCTGGTGGGTCGTGGGCCGCATGTAAGCCGCGTCGTCGGGTGGGCCTTGGGTGGGGTAGCCCCAGCCGGCGGGAGGACCGTAGGCGGGCTGGGAGGCGGGCGGGTAGGCGCCTGAACCGGGATAGGCCGGAGCCGGTCCACAACCTGGCGCGCCGGCGCCGGAGGACGGGATAGGGCCGTAACCGGGAGCAGCGTTGGGCTGGGGGTAAGCCGAGCCATAGCCGGGCTGGGAGTGGGCCGGGTTGTAGCCGGGCTGGGCGTAGGTCGGGCCGTAGCCGGGCTGCGGGTAAGCCGGGCCGGGCTGAGGGTGAACCGAGCCGTGGCCGGGCTGCGGGTAGGCAGGGCTGTGGCCGGGCTGAGGGTGGACCGAGCTGTGGCCGGGCTGCGGGTAGGCAGGGGTGGGGCCGGGCTGAGAGTTGAAGCCGGGCTGGGGGTAAGCCGGGCCGTGACCCGGCTGGGGGTAGGCGAGGCCGTAGGCGGGCTGACCGTAGCCGGGGAACGCGCCGACGTTGCCCGCCTGGTCGGTCACCGTGCAGTGGCCGAAGTACTGCCGCGGGGCCAGCAGCACAAGCGCGGCCACCGCGACGTACGCAAGCACCTGAGCGCTCGCCACAGCGACGTTCAGGTTGATCCAGCCGTCCGGGTACGCCGCACCCAGCGCCGCGCCCACCGAGCCCGGCAACGCGTCACCGGATCGCTGCAGGGCGATCGTCAGGAGGGAACCACAACCGGCCAGGACGCCGAGGCCGCACACGCCCAGGGTGACACCACGGGCGACTCGGCTGCCGCGCCGCAGGCCCACCCCGAGGACAGCGAAGAGGGCGATCGCCAGGACGGCCACCACGGCGGCGACTGCGGCATCGATCCAGATCACCGCGATGAACGACTCGACCTGGTCGGTGCCGCTGGTCGCGGCCCGGAAACGATCAACGGTGGCGGGGGCGATTGCGACCATGCCGATCGCGTACGCCAAGCCGGCCACCGCCATGGTCCAGAGCAGAACGACGGCTGTCGTCACAGCCGGTGGCCGCGAACCGGAAGCCGGCCCTGGAGCGCTCGCCGGCCCCGACCCGGTCGGCGGCTCGGAGCCGGTGGGCGGCGCGGCGACGGGTGGCTGAGCGGCGTAGGACATCGATGGGCTCCCGCAGGGTCGGCTGGCAAAAACCTACCGCCTGCGGGGCCTTCCCGTGGCCGGACCGGACCTCCCGGTGGGCGGTCCGGTCCGGTTCCGATCAGGCTGGGTCGGTCGGCGGCCGGTGCTGCCGGTCGTCTGACGCCGGCGGCTGGTCGTTGCCGGGTGGCGGCGCAGCCCACGGATCGCTGGCCGGCGCCCCGCTCGACGTCGGCTGGTCGGGTGAGGACGCCCCGGACGCCGGCGGACCCCAGGCCGGGGCACCGGGCGCGGGAGCGCCCCAAGCGGGAGCACCCGAGGCCGGAGCGTCCGGCGCACCCCAGGCAGGTGCACCCGAGGCGGGGGCACCAGGCGCAGGGGGGCTCGAGGCCGGAGCATCAGGTGTGGGAGCGCCCCAGGCAGGAGTGCCAGGAGCACCCCACGCAGGGGAACCGGAAGCGGGAGCGCCAGAAGCAGGAGTGCCAGGCTGGCCCGGGTAGGGCGGCAGGCCCGGCGCCGGCTGTCCCGGCTGTCCGTACTGTTCAGGCGAGCCGAGGTGGCCGGACTGACCAGGCGCTCCATGCCCACCCGGATATGGCGGCTGGCCCGGCGCGCCCGGATACTGCGGCTGGCCGGGCGGCTGACCCGGCGCACCCGGGTACGGCGGCTGCCCAGGAGGCGGGCCGGCGGGCGATCCAGGCTGCCCCGGGTATGCCCCCGGCTGCCCGTAGGGACTGGCCGACGATCCAGGCGGCCCGTACTGCCCAGGCGCCGTGCCGGGTGGACCGTAAGAACCTGGCGGACCATAAGAACCGGGAGGCCCGTACTGCCCAGGCGGCGCCGACCCAGGCTGCCCCGGATACGGCTGCCCGTAAGCCGGATATCCAGGCTGCCCGTAACCCCCCGGATACCCCGGATAAGGCGCCGCCGGATTCCAGGCGACCTTCTTGCGGAAGAAGGCGTTCGACTGCGGCAACGCCAGCAGAATGATCACCGCGATCAGCCCGGCCACAGTCAGCACGGTGAGCAGCACCGTGGCCGGCTGGTACCAACCGGGCAGCGTGGCCGCCAGGTCGGCTTCGAACTGCTGCTCGGAGGGCCCGCCCTCGGTCGTCGAGCTGGTCACCGCGCCGGGCACCGAGTCGAACAGCGACAGGCCGTTGCAGCACAGCCCGAGGCCGGCGAAGACCCAGGTGACGATCCGGGACGGGTTCTTCCCCATCCCGTTGAAGATCGACAGCACGACGAGCCCGGCCGCGATGATTATGTAGATCACCGCGACGACGACCATCGTGCCGGCGACGACGCCGGTCAGCTCCTCGTCGAACTCGGTGTTGCCGAACGAGTTCCGGTACGCCTCCTGCACGTCGCCGAGGGTGGCGAGCGCGAGGACGGCGACCAGCACCTGCGCGGCCGCGATCCCGTAAAGCAGGAGCGACGAGATCGTCACGGTGGCCGGCCGCGCGGGTGGCGCCGGATTTGGTGATGAATATGTGGGAACGCTCACGCTGCCCTCCTCTAGATCCATTTACGGTATCGGTCTGGTGCCATATCCCGCGACCGGGCCTCACTGTCGGCGACGGTGTGGAAACATCGGGCGACGATGGCCCCAAACAACCGCAAAACGTCGCTCGTTCGGGGGGCGACGTGGATGGATGCAGCCCCTTAAACTTCGATTCCGTGGCGTCCTGCCGACCTCAGCAACGACCTGTCGTCGATGCGGCACGCCTTGCCAGCACGAGTCGCCCGCCCCGCACACATGTCGCCGGGGCCGAGGCAGACCGGCTCATGGCACCTTTCCCAATAGGCAGGCCGCGTGACCACACCGCGGCCGCCCCAGACTCGAGGACCGGTGACTTCCATGCCCCACGCCGACACCCTGACGATCGTTCACCATGACGACACCCGGACACGGTTCAAAGACGTGCGGTACCAGTTGCACCGCGACGGGATACGGATCTGGTCCGCCGAGGGCGAGCACGCCATCACGGACGTACTGATGACCCAGGCCTACCGGCAACGGGCAGCAGGACAGTAGGAAAAAGGGCCCCGGGAGATCCCGGGGCCCTTTTCGCGTACCCAATCAGCCTCTTCGGACCGTAAGGCCGTCCTTGGCCTCGCCCAGCTCGACCACCACGGTGTCGCCGTCGCGGATCTCGCCGGCCAGCAGTTCCTTGGCCAGTTTGTCGCCGATCGCCGACTGGATCAGGCGGCGCAGCGGCCGGGCGCCGTAGATCGGGTCATACCCGTGCTCACCCAGCCACTCCACGGCCGACGGAGCGACTTCCAGCGCGAGCCGCCGGTCGGCGAGGCGCCCACGCAGCCGGCCGATCTGGATGTCGACGATGTCGGTCAGGTCGGCCTTGGTGAGGGCGTGGAAGACCACGATGTCGTCGAGCCGGTTCAGGAATTCCGGCTTGAAGTGGGCCCGGACCGCGGCCAGCACCTCGTCGTGCCGCTCCTCGTCGCTCATCGTGAAGTCGGAGTTGGCCGAGCCGAGGTTCGAGGTCAGCACCAGGATGGCGTTGCGGAAGTCGACCGTACGCCCCTGGCCGTCGGTGAGCCGGCCGTCGTCGAGCACCTGGAGCAGCAGGTCGAAGACGTCCGGGTGGGCCTTCTCCACCTCGTCGAGCAGCACCACGCTGTACGGCCGGCGCCGCACCGCCTCGGTTAGCTGGCCACCCTCCTCGTACCCCACGTAGCCGGGCGGGGCGCCGACCAGTCGCGCCACCGAGTGCTTTTCGCCGTACTCGCTCATGTCGATGCGGACCATCGCCCGCTCGTCGTCGAAGAGGAAGCCGGCTAGCGCCTTGACCAGCTCGGTCTTACCGACGCCGGTGGGGCCGAGGAAGAGGAAGCTGCCGGTGGGCCGGTCCGGGTCGGCGATTCCGGCGCGTGCTCGGCGTACCGCTCCGGCGACCGCGGCGACGGCCTCGCGCTGGCCGATCACCTTGGCCGACAGCGACTCCTCCATGCGCAGCAGCTTGGCGGTCTCGCCCTCCATCATCCGGCCGGCCGGGATGCCGGTCCACGAGGAGACGACCTCGGCGATGTCGTCGGCGCCGACCTCCTCCTTGACCATGGGCGGCTCGGTGTCCTCGACCTCCGAGTCGGCGGCGACCCGGATCTCCTTCTCCAGGGCCGGGATCACCTCGTAGAGCAGGCGGGACGCTTCGAGCAGCTCGCCGTCCCGCTGTGCCCGCTCTTGAGCGGCCTTGGCCTCGTCGAGCTGCTTCTTCAGCTCACCGACCCGGTTCAGCCCGCCGCGCTCGCGCTCCCACCGGGCGTTCAGCGCGGTGAGCTCCTCCTCGCGGTCGGCGAGGTCGGCGACCAGGCGTTCCAGCCGGGCCACCGAGGCCGGGTCGGTCTCCTTCTCCAGCGCGAGTTTCTCGACCCGCATCCGGTCCACCTGGCGCTGCAGCTGGTCCAGCTCGACCGGCCGGGAGTCGATCTCCATGCGCAGCCGGGAGGCGGCCTCGTCGATCAGGTCGATCGCCTTGTCCGGCAGGAACCGGTCGCTGATGTAGCGGTCCGACAGGCTGGCGGCAGCCACCAGGGCGGCATCAGTGATCTGTACGCGGTGATGCGCCTCATACCGACCCTTGAGCCCGCGCAGGATGCCGATCGTGTCCTCGACGGTCGGCTCACCGACCACGACCGGCTGGAAGCGGCGCTCCAGGGCCGGGTCCTTCTCGATGTGCTCCCGATACTCGTCCAGCGTGGTGGCACCGACCATCCGCAGCTCACCCCGGGCCAGCATGGGCTTGAGCATGTTGCCGGCGTCCATCGAGCCCTCGCCCTTGCCCGCGCCGACGACCGTGTGCAGCTCGTCGAGGAAGGTGACGACCTGCCCGTTGGAGTTGCGGATCTCCTCGAGGACGCTCTTCAGCCGCTCCTCGAACTGACCGCGGTACTGCGCGCCGGCGACCATCGCGCCGAGGTCGAGCGAGACCAGCTTCTTGTCGCGCAGCGTCTCCGGCACGTCGCCGGCCACGATCCGCTGGGCCAGGCCCTCGACGATGGCGGTCTTGCCGACGCCAGGCTCGCCGATCAGCACGGGGTTGTTCTTGGTCCGCCGCGACAGGACCTGCACCACCCGGCGGATCTCGGTGTCCCGCCCGATCACCGGGTCGATCTTGCCGTCCCGGGCCAGGGCGGTCAGGTCGACGCTGTACTTCTCCAGCGCCTGGTAGGTCTGCTCGGGATCGGCCGTGGTGACCCGTCGCTCCCCGCCCCGGACCTGCGGGAACGCGGCGACCAGGGCGTCCTCGGTGGCGCCGGCGTCCTTGAGCAGCTGGCTCACCGCGCCGCCGACCCGGGCCAGGCCGGCCAGCAGGTGTTCGGTAGACACATACTCATCGCCGAGCGGCTTGGCGATCAGGTCGGCCGAGCCGATGGCGTTGACGAACTCACGGGACAGGCTGGGCTCGACGGTGCTGGCGCCTCGCGCGGAGGGCAGTTGCTCGATCGCGCGGGCGGCGGCACGGCGAATGTCCGCCGGGTTGGCTCCGACCGCCCTCAGCAGCGCCGTCGCGGTGGATCCACCCGTGTCCAGCAGCGACAACAGCATGTGCCACGGCTCCACCGTGGCATGTCCGCGCCGACCCGCGTCGGCGACCGCCGCGGTGATCACTTCGCGGCTCTTGGTGGTCAGACGTTCGGTGTTCATCAGCTCCCCAAGACTTGAGCGCGTTCCGCTCAACTTTACCGCGCCACCGCCAGCTCCGCGCCACGGTGACGGTCACCACCAGAAAGAGCAGGTAACCGGCAAGAACCCGTACCGTCAGGAGTCGTGTCTCTGTCGCGGCGGTTGCTTCCCCTCGCCCTGATGTTCCTCACCACCGGCATCGCGACGGCGGTGGTGGGACCGTTTCTCGGCCTGTTCCTCAGCACCGCGGTCGAGGCCAGTCCGGTCCAGGTGACCTTCTTCCTGGTGACCGCCTCGCTCTCCGGCGTGGCGATGTCCTGGGCGATCGGCCGCATCTCGGACCGCCGGCCGATGCGGCGCACCCTGCTGATCATCGCCGCCCTCGCCGGCTGCGCCGGCACCGGTCTCACCGCATTCATCAGGGATTACTGGGTGCTGCTCGCGCTCACCGCGACGGCCACGGCCATCGCCGGGTCACTCTTCCCCCAATCTTTCGCGTACGCGCGACAGGTGCTCCAACGTGACGATCCCAGCAAAGCCGCGATGGGCATCAGCACGCTCCGCACCGTGTTCTCGATCGCCTGGGTCGGCGGCCCGACCCTGGCCGCGTTCCTCCTGGAGGCCGGCGACTTCCGGTACGTCTACGGCGCCGCATCCGTCATGTACCTGATCGCGGCGCTCGTGGCGGTGCGCTGGCTGCCCGAGATCGAGGCGCCGGCACCGCCCCGGCACGGCGAGAAGGCCCCCGCCCGTGCCCCGTGGGTGGTCTACCCGATCCTGCTGGGTTTCGCCCTGATGCAGACCTCGATGGTGCTCAGCGTCCAGGCCATGCCGCTGTTCGTCACCACCGAGCTGGGCGGCTCGGTCGGCGACACCGGTCTGCTCCTGGGCCTCTGCGCCGCACTGGAGATCCCGCTGATGCTGGGCTTCGGCTGGCTCTCCACCCGGATGCCGCTGCGCCGGATCATCCTGGCCGGCGCCGTCTGCGGCGTCCTGTACCAGGCTCTGGCTTCGTCGGCCACGTCCGTGTGGATGCTGGCGGCGGCCCAGGTGCCCAACGCGATCCTGATCGCCGCGGTCTCCGGCCTGGGCATCTCCTACTTCCAGGACATGATGCCGCACTATCCGGGCCGGGCCACGACAATGTTCACCAACACCTTCCCGATCGGGCAGATCCTGGCGGCTCCGCTGTTCGGGCTGGCGCAGGAGTTCGGCTTCCGTCTGGCGTACGGACTGAATCTGACGCTGAGCGTGCTCGGCCTGCTCCTGCTGGTCGCCTTCCGGCCGCCCGCCGTCACCGTGGAACCGGCTGAATCTGATCACAAGTCCGCAGCGGGCCAGGGGTAATCCGACCTCGTGGCACGAAACGGCTGATCTGCGGGTTAACGTTGGCGTCGTGCGCGTACGGGTGGAACAGACTCCGCTGCCGGGAATCGGCGTCCGCCATGACCTGGTGACCTCTTCCGGGCGGACGGTCGGGGTGGTCTCGCACCGCAACGGCCGCCGCGACCTGGTCCTGTACGACGTGGACGATCCCGACGCGAGTCTGGCCTCGATCCCGCTCACCGACGACGAGGCCGAAGCCTTGGCGGACGTCCTCGGCGCGTCCCTGATGCTCGGTCAGCTCGCCGGCCTCCGGCAGCAGGCGGCCGGTCTGCTCACCGAGCAGATCGCCCTGCCCGCCGGTTCCCCGTTCGTGGGCCGCAAGCTGGGCGACACCCGGACGCGCAGCCGGACGGGCGCCTCCATCGTGGCCGTGCTGCGCGATCGGGAGGTGATCGCGTCACCGGGTCCCGCCTTCAAGTTCGAGGCGAACGACGTGGTGGTGGCGGTCGGCACCCGCAAGGGCCTGGACGGCGTCACCGCCATCCTGGCCGGCGACGACGACGGCTGAGCGCCGTGCAGCACCACACGACGATCCTGCTCATCGAGATCGGCGCGCTCCTGTTCGGCCTCGGCATGCTCGGTCGCCTGGGCCGCCGCGTCGGTCTGTCCCCGATCCCGCTCTATCTGCTGGCCGGCCTGGCATTCGGGCACGGTGGGTTGATCCCGCTCTCGGCGAGCGAGGAGTTCATCGCCATCGGCGCCCAGATCGGTGTGATCCTGCTGCTGGTCATGCTGGGCCTGGAGTACTCCGCCGACGAACTGGTCGGCAACCTGCGCTCGGCCGCACCGGCCGGGCTGATCGACATGCTGCTGAACGCGATACCCGGCGCCGCGTTCGCGTTACTGCTCGGCTGGGACTGGAAGGCCGCCCTGGTCCTGGCCGGCATCACCTGGGTCTCCTCCTCCGGCGTGATCGCCAAGGTGCTGGGCGACCTGGGCCGGGTGGGTAACCGGGAAACCCCGGTCATCCTGTCCGTGCTGGTCATCGAGGACCTGGCGATGGCCTTCTACCTGCCGATCGCCACCGCGGTGCTGGCCGGTTCCGGGCTGATCCCGGGCCTCAGCACGCTGGGGGTCGCGGTGGTCACGGTGATCGCGGTCCTGGTCGTGGCGATCCGGTACGGCGGTGAGATCAGCCGGTTCATGTCGGTGAAGGACCCCGAGGCCCTCCTGCTCAGCGTCCTGGGCCTGACCATCTTCATCGCCGGCGTGGCCGGCGAGCTCAAGGTCTCCGAGGCGGTCGGCGCCTTCCTCGTCGGCATCGCCCTGTCCGGCCCGGTGGCACACCACGCCACACAGATGCTCTCTCCGCTGCGGGACCTGTTCGCCGCGGTGTTCTTCGTCTTCTTCGGTCTGTCCACCGATCCGGCCGCCATGCCCCCGGTGCTGTTGCCCGCCCTCGGCCTGGCCGTACTGACCATGCTCACCAAGGTGGTGACCGGCTATCTGGCCGCTCGCCGGGTGGGCATCGCCCTGCCCGGTCGGCTGCGTGCCGGTCTGGCTCTGATGCCCCGGGGCGAGTTCTCGGTGGTGATCGCCGGCCTGGCGGTCGTCTACGGGGTGGATCCCCGACTGGCCCCGCTCGCCACGGCGTACGTGTTGATCACCGTGGTGACCGGTCCGATGCTGGCACGACTGCCCGACTACCGATGGTTCAAGGAACTCGTGCGACGCCGGATGGCAGCCCAGCAGGCAGCCGCGAAACCGCTGCCTACCACGGAGTGACCTGCGTCTCCATAGAAGAAGCCTAAAGTTACTGTCCAGTATCTGAATGTGAGGCCTTGACGCTTCCCTACGAACACTCAGCGCGCTACCGTTGCGCGGCGACGACTCAGAGTATTGGGATGTTCGACACTGCGACCGGCGTTAGGAGCCGGGCGCAAGCTGTGAACGGTGGAGTGAGGCGGCTGCGTGAGCGTGCGAGAAGCGACATTCCTCGGATTCGGCAATCCCGTGGATCCCCGGCCGGATGAGCTGCAGTCCTGGGCATACAACCCCGAATCGGTCCCCCTGCACACGATGCCGAAGAACTGGGACCTGTTGATCGCCGGCGATGTCCTGGGCCCGACGCTGTTCGAGCTGGCCATGGACCGGCAGTGCCCGGCGCGGCGTTTCGCGCAGCACTGCATGTACATCTACGCCGCCGACGGCGTGCGCCAGAACGCGAGCAGCCAGCGCAAGCGCCGGCTCAAGAAGTTCGTGGAGCGCGCCGAGGAGGTCGGCGACGAGCCGATGCAGATCTGGGCGCACAACTGCCGGGTCCTCCTGACCCGGCCGGAACTTTACGATCACCACGACTGGATGGAGGGCGGCCTGGTCCGCCACCCGCGGCGGCTCGGTCTCTTCAACCGACGCTGACCACGCTGGGTGTCCAGACGGTCACTACGAGTTGTAACGGCGGCCCTTCCCGAGAGAGGGCCGCCGTTACTTTTTGTCTACTTGTCCGGAGAGCGGCGCGGCCGCCAGACGACCAATGCCGTCGAGTGGGTCTCCTGGCGCACCAGGTCGCGTCCGGCGTACGGATTGCGCATCGCTTCCATCTGGGCCATCCGTGAGTACGCCTCGTCGAGCTGATGCTCCAGCTCGGCCACCCGCTGCTGCAGGTCGCCGACCAGCTGCTCCAGGCCGATGATGCGCTTGATGCCGGCCAGGTTGACGCCGTCCTCCTGGCTGAGCCGCTGCACCTCCCGGAGCAGCGCGACGTCGCGCTCGCTGTACCGCCGGCCGCCACCACCGGCCCGGCCCGGCTGCACCAGTCCGAGCCGGTCGTACTGCCGGAGAGTCTGCGGGTGCATCCCGGCCAACCGGGCTGCCACCGAGATGATCAGGACCTTCGCGTCGGAGGCCTGTTCCACCGAGATGCTGATCTCTTCATACATGTGCCACCTCCCCAGATGGTCCTAACCAGCGGCTTTGCGCACCCGCGCCTCGAGCCGGTCCCGCGCCGGCGGCGGGGTGAGCTTCGCGAACTTCTCCAACGCGTCCCGGGCCTCGCCGGTCACGCCGGCCGGGATCTGTACCTCGACGGTGACGATCAGGTCACCCGCCTGCCCCTCCTTGCGGACCACACCCTTGCCCCGGGCCCGCAGTTTGCGGCCGCTCGGCGTACCCGGTGGGACCCGCAGCGTGACCGGGCTGTCCAGGGTGGGCACCCGCAGGTCGGCGCCGAGCACCGCCTCGGCCATGCTGATCGGCACGGTCAGCGTGAGGTCGTCGCCGCTGCGCCCGAAGAGGTCGTCGGGCCGCACCTTGACCTGCACGTACAGGTCGCCGGCCGGTCCGCCGCGGTCGCCCGGCTCGCCCCGGCCGCTGAGCCGGATCCGCTGGCCGTCGGCCACCCCGGCCGGGAAACGCACGTTGATCGTCCGGGTCTTGGTGACCCCGCCGGTGCCCCGGCACTCCGGGCACTTCTCGTCCACGATGCTGCCGGAGCCCTGGCAGTCCCGGCACGGCTCGGAGAAGCTGAACGAGCCCTGGTTGCTGGAGATCAGGCCGGTGCCCTGGCATTTCGCGCAGGCCCGCGGGGTGGTTCCCGGCTTGGCGCCGGAACCCCGGCAGGTGTCACAGGCACCGGGGGTCCGCAGGGTGAGCGGCAGGGTGGTGCCGCGTACCGCCTGGGCGAAGTCCAGCGTCACCTCGGTCTCGACGTCGCGGCCGCGCTGCGGTCCGCGTCGCGTCGCCGGCCCGGCTCCCCCGCCACCACCGGAGAAGATCGAGCTGAAGATGTCGGAGAAGCCGCTGCCGCCGAACCGGCGGTCGGCGCCCGCGGCGCCGCCCGCCCCGGAGAACCCGCCGAACAGGTCCGACGGGTCGAACTGGGCGCCCCCACCGGTACGCGCGCCACGACGGAACGCGCCCGAGCCGAAGAGCGAGCGCATCTCGTCGTACTCTTTGCGCTTCTTGTCGTCGGCGAGCACGTCGTAGGCCTCGGACGCCGCCTTGAACTTCTCCTCCGCCTCCTTGTTGCCAGGGTTGCGGTCGGGATGCAGGTCCCGGGCGAGCTTCCGGTACGCCTTCTTGATCTCGTCGGGTGAGGCGGACTTGGTCACGCCCAGCACGGCGTAGAAGTCCTTCTCGAGCCAGTCCTTCGAGCTCATTCAGTCCACCTCCTCCTCGACTGTGGGTACTGTCCCGCCCGCCGGCGAACCGGCGGGCGGGACATGATCACCAGATTCACTCCGGATCGGCGACCGCGACCATCGCCGGGCGCAGCAGCCGCTCGCCCAGCGTGTAGCCGCGACGCATCACCTCGACGCAGGTCGGCTCGGTGACGTCCGCGGACGTCTGGTGCGCGACCGCCTCATGCCGATTCGGGTCGAAGGGGTCGCCCTTCTCGCCGAACGCGACCAGCCCCAGCTTCCCGGTCACCGCGGTGAGCTGTTCCGCGACCGAGGCGAACGGGCCGACCAGGTCGCCGTGCTCGCGCGCCCGGTCGATGTCGTCGAGCACCGGCAGCAGTGCGGTGAGCACCGCGCCGGTGGTCTGCTCGGCCGCCGCACCCCGGTCGCGATCCACCCGCTTGCGGTAGTTCGCATACTCCGCGGTCACCCGCTGCAGGTCGTGGGTCCGCTCGTCGAGCTCGCTCCGCAGCGCGGTGAGCTCGGCACCGAGGCCGGACTTCCCCTCGCTCACCGGGGCCTCTTCCTCCTCGTCGGGGGCGCGGTGTGCGCCGACCGGCTTCACCGGCTCCTCCTCGGAAGTCTCCTCGGACATCGAATCGATCTCTCCCTGGATGACTTCCCGCTCGGTCACCGGACCGTCGTTCTCGTCGTCCCGGGCACTCACTTCTTGTCGTCCTCCACGATCTCGGCGTCGACGACGTCGTCCCCGCCGGCGGCCGGACCAGCGCCAGGAGCGCCACCGGGCGCGCCGCCCGGCTCACCGGCGCCCGGGCCGGCCTGCGGAGCCTCGCCGCCCTGCGCGTAGAGCAGCGAACCGGCCTCCTGGGAGACCTGGGACAGCCGCTCGTGCGCCGACTTGATCTTCTCGATGTCCGTGCCGCCGAGCGCGCCACGCAGCTCGCCGAGCGCCTCGCCGATCTTGTTCTTGCTGTCCTCGGGGAGCTTGTCGCCGCTCTCCGCCAGGAACTTCTCGGTCTGCCACTGCAGCTGCTCGGCCAGGTTGCGGGTCTCCGCGTCCTCGCGGCGCTTCTTGTCCTCGTCCGCGTGGTCCTGCGCGTCGCGCATCATCCGCTCGATGTCGTCCTTCGGCAGCGCCGAGCCGCCGGTGATCGTCATCTTCTGCTCCTTGCCCGTGCCCAGGTCCTTGGCGGACACGTGCACGATGCCGTTCGCGTCGATGTCGAAGGAGACCTCGATCTGCGGCACGCCGCGCGGGGCCGGCGCGATACCGCTGAGCTCGAAGGTGCCGAGCTTCTTGTTGTACGCCGCCATCTCGCGCTCACCCTGGTAGACCTGGATCAGCACGGAGGGCTGGTTGTCGTCCGCCGTGGTGTAGACCTCGGAGCGGTGCGCCGGGATGGTGGTGTTGCGCTCCACCAGCTTGTGCATGATGCCGCCCTTGGTCTCGATGCCCAGCGACAGCGGGGTGACATCGAGCAGCAGGACGTCCTTGACCTCGCCCTTGAGCACACCGGCCTGCAGCGCGGCGCCGACGGCGACGACCTCGTCCGGGTTGACGCCCTTGTTCGGCTCGCGGCCGATCAGGTTGTTGACCAGCTCGGTGACCGCGGGCATCCGCGTCGAGCCGCCGACCAGGATGACGTGGTCGATGTCGGAGAGCTTGACGTCGGCGTCCTTGATCGCGGACTCGAACGGGCCCTTGCAGCGGTCGAGCAGGTCCTGCGTCATGCGCTGGAACTCGGCCCGGCTCAGCGAGGTGTCCAGGTGCAGCGGACCGTTCGCGCCGGCCGTGATGTACGGCAGGTTGATGCTGGTGGTGGTGGCGGCGGAGAGCTCGATCTTCGCCTTCTCCGCGGCCTCACGCAGACGCTGCAGGGCCATCTTGTCCTGGGACAGGTCGATGCCGTGCTCGCCACGGAAGGTCTTGACCAGGTGGTCGATGATCCGCTGGTCCCAGTCGTCGCCGCCCAGGTGGTTGTCACCGGAGGTCGACTTCACCTCGATGACGCCGTCACCGAGCTCGAGCAGGGAGACGTCGAAGGTGCCGCCGCCGAGGTCGAAGACCAGGACGGTCTGCTCCTTGGAGCCCTTGTCCAGCCCGTACGCCAGGGCGGCGGCGGTGGGCTCGTTCACGATCCGCAGGACGTTCAGACCCGCGATCTCGCCCGCCTCCTTGGTGGCGGTGCGCTGCGCGTCGTTGAAGTACGCCGGGACGGTGATGACCGCGTCGGTGATCTGCTCACCCAGGTAGGCCTCGGCGTCGCGCTTGAGCTTCATCAGCACCCGCGCGGAGATCTCCTGCGGGGTGTACTTCTTACCGTCGATGTCCATCGACCAGTTGGTGCCGATCTCCCGCTTCACCGAGCGAATGGTCCGGTCGGGGTTCGTCACCGCCTGACGCTTGGCGACCTCACCGACGAGCACCTCGCCGTTGCGGGCGAAGGCGACGATCGACGGTGTCGTCCGTGAGCCCTCCGCGTTGGCGATGACGGTGGGCTCGCCTCCTTCCAGAACGCTGACGCAGGAGTTCGTGGTGCCGAGGTCGATGCCGACCGCACGTGCCATGGTGTTCCTCGCTTCACTTACTACAGGGTTGAGTGGAACGGACTCAATGATGCCACGGGCGCGCACATCGTCAAATCGAAGTTGAGTCAGAGGGACGCAAGTCGGCGCCTGAGGCAGCTGGTGCCAAAATCACCTACATACCTGTCCGGTCACGGCATACCGGGACCCGTTGTCCTGGATGCATAGATCGTGCACGCTTTACGCGTGACTGGGCCAACCCCGCCGCGGAAAACCGAAGCAAAATCCGTGATGACGCACGGAGACGCGGTCGGACCGTCGGCCCTATCCGCCGTCCCCGCCGTATCGGATGAGAAAGACCAGGTCAACGTGGCCGAAAGTGGCCCATCAGAGCGTACGGGGATGGGACGGACCCGTCCGGTGAACGAGCAGAACAGTCCCCGGCCAGTGGAGCCCCCACCCGCTGTCAGCCGGCTCGCAACCGCCCTCAGCCGGCTGCGCGCCGCGCTCGGTGCTGTCTCGTATCCGTTGGTGCTGCCCTCCGCGGAGGAGGCCCGAAAGGTCGGCGCGGCCCTGCACGCCCAGGTCGACGACTACCTGCTACCCCGCCTCGCCCGGCTCGACGCCCCCCTGCTCGTAGTGGTCGGCGGCTCCACCGGGGCAGGGAAGTCGACCCTGGTCAACAGCCTGGTTCAGGCGCCGGTGAGCAGCGCCGGCGTGCTCCGCCCGACCACCCGCTCCCCGGTGCTGGTGACCCACCCGGACGACGTGGGCTGGTTCGGGCGCGGCGGCCTGCTGCCCGGCCTCACCCGGACCGGCGAGCCGAGCACCGATCCGAACGCGCTCCAGGTCGTGCCCGCCCCGACCATCGGTCCCGGTCTGGCCCTGCTCGACGCACCGGACGTCGACTCGGTGGTGGACCACAACCGCAAGCTCGCGGCGCAACTGCTGGCCGCTGCGGACCTGTGGCTCTTCGTCACCACCGCGGCGCGGTACGCGGACGCCGTCCCCTGGGAACTGCTCAAGACGGCCCGGCTCCGCGGCACCGTGATCGCGCTCGTGCTGGACCGGGTGCCGGTCGACGCGGCCGCCGAGGTCTCCGCGCATCTCGGCGAGATGCTCACCGCGCACGACCTCGGCGCCGCGCCGCTCTTCGTGCTGCCGGAGACCGAGCTGGACGATCGTGGGCTGCTGCCGGACGCGGCGATCGGGCCGATGCGGCTGTGGTTCGCCAAGCTCGCGGTGGACGCGAACGCCCGCTCGGCGGTGGTCCGGCAGACGCTGGACGGTGCGCTCGGCGCGCTCGCGCCCGCACTGAACGGGCTGGCCGACGCCGCCGACGAGCAGATCCGCACGGCACAGCACCTGGACGAGCGGGTCGAGGCGGCGTACCGGAACGCTCGGCGGACCACCGAGGAGGGCTTGCAGGACGGCCGGCTGCTCCGCGGTGAGGTGCTGGCCCGCTGGCAGGAGTTCATCGGCACCGGCGAGTTCCTGCGCAGCCTGGAGTCGCGGGTGGGGCACCTGCGGGACCGGTTGGTGGCCGCGCTCATCGGCCGGCCGGCTCCGGGTCGCAACCTTCAGATCGCGATGGAGTCCCAGCTGGTCACACTGCTGCGCGGGGTCGCGGCGGACGCGGCCGAGCAGGCGTACTCGGCTTGGCACGCGCACCCGGCCGGCGCCGGTCTGCTGCTCCCCGACCTGCAGCATGCCTCCGCCGACCTGCCGCAACGCGCCGACCGGCTGGTCCGCGACTGGCAGCAGTGGGTGCTCGACCTGGTCCGGCGGGAAGCCGCGGACAAGCGGACCGTCGCACGCGGCGCGGCGTACGCGGTGAACGGCGCCGGGCTCGCGGTCATGATCGCCGTGTTCACCACCACCGCGTTCATCCCGACCGGCCTGGAGGTCGCGGCCGGCGCCGGTAGCGCGGTCGCCGCGCAGAAGGTGCTCGAGGCGGTCTTCGGGGACCAGGCGATCCGGACCCTCGCCGCGCGGGCCCGGACCGAGTTGCTCGCCCGGGTGGACGAGCTGCTCGAGACCGAGGCCGCCCGGTTCACCGAGCGGACCAGCACGGTACGCCTTGAGGTGGAGCCGGGTGGTCTGCTGCGCCAGGCCGCCGGTGAGGTCGAGACAGCTCGGAAGGAACTTGCGTTGACCGGATCGGGGTCATGAGTCTGGTGGAGAAGGCCTTGTCCGCTGTCGGAGACCAGGACCGGGTGGACGCCGGCGACCTGACGCGACGGCTCGAAGCACTGTCCCGTTTCCTGCGTGCGGTCGGGCCGTACCTGCCGGACAGCGAGCTGGTCGCCGCGCACACCCTGGTGGAGCGGGCCGGCAACCGGCTGTCGCTGTCCCTGGAGCACACCGTGGTGGCGCTCGCCGGCAGTACCGGCAGTGGCAAGTCGAGCCTGTTCAACGCGCTCGCGCGGTTCAAGCTCTCCCAGGTGGGGGTGCGGCGGCCCACGACGGGCACCGCGCACGCCTGCGTGTGGGGTCCGCTGGAACCGGCAAACCGGCTGCTGGACTGGGTCGGGGTGCTGCCGCGGCAGCGGTTCGTCCGGGAGAGCGCGCTGGACGGCGACGACGAGGCGGCGCTGCGCGGGCTGGTTCTGCTCGACCTGCCGGACTTCGACTCGGTGGAACGCACGCACCGGCTCGAGGTGGACCGGCTGCTCGGCCTGGTCGACCAGATCGTCTGGGTGGTCGACCCGCAGAAGTACGGCGACCGGATCCTGCACCAGGCGTACCTGTCGCAGTTCAGCGCGCACGCCGGGGTGACCATCGTGGTGCTGAACCAGGCCGACCGGCTCAGCCCCGGCGACACCGAGGTGGTCCTCAACGACCTGACCCGGCTGCTCGACGAGGACGGCCTGTCCGGCACGCCGGTGCTGGCCACCTCGGCGAAACAGCCGGGGATGCTCAGCGACCTGCGGGACTCGCTGGAGAAGACGGTCGCCGACCGGCAGGCCGCGCTGCGCCGGCTCGCCGCCGATCTGGACTCGGTCAGTGAGGAGCTGGCCGCCATGATCGGGCCGCCGGCCGCCGAGGACGAGGTTGACCGTACGACGGTCCGGCAGCTCGCCGACTCGCTCGCAGCCTCGGCCGGGGTGCCCGCGGTCGCCGATGCCACGGCGGGGGCGTACCGGCACCGGGCCGCGGCGGCGACCGGGTGGCCGCTGGTGCGGGGACTGCGCCGGCTGCGGCCCGACCCGTTGCGCCGCCTGCACCTGGGCGAGAAGACGGAGACCGATGCGGTGTCCACGGACATCGTTCCGCGTACGTCGGTGCCGGCTGCCGATGCCGCGCAGAAGTCGGCGGTGGGCCTGTCGGTCCGTGCGGTCGCCACCCGGGCCGCGGCGCCGCTGCCGGAGATCTGGACACCGGCGATCAACACGGCCGCCCGGTCGCGGTCCGACGACCTGCCGGACGCGCTGGACCGGGCGGTCGCCAAGACCGATCTCGGGATGGATCGCCGACCACTCTGGTGGCGGGCGGTCGGTCTGCTGCAATGGCTTTTCGTCGCCGCGGCGGGGGCCGGTCTGGCCGCGTTGATCGTGGGGTACGCGCTGCGCGCCCTCGGCCTGCCCGAGATCGATTACCCCGAGGTCGGCGCGGTTTCGCTGCCCACTCTGCTGCTCCTCGGCGGGCTCCTGGCCGGCCTGTTGCTCTGGCTGCTGCTGAAACCGCTCGTCGAGGCGGGTGCCCGGCGGGCCCGGCGGCGGGCCGAGCAACGGCTGCGGGCGGCGATCACCGAGGTGGGCCGTGGGTATGTGGTCTCGCCGGTCCGTGACGTGCTGAACGCGTACGCCCAGGCGAGGGAAGCCCTCGGCGTGGTGCGTTCGGAGTAGGTCGAGGCGGTGCCGCGGGCGTACGCTCGCGGCATGCCGGCATCCCCGACCGCGTACGAGGCAGTGCTGCACGCGGCCCGCGACGTCACCAAGCTGGGCTGTGCCCTCGACGCCGAGATGCTGGGCGCCGCGCTGCTCGGCAGTGTGTACTCGGTCGCGTCCGAGGACCGCGCCGAGGCCGTCCGTGACTTCGTCGGCCGCTTCCTGACCGCAACCGACCGGCCCGGCACGCCCGAGGCGGCCACCATCCGGGAGGTCTTCGCCGCGCTGGTCCCGGATGCCGACGGCGCGTCCGAGGTGGGCCACGACCCGCAGTCGCCGTCCTGGGTCAGCCAGTTGGGGCGGGTCCGGCCGACCGGCTGCTTCGCCTACGGCGACGTGTACGGCGACCAGACCTCCTACCTCGTCACGTTCGCCTACGACGACACAGTGGACGGCGGCCCGGAGCACGCGGTGGTGGCCCTGGTCGACCACAACATCGGCATCACCAAGGACGTCTTCGTCGCCGCCTCCGCCGGTGTCCTGCTGAAGCAGGTCCGCGCGATCTGTGCCGGCGACGAGCTGATCTGGTTCCGCACCGAGGACCCCGGCCGGCTGCGCGACGAGGTGGGCCGGCACCTGGAGGTCACCGACGAGCTCGGGGATCTGCCCGCGGACGGGTCGCTGGCCACCGATCGGGCGCTCGCCGCCGCCCGCCTGGCGCTGCTGCCGGCGGTCACCACCCCGCCGCTGACCGAGCCGGCCGGACCGGACGCCGCGGATCTGACCCGCGACTTCCTGGCCGCGCCGGAGGCGACCCGGTTCGGGCTGGCCGGGGAGGACGACGCCTCGCTCAGCTTCTGCCTCAGCCTGATCATGGATCACGCGGCCACCCTGCCGGGCGCCGATCTGCTGCGCTGGAGCCCGACGGTCGCCGGGCTGTTCCTGCTGGACTGGGTGCATCGGCGGGCGGTGCTGGACATGGACGACGCCGCCATGCTGCCACGGGTGGTGCGGGCCTGGTCGGCGTACGCGACACGTCGTCGTGGCCTACCGGAGGCCGCCGTCGCCGAGACCGAGGCCGCGGTGGAGGAGCTGATCCCGGAGTTCGCCCGGCTGTACACGACCGGCGAGCGGCGCAGCGCGGCCACGGCCGCCGTCGCCCAGTTGATCGCCGAGGGCGTCGACCCCAACGACAACGCCGCGATCGACGCCTGGCTGGAAGCCAACCGCGACGACTGACCGGGCCGCGGCTCAGACGCCTGGCTGGAAGCCGACCGCGACGACTGACCGGGCCGCGGCTCAGCGGGGGTCGGCGTGGTGCCGGCCGACGCGGGAGCTGCGGTTTCCCTCGTCGTTCTCGGCCCGGTGCTGACCGCGATAGGGCCGGTTGGTGGTGCGGTGCTCCTCGGAGCGCGGCTCGGACATCGAGCGGCGGATGTTGCCGCCACCGGACGCGTAGCTCTGCTCGAGGATGCGGGCGGCTCGGATGTTGTGCGGGCGTTCGGTCACTGCTGACCTCCGGCTGTGTGGTTTGTGGAGGGCGCCGTCGAGCGTGGTGACGGCCGCCCGTCGGCGGGACCAGGGCTCCGAGACCGCGACGTCCTCGCAGGGGCGGCGCCGTCCGGGATGCGGATCGTCGGGTTCGTCGGGTTCATCCGGCTCACCGTGCCGGCCGGACGGATGGTCGTCCTCATCGGACGGCACTTCCGGCAGGTCAGGGATCGTCGGCAGGTCGGCGGGCGGCTTCGGCCGTGACACATCGACGTCCTCCGGCACGACCGGCAGACCCGGTACGACCGGCAGACCCGGCACTTTCTGCCGATCTGGCACGGTCGGCCGATCTGGCACTACCGGCCGACGCGGCGACTTCGCCGGCTCGGAGCGACCACCCGTGGAACGCGTCTTGATCTTTTTACCATTAGTCGAGTTTGCCCGTTTTTTCGGCACTGAAACCGAACGCGGGCGCCACCTTTTCGGCTCGGACAACTTCGGTGCGCCATCCGCGTACCCCTCTGAATGATCTTTATCTGTCGCGTCGGGCCGGCCGGAGGGTGACGGAGAAACCGAGGGTGAGGGCCGGATCGGGCCGATGACCGGCGGCGGAAGAAACGGTGCGTCCATCGCGCCGGGCCCCTCCCGGCCGTTGATCTCGTTGGAGCCGGCGGTGATCACGGCGAGGGTGGGCACCGAGGCCAGACCCACCAGCAGCGCGACCATGAGCACGTAACGGCGGGTCGGCCCGGAGAAGCCCAGATCTTCGCGGTACACCCCGTTCAGGCGCTTGCGAAGCACCTTCAGAGGCGGCACGAGACCGTCGTCATCGGGCGGGTACGGCACGCGGGACTCCCCAAAGAAAGGTCAACTCGGATCCGTCTCGGTCGAAGAGGTGAACGACGCATTGGCGGATCGGCAGCGGCGCAGCCGGACCGTTCGCGCCCTCGTGTGTGCATAAAACAGCTAAATCGGACAAATACCCTTAACGATGCGTCGACAGAAATCTGTTTTCGTGATCCACGCAGTCTGTAATCACGGTCACTCCCTCTGTCAGGATGGGTTCGACGGCACCGCCGCCGTCGCCTTCCGCCAACCAGCGGGGCACGGCGGGCCGTCCCGGCGAGAGCCGGTGTAAACCGCGCGGCAACCCCACCCGGGCCAGGCGCGGCAACCCCGCGGTTCAGCCGCGCGGCCGGGAGACACCCGCCGCGGGCGAAGAGACGAATCAGGAGACACGGATGGCGAAAGGCGAAAGCGGTGCCGGGAGTGACGTTCCGGCCGGCGGCTTCGTCCAACTGCTGACCCCCGACGGAGACCACGTCGACAGCGTCACCACCGCTGACGGCACGACGTACTCGGTCGACTTCACGGACGAGGAATACCGGGGTCTGTACCGGGACATGGTGACCGTCCGGCGTCTGGACGCCGAGGCCACCGCGTTGCAGCGGCAGGGCGAGCTCGGCATCTGGGCCAGCCTGCTGGGCCAGGAGGCGGCGCAGGTCGGCTCCGGCCGCGCGCTGCGGACACAGGACATGGCCTTCCCGACCTACCGGGAGCACGGCGTCCTCTACTGCCGCGGCATCGACCCGATCATGCCGTTCGGCCTGTTCCGCGGCGTCGACCAGGGCGCCTGGGATCCGAACGAATTCAAGGTCAACATGTACACGATCGTGATCGGGGCGCAGACCCTGCACGCGACCGGGTACGCGATGGGCGTCAACATGGACGGCAGGACCGGCTCCGACGACGGCGAGGCAGTGATCGCCTACTTCGGTGACGGCGCGTCCTCGCAGGGCGACGTGAACGAGGCCTTCATCTGGTCCGCCGTCTTCAACGCCCCGCTCGTGTTCTTCTGCCAGAACAACCAGTACGCGATCTCCGAGCCACTGGAGCGGCAGACCCGGATCCCGCTCTACCAGCGGGCGGCCGGCTTCGGCTTCCCCGGCGTCCGGGTGGACGGCAACGACGTCCTCGCGTCGTACGCGGTGACCCGCCACGCGCTGGACCGCGCCCGCAACGGCGAGGGACCGACCCTGGTCGAGGCCTACACCTACCGGATGGGCGCGCACACCACGACCGACGACCCCACGCGGTACCGGATCGCCAGCGAGGTCGAGTCGTGGAAGGCCAAGGACCCGATCGCCCGGCTCCGCGCGTTCCTCGGCAAGCAGACCATCGCCGACGAGTCGTTCTTCGCCGAGGTCGACGCCCAGGCCAACGAGGTGGCCCTCAACCTGCGCGAGCGGGTGCTCGAGATGCCCGACCCGAAACCGCTGAGCCTCTTCGACAACGTCTATCCCAACGGCTCCCCCCATCTGGAGGCGCAACGCGACGGCATGGCGAAGTACCTGGACTCGTTCGAGGGGAGCGCACACTGATGGCCACCGAGACCCTGACCATGGGCAAGGCGCTCAACCGCGGCCTGCGCCGCGCCCTCGAGGACGACGCGAAGGTCGTCATCATGGGCGAGGACGTCGGCAAGCTGGGCGGCGTCTTCCGGATCACCGACGGCCTGCAGAAGGACTTCGGCGAGAACCGGGTGATCGACACGCCGCTCGCCGAGTCGGGCATCATCGGCACCGCGGTCGGCCTGGCCATCCGCGGATACCGGCCGGTCTGCGAGATCCAGTTCGACGGCTTCGTCTACCCCGCCTACGACCAGATCGTGTCGCAGGTCGCCAAGATGCACTACCGCTCGCAGGGCCGGCTGACGATCCCGATGGTCATCCGCATCCCGTTCGGCGGGGGCATCGGCGCGGTCGAGCACCACTCCGAGTCGCCCGAGGCCTACTTCGCGCACACCGCCGGCCTCAAGGTGGTGGCGTGCAGCTCGCCGCAGGACGCGTACACGATGATCCGGCAGGCGATCGCCTCGGACGACCCGGTCGTGTTCTTCGAACCGAAGCGGCGCTACCACGAGAAGGGCGAGGTCGAGCTGGACACGCCGCTGTCCGCGGCCGAGCCGCTGCACGCCAGCCGGGTGGTCCGGCCGGGCACGGACGCGACGATCCTGGCGTACGGGCCGATGGTCCGGACCGCCGTGGAAGCGGCTCAGGCGGCCACCGAGGACGGACGGAATCTGGAGGTCATCGACCTGCGGACGCTGTCGCCGCTGGATTTGGCGCCGGTCTTCGAGTCGGTCCGGCGTACCGGTCGGGCCGTGGTCGTGCACGAGGCGCCGGGCAACCTGGGCCTGGGCGCGGAGATCGCCGCGCGGGTGACCGAGGAGTGTTTCTACTCGCTCGAGGCGCCGGTGCTGCGGGTGACCGGTTACGACACGCCGTACCCGGCTGCCCGCGTCGAGGAGGAATACCTTCCTGATCTCGACCGGGTGCTGGACGCCGTCGACCGCGCCTTCGGCTGGTGACGCCGATGTCCCGGATCAAGGTGTTCAACCTGCCCGACCTCGCCGAGGGACTCACCGAGGGTGAGGTTCTGGCCTGGCTGGTGAAGGTCGGCGACACCGTCGAGCTGAACCAGCCCATCGTCGAGGTGGAGACCGCCAAGTCGGCGGTGGAGCTCCCGGCCAAGTGGGCCGGCGTGGTCACCCAGATCCACGCCGAGGCCGGAACCGTGGTCGAGGTCGGCAAACCGCTGTTCACGATCGACACCGACCCGGGCGCGGGCCCTCTGCCGCCCTCCGAGGACTCCCTCACGGCGGTGACGACGGCCGCCCCCGAGGAGCCGGTCGAGCCCGGCGTCATCGGCGGGCCGGCGCCCGGCGGGCGCACGGCAGTGCTGGTCGGTTACGGTCCGCGCACCACCAGCGCCAAGAGAAGACCCCGCATCGGTACGCCTACGCCTTCCGCCGCCACCGGTGCAACGGCCGAGCCCGTCACCCCGGCGCCCGAGCCCCCGGCCCCGGTCGTCGCGACGCCTTCCGCCACCGCGCCGGTCACCACCCGGTCCGGTCCGGTGCTAGCCAAGCCGCCGGTCCGCAAGCTGGCCCGGGATCTCGGGGTCGACCTGACCACGGTCACCGGCACTGGGCCGCTCGGGTCGGTGACGCGTGACGACGTACAAAATGCCGTTGCCCAGCCCGCCCCGACCCCGGCCGCCGCGACTTTCGATGCCTCGCGCGAGCAGCGCATCCCGGTCAAGGGCGTGCGGAAGCTGACCGCGGAGAACATGGTCGCGTCGGCGTTCACCGCACCGCACGTCACGGAGTTCCTGACCGTGGACGTGACCCGGTCGATGAAGGCCCTCGACAAGCTGAAGGCCCGGGCGGAGTTCGCCGAGCTGCGGGTCTCCCCGCTGCTGCTGGTGGCGAAGGCGGTGCTGCTCGCGGTGCAGCGGCACCCGATGGTCAACTCGACGTGGTCCGGAGCGACGAACGAGATCGTCGTGAAGGAGTACGTGAACCTCGGCATCGCCGCGGCGACCGAGCGCGGCCTGATCGTCCCGAACGTCAAGGACGCCGGCCGGCTCACCCTGCGGGAGCTGGCCGAGGCCCTGAACACGCTGGTCAGGACGGCGAAATCGGGGAAGACCCCGCCCGCCGACATGGCCGGCGGCACCCTGTCGATCACCAACGTGGGCGTCTTCGGGGTGGACACCGGCACGCCGATCCTGCCCCCGGGCGAGTCGGCGATCCTGGCATTCGGCGCGATCCGGCCGACGCCGTGGGTGCACAAGGGCAAGATCAAGGTTCGCCAGGTGACCACGCTGGCCCTCTCCTTCGACCACCGGATCATCGATGGCGAGCTGGGGTCCAAGTTCCTGCGTGACATCGGCGCGTTCCTGACCGACCCGGAGGCGGCAATACTGTCATGGACCTAGGGTCATTCGGCTTGATCGGCGGTTGACCTTCGATCCTTAGGCAGATGACCCAGCTCACCCCCTAATAATTTGTTCAATGCCTTAGCAGAAGCGCATACTTGGGTCATCACCAGGACGTGCGCCGAAGGCGACCGCCACAAGCGGGCCGGCGACGCTCGTCATCAGACAGACCGGTGACGAGCCGGGGGGAGAGCACTGCCATGAGCATGATCGATCGGATCCGTCGGCGTCGGATGATCAGCCGGGAGAACCGGGCCATCAGCAAGGCCTGGGAGTCGGCGCCCACGCAGGCGTTGCGAGACGAGATCGCGGTCTTCGCCCAGCGGCGACCGTACTGAGTCTTCATTCGGCCCGGCGAAAGGCCGCAGTGAGGACACCGAACAACAGACGGCCCGCCCGGATCACCCGGGCGGGCCGTTTCGTGTCGGACGCCACTCGTGAAGATCGGGCACTCGTCCCTCCGGGGCGTACACCGGGATTCCTCCTGCCGCGCGCGCCCGGTACGGTTGGGCACGGTCCCCAAACCGGCACGGCCGGTCGGGGCGGGTGACCAGGGGTTCAGCGGTTACGGCCCCAGCACGGCCTGGCCGGAAAGCTGGCACGGCCTCGACGGCGGAAGGTCGCCGGTGGGGTCGCGTCCGTGCAAAGCTGGCACGGCCGCATCGATGAGGAGGCGCGTATGACGTCCGAGGGGCACCACGCCGGGCAGCCGGCCGAGGCCACGTCGGGCGGACCCGCGTCGGGCAACTTCCCGCCCGACGCCGAGGGTCAGCGACTTTCGGGCCGGGCGTCCGCCCCGCCCCCCGCCGAGGGCTTCCCCACCTCGTACGGTCCGCCTCCGCAACAAGCTCCGAACGGCGGCTCGCCGTTTGTCGTCCCGGCCGTCTCCACCTTCGGCGCCGGGCCGGCTCCCAGCGGCACCCCCTACGGTTCGGCCCGGGCGCCGCAGCCGGAGGACGCCTCGCCGTACGGGTCGGTTGCCCCTGGTAATTCGGGGTCCGCTGCCGGTTCGTCCTACGGTTCCTCGTCCGTTTCCGGCGCCGCCTCGGTGCCCGGCTCGGCCGCCGGCTCCGCCTCTGTCTCCGGCGCGGCTTCGGTCCCCGGTTCGGCCTCGGTCCCTGGTTCAGCGTCGGTCCCTGGTTCAGCATCGGTCCCCGGTTCAGCTTCGCCCTATGGCGGCGGTTCCGCGGCTGCCTCGTTCCGCCCGTCCTCGCCGTTCGACGCCGACCCCGCTGGTGGCCAGCCTGCGCATTCTCCGTGGGCTCCGGGTGCTTCCGGATCGGCTTCTCCGGACAATTCTGGCGGCAGTAACCCGTTCGGGCCCGCGAGCTTCCCGCCGCCGGGCCGGGCCGCTTCCGTACCGGCTTCGCCGGCAGGCCAGCCGGACAATCCGTTCATCCGTTCCGAGCCGGTTCCGGCGAGCAACGGCTCGAGCGGTCTCCCGACCCGCACGCCGGGCGCCACCACGCCGGCGGACGAGTTCGGCACTCGTACGCCAGGCTTCTCCGCCTTCGGTGACCAGCCCGTTCGCGTTCCCGGCGCCAGCCTTTCCGACCTGCCCGACGCGCCGAGCCGTTCCGAGGCCGGCCCCGCGCAGAACAGCTGGCTCGAACAGAATGCCCGCGCCGGCGAAAACGGCCAGGTGCCCGACACCTTCCCGTCCCGCCGCGGCGACAGCGGCGGCTTCCCGCTGCGCGCCCCGGCCGGCCCCGGCGCCGACGCCGGCAACCCGCCGCCCGGCCTGGACCTGCCGATCCGCAGCCAGCAGCCGTTCGGCGACTCGCCGCAGCCGGCTTCCGGCCAGCCCACCTACGGCCAGCCCGCCTCCAGGCAACCTGCCTTCGGCGAACCCGCTTCCGGCCAGCCTGCTTTTGGCCAGCCCGCCTCCGGACAGCCTGCCTTCGGTGAGCCTGCTTCCGGGCAGCCCGCTTTTGGCCAGCCCGCCTCCGGGCAGCCTGCCTTCGGTGAGCCTGCCTCCGGGCAATCTACTTTTGGCCAACCCGCTTCTGCGCAGCCTGCCTTTGGCCGGCCCGCCTCCGAGCAGCCCGGTTTTGGCCAGCCTGCTTCCGGTCAGCCCGCGTTTGGCCAACCCGCCTCCGAGCAGGCTGCTTTCGGCCAGCCCGCTTCCGGGCAGCCGGCGTCTGGCCAGGCCGTCTTCGGCCAGGCCGATCGTCCCGATTCGTCCGCTTCCTTCGGCCAGTCGGTCGATCGGGCTGGTTCTTCAGATCGCTTCGGGCAGCCGGCCTTCGACCGTCCCGGAGCGGCGGGCTCGTTCGGGCAGTCCGAGCGGTTCGGCCAGCAGTCCGAGCCGGACGCACCGGCCGCTGCGCAGGGCGGCGAGTCACCAGCCGGCGGTTCCGGCTTCCCGCAGCGTGTGCCCGGCGCCGCACTAGGTACCGGTGGCAGCCTCCCGGAGCCCACCTCCGGCGGCGGCGTCCCGCAACCGCGCGACCCGGCAGAGCGTCCGGCCGTCGGCTCCGCGCGCCCGGTGACCGCCAGCGCTTCGGTCCCGGGCGTCCGCGTCACTCCTCCGGGTGACGGAGCAGAATTGCCACCGCCGGCCGCGCCCACCCCGCAGGCCCGGGTCTACGGACGGCCGAGCCCCACCGACGGAACCGACGGCGCCGAGGAGACTCTCGCCCGCTCCGGAGACGAGCAGCCCTCCGGCGGCTTCTCCACCACCCCGCAGCGCGACCCTTCAGGCGGATTCCCCGCCTCCGCGCAGCGCGACCCTTCAGGCGGATTCCCCGCCTCCGCGCAGCGCGACGCTTCCGGCGGATTCGCTGCGTCCGCACAACGCGATGCGTCTGGCGGGTTCGCTGCCTCTGCACAACGTGATGCGTCTGGCGGGTTCGCTGCACCGGAACGTGATGCTGCGGCCGGCTTCCCGGGAACCCAACGGGACGCCAGCTTCCCGGGCTCCCAGCAGGACCCCGGCAGCAATTTCCCCGGTTCCCAGCGTGACGCTGGCAGCATTCCGGGGTCGCAGCGGGATGGGTCGGACGGGTACCCGGGGGCGCAACGCGATGCCTCCGGCGGATTCCCCGCCGCGCCGCAGGATGACGAGCAGGCCGGTTTCGCGGCCGGCCGGTCGAACGACGACCGGCCCGGGCACGGTGGCCTGACCGGCATCCCGTTCCCGCCTGCCCGGCGGGAGGACGACCAGCGGCCCGGCTCGGCGTATCCGCAGGGTGAGTCCGCACAGCGCGGCAGCGACCAGCGTGCCGGCACCTACGGCTTCCCTGCTCCGCAGCGCGAGGATGAGGGCAGCCCTTACGCCTCGCGGTCGGAGACGAACAACCCCTTCGGCCCGCGTCCCGGCGGAGAAGCGAACAGCCCCTTCGGCCCGCGACCCGGCGATGAAGCCGGCTCGTTCGGCCCGCGGCCCGGCGAAGACGCGAACAGCCCCTTCGGCCCGCGGCCGGGCGAAGAAGCTAACAGCCCGTTCGGCACTCGATCTGGTGACGGGTCGGGCAATCCCTTCGGGCCCCGGCCCGGCGAGGAGCCGAGCGGCGGTTTCGGCAGCCCCTTCCCGGGTTCCCAGGGCGACCGGCCGAACTTCCCTGGCCAGCAGGGCGACGGGCCCGCGTTCCCGGCTCAGCACGGCGACCGGCCCAACTTCCCTGGCCAGCAGGGAGACGGGCCGGGATTCCCGGCTCAGCACGGCGACCGGCCCAACTTCCCTGGGCAGCAGGGTGACGGGCCGGGATTCCCGAGTCAGCAGGGCGACGGATCCGGCTTCCCAGGTCAGCACGGCGACCGGCCGAACTTCCCCGGCCAGCAGGGCGACCGGCCCAACCTTCCCGGCCAGTTCGGGAATGGGCCGGGATTCCCGGGGCAGCACGGTGACGGGTCCGGCCAGCAGGGGGACGGGCCGAACGGCACTGCGAGTTTCGGCTCCGCGCCGATTCCCGGAGACGCTCCCGGTGTCGCGCCGCAGTCGCCGGCCCGGGCTACTGCCCGCGCAACGGCCAGTGCACGAGTGACCCCGCCGGAAGCCCCGGGTGGACCGGGCAGCAACGGGCCGGGCAGCAACGCACCGGGCAGCAGCGGGCCAGGCGGCAGTGGACCGGGCAGCAGTGGGCCGTACTCGATGCCGGGTTCGCCGCAGTTCCCCGGCGCCGGTGCGACGCCGTATGGTCCGCCCGGCTCACCGGCGCAGCCTGGGCAGCCGTTCGGATCGCCCGCGCAGCCTGGGCAGCCGTTCGGATCGCCCGCGCAGCCGGGACAGCCTTTCGGCTCGCCCGCGCAGCCGGGACAGCCGTTCGGGTCGCCAGCGCAGCCGGGGCAGCCCGGCATGCCGCCCTACGCGGACTTCGCCCCGGGTGGCCTCGGGTCTGGCCCCGGTGCCGGCGCCGTGCCGGATCAGTACAACGAGCACACCACGGACGTCGCGGGGCGCGGTGGGTCGCCGTATGTGCCGGCGCCCGCACTGCCGCCGATGCCCGGTGAGCCGGACCCACGGTCGACCAGCGCCACCTATCCGAGCAGCCCGCCGGCCGGTGGCACGTACCCGAACAGCCCGGCGGCCCGTGCCACCGTCACCCCGCCCGGGCCGGAGGACACGACCAGCTGGCCCGGCCCGGATGATCAGGGCAAGTTCGACCAGTTCAAGACCAGCGAACCGCCGCCGCCGGCGAAGGTGAACGTGCGTACCGTGCCGGTCACGCTTGCCGTCGTGCTCGGTGCCACGTTGCTGCTCGGCCTGGTGTTCGGCCTGGTCTACCTGATCTCCGGGGACGACGAGTTCAAGGTCGCGCAGGGCCAGTGTGTCAAGCGCGACGGCGACACCCCGGTGGTGGCCGAGTGTTCCGAGGCGGGCACGTTCCAGGTGGTGTCGATCGTTCCGGCCAAGGAGCAGTGCGCCGACCTGACCCAGCCGTACATCGTCGTGCCGAAGGGTGACGGGACCGAGGTTCTGTGCCTGAAGCCGAACGCCTGACAGCGAACGCCTGACGGCGAACGCCTGACGGTGAACGCCTGACGGTGAACCCGGTCCCGCACCGAGCGGGACCGGGCCCTTGGAAGACAATGGGATCATGAACTCTCGCGTGCGTGCGCCCGAACTCAAGGGTCGCGGCTGGCTGAACACCGGCGGTAAGGCCCTCACCCTGGCCGACCTCCGGGGCAAGATCCTCATCCTGGACTTCTGGACGTTCTGCTGCATCAACTGCCTGCACGTCCTGGACGAGCTGCGTCCGCTGGAGGAGAAGTACGGCGACGCGCTCGTGGTGATCGGCGTGCATTCGCCGAAGTTCGAGCACGAGCGCGACCCGGTTGCGCTGGCCGCGGCCGTGGAGCGGTACGGCGTACACCACCCGGTCGTCGACGACGGCGACATGCATCTCTGGCAGCAGTACGCCGCGAAGGCCTGGCCCACCCTGGCCGTCGTCGACCCGACCGGCTACCTGGTCGCGTCGATGGCCGGCGAGGGTCACGCCGAGGGCTTGTCCCGCCTGATCGACGAGCTGATCGTCAAGCACGAGGCGGACGGCACCCTGCACCGCGGCGACGGCCCGTACGTCCCACCGCCCGCCCCGGACGGCCTGCTCCGTTTCCCCGGCAAGGCGATCGAGCTGCCGAACGGCAACCTGCTGGTCTCCGACTCGGCCCGCCACCAGATCGTCGAGCTGGCCGCCGACGGCGAGACTCTGATCCGCCGTTTCGGAGAGGATGTCCGAGGTGAGCCGTTCAGCGAGCCTCAGGGCCTGACCCTGTTGCCCGCGAAGACCGCCGAGCTGGTCGGCTACGACGTGGTCGTCGCCGACACGGTGAACCACCAGCTCCGGGCGATCAACACCGGGACCGGCGAGATCACCCTGGTGGCCGGCTCCGGCAAGCCGTGGCGTTCCACGGTGGACGGCCACCCGCACGACGCGCTCGCCGCCGACCTCTCCTCCCCGTGGGATCTGGCCTGGTACGACGACAAGGTCATCATCGCCATGGCCGGCATCCACCAGCTGTGGTGGTTCGACCCGATCAAGCGCACTGTCGGCGTCTACGCCGGCACCACGGTCGAGGCCCTGCGCGACGGCCCGCTGCCGGACGTCTGGATGGCCCAGCCGAGCGGCCTGAGCGTCGGTGGCGACCGGCTCTGGATCGCGGACAGTGAGACTTCCGCCCTGCGCTACGTCGAGGACGGCGTCCTGCACACCGCGGTCGGTCAGGGCCTGTTCGATTTCGGGCACGTGGACGGCCCGGCCGCCGAGGCCCTGTTCCAGCACCCGCTCGGCGTCGCCGCGCTGCCGGACGGTTCGGTGCTGGTCGCGGACACGTACAACGGGGCGGTCCGTCGCTTCGACCCGGCGGCGAACAGCGTCTCCACGGTGGACTCCGGTCTGGCCGAGCCGAGCGACGTCCTGGTCACCGCGAACGGCGAGGTCATCGTGGTGGAGTCGGCCGCGCACCGGCTGACCCGGCTGGCTCCCGGCGTCGTGAAGACCGTGTCCGGGGAGCGGCACAAGACCGAGCGCCCGCCGTCGCATCTGGCACCGGGCGAGGTGACCCTGGACGTCATCTTCACGCCGGCGCCGGGGCAGAAGCTGGACAGCCAGTTCGGGTCGCCGTTGCGGCTGGTCGTGTCGGCGTCGCCGGCCGAGCTGCTGCTGGAAGGCGAAGGCACCACCACCGACTTGTCGCGAAAGATCCGGCTCAACCCCGACGTACCGAAAGGTGTTCTTCAGGTTGTGGCGCAGGCCGCGACCTGCGATGTGGACGCCGAGTTCGGGGCCTGCCACCTGACCCGGCAGGACTGGGGTGTGCCGATCGTGATCGACCCGGCCGGCCCGAGCCGGTTGCCGCTGATCCTGCGAGGTATGGACGCGTGAACCTTCCCCCCGCGAGTGACGGATAACAGTTGTCACCGTCGCCTGCGGGGGAAGGAAATACATGCCGAGCAGTGAGCTGGACGACTTCGCGGCGTTGTTCGACCGACATGCTCCCTACATTCATCGCTATCTGGCCCGCCGTCTCGGCGATCAGCAGGCCGATGACCTGGTCGCCGAGACGTTCCTGACCGCGTTCCGCCGGCGTGCCACGTTCCGGCCGGAGCAACGCGACGCCCGGCCCTGGCTGTACGGCATCGCCACACATCTGGTCGCCCAGCATCGCCGGGACGAGGTACGCCGGCTGCGGCTGCACCAGGCTGTCCCACCCGAACCGGACACGACCTGCCACGCCGATCAGGTGGCGGCGCACGTCACCGCAACCGCGCTGCGGGACACCCTCACCTCGGCACTCGCCGACCTCACCGACGGCGATCGCGACGTGTTCCTGCTGATCGTCCAGGAGGAACTGACCTACGAGCAGGTCGCCGCCGCCCTCGACATCCCGATCGGGACAGTGCGTTCCCGCCTGCACCGGGCCCGGACCACCCTGCGTGCCGCGCTCGGCGGCCGCAACCCACTGACCAGCACCGATGAGGGGGTACGCCATGGATGAGATCACGTTGACCCGGGAACTGGGCGAGGAGACCGCGCTGCCCGGTGCCGACCGTCTCGCCCCGGCCCGCGCTCGTCTGCTGGCCGAGATCGCACCGCCCCGCGAGGGCAAGCGGCGGACCGGCCGGTGGCTGCTCGCCGGGACGACCGCGATCGCCGGGACGGCCGCCGCCGTCGCCGTGCTGGCGTTGCCCGGGGCACCCGCGCCGGAACCGAGCGCACCTCCGGCCACCACGGCGCCCACGCCGAAGCTGGCACCGGTGGCCGCCTTCCTGGATCAGGCTGCGATCGTCGCCGGGCAGGCCGCGGACACGATTCCGCGCGACGACCAGTACCTCTACATCCGAACCACCGACCCGGACGGCCGTCGCAGTGAAAGCTGGTTGTCGATCGACGGCGAACGCGACAGCAAGGGCCGCGACCAGAAGGGCGACTGGCGGGTCTACCCGGGGTGTGTGGACGGGCGGACCGTGGCTGACGACGGTAAGACCGAGGTCGGCTGCGAACCAGTACGGCGCTACCGGCCGGACATGCCCGCTGAACCGAAGGCGATGGCGGCCTGGCTCAAGGCATTCGTCCGTGCTGAGGCCGGCGAGGAGAATCTCGACGGCATCGGCAAGTACATCGGGGCGTTCTCCTGGGAGTTCTGGATGCGGCCCGGGCAACGTGCCGCGCTCTACCGGGCGATCGGGATGTTCGACGGCATCCGGCTCGTCGAGGACGTCCGGGACGGCCGCGGCCGCGACGGCGTCGGGGTGGCCTGGGCCAGCCCGGGCACCGACGACGAGCGGGTGCTCTGGGTCTTCGATCCGAGGACCCATCGCCTGCTCGGCACCACCGAGACGTCGATCGAGAAGATCGCCGTGGTCGACCGGATCGGTCAGACCGGCTGACCATCCGCGAACGGCCGGACCGCCAGCCGTGCCGCGAGGCCGGCGCGTACCGCGCGGGCCAGCTCGACCGCCCCGGGCGTGTCGCCGTGCACGCAGATCGACCGAACCGGGCAGGCGACCACGGTGCCGTCGACGGCGATGACCTCGCCGTCGACGGCCATTCGCACCACCCGGTTCACCACTGCGTCCGGCTCGTGGACCAGCGCGTCCGGACGGGAACGCGGAACCAGCCGCCCGTCCGGCAGATAACCCCGGTCCGCAAAGCCCTCCCCGACCACCGTCAACCCGGCCTCGACCGCGCTCACAGCCAGCACCGATCCGGGCTGGCAGAGCACCGGCAGGCCGGCGTCGTAGGCGAGGATCGCGGCGACGACGGCGGACGCTTGCCGCTCGTCGACCGCCGCGGTGTTGTAGAGGGCACCGTGCGGCTTCACATACCGGACCTTGTCCCCCGCAACGCGACAGAACGCCTCCAGCGCGCCGATCTGGTACAGAATGTCGTCGCGCAGCTCGTCCAGGTCGTAGTCGATCCGGCGCCGCCCGAATCCAGCCAGATCCTGGTAGCCGACCTGCGCCCCGATCGCGACGCCGTTGGCGACGGCCCGCCGGCACACCCGGTGCATCGTGGACGGATCGCCGGCGTGGAATCCGCATGCCACGTTTGCCGAGGTCACGACGTCGAGTAGGGCATCGTCGTCGCCGAGGCGCCAGGCGCCGAAGCCTTCGCCCAGGTCGGCGTTCAGGTCAATCGAGCTCACGGAACCTCACGGTAGTCCCTGGGCGGGCCTGCGCGAGCGGCGTCACGTCCTCGACCACGCCGATCACCGGGTACCCGCCGGTGGTGGGGTGATCGGCCAGGAAGATGATCGGCTCCCCGTTCGCCGGCACCTGCACCGCACCGAGGACCACGCCCTCGGAGGGCAGTTCGCCGGCCTTGGTGCGGGTCAGGGCGGTGCCGGCCAGCCGGGCACCGACGCGGTTGCTCATCGGGCTGATTCGGTACGGCTGAGCGAACAGTCCCGCCACTTCGAACCAGTCGTCCCGCGGCCCGAGTCGCACATCGAGCTCCAGCTCCCCGCCGTCCGGTTCCGGCTCGCCCGGGTCAGCGCGTTCCCCACCCGGCTCCGCTCCGATCGGCAGCACCATCCCGTCGGACAGCCGCTCCGGACCGAGCCCGGAGAGCGTGTCGGTGGACCGGCTCCCGAGCACCGGCTCGACCGCGATCCCGCCGGCCACCGCCAGGTAGGACCGCAGTCCCCGGGTCGCCCTTCCGATCTCCAGAACCGCCCCGGCCGGCACCTCGACCACCGGCCCAGACACTTCCACTTTGTCCACTTTGAGAGTGGCCGAGGCTCCGGTGACCGCGACCGTGGCCGCCTCCTCGAAGCGCAATCGGCAACCCATCAGAGTGGTTTCCAGCCCGGCCGCGTCCGCCGCATTTCCGATAAGTCGGTTCGCGCGGATCAGCGCGGGCTGATCCAGCGCACCGGATCGGGGCACGCCGAGATGCGCGTAGCCCGGCCGGCCCAGGTCCTGCACGGTGGTGAGCGGTCCCGCCCGCAGCACGGTGATCATGAGGCCACCAACCGGACCCGGGTGCCCGGGGAGAGCAGGGCCGGGTGCTCACGGCGTACATCAAAGAGGTTTTTGTCCGTGCGACCGACCAGCTGCCACCCGCCCGGCGAGGCCGAGGGATAGATGCCGGCGTATTCGCCGGCCAGCGCGACCGCGCCGGCCGGCACCCGGGGCCGGGGCGTTGCCAGCCGGGGCACCGCCCAGGCTTCCGGCAGGCCGCGCAGATAGGCGAAACCGGGCGCGAAACCGCAGAAAGCAACGGTCAGCGGGGTGTCGACGAGTCGTTGCACCGCCTGGTCCGGCGCCACCTGCCAGAGCTCGGCGACGGACTCCAGGTCGGCGCCGTCGAACGCGGTGGGGATCTCCACCAGCTCGCCTTCGGCACGGGCTTCGCCCGGCGCCGGCTCCCAACCCGCAAGAAGGGTCTCGGTCCCAGGGGCAATGCCGTCCAGCAGCACGGTACGCGCACCCGGCACGATCTCGACGACGTGCAGCTCGCCCGACTCCCGGCGTCGCCACAGCTCAGCGCGCCACGCCTCGACCTCGTCCCCGCCGGCGCATTCGATAAGTAGCGCCGCCGCGCCCACCCGTCGTATTTTCATGAGGAAATCATCCGGGACCGCCAACCGTATCCGGCATCACTACCTACCGGTAACCTACGGTGCCGTAACCTGGATCGCGTGACAACCTCAGCCCCGTTCCGGATGAAGCCGGCCGACCTCGGTAAGCCGCGACTGCGCGGCCGGTTGCATCAGTACGCGTTCTTCGTCGCTCTGGTGTGCGGCATCGTGCTGTGTTCGATCGCTCTGAGCCGGCCCGGCATCGCACCGTTCATCAGTTGCCTGATCTACAGCATCACGGTCTGTGGACTGTTCGGGACCAGCGCTCTCTATCACCGGCGAGTCTGGAGCGAACGCGGCTACCAGATCATGCGGCGGATGGATCACTCGATGATCTTCATCTTCATCGCCGGGACCTACACGCCGTTCTGCGTGCTCCTGCTCGACCCCGGAAAGGCCACGCTGATGCTCAGCCTGGTCTGGGGCGGCGCCCTCGGGGGCGTCGCGCTCAAGCTGATCTGGCCGCACCTGCCCCGCTGGGCCGGTGCGCCGCTGTATGTGGCCCTCGGCTGGGCGGCCGTCGCCATCCTGCCGGACGTGCTGGCCGGCGGCGTCACCTGCCTGGTGCTGCTGATCGTCGGCGGCGTGACCTACACGATCGGGGCGGTCTTCTACGCGCTGCGCCGGCCGAACCCGTGGCCGGAGATCTTCGGCCATCACGAGTTCTTCCACGCCTGCACGCTGGTGGCCGCGATCTGTCACCACATCGCGGTCTACTTCGCTCTGTACGCCTGATCAATGACCTTTGTACGCCTGATCGGATGGGCCGGGAGATCCCGGCCCATCACCACGATCAGGAGTACGCCGGCGGGGGCGGCGGCGGACCGTCGTCGCGACGGACCTCGCGGTACTCGGTGGTGTAGCCCGGAGTGGCGACCGGCCGCTCGCGCGTGACCACCGTGCGACGGCGGCTGTTCCAGAACCAGAGCGTGATGATCAGGCCGGCCAGGCCGGCGACCATCAGGATCCAGCCGATCACACCGATGTCGAGACCACTGATGTCCGCCTCCACGGCGAACGCCAGGATCGCTCCAAGAGCGAGCAGGAAAATGCTGGCGCCGATGCCCATCGGACCCTCCTTGATTGAACTTTTTTCAACGTGGCCAGGGCCTACGGCCTGGCGCTTGTGAACAATCCCGACGCCTGCGGGCCCGAGGCCAGGTTGAAAATGGTTCACCGGTGTCCGCGCGGCCGGGCGAGCTCGCTCGACCGTGGTGAATGCGTCGATCGACCGTTTACCCGCACGCGTGAAGTTCCAATCAGGCAAGCTGTTCCAATGACTCCGCGGACGCTCATCCTGCTGCGCCACGCCAAGGCGGAAACGCCCGGCGAACTCGACGACTTCGACCGCGCGCTCACCACGCGGGGTGATTCCGACGCCACCGCCGCCGGATCGTGGCTGGCCGACGAGAAGCTCCGCCCCGACCTGGTGATCTGCTCACCGGCCAAGCGCACCCGGCAGACCTGGCAGCACGCCGCCGTCGCGCTGGCGAACGGGGAGAACTCCCGGCCGATGCCCGAGGTGCACTATGAGGACGATCTCTACTGGGGCGGGCGTACCGAGGTGTTCGACCTGCTCCGCGCGGTTTCCGAGACGGTCCGCACGGTCCTCGTCGTCGGTCACAATCCGACTATGTCCGAAGTGTCCGCTCTGCTGATGCCGGACGACCAGTTCTCCGGCGCGGTCGTCGAGATGAAGACCTCCGGCCTGGCCGTGCACACGACTGATCAGCCCTGGTCCGAGACCGAGCCGGGGGCGATGCGCCTGATCCGGCAGCACACCGCCCGCGGCTGAGGCCGATTACTTCCGGTACCAGGTCCGGGTCGTCGTCCAGGTGACGTTGCCCAGCTTGTCGTACGCCCGGACCTGCACCTTCATCGTCTTCTTCTGCTTCGCGGTGTTGACGCTCAGCGCGTACCCCGCGGTGGTGTCCCGAGCGACCACCTTGCCGTTGATGATCAGCTCGACCCGCGCGATGCCGCTGGTGTCGGTCGCTTTGACCGAGACCTTGACCGTGCCCTTGACCTTGGCCTTGTTCCCCGGCGCCTTGGTGATCGACACGGTCGGCGCCTTGTTGTCCGCGATCACGGTCCGCGTGTAGGAACGGGTGTTGCCGACCTTGTCGGTCAGCTTCCAGGTCAGCGTGACCTTGCCATTGGTCCGGCCGGTCGGGACCTGCTTCGAGGTGCCCGTCCCGAGGTATCTCCCGTTCGCCCACAGTTCCGCCTTCGCGACACCGGAGACGTTGTCGGTGACCCCGGTCAGCTTCGTCGTGAATGTGCCGCGCACCTTGGCGCTCGCCGCGGGGCTCATGGAGGTGGCCGTCGGCCCCGAGTCGTCGGCGTGACCGGACCAGCTTGTGTAGTGGTTGTTGCCGGCAGCGTCGAGGGCGTGGACCGTGAAGGAGGCGCCGCGCCCCTCCGGGACCCTGATCTTCCCGCTCCACGTGCTGGTACCCGGCTGACGCGTCAGTGCGACCCCGGCCACCGTCACCTCGGTCACGTCGTCCTCAGCGCTGACGACGACCTCGACGAGGTTCCGTACCGTGGCGGCCGGCTTGGGCGAGACGATCGAGATCGCGGGCGCGGCGGTGTCGAACCGGACCACGGTCGTACCCGTGCCGATGTTGCCCGCGTCGTCGTAGGCACGGATCGTGATGGTCTTGTCCCCGCTCCAGCCGGCGGGCGCCGACAACCGCAGCGGCTCGGCCCACGGCGTGCCACGCTCGGCGATCACCTCACCGTCCACGACGACCTCGACACGTGCTACCGCGTGGTCGTCGGTGACGACCGGACGCACCTCGACCGGAGTGGCGGTGATGACCTGACCGGCGGCCAGGCCGGTCGAATTCACTTTCGGCGCCTGCCGGTCGGCCGCGCCGAACTCGCTCAGCAGCCGACCGGCATTCAGGATCGGCGCGTCCTCGGCCAGCTCGGGGCTCGGGATCGCGGTCCGCAGTATCGCCTCGCGCACCTCGGCCGCCGTGGCGCCCGGCTTCGCGGCGAAGGCCAGAGCAGCAGTGCCCGAGACGACCGCGATCGCACCGACGCCACCATCGAGGTGCTGCTCGCCGAGCACCCGAAGGTTGTCGGCGGCCGCCACGTCGGTCCAGTAACCATGGCTGGGCAGCGTGCCCGGGCCCTTCCGGCCTGCGCCGTCCACGGCGCCGACAGTCAGGCCCTCCCGGGGCCGGTTGGACAGATCCGGGGTGGCGATCGCGGGTAGGTGGGTGGAGCCCACGACAAGCACACCGTGAACCCTGGCGTAGTCGACGGCGTCATGGAGCACGTCGCTGCTGGTCCACCCGGACGCCGTCACGGTGACCACCCGAGCCCCGTTCTTCACCGCCCAGACGATGCCGGCCGCAAGGTCGGATGCCGTGCCACCGTCACGGCCGGACATGGCCCGGACCGGCAGGATCCGGCACTGGGCACAGACGCCGGTTTCCCCCGTGCCGGCGATCAGACTCGCCACCAGCGAGCCGTGTCCGTCCTCGTCGGTGGCGTCGGCATCACCGTCCACGAAGTCCTGTCCCGGAAGGATCCGGCCAGCGGGCAACAATGCCGTCGGGCTGACACCGGTGTCCACCACGCCGACGATCGTGCCCCGCCCATCGGTGGCCCACGTCTTCGCAGCAGGCATCCGCACGGTTTCCAGCGTCCCGGTCTCACCGGGCCCAGGCTCCCCACCGGGCACGAGCTTCACGTCGGACCGTAAATGGCGGACTCCGGTGCCGTAAGCCTTCCGCATGGCCTCCTCGGCGCGATCCGGCGGCACGTCGACCACCATGGCCGACATTCCCGGAACCGGGCGGCTGGCGAGGGCGAGGTCACCGAGACGCTCCAGCACCCGCGCGGGGTCCGCGGACGTGGTCAGACCGACCACGAGACGGCCTGGCAGCACCTCGAAGTCGTGCGCGGAAGCGGCGGCCGGGGCCGCCCACGAGCCGACGAGCAAAGTTGAGATCAGCAATGACGAGACAAGGCGCAACGAAGGCTCCGCACGAAGATCCACTCAGGAGATTGCCGAGGATCATACGACACGTCGATACGGTTTCGTCACGTCGGTTTTGCGCCATACGAAAACGGAGGCCGGCGGACGCCCTTGTCCGCCGGCCTTCGTCTTTTTCAGGAGAGTGGGAAAAGCTTCAGATCAGAACGCGTCCTCGGAGAGGTCCATCGCGTCCAGGTTGGTGTTCTCGATGATCCGGCGGTCGGCGCCGATCCGGGGCAGGACCTCGCGGACGAAGAAGCGGGCCGCCGCCACCTTGCCGGTGTAGAAGTTCTTGTCGGCCTCGGACACGTCACCGTTCAGCGCGTTGAGAGCCACCTCGGCCTGGCGCAGCAGCAGCCACGCGAGGACGACGTCGCCGAGCGCCAGCAGGACCCGGCGCGAGGTCAGGCCGATCTTGTAGAGCTCGCGGGCCTCGCCGCCCTGAACCGCCTGCAGCCAGCCCAGCGTGGTGCCGAGGATCTGCTGCATCTCGGCGAGCGCCTTGCCGAGGCCCAGCCGCTCGTTCTTGAGCTGACCGTTGCCGGCCTCGCTCTCGACGAAGGCCTGGATCTCGGAGGCCACCGCGGCGAGCGAGCGGCCGTTGTCCTTGACGATCTTGCGGAAGATCAGGTCGAGGCTCTGGATCGCGGTCGTGCCCTCGTACAGGGTGTCGATCTTCGCGTCCCGGACGTACTGCTCCAGCGGGTAGTCCTGCAGGAAGCCGGAACCGCCGAAGGTCTGCAGCGACTCGTGACCGAGCAGCTCGTACGCCCGCTCCGAGCCGACGCCCTTGACCAGCGGAAGCAGCAGGTCGTTGACCCGGCTCGCGGCCTTGGCGGCCTTCTCGTCGCCGGCCGCCTCGGCGATCAGAACCTTGTCCTGCCAGCTGGCCGTGTAGATCACCAGGGCGCGCAGGGCCTCGGCGTACGACTTCTGCAGGAGCAGCGAACGGCGTACGTCCGGGTGGTGGGTGATGCTGACCCGAGGCGCGGCCTTGTCGGTGTTCTGCACCAGGTCGGCGCCCTGTACGCGGTTCTTCGCGTACTCCAGCGCGTTGAGGTAACCCGTCGACAGGGTGGCGATCGCCTTGGTGCCGACCATCATCCGGGCGTACTCAATGATCATGAACATCTGGCGGATGCCCTCGTGCTTGTCGCCCAGCAGCCAGCCCTTGGCCGGGGTGCCGTGCTCGCCGAAGGTCATCTCGCAGGTGTTCGAGACCTTGATGCCCATCTTGTGCTCGACGTTCGTCGCGTAGACGCCGTTGCGCTCGCCCAACTCGCCGGTCTCCGCGTCGAAGTGGTACTTCGGCACGATGAACAGCGACAGGCCCTTGGTGCCCGGGCCGCCGACGCCCTCGACGCCCACCGGGCGGGCCAGGACGTAGTGGATGATGTTGTCGGTCAGGTCGTGCTCACCCGAGGTGATGAAGCGCTTGACGCCCTCGATGTGCCACGAGCCGTCCGGCTGCGGAATGGCGCGGGCGCGGCCGGCGCCGACGTCCGAGCCGGCGTCCGGCTCGGTCAGCACCATGGTCGAGCCCCACTGCTTCTCGACGAAGAGCTTCGCCCACTGCTTCTGCTCCTCGGTGCCCTCGGTGTACGCCACGTGGGCGAACGAGGGACCGGACGAATACATCCAGATCGGGGCGTTCGCACCGAGCACCTGCTCGGCGATGGCCCACCACAGGGTCCGCGGGGCCATCGTGCCGCCCAGCGCGGAAGGAAGGTCGAGCCGCCAGAACTCCGAGGCCATGAAGGTCTCGTAGGACTTCTTGAACGACTCGGGCAGCGGCGCGGTGTGCGTCGCCGGGTCGAAGACCGGAGGATTCCGGTCGGCCTCGGTGTAGCTGGCCGCGAGATCCTCGCGCGCCAGCCGGTTGACCTCGGCGAGCACGTCGCGCGCGGTCTCCGCGTCAATCTCGTCGAACGGCGCCTGGCCGAACGCCTTGTCAGCTCCGAAGACCTCGAACAGGTTGAACTGGAGGTCCCGAAGGTTGCTCTTGTAGTGCGTCATGGTGCTTGGCCCCGCTCTCCGGACGCGAGTTACCCGTCAGTAACCCCACTGTATTACTGATCGGTAGGCACCGACAACCCGGGCAGGACTTCCGGGTGAACCCACCAGGAAGGGGCGGTTGTCCGTCGGTTCGTGGCCCAAACGTCTCCGATCAGGTGGCATGCGATACAGCCGTTCGGCCATTTGCGGACTTCGACACTCAGACCACGTATCGCGGGCGATGAAGGTTCGTTTCACCGGATAGACAGCGAAGAACGTTTCGCCGATGACTCAGGGGGACGCCATGTTCGCCACCATCAAGAGCCTGATTCCGGAGCCGCGCCAGGCCAACCAGCCACGCAACTACGTCGGCCGGCACCGTCAGCCCGAGCCGGTACCGCCGGTGCCCGCGCCGGTCTCCCCGGCGCCGGTCGAACCGGAGGAGACCGCAGCTTAGTCAGCTGCCGGCAGCTCCGACTTCCCAGCTGGGCACGGAAACGGCAGCGCCGCCGTCCGGCCCCGAATACTCCAGCAGGACCAGGGCGATGTCGTCCTCGAGGCGGCCGTAGACCCAGTCGTGCAGGGCGGTCTCCAGCGACGCCAGCCCGTCCCCGACGGTGCCGTGGCCGAGCAGCCGCCAGGCCCGGTCGGCGGTCGGGAAGAACTCGCCCTCCCGACGGGCCTCACCGAGCCCGTCGGTGAAGAGCAGCAGCCGGTCACCCGGCTCCAGCCGCTCGACCCGCGCCTTCACCTCGGGCATGAAGCCGAGCGGCGGCGCCGGGGCCGGCGGCTCCAGCGGGATGACCTGCCCTCGCCGCAACAGCAGCGGGGCAGGATGTCCACAGTTGACGATGGTCAGCGTGCCGCCGCGCTCCTCGACCAGGGCCGCGGTCACGAAATCCTCGTCACCGACGCTGCGGGCCACCGCCCGGTCCAGATCCGCCACGATCGCCTTGATGTCCGGCTTCTCGTACGCCACGTGCCGGTAGGAACCCAGCACGATGCTCGCCAGCCGGACCGCGTCCAGGCCCTTTCCGCGGACGTCACCGATGATGATCCGAACCCCGTACGGCGTGTTCAGCGCCTCGTAGAGGTCCCCACCGATGTCCGCCGCGGCCGTCGCCGAGATGTAGCGCCCGGCGATCGCGAGCGAGCCGACCTGCGGCCCGATCGGCCGGAGCACCGCCTGCTGAGCGACCGCGGCCAGGCGCAGCAGCTCGGCGATCCGCTCGGCCTGCCGCTGGCGGATCGTCGCGCCGGCCGCCGCCACCCCGGTGGCCAGCATGATGCCCATCAGGTTCACCAGGCCGGTCATGTCATGGTCGCCGGCGGTGCCGACGAAGGTCGCCCCGACCACCGTGGCCAGCACGCCGACCCCGAGAACCATCTGCCAGCCGGCGAACAGCGCGGCGACGAACGGCACGGTCGCCAGCAGCCCCACGAAGTCGGCCGGCGGACCGTCCGCGAACTCCACGGCGGACACGACAGCGAGCAGCACAAGGGCCGCGCCGAGTCCGGCGCGGTTCTCTGGGCTCAGCGGGCGGCGGCCCGGCGCGAGATTAGGCATGGGTTCGGGGAACAGCATGCCCGATCGGCCCCACGTCGGGCATCAACTTGACCCCTAGGTTGAGACGAGTCTGTCCGCCTGTTAGTCCCGGCGTCATTCGGTCGGTCCACGAAGGGCTGCGACACGGTGACAGGATGTTCCCGTGACCCACGATCTCCGTGATCTTCTGCGCTCCGAGTTCCGCTGGACCAACCCCGCTCCGAACAGCGAATATCTGGTCAGCGACCGGTCCGGCTGGTGGCGGGAACCGAAGATCCTGGACGGTCTGGGCCCGGCGCTGGGTGAATTCTTCCGGGCCGAGCAGCCAACTGTGGTGGTCGCCCCCGAAGTGACCGGATTTCTGCTCGGTCCGCTGGTCGCGCGGGCGCTCGGCATCGGGTTCGTGGAGGCCTACCGGGCCGGCGCTCGCCGCCCCATAGCCGAACCGATGATCTGGGCCGAGGTGCCTGCAGATCATCGGGGTGATGTTCAACACCTCGGCGTACGCCAGCGGCTGATCACCGACCACGACCGGGTGCTCGTCGTCGACGACTGGGCCGCCACCGGCGCTCAGGCCCGCGGACTGCGTGATCTGTTCGGCAGTCGCTACCTGGGCACGGCGGTGATCGTCGACGAGTGCCCGCCCGCGGTCACCGCCGAGCTGCGGATCAAAAGTCTGCTGACCGGAGCCGACCTCGACCCGTAGGGTCACGCGGTGCGCACCAACGTGGACCATGCCGATCTTGCCGAACCGATCCGGTCCGCGTTCGGGGACCGGGAGCTGGTCGCCTCCGAACGGCTCAGCGGCGGGACGGCCAAGGGCGTCTACCGGCTTCGGTTCGCCGACGGGGGCAGCTGTCTGGCCTACCGGTGGCATCGTGACGAGAACTACTGGCCGGCGCAGACTGTGCTCGCGGTCGGTCCGCTCGGGGCGACCTCCAGCCGGGCGGCGTTTCTTGACCGGCGGGAACGGTTGGGCGCTTTGGGCGTACGCGTGCCGGAGCTCTTTGCTCTTGGTGGCACGGACCTGGCCCTCGTTGAGGACGTCCGGGGTGGCTCGCTGGAGGATCTGCTGGCGCGCGATGTGGCCGCAGGCCGCGAGGCGCTCGGCCGGCTGCGTGATCAGCTGCATCGCATGCATGCGGCGGCGGGTGTGCGCCCGGATGATCCGTCGCCGTGCGAGGAGATCATCGCGGAACGCGGCCGCCGCGCTTTGGCCGAGGCCGCAGCGCGCGTTCCGGTCATCGCCGCCCAAAAGGAGCGATTGGGGTACGCGTTGAGCACGCGCCTGGCCGCTGTCGAACCTCGCTCGAGATGGGGCTGGATCCACGGCGAGCTGGGACCGGACCATGTGCTGATGTCATCGGCCGGGGAACCGGTCATGATCGACATCGAGGGCGCGATGGTTTTCGATGCCGAGTGGGAGCATGCGTTCCTTGAGCTGCGCTTCCACGCCGACTATCCGCTCTTGCACACGGTCGAGCTGGACCCGGCGAGGATGGCGCTGTACCGGCTGGTGCAGTACCTGTCGCTCGTCGCCGGGCCCCTGCTGCTGCTCGACGGCGATTTTCCTGACCGGGAGCCGATGCGGCGGATCGCGGAATGGAACACCGCCCGGGTCCTCGCCGAGCTGTAATCCCGCTCCGATCTTGCCCACTCGCTTCGGCCTTGCCCACTAGCTTCGGCCTTGCCCACTCGCTTCGGCCACGGCCCCTCGCGTCAGCTGCGGCCGCTCGCGTCTGCCCGCGCTTGAGTTGCGGTCGCTCGCTCGTTTCAGCCGCGGCCGCTCGCGTCAGGTCGCGCTCGAGCTGCGGCCGTTCGCTCGTTTTAGCCGCGGCCGCTCGCGTCAGCTCGCGCTCAAGCTGCGGCCGCTCGCTCGTTTCGGCGGCGGCCGCTCGCGCTCGAGCTGCGGGCCTCGGTTTGCTCAGCTGCTGCGGGTGCGCTGGTAGCCGGCCAGCGCGCCGCGGCTGATCTGCCAGCCGGTGGCGGTGTAGGCGGCCAGGCCGCGCTGCACATAGGGGTCGTCGGCGATCAAGGCCTGAGCCTCGGCCTCGGTGTCCACGTCCAGCAGGATGATCCCGCCGAGCGGCGGATCCTGACGACCGGCCGTGACCGAAAAGCCCCGCTTCTCCAGATCAGCGACAAAGTTCAGGTGATCCTCGCGGGCGGCGTCAACCTCAGCGAGCGGCTTCAGGTACGTCGAAATCATCAGATACACGCCGCCATCGTAGATCCGCGCGACCCGGACCGACCCCGGTGCAATTTCCCACATCGGGCCTCCCCCGCTTCTGCACCTGCTTCCCGCGTCCGTTGACCGCGCTGCTTCCCTGCCATCTCGGGATCCGACTCCCTGGTTCACGAACCCGGTCAGCCACCACGGCGAGCGGCCCACCGATCAGAAGCCGGCGAGGATTTGGGCGGATTCGCCCGATCGGGTGAGGCCGCGGTCCTCCGCGAGCCGACACAAGCCGGGTTTCGGTCAGCGGCCGCCGAGGACAGGCGGACCATCCGGCTAGTGACGATTTGCCCCGGGCAAAAGCTACCTTTCACCCTGTGCAGATCCAGATCACCGCGGCCCCCGACCCGGCTCTGATCGCGGCCGCCACCCGGCACAGCCTGCGCCGGCCCGTCCTGATTGCCCGGGTCGCCGGCTGGGCCTTCCTGCTCGCCGCCCTGGTCGACGGAATCAACCCGTTCCTGCTGGTCGGCGGCGTGGCCCTCGCCGTGCTCACCCCGATGGCTTTGCTCAACCACACTGCGCGGCGCGCGATGCGCACCGGTCAGGTCACCACGTTCGAGATCAGCGAAGGCGGCGTGGCCAGCGCCGACGCGGAGAGCCGTCACTCGTACGCATGGCGTGCCTTTCGCTCGGTCGAGCAGCTCCGGGGTCAGCTTTTGTTCGGACTGGGCGGCACCCGATTCCTGCCGATCCCGACCAATGGGCTGAGTCCGGCACAGATCAACCAGGTGCTGGGCGCGGCGTCCGCGAACGGCCTGCGCGTCCAGCGCGCCTGACCGCCGGCCTGTTCAGCGGGTGGGCCAGGTCCGGAAATTGAGCGCGGATCGACTCGCCGTCGGGCCCCGCTGACCCTGGTAGCGCGAACCGTAGACAGCTGACCCGTACGGATGCTCGGCCGGGCTGGAAAGCCGGAAGATGCAGAGCTGGCCGATCTTCATGCCCGGCCAGAGCTTGATCGGCAGATTCGCCACGTTGGAGAGCTCCAGCGTCACATGGCCGGAGAAGCCGGGGTCGATGAACCCCGCGGTCGAGTGGGTGAGCAGGCCCAGGCGCCCCAGGCTGCTCTTGCCCTCGAGCCGCGCGGCCAGCCCGTGACCGAGGGTGATCACCTCAAGGGTGGACGCGAGCACGAACTCGCCCGGATGCAACACGAACGGCTGACCGTCCTCGACCTCGACCTCGGCAGTCAGATCGTCCTGCTGCTCGGCCGGGTCGATGTGGGTGTACAGGTGGTTGTTGAACACCCGGAAGAAGCGGTCCAGCCGAACGTCGATGCTGGACGGCTGCATGAGCGACGGTTCGAAGGGCTCCAGCGAGAGGTCGCCCGACTTGATCTCGGAGACCAGGTCACGGTCGGAGAGCAGCATCGCAACACCATACCGAGGTGTCCTGATCGGCGTGTTCGGTGGATGTGTCGAACGTATGTTCGATAGGATGCTCTCATGGCTTCCTGGTCCGATTTCGCCGCCGCCGAGCCCATGCTGGCCGCCGGCATCCGTGCGCTCCTCCAGCAGTACGGGCCCGGCATGGGTTACCTGGCGACCATCCGCCCCGACGGCGGCCCCCGCGTGCACCCCGTCTCGCCGGTCTTCACCGACGACGGCCTCTACTGCTTCATAGTCGACTCGCCGAAACGCCGCGACCTCGACCGCGACGGCCGATACGCCCTGCATTCCTACCCGCCGGAGGACAACGACGACGAAGCCTGCCTGACCGGCCACGCCACCCCGGTCCACGACCCACTCACCGTCACCCGCCTGGCCGGCGCCCTGCACGCCTCCCCCGACGTCGACTGGCGGCTCTACGAGCTGACCATCGAGACCGCCATGCTCCGCCACCACGGCCCAGCCGGTGCCCTCCCGCTGGCGGCGTCCCCATTCGTCCCGGCTTACGCCCAGACATGGCGCGCACCCAGCAAGTTACGCCCCACACTCGCCGTCGCCAGCTGAGTCCGGGGCGGTCCCGCCACCGACCCGGATAATCAGGTACAGTGGGGCCGCTTGCGGGTGTAGTTCAATGGCAGAACATCAGCTTCCCAAGCTGACAGTGCGGGTTCGATTCCCGTCACCCGCTCAGTCCCGGGGTCCCCCTGTCTGCGGAGTGCGCAGACCAGGGGGACTTCGCATTCCGCCTGGGGGCCGAGCCCCCAGACCCCGCGTTACGTGGGTTGCGGAGGGTGGGGAGCTTGCGGGTTGGATTGTGGCTGGGCTTTGGATTCGCTTCGCTCTCCGAAAAGCAAATGCCTTTCGGCTGACGCCCAGTGCTGCTTCCTGGCCATTGAAAAGAACGCCCAACGTCAGCCATGTCCTTCGGTAGGCGCTCAGCGCTGCCTGCCGGCCGCTGAAACAACGCCCACCGTCAGCCAAGCCCCCCAGCTGACGCTCAGCGCTGCCTCCCGGCCGCTGAAACAGCGCCCACCGTCAGCCGAGCCCCCCAGCTGACGCTCAGCGCTGCCTCCCGGCCGCTGAAACAACGCCCACCGTCAGCCGAGCCCCCCAGCTGACGCTCAGCGCTGCCTCCCGGCCGCTGAAACAACGCCCACCGTCAGCCGAGCCCCCCAGCTGACGCTCAGCGCTGCCTCCCGGCCGCTGAAACAACGCCCACCGTCAGCCGAGCCCCCCAGCTGACGCTCAGCGCTGCCTCCCGGCCGCTGAAACAACGCCCACCGTCAGCCGAGGCCCGCGGCTGACGCTCAGCGCTGCCTGCCGGCCGCTGAAAGAACCGCCAGCGTCGGCTGGGTCGGGGGTCGGCCCAGCTAGGCGGTCGGCGCGGGGTGCGTCGGCCCGGCCTTCCTGATGGTCTGCACCGTCAGCGCTGCGGGTCGGGCTGGGGCTGGGCTGGATGAGCGGCGGGTGCCGGGCGCGCAGCGGGGGGCGCAAGGGCCGGCGGCGGCCGGCTTGAGGTCGCCGATGGTGAGGAAAACGTCGTCGATTGCGCCGGCGAACTGGTCGTTGCCTCGGCCGGGGCCCTTGCCGCCGACGCGCAGCGGTTCCGCGTTCGCGATCGACAGCATCGGCGGCACCGGCACCCAGGCGCGCGGCGCGCCGTCGACGATCATGGTGAGGCGGTTCGGGGTGCGGTGGCATTCCAGGTCGTGCCAGGTGCCGTCGGCCACGTCGATCAGCGGCTCGGCCCGGTAGATCCGCGCCCGCTGCCCGGCGATCACGCAGCTCGGATGCCCCTGCCGGTGGTCGACCTGCAGCTTGAACTGGCTCACCCCGCCGACCGAATATCCCTTTTGGACGACATTGGCGCCGTCGGCCAGGTCCGCGTGGGTCATCAGGATCGACGCGCCGTAGCGCAGCGGCCGGCGACCGGGATTGAGGCCGTCGTCGCGTACACCTTCCAGGATCGCCCGCGGGCAATCCCCTTCGCGCGGCAGGGCGCATCGGTTCGGGTAGGCCACGGCCAGGCCACCCCTTTGCGGTACGAGTCGCAGCAGCCCACCGTTCTGCCCGATCGGGTGCAGGTGATGCCGTCCGGTCAGGTCGGCGATCGGACGGCCGGTGCCCTGGTCGAAGGTGTACCGGACGGTCACCGGCCGGTCGGCGACCCGGATCTGCCCGGCCGGAACGGTGGTGGGAATTTCGGTGCGGGTGTCCAGCACCCCACCGGCCGGCGGGGTGCGCCCGGCGTGGGCGTGTTGTGCGTGCAGAACGCCGGCCACAGCGAGTAGGACACCGAGCGGTAGGGCACACCGCCGTAAGCGAAACATGGGGCTATTGTCCAGATTGCCACCTAAAGAGCAAATCGCGTGACCGAATGCGCCGCCCCCGCCGGCTCACCCACTACGGCGTGCAGCACGTCGTCCAGAGTGATCACTCCGAGCGGCCGCCGCCCGTCGCTGACGAGCACGATGTGCAGCCGGTCCCGCCGCATGGTGAGCAGCAGATCGGCAAGGCTGCGGTCGGGCGGCACCACCGCCAGCGGACGGATCACGTCCGCCGGGATCGGCAGGCGCCGCTGCGTCGCCGCGTACTCGAGAACGTCCTTGACGTGCACGAAGCCCAGCACCCGCCGGGTGTCACGCTGGACCACCGGGAAGCGCGAGCGGCCACTGCGGGTCGCCACCGCCTCCAACGTCGCCGGCGACACGTCGGCAGCCACCGTCGTGACCCGCGACCAGGGCAGCAACGTGTCCGCCGCGGTACGGCTGTTGAGGCCGAGCGCAGCGTGGATCCGGGCGTACTGTTCCGATCCGAGCAGACCCTCGGTACGCGCCTGGGTGACCATGCCGGCCAGTTCCTCGGCGGTGAACACCGTCTTCACCGCGTCGGTCGTCTCGATCTTCCAGAGCTTGAGGATCAGCCGGGAGGCCCAGCGCATCGCGTTGAGCAGCGGTTTCGTCGCGGTGCAGAAGGCCAGCATGAACGGGCCGAGGAAGAGCGCGGAGCGTTCCGGTCCGGCCAGCGTGATGTTCTTCGGGACCATCTCGCCGATCACCGTGTGCAGGAACGTCACGATGACCAGCGCGATCACGAAGGCGATCGGGTGCACCAGGTTCGCCGGCAGCTCGGTGGCGGCGAACGGGCCTTCGAGCAGGTGGGCGATGGTCGGCTCGGCGAGCGCACCGAGCACCAGCGTGCAGATCGTGATGCCGAGCTGCGCCCCGGCGATCATCAGCGGGATCTGGCTCATCGCGGAGAGCGCCCAGCGCGCCGCCTGCGACGACTCGGCCAGCGGTTCCAGCACGGTACGCCGGGACGCGATCAACGCGAACTCGCCGCCCACGAAGAGGCCGTTACCGATCAGCAGAACGGCGACGAACAGCAGCTCAGTCATCGGCGGGCTCCGGCGGGGCGACCACGCGGACCTGCTCGATGCGGTGCCGGTCGACCTCCATCACGGTGAACTCCCACCCGTGCTCCTCCAGCGACTCGCCGACCACCGGGATGTGGCCGAGCCGGGCGAGCAGGAAGCCGGCCAGCGTCTCGTACGGTCCCTCGGGCAGCCGGAAGCCGGTCTGCTCGGACACCTCGTCCTCCCGGAGCAGGCCGTCGACCAGGAATGTCTTCTCCCCGCCGGGCGCCGTCAGCTCCTGGGTGCCGGTCTCCCCGAGGTCGATGTCGTACTCGTCGGCGATCTCCCCGACCAGTTCCTCGATCAGGTCCTCGACACTGACCACGCCGTCGGTGCCGCCGTACTCGTCCACCACGATCGCCAGGTCGGCATCCGCCGCCCGCAGCGCGGCCAGCACCTTGTCCAGGCTGAGGCTCTCCGGCACGTAGACCGGTTCCTTCGCGATGGTGGAGACGCGCGTCGCGGCCCGTCGTTCGAGCGGCACGCCCAGCGCCTGGTTCACGCCGACCACTCCGGTCACCACGTCGAGCGTGTTCTCGTACACCGGAAATCTGGTGTGCCCGGTCTCCCGCGCCACCGTGATCAGATCCGCAACGCTCGCGGTGGTTTTCAGGCCGACCACGTCGACGCGTGGCGTCATGGCCTTGGCCGCGCGCTTCTCGCCGAACCGGATGGTGCGGCGCAGCAGCGTCGCGGTCTCGTTGGGCAGCGCGCCGGCCCGGGCACTGATCGCCGCGAGCAGGCCCAGCTCCTCCGGGGAGCGGGCGCTGGCCAGCTCCTCCTGCGGCTCGATGCCGAGCCGGCGGACCAGCCAGTTCGCGGTGCCGTTCAGCGCGGCGATAAGCCATTTGAAGAGCGTGGAGAAGCCACGCAGCGGCGCCGCGGTCAGCAGGGCGACGCGCATCGGGCGGGCCAGGGCGGCATTTTTCGGTACGAGCTCCCCGAACAACATCGACAGAAGGGTCGCCACGACCAGCGCGCAGACGTGCGTGACGGTCTCGGTCGACGACCCGGCCAGCGGCTCGACGATCGGGGTGAAGAGCTCGGACAGCGCCGGCTCGGCCAGATAGCCGGTGAGCAGGGCGGTCAAGGTGATCCCGAGCTGCGCCCCGGAGAGCTGGAAGGAGAGGCCGTGCAGGGCGTTCCGAACGGTTCGGGCTCGGCGGTCGCCGGCGGTGGCGCGTGCGTCGATCTCTGCCCGGTCGACCGTGACCAGCCCGAACTCGGCGGCCACGAAGAACGCGTTGCCCGCCGTGAGCAGCGCGAATGCGGCCAACGGGAGCACCGCGGTCAGGAACAGGCCGTCCATGATCGCTTCACCTCGGACCTCATTGTGCCGGACCGGGACCATCCGGCACTAACCGTGTCGATGACAAGTGGTTCTACCGTCAAGGTATGAACCTCATGGAAGAGTTCACCCTCCTCGCGCACGACGACCGCGGGGCACGGATCATCGACACCACCCGGCTCGATCATGGGCTCGGCGGCGCGGTGCTGATGGAACTCGCCCTCGGCGAGCGGATCGACATCGCCGACAAAAAGGTCGTGGTGCTGGACCGGGCACCGCTCGGCGATCCGATCCTGCACCAGGCGCTGATCCGGATCGGCGACGACAGCCGGCCGCACAAGGCCGCCCACTGGGTGGGCAAATTCAGCAGCAAGGGCACCCGGCAGACGGTTCTGGACCGGCTGGTCGTCGATGAGGTTCTGCGGGCCGAGCGGAGCACCGTGCTGAAGATCTTTCCGCGGACCAGGTACCCGTCGGCGTACGGGACGGAGCCGGTGGCCCGGAGTGAGGCCCGGCAGCGGATCATCGGAGCGATCCAGCGGAACGGGGCGGTCGATCCTCGTACCGGTGCTCTCTGTGCCCTGGTGGCCGCCACCGGGATGGAGCGCAAGCTCTTCGCCGACCTGGACCGGAAGTTGGTCAAGGCCCGGCTCAAGGAGATCAGCGAGGGCGACTGGGCGGCCGACGCGGTACGCCGTGCCGTCCAGAACGTGCAGTCGGCAGTGGTCGTCGCGGTCGTCGCCGCCGGCGACAGCGGAGGAGGCGACGGCGGGGGCGGCGGCGACGGTGGTGGCGGGGGCGGCGGCTCCTGAAACGGCCGATGGCCGGTCGACTGTGCGACCGGCCATCGGGACGTCAGGAACTCAGGCCTCCTGCTTGAGCGAGCGGAGCAGGACGGTGGCCACGTCGACCACCTCGATCTCGTCCTGCTTGCCCTTGCCGGTCACCCCGTCGCCGATCATCGTGTAGCAGAACGGGCAGCCGACCGCGATCGTCTTCGCACCGGTGGCCAGGGCCTCCTCGGTGCGCTCGACGTTGATCCGCTTGCCGATCCGCTCCTCCATCCACATCCGGGCGCCGCCGGCGCCGCAGCAGAAGGACCGCTCGGAGTTACGCGGCATCTCGACGACGTCATTGGCGATCGCTGACCCGAGAACCTCGCGGGGCGCCTCGAAGACCCGGTTGTGCCGGCCCAGGTAACAGGGGTCGTGGTAGGTGACCCCGCCGTCGACCGGCTGCACCGGGGTCAGCTTCCCGGTGGCGACCAGGTGAGCGAGCAGCTGCGTGTGGTGCACCACCTCGACCTTGAGGCCGAGCTGCTCGTACTCGTTGCCCAGCGTGTTGAAGCAGTGCGGGCAGGTCGCCACGATCTTCTTGACGTTGGCTTCCTGCAGCGTCTCCACGTTCTGCTGGGCCAGCATCTGGAAGATGAACTCGTTGCCGATGCGGCGGGCCGGGTCACCGGTGCAGGTCTCGCCCTCGCCGAGGATGGCGTAGTTCACACCGGCCTCGTTGAGCAGCGTGGCCACCGCGCGGGTGGTCTTCTTGGCCCGGTCCTCGAACGCGCCGGCGCAGCCGACCCAGAACAGGTACTCGAAGTCCTCGACCTCGCCGACCCGCGGCACCTCGAAGTCCAGACCCTTGGTCCAGTCCTCCCGGGTGTTCTGCGGTGCGCCCCACGGGTTGCCCTTGTTCTCCAGGTTGCGCAGCATCACGCCGGCCTCGGAGGGGAAGCTCGACTCGATCAGCACCTGGTAGCGGCGCATGTCGACGATGTGGTCGATGTGCTCGATGTCGACCGGGCACTGCTCGACGCAGGCGCCGCAGGTGGTGCAGGACCAGAGCACGTCCGGGTCGATGACCCCGTTGTCGTCCTCGGTGCCGACCAGCGGGCGGTTGCCCTCGGCCAGCGCCAAGACGTCCATGTGGGCGAGCTGGGCCTCGGTGGCCTTCTCCTCACCCATCAGGTCTTTGCCGCCGCCGGCCAAGAGATAAGGCGCTTTTGCGTACGCGTGATCGCGCAACGACAACACGAGAAGCTTGGGTGAAAGCGGCTTCGCCGTGTTCCACGCCGGGCACTGCGACTGGCAGCGACCGCACTCGGTGCAGGTGGAGAAGTCCAGCAGACCCTTCCAGGTGAACTGCTCGACCTGGTTGACGCCGAACAGGTCCTTCTCCGGGTCGGCCTCCTCGAAGTCGAGCGGCTTGCCCTCGCTCATCATCGGCTTCAGCGCGCCGAGGCCGGAACCGGCCGGCTTTTCCGGGCTGCGCTTGAAGTAGATGTTGAAGAACGCCAGGAACCGGTGCCAGGCGACACCCATCGTCGGGTTCAGCGAGATGGTGATCAGCCAGGTCATCGAAATGATGATCTTGATGAGAGCGGCCCAGGTGGCGCCGTCCTCCCAGGCCGGCAGCACGGAACCGATCGCGTGGCTGAGCGGCGCGGCCCACACCGGGTACTCGAAGTGGTCGGTGGCGACCTTGAAGCCGCGGATCAGGAAGCCGAAGATCAGCACGCCGACGATGACGGCCTCGACGAAATACGCCTGCCACATGGTCGAGCCGAGGAACCGGCTGCGCTTCACCGCGCCCGGCTTCTGCCGCTGCCGGACGAAGACCAGGTAGAGGATGCCGATCATGCCGAGGATGCCGATCCACTCGGTGACCAGGCCGAAGACCACCCAGTGCCCGATGATCGGCAGACCCATGTTCGGGTCCACCACCTCGAAATACGCCTCGAGGACCAGGAGCGACAGGATCACGAACGAGACCATCACGAGCCAGTGGGCCGCGCCGATCGCGCTCCACTTCAGCATCCTGGTGTGACCGACGGTCTCGACCAGCATGGTCTTGGTCCGGGTCTTCGGATCGGCGAAGCGGGCCGGGTCGGGCTGACCCTGCCTGATCACCGCGGTGATGGTCAGCACGGCGCGCACCGCAAGGTAGACGGCCACCACCGTGATGGCCGCCGCTATTGCGGTGGCGACGATCTGCGCGATGTCCATCTGCGTTGTGCCTCCTCGGTCGGCGATGCGCCACCCATGTTACCCACGAGTAATAGACGGGCGCGCGCCACAGGTCAAGGAGCGCGGCCCCTCAACCGAAAGCGCACCCCACGCCGGGCGGGGGTGCGCTCGCTTTCGATGATTTTCACGTATCCGCAGTAGTCGCGGACCGCGAAGTCAGCGCCAGCGGGACAGAAGACCCAGGGAGGCGACCATGCAGCCGAAGCCGACCGCCAGGTTCCAGTAGCCCCAGCTCTCCACCGGCCACTGCTGCGAGGACAGGTAGTAGACGACGAGCCAGGCGATACCGATGACGATCAGGCTCACCGCCGTGACTGGCAACCAGAGCGGACTCGGCTTCTTGGACGCAGCCGCCTTCACCGCTGGACTGATGTCCGACGGCGGGGTGTAGACCTTCTTCTTGCGAACCTGTGACTTCGGCACGGAGATCTCCTGAGGGCAACAAGTGGTGAACAACCCACCGCTGAGCGGCTCCGGGATCCCCGAATGCTGCCCGTGGCGAATACTGTTCGACAGCTAGCGTAGTCAAGGCGAGGCAGACACAGGCACCCGCCGGGGCAGGAAAATACCTCGGCGTCGGGTCTTGAGGGGGCTCGGTGGTCTTTCGAGGAGGCGGCGACATGGATGACGGCGCCGTGGGGACCTCCTGGCGGCTCGTGCTGCGCCGTGCCGCGCGCGGCCTCCGGCCACGGCGGGATCAGCGCAGATCCATCTGGTCAGCAGGGGTTCCGCTGATCGCCTTGGCGGCGGGTCTGCTCTTCACCACCTCCGCGACAACGGCTGACGGTACGGCACTGCGCGACGACCGCCGTCCGCAATTGGCACAACTCATCACCGAGAAACGAGACCGCCTCACGGCGAACGAGGAGCGGGCCGCCGAGCTGCTGGCCGACGTGGACCAGGAGACGGCCCGCCTCGCCGAGGTCGACCAGCCGGTGAAGAGCGCCCGGGAGACCGCGGACGAGATGCGGCAGTCCGCCGGCTTCACCGGCCTGCACGGTCCCGGCCTCACGGTGACCCTGAACGATTCACCCCGGCGGGGCACCGACTTCGGCGACAACGCTCCGGACAACGACGATCTCGTCGTCCATCAGGGCGACGTCCAGGCCGTCGTGAACGCACTCTGGGCAGGTGGGGCCGAGGCTATGACGATCATGGATGTCCGGGTGATCTCCACGAGCGCGGTACGCTGTGTCGGCAACACGCTGCTCCTTCACGGCCAGGTCTTCTCACCACCCTTCAAGATCACGGCAATTGGCGAACCCACCTCCATGGGTCGCGCGTTGGACTCCGCAGAGGGAGTCAGGCAGTTCCGGGAGGCCGTCGCCGACTTCGGGCTCGGTTACACGGAAAAGGTGGAGAAGAACGTGACAGTGCGGGCGTACGACGGTTCGACCGACCTCCGATCGGCGCAGGCTGCCCAGTGAGCCTTCCCCCGGAGAACCCGGCGAGCCCGCCCGGCAGGGGCCGCCATCGCGCCCCCGACGCCGACGCCCAGACCGCGTTCATCCCCCGCGTCACCGACACCTCAGCCGACGGCGTCCCCGGCGGCCCACTGGCGCCTCCTGTCGGCCTGGGCGGCCATGCCAGTCCCCGCTCCAGCCGCACACCAGAAGCCGCCGCAGCCGCAAGCAGCACAGCCGAAACCAACGCAGCCGGAACCAACGCAGTCGGAACCAACGCAGTCGGAACCAACGCGGCCGGGACCAACGCGGCCGACGAGGCCGCAACGGCGCGGCAACGCTCCCAGGACGCCGCAAGCCGGCCCGCCGAGGCCTTCCTCTCAAGCACGGACGCTGCCGGCACGCCCAGCCGCCCGCCCGGCCCGTTCACAGCCGGACCCACCAGCGAGGCGCCCCCGAGCAGCGGCCGGGACCCCTTGGGTAGCGAGTCGTCCCACGCCAGCGGGCCGGACGCATTCGGGCCTGCAGGCCGCAGCTCAGCACCCCACCCCAGCGGGCCAGATCCGTTCCGGTCCGCCAGCCGCAGTGCAGCGCCCAACCCCAGCGGGCCAGATCCGTTCGGGCCCGCCAGCCGCAGTGCAGCGCCCAACCCCAGCGGGCCAGATCCGTTCGGGCCCGCCAGCCGCAGTGCAGCGCCCAACCCCAGCGGAGTGGATCCGTTCCGAAGCACAGGCCTCAGCGACACGGCACACGCCGGCGCCGGCGATCCGTTCAGGGACACAGGCCGCAGCGGAGCGGGCCTCGCTGGCGACCGGGATGTGTTCGGCGCGGGTGGCGACGGGCGGTCTGGCCTCCCGAGCCGAGGCGAGGCATCGACAGCGACTCCGATGAACGGAACTGGCCCATGGCCGCCGACCAGCACGACCGGTCAACCGAGTCCGGCGGCGGCCGGCGGGAACGGCTGGGAGGACGGCCCTGCCGTCAGAGACATGGACATGCCGCCTAGCCGCCTGCAGAGCAGCGCGCCTGTGCCTTCCGGTGGCAGCGGCTGGGGTAACGCCCCCGGTGGCGCAGGCGGACATGGCGCCGCCGGCGGACAGGGCGGCTGGGACACCGCGGCCGCAGCGGGCCGGAACTCCACCGCCAACACGGCCGGACCCAACGGGTTCACGCAGCCCGACACGGTCGCCGCACCCAATGGTTTCGCCGGACCCAACGGCTTCGCTGGATCCCACGGCTTTGCTGGACCCAATGGTTTCTCTGGACCCAGCGCGATTGCCGGGCCCAACGGCTTCGCCGGACCCAACTCCTTCGCCGAACCCAACGCTGTAGGCCGACCGAACACGGTTGCCGGGCCAAACGGGCTCGCCCAGCCCGACACGGTGGCCGGACCCCACGGGTTCGTCGAACCCCGCACGGTCGCTGGACCGGACGGATTCGGCCTGCCCAACACGGTGGCCGGACCCAACGGGTTTGTCGGACCCAGCACGGTTACTCGACCGAACGGACTTGGCCAGCCCGACACGGTCGCTGGATCCGGCGGATTCGTAGGTTCCCCGGCCGGTTCCCTCGACGGCGATCCGGGAACGCAGGCATGGCTACCCGCCGCCGGACAGACAAGCGGGCCGTGGTCCCCGGTTGGCGGCGTCACTGCAGGCGCTGACCGGACCGGCACATGGTCCGCAGCCGGCAGCAGCGCCAGCAGCCCCGAACGACCGGAGCTATGGCCGCCGGCCGGCAGCAACCCCGGCCGAACAGGGCCTTGGGCCCCGGCAGACAGCAGTCCCGGCAACGCAGACCGGACCGGGCGGCCGTGGTCCCCGGCAGGCAACAACCCGGACGACACCGGAACCTGGTCCTCTGCAGGCAGCAGCCCGGGTGACCCCGGCCGCACCGGACCATGGGCCCCGGCGGCAGGCAGCCCCAGCAAGACCGACCGGCGCGGGCCCTGGTCTCCGGAGGTGGGCGGCCCCGGCGACACCGACCGGAACGGACCCTGGCCCCCGGCGGTAGGCGGCCCCGGCGACACCGACCGGAACGGACCCTGGCCCCCGGCGGTAGGCGGCCCCGGCGACACCGACCGGAACGGACCTTGGCCTCCAGCGGCCGGCAGCCCGGGCACTGTCGGCCCGAACGGACCCTGGACCGCGGCGAGCAGTCCGGGCGACAGCGGCCGGACCGGGACCTGGTCGCCCGGGAGCAGCAGCAGCCCGAGCGGAATCGGCGGGACCGTGACCGGGGTCGGGGCCGGTAGCAACCCTGGCGGGGCGGACCGGAGCGGGCCGTGGAGTCCGGCCGGCGGTGAGACGACCAGTGCGGCCCGAGCGGGTGGGGCCGCGCCGGATCCGGGTGCGACGGCGCTCATCCGTACGATCGATGCTCCGACCAGCAAGCTTCCTACGGTGCCGGCTGGGGCCGGCAAGCCCGTGTCAGCAGCGCAGGCCGCCCGGGAAGCGGCCGGGCCCGATGCCGTGGTCGGCGCGGCTGCGGTGTCCGCGACCCGGCCCGGGGGTGGCCCGGATGACGCCCAGGCGGCCGAGCCGGCCGAGCCCATCAAGCCGAAACGCGGTGAGCGGGTGGTCAAGCTGAGGCCGGAGCAGACCGACGAGGGCTACAAGAGCGTCTACTCGGAGCTGACCCGCCCGACCGTCGGTTCGCGGATTCGGACCGGCATCCGCGCCACCGGCGAAGTAATGATCACTTTCGGTCTCGTCGTGCTGCTATTCGCCGGGTATCAGGTGTTCGGCAACTCGGCCGCCGTCCAGAGCGAGCAGGACGACCTGGCCGCCGAGCTCGACCAGGCGTGGGCCGATCCGACCGTCGCGCCGACCGCGGACAACAACGTGAAGGCGCCGAAAGCGCCGAAGGACGGTCTCGTCGGCCGCCTCTACATCCCGAAGTTCGACAAGAAGTGGGTGGTCGTCAACGGCGTGCAGCCGGATGACATCCGCTACGCCCCGGGCCACTACCCGGAGACCGCGCTGCCCGGCGAGGTCGGCAACTTCTCGATCGCCGGCCACCGGATCAAGAAGATCTTCTGGCGGCTGGACGAGCTGCGCACCGACGACGTGATCGGCGTCGAGACCAGGGAGAACTGGTACGTCTACCGCGTCTACGACCTGGAGATCGTCAAGCCCCACCAGGTCGAGGTGGTCGCCCCGGTGCCCGGCAAGCCGAAGGCGAAGCCCAAGGAAGCGCTGCTCACCCTGACCACCTGCAACCCGAAGTTCAACAACTACGAGCGGCTGATCGTGCACGCCAAGCTGGTGGACACGGTGCCGCGCAACCAGACGCTGCCGGACGCCGGCATGCCGGCGGAGATCAAGGCCTGACTTATGTACGCGTGGATCTGGCGAAAACTCCCCGGAGCGGTCTGGAGCAAGCTGACGCTGTCGCTGGTGCTGGTCACCGCGATCGGGGCGATGCTCTGGTATGTGGTCTTCCCCTGGGCCACCCCGCTGCTCCCGTTCGACGACGTGCAGGTCGAGGCCGGCACCGAGCAGGTGGATTCAGAAACGGTCACACCCGGTGGCAGCGCCAACCCGGACGCCGACGCCCCCGACGAGATCCCCTACAGCACCACCTCCCACCATCCCGAGCCCAGCCCCAGCAGGTGATGACGTGCGCATTCTCGTGATCGACAACTACGACTCGTTCGTTTTCAACCTGGTTCAGTACCTCGGCCAGCTCGGCGCGGAGTGCGAGGTGCGGCGCAACGACGAGATCACCGTCGCCGAGGTGGGCGGGTTCGGCGCCGCCGGGATCCTGCTGTCGCCCGGCCCGGGTGAGCCGACCCGCGCCGGGATCATGATGGATGTGATCCGGGAGTACGCCGGAAAGCTCCCGATGTTCGGCGTCTGCCTCGGACATCAGGCGATCGGGGCCGCGTTCGGCGCGACCGTGACCCGGGCCCCGGAGCTGCTGCACGGCAAGACCTCGGAGGTCCACCACAAGGGTGACGGTGTGCTGGCCGGCCTGCCGGACCCGTTCACCGCGACCCGGTACCACTCGCTCGCCGTCCTGCCGGAGACTCTGCCGGCCGAGATCGAGGTGACCGGGCAGACCGAGTCGGGGGTGGTGATGGCCATGCGGCACCGGGAGTTGCCGATCGAGGGCGTCCAGTTCCACCCGGAGTCGGTGCTGACCGAGGGCGGGCACACCATGCTGGCGAACTGGCTGGCCTCGTGCGGCCTGCCGTCAGCACTGGAGAAAGCGCCCGCGCTGGCCGCCGAGGTGGAGAACCGGCGCCGCTCGGCGTTCGTGACCGCCTGACGGCACCGAACGACAAAGGCCGGTAACCCGCGAGGGCTACCGGCCTTTTCGGCTTTCCGGGACTACTCTTCCTCGCCGCCACCGGTGCCGGGCGGCTCGCTCTCACCGTCGGAGGGCTCCGGGTTCGGATCCGTGTTCTCCCCGACGATGCCGAGGACGATCGTCGTACCCTTCTCGACCTTCTTGCCTTCCTTGACGCTCTGCGAGACCACCTCACCGGGGTTGCCCTCCGCACCGGGCACCACCTCGGTCGACCCCGTCAGGCCCTTCTCGGCGAGCAGGGCGGACGCGACCTCGGCGGACTTGCCGATGACGTTCGGCATCTCCACGAGGTTGCCGTCGGAGACCTCGACCGTGATCTGGGTGCCCGGGTCGACCTTTTCACCGGCCTTCTCGACGTCGACGACCTGGCCCTTCTGCCGGACCGACGGGACCTCGCGGATCTCCGGCTCGAGCCCGATGGCACGCAGCGCGGCCTCGGCTGCGCCCTGAGTGCCGCCGACCAGTCCCTTGGGGACCACCACCGGCTCCGGAGCGTTGCAGACCGTGTAGCTGATCACCTGGTTCGCCTCGACCTGGGTGCCCGCGTTCGGCGACTGGGCGACGATCGTACCCTCGCAGTCCTTCTCGATCTTGGGATCGGTGGGCTGGATGTTCGCCAGGCTGACCTTGGCCAACTCGGCGTTCGCCTCGTCGGGGGTCATCCCGTCCAGGTTCGGCATCGTCACGGTCGTCGGCTGGGTGGGGGTGTTGTCGTCGTCCCTGTTCTGCAGGGCCAGGGCCACGCCGAGGACGACCACCACCAGGAAGGCGAGACCCGCGAGGGCCGCCATCACCCAGTTCGACTTGTTCTCCGGCTTGCCGGGCGGCGCCACCGAGGCCGGGATCGGACGCTGCACGGCGGTGGCGCCCTGGGGCTGCCACTGGCGCGGGCCGTTGGTCATCGCCACGGTTTCCGCCTGGCTCATCACCGGCGTGGCCATCACCGGACGGCCGGAGACCGCGCGCAGGGCGTCGGCACGCATCTCCTGAGCACTCTGGTACCGGTTCAGCGGGTTCTTGGCGAGCGCCTTCAGCACGATCGCGTCGATTTCCGGCGGCAGGTCCCGGACGATCGTGCTCGGCGGCCGCGGGTCCTCCCGGACATGCTGGTACGCCACGCTGACCGGGCTGTCGCCGACGAACGGCGGGTGGCCGACGACCAGCTCGAAGAGGACACAGCCGGCCGCGTACACATCGGAGCGTGCGTCGACCGACTCGCCGCGAGCCTGCTCGGGGGAGAGGTACTGAGCCGTACCGATCACCGCGCTGGTCTGGGTCATCGTGGTGGCACCACTGGCCAGTGCCCGGGCGATGCCGAAGTCCATCACCTTGACCTGGCCGTTCTGCGTGATCATCACGTTGCCGGGTTTGATGTCCCGGTGGATGATCCCGTGCCGGTGGCTGAACTCCAGCGCGGCGCAGATGTCAGCGATCATCTCCAGCGCACGGCGTGGCTGGATCCGCTGCTCCTGGGCGAGAACCTCCTTGAGGGTCCGCCCGTTGACGAACTCCATCACGATGAACGGAAGCTTCTCGCCGGTCGCGGAGATTTCCTCGCCGGTGTCGTAGACCGCGACGATCGCCGGGTGGTTCAGCGCAGCGGAGTTCTGCGCCTCACGCCGGAACCGCTCCTGGAACGTGGCGTCGCGGGCCAGGTCGGAACGAAGCATCTTGATGGCGACGTCGCGGCCGAGGCGCAGATCGCGACCCTTGTGCACCTCTGCCATGCCGCCGTAGCCGAGCAGCTCGCCGACCTGGTACCTGCCACCGAGCAGGCGGGCCTGCGCCGTCATAACGTCTGTCGTCCTTCGTTCAGTCGGATCTGGCCGAGCTGGGCATCGGCCTTCATAAGACGGTACGACGTCACCAACACTGGGTCAGCAACCACGCCCGAGCGGAGGATAGCCGCAGAGCTGCTGTGATAGCCCAGCGTGTTGCCAGCGGCGGTGGTGCCGTTGCCATGTCGTAACAGGAAAGAGATGACCCCGGCGCAGAGCAGCACCAGCAGCGCCAGCACCACGGCCAGCACAACCAGGACCTGTCGGCCGAAAGTGCCCTCCGGCTTGGCGGTCGGCGAGGCCTGCGGCGGGTACGCATTGACCGGCGCCCCCGACTGTGGCCGGTACGGCGGCGGCATGGGACCCGGTGGTGTCGAAGCCGGAGGCGACGACGACGGCACCGACGCAGCGCCGCGTGCCCCGGAAACCGGACGCGGCACCGACGCGCGGGCCGCGGCGCCGGACTGCGGACGGGCCGGAGCCGGGCTGGTCGGCCGCGCCGCCCGGGCCGGCTGCTGATGCTGGGCCGGCTGCGGCGGATGCGCGACCGGCTGCTGCACGGCCGTGGTCAGCGAGGACGCGGCCTGCCGGGCGACCGTCGCCATCGCCGAGGCACTCGGCCAGCGGGCGGACGGGTCTTTCGACATCGCGCGTTCCACAATGGCGCGCACCGCGGGCGGGATGTCGCCGGGCAGCGGGCGGGGTGTCTCCCGCACGTGCTTCATCGCGATCTCGATCGGGGTGGCTCCGTCGAACGGGCGATGGCCGGAGAGGCACTGGTAGGCGACGACGCCGAGGGCGTACACGTCGGAGGCCGAGGTGGCGACGTCGCCGGAGGCCTGCTCCGGGGAGATGTACGACGCCGTGCCGAGCACCGCGCCCGCGACGGTGAGTTGCCCCACCAGTGCCGAGCGGGCGATACCGAAGTCCGTGAGGACCAGGGTGCCGTTCGGGCGTACCAGAAGGTTTCCGGGTTTGACGTCGCGGTGCACGATGCCGTTCGCATGTGCGGCCTGCAACGCGTCCGCTGCCTGCGCGACCAGCGCCATCGTCCGTGCCGGCGTCAGCCGGCCGACCCGGCTCAGCGTGCGGGACAGAGCGTCACCCTCGACGTACTCCATGACCAGGAAAGCGATCTGCTGATCGCTGCCGTAGTCGTAGACGTCCACCACGCCGGGGTGGTTGATGGTCGCCATGGTCCGCGCCTCGCCGCGGAACCGCTCGGCGAAACCGGGCTCGTCGAGGAGGGCGGGCAGCAGGATCTTGACCGCGACGGTACGGCCCAGCACCTCGTCGGTGCCGCGCCAGACGTCGCCCATGCCGCCGCCGGCGATCCGCTCCTCCAAGCGGTACCGCCCACCGAGCGTGACCCCCGGGCGGATCATGTCAGTCCCCTCCCTGGCCCGCCGCGGCCTTCATGATGAGCCCGGCGATCCGGGCCGCCTCGGCACTGGGGCTGCGGCTACCGGGCACGTTCTCCAGCATGACGCAGACCGCGGACACCGCCTCGCCCTTGGAGTTGAACGCGAAGCCGATGAACCAGCCGTGGTTGTCCGCGCCCTCCGCGTTCTGGGCCGTTCCGGTCTTGCCACCGACGGTCAAGTTGTCGATCTGCGCGTTCTTGCCGGTGCCGTCCTCGACGACGCTGACCATCATGTCCTTGAGGTCGTTGGCGACATTGGACGGGATCGGGTCACGCAGCTTCTTCGGCTCGGCGGTGTAAATCGTCCGCCGGTCCGGGCCGAGCAGCTTCTGCACCAGGTAGGGCCGCATCTGCTCGCCACTGTTGGCCACCGTGGCGGCGATCAGCGCGCCCTGGAGCGGGGTCATCCGTACGTCACGCTGGCCGAGCGACGACTGCGCCAGCGCGGCCGTGTCGGTGCTGCCGTCCGGGTTCGCGATGTCACCGGTGTGGCTTGCGGCGACGGTGAGCCCCGAGTCGCTCTCCAGGTTGCCGACCTTGAGCCCGTCGACCTCGAACCCGAAGGCCTTCGCGGTCTCCTTGACCTTGTCCGCCCCGAGCTGCACGCCGAGCCGCGCGAACGCGGTGTTGCAGCTGGTGGTCAGCGCCTCCTTGAGGGTGACCTGGCTGGTCGGGCAGACCTCGTCCGCCGAGTTGCGGATCGTCGCGCCGCCCTCGCGGTAGACAGCGCCGGCCTGCATCTCGGTGCCGGTGGTGTAGCCGTTCTGCAGGGCAGCCGCCGACATGATCACCTTGAAGACCGAGCCCGGCGGCTGGGTCGCGGCCACCGCGCGGTTGAGCAGCGGCTGGTCGTCGTCCTTGTTGAGCTTGTCGTACGCCGACTGGGCCGCCTTGATGTCGTGGCTGACCAGCGGGTTCGGGTCGAAGCTCGGCATCGAGACCATCGCCTGCACGGCGCCCGTACGCGGATCGATCGCAACCGCCGCGCCCTTCTTCGCCCCGCGCTCGTTGTTGGTCAACTGCTTCCAGGCCGCCTGCTGAGCCTTGGTGTTCAGCGAGAGCAGCACGTTGCCACCGCCCGACTCGTCCCCGGTGAACATGTTGCTCAACCGGTCCGCGAAGAGCTTGTCGCTGGCGCCGGAAAGGAATTCGTTCTCGCTCGCCTCGATGCCGACCGCGCCCAGGTTGACCGGCTTGTACCCGAGAATTGGCGCGTAGAGCTCCTTCTGCGGGTAGACGCGCAGGTATCTGAGCTCGTCGTCGGTCTCCTGGTTCTGCGCCAGAGCCTTGCCATCCGCCTCGATCACACCGCGCGGCGTCTCGTACTCGGCGATCATGACCCGGCCGTTGCGTGAGTCGGTGCGGTACTCGTCCGCCTTGTAGGCCTGGACCCAGTTCAGGTTGGCGAAGATCAGGCCGAACAGCACGAAGATGACCACGCCGGCGCGTCGGAGAGGGGCGTTCACGGCTTGATCACCTCCGTCATGGCGCCGTGCAACTGGGTGGGTGCTTTCTTCGGCCCGGCCCGTTCCGGGCCACTGCTGGTGGCCGGGCGGCGGGCCGCGTCCGAGATCCGTAGGAGCATCGCGATGAGCAACCAGTTCGCCATCAGTGAGGAGCCACCGGCGGACAGGAACGGGGTGGTCTGACCGGTCAGCGGGATCAGTCCGGTGATGCCGCCAAGGATGACGAAGACCTGCAACCCGAGGGTGAAGGCCAGGCCGCCGGCGACCAGCTTGCCGAACGAGTCGCGCACCGCGAGCGCCGCGCGCAGACCGCGTTGCACGATCAGCAGGTAGATCACCAGCAGCGCGGAGAGCCCGAACAGGCCGATCTCCTCACCGAGGCCGGCGAAGATGAAGTCGGTCCGGACCTCCGGCACCTTGCCGGGTGAACCCGCGCCCGGGCCAGTGCCGAACAGACCGCCGGTGCCGAGCCCGAACAGACCCTGGACGAGCTGGTAACTGCCGCCGACCCGGTCGTACTGCTCCGGGTCGAACGGGTTCAGCCAGACCTCGGCACGGTCGTAGAAGTTGGCGAACGGGCCGCCCACCGAAGCACCCAGCAGGTACGCCACGTAGACGCCGCCGAAGAACAGGACCAGACCGATGATCAGCCAACTGGCCCGCTCGGTCGCGACGTAGAGGGTGACGACGAAGAGGCCGAAGTACAGCAGCGCGGTGCCCAGGTCCTTCTCGAAGACGAGGACGAGGAGGCTGAACAGCCACACCGTGAGAACCGGGCCGAGGTCCCGTCCGCGCGGGAAGTCGATGCCCAGGAACCGGTGGCTGGCCAGCGAGAGCACCTCGCGCTTGCGGACCAGGTAGTACGCGAAGAAGGAGACCAGGGCCAGTTTGGCGAACTCGCCCGGCTGGATCGAGAACGATCCGAACTTGATCCACAGCTTGGCGCCGTTGACCTCCGAGATGCTGGCGGGCAGCACCGCCGGGATCATCATCAGGACGATGCCGGCCAGGCCGAGGGTGTACGCGTACCGAGAGACGATCTTGTGATCCCGGAGCAGCAGGAGCAGCACCGCCGCCAGGATCAGCGAGATCAGCGTCCAGGCGAGCTGACGGCCGCCGGTGCCGGCGAAGATGCCGGGCTCCGGCTCCTTGTTGGAGATCGCGCGGGCGATGTCGAGGCGGCGCAGGAACGCCACCCCGATCCCGTTGATCAACGCCACCGCCGGCAGCAGGACCGGGTCCGCGAACGGCGCCGTGAACCGGATCACCATGTGCAGACCGAAGAAGAGCAGGCTCAACAGCGCGGCCGGCACCCAGAAGTTGGGCCGGATCGCGTCGAACTGGTTCGCCTCGACCGTCGCGCCGAACACCGCCACGATGACCATGGCGAACGCCAGCAGTCCCAGCTCGGCGTTACGGCGCGTCTTCCATCCCGTCGGGATACGCGACATCTCACCCGTGGAGGCGGGCGTGGGAGCCGGTACGGAAGGCGCGGTCAAGAAAAATCCCCAGACGTATTGGCCGTGCTCAGTTGACGGTCCGGCACGCGAGCGGGTCCACGGTCGTCGGAGCACTCTCGGACGGTTGGGTATTCGGCACAGCAGGCGCCGTGGATGTGGTGACGGCCGGCGCAGCTGAGCTCGCGGCGGACGGCGTGGTGCCGGCCGGCGGGCAGACCGGCTTCAGGTTCGGGTTCGACGGCTCTTCACTGATCAGGTCGGCGAGCACGTTCTGCGCGTCGGACTGGCTGTCGGCGTGGATGCCCTGCTTCACCTGCTCCTGGGCGACCGTGGTCAGGTCGTCCAGCCGGACCGCGCTCGTCTCGCTCACGGTCGAGAGGTCCAGGCCCGCGATCTGCCCCGGAACGCCGCGGAAGATGGCGAGTTGCCCGGCGTCGGTCGCTCCGACGTAATACTGATCCTGGGTGTACTGCCAGCCGGCCCAGAGGCCGCCGCCGAGCACCGCGAGCAGCAGCAGCACCATCAGGCTGGTGCGCACCGGATGGCCGGCGGGCTCCGGCTCGTACCCGTTCGCCGGCTCGGGCTGGGCCGGGCGCGGCGGCGGTTTCAGGGCCGCGGCCCGGGCAGCCGACGTGGAGCTGTCGGCGACCGTGGTGTTGCCCCGGTCGATGGAGGCCGCACCGCCGACGATCGGCGACTGCTCGACGATGTCGTCGATCGCGTCGGCGATCACCACGGTGATGTTGTCCGGCCCGCCGCCGCGGAGCGCGAGCTGCACGAGCCGCTCGACGCACGCCTTCGGATCGGTCAGCTCCCGCATGGTCTGCGCGATGGTCTCCGCGCTGACCACCCCGGAGAGACCGTCGCTGCAGATCAGGTACCGGTCGCCCTTGAGAACCTGGCGAACCGAGTACTCCGGGTCGATGTCGCGGCCGTCCAGCGCCCGGGTGAGCAGCGAGCGCTGCGGATGGCTGCTCGCCTCCTCCGGACTGACCCGGCCCTCGTCGACCAGCATCTGTACGTACGTGTCGTCCTTGGTGATCTGCGAGAACTCACCCTTGCGCAACAGGTACGCCCGGGAGTCACCGATGTGCACCATGCCGAACTTGCTGCCCGAGAAGAGCACCGCGGTCAGCGTGGTGCCCATTCCCTCGAGCTGTGGGTTGGCGTCGACGGTGTCGCGTAGCTGCTGATTCGCAGTACCGACGGCGTGCCGCAGGGCGTCGACGAGGGCGTCCCCGGGGACGTCGTCGTCGAGTGGCGCCATGGCGGCGATGACAATGTTGGAGGCGACGTCACCGGCGGCCATGCCGCCCATACCGTCCGCGACAGCAAGAAGCCGCGGCCCGGCGTAGACGGAGTCCTGGTTGAGGTCTCGGATCAGACCGCGGTCGCTCTGAGCGGCATAGCGCAGGGTCAGGGTCATGGCCGTAACTCGAGAGAAGTGCGCCCGATCCGGATCGGAACGCCAAGGGGGACTGGAGTGGGTCCGGAGACCTTACCGCGATCAAGGTAGGTGCCGTTGGTCGAGCCGAGGTCCTCCACGAACCACTGCCCGTCCCGCGGCACCAGCCGGGCGTGCCGGGCGGACGCGAAGTCGTCGGTGATGACGAGTGTCGAGTCCTCGGCCCGTCCGATCGTGATCGGGGCTTCGCCGAGCGTGATCCGGGTGCCGGCCAGATTGCCGGCGGTCACGACCAGTTGCCGGGCCGCCTTACCGCGCTTCGCCTTCGCCGGCCGGCCCTGGAGCACCGCGCCACCCACCCCCCGAGGGCTGGCGACGATGCTCTTGGACCGGGCACCCGCGAAGAGATCCCGCCGGATGACCCCGACCACCGTGAACACGAATATCCACAGCAGGATCAGGAATCCGAAACGGGCGACGGTGAGGACGAATTCGGGCAAGGTCGCTAGCCGTCCACTCGGAAGGTGAGCGTGGTGGTGCCGAGCTGGATCATGTCGCCCGGGTTCAGCGCGACGGCGGACACCCGCTGGCCGTTGACCATGGTGCCGTTGGTCGAGCCGAGGTCGGTCAGCACGACCTGGTTGCCGTCGTAGTCGAGCCGGGCGTGCCGGCGCGAGATGCCGACGTCGGGCAGGCGCAGGTTCGCCTGGTCGCCGCGGCCGATCACGGTCGAGCCCATCTGCAACGGGTAGGTCCGCCCGTCACCGGAGACCAGACCGACGCTGCGCGGGCCACCGTGACCGCCACCGCCGTGCGGCTGGTAGCCGCCCTGCTGGTCGTAGGGCGAGTACTGCGGGCCGGCGTCGTACGCAGGCTGCTGCACCGGGGCGACCTCGCCACCGGTGTACACCTCCGCGGTGACCCGGAACATGCCTGTGTCCAGGCCGTCGCCACGCTCGATCTCGACGATCACGTCGCCGTAGACGGTCCAGGCCTGCTCACCGATGAACTCGGCCTGCGACTGCGCCAGTTCCTGTGCCAGAGCCGCCGCGTACGGCGCCAACCGGCTGTGGTCGTAGGGCGACAGATCAATCACATAGCGGTTGGGCACGAGGGTGCGGCCACCGGCGAGGATGGCCTTGTGCGCCTCGGCCTCCCGCTGCATGGCATTCAGAATCTCCACCGGGTGCACGACACCCTTGAACACCTTCGCGAAGGCCCCTTCGACCAGGCCTTCCAATCGCTTTTCGAAGCGTTGCAGCACGCTCACCGGCTCCTCCTCGGGTTCCGAGGACATGATGGTATCCGGCGGCCGCTTGCGCATCCGTAGCCCAAGAGCAGCCGGCACTTCTGACCCTCGTATGACGCCACTCGACGCCGTGCTAATGTTTCCTGCGTCGCGGGGCGATATCAACTCAGCTTGGTACCGCACTCGTAACGTGCGACAGCGTAGTCTGTCGCAGCCAGTAACAAGAAGCAGGCTCGACCAGCCTTCTTCAAGCCGAAGAAGACATGTATATGATCTTCCAGGCTAGTCACATGGGGATGTGGCGGAATGGCAGACGCGCACGGTTCAGGTCCGTGTGTCCGAAAGGACGTGGGGGTTCAACTCCCCCCATCCCCACGAGTCGCTCAGGCGCTTCCCATCCAGGATGGGGAGCGCCTCGCTCTTTCTGGGGCGTCGGTCACCCTGTGTGGCTTTCAACACCTTTCCGGGGTACGCGAGAAGCCCGCTCGGGAGAGTGGAAGATCCACCGTCACCCGGAGGGGTGGCCGTCGCCGGTTCGTGCAAGATCTTTGAAAAGTGGCCGCGCCGCGTTTGACGCTATGCTCGCCGCCTCACTGTTTCCCAAGGGTGGAGTCGTCCGTTGTCCGTCACACCTACCGGTACTGCTCGCGGTAAGCGCAACGTGCTCGGCGTACTCGTCGACGCGACCGACTACGCCACGGCGACCGCGCAGATCATCGAGGCGGCCCGGGAGCACCGGCCGTTCGCCGTCACGGCGCTCGCGGTACACGGCGTGATGACCGGGGTGCAGGATCCGGCGCACAACGCCCGGCTCAACTCCTTCGACCTGGTGACGCCGGACGGGCAGCCGGTGCGCTGGGCGCTGAACCTGCTGCACGGCGCCGGGCTGGACGACCGGGTCTACGGGCCGACCCTCACCCTCAAGGTGGTCGAGCAGGCCGCGGCCGAGGGCCTGCCGGTCTATCTGTACGGATCCACCCAGCCCACGCTCGACCGGCTCGTCCCGGCGCTGATGGAGATGTTCCCGGCTCTGAAGATCGCCGGGGTGGAGGCGTCGAAGTTCCGCAGCTCCCAGCCGGGTGAGGCGGCCGAGATCGCCGAGCGGATCAAGTCGTCCGGCGCGCGGGTCGTGCTGGTCGGCCTCGGCTGTCCGCGGCAGGAGGTCTTCACCTACGCGATGCGGCCGTTCCTCGACATGCCGTTGCTCGCCGTCGGCGCCGCCTTCGACTATCACGCCGGCCTGCTGAAGAACCCGCCCGCGTGGATGCAGAAGTACGCGCTCGAGTGGCTGTGGCGTCTCGGTCTGGAGCCGAAGCGGCTGTGGAAGCGGTACGTGCTGCTGAACCCGGCGTACCTGACCCGGCTCGCCGCGCAGAAGCTGGGCGTCTGGAAGGCGACACCGCCGGCGCCGGCCACCGAGCCGGTGCGGGATTTCGCGGTCTGACGAGTGGCCTGATCAGCGGTCTGACGAGGCGTTTCGCAGACGGTCCGACGACCCCTACGGGGACCGCCACGGGGTTCGGTCCGGGCATAACCCGGTTTCGTATCTTGCGAGATCGGTGAACGCTGTTCGATGTGAACACCGCTGTGGACGTCATCCTGATCGGCACCCTCGCCGCTGTCTGGCTCGCCGCCGGACTGCTGGTCGACGGGCTGCCCACCGCTGGTACGGCCCGTGAGCTCCGACGCCGGGCCGGGCTCCTGTCCGTGCTGGCCGTCGTGGGTTCGGCGGTGTTCGTCGCCATCCCGCTGATCACCACCGCAGTGCCGGGCATCTCCTCGGCTCCGACGGCGGCACTGCTTCCGGCCGTACCGGCTCTGATCGTGCTGACCGCCGGTCTGCGCCGGCTGAGCTGGGTCCGGCGCGGTGCGGGCGCTTTCGCGACCGCACCGCTCGCCCCCGTTCCCCCGGCGCTGCGGGCCGCCGCGGCGCATCCGCTGGTGGCCGCGCCGTTGCAGGTCACCGGCCTTGCCGCGGTGGTCGGACTGCCGATCGCCGCCGGCCTGGTCGAGCCGCCCGGCAGTGGCGCCTCAGGCGTGGCCGCTATCGCCCTCACCGCGATGGCGGTGGCCGTCCTGGTGATCGGGGTCCGTGCCGCGATGCGGCACAGCCGGCTGGCTCCGCTCGTGATGGCGCCGCTGAGCCACGGCCGCGAGCGGGTTCCGGCCGACGCCCGCTGAGCCGTCCTACGGCTTCTTTGCCTCTTGCACGTACAGCAACTCCAGAATGGAACGTGCCGCCTCGAACCAGCGGTCGAGCCAGTCCGACGTCGGCAGCGTTCCCCTGGCCGGCAGTTCCAGCAGCAGGCCACGCAGCAGCGGGTGGTCCGCCATCGACTCGTTCACCGGCGCGTCCGACCAGGAGCCGGTCGAGCCGAAGACCGGTTCGCTCAGGCCCTGCAGGTCGAGCGAGGGCAGCTTGGCCGCCCGGTCGAGCGCGCTGGTCGGCTCGATGCTGTGCGAGCGCCCGGGCGACCGGGTCGGCAGACCCGAGCTGCTGCGGGACACCAGTTCACCGTCGCTGCTCTCGCCGGTCAGTGCCGCATCCCGCCGGTTCTGCCGGTACGCGCTGACGCCACCGCTGAATCGGTCCTGCGCCGTCGACGAACCGTTGCTGAGGTTCTCGGAACCTATCGTCATCTCTCTGCCTTGCCTCGTTCGGTGATCCGTCCCGGCCGTCAGCGCGGTCCGGTCCGCGCTTAGAGCTTTCAACGAGGCGAGTCGCACACAGCGACGGCAAAATCGGGCAAATAGCTACGGCCCGGACTTCTCAGAGGTCGAACTCGCCGTCCTTGGCGCCGCCCACGAACGCGTCCCACTCGGCCGGCGTGAAAATCAGCGCAGGTCCGCCGGGCTGCTTGGAGTCGCGGACCGCGATCGCCTCGCCGACGAACGCGACCTCGACACAGTTGTCACAGTCCACGCCACTGCGGGTGCTCTTGAACCACTGCGCGCCGCTCAGGTCGAGCCGAAAGCCCTTCGTCGCGATTTCCACAACGACTCCTCTGTCCGCATTGCGATCATCTCGGGGCATCGATGGGTTGGCCCCGAAGCTGTAACGAGCGCCGCACAATGTGGACGTGCCGTCGTAGCGCCATTTTTCGATAAGCGTCACCCATCGGGATGGCCGAATGACATTGCGGACGTACGCGCTGCTCAGCGGCGGTGCGCCGGGACGGCCTTATGTGTGTAATGTCCATTATGACTGGGTCTACTGTGTCCGTTTTAAGCAATTTAAAGGAGACTTGAGGTTAATGTCAGACTGACTGCCAACACGGCACCCGATGATCACAGAGGATCACGGAAGGCTGACATGCAACTTGCATCGACAACGCTGGTGGTGCAATCTTTCCGTATAGCTTGCATCACTTAACGTTCTTGAGAGATGCGGGCAAGTCAGACGTAAAACATCGAAACGACGTCCGAACACGGGGCGCCGAAGCACCGAAGGCTTGGTCTGGACCTTCGCCCGGATGTGGGTGGTGTGATCGGCGATGGTGACGTTCCGCAATCATCCTCGATGATTGGAACCGTCTTCGATGGTTGGCACTGTCGAAGACTTGCAAAGGTGCATCAGCCGGGCAGACTGGTGCATCTGTGTCACAGGTTGTTCGCCACACAGAGTCCACCCCACACAGTCTCAGGGCAGGAGATGACGTGGTTCTTCCTCGGTCCGGTGATGTCATCCACGTGACGAGAGCGGCCAGCGTCCAGTTCGCATCACCGATGCTGTTCCGGGTCATCCGGGTTCACGATTGGCCGACCTACGAGGGCTGGGTCTGGCTCGACGGTTACGAGCTCAACGCAGCCGGCGACGCGGTCGAGCGTCGCTCCATCTTCGTGCAGGTCAACGGCCTGCGCCCAGTCGGTAAGGCGCCCGATCCGCGGGCCCGCAACGGCCGCCAGCCGGCCGCGCGCCCGGGTGTGATTCCTGCCCGGACGGCACGCGCCAACCGCTGACACCCACCGCTGAGAGCTCAGCCTCCGCTGGGCGTCGTCGTCGGAGCCGACGGCGGACTCGGCTCGGCTGTGCTCTCAGCCGCGACCACCAGGGTGATCCGGGTATCGGACGGCACCAGCCGTCCCTCCGGCGGATCGCTGTCGATCACCGTTCCCGGTTCGGCGTCACTACTCCGCCGGATCACCCGGGAGGTCAGCCCCGTACGCTCCAGCGCCGCCCGCGCGTCCGCCAGCGGCATGCCCCGCAGGGCCGGCACCAGGACCTCGGTGTCCACCGGCTCGGTCGTCGGGAGCACACTCACTGTCTCGATCACGGTCGGCGGGGGCGCTTTCGGAGCCGTTTCGCCGTCGGTCACGGTGCGCGCTGTCGGAGTGGGCGCGGGCGCTTCCGTCCCGCCGCCGGAGTTCTGCACGATCACGGCTATCCCGAACCCGAGCAGGGCCAGCAACGACAGAGCCGCGACGCCGACGGCGATCGGTGTCCACCATCGACTCTCCTGCTGGGCCGGCCCGAAATCGGCCCAATCCGCCTCGTTGTAGTCCGGATCGCCCCGCCGGGGCGGCCGCACGACAGCGCGACCGGCCCACACCGAGTCGTCGCCGTCATCCGATCGGGGGCCACCGGACGGCTGATTCCGCTGGGCCTCGGTAGCCTCCGCGGGTGGCATCGGGCGCGTCTCATCCGGGCGCGGCGCAGTGTCGTCCCGATCTTCCGGACGCTCCTCAGGCATCGCCGGTTCCTTCCGCTCCTCACATCCGCGCTCGTCGCAGCCGTCAACGTATCGAATCTTGCGGCCACATGGGGTTTTCCGGTGCCGGCAAGCGGTCCGGGCCACGTCTCGAACGTTTCGCGGACATCGGCGAAGACCAGTACAGTGCCCGGCATGGCCGAGAAGGGCTGGACAACACAGGCATCCGCCGCGGCCGGAATCGCAGCCGGCGCGGGCGCCGCGCAACTGGGTCTCGGCTACGGCCTCGGCGTGATCACCTGGCCGACGACCGCAGCCGAGGCGGAGAGTGTCTGGCTGGGCAGCCTCGGCTGGGCAACGTGGATCACCGCGAGCGCGACCGTGCTCGGCGCGGTCATCGCCGGGCGCATGCGACCGGACCGGACCGGACCGTGGCGCGCGCTCTGGCGATTCCTCCTGGCGGCGTCATCCGCGCTGGGTGCGCTGGTGTCGGTCGCGCTGGTCGCGCTTCCGGCCCGCTCAGCGGTACGCGCGGACACGCTCTCCCCCCAGCTGGTGGCCGGCGGATATGCGCTGGCCGGACTCCTCGCCGGTCTGGTCGTCGCGTTCTGGGCAGTCTCATCCGGTCCGGTGGCGGCCAACCTGATCGGCACCGCGCTCTGGCTGTGGGCTTTGGCCATCGCCGGCGTCGCCGCCGAACTCGCCACCGGCCGCGACTTCGCCACCTATCTGACCAGCTGGCAGTTCGCCGAGTCGGTCAGCCCGATCCGGTACGGCGGAATCTACTGGCCGAGCGCACTGCTGACCCTGGTCGCAGCCTTCGTCATCGGACTCGCCGCGGCCTGGCCGGCAGCCCGGAACGGTGAACTCGGCCTGGGCACGGCGATCTCCGGCGCGGTCGGACCGCTGCTGGTGGCGTTCTCGTTCCTGCTGCTCGCGCCGCAGTTGACCGCCGCGATGGGCCCGTTGCAGTCGGCCTATCTGATCGCCCCATATGCCGTGCTCGCCGGTCTGGGCGGCTCGGCGCTGACCGTGACGCTCGAACAGGGCAGGCGGGCGCGGGCCGCGCGGGCCGTGGACACCGCGGCGATTCCGACCACCGACCTCACGGCGGGCGGAAAGCCTGGACCGGGCCCGGCGATTCCGGCCACCCGTCCGGCTCCTGCAGCCGTGCCCGCTCCTACACCCGCACCAGCTTCCGCCCCTTCGAAAGCTCCTGCTGCCGTCCCCGCGAAAGGTCCTGCTGCCGTCCCTGCGAAAGCTCCCGCGAAAGCAACCGGACGGGCGGTGGCGCCGGCTGCCGAGAAGGACAAACCGCCGACCGCGCCGGCCCTCACCGATAAGCCGGGCCCGGCCGAGAAACCCGGTGGCTCGCTTCTCGGCCTGGGCGATCCCGAGGTCGCCGAGGCTGCCCGCCCTTCGCGCCCGCCGGCGAAACGCCCGTCCGCTCCAAAGCAGACGATCACGCCGCCACCGGCCGAGCCGACGATCGCCCGGATCAACCCGGACGATTCGGATAAAGGTAAGTAGTCACCCCACCGGCCAGGTGTGCACCGGCTCGTTGGTGCGCTGCAGGTCGACGTAGCGCTGGGTCATGTCCCGCACCGCCGCGTAGCGGTCCAGGCCGCGAGTCTCCTCGGCCGCGCGAACCGCCTCGGTCTGCCAGGCTGCGCCGTTGCGCCGGGACCGGCAGCGGGCCTCGACGATGCCGAGCAGCCGGTCCCGCTGGGCCGGGTGCACCCCGAACCGGTCGAGCCCGGCGTACGCCTTCGGCAGCAGCGTGTCGAGGATGAGCTCGGCCACCGGCACCTCGCCCCGTCCTGGCCAGCACACTGCCGCTTCCAGACCGTCGCGTGCGCCGGTCCGGAAGTTCTCCGCAGCGACCGGGAACTCGAGATGCTGCCAGATCGGGCAGTCCTCGTCCGCCAACTCGGCGACGGCACCGAAGTAGAAGGCTGCGTTGGCGAGCAGGTCGACGACGGTCGGGCCGGACGGCAGCACGCGGTTCTCGATGCGCAGGTGGGGGCGTCCGCCGGTGACGTCGTACACCGGGCGGTTCCAGCGGTAGACGGTGCCGTTGTGCAGGCGTAGCTCGTACAGATGAGGGATTTTGCCGTTCTCCCAGACCTCGACCGGATCCTCGTCGCTCAGCTCGGGGAGCAGCGGCGGGAAGAACCTGATGTTCTCCTCGTAAAGGTCGAAGACCGAGGTGATCCACTGCTCGCCGAACCAGACCCGCGGTCGCACACCCTGGGCCTTGAACTCGTCCGGCCGGGGATCGGTGGCCTGCTCGAAGAACGCGATCCGGGTCTCCGCCCAGAGTCGCCGGCCGTGCAGGAACGGCGAGTTGGCGCCGAGAGCGACCTGCGCAGCGGCGAGCGCCTGCGAGGCGTTCCAGAATCGGGCGAAGTCCGGCGGCGCGACCTGCAGATGGAACTGGACGCTGGTGCAGGCGGCCTCGGGCGCAATCGAGTCGCTGCTGCCCTCGAACCGTTCCAGACCGGTGATGTCGATCTGGAAGACGTCGCCGCGGGCACCGCTGATCTCGCTGTTCAGAGCTTGGTACCGCTCGCCGGCGGAGAGGTTGCCCAGCACCAGATGACCGGGGGAGAGGGTGGGCAGCATGCCGATCAGCGCCAAGCGGCTCTCGCCCTTGCGGGCGCACTCGGAGGCTCGGCGCAAACCGTCCAAAATGTCGCGTTCGTAGGCACCGAGACCGTCCCCGGCGATCGATCGGGGCGGCACGTTGAACTCGAGATTGAACTTGCCGAGCTCGGCCTGGAAGCACGGATCGGCCAGGTCGGCCAGGATCTCGGCATTCCGCATGGTGGGGCCGGCGTCCGCGTCGACCAGGTTGATCTCGATCTCCAGGCCGGTGGTCCGGTGGCCGGGCTCGAACGCCTCGGCGTCGAGCATCCGGCCCAGTACGTCCAAGCAGTCGCGGACCTTCCGCCGGAACAGAACGCGATCATGCGGCGAGAAAACAGCGTTCACCAGATCTTTGCCCATGAATCCCTCCCGGACAGCCGGGGATGAAACGGACTTTCGATCACCGCTCTGTGAACGAACGCTTGCGCTCGGTCAACCCTGCCATCCCGACGGACGGACCGCCATACGAACCGAGGCGCCGCCCGGATCCCCCGGCGGCGCCTCGATTGTGGACTTCGTGCGAGCGATCAGCCCTCCTGCTGGAGGATGGCCTCGCCCTCGATCTCGATCTTGACCTTCTTGCCGATCATGACGCCGCCGGTCTCCAGAGCCATGTTGTAGGTCAGGCCCCAGTCCTCACGGTCGATCTCGGTGTGCGCGCTGAAACCGAAGAGGTGCTGACCATACGGGCTGGTGGTGGCCCCCTCGAACTCGACGACCAGCTCGACCGGACGGGTCACGTCCTTGATGGTGAGCTCGCCCTCGAGGATGAACTCGGCGCCCGCGTGCGACTTCACACCGGTGCTGCGGTACTCCATCGTCGGGTACTTCTCGGCCTCGAAGAAGTCGCCGGTGCGCAGGTGGTTGTCCCGGTCGACCTGGCCGGTCTCGACGCTGGCGGTCGTGATGGTCGCGGTGACCGAGGACTGCAGCGGGTCCTCCCCGACGACGATCGTGGCGTCAGCCTGGGCGAACTGACCGCGAACCTTGCTGACCATGAGGTGCTTGACCACGAAGCCGACCCGCTTGTGAGCGGCGTCCAGCTTGTAGGTGCCGGCGGCCGGGATCTGCAGGCCTTCGAACTCACGGGTGCTGACAGTCATGACTGAGCCTTCTCTCGAACTTCTGCGGGGCGGGATGCTTGTGTGACACAGCAACTATATGCGCGGCAATATTCCTCTTGTCAAGTGCCTGCTAAAGTTGACCTCGTGAACAAGGACCTGGACGACCCACGCCTCACCGCGATCGGCCTGCTCGCCGAGGCGTACACGGGATTGATGAACCGGCTCACCACGCAGTTCGAGGAGCACCGCCTCTCCCCGGTGGAGTTCGAGGTGCTCATGCGCCTGGCCCGGTCGCCCGGCAACCACCTGCGGATGACCGATCTAGCCGGGCAGACCACGCTCTCCACCAGCGGCGTCACCCGGGTTGTCGACCGGATGGAGCGCAGCGGGCTGGTCCGCCGCGAGGCCTGCGCCAGTGACCGGCGCAGTTCGTACGCGGTCATCACGGATGCCGGGAAGCAGCGGCTCAGCGAGGTGCTTCCGGGTCACCTGGAGCTGGTCCAGAAGTGGTATGTGGGATTGCTCACCACCGAGCAGCTCGACCAGCTGCTGGGGTCCCTGCGCACGATCCGGGACACCGTCAACCCGTGCGCGGTGGCGGGCAGCGAGGAGACCCCGCCGCCCGCCGCGTGACTCAGAGGCCGAGGCCCCGGGCGATCAGCATGCGCTGCACCTCGGAGGTGCCCTCGCCGACCTCGAGGATCTTGGCGTCGCGGTAGAACCGGCCGACCGCGGACTCGTTCATGAAGCCGTATCCGCCGTGCACCTGCGTGGCGTACCGGCTGTTCTCCATCGCGGCGTTGCTGGCGTTCAGCTTGGCGATCGCGGCGTACCGCTTGAAGTCCTCGCCGGCGAGCATCCGGGCGGCGGCGTCGTAATAGCCGAGCCGGGCGGTGTGCGCCCGTAGGTCCATGTCGGCGATCAGGAACTGGACGGCCTGGAAGCCGCCGATCTCCCGGCCGAAGGCGGTGCGCTGCTTCGCGTACGCCAGCGACTCGTCCACACATCCCTGCGCCAGCCCGACCGACAGGGCCGCGATCGCGATCCGCCCCTCGTCGAGGATCCGCAGGAACTGCGCGAGCCCGCGGCCCCGCTCGCCGAGCAGGTTGGCGGCCGGTACGCGTACGTCGTCGAAGGCCAGCTCGTGGGTGTCCGACGCGCACCAGCCGACCTTCGAGTACTGCGGCGCGACGGTGAACCCGGGTGTGCCGGACGGCACGATGATCGTCGAGAGTTCCTTGCTGCCGTCCGGGTTCGTCCCGGTCACGGCCATCACGGTGACCAGGCAGGTGATCTCGGTGCCGGAGTTGGTGATGAACGCCTTGGTCCCGTTGATCACCCACTCGTTCGTCGACTCGTCGAGCACCGCCCGGGTCGTGGTGCCGGCGGCGTCCGAACCGGTGTCCGGCTCGGTCAGGCCGAAGGCGGCGAGCGCGTCTCCGCTGGTCAACCGAGGGAGCCACTGGTTGCGCTGCTCGGGTGTGCCGTACCGGTAGATCGGCATGGCGCCGAGCGAGACCGCGGCCTCCAGCGTGATCGCGACCGAGCTGTCCACTCTGGCCAGTTCCTCGAGGGCCAGGCAGAGCGCGAAGTAGTCGCCGCCCATCCCGCCGGACTCCTCGGGGAACGGCAACCCGAACAGGCCCATCTTGCCCATCTGGCGCACGATTTCGTACGGAAAAGTCTTGTTCTCGTAGTGCTCGGCGATGACCGGGGCGACCTGCTCGCGGGCGAACGCCTGCACGCTGGCGCGCAACTCCTCGTACTCGTCGCCGAGCCGGAAGTCGACCATGACGATCCTTTCTAGAACTGGAATGACGCCGCGTCTAAACCGGAGTGACGCCGTGCCGGCGCCGGGAGAACGCGCGGTCCTTGGTCCGCGCCGCGGCGAACCGCCGGACCAGCTCGGCCCGTAGCTCGCCCGGCTCGATCACGGCGTCCACGACGAGTTCGCTGGCCAGGCGCATGATGTCGATATCGCGCTCGTACTCGGCGCGGCGGGAGGCGACGAACGCGGCCCGTTCGTCCGGGTCCTCGATCGCCGCGATCTTGTTGGCGTAGACGGCGTTGACGGCCGCTTCGGCGCCCATTACCGCGATCTTGGCGGTGGGCAGGGCGATGGTGGCGTCCGGCTCGAACCCGGGACCTGCCATCGCGTACAGACCGGCCCCGTACGCCTTCCGGACCACCACGCAGATCTTCGGCACAGTGGCCTCGGAGATCGCGGTGATCATTTTGGCGCCGTGCCGGATGATGCCCTGCTTCTCGACGGCCGTGCCGACCATGAAGCCGGGGACGTCGGTCAGGAAGAGCAACGGCACATTGAAAGCATCACAGAGTTGGACGAACCGGGTGGCCTTGTCCGCGGAGTCGACGAACAGAACGCCGCCCTTGAACATCGAGTTGTTGCCGACGATGCCGACCACCTCGCCGTTCATCCGGGCGAAGCCGACCGTGAGCTCACGGGCCCAGAGCGCATGGATCTCGAAGAACGAGTCCTTGTCGACCAGGCCCTTCACGTACCTGCGCATGTCGAACGCCTGCCGCTCACTGGCCGGCACCAGCGCGCCGAGATCGATGTCGGCGGGTTCGGCAGCGGTGGCCGCCGGCGGGTTCGCCGTCCAGTTGGCCGGCAGGTACGACAGGTAGGAGCGGACCACTTCCAGCGCGTCCCGCTCGGTCTTGCAGAGGAAGTGGCCGACACCGGACTCGGCGCAGTGCACCCGGGCACCGCCCATCGCCTCGAGCGTCGTCTTCTCCCCGGTGACCATCTCGACCATGCGGTCCGAGCCGAGATACATACTGGCGTTGCCCTCGACCATCGCGACCACGTCGCAGAAGGCCGGAATGTACGCCCCACCGGCGGCCGACGGCCCGAACAGGGCACAGACCTGCGGGATCGACCCGGACGCCTTGACCTGGTTGTGGAAGATCTTGCCGGCGCCACGCGGGCCCGGGAAGAGATCGACCTGATCGGTGATGCGCGCCCCTGCCGAGTCGACGAGGTAGACCATCGGCACACCCTGCCGATACGCCCGCTCGATGGTTCGAATGATCTTCTCGACCGTACGGGCGCCCCACGAGCCGGCCTTGACCGTGGAGTCGTTGGCCATCAGGCAGACCTCGCGGCCGTCGATCCGGGCCGCTCCGGTGATCACGCCATCCGCGGGCAGTCCGTCCGCCAGACTGTTGGCATAGAGCCCGTCCTCGACGAAGGAACCTTCGTCGACCAGCAGAGCGATCCGCTCGCGGGCGAAGAGCTTGCCCTTGGCGGCGTTGGCGGCGTGATACCGCTCGGCACCACCGGCCAGCACACGCTTGCGCACTCCGGCCAGCGCCTCGCCGTCCATCCGGGCCTCCCAGCCTTAACGCTCGTTAACCTTTTAACGAGCGTTAGGTTAGCTCACCGGCGGGCACAGCGGCAACGACGGACGGGAGCCCCCTGAAGCGGGGACTCCCGTCCGTTTCACTGCTTACCGGCGCGGTGGAGAAGCACCGGCGGTCATCGGCACCAGGCGGCGCCGATGCGGGTCACGCCTCGGGACCGGCGCAACCCGGTCTGGTGCCGCGAATCAGCGCAGCGAGTCGAGCAGGTCCAGACCAGCGACATCGGTGCCACCGACGCCACCGAGACGGTTGGTCAGCTCGCTGACCGGGGACTTCTCGGCCGAGCGGCCGGTCATGTCGTCGCCGTACTGGGTCGGGGCCTCGTCGCCGTAGCCGTCGGGCGCGGTGTCAGCAGCGGGCTTGCCGTAGCCGTCGTTCTTGTCACCCTTGTGGCCGCCGTAGCCCTTGTCACCCCGGACGTCGCCCTTGTGGCCGCCGTAGCCGTTGTCGCCCTGGACGTCGCCGTCGTCGTCGCAGCCGTAGCTCTTGACGACGCCGTGGCCCCGGGTGCCGGCGCAGTCACCGTCACCGAGGATGTCGCCCGGCCGGACGACGCGGACGCGCTTGCGGTCGAAGCCGTCACCGACGTGGTTGGTGCAGGCGCCGAACGCCCGGGAGTTGCCGAGCAGCGCGAGCGAGTTGCCGCAGGCGTTGATCGGAACGGTGATCGGCGCCGCGATCTGGGTGCCGTTCAGGATCCCGTTGTTCCGGAAGCTGAGCTGGTCGACGTTGCCGACGCCGTCGTTGTCCCAGAAGCTCTCGGCCCGGTTCTGCTTCTTGCCCTCGAGCTTCCAGACCTTCCGGGCCCGGCTGCCGACGTGGTTGCTGCAGAGGCCGGTGGCCTGGGAGTTGCCGATCAGCGCGAGCGAGTTGCCGCACGCGTTGATCGGAACGGTGATCGGCGCCGCGATCTGGGTCCCGTTCAGGATCCCGTTGTTCCACGCCGAGACCTGGCCGACGTTGCCGACACCGCGGTCACGGTCGTTGTCGCAGCAACCGCTCTCGGTCGCCTTGGCGCTCTCGACCCAGTTGCTGGAGATGCCACCGGCACGGGAGTTCCCGAGCACCGCGAGCGAGTTGCCGGTCACGTTGATCGGGACGGTGATCGGAACGGCGATCTGGGTCCCGTTCAGGATCCCGTTGTTCCGGCCCGAGAGCTGGTCGACCTCGCCGCTCTCCTCGATGTGGTTGGCGCCCACACCGTAGCTCTGGGACTGGCCCAGCAGCACGCCGGCCGAGTTGCCGACCAGGTTCACCGGCACGTTGACCGGCACGGCGAGCTGGGTGCCGTTGACCCAGCCGCTGTTGTAGGTGGTCACCTGGTCGACGTCGGCCTGAGCGGCGGCGGCCGGGGCGAACAGCAGGGCACCGGCGGCCAGAACACCGACGCTCAGAGTCTTACGAACCCACGTCTTCTTCATGAGAAAGAGATGCCTTTCGCAAATGGTCAGCCATTGTTTTTCCGCATATTCAATTGGGTGTTCCGGTTCCTGTTTCGGGCGCAGCGGTGCCCTTGAGGCTTGTTCGCGACCTACCTTGAGTTCTTGCATCCGTCGGCCACGGAGTTACGTCTCCACCGTCGCGAACAAGTCTCACCAGCGCGTTTTCCGTGCCCTGACCCCGCATTTCGACACGCGCCCATTGGCGCTTCGAGCAACGGTGATGTGACGTTCTGGGCTGTTCCACGTTCATGTGGACCCGGACGCTTGAACGAAGCGCCGGTGCCGTCACTAGTCAGGTGAGACGGTCGGGGCCTCGGCGTCGTGCCGCCGGACCTCGACATCGGCCGCGAGTGGGCGCACCTGGTTGTGCACCGCGCCGTTCGCGACCCGGGCCGGAAGGACGGCTGCCGAGCCGACCTCCGGAGACGCTCCCGACCCACCGGCCGGGATGCCGCTGACTGCCCCGAGGTTCATCCGCATCGGCGCCGGTCCGTCATCGACGGGCCGGTCCTCGCGGATCGTCTCCGGCGTGGCCGGCCGAGCGGCCGCGACATGCCGGTGGACGTGGGACCGGGACTGTGCCTCGGTGTACCGGACCGGCGTGATGCCGGCATCGGCGCGTGAGGCCTGGGTGCTGGCGCTCGCTTCGGCGAGCGGTTTCGTCCGCACCACCGTACGGGCGCCGTCGACAACATCGGCGGCGCCGTCTTGCACGGCTGCGGTGACGGTGACCGGCTCCTCCGCTGACGCGGGTTCCGCCGGTTCGGGCTCGGTCACGGGATCCGTTGCGGTGTCCACCGACCCGGTCCACGTCCGGTCGTCCGCTTTCTCACCGCTGGCACGCGGTGGAGCGGTTGCCGTTCGCAGGACCTTGTCGACGGTCTCCACGCCGATCACGGATCCGTCGTGCACGACCTCGTCGAGCGTCTCCACCGGCCCGGACAGCACCCGTTCCGGTGCCGTGAGGATCGACGTCACGGCTGAGCTACCCCGCGGAAAACCGCTGGTAGGACGCCGGTGGGACTTCGGTGCGGACTCCAGCGGCTGAATGGCCGCCTTGAGGAGTTCGCCGACCGGGGGTTCGTTCCCGGACACCGTCGCGACACTGTCCAGCGTGGACCCCAGCACCGAGCCGAGCGGCCCGGAGTCGTGGTCGGCGGCGTGTGCGGCAGCGCCGGTGAGCAGCCAGGCCGCCCCGGCCAGGCCACCGACGACAAGTGCACGCAGAGCCCACCGGGAACCGGTGCGGCTTGCGCGGCGCTCCGGCCGCCGCTCCGCCCCATGGCTGTGGGACGGCATGAGCGTGGTTGCGCCGTGGGCGATCACGGAGCGGCACGCCGTGCGCTCGTCGCGCTCGACCTCCCAGCTCGTCATGATCCACCCCTTGTCGTCGACTTCGGCCGGTGACTGATACACCCTGTTCCGTCCGCATAAGGGAGGAACAGGCGATATTTGCCACTCGGTATTGGTAACGACGGGAGAGAGCCGGAAGTCACGCGGACAAATCGGAAAAATGATCGCAGGAAAAAGAAGCGAGAATCACACCAGACGGGTACGCGGCCCGGCTCGCAGCACTCCGGACGGCAACGATCGGCCGACGATCTCTTCGGCCAGTTCAGCCGCCTGAATAAGGCGATCAAGGTCGATTCCGGTGTCCACACCCATGTCGTGCAGCATGTGCACGACCTCCTCGGTGGCGACGTTCCCGGAGGCGCCGGGCGCGTACGGGCAGCCACCCAGACCGCCGGCGCTCGCGTCGAACTCGGTCACCCCCAACTCCAGGGCGGTGAGGATGTTCGCGAGACCCGTACCCCTGGTGTTGTGGAAATGGAGCAGGTCCGGGCGTACCGCCGAAAGCAGGTCGCGGACCCGGCGCGGAGTGCCCATGCCGGTCGTGTCGCCGAAGGCGATGCGGTCCGCGCCGTCAGCGCGGACCCGGGCCACGATGCCCGCCACCCGGTCCGGATCGATGTCGCCCTCGTAAGGGCAGCCGAAGCTGGTCGCGACGATCACCTCGAGCGTTGCGCCGGCCTCGTGCACCAGCGGGATCAGCTGCGTGATGTCGTCCAGCGACTCGTCGGTGGACCGGTTGAGATTGCGCCGGTTGTGGGTGTCGCTGGCCGACACCACCACCTCGATCTCACGGAAACCGGCAGCGATCGCCCGCTGGGCGCCCCGGGTGTTCGGGATCAGCGCCGAGTAGCGGACGTCCGGATTGCGCCACATGCCCCCCCAGACCTCGTCGGCGTCGGCCATCTGCGGAATCGCCTTGGGATGAACGAAGGAGACCGCCTCGATCCGCCGCACGCCGGTGCGGCTCAGCGCGTCGATCAGCCGGATCTTCGCGTCAGTCGGAACCGGGTCCTCGTTCTGCAGCCCGTCCCGGGGCGCAACCTCTCGAATGCTCACCGAAGTCATGGCGTCACCTCATCCGGGAGACGATGCCGGTGTCGTAGTCCCCGGAGAGGAACTCGTCGTTCTCCAGCAGCTCGGCGAAGAACGGAAGGTTGTTCTTCGGGCCGGCGATCTCGAAGCCGGCGACCGCGGCCCGCGCCCGGGCGATCGCCTCGTCCCGGTCGGCGCCGACGACGATCAGCTTCGCCATCAGGGAGTCGTAGTGCGGGGTGACCGTGGTGCCTTCGGTGTAACCGGCGTCCACGCGTACACCCTCGCCGGCCGGCTCGACCCAGGTCGCGACCTTGCCCGGGCCGGGCAGGAAGCGCTTGGGATCCTCGGCGTTGATGCGCAGCTCGATGGCGTGACCGCGGGTCGGCCCATCAAGATCCACTGTGGGCGGTAGGCCGGAGGCGATCCGCAGCTGCTCCTCGACCAGGTCGATGCCGTGGATGATCTCGGTGATCGGGTGCTCGACCTGCAGCCGGGTGTTCATCTCCAGGAAGAAGAACTCACCGGTGGCCGGGTCCAGCAGACACTCCACTGTGCCCGCATTGCGGTAGTTGACCGCTTCGCCGGCTTTGACGGCAGCCGCCAGGAAACGCGCACGCAGCTCCGGGCTCACGGCGGGAGACGGGGCCTCCTCGACCAGCTTCTGGTTGCGGCGCTGCACCGAACACTCGCGCTCGGAAAGAGCGATCACCCGGCCGTCGGCCAGGCCCAGGATCTGCACCTCGACGTGGCGCACCCGCGGGAAGTAGCGCTCGATCAGCACCGAGCCGTCACCGAACATCCGCTCGGCGAACGCGCGGACCTTCTCGTACTCCGCACGCAGGCCGGCCTCGTCGTTCGCGACCGCCATGCCCATACCGCCGCCGCCCGCCGCGGCCTTCACCATCACCGGGAAGCCGATCATCGCGGCTGCTTCCAGCGCGGCCTCGGCGGTCGCCGCCGGGTCCTGCGACCCCGGCGCGACCGGCACGCCGGCCGCAGCCATCAGATTCCGAGCATTGATCTTGTCGCCCATCGCGCTGATCGCGTCGGCGCCGGGCCCCACCCACACCAGACCGTTCGCTTCGACGGTACGCGCGAAGTCCGCATTCTCACTCAGGAAGCCGTAGCCCGGGTGAATCGCCTGGGCACCCGTCGACTTGGCGGCGGCCAGGATCGCCTCGGTGTTCCGGTAGCTAAGCGCCGGATTGGCCGGGCCGATGCAGACAGCCTGATCAGCCTCGGCGACGAAGGGCAGATCCGCGTCGGCCTCGGAATGGACCGCGACCGTCCGGATCCCCAGCCGTTTCGCGGTGCGGATGATCCGGCGGGCGATCTCCCCGCGGTTGGCGATGAGCAACGACTCGATCATTGATGCTCTTTCTGTCGGTCCGTCCGCCTTGTGGGCGCTCCCCTGCCTGCTCGGGCCGCTTGTGGCCACCCGGGCCGGCGATCTACGTGGCTGCCCGGCAGCCACGCCCTGCCTTGCTGTTCCTGCCTTGCTGTTCCTGCCTTGCTGTTTCTACCTTGCGCCGCTCACTGACCCCGCGGCCGCACTTCCGCCACTTCGCGGCCGCACTCCGGCCCGGCCGCTCACCGTGCCGCCCGGTCCTTCTTCACGGGCCCGCGGCTACTCCCGGCCCGCACCGAGCATTTGACCGGCCCAAGCCTTGGCGGGCCTCCGGCTCAGTGCCCGGTCAGCGCGTGCATCGTCGCGTCGCGCAGCAGGTCAGCCCGCCGGCGCCGCTCCACCTCGCCGCCCAGGAACGGCGTCGAGTTCATGAGGCCGAACGCGGCATGCGCCAGCACCCGGGCCTCCGGCGCATCCAGCTCGGGCCGCACCCGGGACAGCACCGCCACCCACTCCTCGACGTAGAGGCGCTGCAGGCGGCGGATCTGGCGGCGCGGCTCTTCCGGCAGCCGGTCCAGCTCGTGCAGGTGCAGAGCGATCACCGCCGGGTTGGCCAGCGCGAAGTCCACATGGAAATCGATCAGGTCGGCGAGCGCTGCCTCGGCGTCGTCGGGATGCCGGGCCACCCGCTCCTGCCCGCCCTCCAGCAGGCTCTCGCTGACCGGGATCAGCGCGGCGACCAGCATCGCCTCCTTACCGGCGAAGTGGTGATAGAGGGCTGGGCCGGTGACGCCGGCAGCGGAGCCGATGTCGTCCATCGACACACCGTGGTAGCCGCGGGACGCGAACAGTCCCACCGCGATTTCCAGGATTTCGTCGCGGCGTGACCGCCGCCGGGGCGCCGGCGGGGTGGTCCGGTGCCGCTGATCTACCGTCGTCACCCGGCAACTGTAACCCGATGTCAAGCCGATGCTTAACGGTCGTTCAGCCGATTTGCGGCTTCCTTCGCCTCGGCGTACAGATCGGCAGCCATCTCCCGGGTCGGAGCATCCGGTCGCATGTTCTCCAGCAGATCGCCGAGCAACTCGACCGCATCGTCCGGCGCACCGGACCGCAGCAACGCCTCGGCCAGCATCCCCGCCACCCGGTCGGCGTCGTCCCCAGCGCCGATCTCGCGCAACCGCTCCGGGGCCCCGCGCAGATGCGGCACCGCGTCCGCGAACCGGCCCCGGCGCATCAGCAGGTTACCGACCTCGAACGCGAAGATCGACTGCCCCCAGCGCACGCCCGGCTCGGCCGCCAACTCGGCTGGGAGCTCGGCATACCGCTGTGCGGCGAGCCGGATCACCTCCTCGGCTTCCGGCATCTCGTCGGCATAGTTGAGCGCCATCACCCGGCGGCGCAGCAACCGCAACTCGCTGACGAGATCACCGGCCTCGCGCAGCGCCTCGCCGGCCGCCCGGAAGGTCAGGGCCGCCTCGCTGTCCCGGTCCAGGTCGTAGAGGACCTGCCCGGCCTGCTCACCGATCTGTCCGCGACCGGCCGGATTGTCGGCGAGCAACTCGATCAGGTCGCGGTAGAGCCTCAGCGCACGGTCGGTGTCACCGAGATCACGGTAGAGCCCGGCCAGCAGGAACCTGGTGTCGTTCGCCGGGTCGGTGAACCCGAGGCGCTCGAAGCCGAGCAGCGCCTCCTCGGCCACCTCGACCGCTTCCGCCGGCCGCCCGGCCAACCGGTACGCCTGAGCCAGATCCTGCCGAGCAAAGACGCCACCCTCGTCCAGCCCTTGCTCGGCACAGAGCGCAATCGCCTCGACCAGATCCGGAACCGCCTCAGCCGCCCGGTCGAGCTGCATCAGCGCACGCCCCCGATGCACCCGCGCGGTCAGCTCCGGCCCGGGCAGCCCCGCAGCCAGCGTCTCGTCGAGAGCCTCGACCGTCTCCGCCGGATCATCGGCGAGTTGCCCGAGAACCGCCGCTGCATACGCACTCATCCGCGCCGGCCCATGTGTACGGAAGAACTTCCACCCGGCCCGTGCCGCCTCGAGCGCCTCGTCGTGCCGGTGTGCCGCGGCCCGGGTCTGTGCCCGCACCATCGCGTGGTGGGCCTGCCGGCGTGGCTCGCCCACCTGGTCGATCCACCGGTCCGCCCGGTCGGCCGCGTCGTTGGCCTCGTCGATCCGGTCCAGCATCAGGTAGACCCGGGAAAGCCGCAGCCAGGCCGCGGCCCGGTCCTGCGGTTCGCCGTGCTCGTCCTGGTACGCGGTGTCCGCCTCGACCGCGACGAGCCCGTCCTCGGGTGCACCGGCGAAGGCCCGCTCCAGACCGATCCGGGCCCGCAGCTTGCTCACCGCCGCGGTGTCGCCCACCTCGGCATACCGGCCGCTCGCCCGCTCCCAGGCCGCGACAGCGCCGTCGATGTCCTCGGACAGCCGCAGTCGGTGACCGCGTGCCCGCCACAGCCGGGCGGCCTGCTCGGGGTCATCCGGCTCCGGATACCGGGTGTCGAAGGCGTCCAGGACGGCCGCCAACTCCTCGTCCCGATCCTGTTCCCAGTGCTGATCCGCCAGCTCCAGCAGCTCGGCGGCGGAACCCTCGGGCACCACGACCGGCGCGGGTGGCTCCGCGGCCGGTACGGGCGCCGGGGCTCGTCGTGCCGTTGCGGACAGCGGCAGCTCCACCCCGTACGGCTCGGCGGTCAGCTTCTCCGCAACGAGCTTGCTCTGGTGGGTGGTGCCGTTGCGTGCGTCGAACTTCGCCGCCAAGTCGGTCGCAACCGTCGCGAGCTCCTCGGCCAGCTCGGCGGCGGTGACGTCGTCCCGGCCGTTGCGGCGGATCGGCGCGTCCCCGTGGCCCCGCTCGGTGACCCGGCGCAGCAGGGCCGCACCGGAGGCCGCGAAATGCATGGCCGCGGCCGGCGACGGCGCGCGATCCAGCCAGTCGATGTGCCGCTGCAGGATCTCCAGCGCACGATGCTCGTTCCCGGTACGCGTACAGAACTGGATGTGCCCCGCGATGCCCCACAGATCGGCGAGATTGTTCCGCTCGATCAGATAGGCCCGGCGATGCGCGTCGGCCGCCTCCTCCAGCCGACCGACCTGCAGATAGGCCTCCATCAGCTGGCTGAGCACACCCTGCGGCTGCTCGGTGCAGTCCAGATCCTCGGCAAGCGTCGCCACGCCCCGCTCGACCGCCTCGGCAAACCGCCCGCGGGCGTTGAGGTGCCGGATCAGCGTGGTGGGATCGCACCCCGCGCAGTCGGAGAGCGAGTCGCGGGGAGCGGCCTGCCACTTCTCGAACCAGCCGTCGGCCTCGTCGAGGTGACCGACGTGCTTGGCGACCAGATAGCGGTGCTTGTAGACCGCCTGCATGCCCGCGCCGTGCTCCCTATACCGCCGCTCCATGTCGTCGAGGACGGCACGGGTCCGCGCGAGCGGCACCTCGGGGAAGTCGGTCAGTGAGTTGACCATCGTCTTGAACAGCCACAACAGGCTGTGCATGCGCCTCTCGTGGTACTGCGAGGGGTTGCGGTCGAAGTCACCCACACACCAGGAGAAGGTCGGGAACGCCTTGACCGGCTCGCCACCGTAGACATAAGCCGTCGTGGCGAACAGCCGGGTCTGGAACGCCAGCTCCGGGTCACCGGCCGTGTCGGCGTGCCGGAGCACCTGCTCGACCAGGGCGATCTGCGCCGACCCGTACGGCAACTGGTGTGCCTGCTTCAGCACGTCCCACAACTCGTCCGCGGTCTTCATCAGGAGTCCTCCCCCGGAACGGCCCGGTCCAGCAGACCGAGGAACGACGTGGTGAGCAGCGCGGCATCGGACGGCCGGATCGGGTGGTGCCCGAGCATCAGGGCCTGGCCGTAGAGCGACTCCACCGCGAGGCCGGCCAGCTCGGCGTCGGTGAGCGAGGTGACCCGGCGGACCAGCGGATTGCGGTGGTTGAGCACGAGTTGGGGCCGGTCAGTCGGCACCGTACGCGACAGCGCGTCCAGAACCCCACCCCACAGGTCATCGGCCTGGTCGCGGCTCGCGGTGAACTCGTCCCGGAAGGCAGCGGCCCGGCTCACCAGGTAGAGCGACGGAACGGTGACCGGGTCGAAGGCTCGCACCACGACCTCGCAACCCAGCTTGTCCAGCCGCCGCTGAGCCACCGACAAAAACGGGCGCAGGCGCAGCTCGGCCTCCGCGTCCAGCGGGAGGAAACGGGTGGCCAGATCGCCCGGGTCCAGCCGCTCGGCCCGGATCTCCGGGTCGGTGGCGGCGAGCCGCTCGATCAGGTCGGCGTCGTAGACGAAGCCGCCGTTGATGACGCCCACGTCCTGGGCCGCGGCGACGGCTGCGAGCTGCCGGAACTCGTCATCGGTGGCGGCGTAACGCAACACCCCGTACCGCTCGCGGAACTCGGCGAGGGTGACCTCGCCCATGTTGGTCTGCATCGGATACCACTGCTCGACCAGGCGCAGCATCTCGTCGTCGTGCAGGGCCAGCGCTTTCACACCGAGGTAGTGCACCCGCAGGAAGTCGGCGAGGCGGCGCGGATCGGTCGCCGACAGCCGCACCAGCCAGCCGCGGATCTGGTCGGCGATGGCCTCCCGGGTCTCGGCGAGCTGGCCGTCGTCGTAGAGCGACTCCCGGCTCGCGGTCGGGCGCAACTCGGAGCTGTCCACCACGCACCGGGCGAAGAACGCCCACTCCGGAAGCAGACCCTCGACGCTCTCGGCGAGCAGCATCCGCTTCAGGTAGACGCGGTGTCCGCCGCGGCTCGCCGGGTTGACCGGGGTGGGCAGCACGAACGCGGCGCCGCTGAGGCCGGCCGCCGGAACGTTCAGCTCGATCATGTCGAACGGGCGGAAGCCGAGGATCTCCTCCGCATATGTCGCGCGGGACTGCGGCGGCAGGTCCCAGGGCAACCCGCCACCGGTGATCAGACGGCCGTCAACCGTCACCTCGACGGGGAGCAGCGAGCCGTACAGCGTGGCGAGCTCGGTCACCGTCGTACCGATCAAGAAATGCTCGGAGCCGCGGCGCGGCAGCAGGGTGACCGTCGTGCCGGGCTCGCGCTCAGGGCCGGGGCCCACGTCGTAGCGCCCGTCGGAGTAACCGGTCCAGAGCACTGCCGGAGCGCCCTCGCGGCGGGTGTGCACCCGGATCTCGTCGGCCACCATGAAGCAGGAGAGCAGCCCGATGCCGAACTGGCCGAGGAACTCGTGGCGGGCGAAACCCAGCTCGTCCCGTTTCGAACTGCGGCCGATCGTGGCCAGCAGCTCGTGCACCTGCGCCTCGGTGAGCCCGATGCCGTTGTCACTGATCCGCAGGGTGTCGCCGGTGACGATCTCCACCTGGCCGGCGTGCTCCGGGCCGACCGCCGTGATCGCATCGACGGCGTTCTGCAGGAGCTCGCGGATGTAGACGCGTGGGCTCGCGTAGAGGTGGTGACTGAGCAGATCGACGATGCCCCGGAGATCGACCTGGAACGTGTTGCTCACGGGCGAGAAAGTACCGGGAACCCCCGACAGTTTCTCGCCCGTTTCGCTAGATCAACTCAATCCGCCGGGTTCGGTGCCGCGAACGATCGGCGCCCGGACCAGGTTTCCCCACTCGGTCCAGGAGCCGTCGTAGTTGCGCACCTGCGGATATCCGAGCAGGTGGTGCAGCACGAACCAGGTGTGCGACGACCGCTCGCCGATCCGGCAGTAGGCGATGATGTCGTCCGCCGACTCCAGGCCGAGCTCGTCCCGGTAGATCTTGGTCAGCTCGTCCTGCGACTTGAAGCTGCCGTCCTCGTTCGCCGCCGACTTCCACGGCTTGCTGACCGCGCCCGGGATGTGGCCGCCACGCAGCGCGCCCTCCTGCGGGTACGCCGCCATGTGCGTCAGCTCACCGGTGTACTCCTGCGGCGACCGCACGTCGACCAGCGGCCGCCCGCTGGCGATGTGCCCCATGACCTGATCCCGGAACGCCCGGATCTCGGCGTCGTTGCGGACCGGCACCGGGTACTCCGCGGTCGGCCGGACCGTCTTCTCCCGGGTCAGCTCCCGTCCCTCGGCCGCCCACTTCTGCCGGCCGCCATCCAGCAGCCGCACGTCACGGTGACCGAAGAGACTGAAGACCCAGAGCGCGTACGCCGCCCACCAGTTGAAGTTGTCGCCGTAGAACACGATCGTGTCGTCGCGGCCGATGCCCTTCGCCTCGCACATCGCGGCGAACGCGGCCGGGTCCAGGTAGTCGCGGGTGAGCTGGTCGTTGAGCTCGAGGTGCCAGTCCACCTTGACCGCGCCCGGGATGTGACCGGTGTCGTAGAGCAGCACGTCCTCGTCCGATTCGACGATGACCAGGCCTGGTGTGTCCAGATTCGCGGCGAGCCACTCGGTGGTGACCAGTTTGTCGGGATGCGCGTACGCCTGCAGCGCCTGCGCCGGATCATTCGGAACGGACATGCCTGTCACGCTAGCCTCCTACTCACTGATCGGGGCCAGCACGGGACGCTTGGCCGTGATGAAGTCGCCCGAGGACTGACCGCGAAGGTGCCGGCCGACCCACGGCGCGAGATGCTCGCGCGCCCACTTCAGGTCGGCGCTGCGGGCCAGCCGCCACGGCGTCGGCTGCGGTGCCGGTGGGACCAGCATCCAGTCCTCGTCGACACCGACTCCCAGCGAGTTCAGCACGTGACCGGCCACCCGGCGGTGCCCCAGCTCGGACAGGTGCAGCCGATCCGCACTCCACATGCTGCGGTGCAGGAACGCGGCGTCGGCGAAGAGGTCGATCAGGTGGGCGCCGTGCCGCTCGGCGATGTCCCGGATGCCGTCGTTGAGCAGCGCCGCCCGTGGAGCGATCATCCGTTGCCCGCCCGGGATGTGTGCCGCCACATCGGCGAACCGGAAGACCACCACGTCGGCGCCGGCCGCCCGGATCTGCTCGATGGCCCGCTCGGCGCGGCGGAGCAGCCCGGCGACGTCCGCCCGGGGCCGCAGGATGTCGTTGCCGCCGGCCGCGAAACTCACGAGGTCGGGCCGCATGGCCAGGGTCGGCTCGAGCTGCTCGGTGAGCACCTGGTCCAGAAGCCGGCCGCGGATCGCGAGATTCGCATAGCCGAAGTCGGGTCCGGAGTCGACGGCGAGCCGGGTGGCGACCAGATCGGCCCAGCCCCGGAAGGTGCCGTCCGGATACTCGTCGCACATGCCCTCGGTGAAGCTGTCACCCATCGCCACGAAGCTGCGCCAGGCCATGCCGCCCCCTAACGTCTGTTCAGCTTGGTTGCCTGGTCAGTTTTCCACCGGACGCGGAGCGAACGTAACGTGATGCTGGCGACACGGGTTTATGCGGATGCTTTCGTCGTACCCGGTGCCTAGGCTCGGGGACCATGCTGCTACGGATGTCCAGCCTGCTGCTCAAGACTCTGCGCGAGGAGCCGGCGGACGCGGAGGTGCCGAGCCACCGGCTCCTGCTGCGCGCCGGTTTCGTCCGCCGCTCGGCGCCGGGCAGCTACACCTGGCTCCCACTCGGCAAGCTGGTGCTGGACCGGATCACCCACGTGGTCCGGGAGGAGATGGCGGCCGCCGGCGGGCAGGAGGTCCTGTTTCCCGCGCTGCTGCCACGTGAGCCCTACGAGACCACCGGCCGCTGGACGGAGTACGGCGACGACATCTTCACCCTGACGGACCGGCGCGGCGCCGACTATCTGCTCGCGCCCACCCACGAGGAGATGTTCACCCTGCTCGTGCAGGACATCACCGGGTCCTATCGGGACTTTCCGCTGCTGCTCTTCCAGATTCAGACCAAGTTCCGGGACGAGGCCCGGCCCCGCGGCGGCCTGCTGCGCGGCCGCGAGTTCCTGATGAAGGACGCCTATTCGTTCGACCTCTCCGAGGCCGGGCTGACTGAGGCGTACGGGCGGATGCGCGCCGCCTACCAGCGCATCTTCGAACGGCTGGGGCTGGCGCACACGATCGTCTCCGCTGTGTCGGGGGCGATGGGCGGCTCGGCCTCCGAGGAGTTCCTGGCGACGGCCGAGGTCGGCGAGGACACGTTCGTCGGGTGCACAGCCTGCGACTACGCGGCCAACACCGAGGCGGTCGTCACACCGGTGCCGGCTGCGCAGCCCGTGGCCGCGCCTCCCCTGGAGGTGCATGACACCCCGGGCACGCCCACGATCGCGTCGCTGGTGGAGTTCGCCAATACCCAGGCGCTGGCTGGGCGTACTGACTGGACCGCGGCGGACACCCTGAAGAACGTCGTGGTGACCGTGCATCGCCCCGGCACCGAGGACGAGCTGCTCGCCATCGGTGTGCCCGGCGACCGCGAGGTGGACCTCAAGCGGCTCAACGCCGTTCTGGCGCCGGCCACCGCCACCCTCTTCGACGACTTCGCGTCGCGGCCTGACCTGGTGAAGGGCTACATCGGCCCGCAGAACATCAAGATCCGGTACCGGGCCGACCCCCGCGTCGCTCCTGGCACGGCCTGGCTGACCGGCGCCAACGAGCCCGGCCGGCACGCCACCAACGTGGTCGCCGGCCGCGACTTCACACCGGACGGTCCGATCGAGGCCGCCGACGTACGCGCCGGCGAGCCCTGCCCGGCCTGCGGCACCGGTGCGCTCACCATCCGCCGGGGTATCGAAATCGGACACATCTTCCAGCTCGGCCGCCGCTACACGGACGCCTTCGCTGTCGACGTGCTGGGTGCGGACGGTAAACCGGTGCGGCCCACCATGGGCTGCTACGGCATCGGCGTCTCCCGGGCGGTGGCCGCGATCGCCGAACAACATCACGACGACCGTGGACTGATCTGGCCGGCCACGATCGCCCCGGCCGATGTGCACATCGTGGCCGCCGGCCGCGACGGCCAGGTCGAAGCCGCCCTCCAACTCGGCGCCACCCTGTCCCGGGCCGGCGTCCGCGTCCTGGTCGACGACCGGCCCAACGTGTCGGCCGGCGTGAAGTTCACCGACGCCGAACTCATCGGCATCCCCCGCTCGGTCGTTGTCGGCCGCCGACTCGCTGACGGCTACGCCGAGTTACGCGATCGACGTACCGGAACACGACAAGAAGTGCCCCTTGTGGACATCGCGGGTGTAATCACTACGGAGGTCGGGTAACCGTGTCACAACGCCGATGGAGGGTCAGGGGCATGGTCAGACTGGTCGCGGACGCGATGACCCGACAGGTGGTCTACCTGCCGGAAGACACTTCGCTCGACGAGGCCGCGCAGGCCATGCGCGACCAGGGCATCGGCGACGTGGTGGTCACCCGCGGCCCCACGATGGCCGGCATCGTGACCGACCGCGACATCGTCGTCCGAGCCGTGGCCGAAGGCCTGCCCACCCGCACCACCACACTGGGCGCCATCGCCAGCCGCGAGCTGATCATGATCGAGCAGAGCGCCACCGTGGAGGAATCGGTCCAGGCGATGCGTGACCGCGGCGTCCGCCGCCTGCTGGTCTGCGACGCAGACCGCAAGGTCGTAGGCATCATCAGCCTCAGCGACGTCGCGCTCCTGCCCACCTCGGCCGCCGCATAACCCCTTTCCGGTACGACCTACGCGTCCCCAACCACAGCTACACCGCCCCGAACTACACCGCGACGCACCAGCCGGGTCGCGGCCGCCAACGCGCCCGCCGGGCTCACCCACGGGTCAAGCCACACCCCATGCCCGCCCTCGATAGCCCACGCAGCCGCCACCCAAGCAGCCACAGCACACCCATTACCTGCCTGGTTGACGGCCCGCCTCACCCAGCCGTCGCTCACGCAGGTAACAGCACCCTCATTCCCGGCCTGACCAACGGCCCGCCCCACCCAGCCGCCGCCCACGCAGGCAACAGCACACCCATTACCTGCCTGACCGACGGCCCGCCTCACCAGCCGTCGCTCACGCAGGGAACAGCACGCTCATTCGGGGCCTGACTGACGGCGACGAGTGGAACTGGCCGGGGGCGGAAGGAAGCGATCACTCGGCATAGCCTGCGCTAGGCCACGGCTGCGATCCGGGAAACTGGCGACGGGCGCGGGCCCGGGAAGTCAGCGACAGCTGGAGTCCCAGAAGCCAGCGACGGCTGGAGTTCGGGAGCCAGCGACGGCTGGGTCCGGGAAGTTGCGGCTCGGCGGAACGGGCGTCGCGGGACCACCTGCATGGGCCCGGCGGCCGCGCTGGGGCCGCGAGTAGGCTGCCGGCCGCGTGGTAGCCGAAGCGCCCCGTAGCTGTGGTTGAAGACACGTAGCCCGTACCCATCAAGGTTCGCGCGTAGGGTCGAACCGTGAGTGACATGCCGCCGAAGCTGGCTGAGATCGTCGATGAGTTCGCCTCCGCGCCCCGGGACGTGGTGCTGGAGATGCTGCTGGAGTTTTCCGACGCCGTGCCGCCGCTGCCTGCCGAGCTGGCCGGGCACGACGGCATGGAGCAGGTTCCGGAGTGTCAGACGGCGTTCTTCCTCAAGGCGCTCGTGCAGCCGGACGGCACGGTGGTGACCCATTTCGATTGTCCGCCGGAAGCACCGACCACGCGGGCGTTCGCCGGCATCCTCGCCGAGGGTCTGGCAGGGGCGTCCGCGGCGGAGGTGGCGGCCGTGCCGGATGATCTCTATGCCCGGATGGGGCTGGCCCAGGCGATCAGTCCGCTGCGGGTCCGTGGTGGTACGGCGATCCTGGCCCGGTTGAAGCGCCAGGTGGCCGAGCAGTCGAGCGAGACGGAGTGAAGTTGGATATTCAGGTCTGGTCCGACGTGGTGTGCCCGTGGTGCTACATCGGCAAGCGGCGGCTGGAGAAGGCGCTGGCCGAGTTCGACGGGACGGCCACCATCACCTACCGGGCGTATCAGTTGAATCCCGCACCGGTGCCCGAGCCTCTGCCGATCAAGCAGGTGATGGCCGACAAGTTCGGTGGCCCGGCCCGCGCCGAGCAGATGTTCGCCCAGGTGACCGAGGTCGCCAAGGCCGACGATCTGACGTTGGACTTCGATCGCGCCATCGCGGCGAACACGTTCGCGGCGCACCGGCTGATCGCCTGGGCGGCGACGCTGGAGCGGCAGGCGGACATGCTGGACGCGCTGCAGCGGGCGCACTTCACCGACGGGGTCGACATCGGTTCGCTTCCGGCCCTCGCCGGCGTCGCCGCGTCGATCGGGCTCGACGAGGCCGAAGCTCTGGCCTACCTCGAGTCCGAGGCCGGCACGAGCGCCGTCCAGACCGATCTGAACGAGGCCCGGGAACTCGGCATCACCAGCGTCCCGACCTTCATCATCGACGGGAAGTACGCGGTGCAGGGCGCCCAGGAACCGGCCACCCTCCTCGCCGCCTTCGAAGAGATCGCCCGCCGGACTGCCGTCGACATCGGTCGATGACGTTTCACGTGGAACGACATCGACGAGCGTCGCCGTCAGGCAATCTCGCGGGCAAGACCGTCGATCACCTCGGCACCGGGTAGCGCACCCAGCGCGGGTCCGGCAATGGCAATCTTGCTGTTCCGGACCCCCGAGCCGATGATCACGTGCGGGGTCGCCACCACCCGGGCGTCGACCAGCACCGGCCAGGACGCCGGGAGGCCGATCGGGGTGATCCCGCCGTACTCCATCCCGGTCAGCGCCACCGCCTCCTCCATCGGAGCGAAGCTGGCCTTGCGGACGTCGAGGTGCCGGCGGACCACCCCGTTCACATCGGCACGGGTGGTGGCCAGGATGATGCAGGCGGCGTACTTGGTGATCTCGCCACGGCGGCCGGCGACGATCACGCAGTTCGCGGACTCGGCCAGGCTCACCCCGTACGCCTCGCAGAACGCAGCCGTGTCAGCCAGCCCCGGATCGATCGGCGCCACCATCACCTGATCCGCGTCGATCGGCGCCTCGACCGGCCAGACCGCAAGGGCCTTGGCCACCGGCGGGGCGAGCAGGTCGAGGCGGGACTGGGCGGATTCGGTCTGCAGGCTTCCCATCATGTCCGCCATAATCGCCCAGCGGATGGATCTCGACACATCCGGGCACCGATACCACGTGCCGGCCGCCGACTCCTCAGTTTTCGCCGGATCTTGCCGACCGTCAGGGTTTGTGGAGGACCGCCGGAAAGCACGAGTCGGGACCGTCAGTGGCCTCGCCCTTCTGACGGGGGCCACCGCATTGGTGGCGGTGGCGGGCGGACACCGTTCGTTCTTCTCCACCCTCCTGCTCGGGCTGCTCGCGGCCGGCATGTCGCACGCTCTCATCGTCGAGATCCAGCGTCAGGCCCGCCGCCGGTCGACGGGCGGCTGGGGACGGCACGACACCGTGAACACCGCGCTGCTGGGGTGCTGGTCGGTGTGCGCCACCGCCCTGCTGCCGGCCACGTCACTACCGGTGCGAGCCCTCGGGCTCTTCCTGACCGTCGGTTACGCCGCCTGCTGCGCCTACTTCGTCGTGGAACGCCGCCGCTCGGTCGCTGTGCCCGTCCTGCCGGCTCCCGCAGCCGAGCCCTCGACCACGTCCGCCGCGACCGATTCAGCGCCCTCAGCGTGACCCGCCAGGGTCGGCAGCACCACCATCAGTGGTGGCACCGGCACCCCGTGGGTCTCTATCGGCAGCTCGGGCACCGGTAGCCAGTCAACGCCGAGCGGTTCGGGCCCGAATCCGTCGTCCTGGCCGGCTCGTGGCTCGCCGTCCGCGACGGTCACCGCGAAGACCGATGTCATGCCCGACGGGTACGGCATCTCGAGCACGTACTGCGCGTCGCTGACCACCAGCCCGGTCTCCTCGAAGACCTCGCGGCGCAGTGCTTCCTCGGCTGTCTCGCCGGGGCGTAGCCCACCGCCCGGCAGAGTCCACCACTCGCCGCCACCGGATCGCCGGCTGCGCTCGTGCACCATCAGCACACGGCCGTCCCGCACGATCACGGCGGCGGCCCGTCTTCGTTCGCTCACGCAACGCAGGCTAACTGCCGAAACTGTGCCGCGCAGTTCTCCGTCATTCCTCTGTGGATAACTTCGGCACATGAAGAACGGGCAAATGCGGATCTACGTCTTCGGAACGGTGACCAGCAGATACGTCCGTTCGGTGAGCTGAGCCCGGGTCAGCGGGACTCCGGTCTGCTCAGCAAGGAATTCCAGGGCCGGCACCGTGGGCTCGGTCACTGCTGAAGTCACTGTCGCATCCCCGACGAGACCGACCGCCCTCAGCGCGGGCTGGAACTCTGCCAACCCGGTGCCGGTGGTCGTTCCCGGAGCGCCGGAGTCGTAGTCCAGAGCGAGTTCCTCGTCCCGCAGCGCCAGCAGCCGTCCACGGCCCGCGGCGTCGCTGCGGTACACCAGGACCGTCCGGCCGGCAGAAAGCGGGCTGATGACCTTCTGAGCGACCCCTAACGCCCCGTTGTCCTCGACGATCAACGACCAGTCGCCGATCCGGGCCACCCCGATGAAGTACCGATCGGTGCCGGCCTGTTCCCCGTCACCACCACTGACCAGCCGGACCCACTCGACCCGCTCCAGCTCGGTCCCGCCCAGCCGCTCGGCCACCTCGACCGGGGTCAGCCCCTGCACCAGCGTGAAGCAGAACCCGCTGGCGAGCGCCGGGTCGCGCTCCACCCAGCCGAAATCCGGAGCAACACTGCTGGACGGGCTGGCCGCGGACACGGCCACGCCGGGCGCGGAACACCCGGCCAGCCCGGCCAGGGCTACGAGAAGGAGGGTGGAGCGGCGATTCACCGAGCCAGTAGATCAAAGAAACGAGGCCGGGCGCCGCCCGCAAACCATGATCACCAACACAAAAGGCGCCCTACCCGCAAAGCGGGCGGAGCGCCGGAAAGTTTGTGGAGCCCAGGGGACTTGAACCCCTAACCCCCGCCTTGCAAAGGCGGTGCTCTGCCAGTTGAGCTAGGGCCCCGAAATCTCAGCGAAGATCGGGAGCCGTGGTCGCCTCGTGCCACAGGGCACGCTCGTCACTGGAGGCCTTGACCTTCTTCACGATCAGAAAGGCCGCGCCAGCAACACCAGCAATGATCAGGAGCTTCTTCAGCATTAAAGATTCCTCCCTCACTGCGCCGGCGATCGGCACGCCGAGCGCCACCACCGCAACGTGGGGTTACGAGCGATCCCGGTCCGCGTGACCCGCGGACACAGGACCCATCGCTCGTGGGGCTAGATGGAATCGAACCATCGACCTCAGAGTTATCAGCTCTGCGCTCTAACCGACTGAGCTATAGCCCCTCAGCTGCGAAGGGAACGTTACCGCATCGGGTTGCGAGCCTCCAAAGCGGGGTGGCTCGCAACCCGATCGCGTCATCAGTCCCGTTCGGCGAGCGTGAGCTCGACACCGCCGACCAGGTCGGCGCAGACGTTGTAGATGAACGCCCCGAGGGTGGCCAGCGCGGTGAAGAGCACCACGTTGACCGCCCCGATCAGCATCGACGTGCCGATCACGCCCCACGCGGTGATCCGGAAGGTGCCGCCCGAACCGCCGCCGTCACCGCCACTGGCGGTCACCAGATCCTTGAGGCTGGTGTTGACCGAGGTCCACACGCCCATCGTGTCGAGTGCGAGGTACAGCACCGAGGTCGCCACGACGACCACGATGAAGAGCACGATCGACACCGCGAACGAGAACTTCATCACGGACCACGGGTCGATCCGCTTGAGGTTGAGCCGGGCCCGCCGAGGACCGCGAGCGGCAGCCGACGTCACCGTCGTCCGGGCCGACCGAACCGCCTCCGAGACACGGGCTGCCCCGACCGCTGCCGCACCCGCGGGCGCCCCCGAACCGGTCCGCTGTTTCGCGGCGCCGGTAGCGGCCGGTGCCGCTGCCGCCGGCTGCGAAGGCCGCGCCGTCCCCTGATTCGCCGGTGGCGCCGCGGTCCCGGGACGCGTGTTCGCCGAGCCCGGTGCGGCGCCCTTGCCCTTGGTGACGACCGGCACGGAGGCCGAGCCCTTCACCACCGGGTTGCCCGGGCGCTTCGCTTCGCCGGCGCCGTCCGGCTCACCGGGCGGCGGCGCCATCCCTGGCGCACGTGTGAACTTCGGCGGGGACGGGGCATCGGCGGGGACAGCGGCGCGCCCTGGGGTCTCACGACCGTTCGCTGCGGCGCCGTCTTTCTTGGCCGCATCGTCCGGAGTCGCTGAGCTCCCCGGGCCCCCCGACTTCGCCTGTGTCTCCGGCATCAACTAGTCCTGTTCGTCAGGCTCGTCGGCATTGCGAGCAAGCGCCACGATGGTTACACCTTCAGGGAGGTCCATCAGCTTGACCCCCATTGTGTTCCGATCCCGTGTGCGCCGTACAGGCTTCACGGGAGTCCGGATGACACCACCATTGCTGGTGATGGCAAATAGTTCATCCTCCGGGTCGATCACCAAGGCACCGACAAGTCCACCACGACGCTCGGTGATCTTGGCAGTCAGCACGCCCTTGCCGCCACGGCCCTGTACGGGATACTCCTCGATCGGCGTGCGCTTCGCATACCCACCGTCGGTGGCGACCAACACATCGAGACCCTCGCGCACCACTTCCATCGCGAGGAGCTCGTCGTTGTCGCCGAACCGCATGCCGATCACACCGGACGTGGCCCGTCCCATCGGACGAAGCGCATCGTCGGTCGCGTTGAACCGGATGGCCTGGGCTTTCTTGGACACCAGCAAGAGGTCGTCCTCCGGTGCCACCAGGGCCGCGCCCACCAATTCGTCATCCTCCCGCAGGTTGATGGCGATGATGCCACCGCTGCGGTTGGAGTCAAATTCCTCCAGGCGCGTCTTCTTCACGAGGCCATTCTTAGTGGCGAGCACAAGGTACGGCGCGACCCCGTAGTTCGAGATCTGGATGACCTGGGCGATGTGCTCGTCCGGCTGGAAGGCGAGCAGGTTGGCGACGTGCTGGCCCTTCGCCACCCGGTTCGCCTCGGGCAGCTCGTACGCCTTGGCCCGGTAGACCCGGCCCTTGTTGGTGAAGAACAGCATCCAGTCGTGGGTCGAGATCACGAAGAAGTGCGACACGATGTCGTCCTGCCGCAGCGTGGCGCCGCTGACGCCCTTGCCACCGCGCTTCTGCGACCGGTACATGTCGACCTTGGTGCGCTTCGCATAACCGGTTCGTGTGATCGTCACCACAACGTCTTCCCGGGTGATGAGGTCCTCCATGGACACTTCACCATCAAACGGGATGATCTGCGTACGGCGCTCGTCACCGAACTTCTGCACGATCTCGCCGAGCTCGTCGGAGACGATCGCCCGCTGCCGCTCCGGCTTCGCGAGGATGTCCTTGAGGTCCGCGATCTCGAGCTCGATCTTGCCGAGCTCGTCGAGGATCCGCTGCCGCTCGAGGGCAGCCAGACGGCGCAGCTGCATGTCGAGGATCGCGGTCGCCTGGACCTCGTCGACGTCGAGCAGCTGCATCAGGCCCTGCCGGGAGTCCTCCACCGTGGGCGAACGCCGGATCAGGGCGATGACCTCGTCGAGCATGTCCAGCGCCTTGGCCAGACCGCGCAGGATGTGCGCGCGTTCCTCGGCCTTGCGCAGGCGGTACGCCGTCCGCCGGCGGATGACCTCGATCTGGTGGTCGACGTAGTAGCGGATGAACTGCGCCAGGTTCAGCGTGCGCGGCACGCCGTCGACCAGCGCCAGCATGTTCGCGCCGAACGTCTCCTGCAGCTGGGTGTGCTTGTAGAGGTTGTTCAGCACGACCTTGGCGACCGCGTCGCGCTTCAGAACCAGGATCAACCGCATTCCGGTACGCCCGGACGACTCATCCCGGATGTCCGCGATGCCGGTGAGCTTGCCCTCCTTGACCAGCTCGGCGACCCGCTCGGCGAGGTTGTCCGGATTCACCTGGTACGGCAGCTCGGTGACCACGAGACACGGCCGGCCGCGCTGGTCCTCCTCGACCTCGACCACCGCGCGCATCCGGATGGACCCACGGCCCGTGCGGTAGGCGTCCGTGATCGCCGACTGACCGACGATCAGGCCCTTGGTCGGGAAGTCCGGCCCCTTGACGATCTCGAGCATCGCCTCGAGCGCGGTCGCCTCGTCCGACTCGGGGTTGTCGAGCTGCCACTGCACGGCAGCCGCGATCTCCCGCAGGTTGTGCGGTGGGATCTTGGTCGCCATCCCGACCGCAATGCCCTCGGAGCCGTTGACCAACAGGTTCGGGAACCGGGCCGGCAGGATCGTCGGCTCCTTGGTACGCCCGTCGTAGTTGTCCTGCATGTCGACGGTGTCCTCGTCGATGTCCCGCAGCATCTCCATGGCGAGCGGGGACAGCTTCGACTCGGTGTACCGCATGGCGGCCGGCGGGTCGTTACCCGGCGAACCGAAGTTGCCGTTGCCGTCGATCAACGGGTACCGCAGCGACCAGACCTGGCCCATCCGGACCAGGGCGTCGTAGATCGACGAGTCGCCGTGCGGGTGGTAGTTGCCCATCACGTCGCCGACGACACGGGCGCACTTGACGTAACCCCGGTCCGGGCGGAACCCGGCGTCGTACATCGCATACAGGATCTTGCGGTGTACGGGCTTGAGACCGTCACGGACGTCGGGCAGCGCACGGCCCACGATCACGCTCATCGCGTAGTCGAGGTAGGAGCGCTGCATCTCGACCTCGAGGCCGACCGGCTCGACGCGCTGGGTCACACCGCCGCCGGCCTCGTCCTGAGGTTCGTCGCCGTCCGGGGGTTCGGGAGTGTCAGTCACTTTTAACCCTTACTCAAGGTGAAACCAGACAAGTGCGTCCAAAGCACGCATTATGCTGTGGATAACGTTGTGGAAATAAGGTGCACGCTGTGGATACGGCGTGCCGGACTAGATGTCCAGGAAGCGAACGTCCTTCGCGTTGCGCTGGATGAACGACCGCCGGGCCTCGACGTCCTCACCCATCAGCACGCTGAACAGCTCGTCCGCGACGGCCGCGTCGTCCAGCGTGACCTGACGCAACGTCCGGGTGTCCGGGTTCATCGTGGTGTCCCACAGCTCGTGGAAGTTCATCTCGCCGAGACCCTTGAACCGCTGGATGTCGTCGGGCTTCGCGTTCGCCTTCTTCTGCTGGCGCAGCGCGATCAGCCCGTCCCGCTCGCGGTCCGAGTACGCGTACTGAGCGTCATCGCCGCGCTTGTTCCACTTGATCTTGTAGAGCGGCGGCGACGCCAGGTAGACGTGGCCCTGCTCGACGAGTGGCCGCATGAAGCGGAACAGCAGGGTGAGCAGCAGCGTCTGGATGTGCTGGCCGTCGACGTCGGCGTCGGCCATCAGGATGATCTTGTGGTATCGCAGCTTCGAGATGTCGAATTCGTCGTGGATACCGGTGCCCATCGCCGTGATCAGCGCCTGGACCTCGTTGTTCTTCAGCACCCGGTCGATCCGGGCCTTCTCCACGTTGAGGATCTTGCCGCGGATCGGCAGGATCGCCTGGATCCGGCTCTCCCGGCCGGACTTGGCCGAACCGCCGGCCGAGTCACCCTCGACGATGAACAGCTCGGTCTCGCGCGGGTCGGTGGACTGGCAGTCGGCCAGCTTGCCCGGCATCGAACCGGACTCCAGCAGCGACTTGCGCCGGGCCAGCTTGCGGGCCTGCTGCGCGGCGATCCGGGCCCGGGCGGCCTGCGAGGCCTTGGTGATGATGGTTTTCGCGTCGGCCGGGTTGCGGTCGAACCAGTCGGCCAGCTGCTCGTTGCAGACCTTCTGCACGAAGCTCTTCATGTCGGTGTTGCCGAGCTTCGTCTTGGTCTGGCCCTCGAACTGCGGGTTCGCCAGGGTCACCGAGATGATGGCGGCCAGGCCCTCACGGATGTCTTCGCCGGAGAGCTTCTCGTCGCTCTTGAGGAACTTCTTCTCGGTTCCGTACCGGTTGACGATGCTGGTCAGCGCGGCGCGGAAACCCTCCTCGTGAGTGCCGCCCTCGTGCGTGTTGATCCGGTTCGCGAAGGTGTAGACCGACTCCCCGTACGACTCGTTCCACTGCATGGCGATCTCGACCGCCATGCCCTCCTCGGGCGCCTCGGCGCCAAACTCCACGACCGTCTTGTGGATGGCGCTCTTGGTGGCGTTCAGGTGGCGGACGAAGTCGGAGATGCCGCCCGCGTACATGAACGAGACCTTGCGGGGCTCGCCGTTCTCCTCGGCCGAGACCGGCCGCTCGTCGGTGAAGTTGATGGTCAGGCCCCGGTTCAGGAAGGCCATCTCCTGGAGCCGGCGGTAGATCGTCTGGAAGTCGAACTCGATGGTCTCGAAAACGTCCGGGTCCGGCCAGAACTGGACGGTCGAGCCGGTCTTGTCGGTGCTCTCGCCCTTGATCAGCTCGGCCGGCTTGGAGGCGTTGTACTTCTGCCGCCAGACGAAACCGTCCTTGTGGATCTCCACGGCCATCCTGGTGGAGAGCGCGTTGACGACCGAGACGCCGACACCGTGCAGACCGCCGGAGACCTTGTAAGCCTGCCCGTCGAACTTGCCGCCCGCGTGCAGAACGGTCAGCGCGACCTCGACACCCGGCTTCTTCAGCTTCGGGTGGAGGTCGACCGGGAAACCACGGCCGTTGTCGGTGACCGAGACCCCGCCGTCAGCGAACAGGATCACGTCGATGGTGTCGCAGTAGCCGGCCAGTGCCTCGTCGACCGCGTTGTCCACAACCTCCCAGACCAGGTGGTGCAGACCGCGCTCACCGGTGGAGCCGATGTACATACCGGGACGCTTGCGGACCGCTTCGAGGCCTTCGAGCACGGTGATGGAGCCGGCACCGTATTCCTGCTGTTTCTCTGACACCCTCGGCCACTTTCTCGCGCCGGGCCGGTGAGGCCCCGCAACGGGGTTGGCGGGCCCGCCAGGCAGCAGCCCAGGCGCGCACGAAGGACCAGAGATGACACCGCGGGAGAGCAGCGGACCACCGGTGGAACCGAGCGCGCCGGTCGCCGCGGACGGCCCGCGGATCGTGATCGGCTGGAAAAACCGCACAGCGTGACGATGATGGCTGGACGCCACCGTCGAGACAGTTTTCCCGGTCGCTGTCGATTCTACTCCGCCGAAGCGAGTTGGCGAGGGTGCGGCACCCCTTCCGGGTGCCTGAGAGTCCCGTAGCGCGATTTGAGCCGCTACCCACGTGTTCCCCTACACGGAACCGCCCGCCACCGCAACGACAAGTGCTGCGGCTGTCACCGGAGTCGGGCGCGCCTGCCGAGCGCGACCGGCACTCACTGCGACACTGCTCGACAGCCGCCCGCACCGGTGTCGTAACCTCGCCCGCGCGGGCCGGTGATGACTGGACCGCGTAGCCAGGTCTGAGGAGGGGTGGGTCCGCCGATGGCGCATGACAAGGGCCTGGACAACGTCGCGGTGCACTGGCCGCGGACCAATCAGTACTACGACCCGGTGGCGCCCGCCGAGTTCGTCGACTTCGGAGCGATCGCCGACCGGCCGGAGATCGCCGCGCCGACCGGAGCATTGGCGCTGCACATCGCCAAGACCGGCACCGTGCGCGCGACCGCCTACACCGAACTGGTCGACCTCCTGCTCGGCCTGGAAGGTGTGCTCTACGCCACCGACGCGGCCGCCGAGGACGAGGACCCGGTGATCGATCCGGACGGTTGCGCCTGGATCGCCGGCGGCCTGGAGCGCTTCGTCGAGGGCCACGATCAATTCGGTGACCTGGTCACTTTCGACACCGTTGCGGCGGTCATGCGGACCGCGATCACCGGCGGCCGCCTGGCCGAGCAGCAGCTGCGCTGGCTCGACCACCGGCTCGCCGCGCTGCGCGACGACGCCGGCAACGCTCCGCACTGGAGCTTCGCCCGCACGGAACTCGCCGTTCTGGCCGGCTTCTACCGCCGCTGCGCCGAGCGCGGCTTCGCGATCTTCGCCGATTACTGACAAAACCCTATCTTGTACGGGTAATCGACCGTCCCGCCGAAACCACCCCGTCCCGCCTGTTCCGCGCAGCCACCGGCCCACTCACGGCCGCAACGCGGCCGCCGGGAAAATGCAGCACCCAGGCGAGACCCCCGGCGACCGCCAGCAGGATCAGCCCGGTCCCGGTCCAGAAGACCAGCGCCCGGTATGCGGAGATCCACTCGGCCACGGCTGCAGCCGGTAGTGGCGTCAGCACCAGGAGCAACAGCGCGAGCAGGCGGCGAAGGCTCATACCCTTCTAGACGCTTGACGAGGCGAATCGGTTTCAGCCGTAGGTGTCGCGTGGTCCCCGGCCCTGCACCCGGCGCGGTCCACGGCTCCACGACGGGGCGGCCGGTCCGTGAATGTTGAGCCGGGTGACGACGTTGTGGCCCACCTCGGCAGCGATCTTCTTCAGCAGCGTGCCGGCCAGCAGCCGCAGCTGGGTGGCCCAGGCGGTGGACTCCGCCTCGACGGTCAGCACGCCCGACTCGAGTTTGATCGGGCGGCTGTGCGCGGCGATGTCCGGCCCGACCACCTTCTCCCAGGAGCCGAAGACGGTGGCCTCGGCCTTCGGCTTCTCCCAGCCCCGGGCCTTCATCAGGCGCTCCAGCATCACCCCGAAGAGCTGGGGATCGCGGGGGTCCGGGCCGGGACCGGAGTAGCCACGCAGGCGCTTCTCGCCGCTTCCGGTGCTGCGCCGGCGCGGTTTGCGAGCCGCTTCGCGCCGTTTGGCCAAGGCCGCGTCGAGCACCGCGCGGGCCAGTTCCGGACCGGCCAGATCGCCCGCGCCCTCCACACCCTGTGGATAACTTTGACCATCGCCCTCAGCGGCCCTGTCCCGGCCTGCGTGGCCTGAACCCTGCCCCCGACCCGCGCCGGGGCCTTCTGAGTCGCTCACGGGGCGCTCAGGCGGGGTCTCGTCAGGATCAGACACGGATCACCGACCCGGTAGTGACGTCGAACCGGGCACCGGCCAGCGCGGCAGGCACGTCCTCGGCCACCGCACAGGTCACCAGGAGCTGGGCCGCATCGGACACCAGCGCGGCCAGCCGGTCCCGGCGGCCCGAGTCCAGCTCGGCGAAGACGTCGTCGAGCACGAGCACCGGTTCGATTCCCTCCGCGCGCAGCAGGTCGTAGGCGGCGAGCCGCAGCGCCAGGGCGAACGACCAGGACTCGCCGTGGCTCGCATACCCCTTGACGGGCAGGTCCCCCAGGGTCAACGCCAGCTCGTCGCGGTGCGGGCCGACCAGGGTGGTGCCGCGTTCGATCTCCGCGGCCCGGCGCTCCTGCAGGGACTCGAGCAGAGCCGCCTCCAACGCAGGACGGTCCGGGGTCAACGATTCGCCGAGACGGGACGCGTACGCGATGGCGGCCGATCCCCGTCCGGCGGCGACGGCGTCGTAGGCCTTGGTCAGGTGCGGACCGAGCGCGGCGGCCAGCTCGATCCGGCCGGCCAGCAGCTCCGCGCCGTGGTGGGCGAGGTGCTGATCCCACACTGCCAGGGTGGACAGGTCCTGGCCCCGGTTGCCGCCGACCTTGCGGGTCAGGTACGCGGTTCGCAGCAGGGCGTTGCGCTGCTTCACCACCCGGTCGTAGTCGGCGCGCACCCCGGCATACCGGGGCTGGCGGGCGACCAGCAGGTCGTCGAGGTAGCGGCGGCGCTCGGACGGGTCGCCGCGGACCAGCTCCAGATCCTCCGGTGCGAACAGCACCATCCGCAGGGCGCCGAGCACCTCACGCGGGCGGCGAACCGGTGAGCGGTTGAGCCGGGCCCGGTTCGCCTTACCGGGAACGATCTCGAGTTCGACCAGCAGCTCGCGTCCATCGTGGACGACAGCGCAGCGGATCACTGCCGAGCTCGCGCCGGCCCGGACCAGCGGGGCGTCGGTGGCCACCCGGTGACTGTCCAGAGTGGCCACGTACCCGAGCGCCTCGATCAGGTTGGTCTTGCCCATGCCGTTCTGGCCGACCAGCACGGACACGCCGGGGTCGAGATCCACGGCCACCCGCTCATAGGAACGGAAGTCGGTGAGCTCGACCCGGCGTACGTGCATGGATCAGCGCTTGACGGCGTGGCCACCGAACTGCTGGCGCAGTGCGGCGACGGCCTTCATGGCGGGCGAGTCGTCCTGGCGGGACTGGAACCGCGCGAACAGCGACGCGGCGATGACGTGGGCCGGCACAGCGAGGCGGACCGCCTCGTCGACCGTCCAGCGGCCCTCGCCGGTGTCGTCCGCGTAGCCCTTCAGAGCCGACAGCTCCGGGTCCTCGTCGAGCGCCCGGTCCAGCAGGTCGAGAAGCCACGACTTCACGACGCTGCCCTCCCGCCAGCTCTTGATCACGGCGGGCACGTCGTGGATGTACTCGGACGCCTTGAGGATCTCGTAACCCTCGGCGTACGCGTGCATCAACCCGTACTCGATGCCGTTGTGCACCATCTTCGCGTAGTGGCCGGCGCCGTGCGTCCCGGCGTGCGCGAAGCCGAACTCGCCGGCCGGCTTGAGTGCCTCGAAGATCGGCTTGCAGTGCTCCACCTGAGGAGCGTCGCCGCCGACCATCAGCGCGTAGCCGTTCTTGATGCCCCACACGCCGCCGGAGACGCCGACGTCGAGGTAGTGGATCCCCTTGACGGCCAGGCGCTCGGCCCGCGGAGCATCGTCGGTGAACTTGGAGTTGCCACCGTCGATGATGATGTCGCCCGCCTCGAGCACCTCGGCGAGCTGATTGATGGTGTCTTCAGTGATCTTGCCCGACGGCACCATGGTCCACACGACCCGCGGCGCGGCCAGCTTCTCGGCCAACTCGGCCAGGCTGGCGGCGTCGCTTACATCCAGGTTCTGGTCGTATCCGACGACTTCGTGCCCGGCGGCACGGAGTCGTTCCCGCATGTTGCCACCCATTCGGCCGAGACCGATCAGGCCGAGTTGCATGGTGATCTCCCTAGATGAGCGATTGGTTCATGCTCAGTATCAGCGAGTTACCCGGATCGGCATGATCAGATAGCGGTAACCCGGGATGATTTCGCCACTTTCGCCAGCGGGGGAGATCACAGCGGGCTTGAACGCGTCGACGAACGAGAAGACGGCGGTCGGCGCCCCGAGGTTCTGCAGACCGTCGATCAAATACTGCGGGTTGAAGCCGATGGTCAGCGGCTCACCGGTGAAAGCGGCCTCCATCGCCTCGCTGGCGCGCGCTTCCTCGGTGGTGCCGGCCTCCACCACCAGACCGTCCTCGCTGAAGCTCAGCAGCACCGGAGTGGTCCGCTCGGCCACCAGGGCCACACGGCGGACGACCTCGACCAGGGCGGAGACGGCAATGCGTGCCTCGGCGTTGTGCGCGGTCGGGAAGAGTGAGCGCACCGGCGGGTAGTTGGCGCCGTCCAGCAGCCGGCTCGTGGTCCGCCGGGTCCCGCCCGCGAAGCCGATCATGCCTTCGCCGGCACTGCCCTGCGCCAGGGCCAGGGTCACCGAGCCGCCGATCGGGCCGAGCGCCTTGGCGGTGTCGTTCAGAGTCTTCGCCGGGACCAGCGCGTTGAGGCTGATCTCCGGGTCGTCCGGCGTCCACTCGATCTCGCGCATGGCCAACCGGTAGCGGTCGGTGGCGAGCATGGCCATCGTCGACCCGTTCAGCTCCACGCGCACGCCGGTCATCATCGGCAGCGTCTCGTCACGCCCGGCCGCGATCGCGACCTGCGAGACCGCGGAGGCGAAGACGGCCGCGTCGACGGTGCCCGCACTGGAGGGCATCTCCGGAAGCGTTGGGTAGTCCTCGACCGGCATCGTCGGCAGCGTGAAGCGGGCACTGCCGCACACCAGCTCGAGATGCGCACCGACCGCCGCGATGTCCACCGGCTTGCCGGGCAGCGCCTTCGTGATCTCGGCCAGCAGGCGGCCGGACACCAGGGCCGCACCGTCGGCGTCGGCCTGCACCTCGACGGTCACCTGACTGGAGACCTCGTAGTCGAAACCGGAGACCTGCAACCGGCCGTCGGTGACTCGCAGCAGGACGCCGGCCAGCACCGGCACCGACGGCCGGCTGGGCAGGCTCTTGGCTGTCCAGGCCACGGCGTCGGCGAGTGCGTCTCGCTCCACCCGGAACTTCATGCTGTCCTCCGCGATGCTTCCTCTTCAGGGGTGTGGACCCCACTGAAACTCTATGGCTCCGGCGGTTTCGGCGCGTGCCCGACCCTAGCCGGACATCCGCCTGCCGAACCTGCCGGGACGGCGGTGCTGTGGAGACGACCGGGAAGGGGCCGTAGCGGACCCACCGATCGGGCTGCCTGCCGAGGGTGCCGGCAGGGACGAGACGTACCGGCCTCTGCTTCCGGTGCTGATCCTGCGGGACCGCTCCGAGCCGCGAGCGGCCCATCCACACCTTCCACAACGCTGATGATTGGTTTTTGTTTTCTATAGAAGAAATATCTAGTCGTCTTCATCGGTGCTGTGCATAGTGTGGAGAACTTACGTTTCCGCTGGTGAGAGGGTTATCCACCGGTGATTCACATGTGGGCAACCGGGGTACAAACCCGGGTCTGCGTCCACAGTTGCCGACGTGACGGGCGTTGTCCACCGTTGTCCACCGGCTATCCACCGGCTATCCACCGGTTTTATCCCCCGTCCTGTGGAAATCGTTGGGACGCTACCGACACGTCGTCCCCAGAACCTTCAACAGGTAATCCACACGTTTCCACAGGCGGTGGACAGAGATATCACCGTCTGTGATTGTCCACATCGATTTCCCCAGGGTCTGTCCACATCTGTGGGGTGTGGTGTCGGCAGATGTCCACCGTCTGGGGAGAACGCCTGTGGACGCCTGTGGATTGGTGTGGACAACGTTGGCACGAAACTGTCACGTCGCGACGTTGACAAGTCGTCGTTCGGTGCCCTCAGGTACAGACGTTGACGGCCTTCAATTTGACGTCTGGCCTGCGATGATCTGGGCATAACCTGTGGACAACCCGGTGCATAGCCGGTGGATAACCGGTGTGCAAAAGACGTTGCCGCAGCTCAAGGCGGTGTGCCGTGGCTAGGTCGAGCCTGTGGGGTGCCCGGATTCGAGCTGGCCGGTCTGCCCAGCCGGCCCACCTGGACCGCCCGGCCCAGCCGGTCCAACCCGCCTGGACCGCTCGGCCCGGCCGGTCCAACCCGCCTGGACGGCTCGGCCGGCCCTGCCCATCTTGCGCAGCTTGCCGAAGAGTGCTCACCGTCGCTCGAAGGCGTCGGGGTTGCCTGTGGGGTGATGGGGCAGCACAGCCCGGCGGTTGACCGCCGGCGTGACCCACTGCCCGGCCGTCAGACCGGTGGCGGCGGGCGGGCGTAGGCGTACCCCTCAGGTGTTTTGTTTGATCCTGTTGGTCAGCTCGGCGATCTGGTTGTAGAGCGACCGGCGCTCGGCCATGTGCTGGCGGATCTTGCGGTCGGCGTGCATGACCGTGGTGTGGTCGCGGCCGCCGAAGGCCTGGCCGATCCGCGGCAGCGAGAGGTCGGTGAGTTCGCGGCAGAGGTACATGGCGACCTGGCGTGCGTTGACCAGGACCCGGCTGCGGGAATGGCCGCGCAGATCCTCGAGGCTGACACCGAAGTAGTCGGCGGTGGAGACCATGATCTGGTCGGCGGTGATCTCCGGGCCGGCGCCGTCCGGCATGAAGTCGCGCAGGACCTCCTCGGCCACCGAGAGCTGGACCGGTGATCGGGTGAGGCTGGCGAACGCGGTCACCCGGATGAGGGCGCCCTCGAGTTCGCGGATCGAGTTGGACACGCGCGACGCGATGAACTCGAGGACGTCGTCGGGCGCGTACATCCGCTCCTGGGCGGCCTTCTTCTGGAGGATCGCGATACGCGTCTCCAGGTCGGGCGGCTGGATGTCGGCGAGCAGGCCCCACTCGAAGCGGGTGCGCATGCGGTCCTCGAGCGTGGCCAGCTGCCGCGGCGAGCGGTCCGAGCTGATCACGATCTGCTTGTTGGCGTTGTGCAGCGTGTTGAACGTGTGGAAGAACTCCTCCTGCGTCCGCTCGCGGTTCTCCAGGAACTGGATGTCGTCGATCAGCAGGATGTCGACGTCGCGGTAGCGGCGCTGGAACGCCTGGGTCTTGTCGTCCCGCAGGCTGTTGATGAAATCGTTGGTGAACTCCTCGGTCGACACGTAGCGGACCGAGCGCGCGTGGCCCAGGGTGGTGGCGTAGTGGCCGATCGCGTGCAGGAGGTGCGTCTTTCCCAACCCGGAACTGCCGTAGATGAAGAGCGGGTTGTACGCCTTCGCCGGCGATTCCGCGACCGCCACCGAGGCGGCGTGCGCGAAGCGGTTGGACGAGCCGATGACGAACGTCTCGAACATGTACTTCGGATTGAGCCGGTTGCCGTCGTTGCCGCCCGGCCGCGGGGACGTGCCCGGGCCGCGCAGGTCGATCGGCGGGCGGCCGGGACCGTTGTCGCCGCGCGTGGGCATCGTGTCGTCACGGCGATCGTTCGGGTGACGCTGGTTGTCCCGTAGATGCGACTGCTCGGCGGCCATCCGGTGGGCGACCGAGTCGTTCTGCGGGTCCGGGCCCTTCGTGGTCGACGGGCGGTTCATCGGCGGGGGCGGCGGGACCTGCGGCGGCATCGGCATGGGCATCGGCTCGGCGAAGAGCGCTTCCTGGCCGTCGCGGGCGGTGGGCACACCGCGGGCGTACGGGGAAGCCTGCGCCGAACCGGTCGGATAGGGCTCGGGCGCGTGCTCCGGGTGCCCGAATGCCGGCTGCTGATACTGCTGCTCCGGCGGCCGCGGCTGTCCCGGGTACCCCGGCAGCTCAGGCTGGTACGGCCCGGACTCGGTGTAGCGGGGCGGCTCGGCGTAATGGCGGGGCTGCGGCTCCATCGGCGGCTGATTGGCCTCCACCGGTGTGCCGTAGACCGTGCCCGGCATGCCGGAACCGTCCTCCGGAGGGCGGACCGTGACCGCCACCTGTATGGGTCGGTTCAGCCGCCGGGTGAGCACGTCGGTGATCGCCGCACGCATCCGGGACTCGATCACGTCCCGGCTGAAAGTGTCCGGAACCGACAGGAGGGCGGTGTCTTCGACTATCGCCCGGAGCCGGACCAGCTGAAGATAGGCGCGCTGCTGCGGCGAGGCGATCTCGTCAGACAACTCGCTCAGAGTTGCCTTCCACACCTCGCTCAGGTCGACCTGATCGGCCACCGCCGCGCCACCCCCATCGCCACCGACCCCCGGTGGGCCTTGTGTCCGGCCTTCCGCCTGTGCCTGTCGGCGCCCATGCAGGCACCGATCGGCCCCCCAACCCAGCACAGTTAAACGTGCTGAACACGCACGGCGCCACCGGCTATCCACAGGTTATCCACAACCTGTGGTGTTGCCAGTGGCCGCTCCCGGCCGGACTGGTCGGCAGATGTACCGGAGCCTGTAGTGGCGCGGGCTGAAAACAGGCTCACCGTGGCGAACGATCCACCTGCTTGTCCGGTTTTGGCCGCCGCTTCGCGGTCTGCGAACGGCCGGTGAGACCAGCAACCGCGCACGCTAACAGCGGTGACAGGTGGACTACAACCGCAGCGGTGACCATCCCCTGCCCGTCAGCGGGAAAAGATTCACTTTGTGCGTGGAAAGACCAGGTAGCAGCGGTAGAGGCCGGCCTGTCGGCGTGCCGACCAAGGATATGGTTGACCACCAAAGACGCTCTCCGTAGGGTTGGGCGGTTGCTCCGCCGCGCTCTGCTAGAGTGGCGTCTTGCAGCGGATGCCCCCTGGACGTAGTACGAAGACGGAGTTTTCACGTGAGCAAGCGCACCTACCAGCCGAACAACCGCCGGCGTGCCAAGACCCACGGCTTCCGGCTGCGCATGCGCACCCGTGCCGGCCGCGCCATCCTGTCTGCCCGCCGTGGCAAGGGCCGCGACAAGCTGTCGGCCTGAGCCGACGGTTAGTCGGGCCGGAATGCCCAGGTAGTCGTGCTGGCCGCGGTGCAACGACTGCGGCGTGGTACGGACTTCGCCGCAGCGATTCGTGGTGGCCGCCGAGCCGGCCGCGGAACCTTGGTCGTTCACCTGCTTGTTGATGAGCCGGCGCACGCCTCCATGGCGCGCGCCGGCTTCGTCGTGTCCAAGGCAGTCGGCAATGCTGTGGTGCGCAACAAGGTTCGGCGACGCCTGCGGCACCTGGTCCGGCCGTTGCTGGACGAGCTGCCCGCCGGCACGTTGTTGGTGGTCCGGGCGCTGCCGCCGGCCGCCGACGCGTCGTACGCCGTGCTCGGCGCCGACCTGGAGGGGGCCCTGGCAGCAGCACGCCGGCCCCGTCGGCCCCGATGAGCGTCGCCGCCCGGCTCCTGACGTCGGCGGTCGTCGCGTACCGTCGATACTTGAGTCCGGCGCTGCCGGCCCGCTGTCGGTTCTACCCCTCGTGCAGTGCGTACGCCCAAGAGGCGCTGGCACGGCACGGTGCGCTACGGGGGACCGGTCTGGCGATCTGGCGGCTCCTTCGTTGCCACCCTTTCCACCCTGGCGGGTACGACCCGGTGCCTGACCCGATCCGTCACCGTCCTGCCGATGTGACTGGAGCTTAGATTGAGTCTCGACTGGATCTACTACGCCATTTCGTGGATCCTCCTGCGCTGGCATGAAATGTGGGAGGCGATCGGCGTACCCGACGATCGCGTTCTCGGCACGAACTGGGCCTGGATCCTCGCGATCATCTTCCTCGTGGTGACCCTGCGCATCATCCTGTTCCCGGTCTTCGTCAAGCAGATCAAGAGCCAGCGGGCCATGCAGGCGCTGCAGCCGAAGGTCAAGGCGCTCCAGGAGAAGCACAAGGGCGACAAGGAGACGCTCCAGAAGGAAATGATGGAGCTGTACCGGACGGAGAAGGCCAACCCGTTGATGGGCTGCCTTCCGATGTTCCTGCAGATCCCTGTCTTCTTCGGTCTATTCCACGTGCTTCAGCACCTGGACCCGTCGATCTCCGACTACTACAAGCAGCTGTACGGCTGGTCGCTGGAGCAGTTCAACAGCGCCGCCGACGCGCACCTGTTCAACGCGCCGATCAGCGCGAAGTTCGGCTCGTCCGCCGCTGAGCTGGCCGCTCTGGGCGCCAACGGCACCACGGTCAAGGTCCTCGCCGGCATCCTGGTGCTGATCATGATGGGGACGACGTTCCTCACCAGCCGCCAGATGATCCTCAAGACCGGCTGGGCCGAGGACCCGCAGCAGAAGATGATCCAGCGGCTGATGCTCTACGGCATCCCGTTCTCGCTGCTCATCTCCGGTGCGCTGTTCCCGATCGGCGTGGTCATCTACTGGGTCACGAACAACCTGTTCACCCTGGCCCAGCAGCAGTGGGTGCTGCGGAAGTTCCCGCCGATCCAGATGGCCGGCGCGAAGAACGCGTCCTCCGCCCGTCCGTCCGGTGCCGGTGCTCGTACCGGCAAGTCGGCCAACCCGGTGCAGCCGGCCCGCACCGGCGGCCTCTTCGGCAAGAAGCCGGCCCCCGAGCCGGTCAGCCCGGTCGTGGACACCAAGGCGCTCGCCCCGAAGCCGGGCGCCAAACCGGTGAATCCGAAGAAGGGCGCCCGGCCGGCGAACAAACCCAAGGGATGATCGCAGCTCGGGCATCCAACCACCCCGCCCACCGCCCGAGATCGGGCTGACGGCCAACATGGTTGGGGCCCGAGCGCTCCTCTTGGCTCAGACCTCCCCGCCCCTTTCGGGTAAGCACCTCGGCGGCGGGAAACAGCGGACCGACTTCGGTCCGGCCCGAGTGACAACGGAGATGAGACCGTGACCGACACCAGCACTCCCCCTTCCGCCGAGTCGTCAGCAGAGGTCGAGGAGGCGGTCGGCGCCTCTGGCTCGACTTCTGCCGCGGACCCGGCTTCGGCCTCGAGTTCGGATTCGGGCTCGGCCGCGGGCTCTTCGGCTGCGGGCGCTTCCGCTGCGGGCTCTTCGGCTGCCGGCTCTTCGGCTGCCGGCTCTTCGGCTGCCGGCTCGAGTGAGGCCAAGAAGTCGGAGAGCGTCGCTTCGGACGGCGACCTGTTCCGCCAGAGCGAGATCGCGGCGGACTATGTCGAGGGCCTGCTGGACATCCTCGACTACGACGGTGACATCGACGAGCTGGTCTCGGCCGGCCGGCCGATGGTCGAGGTCGTCGGCGGCCGGCTGCAGCCGCTCGTCGGCCAGCGTGGCGCCACGCTGGAAGCCCTGCAGGAGCTCACCCGCCTGGCGATCTTCCGGGCCACCGGCTCGCCGAGCCGGCTGCTGCTCGACATCGGCGGCTACCGCGCGGCCCGCCGCAAGGAACTCGCCGCGGTTGCCCGCAACGCGGTCGAGAAGGTCAAGGAGCACGGCGACGCGGTGCGCCTGGAGCCGATGTCGGCCTTCGAGCGCAAGTGCGTGCACGACGTGGTCAACGCGATCCCCGGCGTGCAGAGCGAGTCCGAGGGCGTGGAGCCCAACCGTCGCATCGTGGTGCGCGCGGCGGACTGATCATGACGAACCCACGCTTCGGCGCGGGAGACCTCGGCCCGGGCGGCAATACGCCCGGGCCGTCGTCTTTCCCGCGCGACCTTCCCGGTTTCTCGCGCGACCTTCCCGGTTTCTTCCGCGACCTTCCCGGACAGGATGCCGGCGCGCTTGATCCTGCTTCGCCTGCGCCTTCGTCCCATGCGATTCGCTCGGCCGCAGCTTTTCCTGATGCGGGTCCCTCTGCTTCCGGCTTCCCTGCTGCGGGCTCGCCGCACTCGGAATCTCCGCTCGCCGGCCCCTCGCTTGCTCTTCCCCCGACGGAGATCGCTGCTGCCGCCGCTCAGGTCTTCAAGGAGCGACTTTCGTTGGCCGGGCGGTATGCGGAGCTGCTCGGGACGGAAGGCGTCGTCCGGGGCCTCATCGGCCCGCGGGAGACGCCCCGGCTCTGGGAGCGTCACCTGGTCAACTGCGGGGTTATGTCCGAGATAATCCCGTTCGGCGCTTCAGTGGTTGACGTGGGGTCTGGTGCCGGTTTGCCCGGTATCGTGCTGGCAGTGGCTCGACCGGATCTTGCAATAACGCTGGTCGAGCCGCTGGCCCGACGGACTGCCTTCCTCGAGGAGGCGGTCAGCACGCTCGGCCTGGACGGCAACGTCACGGTCGTACGTGGCCGGGCTGAAGAAGTCGCCGCACACCTGCCCGGCGCCGACATCGTGACGGCCCGGGCGGTAGCGGCACTCGACAAGCTTGCCGGCTGGTGTTTGCCGTTGGCGCGTACCGATGGTCGCCTGCTGGCGCTCAAGGGCGCCTCGGCGGCCGACGAGATCGCCACTCACGGCGAGGCGGTGGCGGCACTCGGCGGCGGCGAGCCGGTGGTGCGGCTCTGCGGAGTCGGCCTCATCGACCCGCCGGCAACGGTGGTCGACATCGTCAAGGAACGGCATGTCGTTCCGGGACGGGCCCGGGCCGCCGGTGGCTCGGCTCCCGGCGCGGCGAAGGCGGGAAGCGCACGCCGAGATGGCGGGCGAAGGAGATCGCGGAGGGGATAGATGGCCAGGCGGGGTGGACGCAAAAGGAACGGCCGAAAGCCCCACCCCGCCTCGTGTGCCCCTCCGGCTGAGCACCTCTCACCCGCAATGGTTGACGAGCCGCCATCTGTTTGCGCCGCCGCTGGTCCTTGCGCTGGTTCCGGACCGCTCGCAGCAGCTACGCCACCTGCTGCTTCCGGTTCGTCCGCAGAGCCCACGCCACCTCCTGCTTCAGGCCCGTCCGCAGGGACACCGTCGCCTGATGCATCCCGTCCGTCTGCGACTAGCGCGCCGTCTGTGGCCTCCGGAGCCTCTGTTGCTTCCTCGGCTTCCGGTTCCCGGGCCGCCTGCGCTCCTTCAACGCGGGCGTTCGAGACGCGGACCGGATCGCTCGTGGCGGCTTCTCCCACTGCCTCCGTCGGCTCTTCCGGTCCTATCGCCCCGGCCGCGGAGAGACTGCTTGGCCCGCCAGCGGTCGCTGAGGCTGCGAATCGGCCCGCGAATGCTTCTCCCGCGGCGTCGGAGGGGGCTGACGGTCAGGCTGGCTATGGTCGGCCTTCTGCGGCACTGGCCGACACCATGGAACGGATCTCTCCGGCATCGGCGGACGCCGCCGGCCGAGCTGCGGGCACGGTTTGCGATTCACACGTACGGCTAGAGCCAGCTCCGCCGGCACTCGATGCTGGACGACCCGATGTCGTCGCCTGGTCGTTGTGGCGACAGGAGTCGGCATCTGATTCAGCTTGTGGGCCGGTTTTGGTCCCGTTGAGTCCGGCGGCTGGACGGCCTGTGGAGCCGGAGTCAGCGGGCGGTGTAGGTGCTGAAGGGCCGGGTGGGTCGACGGCGGCCGCTTTGGAGCTCACTTTGTCGTACCCGGCTCCGAGGATTCACGGGATTCCGGAACTGGCCTACTGCTGCCTGCAAACCCTGCCGTGGCCAGCGGGCTTGGTGGCCTCTCGAGGCGTTGCCGGCGCGGAGTCGTCGATCCTGACGTGGCCGGCCGCAGCGGTTGGACGCTTGCTGTCGGGTGACGGACGTTCGGCAGTTCGGGGTGGCGCCACTGTGCGGCGGAGCCTCCTCGCAGGCCTCACGGGCGCTGGACTGAAGCGGACAAAGGCTGCCGAAGGGCGTACAGATGAGGGCCTTGATTTTGAATCTTCTCGGGGGTTTGGGGGATGGTTGCGTTTGGTGCCGGGCGTCATGGTCTTTGTGTCGGCGTTGCGCTCGACTCATCGGACATCGGGCCATGGCGGCGCATGCCCGACGCCCGTAGGCTGGCTGGGCGTCGATAGTGTGGACCGGATCTCCTCCGCCGGAACGCACGTTTCGCCGGCCGACCCGTTCCTAGCCAACAGGGATAAAGCGGTGCATGAGTACGGTGTTTCACGTGAAACCGAGTCGCCTCTCGACAGGCCGTCGGGAATGAGCGTGGGCGGACTGCACGCGGGCGAGCAGAACGTGCCGCAGCCTCGGGCTGGCGGCGGGTACGGATCGCCACCGCAGTACGGCTACGGCAGCTCGCAGCAGGCCGCCGACGAGTTCCGGGGCCCAGCTCCGGCGCCCCGATCGGGCCCACCCTCGACGTCGGTTCCCTCGGCGTCAGGTTCGTCCGCGGCGAGCCCAATCTCGGCCGCTCCGGCGTCGGGCGCACCCTCGGTAGGGGCATCTGTTCAGCCGACCGAGCATGTTTCACGTGAAACGCCGAGCCCGGATGAGGACGATCCGCCCCTTGCCATGGAAGCGTTGCGAGCTGTGCAGATCCTCAACCCGAGCGGCGAGATCATCATGCCGCGACCGGACCACCCGAGGGTGATTTGCGTCGCCAACCAGAAGGGTGGCGTCGGAAAAACGACCACCACGGTGAACCTGGCGGTTGCGCTGGCGCTTCACGGTAACCGTGTACTGGTTGTCGACCTGGACCCGCAGGGCAACGCCTCCACCGGCCTCAACGTGCCGCACCATGCCGGAGTGCCGGACGTCTACGACTGCCTGATCGACAACGTGCCCCTGGCCGAAGTCGCGCAGGCCGTCGAGGGTATTCCGAACCTCTACTGCGTGCCGGCCACGATCGACCTGGCCGGTGCGGAGATCGAGCTCGTGTCGGTGGTGGCACGTGAGTCGAGGCTGGCGCGGGCGATTGCTGGACACCCGGAGAAGTTCGACTATGTGTTCATCGACTGCCCGCCGTCGCTCGGTCTGCTGACCGTCAACGCGCTCTGCGCGGCGCAGGAGGTTCTGATCCCCATTCAGTGCGAGTACTACGCACTGGAAGGGCTCAACCAGCTGATCAACAACATCAACCTGGTACGCCAGCACCTGAACCCGACTCTCGACGTCTCCACGATTCTTCTGACCATGTACGACCGTCGTACCCGCCTGGCGGACGCGGTGGAACAGGACGTACGGAACCACTTCGGAGCTAAGGTTCTGAACGCCGTCATTCCCCGAAACGTGCGGGTTTCGGAGGCTCCCAGCTACGGCCAGTCTGTGATGACCTACGATCCGGGATCACGGGGTGCTACCAGCTATTTCGAGGCGGCCCTGGAGATTGCGGTGCGTGGGGTCAACACAGGAGGCACGGAATGAAGAACCGTCCGCGGGGGGGCTTGGGCCGCGGCCTGGGCGCATTGATCCCCACGGCACCGGCCGCTGAGTCGGCGGTCGCCGTCGAGACGGTTCCCGAGCCGGCGGCCGTACCTGCGCTGCCACCGACGATCAGCCCGGCGCCGGCGCCCCCGGCTGCTGCACCGGCGCCTGCGCCGTCTGCGGTGGCCGTTGAAGATGAACTGGCGCCTGTGCCCGGCGCCCGGTTTGCGGAGCTGCCCGTCGGTGCCATCGAGCCGAACGCCAAGCAGCCTCGTCACGTCTTTGACGAAGAGGCCCTGGAAGAGCTCAAGACGTCCATCCAGGAGGTCGGCTTCCTTCAGCCGATCGTCGTGCGGGAGATGGGCGACGGCCGGTACGAGCTCGTCATGGGTGAGCGCCGGTGGCGAGCTGCTCAGGCTGTCGGCAGGGAGACGATCCCCGCGATCGTTCGGGACACCCCGGACGATGCGATGCTGCGCGATGCTCTCCTGGAGAACATTCATCGGGCGAACCTGAACCCGCTTGAAGAGGCGGCTGCTTATCAGCAGTTGCTTGAGGAGTTCGGCGCAACGCACGAAGAGCTCGCGCGGCGGATCGGTCGTAGCCGTCCGCAGATCTCCAACACGATACGGCTGATGAACCTGCCGGCGCCGGTGCAGCGTCGGGTGGCGGCTGGTGTGCTTTCGGCTGGGCATGCTCGGGCGCTGCTCGGGCTCGATGACAGCCAGGCGCAGGATGATCTGGCCAAGAGGATCGTGGCCGAGGGCCTTTCGGTACGGGCTACCGAGGAAATCGTGGCGCTGGCGATCGCGGACGGGCCGGTGAAGAAGGCCGCGCCGACGCGGCGTGCGAAGGTGCACGCGCCGGCGTTGAACGATCTCGCGGAAAGGTTGTCGGATCGGTTCGATACCCGGGTGAAGGTCGACATCGGCCGCAACAAGGGGAAGATCACGATCGAGTTCGCTACCGTCGATGATCTCGAGCGGATAGTCGGCATGATCGGTGTGGAAGAGGAAGGCTCGGCTCGGGGCGGCGACGCCGAGGAGTGAGTGGCGGGTTTCTCGGGAAGGGCGTGTGGACTGTGGTCCACGCGCCTTTTTGTTTCTGTTCGAGGGTGCAGGCGGCAGCGCTTCCTGGACTCAGAGGACTAGCAGGGTGTGATTTCCGGTTCTGTCAGAACGTTTCTCCTGAGATTTGTGTTCGGCCGCCGAACGCCGTTCATGGTCTTCAGAAAGCGAGTCTCGATCACCTATGGCCTGTTTGCCCAATTGTGCCGTTAGTTGTTGCAGCAACAATCGGAGTCGGGCGGTCGGCGGCGTTCGGGTGAGTGCTTGGAGCGTAAGTGTCGAGCCAGGCTTCAGCGGCGCTTTCAACAGTGCATACTTGCCGCATCGTTGAGATTGTGTCCTGACATGGCACCGGTCGCAGCGGGCTCGATTGAGGGCGAACGGCAGCATGAGCCGGCTCAAGCATGACCCCGTCATTCTCGGTTGAAGGTGAGGCCGGCCAGTGCTGGGTCCAAGACCTCCGGCTGTTGCGACCGATCCTGACTCAGCGAAAGCAAGTAGCTGTGCCGGCTGGCAATGTTCAATCCCGCTTCATCGCAGACGAAGCGTTGCGTGCTCTGCTTAGGCGCAGCACCGCCACGGGTTGGAGGAAGCCTTCATCCTCCATGCGGAATCGGCGGCTGTCCGTCCGCACGTAAAGCGGGGCCTTCTGTAGATCGAACGTTGCGCCGCGATGTAATCGACCATGCACGTCCGATGGGCCAGCACTAGATATGGCTGCTCCGAGTCAGTGAAGCCCGACGCCGTTAGTCCGTCGAATTCGGATCGGCAGACGACTCGCGCTGGCCCCCGCGGCGATTCTTGGATTTTGGCTCCGGCCGCACCCGAACGCTCGCCGAAGACCAATGCGGAGAAGATCCGTTGACTCCGTGGCCGAGTCTTGAGGTGACACTCGCAGGCCGTGGCGTCGCGTCGGGCGGTGGAGGCGGAGGCGGCGACACTTGACGCTTCGCGTGACTCGGCGATGCGTTCCATGAGGGCATCGACTCCTAGGGCCGCGGGGCTGCTCGGGCGCCGGGCACCAAGCCGCCGGATTCGGCCTGGGGGGATTCTCAATTTCGGCACCGACGGTGTCCGAGTCCTACCTTCGGCTCTGGCTTGATGCTTGTTCGTAGAACCGCCCGGATTTGACGTCGGCGAGTACAGGGTCGGGACCACGAACCTAGACGAAGGGTTCCCGTGCCTGATCTTGACAAGCTTGTGGAGGGTTATGGGGCGCGCGTGGAAGAGGTCGCCCCCGCTGCTCTTCTTGCACGCCAAGGGTTGATCGGGAGGACGCCCGTCGTGGCGCTGCGAGGCGGCTGGCCTTGTCGTTTCACGTGAAACGCTGCGGACCGCTCTCACCTTGCGGATCCAGCGCGATCGCCGGCGTTGAGGTACCGCTTGCGGGGAATTGGCGGATCGGATCCCGCGCCCGCAATCGCAGCTCGGTTAGTAGAGCCGATCGGGTCGTCTTCGGTGGACATCAGCTCGACCTAGGTGTCTGAGCCCAGGCGGTGGGCTTGCGGGGTTCTCGGTGTACTCGATTCCTAGCGCACACCCGTGCCGGGATGCGGCGTTTCCGCTCTCGGTCCAAGGGCTCAGGACTAAGCAATTGGTTCCCTGGTCGTTGAGGAGCAGAGTTCCGATCCTCGGATGGCCGGCATCTTGAAGAATTCTGTTTGTTTGCCTTGCTAGCCGAGTTCACGTGCATCGTGTGGTTTCCACTGCGACAGCAACAACATCGCGCTCAGAGTTAGCTGGGCAAACTAGCTTTGGCGTGCGCTTCCGCCTCGCCTGTACAGCAGACCCGCGGTCCGAGGTCTTGGCGGGCCGGCAGAACCCTGGTGCCGGGCCACTGGTGCGGGCCTCCGGTGTTGCAGGAGCTGGCGGGGGACAGACAGCATCGTCGCGGGATAGGAGGCTCGTCCGGCCCGAGGCCTGTTCCCCCGAGAGCGCAATGGCTGGTTCGAGGAGTTCTAGCGAATACAAGGCCGGCTAACGTTGGCTCGCCTCGTACTCGCCCCTCGGGCCGCTGATCGACCGAACGGAAGACGATGAGTCTGTTGATCGCGGGAAACGAGGGAGACGCCTTGAGTGGCGGTGCATCGGTGAGTTCGTCGACCAGGCGAGCTACCTGAAACCGGTGGTGTGAGCGCTGCGGGCTGTTGGCGCCGGTTTCTACTCAACCAACCGCTTCAAGAGCTCAACCAACCGCTTCAAGAGCGCAGTGGCCTTGAGCCCCACGCGGGATGCAGAAGGCGGGTTTCACGTGAAACATTGCAACGGCCGTACCCCTTCATGCCGCGTCGGTATTTGTGTTTTCGCGCCCCGGATCGTTGCATGTCGGTGCTCCGTCATCGAAGGGAGGAAGAGACCAGCGCTCTGACGTATCCGCCTTCCATGTGGCGCTGGCGTGTGTGCTACTCCGCCGGAGCCCATGCACGACGCCAGGCCCCTGGACTGGCTCGCAGCCCGGGCCGGGCGAGGTCGTCCAGGCGCCGGATCGGCTACAGCGACCAGTGTGTCCTTCTCGGCGTTAGCAACGCTAAGTCGTCAGCCCTTCAAGGTGATCCCCACGAGGATCTTTGCGGCCGAGGCTTGACGCATGATCATTTTTGTCCTGAAGGGGCACCTCTCGCCAAGGCAGGAACCCGACACCAAAGTGGCAGCGAATAAGCGGCCATGCATCCCGACACGTGGCTTGTGGGACAGCGGCGTGCAGCCTTGAGTACTTGCGTGGCTGTCGCCGAATTGCGACCCGAAGGCATGCGATGAGCGCCTCAAATCTTGTCGGGGTCGACGCCAGACGTGGCCGGCAGCCACCCGGCTCTGCCCTCATTGTGCGTTGCCTAGTTGCAGCCAAACACGAACGTGGTCGCGCCGAAGCCAAGCACAAGATCGCTGGCGCGCGGATCCGCACATGGGCCTGTTGCCCCTTCAGTGAGTGCGGCGCCGGCAGAGCAAGAAACGGGGTCGGGATTTGGCAGTGGCGTGGTTTCTCGACGACTCCTATGGGGGTTGCCTTTCGCGTGGACTCCGGATGTGCCGTGGTATGCGATGACGGCCGGAGAACAGTCCAGCGCACCGGTTCGGGCCAAGCGACGGTGATGCGACGGGATAGCTCGGTGTCGAACGAGCTTGGTGGAAGGGCGGTTGTCGGGCTAGCACGGGAAGTACCCCCTCCCGGCATCATTACCCGGACAGCGCGCAGGGCGGTGTGCGGTGCGGACTGGCTGAATGTCATCTGCGATCCAGCGCGACGTTGGTGGGCACCGTCTTTCGCGTATGCAGCACGGCCAACCTGCTAGCGGCAGGCGGCGACATTCGGCCCGTGCACCAATCGGCGTTGCACCGAGGCAGCTAACTAGAGCCGCCTTGGCAAGCCCTCTGACGTGCCATCGTTTGGGGTTGCAGGCGTAACGAATTTTCCTTCCCTACAGGCCTGACGCCTGGGTCGCGGCCTTGAGATTCACGGCAGCTGGTAGGAGCGGCTTGCTGAAGTTGTAGCGACTTGAGACGACGCCACGAGCCCCGAGTTCTGAACCGGTCAGTGGAGGCTCCTGGCGCAATTGTCATCGACTCGAGGTGGGTGGCGGTGTTCCGTAGACCGGAACATCTGGTGCTTCGCAGGCACTGCTCAATGGTCGGCCGCATCAAAGCCAAGCAGTTTTGCGGACAAGACAGCCCCACCCTTGCGGAACTGAATGAGACTATGGCCGCGTGATGTAGATCACTTAGCTGTTTCACGTGAAACAGGTCCACTGGCCGGGAGCCGGGAGCCGGGAGCCGGGAGCCGGGAGCCGGGAGCCGGGAGCCGGGAGCCGGGAGCCGGGAGCCGGGAGCCGGGAGCCGGGAGTCGGGAGTCGGGAGCCGGGAGCCGGGAGTCGGGAGTCGGGAGTCGGGAGTCGGGAGTCGGGAGCCGGGAGCGCGTTTCACGTGAAACATGTGCAGCGGATGCCGACGGTCGACGCTTAGATCTTGCCCGATGCTCACAAGTGTCGGGCTGCAAAGCCATGCCATGGCGAAAGCGTCAGCTCGAAAGGGATACGCGGTCCTACGACCGGAACCTGCGCTGGCATCCAACTATGGGATGCGCTGTAAGCAGCGGTAGATGGTCGACCGACGTGGGCTCGACGCTTGCCGCCTGATAACCGGACGACCCAGCGGTCTGACGGCCGCGGCGGCGCTCGCCAGTTGAACATCCCGCCGGCTTGTGCAGGCGGCGTTCGGGCCCCGATCCCTGCATCAGGCCGACTCGCAAGACGAACAACAACCACGCGTGAAGCCGGCAGCTCCAGGCGGACGGACCATCGAAGTCCACAACCTCGAACCCAGATGACAAGTTGAACGCCGCCACTGGAACAACGCGACCACACATGCGCCAACGCCACTATCCACATCCTGTGCGTTGCACCTGTGCACGACCCAACCCGCCACGTTTCACGTGAAACGCTGCCGATGAAGCGCGAGTCATCCACCGCTCTATCCACAGGCTCCACAAGCGTTCTACGTCGCGTTTTCACGTGAAACCCCGCGCCCTGTGGATAACTTCTGTGGATAACTTGGGGACGGTCACGCGAAGACTGGGACGCTTATCACCATCAACACCTGGGCCGCTCAAAGACGGCCCACAAGCCATCCCCCACCCGTGCGAAATTGACCCGGGACAGCCCGTCCTGACCTGGGCTAAGGTCACGTCGTGTCCGAGAACACCGCCCCCCTCCCTGACTTCACCCGCTGGCCCTCGTTCCCCTTCGAAGGCGACATGCGGGTCAAGAAGCTCGCCCCGCCAGTCGAAGTCGAACCGCCCCGCAGTGGCGAAGACGCCTCCGACTGCGTAGCCTGCGGAACGCCCGATGACGCGTACATCTGGGTCAGCGAACGCTGGCGGGTCCGTGCGATGGACCGCCCGACCGGCCTCCCGATGGTCTTGATCCTGGAGTGCCGCTCCCACCTCGACCTGGGCGATCTACCCAACCTGCTGGCCGCCGAACTCGGCGTCATGACCGTCCGCCTGGAACGCGCGATTCGCTCCCTCGATGGCGTCGCCCGAGTGCACGTCAACCGATGGGGTGACGGCTCCGCCCACCTACACATGTGGTTCCTGGCGCGGCCACACGGCCGGCTACAGCTGCGCGGCACCTTCCTCTCGCTCTGGGACGACATCCTGCCGGTCATCCCGGAAGCACAATGGCGCGAAAACCTCGCACTCGTCGCCGCCTGGCTAGCCGACTTCGGTGGCAAAGCGATCGCCGAACCGGCCCACATCCAGTGGGAGTCGCCGGCCACGTTCAGCCCGCCGGCCGAGTCGGCTGTGGACACCGAGTCCGACGACAGCCGCCGCCCGGCCACGCTGGGCGACATCGAAGCAGCCGAAACGCAGCCCGAGCCTGAGCCCGCCAAGCACACCGAAAGCCCAGGCGTGCTCGCGCACCCACAGAACCTCCCGGCCGATGCGATGCCAGCAACAGCCCAAAACCAAGCAGGGGTACGCCCTACCGACGCGATCCCTCCAGCAACCTCAAAGGCGTCGCCGATCGAGAACGGCTCCACACCGACATCGCCAGGATCCAGCCCCGATCCCGAGCCGCACTCAATCACCCCGGCGGCCGCGCTCAACGGCCACTCGCCGAACGCCGCGATCCCACCCACCCAGCCGACTAAGCCCGGGGTGCACTGACACAGGCGCGAAGAGAGCCAGGGACATCCGCCGCGCAAGAAGACGGAGCCGTCGCCAACTCCGACCGCCAGTAGGCCCTCCGTCCTCCGTTCCGGACCATAGGCAGTCCAGACCACCGGCATCCCCGGCACTCGACGACCTGGGATGGCTGGCGAATCGGACCACCGTCACGCGGCCACCCAGGTGGCTGGCGAGTCCGGACCACCCGGCGATTTCCAGGATCCGACGACCTGGACTGCTGGCAAATCCGGATCACCCCTAACTCCTGGCAACCGGTCACCGGCATCCGGGGCTTGGCGCCGGCCGCTTGGCAGGGTCGCCTGGCGATCCCGCTTGGCGGACCGTCCCGCAGGACTTCTGGCAGGATCGTCCGGCAAGACCCGCTTGGCAGAACCCCGCTTGCGAGGACCGTCCAGCAGGACCCGCTTGGCAGGACCCGCTTGGCAGGACTGTCCGGCAGGAACCCCGCAGGGCCGTTTGGCACCCGGCGACCGGACCCGTAGCCATCCGGACCGACAGCGCTTTCGGCATCGAGCGTTTGGAACGTAGGCACCTTGGACTGCGCTTCCTGTGCCCGACACCGCCGGACTGCCAGGCAATCCGGACTGTCGATATGTCGGCGGCAGCCCATCCCGACCTTGGGTAACTCGGACGGCGGGCGACGGCAGGCGACGGCAGGCGACGGCGGGCGACCGCGGCCTTGGTGTTCGGTCTGACGGCAAGTCGGGTTAGCGGGCATCCTGACGCCCGGCCGCTTGGGCCGCGGGGAAAGCCAGACAGATCCTGGAGGCCCGGCAACGTGGACGGCCTGCAAGATCGTGGCAACCCCGGAACACCGGGTGGCGGTTCCGGCTCCGTCTCGGACAGCGGATGCGGACTTCCGCTAAGACGGCTCGGCCGTAGGAGAACGCTGCCAAGCCGCAGGAACGCTGGCCAGGAAGAGTTGGCCGGGCGACCGTCGGCCGGCGGAGTCGGGCCAATGGAAGTTGGCGACGCAACGTCCTGTGAAGACGGCGATGGGGGCCGCGAAAGCAAGATCGTCGGTAGGCGACGTGTGGCCCGCCGCAACTTGTCTTCGGCGACGGGCCCGGCTGCACAGGGCCGTGCCCTTAGGCGCCGGGCACCCTTGATAGGGGTGTGGCGAAACGCATCATCTGCTGGCTCGCCTCAACGAGCTAACCCGCCGCGATCTTGGAACGTGGGGCTCGTTCTCGGCGGGCGGTGCAGTCATTCGGTGCCGGTACAAAGTGCGGAGTATCCAGTGATGGCGTGGCGGGACGGCTGAGGGGTGCCGAATGGAGGAGTAGCGGCGCACCTTTGGACCGCCGGATGGTTGCGGCTACTGGGGTGAGCTGAGAGGCCTGTGGCACCTAAGAACCGTGGGCTGGGCGAAATCCGCCGCCGACATGGGGTTCGCAAGAGTGGGGAAGGCGGGACCGGTGAGATCCGGTGGCTGGAGAAGCCATCCGATTTGCACAGAACCATGACCGCGAGAATTACTAGGGCGGCGCCACGGGCGCGATCTGGTCAGGCTGCGTGGCTCGTGAGATTGGCGTGGGCCGCAAACCAGCCGAGCGCGGGCGGCCTAATGGGCGGGAGGCTGGTCGACGGATGATGTGGCACAGGAGTGAGCTTCCCCTCGTAACGTGGAGACATCGCCTTAAGGGATTGGTGACTGGCGATGGCAGAGACACGACGAAGGTTCGAGCAAGACTTCCGAGATGGTGCGGTGCGGCTGGTCCGGGAGACCGGTAAGCCGATCGCGCAGGTGGCCCGGGATCTGGGGATCAAGGACGGCACCCTGGCGAACTGGGTGAACATAGACCGGCGGCGCCGCCAGGACGGCGCCGACGACGGGCTTGGTGAGGACGAGAAGGCCGAGCTGGCCCGGCTGCGCCGGGAGAACGCCGAGCTGCGGATGCGGTGTGACGTGCTCAAGCGCAGTCTGGCCCTCTGGGTCGAGGACTCGATGGGCCGGTAGCCATGGCCGGGTTCATCGCCGCCCAGAGGGCACAGCACGGCATCCCGTACGCGGTCTCGTGCCGGGCACTCGGTGTGTCACCGGCCTGGCTGTACAAATGGCTGCCCGGCGACACGTCGCTGCGCCGGGCCCGCCGGCAGGCGTTGACCACGCTGGTCGTCACGCTGTTCCACCGGCACAAAGGGCGCTACGGGTCCCCGCGGATCACCGATGATCTACGGGCGATGGGCTGGAAGGTCAGCGTGAACACCATCGCGCAGATCATGGCCGAGCAGCATCTGGTCGCCCGCCCGAAACGCCGCCGCCGGAACCTCACCCAGCCGGACAAGTCCGCGCGCAAGGCACCGGACCTGCTCCACCGCGACTTCACGCCGCCGCCCGAGCCGAACGTGGCGTGGGTCGGCGATCTCACCGAGATCCCCTGCGATGAGGGCAAGTTCTACCTCGCAGCCGTGCTGGATCTGCACTCGCGCCGGGCGGTCGGCTTCGCCATGGGCGCCCACCACGACGCCGCCCTCGCGATCGCCGCGTTGCAGGTCGCGATCGCGGTCCGCGGTGGTGACGTGGCCGGGGTGATCTTCCACTCCGACCAAGGCGGGGAATACACCGGCAACCTGTTCCGCGCGGCGTGCGATCGGGCGAAGGTGCGCCAGTCGATGGGCCGCACCGGCTCCGGGCTGGACAACGCGGTCGCCGAGTCGTTCAACTCGACCCTCGAGTTCGAACTGCTGGCCGACGCCGGCCGCTACGGCACCCGGGCCCAGGCCCGGACCGCGGTCGCCGCCTTCATCGACGAGTACAACCACGAGCGGCGGCACTCGACCGCGGGCCGGCTGCCGCCGGTGGTCTACGAGGCCCGGGTCCGCGCCGAACAGGCGGCTTGAGGATCTGGAGACGGAGGCGGCTACGCCGCCGCTTCCCCACCTATCAAGATCCAAAAACCACAAGATCAAAGTCTCTACGGTTTCAGGGGATTGCCAGGAGGACGGCTCGGCGGCGTTCGGGTAGTCGTCCTGGAACGGCTTAGGTACAGAGTGGGCCGCTTCTGGAAAGCAGAAAGGGACACTCCGGAAGCACGAAGACGCGGCGCCGGAAGGTGGAAGGCCCGGCACTGGGAGTGCCGGGCCTTCCGCTACGACATCAAGCGGTCTTACGCGACACCGCCCGCTCAACCAGCGCGCTCAACACCGCGCCCAGATCGACTCCGGCGGCCTGCACGGCCAGTGGCAGCAAGGAAGTCTCCGTCAAGCCGGGCGACACATTGCAACCCAGCACCTGCGGCTCCCCATCCGCGCCGACGATCACGTCGATGCGGGAAAGGTCGCGCAAACCAAGCGCCTTGTACGCCGCCAGCGCAGTCTCGGAAACCCGGGCCGCCACCGACGGGTCGAGGCGGGCCGGCACATGCCACGTCGTCAAACCAGCCGTGTAGCGGGCCGCATAGTCATACACACCGTCCCGAGGAACGATCTCGACGATCGGCAAAGCCTCCGGCCCGGTGCCCAAGTCGATGATCGAGACCGCGACGTTGGTACCGGTCACGTACTGCTCGACCAACGCCGTCGAGTCGTATGCGAAACAGCCCACCATCGCCGCCGGCAGATCCGCGGCGTCCCGGACCACCGCGGCGCCCAAACCCGACCCGCCCTGCGCCGGCTTGACCATCAACGGCAGACCAAGACGTTCCACGATCCGATCGAGCACCGCCACCGCACCCAGCTCCGAGAACCGGTCATGCGGCAGCGCCACCCAGTCGGGAGTCGGGATACCGGCTTCGCGCAGCATCGACTTCGCCGACGGCTTGTCCCACGCCAGCCGGGCGGTCCGGGCGTCGGCCCCCACATACGGAATCCCGCACAGGTCCAGCACCCCGCGCAGCGAACCGTCCTCCCCGGTGGCGCCGTGCAGGGCGATGACCACCGCGTCTGGCGGGTCGGCCTGCAGGGCCGGCAGGAGCGAAACGTCCGCGTCGTGCTGCTCGGCGCTCAGGCCTGCGGACCGCAGCGCGTCCAGCACCCGGCGGCCGGAACGCAAAGACACGTCCCGCTCGTAGGACAGCCCACCGGCGAGCACCAGAACTCGAATGTCGTCACGCGTACCCATGGTGGTGATCATGCCAAGTCGGGGCCGGGAGCGTCGGCAGCGGCCGGACCACGACGGCGCTGGTGTCCCAGGGCGGCAGAGCCGCCGAAGACCGCGCGCATCGCCAAGTCCTGCTCCATCACCCCAGCGAGGCGCCGCACGCCCTCACGAAGCCGCTCCGGGGCGGAGAACGAGAAGTTGAGCCGCATGTTCCCCCGCCCGGTCCCATCGGCGTAGAAGCCCGTTCCAGGGACGTAGGCGACGCGCGCGGCGATGGCCCGCGGCATCATCGCTTTCGAGTCGAGGCCTTCCGGCAGGGTGGCCCAGACGAACAGGCCACCGGTCGGGCGGGTCCACGTGGTGCCGGCCGGCATCAGGTCGTGCAGTGCGGCGAGCAGTGCGTCCCGGCGCTCCCGGTAGATCTCCCGGTAGACCTTGATCTGCTCCTGCCACGGCATCGCGGTCAGGTACTGCGTGACGGCGCCCTGGGCGAACGCGCTCGGGCACAGCACGTTGGCCTCGCTCATCATGACCAGCTTCTCCCGCACGGCGTGCGGTGCGAGGATCCAGCCGACCCGCAGACCCGGCGCGAAGGTCTTGGAGAACGTGCTGACATAGAAGACACCGTCACGGCGGCGGGCCCGCAGCGGCAGCGGGGCGTCACCCTCGAAAGAGAGCATTCCGTACGGATCGTCCTCGATCACCAGCAGTCCGGCGCGCTCGCAGATGTCCAGAATCTGCTCGCGTCGTTCCTCCGACAGGGTGACGCCGGCCGGGTTCTGGAATGTGGGAATGGTGTACAGGAACTTGGCGCGCCGGCCGGCCCGCGCGGTGGCCTCGATGGCCTCCTCGAGTGCTGCCGGGATGAGACCGTCTGCGTCCATTGCCACGTGCCGTACCTGTGCCTGGGCGGCCTGGAAGACGCCGAGTGCGCCGACGTAGGTCGGCCCCTCGGCGAGCACCACGTCGCCCGGGTCGAGGAACAGCCGGGCAAGCAGGTCGAGGGCCTGCTGTCCACCGACGGTGACCACGACGTCGTCCGGTGAGGCGTTGTTGATGCCGGACAGGGTCATCACGTCACAGATGCGTTCGCGCAGGTCGATGGTGCCCTGACCGATGCCGTACTGCAGGCTGCTGGCGCCCTGCTCGGAGGCGAGGCGGTCGAGCATCTCACCGACCGCGTCGAGCGGGAGCGCGGCGATGTACGGCGAGCCGCCGGCCAGCGAGACCACCTCGGGGCGGCTCGCCACGGCGAACAGCGCGCGGATCTCGGAGGTGGTCATTCCGCGCACTCGTCGCGCGTACAAATCGGTGTAATCGTCCTGGGTTGTGCCGGACATGCGGCTCTCCTTGTCGCATCGGTTGTCGACAGACTTCGTCGATCCTAGTCGCCAGGCGCACGGACCGGCGTTGATGAAGAGGAGGCTGTTGCCCGACCTGGTCCCGTTCATGGCGATTCCGACGTAAGATTCGGCGGGGGCGCGGCGAAGCACGTGGAGGCGACCGTGCTTCGATACCGGTCACGTCCGTGTCTGAAGTAGGGGTCCGCCATGTCGCGACGCCTGGTCAATCTCACCCTCGACACCCTCGAGGATTTGCCCCGGCCCTGCCGTCAGTGTGTGTATTGGGAGCTCGACCCGGTCTCGGCCGAGCGGGCCTGCGCCACCGGCGACCCCGGGCTGGAGAAGGAGGCCTGGGTCTCCCAGACACTGCTGGAGTGGGGTTCCTGCGGCAAGTTGGCGTACGTGGACGGCATGCCGGCCGGTTTCGTGATGTACGCGCCACCCGCCTACGTCCCGCGCTCGATGGCGTTCCCGACGTCCCCGGTGAGCGCGGACGCCGCCCTGCTGACGACCGCCAAGGTGGTGCCGGCCTTCGTCGGCGGCGGCCTCGGCCGGATGCTGGTCCAGGGCGTGGCCCGGGATCTCACCAAGCGGGGGATCAAGGCGATCGAGGCGTTCGGTGACGCCAAGGCGGGCGAGGCCGACGAGGACGACGAGCGGGCCGGCACCTGTGTCGCCCCGGTCGACTTCTTCCTGTCGGTGGGGTTCAAGACGATCCGGCCGCACCCGCGTTACCCGCGGCTGCGGCTGGAGTTGCGCACGGCGTTGTCCTGGAAGTCCGACGTCGAGTACGCGTTGGAGAAGCTTCTCGGCTCGATGAGCCCGGAGACGTTGCTGCGCCCGGTCCGCCCCGTGACGGCGACCCGGTCGGTGGACAACTAGGCGCGATCCGCCAGCGCCATGCGCAGCTGGCGGACGTCGATCGACCCGGTCGGGACGTCGCGCTCGACCGGGAAGTACATCCGCTGGACGGCGGCGAGCATCGCCTCGACGATCTGCTCGCGGAACATCGGGTCGATGAGCCGCTCCCGATCGGCCGGCGAAGTCAGGTAACCGAGATCCACCCGTACCGTGGGCATCCGGGTGAGCCGGAGCAGGTCCCAGGTCTTGGCGTGGGTCCGGCAGTCGTGCATCCCGGTCCGCACCACGATCTCGCGCTGCACCAGGTTGGCCAGGCGCTCGCCGACGGTGGAGCTCAGCCCGTTGCCGGTGCCGTAGTGATAAGTCGCGACGCCCTCGGCCGCGGTGCTGGAGTGCCCGTCCAGGTGCAGGGAGATCAGCAGGTCGGCGCCGAGGCTGTTGGCCAGCGCGGCGCGCTCGGCGCCACTCAGCGGGGTCGTCGGTGACGGGCCGCGGGTCAGGTGCACCCGCATCCCGGCCGCGGCGAGCCGGCCCTCGAGCCGGGCGGCCAGGTCGAAGACCAGATCCGCCTCGTTCCACCGGAGCGGGCCGTCGGGCACCATGACGCCGGTGTCGTCACCACCGCCGTGTCCAGGATCGATCACGATGGTCTTGCCCACCAGGTTGGGTCCGGACTGCCGGAACGCCTCGGCCTCACGCAGCCACTGCGGGCGGCCGCCGACCACCTTGCGGCCGAGCCGGCGCAGCGCCTTCATGGTCTGCGGGCCGCACGAGCCGTCCGGAACCAGGCCGACCTCGCGCTGGAACTGTGCCACCGCCCGCGCGGTCCGGGCGCCGTAGATCGCATCCGGCCGGCCGGTGTCGAACCCCATCTCGAGCAGCCGCTCCTGCAGGGTCCGCACGTCCTCGCCGACCAGCGCGTCGGGCACCGAGTGAAAGAGGGTCCGGGAGCCGAGCCGCCAGCGGGCCGCGTCCAGCGCGCCCCAGGTCTCGTCGCCGACCATGCCGTCGACGCCGAGCCCCCGGTCCTGCTGGAAGGCGCGGACCGCGGTCTCCAGCGCGTCGTCGAAGACGTCCGGCTCGGCCGCGCCCAGCAGCTCCAGGCCGACCAGGATCGACCGGATCTCGGAAACGGCTGGACCGGTGTCTCCGCGTCGGATGGACCGCACTCAGGACTCCCTAGGGGCGAGAAAGGGGCGAGAAAGGACGACCTCGACGAGCGTACGCCCCGCACCCCAAAAGGGCGCGGGGCGCACGCGTGGACGTCAGAGCGCCGACTCGATGAAGTTGACCAGGAAGCTCTTCGGCTTCGCGCCGTGCACCGAGTTGACCCGCTCGCCGTCCTTGAACAGCGTCAGCGTCGGGACGGTCATCACCTGGTAGGCCAGGGCGGTCTGCGGATTCTCGTCGATGTTGACCTTGACGATCTCCACCTTGTCGCCCAGCTCGCCGGCGATCTCGGCCAGCAGCGGGTCGACCTTCTTGCAGGGCACGCACCACTCGGCCCAGAAGTCCACCAGAACCAGCTTGTCGGACTTCAGCACGTCAGTGTCGAAGGTGGCGTCGGTGACCACCTTGTTTGCTCCCACCAGGACCTCCCGGGTCTTACAGCTCTACGAATGAAGCGATGAAGCGCTCGGCGTCCAGCGCCGCTGCACAGCCGGTGCCGGAGGCGGTGATGGCCTGCCGGTACGTGTGGTCGACCAGGTCACCCGCGGCGAACACGCCGGGGACGTTGGTCCGGGTGCTGGGCGAGTCGACCTTCACGTAGCCCTCGTCGTCCAGCTCGATCTGGCCCTTGAAGAGCTCGCTGCGCGGGTCGTGGCCGATCGCCACGAACACGCCGGTGACGTCCAGCTCCTTGGTCTCGCCGGACTGCACGTTGCGCAACCGGACACCGGAGACCTTGCCGTCGGCGCCGAGGATCTCCTCGACCACCGAGTTCCACTCGACCTTGATCTTCGGGTTGTCGAAGGCCCGCTTCTGCATGACCTTGCTGGCCCGGAAGGTGTCGCGACGGTGCACGATCGTCACCGTCTCGGCGAAGCGGGTGAGGAAGGTGGCCTCCTCCATCGCCGAGTCGCCGCCGCCGACCACCACGATGTGCTGGTTGCGGAAGAAGAACCCGTCACAGGTGGCACACGACGAGACGCCGTGGCCGAGCAGCTCCTGCTCACCGGGGACACCGATCGGCCGCCACGCGGAACCGGTGGCCAGGATCACGGCGCGGGCGAAGAACTGCTGCTCACCGACCCAGACGGTCTTGAGACCCTCGGTGCCCGGCTCGGTCGGCTTGTCGCCCAGCTCGACCCGGGTGACGTCGTCGGTCAGGAACTCGGCGCCGAACCGCTCCGCCTGGGCACGCATGTTGTCCATCAGCTCGGGACCCATGATGCCGTCCCGGTGGCCCGGGAAGTTCTCCACCTCGGTGGTCGTCATCAGCGCGCCGCCGGACTGGACGCCCTCGATCACCAGGGGCTTCAGGTTCGCTCGAGCCGCATACAAAGCCGCCGTGTATCCGGACGGTCCGGAACCGATGATGATCAGATTGCGGACTTCGTCCACTGCCGACTCCTCAGTCTGTCTGTCGCCGCACGGATAGGTCGGCAACACTGCACGCTAGAACGTCAAGCTAGGCATTCACCATTCCCCGGACCGGCTCGTGTCCGACCTCACGCCCGGGGTGCGGTCAGCGTACCGGGACTTTGGCCAGCTCCGCCGCGCCTGCCGCGGGCGTGCCGCAGTCCGGGCCGACCGCCCAGCTCCAGCCGCCGTTGGCGGCGGTGAACCGGACGATCAGTGCCGGGGCGCCCTCGAAGCTGGCGTAGTCGACGAAGAGCACCGACAGTGGCCCGCCGGCGTTCTCCGCGGCGATCTTCTCGAGGCAGGAGAGCAGCAGGTCCGGCGCCAAGAGGCGGGCCAGCGCGCTGCCTGTCGCGCTCTGACCGTTGACGGCGTCGGAACTGATAAAGGTCCGGGGCTCCTTTGCGGCACTGTCCAGCGTTGCTGATGTGCCCAGTGAGGCCCAGTTGTAATCAGTGCCGCTCTGCAGGACCTGGTCGGGCATCGCCGCGACCATGGTGGCCGCCTCGGCGTCCGGAGCGGCCCCGGCGGCCGTCGATTGCGCCTCGTCGTAGGCCGGACTGCTGAGCTGGTTCAGGCCGAACCCGGCGAAGGCCACCAGGCCGGCGGCCACAGCGACCGGTTTGGCCCAGCGCGGCGCCCGACGCCGCCCGGTCCGTGCGGCGCGATCGCGCCGGCCTTTCTCCAGATCCAGAACCCTGGCGGGTACGGGCTCCGCGGACTCGCCTGCCGACACGTCCGGAGTCGTGCGGAACATCTCGTCCAGCCGCGCGGCGAGGTCCTCGGGCATCGGCTCCGGCGGCAGGTCCAGCAGTGACGCGCCGACCGCTGCCATGGCCGGGGCCAGCTCCTGATAGGCCGCCTGCCAGGCCGGATCCTCGGCGACCAGCGTGGCCACCCGCTCCTCCTCGGGGGTGCCGAGCAGGGCGCCGCCGACGTAGTCAGCGAGCAGATCGAGGTCGACTCCCTCGAACTCGGCGCCCGTCACCGCTGGTCCCTCCGATCGTGTCCGTTGGGCAGCGGAGCAACCGCTGCCGACCCGGATGGGACGTTCCCACGACCCGTATGGTTCCCGTCCCGGCCGCGCAGAAAGCCGAGAGTGGTGGCCATCCGGGCCCGGCCGCGGGCGCAGCGGCTCTTCACCGTGCCCTCGGCCACGCCGAGCATCTCGGCTGCCTCGGCCACCGGATAACCCTGGACGTCCACCAGAACGATCGCGGCGCGCTGCTCGACGGGCAGGGCGGCCAGCGCGTCGCGGACCACCAGAACGGTGTCCTGGTCGGGTGCCGGCGCGGCCGGCTCGGGGCCGGTGGGCCGGTCGTCCGGGTGGCTGCCGTCCGGCAGCGGCACGGTGGGGTGTGCCTGACGCCGCCGGATCCGGTCCAGGCAGGCGTTCACCACGATCCGGTGCAGCCAGGTGGTGACCGCCGAGTCGCCGCGGAACCGGGCGGCGTTGCGATGCGCGTTCAGCAGGGCGTCCTGGACGGCGTCGGCGGCCTCCTCGCGGTCGCCCACGGTCCGCAACGCAACCGCCCAGAGCCGGTCCCGATGCCGGCGGACCAGCTCGGCGAAGGCCTCGGGATCGCCGTCGACGTGGGCACGGATCAGCTCGGCGTCGGTCGGCGCGGAATCCCCCGCACCGGGCGCGCCGGCTGAAACGTCCCGGAAAGTCACGCCAGCAATGTAGTCCACCGCGACTATCTGTCGTGCACCGTTCGGACTCAGTATCCGTACAGCTCGATCTCGTTTACGGCGATCTTGAAGCGGTCACCGTCGTCGGCGCGCGGCAGGCCGGTCAGGAACACGAGCACGTACTGGTACTTCTGGTTCGGGTCGAAGCCGGTGAACCGGAAGTTGGTGCCCTCGTTCTTGTTCTGCACCTCGTCGTTGAGCGGCGTGAACTCCTTGAGGAGCTTCTCGTCGCCCTTCGAGTTGTCGCCGGGATCGCGGCTGCCGACCCGGACGTCCATCGTCACGCCCGGCGCCGAGGTCGAGACGCTGACCTCGGAGAGGTTGCGGGCGGTGTCCAGCGAGATCAGGACGCCCATGCCGTCCTTGAGCCCACCGAAGTCCGAGGTGTTGTAGCGCGAGGTCTCCCACGCGGTCTCAGCGTCGCCGTCCACCACGTTCGGCGCCTGGTCGCTGTCCTTGCGCTGGCCGTCCGGAGGGTCGACGATGCGGACCATGTCGGCGTCGAGCGGGAGTTTCGTCGGGTCCGGCGCGGGGGTCTGCACGTTGTCGCCCGGGCCCTGACCGGCGCCCGCGTTGACCGGCGCGGTGGCCTGGGTGTTCGGCTGGGTGGAGTTGCTGATCGCGCGGATCCCGAAGACCAGGCCGATGATCGCGATCACCACCAGCGCGCCGACCCCGATGAGGATCTTGGGTGTGCTGCGGATCTGCTCGGTCGAGGCCGACGAGCTCTGCACGAACCGCAGCGGCCCGACGTCCTCGAACTCCTCGTCCTCGGACGCGGCGTCGAGCCGGCCCAGCTCCGCGGTGAGCGCGTCGGCGGCCGGAGCGGCCACGCGGCCGTCCAGCAGGTCCATGGTGAGATCGTCGAGGTACGCCGGGACACCGGCCCGGACCTGCCGAGGCGCAGCCGGGTTGCCGGAACTGTCACGATTCGCATCGGGCAGGGCGGAGTCGCCCACCTCGGCGTGCGGCCAGTGGCCGGTGAGCGCGAAGTAGAGGACGCCACCGACGGCGCGGATGTCCGACTCGAAGCTGTCCGCCTCGTCGGCCCGGGCGTCGGCGAGCACGACCCGGCCGTCGTCGGCGATCAGGGTGCTGCCCGCGTGCACGTTGCCGTGCACCATGCCGGTGGCGTGCACCGCGGTCAGCGCGTCGGCCACGGCGTGCGCGATCGCGATCGCGCGGGACGGATCCAGCGGGCCCTCCGCGCCGACCATGTCACGCAGCGACTCGCCGTCCACCCACTCGCGGACCACGTAGGCCCGGTCCTCCTCGTCGATCGCGTCGTAGACGCCGACCAGGTTGGGGTGGATGACGCGGCTCGCGGCGACCGCGGCCTGCAGCATCTCGGTGGCCGAATTACCGCCGGGGTGCCGGAGCACGACGGCGACCGGGCGGCGCAGCACCACGTCGATGCCCCGCCAGACCTGCCGGCCCGCACTGTCGTTGTTGACGTGCTGCTCCAGCTGGTAACGCTCGGCCAGGATCTCACCGACGGTGGGCGCACCGAAGGTCAAGACCGGTCCGGCCTCGTCGGCCGCGGTCTCGTGGCCTTCGCCGACCTGGGTCACCAGTCCTCCCTCGGTGGTGCATACCTCGGTGGTGCATGACTCGGTGCTCAGGACAGGGTGCTCCCGCGCACATGCCGACACCGACCATACCCGCACCAGGCCATGGTCTGGCAGGTCGTCCCCCCGGCGCGGCATCGGTACCCGAGGGTACGAACCGGGTCAATCATGTCCGATTCCGGCGGGAAAGACCTGATCGGGAAGGGGCAGAGGCGCCTCAGCGGCCGAGTTTGCGGCGTACCATCCCGACCACCTGGCTGATCTCGTGGACACGCAGGGCGAGCGCGGCGGCCAGGTAGGCGACGAGAATCACCGCGCCGCCGACGATCACCTGGACCAGGGCCTCGACCTTGCCGTCCGGCTGACCGGTTCCGGGCAGCAGCTTCAGCACCAGGAAACCGAGCCCGGCGGCGATCGCGGCGGCCAACGCCACCTTGATCAGCGACATCAGCACCGTGCCCAGGTTCAGCCGGCCGATCCGGCGCCGCAGCACAGCCAGCGAGATCAAGGCCGAGACCAGGTACGACAGCGCGTTCGCGGCGGTCATACCGGCTGCCGAGAGGGTCTCGTCCAGCACCGCGGCGAGCAGGAAGTACGCCCCGATCCGGACCGCCACCACCGGCAGGTTGATCAGCGCGACCGTCCGGTTGCCCTGCAGGGAGTAGAAGGCGTACGTGCAGAGGTAGCTGATCGACAGGGGGAGCACGGCGAACGCGGCCACCGTCAGGACCACACCGGTGTCCAGGGCGGCGTCGTTGCTGTAGTTACCGCCCTGGAACAGCACGACGGCGATCGGCGTGCCGAGCACCGCGTACACCACGGCGATCGGGGCGAGCGCCGCGGAGGTGAGCTTGATGCCCCGGCTCAGATCGGCGCTGACCTCGGCGTACCGGCCATCGGAGGCGGCCGCGCTCATCTTCGGCAGCAGCGCGGTCATCACCGACACGCCGACGATGCCGTGCGCCATCATGGTCAGCAGGAAGACGTTGTTGAAGGCCAGCACGCTGGCGTCGCCCTTGTCGGCCACCTGGTTGAGGATGCGGACCACGACGAAGACGGCGACTTGGTTCGCCGCCACGTAGAGCAGCATCCAGCCGGCCAGGCTGCCGATCTCGCGCAGGCCGAGCGCGCGCGGGTCCCACCGCCACTTCCACCGGAAGCCGACCTTGCGCAGCGCGGGCAGCAGGCCGATCGACTGCACGACGATGCCGAGCAGGGTGCCGCCGCCGATCAGGGCGATCTGAGCGGCGGTGACCGTCTCCGGGCTCAGGCCCTCGTCGGTGCCGAAGACCAGCAGGAAGACACCGCAGGTCGCGATGATGACCAGGTTGTTCAGGATCGGCGCCCACATCGGCGCGGCGAAGTGCCCGCGGACGTTGAGCACCGCGCCGATCAGCGCGGAGAGGCCGGTGAAGAAGATGATCGGCAGGATCAGGTACGCGAAGCTGGTGACCAGGTCCCGGTAGGCCGGGGTGTTCTCCCTGCCGGCCTGGATCGCGGTGATCAGCGGGGCGGCCGCCACCACCAGGAGGGTGGCGATCCCGAGCGCGGTGACCGCGAAGGTGAGCAGCTTCTGGGTGAACTCCTGGCCGCCGTCACTGTCCGCCTTGCGCCGGCGGGCCAGCAGCGGAACCAGCACGCTGGAGAGGATGCCGCCGAGCAGCAGCTCATAGATCTGGTTCGGGAGGAACTGGGCGCTCGTGTAGGCGTTGCCGACGCCCGCGCCGAGAGCCATGCCGATCAGCGCGTTCCGGACGAAGCCGATCACCCGGCTCACCAGGCTGCCGACCGCCATGATCGCGCTCTGCCCGGTGGTGTTCGTGTCGTTCTTACCGGCCGGCAGGTTCTCGGGGGGCAGCGCCTGGTCGCCGCCGGGCACCTGGGCGTCCACCGAGACCACGGTCACGCCGTCCTGGTGCGGCGGCTGACCGTCAGGTGCCGCGTGCGTGCTGCGGTAGAGACCGCCGTTCACCCCGAGCCACCTCCAGACGTGCCGATGTCCGACCCACCATAAAGGGGAAGGTCACACGTGGTGACGCAGGAGGGTGCCGGGTTCGGCGCCGGCCAGGGTTTCCACCATCCAGCATGCCTCCAGCGGCACCAGAGGCTCACTCAGCGCATCCAGAACTGTCGGATGATCACAGCCGGCCTCGGTCAGCGCGCCGAGCAGAGCCGGTACCGAGACCAGGTCGCCCGAGGCGGCGATCCTGGTGGCCAACGAGCGCGTTTGCGCGTACCAATCCTGGTTGGGAAGTTGGTGCAGATGGGCCGCGGCCCGGCGGGCCAGATCGGCCATCTGCTCGTGCGGGAAGCGCTTGTCCCAGCGGACCGTGATCGTCGCCGTGTGCGGCGCGCTCAATGCCGCGATCGCGGCCTCGTCCAGCACCTGCGGCGACGGCGCTGCGGGCGCCGGCCACCACTGCTCGTCGCGGAAGAGCGGAAGCGGGGTCTGCTCCGGCCCGGCCGGAGCGACCGCGGGCACCTCCCGGCGCAGCGACCGGTACGCCGCCTCGCGCACCGCCGCCACCGCGGTCGTGTCGTCCTCCGGCCCGGCCGGGGCGAACGGGGAAAGAAGAGCCACCACGATCCCGGGATGCGGCAGCATCGGATCGGCCAGGGCGATCACCCGTGCGCAGGATTCGAGTTCCCACCACTGCAGCGCTGCCGGGTACGGCCCGTCGGCCGGCGCCCAGCCGAGCTGCACCGGTTCGCTGGAGGCGGGACAGCGCAGACCGAGCGTGCGCTCACCCGACGGCGGGTCGATGTCGAGGATCAGCCCATAGCCGCCCACCACCGGAAACGACACGCGGAGAGGCTCTTCTTCGCTGAACTCGCCGGCCCAGAACCCGGGGTCCTGGATCAGGCGCAGCAGTCGCTCGGGTAGGGGCACCCTGTCATCCTGCCCGGCGACGGCGCTGACTGCCACAGAAGATACGCTGGTCACCCCATGTCTGTGTTGAACACTGCCCAGCAGAAAGCGGTAGCCGAGCTGCTCCGCGTCTCGCCCGTCGCTGACGAACTAGGCCGCCGGTTCGCCACCGCGGGCCACGAGTTGCACCTGGTCGGGGGTTCGGTACGCGACGCGCTGCTCGGCAGCCTCGGCGATGACCTCGACTTCTGCACCGATGCCCGGCCGGAGCAGACGCTCGCCGTGGTGAACGGCTGGGCCGACGCGATCTGGGAGACCGGCCGCGAGTTCGGCACGATCGGCATCCAGAAGAACGGTCTGCGGATCGAGATCACCACGTTCCGGGCCGAGGCCTATGACGGGGTGACCCGCAATCCGGTCGTCTCCTACGGGACGTCGCTGCTGGAGGACCTGTCCCGGCGCGACTTCACGATCAACGCGATGGCCGTCTCGGTGCCGGGGCACGAGTTCACGGACCCGTTCGGTGGGCTGACCGACCTGGCTTCGCGGACGATCCGGACCCCCGCGGCGCCGGCGATCTCGTTCGGCGATGATCCACTTCGGATGCTGCGGGCGGCCCGGTTCGCCGCGAAGCTCCAGTTCACAGTGGATCCCGCGGTAATCACCGCCATGACGGAAATGTCCGCTGATCTCGACCGGATCACCGCGGAACGCATCCGGGACGAGTTCACCAAGCTGATGAGCGCGGCCGACCCGATCGCCGGGCTGCGCCTGCTGGTCGACACCGGCCTGGGCGACCGCTTCCTTCCCGAGGTCTCCGGGCTGAAGCTGGAGATTGACGAGCACGCCCAGCACAAGGACGTCTACGAGCACACGCTGATCGTCGTGCAGAACGCGATGCGGCTGGAGGGCGACGACGCCCCCGACTTCATCCTGCGGATGGCCGCACTGATGCACGACGTCGGCAAGCCGGCCACCAAGGCGGTCGGGCGGGACGGCCGGGTCAGCTTCCACCACCACGAGGTGGTCGGCGCCCGGCTCACCAAGCAGCGGATGCGGGCCCTCAAATACCCCAAGGACGTGACCTCCGAGGTGGTCGGGCTGGTCGCGCTGCACCTGAGGTTCTACGGGTACGGGCGCGGCGAGTGGACCGATTCCGCGGTGCGCCGCTACGTCACCGACGCCGGCCCGCTGCTCGACCGTCTGCACAAGCTGACCCGCTCCGACGTCACCACGCGGAACCGGCGCAAGGCCGCCCAGCTGGCCGCCGACTACGACGCGCTGGAGGAGCGGATCGCCCGGATCGCGGCCGAGGAAGACCTGGCCAAGGTCCGCCCCGACCTGGACGGCAACGCGATCATGGAGCTGCTCGGGGTGCCGCCGGGCCCGATCGTCGGGCAGGCGTGGCGCTTCCTGAAGGAGCTCCGCCTGGACCGGGGGCCGCTGGATCGCGACGAGGCCGAGGCGGAGCTCTTCAAGTGGGCCCGCGATCAGGGGCACATCAGCTAGAGGCGGCCCACGCTGATCCGGCGGCCGGAGAACTCCGGCGGCATCGAAGTGCTCTGCAGTTCGTTGCCGGCGAGGTCGTAGAGGACTGCCGCTTTGCTGCCGACGACCAGGATCTGGTCGTCCGCGACGAAGTGCGCCGGGCCGATCCCGCGGAAGGTGCCGACGGTTCGGCCGGAGCGGACGTCAATGAACTCGCGGGCGTACATGTCGTTGCGGTCCGGATCGATCAGCATGTGCCGGCCGTCCGGGGAGACCGCGTTCTGGCCGCTGACCGGGGTGCGCACGAGCGGAACGGTACGGAGCAGCGCGCCGTTCCCGGTCGAGAAGACGTGCATGGCGGCGACGGCCTGACTCGAGGCCTGACGCTGCGGCAGGCTGACCTCGGTCGGCGACAACCAGGCGAAGAAGCACTGGTCGGCACAGTTCGACAGGCCGCCGGGCGTGTCCCGGTCCTGATGCTCGCCGGTCGCCGGGTCCAGGATCCGGAATCCGTTCTCCCGGGTGAGCAGCAGCCGGGTGCCGTCCGGGGACCACTGGGCGCCGAACGACGTGGCCGGGCCGAAGTCGAACTGTCGTACCTGGCCGGTGGTGCTGTCGGCGATGCCGAGGTCCTGGCCTCGGTAGACGATGGCGTATTTGCCGGCCGGAGCGCCGATGACGGTCGAGAATTCGCCGTCCAGGACCCGGTACCGGCCGGTCGACCGGTCCAGGACCACGTTGCCGGTCTGCGGGGTGGAGCCACCGCTCTTACCCTGGCCCAGACGTTTCCCGGGCTGGCTCAGCGCGGTGATGACGAAGCCGCCGGGGAGGCGTACCGGCTCCTTCCACCACTGCTCGCTGATCACCGGGGCCGGCGCAAGCTCGGTGGGCGAGGGGCTGGGCGCGATCGGCACCGGGGCGGCCTGACGTCCGTCCAGGATGGCGTACGGGGTGACCACCGCCCCGACCAGCAGAACTGCTGCCAAGCCGACGGCCATCTGCTGACGTCGCCGGATCCGCCGGCCCCGGGAACGCGCGACGGTGGCCAGGTCGTGCGAGTACGGCGCGGAGGCGGCCAACTCCTCGACGGCGACCCGCACCGATTCCTCCAGATATTTCATCGCGAACCTCCCGTCGAATGCGTCCACACGTCGGCGTCGCCGACCAGATCACGAAGTTTGGCCAGGGCCCGCGAGGTCTGACTGGCCACCGTTCCGGGCCGGCAGCCGAGCACCTCGGCGGTCTCCTCGACGCTGCGGTCCTCCAGATAGCGCAGGACCAGCACGGCACGCTGACGGGCGGGCAGGGTGAGCAGCGCCTCCCGGACCGCCAGCCGGTTGGTGACCTCCTGATCCGGGCGGCTCCCGTACGGGCGGTCCGGCGGCTCGGCCATCGAGACCTCACGCTGGCGGGCGGGTCGCCGCCAGAACGACGCCCGGTCGTTGTAGATGATCCTCCGGACGTAGGCCTCGGCGTCACCGTGGATCCGCGGCCACCGGGCGTACGCCTTGGCCAGCGCCCCCTGCACCAGATCCTCCGCGGTGGCCCGCTCCCCGGTCAGGGCATGCGCGATCCGGAGCAGCGCCTGCCCCCGATCCGCGACGAAGGCGGTGAACTCCGCCTCCAGCGATTCCTTCATGCCACTCCGTTCGCTGTCTCCGGACAGTCAGACGCGGCGTCGATCGGGAATCTTGCATATGGCTTCGAAGGAACTTGTCGTACCCCTGGCGCAGAATCGGAGCATGTTCGTCGTCGAGTCACCGATCGGGCCGCTCGGCGTCGCCGTCGAGGGCGACGTCGTGGTGGGGGTGCGCTTCGGCGTGCCGTCCGGGCCGGTCGCCGAGCATCCAGCGGCCGAGCAGTTGCGGGCCTACTTCGCCGGGGAGATCACCGACTTCGACGTGCCGTTCGAGTTGCGGGGCGGCTCGGAGTTCGAGCGGGCGGTGTGGGGCGAGATCGCTCGGATTCCTTACGGCGAGATGATCACCTATGGGGCGATCGCCACCGCGCTGGGCGACCCCGGTGCGGCCCGGGCCGTCGGCACGGCCTGCAACCACAATCCGATTCCGGTGATCGTGCCATGTCATCGGGTGGTCGGCGCCGGCGGCAAGATGGTCGGCTTCGGTGGTGGGCTGGAGCGCAAACGCAAGCTGCTGGAGCTGGAGGCCCGAGTGGCGCTGACCCGGGCCTGGGGCTGAATACCAGAGGCCGGCCCACGGCTGTGGACCGGCCTCTGGTATTCAGAGCGAGCTGATTCAGCGCTCGATGTCACCCTTGATGAAGGCCTCGACGGCCGCGTGGGCGTCGTGGTCGCTGTACTGCACCGGCGGGGACTTCATGAAGTAGGACGACGCCGACAGGATCGGGCCGCCGATACCGCGGTCCTTGGCGATCTTCGCCGCGCGGACCGCGTCGATGATCACACCGGCCGAGTTCGGGGAGTCCCACACCTCGAGCTTGAGCTCGGCGTTGAGCGGGGTGTCACCGAAGGAGCGGCCCTCCAGGCGGATGTACGCCCACTTGCGGTCGTCCAGCCACGGCACGTGGTCCGACGGGCCGATGTGCACGTCGCTCTTGACCATCTCGTGCGGGATCTGGGACGTCACCGACTGGGTCTTCGAGATCTTCTTCGAGACCAGGCGGTTGCGCTCCAGCATGTTCATGAAGTCCATGTTGCCGCCGAAGTTGAGCTGGTACGTGCGCAGCAGCTCGACACCGCGGTCTTCGAAGAGCTTGGCGAGCGCGCGGTGCACGATCGTCGCGCCGACCTGGCTCTTGATGTCGTCACCGACGATCGGCAGACCGGCATCGGTGAACTTCTGTGCCCACGCCGGGTCCGAGGCGATGAAGACCGGCAGGGCGTTCACGAACGCGCAGCCGGCGTCGATCGCGGCCTGGGCGTAGAACTTGTCGGCCTCCTCGGAACCCACCGGGAGGTAGGAGACGACCACGTCGACCTCGGCGTCCCGCAGAGCCTGCGCGACGTCGACGGCCTCGGCCGACGACTCTTCGATGATCTCGCGGTAGTACGTACCGAGACCGTCGAAGGTCGGTCCACGCTGGACGGTGACGCCGCTCGGCGGCACGTCGGTCAGCTTGATGGTGTTGTTCTCGCTGGCGACGATCGCTTCGCTCAGGTCCATGCCGACCTTCTTGGCGTCCACATCGAACGCCGCGACGAACTTCACGTCGGATACGTGGTAGTCGCCGAAGGTCACGTGCATGAGACCCGGGACGCGGTCGTTGGGGTCGGCGTTCTTGTAATACTCCACGCCCTGCACGAGGGACGAGGCGCAGTTACCCACACCGACGATGGCGACGCGGACGGAGCCCATCGCGTTTGCCTCCTTGTTCATCACGGCCGGTCCGATTGCGGACGCGGTGGTTCTGGGGTGATTTCCGCACGATTGCGGAAAGCGGGGGTACGACCGGAGCGTTCGTTGGTGATCAGTTCTTCCAGCCACCGGACCTCGCGCTCACAGGCGTCGAGACCGTGTCGCTGCAGCTCCAGGGTGTAGGCGTCGAGGCGGTCGGCAGCCCGGGACAGCACCTCGCGCAAACCCTCGCGGCGCTCCTCGACACGGCGCCGCCGGCCCTCCAGGATGCGAAGCCGGGTCGCCCGGTCGGTGCGCGAGAAGAAGGTGAAGTGCACCCCGAAGCCGGCGTCGTCGTACGTCTCCGGGCCGGTCTGGGTGAGCAGTTCAGCGAACCGCTCCTTGCCCTCCGCCGTGATCTTGTAGACAACCCTGCCCCGTTTGCTGGTCATCGGGGGAATGATGTCGCTGCTGGTCTCGGCCTCGCTGATCCAGCCGGCCAGCTTGAGTCGCTTCAACGTCGGGTAGAGAGTCCCGTAACTGATCGCGGCGCGCAGAGTGCCCAGCTTGGTGGCGAGCTCCTTGCGAAGCTCGTACCCGTGCATCGGGGCCTCCTGCAGGAGGCCGAGGATCGCCAGTTCCAGCACCGGCCCTCCTCTACTGAACGTTGTCCCGATGTATCGGCCCGATACATCGCAACCGTAGATCGGCGTACGCCGGTGCGCAACTCGGACATGCTCCGGAGTCGCCACGCCACGCTCCGTGATGACTATCGCCGGGCTCGCGCTGACCGCGTACTCTTCTCGCCATGCGCACGCAGCGGCAGATCGTCGACTACTCGCTACAGAGGCGGGCGGTTCTGCGTGACGTTCGGAACGGCCGAATCGGCACGCTCGAAGTGTGCGACGCGTCTCCTTACTTGAGAAACGCGGCGACCTTCCACGGCGAGCCGACCGACGAGCGCTGTCCGATCTGCCGCCGGGACAACCTGACGCTGGTGCACTACGTGTATGGCGAGGAGCTGAAACAGTCCGCCGGACAGGCCAGGAAGCTGGCTGAGCTGCCGGTGCTGGCGATGACGCTCCGTGAGTTTCAGGTCTTCGTGGTGGAGGTCTGCCGCTCCTGCGCGTGGAACCACTTGATCGAGCGCTATGTGCTCGGCCGCGACGGCCTCTCCGCTGAGGACTCAGTGGCGGGTTCCGTGTCACACCGCGGGGAGGTCCGACGGTGAACCCGATCGATCTCGCTAACGTGTACAGGATTGTGACTGATGAGGGCAGCCATTGCTCATCTCGGTCTTTTGACAAGGCGGTTGCGCGGGGCGCAGCCGAAAACGTCCGCTCGTGGCGCTTCAACGGAACGGCATCCGGCCGCCCGCCCGCGCCCCCGCGACCGGTAGGTGTGAAGAAATGAACGCGTACGGCGATCCGCAGTCCGCACGAGCCCGGGCCCGAGTGCCCGGGCCGTCCGCTGCTTCCACGCCTGACGACGAGCCATACGGGGGCCGGCCGGCTCCGGACGCGTACCGGCGTCCGTCCGGTGCCGCCTCCGTACCCGGCTCGGCCGGGCGTGCGTCTGTGGGCGGCGCCTCAGCCGGGCGGGCATCCGTCGGTGCGGGCGCGGCCCGTGCCGCAGCCGCGGTGGCGCCACCGTCGGGTGGGCGTGCCTCGGTGGCCCGCGCGGCCGTCCGTCCGGTGCCGCCGGGTGGCCCCGGAGGTCCGGGTGGCCCGGGAGGTCCGGGTGGTCCCGGCGGTCCGGGCGGCCCTGGCGGTGGCGGGCTGGGCGGGGGTAAGGGCCGGAGCAAGGCGGACAAGAAGTACCGCCGGGCCAACATCCTCACCGCGGCCGCTGCTGTGCTGGTCATCATGCTCGGCGTCGGCATCGTCGGCGGCACCTACTTCTTCGATGACGTCGAACTGCCCACGCCGGAGGCGGAGGCGCAGATGAACGTCATCTACAACGCCAAGAACCAGGTGCTGGCGCGGGAGGGGGAGCCGCGCATCAACGTCCCCTACCAGAACATCAGCGACGTGATGCAGAAGGCCGTCGCTGGTGCCGAGGACAAGAACTTCTACCGGCACAGCGGTATCGATATGAAGGGCATCGCCCGTGCCGCGTGGAACAACTTTACCGGTGGCGACAAGCAGGGTGCCTCGACGATCACCCAGCAGTACGCCCGGCACGTCGCTGACCTGAAAGAGATCAGCTACAGCCGGAAGCTGCGTGAGGCGGTCATCGCCCGCAAGCTCGAGTCGAAGTACGACAAGGACGAGATCATGGGTCTCTACTTGAACTACATCGATCTCGGGCAGGGGCGGCTCGGTGTCGAGGCGGCCGCGAACGGCTACTTCGGCAAATCGGTGATCAAGGGCAGCAAGAACGAGATCAACGTCTACGAGGCCGCGGTGATCGCCTCGATCATCAAGCAGCCCTACAAGACGGCGACACATGCGGGCTACGACCCGACGGTGAACCTCGTGGACGCCAAGGCGCGCTGGGAGTACACCCTCAAGAACATGCTCGAGGAGAAGTGGATCACCCCCGAGCAGTACGCCGCCCGTAAGTATCCGGAGGCCAAGGCTAAGAGCACGAAGTGCAAGACCTGCGCCGACGGCAAGCCGGTCGGGATGATCATGCGGCATGTGGACTACGAACTGAAGCAGATGGGCGTCACCGAGGACGACATCACAAAGGGTGGCCTCCAGATCGTCACCACGATCAACCCCGAGGTGCAGAAGGCGGCCGAGAAGGCCGGTTCGCGCAAGAGCGACAGCTCGCCGATGAAGAACAAGCCGAAGAGCTACCAGGCCGCGGTCATTGGTATCGACCCGAAGACCGGTGAGGTGCTCGGCTACTACGGTGGCGACGACCCCAACGGCACCGACTACGGCGGCTATCTGTCCGGCGACGGCAAGGGCATCGTGGAGTGGGGCGGTCAGTCGCCCGGCTCGACGTTCAAGATCTACACGCTGATGGCCGGCCTCCAGAAGGGCCTCTCCTTCGATTCTCGCTGGAACGGCAACCTGAAGCCCGAAGGCCGCGACGAGATCAGTAACGCCGGCGCCGAGGACGCGAACGTCTGTAGAGGCAGCGGGGATATCGAGTACTGCCAGCTGGAGCGGGCGACGATCAAGTCGTACAACTTCCCGTTCTACTGGATCGCCGACAAGATCGGGCACGAGAACGTCATCGCGGCCGCCAAGGCCGCCGGCGTCGAGCACATGTGGACCAACGGCTCGAAGAAGTACCCGTCCGGCAAGATGATCGACTTCACCACCACCAAGGAAGCCACCTGGAAGGCGAACTTCTCGAACGAGGTCGCGTTCGGGCAGTTCCGAGTCATCCCGCTGGAGCACGCGGCCGGTGTCGCCACCATCCTCAACGGCGGTGTTCGGCAGAACGCCCACTTCATCAAGACGGTGAAGCGGCTCGACCCGACCACCGGTAAGTACGTGGCCTGGAAGAGCGCGAAGACCAAGGGCACCCAGGTCTTCCCTGCTGCGGAAACCTCGAACCTCCTCGGAGTCATGGGCCAGATCCCGGGCGACCAGGGCAACACCCTGCGTAACGGCCGGCCCGCCGTCTCCAAGAGTGGTACCTGGGAGTTCGGCGACGGCAACGGTGACACCTGGTACGTCGGTGGCATCCCGCAGTTGGCCGCGACCGTCTGGGTGGGTGGCGCCAAGGACAAGGTCCAGCTGAAGGACGGCAACCGGGACATGTTCGGTTCCGGCACGCCGGCTGACATCTGGAAAGAGTTCATCAACACCGTGACCGAGGAACTCGACTGGGACGTCGAACGGTTCCCGGAGCGGATCAAGACCGGTGACCCGGCGGCCATGGGCAACGGCATCGAGCCCCCGCAGCAGCCGCAGGTCGACCCCAACCTGCTCGCCCTCTGCCAGAACGCGCCGCAACTGCAGATCTGCCAGGAAGTGAACAACCAGGGCGGCAATCAGGGTGGCAACAACAACCAGGGCGGTAACAACAACCAGGGCGGCAACAACAACCAGGGCGGCAACAACAACCAGGGTCCTGGTCAGGGCGACAACGACGACGGCGATTGACGCCCGCTGAACTCATGAAGCGGCGCCCACCTCGACTCGAGGTGGGCGCCGCTTTTTCGCACTGTCCTGTGAAGATCGGTTTCGCACCGTGGCCTGTCCCCGCTGAAGACGCCGGATGGGGCATGATGCCAAGTCATGAGCGCGCAACCGTCCACCGACCGGCCCGACGTCTCGCAGGCGACCGAGGACGGTTTCGTGCGGGGACTGTCCCAGTTCATCGGCGGGCCACTCGGCTCGCACGCCGTGCCGCCGGAGAAGCGAACCGGCCGGTTCTGGACCGCCCCACGGATCGTGCTCGCGCTGACCTGCCTGGTCCTGGCGCTCTCCTGGGTGCAGAAGTCACCCTGCATGGACGGGAACTGGCAGAAGAACGCCCAGTACACGCGGTACTGCTACACCGACGTGCTCGCGCTCTACTTCGCCGAGGGCATCAACGAGGGCAAAGTGCCTTACGTCGACCATCCGGTCGAATATCCGGTGGTCACCGGATACTTCATGGGTGCGCTCGGGCTGCCGGTGCATGCGTACGGGGAAAGCCACCCGGACATCAACCAGGGCAGCTGGTTCTACAACGCCAACGCCCTGGTGCTCTCGCTCTTCGCGGTCGCCACGGTCGCGGCCATCCTCGCGCTGCGGCGCCGCCGGCCCTGGGACGCGGCGATCTTCGCGGTGTCGCCGATCGTCCTGCTCACCGCCACGATCAACTGGGACTTCCTGGCGATCGGGCTCGCCGCGATCGGCCTCTACCTGTGGGTCCAGCGCAAGCCGGTGTGGGCGGGCATCTTCCTCGGGTTGGGCGCGGCCGCGAAACTCTGGCCGATCTTCATCCTCGGGCCGATCCTGGTCCTCGCCCTGCGCACCGGCCGGCTACGACCGTTCTTCAGCGCATTCGTGGCGAGCGCCGCGACCTGGGCCGTGGTCAACTTCCCGGTCTACTACTGGCATCACGAGAGTTGGCTGCGGTTCTTCCGGCTCAACTCGGAGCGGCCCATCGACTGGGGGACGTTCTGGTACATCGGGCGCTACCTGGACGGAAAATGGAACACCGGCGCCGACGGTGACCAGGGCCCGTTCCAGTGGTTGAGCAACCACATTCCAACACTCAACCTTCTTTCGTACGCGTTGTTCGCCCTCGCCTGCCTGGGCATCCTGCTCCTCGGCCTGCTCGCACCGCGCCGCCCCCGCATCTCCCAGCTGGCCTTCCTGGTGGTGGCCGCGTTCCTGCTGTTCAGCAAGGTGTGGTCGCAGCAGTACGTGCTCTGGCTCCTCCCGCTCATCGTGCTGGCCCGCCCGAAGTGGGGCGCGATCATCGCGTGGACGGTCGCCGAGGTCGGCTACCTCGCGGCCTTCTACGCCGAGCTCATCGGCGCGGGCGGCAAGACCGTCATCCCAGAGGGCACTTTCGTGCTGGCGTCAACGGCCAGGTTCGTGACCGTCGCCCTGCTCTTCTACCTGGTGGCGCGCGAGGTCTGGCGCCCCGAGCTGGACGTGGTCCGGCAGTCCTACGACGGCGCCGACCCGGATGCGGGCCCCCTCGACGGCCCAGAGGCCGGCTGGGTCACCGGCTTCCGCCGCATGTTCGGCGTCGGCCCCTCCAAGGAGGCCGCCGTCACCGAGCCGCCAACCACTGCCGAGCCGCCCACCGCCCCCGAGCCGCCCGTCGCCGTCAAGGCCTGAGCACCCTGGCTCAGCTCCCACCCACCCCCGTCTCAGCTCGGCCCCGAGCTGCCCGGCTCGGTTCGGCTCAGCCCTGGGCCGGGCTTGCTCGTCGTCCTCAGGCCTCAGCCCTCAGCCAGCCCTCAGCCCCCAGCCGGCCGGCCTCAGGCCCCAGCCGACCTCAGGCCCCAGCCGGCCGGCCTCAGGCCCCAGCCGACCTCAGGCCCCAGCCGGCCGGCCTCAGGCCCCAGCCGACCTCAGGCCCCAGCCGGCCCCCAGCCCTCAGCCCCCAAGCCGCAAGCGGGCCCTACCGGGTCCGGTGAGGTGTGGGGTCCGGCCTTGAAGCGGCCATGCATGCACGCCACTACGGGCCTACGCCAAGGCTTCCCTGCTGGCCGGTGGTAACCGTGCCGAGGGTGCCGGGCGGCGTTGTCGGCGTCACCGTCCCCAAGTTCGGCGGCACCGTTTCCAAGCCAGGCACCGTCCCCAAGCCAGGCGGCACCGTTCCCAAGCCGGGCGGCACCGTCCCCAAGCCGGACGGAAGGCTGGTGCTCACCGTCGGGCTGGGCACCTGACCCGGCGGCGCATTCGGATCCGACGGCTGCGGCGACGGCGTCGCCGGACGCAACCGGAACACCACCGCGTCCGGCAGATCCTCCCGCTGGATACCGAGCCCATCCACCGGGATCTCACCGGAGCGTTCCCACCGCGTGCCGGCCACCTCGTTGCGAAGCAGCACCACCGTGGTGACACCGATGGACCGCAAATACTCGATGCTCGCCTGGTCCGGGAACGAAGCAACCTTGCTGCGCAATTCGTTCTGCCGCGCACCGGCGAAGGTGCCGCCACCGTTGGCCATCGATTCGAAGCGGGACGTGGACCAGAGCTGAACCATCTGATCGGAGAGCTCGCCAGTCGGTAGCACCAGCATGGGGCCGGTGACCGTACGCATCGCGGCGGGCTGCGGGGGCACCACCGGGTGCGCCGTCGCGTTCCAGCCCTCCAGCGCGACCAGGACCAGCGGCGCCAGCATCGCCGTCCGCATCCAGGGGCCGGGCCAGGGTGGCACCCGCTGGGCGGCCAGGTGCTCGGCCCGGCGGACGAAGTCGTCGACCGCGCCCGCGGCGAGGATGGCCAGGATCAGCGTCACCCAGAGCATCAGGCGCCCGGGGATGCGCAGGTCGAACGAGGCCGGGAACGATCCGAAGAGCGGCAGGTAGGTCCAGCGGCCGCCGAAGAACGTCGTACCCAAGGTCAGCACGACCGCGACGACCAGGCCCAGGAACAGCAGGAGCCGGTGCCGGAGCCGCCAGACCGAGAAGATCAGGCCGGCCAGGGCGAGCGCGTAGAGCGCGAAGCCCGGCAGCAGGGACATCTCGCCGGCCCAGCCGAGCGTCGACCGGGGCACGACGTGGGACGCGCCCCAGATGCGTGACTCGGCCGGCCCGATCAGCAGGCTGCGCAGCGGTGGCGAGAAGAACCGGATCTCTTGAAGGCGCGAGCTGGAATCCGGAACCAACGCATACGGCACGGCGATCAGCAGCGCGACGCCGGTGAAGATCGTGGCCCCGAGCGTGTCCGTCGCGACGAGGCGCCAGCCGAGCAGTGAATCGTGCTTGCCGCGCAGGAAGCGATGCAGCGCTGTCTTGCCGTTGTGCCGCACGCCGTGCACGACCGAGGCGACCAGCAGAACGATCAGGATGATGGCGAGCACATAGGCGAAGGGAACACCGAGCGAGAAGCCGAGACTGATCTGCCACGTGGCCGCCGCCCAGCCGGCCGCGGCCCAGCCCGCGTGACGGCGTGCTGGCCGGAACCCGTACCGCATCGAGTAGCCGTGGCCGCGAGCCAGCATGGCCAGGGCGAGCGGGATGGCGCCGGCGGAGATGACGTCCAGGTGCCCTTCCTGGGCGAGCCGCCACGGCGCGTACGCAAAAGCGACGGCCGCCACCGATGCGCCGATCGGCCGGGCGCCGAGCTGGCGCACCAGGGCGTAGGCGCCGATCGCCAGCAGGGCGTGTGCGGCCACGAAGAGCAGGTTGTATCGCAGCACCGCAGCGGCCGGCCCGTCACCAACCAGCGCGAACGGCGCATAGCCGAGCAGACTGTCGCCGAACCCGAAGCTGAGCGCTTCCGGGTAGTAGGCGTTGGAGTGCCACAGCCGGATCGGATCGGTGGCGAGGATGTGGCCGGCCCAGGAGATCTGCCAGGCCTGCCGGGCCGGGTCGCCGAGGTCCTGCGGGAGGGTGTGCAGCGGGTACCGCAGGGTGGGCCAGGTCATCAGGACGGCCAGCACCGAACCGGCGTAGATGACGAGCGCGTACTCGTGGACCAGAGCCCGGCGCACGGTCCGAGTAGCGCGCCGGACGCGACCGGGTGACTGCTCCGGGATGGTGGCGAAGGCCGTCCACGGGTCCGGCGGGGCGCCGGGCGGTCGGGTCGTCGGCAGCGCCTTGCGCTGCCGTGGAAGCGCGCCGGCGGGCCGGGTCTGTTGTGGAGCAGCGGGCGGCGCAGCGGGAGCCGACTCCGCGCCGGTGTCCGGCTTGCTGACCGGAGACGGTGTGGTGGTGCTCGGCGATCGCCTCGCAGCGAAGATGCCGAATCGTCTCCGGCGTTTGGGCGCGGCGGGGTGATCGTCCGGTGCCTTCTCGGCGGCCTGCCCGAAGCGGGCACTCCGCTCGACCTCGCTGAGCGGCAGGGACGAACCGCTCTTCTCGGGAACCGTGGCGGTGGGCGCCGGTGAGCGCGACCCGTCCGGGCCGCTGGCCGGCCCAGGTGGGGCCGGTTTCGGCTGCTCGGTCATGACCCTCCCGTGCCGCTCGGCGTCAGCTGCCCGCCCGCTCCCGCAGAAGGGCGATGTCGGCGGTCTGGCCCTCCACGCCACCCGGGGTCTCCACAATGGCCGGCGCCCCGGAGGCGCGGATCGCCGCCACCACCAACTCGGGATCGATCTTCCCACTCCCGAGGTTGTCGTGCCGGTCCTGGCCGGAGTCGAATCCACCCTTCGAATCGTTGGCGTGGATCAGGTCGATCCGCCCGGTGATGGATTTGACCCGGTCGACGATGCCGACGAGGTCTTCCCCACCGGCGTAGGCATGGCAGGTGTCCAGGCAGAACCCGGCGCCATAGGGCCCGACGGCCTCCCAGAGGCGGGCGAGAGCATCGAACCGCCGGGCACAGGCGTTGTCACCACCGGCCGTGTTCTCGATCAGCACTGGGAGTGGCAGTCCGCCGTCGCTCTCCGCGTACTCAAATGCCTTTTTCCAGTTTGCGAACCCGGCGGCGAGGTCGGCGCCGGCGCCGACGTGCCCACCGTGCACGATCAGGCCTTTCGCGCCGAGCTCGGCGGCGGCCTTGGCGTGCGCCATCAGCAGCTTGCGGCTGGGGATGCGGATCCGGTTGTTCAGCGTGGCGACATTGATGATGTATGGCGCGTGAATGTAGATGTCCACCTCGGACGCCCGTAGTTGTTCCGCGTCCTCGCGCGGTTTGGGCGTCTTGTATCCCTGTGGGTCGGTGAGGAAGAACTGCACCGCCTCCGCGCCGCGGGCAGCGGCCTCGGCCAGCGGGTCAGCAGGGTCGACATGGGCTCCGATGCGCATGGGACGAGCCTACGACGCGGGTACGACGCTTTCCTCACGCGTCACCGTGCTCTGCGGCTCCTCGTTAGCTGCATTGATCAGGCTTGACGGGATGCCGGCGCGGCCGGCGGTGGACTGGGGGATGGTGCATGTCGCGGCAGTTCCGATACCGGGTGGCGGCGCTGATGCTGAGCGGGTTGATCTTCGGCGCGCCGCTGCTCACGAACGGGACGGCGAGCGCCGAGCAGGTCGACGAGAGCGACCGCCAGGTGACCTTCGACGGCGGGGTGCTCGGTCTCTCCTGCGAGTCGCGCCCGAACGTGGAGTCGCTGACCGTGCCGGCCGAATCCGTGGTCAAGGTGCACAACCGGACCGGCCACGACGCCCGGCTCCGGCTCGGCGGCACGTCGAAGGGCACCGTTCCGGAGAACGGCTCGGCCGAGGTCGTGTTCCGCCGCGGCACCACGTCGGTGCTGCTCACGCCGGATTGCGCGGTCGGCGGCGACGTGACGCCGGTGCTGGTCACCGCCGAGCCGTCGAATCCGTCGACGCCTGACCCGGTGCCCGCTCCGTCCGGTGGGAAGGCGGCCACGATGATGTCCCGGCCGGCCGGTTCGCCGACGGATTCCCGGGCCGGCTCGGCGCTGCCGGACTCGGCCTCTCCGGCTCAGCGCCCGGCACGCACCGCCGCCGGTTCGTCCCGGCCGGGGACGCGGAAGGCCGCCGGGTCCCCTCCGGCGAGCGCGACCAGCGCGGCGCAGGTCAGCCCGCGTCTCAAGATCAAGAGCATGCGGGGTACGGCCGGAGTGGGCGCACCCGCTTTCGCCGGCATGCCGCCGGGTGAACGCAAGACGATCCTGCCCACGACGTCGGCCTCGGCTGCGGCCGCCGATGTTCCCGCTGTGCACCACGCGCAGACTGCGACGCCCACTGCCGAGGGCGTGCCGGTTCCGGAGACCACCGTGCCGGTCAGCGGAACCGTCGCCGAGCCGGTCGCAGCGGTCGGGCCGATCCGGGAGGGCCGCCCGATCGGCCTGCTCGGGCTGACCGCCCTGGTGTGCGTCATCGGTGTCTCAACCGCCGCGATTCGGGCAATCGTGTCGCAACGTGCATCTCGCACAAACATCGCGTAAGCTCCTCGGTGAAAGCTCCGCGGGGCGGACGCGTCCAACCTCATCGGTGTGGTCGTTCCTCCCCAGGTCCCACCCAACGAATCGGGCCGGACGCCCCGCGGCTCTTCCTCCCGACGACCTCGTCCCCGGACGGGGTCGTCGTTTTTGGGCCCAGCGCCCGACCTGGGTATGCTGGCTCGGTTCGCAGTGTGTTCGCCGTGGGCGCTCTTGAAGATCCCACGGCTTTCTGCTGCGTTCGACACAAGACCTCCTGCCACGGAGAGACCGTGGCCGCATAGCCCACAGGAGGTGAGAACGTCTTGCGTCATTACGAACTCATGGTGATCCTCGACCCTTCGCTCGAGGAGCGCACCGTTGCTCCGTCGCTCGACCAGTACCTGAACGTGATCAGGACCGCGGGTGGCTCGGTGGAGAAGCTCGACGTCTGGGGCCGTCGCCGGCTCTCGTTCGAGATCAACAAGAAGGCTGAAGGCATCTACGCGGTCGTCGACCTGCAGGCGACGCCCGAGGCCGTGGCCGAGCTGGACCGTCAGCTCCGGCTCAACGAGTCCATCCTGCGTACCAAGGTCATCCGTCCCGAGACCCGCTGAGGCGTTTTTGTCAGAGGGTCCTGAGACCCTTTGCCTCAACGACTGAAGCGGCGAGGAGAAGTTTCATGGCAGGAGAAACCACCATCACGGTCGTCGGCAACCTGACCGACGACCCCGTGCTGCGCTTCACCCCGTCGGGTGCGGCGGTCGCCAATTTCCGCATCGCTTCCACGCCGCGGACGTTGGATCGCCAATCGGGCGAGTGGAAAGACGGCGAGCCACTCTTCCTCGCCTGCAACATCTGGCGTGACGCCGCCGAGCACGTCGCCGAGTCGCTGCAGCGTGGCGCTCGAGTGATCGTGCAGGGTCGGCTGCGCCAGCGGTCTTACGAGACCAAAGAGGGAGAGAAGCGCACCGTCATCGAGCTCGAGGTCGACGAGATCGGCCCATCCCTGCGCTACGCCACGGCGAAGGTGCAGAAGATGAGCCGCTCCGGCGGCGGAGGGGGCGGCTTCGGCGCCTCCGGCGGCGGTGGTGGCGGCAACCGGCAGTTCAGTGGCGGCGGCAACCGGGGCGGCGGCGGCAACAGCGGCGGCGGCTTCGACGACGACCCCTGGGCCTCGGCGGCACCGGCCTCCAGCGGCAACCGCTCCGGCGGTGGCGGCGGCAACTCCTCGTTCGACGACGAGCCTCCCTTCTAAGCCCTTCGGGCTTTCTTGAGTTCAGGAGTAAGAGCAATGGCTAAGGCTGCGGCGCTTCGCAAGCCGAAGAAGAAGGTGAACCCGCTCGACAAGGACGGGATCACCTACATCGACTACAAGGACACCGCGCTCCTGCGCAAGTTCATCTCCGACCGCGGCAAGATCCGTGCCCGCCGCGTCACCGGTGTGACCTCGCAGCAGCAGCGGCAGATCGCCCGCGCGGTCAAGAACGCCCGCGAGATGGCGCTCCTGCCGTACACGGCCACGGCGCGCTGAGGAGGGTCACCGAAATGAAGATCATCCTCACGCAGGAGGTGTCGGGCCTCGGCACCCCCGGCGACATCGTCGAGGTGAAGAACGGCTACGGCCGCAACTACCTGCTCCCGCAGGGCTTCGCCATCCAGTGGACCAAGGGCGCCGAGAAGCAGGTCGTCGTCATCAAGCGGGCCCGTGAGGCCCGTGAGATCCGCGACCTGGGTCAGGCCAACGAGGTCAAGGGCCAGCTCGCCGGCCTCAAGGTCACGCTGTCGGCGCGTTCCGGCAACGGCGGCCGCCTCTTCGGCTCGATCACCCCGGCCGAGATCGTCGACGCGGTCAAGGCCGCCGGCGGCCCGGCCCTCGACCGTCGCCGTCTCGAGCTGCCGGGTCACATCAAGACCACCGGCTCGTACACGGTTCAGGTCAAGCTGCACCCCGAGGTGACCGCGACGTTCCCGGTGAACGTGGTGGCCGCCAAGTAACAAGGCCTCACCGAAACAGCGCCCCAGGCTTACCTCGGGGCGCTGTTTTGCATCTTCCGCCGGGCAGCCCAGGCATTTCGCCGGCCCACGCGCCTCTTTCCTGGCCACCAGCCGGGCGCTGCCGATTCGGTGGCCCCGATGCCGGGACGGCGGTGGTGGATGGCCTCAGCTGAGGCTGTTGCCGGTGATGGCGGAGCTCAGCACGGTGGCCAGGCCGCCACCGACCACCGCGGCAGCCAGGCCGACGCTGGCGGACTTCCAGGCGGAGGTGGCCCAGCGCAGGCAGATCGCCACCAGCATGCTCAGCGCGAGCGAGACGCCGAACTCGGGGGCTGCGCCGGCGAGGGTGTCCAGAGCATGGTTGCGCTGGCCGCTGTTGAGTAGGAACATGCCGGCGACGAAGAGGATCACGGGCACGCCGTACCAGACGACTGTGTAACCGACGGCGGCCAGCGGACCGCCGGTGGTCTCCTCGTCCTCCTCGTCGTCGTCCGGGTTGAGCAGATCGCTGCCCCCGCCGGTGACCAGGTTCCCACTGACCGGGCGGCGCTCGTAGGAGCCGGTGCCCTGGAACGCGCCGGTGGTGCGACGCGGCGGCCAGGAGGTGTCCTCCTCGACGACGTCGGCGGCCGGTGCCTCAGGCACCCGGGAGATGACCGAGGTGGCACTCAGCGCCAGGTTCGACGATCCGGCGACGGTGGCGGACCCACTTGGCCGAAAGGGCGGAAAGTCCGACGTGTCGTAACGGCGGGATTCACCCTCCTCGAGGGCATTGTCCCGGGACAGCTCCTGGCGCCAGTCGGTCTCACCGTCCCGTCCGGCGCTGTCGCGGTACTGGGGGCCGCGGCGTGCGGCACGCTCGGCGGTGAGCCAGTCGTTGGCCGCGGGAGCCTGGCCGTAGCCGCCTCCACCAGGCAGATCGTCCCGGTCGTCGAAGCCGCGCTGTGCCTCGGAGGCGCCGTAGGCCGGCGCGCTGGCCCGGCGTGGCTGGCTCAGCGGGTCCGGCCACTGCGCGGCCCCGGCCGCACCGTAGGGCGCCCGCCGTGCGTCCCGCGACGTCGAGTCAGCCCAGGTCGGACCGCCCGGCTGGGGTCGCCGGGGATCCGGACGGCCAGGGCTGCCAGGTTCTTGCCACCTCGCGCCGCCGGGTTCCTGCCAGCCCGGGCCGCCGGATTCCTGCCAGCTCGCGCCGCCGGAGTCACGGGAGTCCTGCCAGCCGGGCTCGCGGGAGTCCTGCCAGCTTGGGCTGCCGGATCCGCGGGCGTCCGGACGGGTCGGGCCGCCGGGCTGACGGGGGTCCTGCCAGCCCGGGCTGCCGGGTTCGCGCGCGTCTGGACGGGTCGGGCCGCCGGGCTCGGGCCAGGCGCCGCTGCCCGCGGGCAGCGCGCGTGGCGTGCCGTAGGTGGGGCGGCGAGGCTCCGGCGCGGCCCAGGACGGCCCGGCGGGAAGCTCCCGGGCCGGGTAGGGCTGGCGAGCGGTGTCGGGACGCGGTGAACCGCCGGCGGGAAGTTCGCGTGAGGCGCCGTAGCCGGGACGGCGGGTCTCCCGATCGGCCCACGACGGCTCATCGGAAGGAACCGCACGAGTTTGATCGGACCAGGACGGCGCGCCGGACGGCATGTCTCGCGCCGGGCCCTGGTCGCGGTAGCCCGGGCGGGGTTCCGGATCGGCCCAGGAAGGCACGTCCCGGCCAGGACCCTGGTCCCGGTACGGCCTGCGTCCGTCCTGGTTCCCCCAGGACGACTGGTCGCGACTAGGCCGGCGCTGTTCCTGCTCAGCCCACGGATCGCTGGCCGGGCCCTGGCCGCGGTAGCCGGGGCGAGGTTCCTGCTCCGCCCACGACGGCCCACCGGCGGGAAGCTCCCGTGCCGGATAGCCCTGGCGACCACCGTCGGGCCGGCCGTTCGCCTGGCGGCCGGTGTCGGGCCACGGGGAACCGCTTGTGGGCAGGTCGCGAGAGCCGCCGCTGGTCTGGCGGCTGCTCTCGGGCCACGGCGAGCCGTTCGCAGGGACGTCGCGCGGGGCGCCGTTGGTCTGGCGGCTGCTGTCGGGCCACGGCGAGCCGTTCGCAGGGACATCGCGCGGGGTGCCGTTGGTCTGGCGGCCGGTGTCGGGCCAAGGGGAGCTGCCGGCCGGCAGTTCGCGGGGGCTGCCGTACGACTGGCGGCCCCAGGACGGGCCGCCGGCCGGGAGCTCGCGAGGCGGATCCTGGCGGGGCGGCAGAGGGCCCTGTCGCCAGCCGTCGGTCGGGTACTCCTCGGGCTCCGCGTTCTGGCGGCGGGACTGACGGCTGGGCCGGGGCTCCGGCGCGGCCTGCCACGGCTCGGCGCTCTGCGGGTCCGGTGCCCGGCGACGGCCACCGCCGGCCGGGGGCTCGGCAGCGTCGTCCCGCTGGCGGCGACCGCGGCCCGGCTCGTAGGCGCCCGGGACGCTCGGCGCCGTCGAGCCGCTCCACGGCGTGCTGCCGGTGGTGTCCGGCGAAGGACCGGCGGCGCGGCCCGGCATCGCGCTGTTCGGCCGGATGGCGTCGGGCATGGCGCTGCGTGGGCGGGTGGCGTCAGGCATGGCGCTGCGTGGGCGGGCAGCGCCGGGCATCGCGCTGCGTGGGCGGGTGCTCGGCACGCCGATGCGGGCGTCCGGAACGCCGCTGGCCGGCCAGGCGGCAGCGGAACCGTCGGGAACGCCACTGCTCGGGAGCGGGCCCCCGGGGACGCCTCCGCTCGGCTGCTCGGCTCGGCGGCTGCGGCCGTTGCGGGGAGCGGTGTCCTCCTCGCCGCTCTCCTTCATCGACTCGCGGCGGGCTGCCTCCGCGCGCCACGCCAGGATGCGCGGATCGTCCTCGGCGCGGCTCCACTGGCCGGTGTCCGGGTCGCGGGTCCAGTTGCTGGTGTCCGGCTCCGCCTCCCAGGAAGCGGTGTCCTCGCGCCAGTCGGTGACGTTCGCGTTGTAGCGGTTCGGCCGGCCACGTCGGGGACGGTCCGCCGCGGGGCGCGGGCTTTCCGCGGGACTGCCGGGATAGGGGGCGGGGGCGGCGCTGGTCGGTTCCGCGTACGAAACAGGGGTTGTTGCTTGCCGGGACGTCTCGGCCCGGCGGCTGCGTCGCCCGCCGGCCTGCTCCGGAGCTCTGCCCGTGTCGTCCGGCGAGGACTGGATGTTGCCGGTGTCGGTGTGCCGGGACCAGTTGTCCGACTCCCCGGCGGTCGACCAACCCGTACCCCCGGAAGGGGTGGCGTCGGTCTCCGGCGCACGGCGGCGGCCTCGGCGGGGCGGCTGTTCCGCATAGGCGGAATCACGCCGCCAGGCGGCCCGGTCGTCCTCGCGGACCAGGTGCTGGGCGTCCTCGACCGGGGAAGTCTGCCAACCGGGCGCTTCCGTCCGCTCCCAGCGGGTCATGCCGACGGTGTTCTCACCGGGCGGCTGGTCGGCGGAACCACGGCCCCGGGAGTCGTCGGACCGCTGCCAGGAGGGCGTCGTGGCGGCCGACAGCTGCCAGGACGGCGTGGCCGCCGGGGCGGCGCCGGACCAGGTCTGCTCGACGGGTCGGGTGGCCCGGCCGGGCTCGTCGGACCGTTGCCAGGACGGTTTCTCCGGCTGCTCGCGCCGCTGCCAAGAAGGCTCCTCTGGTTCGCGTCGCTGCCAGGACGGCGTCGAAGTCGAGGGCTGCTGCCAGGAGGGAGTTTGCGTCGAGGGCTGCTGCCAGGAAGGCGTTTGCGTCGAGGACTGCTGCCAGGACGGCGTCTGGGTCGACGACTCCTGCCAAGAGGGCGTCTGAGTCGACTGCTGCTGCCAGGAAGGGGTGGACTGCTGCTGCCAGGACGGCGTCGACGAGTCGGAGTCGGAGTCCGGGGTCGGCCAGGCAGTGCCGGCGATCGCGGGCTTTTCCCTCTCCGGAGTGATGTCCTCGTCGCTCTGCCAGGCCTCGGTGGTCGAGCGCCAGACGTGCGAACCGGTCGACGACCGCCACTCGGTGGTCTGCCGCCAGCGGGCGCCGGTGGCCCGCCACTCGGAAGTCTGAGTACGCCAGCCGACGCCGTCGGCGGGGAACGTGGGGCGGCCCGTGGAGGCGACCTCGGACCACCGGTTCACCGGCTCCACAGCCTGGCTTCCACTGCTGTACGGCTCGACTTCGGCCTGCTGAGCCCATGCGTCAGCGCGGCGCTGCCAGGTCAGCGCCTCGTCGCTCGGCGTCAGGCTGCCGGTGTCGGCGAGCGAGGCCCATCGGGGCTCGGACTCGCTGACCTCCGGCTCCCGGGTGGGCCAAGCCTCCGCAGCGCGCCGATCGCGCGACATGCGGGCGCCATAGTCCCACTCCCGTTGGTCCACGTGAAAAGGGTGACGTGCCCGGGACGGAACCGCAACGCCTCAGTGCGACGGCTTGCTCACGCCCGTCGGTATTTCCCCTGATCTGGAACCTTTTCTGCCTCCACAGCTGGGGACAGTAAAAGTCCTGCTGAGGTACGTGCCACATGCGCTGTCCCCAGAAGTTGTCCACATGGTGTGCACAGGCAGAAGGGAGATGTCCACAGGTTGTCCCGAGACTCGTCCACCGCGGTAGTTGGGCAGGTGGTGGCCCGGTTCGTACAGTGGTCCAGCCCCGAGCCCGCACTTTGATCCGAGGGTTCTTCTGATCTCCGGGCCCGGATCAGCCGAAAGTGTCGTACCCGAGTAGTTCGATCGTGATGGCGGCCATGGCCGACGAAGGGAGTCCGGGGTGTCGATCACCGATGACGCGCGGCCGGAGTCTCGGCCGCCGTCGCAGCCCGGCGGCGGCAAATCCGGCGGCGGTCCGTCCGGGGGTGCCGGTGGCTTCGACAAGGCACCGCCGCAGGACGTCGCGGCGGAGCAGGGCGTGCTCGGCGGCATGCTGCTCTCCAAGGACGCGATCGCCGATGTGGTCGAGATCCTCAAGACGCCGGACTTCTACCGGCCGGTGCACGCCACGATCTACGACACGATCCTCGATCTGTACGGTCGGGGTGAGCCGGCCGACGCCCTGACCGTCGCCGCGGCGCTCGCCGACTCCGGTGATCTGCAGCGCATCGGTGGCGTTCCTTACCTGCACACGCTCATCGAGAGCGTCCCCACCGCGGCCAACGCCTCCTACTACGCCCGGATCGTGTCGGAGCGGGCCATCCTGCGGCGCCTCGTCGAAGCGGGGACGAAAATCGTCCAGCTCGGCTACGGGACGGGCGGCAACGGCGGCCGTGACGTCGACGACATCGTCGACCTGGCCCAGCAGGCCATCTACGACGTGACCGAGAAGCGGGTCAGCGAGGACTTCGCGGCCCTCGGCGACATGCTGCAGCCGACCCTCGACGAGATCGAGGCGGTCGGCGCGTCCGGCGGCGTGATGACCGGTGTGCCGACCGGCTTCGTCGACCTCGACCGCCTGTTGAACGGTCTGCATGCCGGCCAGCTGATCATCGTGGCCGGTCGCCCTGGTCTCGGTAAGTCGACCGTGAGCATGGACTTCGCCCGCAACGCGGCGATCCAGAGCGGGTGCGCCAGCGCCATCTTCTCGCTGGAAATGAGCAAGATCGAGATGGTGATGCGGTTGCTGTCCGCGGAGGCGCGGGTGCCGCTGCACACCCTTCGGTCCGGGCAGCTGTCCGACGACGACTGGACGAAACTGGCCCGCCGGATGGGCGAGATCAGCCAGGCGCCGATCTTCGTCGACGACACGCCCAACATGAACCTGATGGAGATCCGGGCGAAGGCGCGCCGGCTCAAGCAGCGCCACAACCTGCGGCTGCTCGTCATCGACTATCTCCAGCTGATGTCCTCGCCGAAAAAGACGGAGAGCCGGCAGCAGGAGGTCTCCGAGCTGTCCCGTGGTCTGAAACTGCTGGCCAAGGAGATCGAGTGCCCGGTCATCGCGGTCAGCCAGCTGAACCGTGGTCCGGAGCAGCGCACCGATAAGCGGCCCCAGCTCTCCGACCTCCGTGAGTCGGGCTCGATCGAGCAGGACGCCGACGTCGTCATCCTGTTGCACCGTGACGACTACTACGACAAGGAGTCGCCACGCGCCGGCGAGGCCGACTTCATCGTTGCCAAGCACCGTAACGGGCCCACCGACACGGTGACGGTGGCGGCGCAGCTGCACCTGTCGCGCTTCGTCGACATGGCCATCTAGACGCAGAGGGATCGAGGTCCGCTCGGCGCGGTTGTGCCGTGAGTGCCGGTCGCGGCGGTGCCCGGGTCCGCGGTTGTGCTGTGAGCGTCGGTCGTGGCAGCGTCTGAGCCCGCCGGTCGGGTGCCGCGCGCCGAGACCAGGGAGCCAGCCGGCCCGGCGGTGTAGTGGAGCGGCGTTGTGACCCTGCCTTGTGGATCAGGTGACAGCCGTAACTCTGCCGGCTCAGCTGTGCCCTGTGACTGTCCTCCGGCGCGGACGCCGCGTGTTGCCTGAAGGGGGCGGCGGCTCGTAAGGCGATGCCAACAGCACGGAGGACGGCTGGGCCGCTGCGGGCTCGACGATCAGTTCGGCGGCGGTGACGTCGCTGCCGTGCGGCTGAAGCCTTGATTCGGGCTTAGTTGATCAGTCGGCCGTGCGGTGGTGGCGTCATTCCGCCCGCCACACGGCACTGGTGGGCGGCTGAGTGAGCGAGTAGGCCGAAACTGGGGCCTCAGCCGCGCGTTGGCGCTTTCACCGGCCGATCAGCCGGGAAGCGAAGCACCGCGGCGCGGCATCAGCGGCGCGGCATCAGCGGCGCGGCATCAGCGGCGCGGCATCCAGCGGCGCGGCATCCAGCGGCGCGGCATCCAGCGGCGCGGCATCCAGCGGCGCGGCAACCGGCGGCACGGCATCTGGCGGTGCGTGACCGGCCACCCTGTTGGCCTACCCAGACCCCTCAACTCGGAAATCTGAACCTGCCGTCACGCCGGGTCGCGGCGTGGCCGCGGCCCCCGCCCGGCGTGGCAGGCGTCGGTCAGGCCTCGTCTTCGGGCGATCGGTGGTTCGTCACGAGTTTTTCGATTTGCCGGGACGTTCCGGCCGAAGCCTGTTGCACGGTTTCCACGATGACGCGGGCGAGGGTTTCGGCGTTCCATTCCCGGCATGCCTGCTGATTCAGCTGAAGGTCGACCAGCTTTCCATCGGCATCCACCGTTGCGCGCACGACGCCGTCCGGGGACGCGACGCTGACCTGCATGGTCGCCAGGCTGCGTTGTAGTTCGTCCACTCCGGAGCGCAGTTCCTCATATCGGCCGTAGACGTCTTCGAGGTCGTTGCGAAGGGCCTGATTTGCCGCTGGATCTGCTGTTTCAGTCACGGTTGTTCCTCCGTTCGCCGCGACAGGGGGGCGACGTGACAATACCCAAGATCAGCGACGTTGCGTATTCCAGTGACTTCGTAACGCACGCGAAAAGAGAGGCTTATCGAAATAGCTCACTTCAAAGTGACCGAGTGGCTTCGCTTCGTGGTCACCGAGAGTGATCAATGCCACTGGAGGGCTGGCGGCCGAGCTGGATTCAAGTGGAGGCACGCTGCTGAAACAGTCCACAGCAGACGCCAGGGTGATTACCGTCGGTAGAGAGCTCGGCGGAATCAACGGCGCGTGACATCGTGAAGCCGTCCCAATTTGCGGACGGCCGTGGCCCATCAACGGACTGCTTCAGCCCGGCGGGCGCGTTGGGGCCGACGGGAGTGCTCAGGCCGCGTGGCACTCGCGGTACGTGTAGCTGCGGTTGTCCAGCTCGTTGCGCGTACCGATAAAAGACATGCGGCCCTGCGCAAGCCAGGTTGCGCAGGGCCATGCCATGGTCTCGACGAGCCGAAGGCTCAGTCGAACAGGTTGTGAAGGAAGCTGCCCCGGCGGCGGTAGTGGCCGTGGTGCTGCTGACGATAGTGACCGTGGTGGCCGTAGGGACGAGCGCCGTACGGAGCGGCGGCTGCGGGGGGATATGCGTGCGGCTGCGGGGCGCCGTAACCGGGCTGCGGCGGAGGCGGGGGCGGGGGCACGTAACCGCCGCCGTGGGGCTGCTGATGCGGAGCGGGCGGAGGCGGGGCTTGCCCCGCACCGGCGGGCCGGGCGTTCCAACTCTGCTCGGCCGCGAAGAGTTTCTCCAGCTCACCGCGGTCCAGGAAGATTCCGCGGCACTCGGTGCACTGGTCGATCGTGACGCCGCTGCGCTCGTAGACCCGCATCTCGCCGTGACACTTGGGACAGGTCATCTGCATCTCAATGACGGTACAAGGCCGTGTCACTCCGTGGGGCTGATGTAGCTGTGTGATTGCTGAGTGCGGCGACCCAGAGCAGGAACGCGGCCGGGTAGAGCACGTAGCCGAAGCGCGTCGTGGGCATCAGGAGGATCGCGGTGAGCAGGCCGAATCCGCAGAACAGGGCGGCTGCGGCGGCGGTGCGCGGTGGCCGGCGGAGCAGGAGAAGGCCGATCACCGCGGCGGCGGCGACCAGGAGGGCGGTCGCCAGGAAGGGGACGGCCTGCGCGATCAGGTAGCCGGGAAACGGTGACTGGGCCGGGCTGGTGACCAGCCCGTGCCCGAGCGGGAAACGCAGCACGTTCTCGACCAGGGCGTCCGGATCGGCGAGCAACGGCGGAAGCAGGGCCAGCAGGGGCAGGCCGAGGGCCGGTGGCAGGAAACGGCGCCAGTTGCCGGTGGCGATGGCCAGCACGGCGAGGACGGCGAGCACCGGCAGGGCGAAGAGCTTGCAGGCCGCGGCCGCGCCCACCGCGGCGCCCGACCAGCCGAAGCGACCGGTGGCGGCGAGGGCGAGAGCGAGAAGACAGAGAGCGAGTACGGGGATGTCGTCACCCCCGGTGGCCAGGGTCAACGCGGTAACCGGGAGAACCGTGGCGGCCTGGATGGCGCGTACCCGGTGCGGACCGTTGGCCAGGAGGGCGACGGCCACGCCCAGCGCGACCACCGTGGCGATCGCGAACCAGATCCGCGCATCGGTCCACCAGAAGTCGCCGGCGGCGGCCCGCGGCAGACCGAAGATGGCCATGCCGGGCTGGTACGGGCGGTAGCCGAGCAGGCGCTCGTCGAGCGGAAGGGCGGCGATCTCGGCCCGGCCGAGGTACGGGGTGCCGCTGTGCAGGAGCGACTCGCCCATGTGCTCGACGACGACCACTTCCTCCTGGGCGCGGTCGGTGCGGCCCCCGGCCCGCTGGACTGCCTGGATGACGAGCGGGAGCAGGGCCACCGCCGCGTACGTGACCCAGGCGATCGCTTCCCGGGCCCGCGGGCGGCGCAGCATCAGTTGGCCGGCCACCACGAGAGCGGCGATCAGGTAACCCCAGGCGGCCACCGCGCCCCAGGCCCGGTGCGGCAACAGCGTAGACGTCAGCGCGGTGATCAGGGCGAAGAGGGCGGAGAGCGAGTAGAGGCCCAGGTCGGCGGCGAGTCCACCGGCCGCCCGGTCGATGCGTACGAGCAGGCCGCCGGTCTTCGTCACGCGGGCAAGTGTGGCAGAGGCGCAGGCCCGCCGCCGGACGCCCGGCGTACCGGTAGCCGGACCACGGCACCGGCGTCGTGCAGAGCGGCCGCGAGCACGCCTGGCTGTCCGCCGGAGCCGCGCTGCAGCACACCGAGGAAACGCGCCGCCGAGTACGGCCGGGCGAACAACTGCCCCTGCCCGGCGAGACAGCCCAGCTCCCAGAGGGCGCGCCGTTGCGGCTCGCTCTGGACACCCTCGGCGACGACCGTCAGGTGCAGGTTGCGGGCCAGGTCGACGGTCGTACGGATCACCGCGGCGGCTTCGGCGGAGGTCTCCACCGAGGCCACGAACTCGCGGTCGATCTTCAACTGGTGCACCGGGATGCGGGAGAGCACCGAGAGCGACGAGACGCCGGTGCCGAAGTCGTCGATCGCCAACCGGACGCCGGCGTTGCGCAGCTCGGCGAGGGTCCGCTCCACCACGTCGAGCTGGCTGATGGTGAGGGTCTCGGCCAGTTCCAGGACCAGGCGGTTCGGCGGCACGTCGTGCCGGGCGAGGCGGGCCAGGACGGCGCCGGGGAACGTGGCGTCGAGCAGGCTGCGCGGGGAGACGTTGACCGCGACCGGCAGGTCGAACCCGGCCTCACGCCACGACTGCATGGCGATCAGCGACTGCTCCAGCACGGCGTCGGCGAAGGCAGGGAGCTGTCCCGAACGTTCGACTGTCTCGAGGAACTGCACCGGGGTGAGATTGCCCTGCTCAGGGTGGTGCCAGCGGGCGAGGGCCTCGGCGGCGATCACCTCGCCGGAACCCAGGTCGACGATCGGCTGGAAGTCCACAGTGAACTCGTGCTCGGCGACGGCGCGGCGCAGTTCGCCGGTGAGCATCAGCCGTTCCAGGTTGGCGGTGTCGCGGGCGTGTGCGTACACGACGGTCTGCTCGCCGGAGCGTTTCGCCTGGTACATGGCGATGTCGGCGCGGCGCATCAACTCCTCGACACTGCCGGTGCCGGCCGCCAGGGCGATGCCGCCGGCCGCCTCGACGGTGATCTGCATGCCCTCCACCTCGATGCCGGCGTCGAGGGCGGCCAGCATGCCGGTGGCGCGGTGGTTGGCCAGGGCCGGCGTGGGCAGGCCGGTGAGCAGCACCGCGAACTCGTCGCCACCGAGCCGGGCCACCAGGTCACCGGAGGACGCCGAGTTGCGCAGCCGGTCGGCGACCTGGCGCAGCACGTCGTCGCCGGCGGCGTGGCCGAGGGTGTCGTTGACCTCTTTGAAGTGGTTGAGGTCGATCAGGAGCAGGGCGAACATGCCGTCGTGGCCGGCGGCCTGGAAGAGCTGGCCGGCGGTGTCGTAGAGGCGGCGGCGGTTGGCCAGGCCGGTCAGCGGGTCGTGGGTGGCGGCGTGGGCGTTCTCGGCGGCGATCCGGGCGAGCTCGGCGTAGGCCTGGGCGTTGCGGATGGCGGTGCAGATTGCCGAGGCGAAAGTGCGTAGTTTGTACTGCTCGACCTCGGTGAGCCGGACGGTTCCACCGAAACGCAGACGCAGCACGCCGACGCGGATGCTGCCGTCGTGCGCGACAAGGTCAACGGTCGTCTCGTCCCGAGGGCCCGGGTTGACGAGCAGCGGCCCGTCTGAGAGCACCCGCGCCTCGCTGGCTCGGACAGTGCGGCCGTCGCTGGGAAGATCGATGCTCGCTTCGGCGGCGGAGAAGATTTCAGCCGCCCGGGTCGTGGCCGAGTGCAGGACCCGGGTCAGATCTACGGCGTTGAGCTCGTCCGTGGCCTTGGCCAAACGCTGCCATGACTCGCGCTCTTCGCGGGTGCGGATGCTGCGGGACTGCCACAGGTGCATGCAAGCCACAACGAGTGGGGCGACGAGGAGGAGCAGCAGGCTGCGGCCACTGGCCAGAACGCCGATCATCAGGAGGGCCGCGCCGAGCCGGAACAGATATCCGACGGCCTTGATGCCGATGTTGTGCAGGACGGTCCGTTTGAGGCTCGACCCGGTACTCGCCGCCATCACCGGCACGAAGGCCAGGTGATCGACGAGGATCGTGGCGCAAAGCGCGAGGATGGTCGGAATGATCGTCAGCGGCGGATCGCTGAGACTCGGTTGGATGCCCAGAGCGATGAACACCAGGGCGGCAGTGCCGGCCGTCAACGACTCCTTGGCGATGGCAAAGGCGGTTTTCAGTGGCCCGGTCCAGACCAGAAGCCGAAGGATCGTTGTGCCGGTGACGGCACACAGCACCACCCAGGGCGCCGGCAGCAGGACCAAGCTCACCAGAACGGGAATTTCGCCCCAGGTCGAGCTGTCGAGACTGGACCGTAGGCGTACGTAGACCCGCACACGTTTGGCGGCGATCACGAAGAGAGTGAGAGTCACCAGTGCCGCAGGGCTGGGCGCCGGCTGCGGATGCGCTATGCCGAAAGCGATGACGGCCGCAGCCATGCCGACCCCGAAAACGACGACGAGACCGACGAGCAGCCGAAGCCGCTGATCGGTCGCGTCGTCGTTGGTGCGAGTCTCAGTCATTGGATCCTGATCGCCGAGCGCGACGGTTCCGTCGCTCGAACTCAAGGTAATGGATGCGCGACTTTGCGCGCATCTGGGCACTCAGCCCCACTCGGTCTCGCGCATGACCCATCTCCTAACCCGTGCCGAACGCCGGGACTCTCGTGGGTCTGCCGGCGTCGCTGCCCTTGCCTGTCCGTCGCGACAGGAGAGACGTTAAGGCGAAATGGGTGTCTGTTTCCAGTGGATCGTGTCGGTATGCGCAAAATGCGAGAATCGAATTGAATTCAGTTACGCACAGTTTCTATTTGGAAACTCGTTGCGATGGAACTGTGCCTTGAATTCCATTCTCGCCGACCAGACCACGCCCATGAGCAGTGCCGACAGCATGACCAGCGGTTATGGACAAAGTGTGAAGCCAATACGGCGGTGATGCGAACGCGGGGCTCATCAGTCTTCTATAAGCTCCCGGTATGCCCCAGGAATTCCAGCTGACTCATGTCGACGAGGCCGGCGCCGCCCGCATGGTCGACGTGTCCGCCAAGGTGGTGAGCGACCGCCGCGCGGTCGCCGCCGGCCGCGTCCGCACGACCGCTGAGGTGATCGACCTGCTGCGCCGCGACGGCCTGCCGAAGGGTGACGCCCTCGCCGTGGCGCGGCTGGCCGGGATCATGGGTGCGAAGAAGACGCCGGATCTGATTCCGCTGTGTCACCCGATCGGGCTGCACGGCGTCACCGTGGAGTTGGAGCCCACCGACACCACCGTGGAGATCACCGCGACCACCAAGACCGCCGACCGGACGGGCGTCGAGATGGAGGCGCTTACCGCCGTCGCGACGGCCGGGCTCGCCATGATCGACATGATCAAGGCGGTGGACCCGGCGGCGAGCCTGGAAGCGGTCCGGGTGCTGCGCAAGCAGGGCGGGAAGACCGGGGATTGGGTACGCCCGGACGACCGCCCATGAAAGCCAGAGTGATCGTCGCCTCGAACCGCGCCGCCGCCGGGGTGTACGCCGACACGAGCGGCCCCCGCCTCGTCAACGGCCTGCGGGAGCTCGGTTGCGAGGTGGACGAGCCAGTGGTCGTACCGGACGGCCACCCGGTGGCCGAGGCGCTGCGAACCGCCGTCGCCGATGGCATCGACGTGGTGCTGACCAGCGGCGGAACCGGCGTCACCCCGACCGACCGCACCCCGGAGGCCACCCGCGGCCTGCTCGACTTCGAGATCCCGGGCATCGCCGAGGCGATCCGTGCCTACAGCCGGGACCGGGTCCCAGCCGCCGCGCTCTCCCGCGGGCTGGCCGGAGTCGCCGGGCGCACGCTGATCGTCAACCTGCCCGGATCGACCGGCGGGGCGAAGGACGGGCTGGCCGTCCTGGGCCCGTTGTTGGCGCACACCGTCGACCAGATCCGCGGCGGGGATCACTGAAAAGGGTCACTAGGCTGTCCGTTGTGAGCGCTGACGAGAACCTTCCGGTCGACTGGGAGCAGGCGCGCCGCCTGGCCTACGAGGCGGGCCGGGCCGCGGCGACCGGTGCCGAGCAGGTGCCGCTCGCCGAGGCGGACGGCCGTACCCTCGCTGAGCCGCTGCGGACCCTCACCGACCTGCCCGCGTTCCCCACGTCGAGCATCGACGGCTGGGCGGTGCGCGGCACCGGCCCGTGGCGGCCGGTGGGTCGGGTGCTGGCCGGCAGCACGCCGCCGCCGCTGACCGAGGACGGGACCTGCGTCGAGATCGCCACCGGCGCGATGGTGCCGGACGGTTCCACTGCGCTGGTCCGGATCGAGGACTCGACGACCGGCGGGGACGGCCGGGTTTCCGGCGAGCCGCGTCGACTGCCGGACTGGCGTCTGCCCGGCGAGGAGGCGCACCGCGGCGAGGAGCTGTTCCCGGCCGGTACGGCTGTCGACCCCGCAGTCATCGGCGTCGCGGCCACCTGCGGTTACGAGAGTCTGCAGGTCTTCGCGGAGCCGCGGGCCGCGCTGCTGGTCTTCGGCGACGAGTTGCTGACGTCCGGCCCGCCCGGCGCCGGCCGGGTCCGGGACTCCCTCGGCCCGCAGGTGCCCGGCTGGCTGCGGCGGTACGGCGCCACCGTGCAGACCGTGACCGGCCCGGTGAAGGACACCCTGGTCGCCCACCTCGACGCCATCCGCTCCGGACTGGAAGTCGCCGACCTGGTCTGCACCACCGGCGGCACGATGCACGGCCCGGTCGACCATCTGCACCCCGCGCTCGCCGAGCTGGGCGGCGAGTACATCGTGAACACCGTCGCCGTGCGACCCGGCTTCCCGATGCTGCTCGCCCGGGTGCTCGGTCCGGACGGCCGGCCGCGGTTCCTGGCCGGTCTCCCCGGCAACCCGCAGTCCGCGGTGATCGCCCTGGTCACCCTGGTCGCCCCGCTGCTGGCCGGCCTGCGCGGCCGCCCGCTGCCGGAACTGCCCAGGGTGGAAGCGGGCGCAGCAGTTCCGGGCCGCGGCGACTTCACCCACCTCGCTCTGGCCGCCCTCGACTCCACCGGCCGCACAGCGACCCCGGTCGGTCATGTCGGTTCAGCGATGCTGCGCGGGTTGGCCAACTCGCATGGTTTCGTGGTGGTCCGGCCCGGCACCGAGGCCGCGGCCGGCGACCTGGTCCCGTTCCTGCCCCTTCCGCTGACCCCCGGGGAGCGATCATGACAATGAACCTTTCTCAACCTGGCATCGGGCGAGAAGGGTCCGAGCCGATGGTCAGCACCGGGCGCGATCGCCCTCGCCACGTTGAAAAAGGTTCAGTGGCCCGAGCCGAGGTCGTCGACGAGACGCTGGACCTGGCCGCGCACGAGGCCGCCGTCGCCGACAACAAAGCCGGGGCGGTCGTCTCCTTCCAGGGCGTCGTCCGCGACCACGATCACGGCCGGAGCGTGACCCTGCTCGAGTACGAGGGCCATCCCACCGCCGGCGCGATCCTGCGCGAGGTGGCCGAGGAGATCGCCGCCGACCCGGACGTCTATGCGGTCGCGGTCTCGCACCGGATCGGCACCCTGCAGATCGGCGACGTCGCGCTGGTCGCCGCGGTCAGCACCGCGCACCGGGCGGCGGCGTTCGCGGCCTGCGCCCGGCTGGTCGACGAGGCCAAGGCGCGACTGCCGATCTGGAAGCGGCAGGTCTTCCTGGACGGCACCGACGAGTGGGTGAACTGCCCCTAGCCGCCCCGCGGGACCGGGATCGCGGCCGGCCGCCTCACCGGCCGCCGGATCAGGATCGCCGGTGCGCTGCCGTGCCGCCAGGGCAGCGCGTTGACCAGCAGGATCAGCACGAATGCGGTGCCGTTCCACCCGTACGCCCAATGCGGTCCGACGACCAGCAAGAGGTATCCGATCAGGGCGGCCACCGCAAAACCGGCGCCGGCGAAGCGCGCCGACCGGGGTAGCCGCGTGCTGAGCCGGCGCCGCATCGCCGCGTCGGCCAGGATCAGCACGGCCGGGATCAGCCAGACCGTCTCGGCCTGCCCGGTGACCGGTCCGGCCACCGCGCCGGTCAGCGCGACCAGCGTGAACGCGGAGATCTCGTCACCGTCCACGTGCGCGGAGCGGGCGCGGATCAGGCCGACCGCCAGCACCAGCACCCCGAAGGAGAACCAGACCAGCACCGGGGGCGCGGAGAAGCCGTACAGCCGGGCCAGCACCCCGGCCAGGGACTGGTTGTCGGGGGCGCTCAGCGGCGCCATCCGGTCCAGTTCCCACACGACGGTGCCGTACCAGGTCAGCGTCTCGTGGGGGACGACGAGCAGCGCACCGAGCGTCACGGTGGCGGCGGTGGCGAGCGCGGTCAGGGCGGCCCGCAGCTGCCGGGTGATCAGCAGATAGCCGATGAACAGCACCGGCGCCAGGGAGAGCGCGGTGGCGAGGCCGGTGCCGACCCCGGCCCAGGCGCCGGTCGCCCAGCCGCGGCGCAGCCGGCCGAGCGGGGACCGGTCCCGGGGTGGTTGCGAGGCGGTCCGGCTCGGCCACCAGGTGGCCCGGCTGCGGGCCCAGGCGGCTCGGCGCAGCGCCACCAGGTCGGCGACGACCAGGCCGAACAGCAGGAGGTCGGGACGGCCGAGACCGATCGTGGCGCGGACCGGCCCGGCGAGCAGGGCCAGCGAGGCGACGGCGACGACTACCGAGGAACGGCGGTGGCCGTAACGGCGTGCTATCGGACCGGCCAGCACGATCGAGGCGAGCACGAGCGCGGCGACACCGGCGAGGGCGAGCAGCCAGCCGGCCGCTTGCCGCGGCAGGATCGAGAGCGGCGCCAGCAGCAGGGCCAGGACCGGGGAGAACGCGGCGCTGGTTTCAGTTCCGGGGACACGGTACGCGTAGAGCCCGTCACCGCCCAGCCAGCTCCGGATCGCCGCCAACTCGACGGAGAGCGTGCTCAACCCGTACCGATGAATGCACAGAGTGATCAAGCAGAGCGTGCCGAGAATGCCCAGCGTGACCACCGTGGACCGCGTGCGCGCAGCGCGACGCGCATTGTTGACTGCCGGCATGGCGCGACCCCCGTCTCGTCCCCGGGCCCGGCACGGCCTGTCGCACGACCCCGTCCGGCGCCTTGGGGCGAATCGGACGGGAGCGGCGGCAGGTCGTAAGCCGGGCGGAAGCGAGCTTAGAAGGCGCAGACCGACCGCGCGGCCCCTCGTCCGCTTTAACGCAAAGGCCGCTTATAGGTTGTTACCCGGACAAACGGGTTCACCCGGGGAGCTTGCGCGCCGCGGTTGCCGAGACCGCTGCGATCTTGGCTTCGCGCTTGGCGGTACGCACCGCGCGCCGCACCGACCGCTGCGACCGGTCCACCGCGTGGGTGGTGCGATAGCGCAGCCCCGGCCGGCCCTCGGTGTCCGCCGCGGCCAGCAGCAGACCGCCGAGCAGGCCCAGGTTTTTCAGGAAATGGGTCTGCTGGTTGGGCCGATCCTCCTTGGACGCGGACCAGAACGGGTGGCCGGCGATGGTGGTCGGGATCAGGCCGGCTGCCAGCACGGCCGCGGCGGGCCGGGTGAAACGCCCGGTGGCCAGCGCAAACCCGGCCACCACATCGCTCGCCGCCTTGATCCGGATCAGCGTCTCCGGGTCGGTGGGCAGACGTGGGTCGGTCTTCTCCAGCAGCGGTCCTACCTTGTCGGTGACCCGGCGGGCCGCCTCGACGCGCCCCTCACCGGGGCTCATCAGCACGCGGACCCCGCTGATCACGAAGATCGAAGCGAGCATGGCTCGGGCTGCGGTGCGTACGGGCTTCATGAATTTCGTTATACCCGTAACCGCGTGCTCACACCGGCTGCGTTCTGAGGTACCGGCCGAAGTGCGGGACGGTGAACGCCACCGTGCCGCGTTCCCCCGAGTAGATGAGTCCCTTTTTGATCAGCGCGTCCCGGGCCGGGGAGAGGCTGGCCGGCTTGCGGCCGAGCGAGGTCGCGATGTCCGAGGTCGGCACGGCCGCGTCCATGTCGTTGCCCGGATCGCTGGAGAGCGTCGCCATCGCCCGCATGTACTCCCGCTCGGCCGGCGTGGCGCGCTCGAAGCGGGAGCCGAAGAAACCGACCGCCAGCTCGCCTTCGGCCTCGGGTGCGGCGACCGCGACGTCATCAGCGGTGATCGGCGTCTGCGGCGCATGGTCCCAGGTCGCTTTTCCGTACGCCTGGACGAAGTACGGATACCCGCCGGACTTCTCGTAGAGCAGGTCCAGCGCCTCCTGGTCGTAGTCGACGCCCTCCCGCTCGGCCGGCACACCCAGCGCCAGATCGGCCGCATCCCGGTCCAGACGGTCGATCCGCTGATACCGGAAGAGGCGCTCGGAGTAGGACTTGGCGGCGGACAGCACGGCCGGCAGATGCGGCAGCCCGGCGCCCACCACAATCAGCGGAGCCCCCAGCTGCGACAACTCGTGGCACGCCGCGCAGAGCGCCGACACGTCGGTGGCGCTCAGGTCCTGCATCTCGTCGATGAACAGGGCGATGCCGGTGCCCACGTCGGTGGCGAGCGAGGCGGCGTCGGTGAAGAGCTCGACCAGATCGATCTCGATGTCACCGGAGTCGGCGCGGCCGCGGGCCGGTGGCACGTCGATACCGGGCGCCCAGCGATCCCGGATCTTCCCGTTGGTCTCGTTGGCCCGCAGCGCGAACGCCTTGAGCACGCCGAGCACCTCGTCGACCCGGTCCGGGTCGCGATGGTGCGGGGCCAGCTCGCGGATCGCCATGTGCAGCGCGCCGGAGACCGGGCGGCGCAGCGACTGGTCGGGCCGGGCCTCGATCTTGCCGGTGCCCCAGAGCCGGCCGATGGCCGCCGAGCGCAGGGTGTTGAGCAGCACCGTCTTGCCGACGCCACGCAGACCGGTCAGCACCAGGCTGCGCTCCGGGCGGCCGCGCGCCACTCGCTCCAGGACTACGTCGAAAGCGTCCAGCTCACGGCCGCGCCCGGCCAGCTCGGGTGGGCGCTGGCCGGCGCCGGGAGCGTACGGGTTCCGCACCGGATCCATGCCGTAGGACAGTATCGGGCCGTCTAGCGTGGACGCTAGAGTTGCCTCGATTTACCCCTCTACGGCTGTCTAGCCTTTGGGCTAGATCTTGCTAGACGGGCCCATACTCCTTGAGGCAGAGCACGAAATCGACATCGTCGTACTCAGTGTCGTAGTAGTACCAGTTCGTGTAGCCCGTCACCTTCGCGCACTTGCCCACTGCGTCCTTCTCGCCGGTCGTCTTGCCGTCGATGCGCTTGAGCACCTCGAACGTGTTGGCCGCGCAGATCACGATGCGCAGCTTCGGCTCGGCGTTGGTGCCCTCGTTCCGGACACACTGGCCCTTCACCGCGAACCGGGCGTCCTCGCTGGTCTGCGGGCGCGGCGCGTTCGCCGGCACGGTCGAGGGCGCCGCGGCCGGGGTGGTCTTCTCCTCCCGGCCGATCAGGAACCAGGCCGTGGTGGCCAGGCCGCCCCCGACCAGGACACTCAGGAACGCGACGAGGGCGCCCATCGCGAAACCCCGCCGGACCGGTTGCGGCGCCGGCCATGACCGGGCCGGAGCGGCGTACGGCTGCTGGTGCGGAATCTGCGCCGGAGGTGGCGTCCACGGCGGCTCCGGCTGCTCGCGCCACGGATCGGACGGCTCCACATACGGCTCGTCGGGGCTGCCTCCCGGCCACGGCTGACCGGGGTAGGGCCCGTTGTGCGACATCGGGAGTCCCTCCAGAAGCGGAATTCGCTGCCTGCCACGGTAGCGTGCGCTCCAGAACCCGCCCGTGCCGGAATCGCGGGGACGAATCGTACCGGCTGTCGGCAACCCGATCCCGGGCCGGTCCGGTGGGCGTTACGGTCCACGATCGTGTCGACACCAATCGTGATCATGGCGCTGGTCTTCGGGGCGGCGACGGCGGCTTTTCTGCCTCGGGTGGCTTATCGGCTGGCTGTGGCGTACGCGGAACCGGTGCGCAGCGAATGCCATCGGTGTGGCCGCCGTTTCCCAGCGGGAGCGGCCGGCTGGATCCATGTCGGCGCAGCCTGTGCCTGCTTTCCTCCGAGCGCCCCCTTCCCACCGCGAGTCCTTTTCGCTTCGCGTGCCGAGGCTTTCCTTAGCGGCTGGCTCGGCCCGGTGGTCGCGTCGGCGGCTGTTGCCGGGGTGCCGGCGGCGTTGCTCGGGCCGGTCCCGGGCCTTCCGGTGCTGCTGATCGCCGGAGTGCTCGGGGTACTGCTGGCCATGATCGACCTGCGGTGCCTGCGCCTGCCCGATCCGCTGGTCGGCGCACTGGCCCTGGTGGTCGGAGTGCCGCTCGCCCTGATCGAGCCGGCCCGAATCGGTACCGCGGTGGCCGCCGGCGCCGCGGTCGGCATCGTCTACCTGGCGATTGCCCTCCTGCCCGGGCGCGGACTCGGGCTGGGCGACGTGAAGCTGGGTGCGGTGCTGGCGCTGCTGCTCGGCTTCGGTGGATGGGCAGCGGTCGCCGTCGGCTTCGCGGCGGCGCACCTGATCAACGGGGTGGTGGCGGGCTGGCTGCTGGTCACCGGGCGGGCACGCGGCGGGCGTGCCCTGCCCTTCGGGCCGGCGTTGCTGGCCGGCGCCCTGCTCGGAGTGGTGGCGGCCTGAGCCCTTCAGAGCAGCCGGAGCTGGCGGTCCTTGGGGCGGCTCGGTGCGGCCTCGCCCAACCGCTCGAACAGACCGGAGTCGATCACGTCGAGGAACGGCGTCGGGGTCTGCTCGCGCTCGCTGCCGTGCCGGAACCGCTTCGCCGAGTAGCTCACGTACAGCCGGTCCTGGGCGCGGGTCAGGCCGACGAAGAACAGCCGGCGCTCCTCGGCGATGTCATCGTCCGACGGTGCCGAGCCGGGCCAGCGCAGCGGGAGCAGCCCGTCCTCGCAGCCGACCAGGAAGACGACCGGGAACTCCAGGCCCTTCGCGGCGTGCAGGGTCAGCAGGTTGACCGCCTCGGCCCGCGGGTCCAGGGCGTCCACCTCAGCGCCGGTCTCCAGCTGCTGCAGGAACAGCGGCAGGTCCTCGCCGACCCGGTTGGCCAGCGGCATCAGCAGTTCCGCCGAGGACCAGACGTCTTCCGGGGTGAGCTGGCCGCCGTCGAGTGTGGGTGCCGCGTACCTCTGGGCCAGTGTCTGCGCGGCGGCCTTGACCCGGACCGGAAGTGAACCGGCCGGCCCGCCCGCGTGCCGCAGCTCGCGGGCGATGACCTGGACCCCGGCGCGGTCGCGCAGCCGGTTGTGCGAGCGCTTCTGCACCGGAATGCCGGCTCGCGACAGCGCGTCGACGATCGGGCCGGACTGCGTGTCGGTGCGATACAGCACCGCGATGTCCGAAAATGACAAGTTGCCGACGACGGTGGCGCGGGAGTCCACGCGGCCCGAGTCGAGCGACCGGTGAGACAGGCCGCCGACCAGCTCGTCGATCGTGCGCACCACGAAGTCGGCCTCGTCGGCGACACTGCGCGCCGGGTAGCGACCGACCAGCGCGGCCTCCGGATCCAGCCGGGCCGGGTCCAGCCGCCGGCCGCTCACCAGCGACGACGGAGCGATGGCCTGCACCGCGGCGGCCAGGATCGGCGCCGACGACCGGTAGTTGCGGGTCAGCCGGACCAGCCGGGCGTCCACGAAGTCCTGGTTGAAGCGGAGGAAGTACCGCACGTCGGCGCCGCGGAACGAGTAGATCGCCTGGTCCGGGTCGCCGATCGCGCACAGGTTGCCGTCGGCCGGGCTGAGCAGCCGCAGCAGCTCGTACTGGAGCTCGTCGACGTCCTGGTACTCGTCCACGAAGATCCACTGCCAGCGCCTGCGGTACTTCTCGACCAGCGCCGGATCTTCGCGCAGCAGCGTCATCGGCACACTGATCAGGTCGTCCAGATCCACCAGGTCCTGCTGGCGCAGCAGCTTGCGATACGCCGCGTCGTCCTCGCCGGCCTGCTCCCGAGCCTGAGCCTGCTCCTGATCGTCCGCGATCCGCCAGCCGGAACCGAGGCCGGCCGCCTTCGCGTTCTCCTTCAGCACGGTCAGGCCCAGCGAGTGGAACGTGCCGACCGTGATGTCCTCGGCGACGTCACCCAGCAGCGCCTCGAGTCGCTCCTTCAGTTCGGCGGCGGCCCGCCGGGTGAAGGTGATCGCCAGGCACCGCTCCGGGAAGACGCCCAGCTCGGCACAGAGGTACGCGATCCGGTGCGTCAGCGTGCGGGTCTTGCCGGTGCCCGGGCCGGCCACGATGAGCAGCGGCCCGCCCGGCGCGGACGCGGCCACCCGCTGCATCGCGTCGAGCCGGTCGAGCAGGCCGGTGCCGACCTCTTCCATTCCGGCCAGCATCGGCTCGAACGGCTCGTGCGGGCTGGGCGGCGGTGCGAGTGGCGGCGGAGCCGGCTTCTCCTTCGCCGGTTTGGCCTTCGGCTTCGGCTTCTCGTCCTTCGCCGGCGTCCGCGGCTTCTCCGCGATTTCCGTCGGGAGCATGTCGAACAGCGTCTCGACCTGCGGAGCACTCGTCCGATTGCGCAGCTCGCCCGGGTCGAAGAGGGTGATCACGCCGTACTCGCCGTCGTAGCCCGGCACCCGGCGCACATCGCCGCGCCGGAGGCGGGTGATCGCCTCGCGCAGCTCCTCGCCACCGGCCTTGCCGATCTCCTCGACCGGGATCTTGCGCAGGATGTCCAGCTCCGCGCCGAGCGTGGCGACCAGGTGGTTGAGCTGCGACTCGACGGTCTTCGACTTCGGGCCGACCCCGTGGATCTCGCCGAGGATCTCGTGCAGCTGGATCAGGTGCTCGACGTGGGTGTCCTTGTGGAAACCGAGCGGGCGGTCGGCGAGGTCCTCGACCCGGCTGAGCACGCCGACGGTGAGCGGCCGGCCGCACTCGGGGCAGCGACCGTTCGCGGCGCGTGTCTTCGAAGGCTCCCAGTTGACGCCGCAGGCGCGGTGGCCGTCAGCGTGGTACTTGCCCTCTTCCGGGAAGAACTCCAGCGTGCCGGCCAGGCCGACGCCGTCCTTGACCGCGAAGTAGTCCGGGGTGCCGGTGAAGAGGGTGGCCTCGCGGGCCAGGGCGGCCGGTGAGTGCGCGTCGGAGTTCGACACCAGGCGGTACCGGTCGAGGCTGGAGACCCGCCAGTTCATCTCCGGGTCCGAGGAGAGGCCGGTCTCCACAGCCGTGACGTGCTCGGCCAGGTCGGCGTAGCAGTCGGCGATCGCGTCGAAGCCGGACTTCGAGCCGAGCGCGGAGAACCACGGCGTCCAGATGTGCGCCGGGATCAGATAGCCGCCGGCCTCCAGGGTGATCTCGAGCAGGTTCCGCGAGTCCAGGCCGAGGATCGGGCGGCCGTCGGCGGTCAGGTTGCCGATCCGGCCCAGTGCGGTGTTGATCTTTTCGACCGAGGTGAAGTCCGGTGCGTACAGCAGGTGGTGCACCTTGCGGGTGCGATCGTCCCGCTTGTAGATCGTCGAGATCTCCACGCTGAGCATGAACCGGGCCGGGTCGGTGCCGCGCAGCGAACCGGGCAGGCGCTTCGTCACCGGCTTCTCATCGGCCAGCCGGAACAGGCCCGGCTCGGCGGGCTCGAGACTCTCCTTGAGGTGCTCGAACCACGCCGGATGCGTGAAGTCGCCGGTGCCGAGCAACGCGATTCCCTTGCGCCGCGCCCACCAGGCCAGGTTGGGCAGCGTCAGATCACGGCTGCAGGCCCGCGAATAACGCGAGTGAATGTGGAGGTCCGCGACATATGCATCAGCGGTCACTCCCACGCCCCGCATCCTGTCACGGCCGTCGGTGCCACCACGAATCGCCACGCTCAAACACACTTACCGATCTTGATGGGTTACGCCGTACGCAATTCGATGACCGTGACCTGCGGGGGTGCGCCGACCCGGACCGGTGGACCCCAGAACCCCGCGCCGTTGGTCACGTACACCGGCACGCCGTCCACCTCTCCGAAGCCGGAGACTACCGGTTGCTGCAACTTCACGAGGAAGTTGAACGGCACCATCTGACCGCCGTGGGTGTGACCGGAGATCTGCAGGTCGACACCGAAAGGTGCGGCCTCTTTCGCCGCCACCGGCTGGTGCGCCATCAGGACGACCGGGCGGCTCGGATCCCGGTCACCCAGGGCGCGGGCGAAGTCGGGGGCGTCGCCGTGTTCCTCGCCGTTCAGATCGTTCACCCCGGCGAGGTCCAGGCCCTCGATCTCCAGCCGCTCGTTGCGCAGCGGACGCAGCCCGAGCCGGGCGACCTCGTCGATCCACTGCTCGTGGCCCGAGTAGTACTCGTGGTTGCCGGTCACGAAGAAAGCCCCGCGCCGCGACTCGATGCCGGCCAGCGGGGCGGCGAACTCGCCCAGCTCCGCAACGCTGCCGTCGACCAGGTCGCCCACGACGCAGACCAGATCGGCGTCCACCGAGTTGATCACCTGGACGATCCGCCGGGCATGGTTGACGCCGGTCAGCGGGCCGATGTGAATGTCGGAGACGACCGCGAGCCGGGTGCCGTCCATCGCTCGGGGGAGTTTGGCCAGCGGGATCTGCACCCGGTCGATCTGGGGAGCGCCGGTTGCGGTCTTCACGCCGTACCCGGTCACGCTCGCCGCCGTGAGACCGGCGAAGATGGCCGTGCCGCGGGCCAGGAGCAGCCGTCGGTTGATGCCTTCGTCGGTCTTGGCGTCGCCTGGTTCAGCCTCCGCGATGGATCGGCTGGTCCCATCAGCGTCGCTGATGTCTGAGGCCGGACCGACCGGCACGGCTTCGTTCAGCCTGGCTTTGCTCAGCCCGGCTTCGCTCGTCCCGGCCGGGGCGGCGCTGCTTGCGGCGGTCGCTGGCTGCGCTTCCTTGGGGGTACGCCCACGGTTGGCCCACAGCAGGACCGCGGCGAGTCGTGGCAGTTCCAGGACCGCGAGCGTCACCAGCAGGTAGAACATGACCGCGATCCACAGGTAGCCGGGCCACGAGAGCCACTGGAAATGGCCGTTGCGGACGCCGATCAGAGTCACCGGCACCGACAGAGCGAAAAGCACGATCAACGCCGTGCCGACGCGGCGTCCCCACCCGGGCCGCAGGGGGTCGCGGACCAGCCGCTTCCACAGGTACAAATGGATCAGACCGATGATCAGCAGGACCACCGCGACGAAGCCCAACGAAAACCCTCCCCCAACGGCCGCTCCGGCCGCGCGTGTAACAGCTTGCCGGAAACCAGTGTCCCCGACTCACCGCAGGTGCCTCTCAGGCCTGTCTCAGCTTTGCTCAACTGCTCGGGGACTGCGTCCGGGCCGACGTTTCTGCCACCCTGTCCGGGTGAATCAGAAACCGCCCGACCCGGAGCCCGGAGCGCTCGAATCGGCGGACGGGCGACCGGACCGGCCGGCAACCGCGGAGCGCAGGCTGAACCGGCGGCAGGCATCGGAGGCCGTCAGCGATCACGGATGGCGGCTCGTCCTCGGCACGCTCCGAACGGCGGTGCCCGTCGACTCGCTGCGCCGGGCCGCCGAGGTCGCGGCGGCCGCCGTCGAGGCTTGCGGCAGCGACGCCGATGACCACCTACACGTGGACCTCCGCCCCAACCGGGTGATGCTCACCCTGCAGACCCGCACCATCGCCACCCTGACCGCCCGCGACGTCGCCCAGGCCCACCAAATCTCCGCGGCGCTGCACAACGCTGCCACCCATAACCTGGACCCGGCCCGCCAGATGTCCGCGGCGCCGCACGAAGCTGACATCCCCAACCCGGCCCCGGCCGACCGGATGTCCGCGGCGCTGCACGACGCTGCCGATCCTGACCTCGACCTGGGGCAGCTGCAGATCCTCGATATCGCCATCGACGCCTTGGACATCGCCGCGATCCGCCCGTTCTGGAAGGCCGTCCTCGCCTACGTCGACAAGCCGGGCGGCGATGGCACGATCATCGACCCGCTCGGGCTCTCGCCGGTGGTCTGGTTCCAGCAGATGGATGCGCCGCGGCCGCAGCGGAACCGCATCCACTTCGACATCGCCGTCCCGCATGACGTGGCCGAGGCCCGGGTCGAGGCCGCCCTGGCAGCCGGCGGGCGTCTGGTCTCGGCCGATCGTGCGCCGGCCTTCTGGGTACTCGCCGACGCCGAGGGCAACGAGGCCTGCGTGACAACCTGGGAGGGCCGCGGCGACTGATCCCAAACCGGCCAGGCGGGCCTCATCCCGACTACCGCCCTCACCTGACCGGGCCACCAGCCTGACCGGGCCACCGCGCTGGCCGCAGGGCCACCGCCCTGGCCGACGGGCCACCGCCCTGGCCGGGCCACCGCCCTGGCCGGGCCACCGGCCCGACCGGGCCACCACCGGCCTCACCTGGCCGCCCGGCCTACCCGGCCTCACCCCGGCCACCGGCCTGCGATGTAGCGCGCGATGAGAGCAGCATGCGACAGCGGGCTCGAGGTATCCGCCAGGTCCCCGTTGGTGGTGTAGTCCAGCAGCACCAGATCGCCACCGGCCATCTCCCGCAGCCGTTCCACCAGCTCTTGAGCTCGGTGTTCCAGCATCCACCGGTACGCCGGCAGATAGATCTGCTGCCGTGCCTCCTGATACCCGAGCAGGGCCTCACCGAGCAGCCCGGCGCGATGCCCTCGCACCGGACCGAACCGCCGGACCGTGCGCTTCAGCCCCGTCATGCTCGTCACCGCGAGCTTCGACGGATCGACGTCGGCTTGCTCGAACACCTTGAGCGCCTGCCAGATGCCCTCAACAGATGCACTGACGGCACCCGCGCTCAGCGGCACCGGAATGCCACCGTGCGGATAGAACGGGCTCAGCCGCACCCATGGCTCCGGCCCCCGGGAGGTCACGTCGACGATCGTGGCCTCTGGGTACGCAGCGCGGACAGACTCCGGCTTCCGGCGGCGGCTGGCGACGTGAACGGGCATGCCAGCATGCTGCCGGAGGGGTACGACAAATCAGCCGCCCGCGAACGGCGGCAGGATGTCCACGGTCGCGCCGCCCGGCAGAGCTGCCTGACGGTCGTGGCAGGTCAGGCCGTCGACCAGAAAGCTGGCCGCCTTGAGCACCAGCCCGAGCCGCTCACCATGCCGTTCGACCAGCACCTGGGTGAGTTCGTCGAGGGACCCGGCAGCAACAGACTCCGACGAGGTCCCGCCGGCGGCCGCGCGGGCACCCGCGAAGTAGCGCACGGTGAGCACGGTCAGCCTCCGATGGCGGACATGGGACGGGCGGGCTGCAGGAACGACGGGTCATCAATGCCGTGACCGGCGCGCTTGCCCCACATGGCGACTCGCCAGGCCTCGGCGATCTCACCGTCCGGCGCACCGTCGCGCAGCAACTTGCGCAAGTCGCTCTCCTCGGTCGCGAACAGGCAGTTGCGGACCTGACCGTCGGCGGTAAGCCGGGTGCGGTCGCAATCGCCGCAGAACGGACGCGTCACACTCGCGATCACGCCGACCCGGGCCGGCTCCCCCGCCGCATCGATGTGTCCGGGAACCAGCCAGGTCTCAGCCGGCGCTGTTCCACGTGAAACATTGTCGGGCTGCAGGCCGAACGGCTCGAGGGCCGCGAGGATCTCCTCCGCGGTGACCATCTCGTGCCGGTCCCACTGGTGTTGCGCATCCAGCGGCATCTGCTCGATGAAGCGCAACTGATAGCCATGGTCCAGCGCGAACCGCAGCAGGGCCGGCGCCTCGTCATCGTTCACCCCGCGCATCAGCACGGTATTGATCTTCACGGGAGTCAAACCCGCTTCAGCTGCGGCCCGCAGACCGGACAGCACATCAGCGTGCCGATCACGCCTGGTCAAGGTGTGGAACCTTGCCGGGTCCAGGGTGTCGAGCGAAACGTTCACCCGATCGAGGCCGGCGTCCCGCAGCGGCGCCGCGATCCGGTCGAGCCCGATGCCGTTCGTGGTGACCGACAGTCGTGGCCGGGGGTCGAGCTGCGCGGCCTCGGTAACGATGCGCACCAGCCCACGACGGATCAGCGGCTCACCACCGGTGAACCGGACCTCGGTCACACCGAGCTGCTCCACAGCGATCCGCACCAGCCGGCTGACCTCGTCGTCGGTCAGCTGCTGAGGCTGCGGCATCCACGCCAGACCCTCTGCGGGCATGCAATAGGTGCAGCGCAGATTGCACCGATCGGTCAGCGACACGCGCAGATCGGTGGCGACGCGGCCGAAGCGATCGGCGAGCGGTGTCACCGCCGCCTCCGCGCTCGGGCGGATGATCTCCAGGAGAGGCTCACGAATCGAATCTAGCCGCTCCTGCCTCGCCGTGCCGCTACGCATTTCGACCTGTGGACAACCAGCCCGTCACACCGGGCCGATCTACCCTATTGATCAACATTGCGGAGGGAGCCCACGTAGGGCCGCATCGGCCGCTGCGCGCACCGCGCTGCGATAACCCCCACCGAAAGCCGCGGTGTGCACCAGCAACAGGTGCAATTGATGCAGAGGTACGCGTACGCGCCACCCGTCCGCAAGAGGCCATACTTCCTGATAGGCCCCCAGGATCGTGTCCAGATGAGGAACCCCGCCGAACAGCGCGAGCGTCGCCAGGTCGGTCTCCCGATGCCCGCCGTGCGCAGCCGGATCGACGAGCCATCCTCGCCCGTCAGCCCCCCACAGCAGGTTCCCCGGCCACAGATCCCCGTGGACGCGAGCGGGCGCCTCCGGTACCCCGTACCCCTCAATGGTGTTGATGACCTGCTCGACCACCGCGATGTCGGCGCCGGAAAGCGCACCGCGATCCGCGGAAGTTCGCAGGTAGGGCGCCAGGCGCCGGGCTGCGAACCAGGACCCCCAGTCGCCCGTGGAGGGTGTGTTGTCCAGCGGCAGCGGACCGATGTAACCCGCCCAATCGGCGCCGTAGGCGTCGGCGCCACTGCGATGCAGCGCGGCCAGATCTCGGCCGAATTGTGCTGCCGCCGCCGGGGTCGGCTCGCCGGGCTCGACCCATTCCATGGCGAGCATTTCCGGAAGGGCGACCAGCACTTCCGGCACCGGAACCGCCCCGGCTGACCGTAGCCAGGCCAGCCCGGCCGCCTCGGCGGCGAACATGCCGTCCGGCGCCGGGCCGGTGGGCCAGGTCTTGGCGAACAGCGACGAACCGTCGTCGAGGGTCAATCGGCTGGCGTTGCACACGCCGCCGCCCACCGGGGTTTCGCGAATCCGCTGGTGAGTGAGAAATGTCGGGAGATGCTGGGGGTGCGCGCGCAGGTACGCCAGGTCCACGTGCTTATCTTCCGCTTCTGGTGACGGACGTCCCAATTCGCAGGCATGATGGCGACATGACCCCTGTCGCGGTGCGTTCCTATCGCCCGAGTGACCATTCCGCGGGCCGGCGTTTGTGGGCGGAGCTCACCAGACAGCACAACGAGATGTACGGGGAACACACCGACGACGGCGGCGCAGGCTTCGAGGAGTATCTGACCAGGCTCGATCTCTCCGGGCTCTGGGTTGCCGACCACGCCGACGACGGGGTCATCGGGATGGTCGGGCTGATCATTCGCGGCCGGGCCGGCGAGGTCGACCCGGTGGTGGTGACGATCGGTCACCGGCACAAGGGGGTCGGCCGGCTGCTGCTGCAGCACGTCGCGGCGGAGGCGAAGAAGCGGAACATGACCTCGCTGACCATCTCGCCCGAGTCCCGCAACGTGGAGGCGATCCGCAGCCTGCACGCCGCCGGGTACGACGTGGTCTCCTCGATCGAGCTGACCATGGATCTGGACCGGCACTCCCACCCCTGGAACCAGGAGGGGCTGCAACTCCACGAGTTGCCGTTCCGCTCCTAGCTGGGCTTTCGCGCGGGCCGCCTGTGGATGACGGGCGTGTCGTCCACAGGCGCGAAGTTCGGCACACGGGCCGCCTCGCCGAGCGGCCAGGCTGCCTGCCATGTCAGCCGAATGCGCACTCGTCATCCGTACCCCGTCCGACCTCATCGCGGCGGTGCCCTACCTGCTGGGCTACCACCCGGTCGACAGCGTGACGATGGTCGGCCTCAGCGGTACGCGGGTGGACTTCGGCGCGTGCTACGACCTGCCGCCGCCGGATTGCAGCGCCGACGACGCCCGTGAGGCGGCCCGGGTCATCGCCGAGACGGTCGCCCGGCAGGACGCGGCGTCGATCGTGATCGTCGGATTCGGGCCGGCCGAACGGGTCACCCCGGCGGTGTTGCGTCTCACGCAGGCTCTGCAGACCTTGAACGTCCGGGTGGACGACGCGATGCGGGTCACCGACGGCCGGTGGTGGTCGTACCTGTGCGACGACCCGCGCTGCTGCAGCCCGGAGGGCACGGCGTGCCTGCCGGAGCACAGTGTGATCGCCGCCGAGGCGACCCTGCGCGGGCACGTCGCCCTGCCCAGCCGGCGCGAGTTGGTCGCCCAGGTGGCGCCGGTCGACGGGGCAGCCCGGAAAGCCATGGTCGCGGCCACCGAGCGGGCCCGGCGGCGGTTCACCGATCTGCTCGCCGACGACCTGCTCGGTGAGGACCGGGACGCCGCGCGGTACGGGCGGATGATCCGGCGTGCCGGGCGGACCGCGGTCCGGGAGGCCGAGCGGCGGTACCGGTCGGGCCGGACACTCACCGACGACGAGGCCGCCTGGCTCGGGGTGCTGCTGGTGGACAAGGCGGTGGAGGACTACGCGTTCGACCGGGCCGGCCCGGACGAGTGGCGGATCCGGCTCTGGACCGACGTGCTGCGCCGGGTCGAGCCGGCGTATGTGGCGGCGCCGGCCTGCCTGCTGGGTTACTCCGCCTGGCGATCCGGGCGAGGTGCCCTGGCCAGGGTCGCCGTGGACCGGGCGCTGCGCGAGGAGCCGCAGCACCAGATCGCCGCGATGTTGCACAACCTGCTCGGGTACGGGCTGTCCCCGCACATGGTGACCGGCGGCGAATCCCGCATCGGAATTCGCCGCCGGAGCAGCAGGTGAACCTGTCAGGGCCGCGCGGTCTCCTGCCGAATGGTCTCCTCACCGAGGTCGACCGGCCCGGAGCGCAACGTGGCGGCCGGAGTCGGGTTGTCCGCCACCTGGTTCAGGCCCGGCACCCGGTCCTCGATGACGAAACTGGCCCGGGTGTGCGCCGCGGCGCCCGCGGTCGTCACATAGGGCAGGACCACGAAGTCCGCGGTCAGCGAGTCCGCCGCGATCCGGGTCCGGACGTAACCGCGCTGGTTGTTGTAAAAGCGCAGGTGCGGATTCCACGCCGCCCAGCTGTGCTGGCCGCTCGGCACGTCCGCGCCGTTGCCGCCGGAGGTGATCGACGAGCAGACCAGCTCGGTGCCGACGGTCTTGGAGGTCGGGTCGTCGTAATCGAGCTTGAGCTCGCCGGCCCAGTGCGCGTGCACGTCACCGGTGAGCACCACCGGGTTGCGGACCCCGGCCTCCACCCAGCCGCGGGTGATCCGGTCCCGGGACGCCTGGTATCCGTCCCACGAGTCCATGCTGAGCACCTTCTGCGGGCCGGAGTTGTTGTCCCGCTGCCCGAAGAAGACCTGCTGGCCGAGGATGTCCCAGCGCGCGGTGGACCGGCGGAAGCCGTCGAGCAGCCAGGCTTCCTGCTCGGCGCCGGTGATACTGCGCGCCGGGTCGTACGCGGCCGGGCAGTCCTTGTACCCGTCACCGCAGCCCTGGTCGTCCCGGTACTGACGGGTGTCGAGCATGTGGAAGGTGGCCAGCCGGTCCCAGTGCAGCCGCCGGTAAAGCTGCAGGTCGATGCCGTTCGGGACCGAGGTGCGGCGCAGCGGCATGTTCTCGTAGTACGCCTGGAACGCCGCCGCCCGCCGGGCGAGGAAGTTCGAGTCGGGCGCCTCGGGGACCTCGTCGGCCCAGTTGTTCTCGGTCTCGTGGTCGTCCCAGACCACGGCCCAGGGCGCCACCGCGTGCGCGGCCTGCAGGTCCGGGTCGGTCTTGTACTGCGCGTGCCGCTGACGGTAGTTCGCCAGCGTGACGGTCTCCGGGCCCTCGTGGTCACGCGGGTTGCCGCCCGGGATGTTGTACGTGTCCGGCGCGTACTCGTACTGGTAGTCGCCGAGGTGCAGGATCAGGTCCGGCTCGTCCTCGGCCAGCCGGCGGTATGCGGTGAAGTAGCCGTGCTCGTACTGGGAGCAGGAGACGAACGCCATGGCCAGCGCACCGCCGGCTGCCCAGCGCGCGGGTGCGGTGCGGGTCCGGCCCACCGGCGAGGTGTAGCGCTCGGCGTGGAAGCGGTAGAAGTACTCCCGGTCGGCGGAGAGGCCGTTCAGTTCCACGTGCACGCTGTGCGCCCGGTCCGCCCGGGCGATCACGACACCGCGGCGGACCACCTTGCGGAACCGCCCGTCGGCGGCGAGTTCCCAGGTCACCGGCACGTTCCGAGACGGCATGCCACCCAGCCCGTCATCGGCGAGCGGGGTGGTGGCGAGCCGGGTCCAGAGCACGAAGCCGTCCGGGTCCGGGTCGCCGGACGCGACTCCGAGGGTGAACGGATCGGATTGCAACGGTCCCCGATAGGGCGCGGCCTGCGCGGAGAGCGGCCACGTCGTGACCGCTCCGGCAGCACCGGCGGCGGCAGAGCTCAGCAACAGGGTTCGACGCGAGATCGGCATGCATCGCAGCCTCGCGAAGATGGATGAAGGTAAATGTGATCAGGGCTTACGGGGATCCGAATCCCATGTGGTCAGACCGTGACGCGATGTGCCCCGGCGTAGACGTTCATCGTCGGCTCCCGGAGGAAACCGACGAGCGTCATCCCGGCCTCGTCGGCCAGCTCGACGGCGAGCGTGCTCGGCGCCGACACCGCGGCCAGCAGCGGCAACCCGGCCATCCAGGCCTTCTGCATCAGCTCGAAGCTGGCCCGGCCGGAGACGAGCAGGACGTGCCCGGCCAGCGGCAGCCGGCCCTCGCGCAGCGCCCAGCCGAGCACCTTGTCGACCGCGTTGTGCCGGCCCACGTCCTCGCGCAGGACGAGCAGGTCACCGGCGGCGGTGAACAGTCCGGCGGCGTGCAGCCCACCCGTACGGTCGAACGTCCGCTGTGCCGCACGCAACTTGCCCGGCAGCTCGGCGAGGAGTCGCGCCGGGATCTCCAGCGGGTCGGCCGTCACGTCGAAGAGCGAGCGGGTGCGTATGGCGTCGATGCTCGCCTTCCCGCAGACTCCGCACGAGCTGGTGGTGTAGAAGTTCCGGCTCGGGTCGGTCACCGGCGGCGGCACGTGCGGATCAAGCACCACGTCCACCACGTTGTACGTGTTCGGCGTGTCCGTCCCGGCGCAGAGCTGGGCCGTCACCACGTCCTCCGCCTTGCCGATCACGCCCTCGCTGAGCAAGAAACCCATGGCCAGGTCGAGGTCGTGCCCGGGGGTGCGCATGGTGACCGCCAGCGGCTGCTTCCGGATCCGGATCTCCAGCGGCTCCTCGGCGGCCAGCTCGTCCGGGCGGCGCCGGACCGCCGGCGACTCGCCGACGTCGATGCTCACCACCGTGCGGCGCGCCGTGTTCCGTCCCATGGCGGGAGCTTACGACCGCGTCGAACTGAGCGCGTGGTCACGTCCGGCACGCGCTCGGGATACGGTACTCACGTGGGGGGATTTGCGGCGGTGGTACTGGCGGGCGGTGCGGCGCGGCGGATGGGTGGGGCCGACAAGCCGACCTTGCCCGTCGGCGGGCAGTCGATGCTGACCCGGGTGCTCGCGGCCGTGCACGACGCCGACCCGCGTGTCGTGGTCGGCCGGGTGCCACCCGACCTGCCGGTTCAGGTGCACGTGACACGGGAGGAGCCGCCGGGTGGCGGGCCGGTGGCCGCGGCCGCCGCGGGGCTGGCGCTGGTGCCGGAGAACATCGCTTTCACCGCGCTGCTCGCCGCCGATCTGCCGTTGCTGACCGGTGAGGCGATCGACGTGCTGCGGCTGACCATGGAGTCGGCGCCGATGGAGGGCGCGGTCTATCGGGACGCCGAGGGGCAGTTGCAGGTGTTGTGCGGGGTTTGGCGTACGGCGTCGTTGCGTGCCGCGATCAACCGCCTCGCCGAGGAGCGCGGCAGTCTGCACGGCGCGCCGGTGCGGGCCTTGCTGGCGAACCTGCGGATCGCCGAGGTGTCCTGGCGCCGGCCGGGGCCGCCGCCGTGGTTCGACTGCGACACCGACGACGACCTGCGGACGGCTGAGGAATGGGCGAGATGAACGAGTTGGACGCGTGGATCGCCGCGGCCGGGGCCGAGCTGGGCGTCTCGCCGGACGAGGTGCCGGCGAAGGAGTTGCTCGACGTGGCCCGCGATGTGGCGCACAACGTCCTGCGGCCCGGGGCGCCGGTCACGGCGTACCTGATGGGGCTGGCTGTGGGGCGTGGTCTCGCCCCCGCGGAGGCCGCCGCGAAAATCAGCGCCCTGGCCCTGGCATGGCCTGATCGCAAAGCCTGACATCCCTGGCTCCAGCATGGATCGCCGCTCGATAGGGTGACAGACGGAGGTGCGATCATGACGGCAGAAGGCGCCGGCGAAACGTCCGAGGGTGTGTTGCTTGACGAGCCCACCACGGCCGACCTGAAGGCCAAGGTGACCCAGGCGTGGCGTGAGTTCGCGAGTTCGCTGGCCGGCTTGGTGCCCGAGCTGCCGCCCGGTGCGCACGTCGACATCACTCTCGACCCCACCGCTTCCGGCACGGGCACCGCGGTCTACTCGGTGAGCATCCGCGTCCTGCCCGACGGCGTGGTCGAGGCGCTCGCCGTCGGCAACGCGGAGCTGCCCCCGGAGTTCCGGATGGACCGGGCGGCCGTCGCCGACCTGGTCGCGCTCGGCTGGTCACCCCCGGGGGTGCTGGCCGGCTCCGGTGACTCGTTCGGTCTGCGCTCGTCGCAGGAGACGGCGACCCAGCTCGCCACCGTGGTCTCCCGGACGCTGCGCGACGTCTACGGCGCACCTCACCCGGCCTTCCTCGTCTACCTGGTCCACGACGAGGAGGACGAGCCGATCGACGCCTCCCCGCTCGGGACCGCACGGCACGAGCCGAGCATCGAGGGCGACTTCGGCCTTGACGAAGACTCGCTCGAGGCGGCTCTGGCGAATGTGACCGAGGACGTCGTCCCGCTCGAGGAGCGGGTGCGCACGGTCGTCGCCACCATGTCGAAGACCACCGTCGACCAGCTGCAGGTCGACGCGGACGGCGACGTCGGCATCCGGGCCGGCTCGGCGATGGTGTTCGTCCGGGTCCGTGACAATCCGCCGCTGGTGGACGTCTTCTCGCCGATCCTGACCGAGGTCGAGCCCACGGAGCAGCTCTACGTGAAGCTCTCCGAGCTGACCAACCGGATGCCGATCGGTCGGCTGTACTGCGCGCAGGACACGGTCTGGGCGTCGATCCCGGTGTTCGGTCGCAACTTCCAGGCCATCCACCTCATGCTCGCCGTCCAGGTGATGACCGGTCTTGCCGACGAGCTGGACGATCGGCTGCACGGCGAGTTCGGCGGCAAGCGGTTCTTCGGCGAGGGTGACAAGCCGGTGCCGGCCAAGGAGCGTCCCGCGGACGATCAGCACCGCCCGGGGATGTACCTCTAGAACGGCACTGCGGTCGGCGTCTCCACGAGCCGGGACAGCACCACCATGCTGCGCGTCGAGGTCACGAACGGCTCGGCGCGCAGCCGCTCCAGCGCCTGCTCCAGGTGCCCGATGTCGGCGGCCCGCAGGTGCACGAGCGCGTCCGCCTGCCCGGAGACCGTGTAGGCGCCCACCACCTCGGGGTGGCGCCGGGTGGCCACGGTGATCTGGGCCGGCGTGGTGCGCCCGGTGCAGAACAGCTCCACGAACGCCTCGGTGGTCCAGCCGACCGCGGACGGCTCGATGACCGCGGTGAATCCCTTGATCACGCCGTTGGCGCGCAAGCGATCGACACGTCTCTTCACGGCGGGGGCGGACAGCGAGACCTTGGCGCCGATCTCGGCGTACGAAGCGCGAGCGTCGGCCACCAGATGCGCAATGATTCGCTGGTCCACGGCGTCCATCTGCAACGATTCGCCTCCGAGCAGCAAGATTTTGAGCTGTTTGCTGCAACGCAGCCTACCTACCCTTGAACCTCATGAACCACATCGAGCGCTTGCCGCGAAACCGGACATACCTCATGTGTCCCCCCGAGCATTTCACGGTCGAGTACGCGATCAACCCGTGGATGGACACCTCGGCCGCGGTGGACGCCGCGCTGGCGCTCAAGCAGTGGGAGATGCTGCGCACCACCCTCACCGATCTCGGGCACCTGGTGCACGTGCTGGACGCCCGGCCCGGCCTGCCCGACATGGTCTATTCGGCGAACGGCGCGTTCTCGGTCGACGGCACCGTCTACGGCGCCCGCTTCAAGCATCCGCAGCGTGCCGACGAGGCCCCCGCTCACCAGGCGTTCTACGCGACCTCCGGCGGGTGGAAGTTCGTCGCACCCGAGCACGTCAACGAAGGCGAGGGCGACTTCGCGTACCTCCCGGCGGCCTACGGCGGCATCGTCCTCGCCGGCTACGGCTTCCGCACCGACCCGGCCGCGCACGCCGAGGCGCAGGAGGTGCTCGGCCGCCCGGTGATCTCGCTGAAGCTGGTCGACCCGGCCTTCTACCACCTGGACACCGCGCTGGCCGCCCTCGACGACCGCCACGTCACGTACTACCCGGGCGCCTTCTCCCCGGCCTCCCAGCAGATTCTCGCCCAGCTCTTCCCGGACGCCGTGCTGGCCGACCGCGCCGACGCCGAGGCCTTCGGGCTGAACCTGGTCAGCGACGGCCGCCACGTGATTCTCAACACGGAAGCCGTCGCGATGGGCCACAAGGTGCGCGAAGCCGGTTACCTGCCGGTCCACGTGGACCTCTCCGAGCTGAAGAGGGGTGGCGGAAGTGTCAAATGTGCCGTAGCCGAACTTCGGTCGTGAACGGCCGTGCGCAAAGATGGACTGCATGACCGACGACACCCGCACCACTGAGCAGAAGGAAGACGGCTCCGTCATCGTCGTGGGCCCTGACGGCCGCCCGATGGGCACGGTCGAGCAGGACGGCACGCTCACCCCGGAGGAGCCGGGCAATCTCATCGAGCAGCCGGCGAAGGTCATGCGCATCGGCAGCATGATCAAGCAGCTCCTCGAAGAGGTGCGGGCCGCGCCGCTGGACGAGGCGAGCCGGGGCCGGCTGCGGGAGATCCACCAGCGGTCGATCACCGAGCTGGAGGACGGCCTGGCACCGGAGCTCCGCGAGGAACTCGAGCGCCTCTCCCTCCCGTTCGAGGGCGAGACCCCGCCCAGCGAGGCCGAACTGCGGATCGCCCAGGCCCAGCTGGTCGGCTGGCTCGAGGGGCTCTTCCACGGCATCCAGGCCGCACTGGTCGCCCAGCAGATGGCCGCCCGCCTCCAGCTGGAGCAGATGCGCGGCGGCGTTCCGGGCCGCCCGGCCCTCCCGATGGGCGCCGGCGGCATCATCGGTGGCAAGCAGGGCGACATCCAGGGCCGCACCGGCCAGTACCTCTGAGCACATCCCCCGGCGGGCAACATCAAAAACCCGCCGGGGTACGCCCACACCTCCCCAAACCCAGCTACGCCGCCCCGCCGCACGAAGCGACCAAGCAGCCGCTCCAGGCCGCAGCGCCCGCGCCGGGCTTAAGCACCGAGCCCAGCTGACCCCCACCGCTGCTTCGCAGCGCGCAAAGCGACGCTGCGCGTCAGCCGGCCGGGCTCAGCTGACCGTGAGTGCTGCTTCGCAGCGCGGGAGGCGACGCTGGGCGTCAGCCCGCAAAGCTCAGCTGACCGTGAGTGCTGCTTCGCAGCGCGGGAGGCGACGCTGCGCGTCAGCCCGCAGGCTGGGCTGACCGTGGCTGCTGCTTCGCAGCGCGCGAAGCGACGCTGGGCGTCAGCTGGACCCGGTGCTTCAGCCCGGCGGGCGCCGGGCGGCCAGGAGCGGCACCTGACTCGCGTCGGCGCGGCGGGACGGGGTAGCTGCGGTTCGGGGCGGCGTCGCGCGTACCGATCAGAGGTGGAAAGCGCGACTCAAATAGTCAGCCACGCCGTCCTCGTCGTTGGAGAGGGTGACCTCGTCGGCGACCGCGCGCAGTGCGGGGTGGGCGTTGCCCATGGCGACCGCGCGGCCGGCCCAGCTGAGCATCGGGATGTCGTTGGGCATGTCGCCGAAGGCGACGACCTGTTCGGCCGTGACACCCTCGCGCTCGCAGAGCCAGGCCAGCCCGGCCGCCTTGGTGACGCCGACCGCGGAGATCTCCACGAGCGCGGACGAGGACGAGCGGGTCGCCTCGGCCAGACCGCCCAGCGTGGTGCTGATCAGCTCCAGGAACTCGTCGGGGTCGGCGGTCGCGGAACGAGCCAGCAGCTTGACCGCCGGGACCGAGGTGAGCTCCTCAGGCGAGGCGATCACTCGCACCCGGTGGTCGTGCTCCCAGCGGATCGTCCAGGTCGGCTCGTGCACGAACGAGCGCCCGTCCTCCACCTCGACCGCCAGCGAGACGTCCGGAATCGTGTCGCGCAGGCGTTTCGTCACGTCCAGCAGCAGGTCGACCGGCAGGGACTCGGTGCGCAGGACCTCGTCGGTGTGCGGGTCGTAGATGACCGCCCCGTTCGCGCAGACCGCGGGCAGCGGCGCCGGCAACTGGTCGTAGAGCTGGTCGAGCCAGCGCAGCGGGCGACCGGTCACCAGGACCACGGGCACAGGCACCTGGGCCAGAACGTCGAGGGTCCGCTGGGAGATGGTGCGCTCGCTGGTGATCAGCGTGCCGTCGATGTCGGTGGCGACTAACTGAAAAGGGGCCATCACCTCGACAATAGCCGGTCCAGGAACACGGCCACCCCGTCCTCGTCATTGGCGAGCGTCACCGTGTCAGCGACCGCCAGCAGCTCCGGATGAGCGTTCGCCACGGCCACCCGGCCCCAGCCCGCCCAGCCGAACATCGGCAGGTCGTTGGGCATGTCACCGAAGACCAGCACGTCCGCGGGATCCACCCCGACCGCCTCGGCGACCACCGCGAGGCCGGTGCCCTTGTCCACACCCGCCGGGCAGATCTCCACGTAGTCGAGGCCGGCCTGGGTAACGGTCGCCACATCCGGCGGCACGACCCGGCGGGCCACCGCGAGCAGGTCGTCGACGCCGAGCTCGAACGAGCGGGCGAACGCTTTGATCACGTCGCCGGTCAGGCACTCGGACCGGGTCCGCGACTCGACGGTGACCGGATAGCGCCAGGTCGGGTCGTAATCGCCCCAGAGCGGCGCATCATCGTGATCGAGCGCCTCGAACATCACCGACAGCGGCCCGGTCGCCGACTCCAGCGCACCGAGCACCTCACCCAGCACCGGGCCGGGAAGCCGGGACTGCCGCAGGTAGCGGGCCTCGGCCTGGTCGAGCACCCATCCGCCCTGGGCCAGCACCAGATAGTCGGCGACCCGGATGTCGTTGCGGGTGAGCGAGGTCAGACGCGGACCGCGGCCGGTGGCGGCGACGATCCGGATGCCGGCGGCGCGGACCCGGTCGAGCACCTCATGGGTGTACGCGGACACGGTGTCATCGCTGCGAACCAGTGTCCCGTCCAGGTCGGTGGCGATCAGCTTGGGGAGCCCAGGCTTGAGCATCGATACCTCCGAGGGTGTGACAACCCCCGCGGAGGGCGGAAGGAGAACGGTACACCCGACTGACTACCAGCGGCTATGACAACTGGTAGCCAGTCGGTTGCGCCAAGGTCAACGAACGGGTTCGAGCACGTCCCGGCCGCCGAGGAACGGCTGCAGAGCCTTCGGCACGCGCACCGAGCCGTCCGGCTGCTGGTGGTTCTCCAGGATCGGGATCAGCCACCGGGTGGTGGCCAACGTCCCGTTCAGCGTGGCGGCGATCTGCGGCTTGCCGTCCGCGTCGCGGTAGCGGATGTTGAGCCGGCGGGCCTGGAACGTCGTGCAGTTCGACGTCGAGGTGACCTCGCGGTACCGCCCCTGCGACGGCACCCAGGCCTCGCAGTCGTACTTCCGGGCCGCGCTGGAACCGAGGTCACCGGCCGCCACGTCGATCACCCGGTACGGAATCTCGACCTTGGCCAGCATCTCCTCCTCCATCGCGAGCAGGCGCTGGTGCTCGGCCAGGGCCTCCTCCGGGCGGCAGAACGAGAACATCTCGACCTTGTCGAACTGGTGCACCCGCAGGATGCCGCGCACGTCCTTGCCGTGCGAGCCGGCCTCCCGCCGGTAACAGGTCGACCAGCCGGCGAACCGCTCCGGCCCCTGCGAAAGGTCGATGATCTCGTTCGAGTGGTACGCCGCGAGTGGCACCTCCGACGTGCCGACCAGGTAAAGATCGTCGGCCTCGAGCCGGTAGATCTCGCTGGCGTGCGCGCCGAGGAAGCCGGTGCCCTCCATCGACTCCGGCCGGACCAGGGTCGGCGTGATCGACGGGGTGAACCCGTGCTCCACCGCCTGCTGGATGGCCAGCTGGAGCAGCCCGAGCTGGAGCAGCGCGCCGACACCGGTGAGGAAGTAGAACCGCGACCCGGACACCTTCGCCCCGCGCTCGGTGTCGATGGCGCGCAGCCCCTGACCGAGCTCCAGATGATCCTTCGGCGAGTCGATGGCCGGGATGTCCCCGACGGTGCGCAGAACGACGAAGTCGTCCTCACCGCCGGGGGGAGCGCCGTTCTCCACCACGTTCGACACGGCGAGGTGGGCGCGGCGCAGCTCCTGCTCGGCCTCGGTGGTGGCGGCCTCGGCCGACTTCACCTCGGCGGACAGCTCCTTGGTCCGCGCCAGCAGCGCCGCCCGCTCGTCCCCGGAGGCCTTCGCCACCTCTTTGCCGATGGACTTCTGCTCCGCCCGGACCGCCTCGAACCGCTGCGTAGCGGCCCGGCGCTCCTCGTCGGCGCGCAGCAGCTCGTCCACCCGCTCGGTGGACTCGCCGCGCAGTCGCTGGCTGGCGCGGATCAGTTCGGGGTCTTCGCGAAGCAGACGCAGGTCAATCACGGTTGTCGAGCCTACCGGCGGCGCGGTCCGATCAGCACCCGGATATCCCCCGGTGTCACGATCGGTGTGGCTGGTCCCGTTGCCCGGGGAAAGTGGCGAACGGTGTGGAGGCCGAGATGGTCAGATCCAATGGGGCACCCGGTTCGTCCTCCTCGTCCTCCTCCTCGACGGTCCGGACCCAGCGCGGGCCGTCCTCGGTGTCCGGTTCCCGGGTGGTCAACCAGAGCGCGAGCAGGGCGGCGGCCACTCCGGCGAGCGCACACCAGAGCCCTCGGCCGTACGACACCTCGGTCTGTTCGGCCGCCAGCTGCATCGAGAAGTAGCGCGAGATCAGCCGGGTCTCGCTGCCGAGCAGGTGGACCATCGCCAGCAGCAGCGCGACCAGGATGCCGCCGACGCCGTAGCCGGCGAGCCGGGCGTATCGCCGGCCCGCGCCCGGGCCGAAGAGCACCAGCATCACCGAGATCGCGAGCAGGAAGAGCCCGACCAGGTACGCCCCGCCGATGCCCCCGAGGTCGAAGAGGTCGGTCGGCAGCAACTGGGTCTGACTGAGCAGTTCCTCGTCCTCCGCGTACGCGATCTGCTCGATGTTGGTGACCTGCCACTCGGAGATCAGTGACGCGAAGACCGCGATGCCGGCGAGACCGGCGGTCAGGACCGGGAGCCGCCGGTCGTTCGCCAGAGCTCGCAGATAGTCCGTCCGCGGCCTGCGCCGGGGCTCCTCCGAGTCGTCGGAGGGACCGAACTCGACCACCGACTGCTCGCCGACCTCAGATTCAACGGACATGCGATCCATGATGGCCCCTCACGATGTCTGTGAACCAGCGGCCCCGAGATGGGTTAGCGTTCTGGTCATGCCTATTCGTACTGCTTCGGCTCGCTGGGAAGGGAACCTCACCGAGGGTTCCGGCACTGTCAAGACCGGTAAGGGTGGCTACCAGGGGAACTACTCGTTCAAGTCGCGCTTCGAGGAGGGCGAGGGGACGAACCCCGAGGAGTTGATCGCCGCCGCGCACGCCGGCTGCTTCTCGATGGCCTTCTCGAAGGGCCTGGCCGACGCGGGCTTCACGCCCACCTCGGTCGAGACCACCGCGAAGGTGCACCTGGACAAGGGCGACGCCGGTTTCGGTGTCACCCGCATCGACCTGGAGACCGTCGGCGACGTGCCGGGCATCGACGACGCCAAGTTCCAGGAGTTGGCGGAAGGCGCCAAGGAGAACTGCCCGATCTCCAAGCTGCTCAAGCCGGGCGCCGAGATCAGCCTCAACGCGAAGCTGGCCTGAGTCGCGGGTCTGCCGGCGCGGCGCGAGCCGCGTCGGCAGGCAGAATGTACGACGTGCCGGTCGACATGAGTCGTGAACGTTTTGAGGAGTTGGTCGGCGAGGCCCTCGACGAGGTCCCCGTCGAGCTGCTCTCCCTGATGAACAACGTGGTCTTCCTGGTCGAGGACCTGCCGCCGGACGGCAGTGACGACCTGCTGGGCCTGTACGAGGGGACCGCCCTCACCGACCGCGGCTGGGATTACGCCGGCACGCTGCCCGACCGGATCACCATCTACCGTCTGCCCACCCTGAAGGTCTGCGACTCCGAGGACGACGTGGTGGACGAGGTCGCCATCACCGTGGTGCACGAGATCGCCCACCATTTCGGCATCGACGACCACCGCCTGCACGAACTCGGTTGGGGCTGATTCGTTGAGTCCGGTCCCTACGCTGGAGACATGCGTAGCGAACTCTTCTCCGCCGAAAACCTCGAGAAGGAGTCCAGCCAACCCGGGCTCCGGCTGCAGAACTCCAAGTTGCTGAAGGCCGAGCTCAACGGTGAGTTCCTCGCTCGTACCGGGTCGATGGTCGCCTATCAGGGACAGGTCCAGTTCGAGGCGCTCGGGTCCGGTGGCATCGGCAAGTTCCTCAAGCAGAAGCTGACCGGCGAGGGCGTGCCGCTGATGCGGGTGCGCGGCAACGGCGACGTCTTCCTCGCCGACAACGCCGCCGACGTCCACTTGATCGATCTGGACCAGGGTGATGCCCTCTCGATCAACGGCGCCAACGTGCTGGCCTTCGACTCGACGCTGCAGTACGACATCAAGATGGTCTCCGGCGCCGGGATGATGTCCAGCGCCGGCCTGTTCAACTGCGTGTTCTCCGGGCGCGGCCGGATCGCGGTCACCACCAACGGAACGCCGGTGGTGCTCAACGTCGACCAGCCGACCTACGTCGACCCGCAGGCCGCGATCGCCTGGTCGGCGAGCCTGCAGACCGGGTACCACCGAGCCGACCAGCTGGGCATCGGCACGCTCTTCGGGCGCAGCACCGGCGAGCGGTTCACGATGAGCTTCGCCGGTCAGGGCTTCGTGGTCGTGCAGCCCTCCGAGCTGCCGCCGGGTGGCATCGCCGGTCTCGGCAACGGCCAGAAGAGCTCCAGCGGCGGCGTCCTGAGCAGCCTTTTTGACGACTAGAGGCTGAGTTCGCCGGCGCGGATCCGGGTCAGCCAGGCTGCTGAGTCGGCGAAGTCGGTGTCCGAGAGGCCGGCCGGGGCCGCCACCGGCGGCTCCGGCTGAAGCCGGTGCTTGGCGTAGCTGCCGAGGAAGCGGACCTCCGCACAGATGCGGCGCAGGCCCTGGAGGGCCTCGCCGAGGCGGGGCTCGGCCACGTGCCCGGTGCAGTCCAGAAAGAAGACGTACGTCCCGAGCTGCTCACCGGTCGGCCGGGACTCGATCCGGGACAGGTTGATGCCCCGCACCGCGAGCTCGGTGAGCACCGCGAGCAACGCGCCGACCTGGTCGTGCCGGATCGACACGGCCAGCGACGTCACGTCGTCACCGGTCGGCCCGGCCGGTGCGCCGGGGCGGGTCAGCAGCGCGAAGCGGGTGACCGCCTCGGCCCGGTCGGCCACCTTCTCGGCGAGCACGGTGAGTCTGTGCTGCGACACCCCGATCGGCGCGCACAGGGCCGCGTCGTACTCGCCGGCGGCCGCACTGATCGCCGCCGCGGCGTTGGACAGCACGTCGACGACGACGGCGTCCGGCGCGTTCGCCCGCAGCCAGTGCCGGCACTGGGCGGAGGCCTGCGGGTGCGCGGCGATGGACCGGATCTCGGCGAGCGGGGTGAGTGCCCGGGCGGCCAGGACGAACTCGACCGGCAGCAGCACCTCTCGCGTGATCATCAGCGGACTCCCGGTGATCAGCTCGTCGAGCGTGACCGGGACGGCGCCGCCCACCGAGTTCTCCAGCGGGACCAGGGCGGCGTCGGCCTCACCGGACCGGACCGCCTCCAGCGCTTCCGGGACGCTGCGAGCCGGCGTACGCACGCCGTGCTCAGCCGCGGGGATGGTGCGCAGGGCGGCCTCGGTGAAGGTGCCTTCCGGACCGAGATAGGCGAAACGCATGGGCGGCGTACCGGGCATTCCCGAAGTCTATGACGACGGGAGAGCTCAGAACCCGCAGGCGAGCACCCGGATCCCGGCCGGCGCGGTCTGCACCTTGGCGTTGCACACGTCCGTGCCCGCCGCGACCAGGGCCAGCGTGGTGCCCTTCCCGGTGGTGACGACCAGCAGAGGCTCGACCTCGTCAGCGGCCTGCCCCGCGATCTTCACGGTGGTGAACGCCCAGGTCCCCGAGCAGAACGGCCCCTCGGCCACCGCCAGCGTCTTCTTCGGCACACCCGGATCGTTCTTGATCAACGCCAGGATCTGCGGGCCGGTCGGCTCGGTGCGGCACTTCGCCGCGTGCGAGGGCGTCGGTGTGGGCGACTTGGTCAGCGGTGCGGTCGTGACTGTCGTGGTCACCCCGGGCTGGGGCGGTGGTGTGGCGAACCCCGGCGTCGGATACGTGTATCCCGGCGTGGGATAGGTGTATCCCGGAGTCGGATAGCCCTGGGTCAGCGTCGGCACGGCCGGAGCGGTCGGGACGCTGCTCGGCAGGTAACCACCCGCCGGGACGCCGGCCTGCGACGGAGCGCTCACCACCGGCACGGTGGGCTGGGATGACGCGGCGCCGGGCGGCGCGCCGCAACCGGCGCTCAGCAGGAGAGCGCCCACGACCCAGGGGACACGGCGTGTGTGGGGGGACACACGCACATCGTAGGAGCCGAACGTCAGCCGGCGATACGGTGACCGGCCGCGGTGAGCGTGTTGACCGCTTCGGTCAGCCGCACGGTGGGCACGAGCAGGTAATCCGTGTCGTACGTCGAGAAGGTGACGATGTTGACCCGCGCCTCGGCGAGCGGACCGACCAGGGAGGCCAGCACACCGGTCATGGCCAGATCGAGACCGGCCACGCGAAGACATCGCCAGGCGGTGTCGGCCTCGGCGCCATCGGGAATCCGATCGTTCGGGCAGATCACCGAGAGCTCGTCGACTCCCCAGGTCACCGAGATGACGCTCTTGTCGTCCGGACCTGTCGTGAGCGTGGCGGGCAGGGTCGAGCCGGCCGGAAGCCGACACACCGCGTATTCACCCGGTAACAGGTCTAGATCGAGCATGAAGGCAGACTACGTTGCGGATCTGTAACGCCCAATGCCCACCCGCTGCGGTGAACACCACAACCCGGGGGACGAAACGGACTTCAGTACCGTACCGGGGACAGGAAGGTCAGCGAACCGGCCACCCGGTCGCCGGAGAGCAGGGGTGTCGAGACCGCGTCCACCGTGAGCGGCGCCTCGCCGATGCCCGGAACGACCCGCATCAGCCCGCGGGCCAGCCGCTCGCTGCTCAGCGCGAGCAGGGGCGGTATCTTCTCCGCCTCGGGCTCCTCGAGCCGGCCCGCACCGGCGGTGAAGTCGATCAGGTGCAGTGCTGACGAGAGCCGTTGGCCGAGTGCCTCGGTGGGCTTGCCCAGCCCGAGCAGCTCACTGCACGACGGTGAGACGGCAAGAATCGAGCCGCTGCCGTCGATGATCAGGCACGGCTCGTCGGCAACTGCCACCGTCGACGCCCAGCGCTCCACGCTGGTGACGAACTCGGCCTCGGCTGGTGTCCGCGCTTGGGGGACGAACGCTCCCGAGAGGGAGAGCTCTACATGCGCCACCCGCTCCTCCTCGCATCCTTCGCGACGGCGGCCGGCGTGCCGGCCGTCGTCGGCGTCGGAAGGAACGTTACCGGCGGGTCGGCCGCTTGTCAGCGGCCGTCTGTCCGTTGCTGTACCAACGGTAGTCGCCAGCCGGACGGTACGGCGCGTTTGCCCAGGTACTCGGGTGGCCGGCGACGGCTGAGAGTTTGCTCGCCGTAGCCGGGGAGATTTTTGCCCCACCCGCGATCAGGAGCCGGTCGAGCTCCTTGTCGGTCGCGACCAGACAGTCCTTCGGGAGGCCGTGGACGCTGATCACACCGGAGCCGACGAACGTCAGCACCGCGGTGACCGGAACGTTGAGGCCGACAGCGGCGGAGAGAGCCTTGGCGGCGCGGCGCGCGTCGCGGCGGGCCTCAGCGATGTACTGCGGGCGTTTCCCGTTGATCTGCACGACGTCGCCGGCGATCAGGACGCGGGAGCGGCCGTGGTCGGCCACGGTCACCGCGTAGACGCCGCCTGGGCCGATCGCCAGGAAGCCGGCGCGGTCGTCGGCCGGGTCGGGCTCGTGATAGACCTGAGTGAAGTCGGCGCGCGGCCAGTCGACGATGTGCCAGTTGGGTCCGAGCCGGTCGAGACGCGTGAGAGCGCGTGCACCGGCAGCCTCGAGGCGGCGTGCCTCGCGCTCAGCGCGACGACGCCGCGCCCACTCGACAGGTGTCAGGCGCGGCGCCTCCAGAACGGAGGGCACGGGATGACTGCGGTCGACGGGCGTCAGTGCCTTCGACGGAACGGGCAGAGCGGGGCGGGCGGGGAAGACAGTCACTGCGACCTCCGGCAAAAGGTCAGTCGGGCTCTCTTTTCCTTACCGTACGTGCTCGGCTCCCTACGGAACAGGGCGACGGGAAGGAAAGAAAGGGGAATGAGTACGGATGAATGCCGCATTCACGGACAACACTTCTTTCGGATGGTGCACGCGTACGCCTGGATGCCGCAGTCTCGTCGCACCCTTCAAAGCTATCTCTGTCGCCGTTCGGATGCATGTTCGTCCCAAGATCTAGTCATAACGTCACGACCCGATAGCGGTCGGTACGGGCTAACGTCGGCGAGGTGTACGTCGACAGTGAAGTCAGCCGCCTCCGTACCGTCCTGCTGCATCGACCGGGACCCGAACTCGCCCGCCTGACCCCACGCAACAACGACTCGCTGCTCTTCGACGCCATCCCCTGGGTCGGTCGGGCGCAGGAGGAGCACGACGCCTTCGCCGAGGCGTTGCGCGCACACGGGGTCGAGGTGCTCTACCTCGGTGAGCTGCTCGCCGAGACACTGGCCGTGCCGGATGCGCGTACCGATCTGACGGCCGGCGTGCTGGCCGCGCGCCGCCTCGGTGACGCGCTGCGGGCCAGCGTCGCCGGCTATCTGGCCGATCAGGAGCCGGCCCGGCTCGCCGAGGTGCTGGTCGCCGGGCTCGCCCACGAGGAGATCAAGCCGAGCACCGGTGGCCTGGTCTACGAGATGATGCACCGCAACGACTTCGTCATCGACCCGCTGCCCAACCTGCTGTTCACCCGGGACTCCTCGGTCTGGGTGCGGGACCGGGTCGCGGTGACCAGCCTGGCGATGCGGGCCCGCCGCCGGGAGACCACCCTGACCCAGGCCATCTACCGCTACCACCCACGTTTCGCCGGCGTCGACCTGCTCTTCGACCCGTCGCTGGAACACGTCGAGGGCGGCGACGTGCTCGTGCTGGCGCCGAACGTGCTGGCCATCGGGGTCGGTGAGCGGACGACCCCGGCCGGCGCCGAACGCCTCGCCCGCCGGGTCATCGCGGCCGGCCTGGCGCACACCGTGCTGGCCGTCCCGATCGCGCAGGAACGCGCCACGATGCACCTGGACACGGTCTGCACCATGGTGGACGTCGACGCCGTGGTGATGTACCCCAACATCGCGAACACCCTGAGCGCGTGGACCATCACCGCCGGGGCCGGCGATGCGCTGCGGGTGCAGCAGCCACGCCCGTTCCTGGAGGCGGCCGCCGAGGCGATGGGCATCGACCATCTGCGGGTCATCGACACGGGCCTGGACCCGGTGACCGCCGAGCGGGAGCAATGGGACGACGGCAACAACACCCTCGCCATCGCGCCGCGGCTCTGCGTCGCCTACGAGCGCAACGTGGAGACCAACGCGCAGCTCGAACGGGCCGGCATCGAGGTGGTCCGGATCAGCGGTTCGGAGCTCGGCAGCGGCCGCGGCGGGCCGCGCTGCATGAGCTGCCCTATCGAGCGGGAGCCGCTGGACGGCCGATGACGTCGGTGACGACCAGTTCGGGTACGGGGATCGGGCCGGGAACCAGAGCGGCCCGATCCGGGAAGTCGAAGACCGCGATCGCCAGCTGCACCGGATAGTCCGGGGCCTGGGCGACCCGTTTCACGACCGAGCCGTCGATCGAGAACTCCAGCGAGCCGTGCTGCCAGTCGACGGCGTACGTGTGGAACTCCGCGACGTCGACCGGCAGCGTCACCGTGCCCCACTCCTCGGTGACCGCCGGATCCCGGAACGCGTGCAGGCCCATCCCGAACTCGTTCGGCGCCGTTCCGAAGACCTCCATCACGCAGATCTCCGCCGAGCGTTCCGGCCGGTCCTCGATCCCGGGCAGCCAGAACGAGACCATCGACCGCGGCGAGAGGACCGCCCGCAGCCGGATCTCGAGGTGCCCGTAGAGCGGCGTGAACCCCCAGAACTCGGGCTGCTCCTCGCGGACCGTGAGGCCGGGGCGGAACGGCTGCCCGCCGATCGTGCTCCCGACCGGGCCGGAGAAGTTCGCCGACTGGATGCCGGACACCCGCAGCGGCGTCTCGTGGATCCCCTCGGCCCAGAGCGGCTGGTCCACCGGGATGCTCAGGCGCAGCTCACCGTCGCCCACGGCGTAGGTCGCGCGGGCCGCCTGCCGCGAACTCCAGTGCGGCAGGTAGTACGGCACCCACACCGAGGGGTCGAGGTCCGTCCCGGTGAACCGCTCGTGCAACGGGCTCACCGCAGGGTGAGCTGCCGGCCGATCAGGCCTTGCTTGGCGCGGCGGCCGGCGGCGTCGAGCGGCTCGTCCACAGCCAGGGTGTCGGCGTAGCGCTTGGCGAAGTCGGCGAGCGGAGCCTCCCAGTCGGCGCCGTCCGGCTCGCCCGGCACGTCCCAGACCGGGACCAGCAGCCCGTGCGCCCGGAACATGCCGGCGAACTTGGTGTCCTTGCCGAGCACCAGCTCGCCGGAGGCGGAGAGCCGGGCCAGCGCGTTCAGGGCCTGGTCCTCGGGGTCGGCGAGGACCCAGCGCACGTGGCTCTTGTCCGGCGCGACCCGGCACCAGTACGCCGCCTTGGCGGCCGCCAGTCGCACGGTCGGATAGATCGAGGCGTTCGCCCGCTCCAGCGACGCCTTGACGTTCGCGTCCTGCATCTGGTCGGCGTCGAGCCAGTACTCGAAGCCCTCGTGCAGGGTGATCTCGAGCGGGCCGTCGACCAGCAGATCCTGCAGACGCGGACCCTCGCCGGGCAGCGCGGGCACCGACACCGTCTCGCCGGGGGTGGTCTGCAGAGCGTTCAGCACCGCAACGGCCAGGTCCCGGGAGACGTCGCCGGACTGGACGTGCCGCTGCAGGCCGATGAAGACGCGACCGTCCCGGCGGGTCATCGCCGGCCAGGCCATCGGCAGCACCGTGGAGAGCGTGACCGGGCGGTCGCCGAACTCCTCGACGATCTCCGGCTTGAGGGTCAGCGGCGCCGAGGCGGCCGGGACCAGCTCACGCAGGGCGACCCATTCCGGTTCGTCCGCCAGACCCTCGAACGGGCGGGCGACGAAGATGTCGCGCACCTTCGTCTTCGGAGTGCTTTCGCGGGGCTTGCGTCGCTTGCTCACGGGGAACCAGCCTAGGCGGTGACATTCGGTATCCCGTGACGTGGGCCACCCCGGGCGCGTCAGGCGCGCCGGAGCCGGACCTCGGCGACCGTGCCGCCGCCCTCGCGCGGGCGCAGCGAGACCCAGCCGTGCTGCCGCTCCACCAGACGTCGGACCAGGTAGAGGCCGAGGCCGGCGCCCGGGTGCGGGTGCTGGTCGCCGGAGCCGGCCTGCCAGTACCGCTCGAAGGCGCGTTCCACGTGGTCCGGTGCGATGCCGACGCCCCGGTCGGAGACCCGGAAGCGGAGCGTGTCCTCGTCGACGCCGGCGCAGACCTCGACGAGGGTGTCCGGCGCCGAGTACTTCTCCGCGTTGGTGGCGAGCTCGGTGAGGATGGTGGCGATCGAGTCGCGGTTCCCGTACGCCTTCGGGAGGTCCGCCGGCAACTCGCCGAAGTGGATCCGCTGCCGCAGCGCCGCGGGCAGCTCCCCGGTCGCCGCGCGCAGCGCCTCGGCCAGGTCGAACGGACCGGACGCGGAGGCGCCCACCGAGCCGTCCTCGCTGGCGGCCGAGAGCAGCCGGTCGACCAGGCGGGCCAGCTCACCGGCCCGGGTGCCGATCACCCGGACCGCCTCGCGGCGCCCGGATTCGCCCAGGGTGTCCCAGTGGTTGGTGAGCGTGTCCGCGTACCCCTTGATGACCGTGACCGGCGTACGCAGCTCGTGGCTGGTCACCGCGACCCACAGATCCCGGTCCTCCAGGCGGGCCTGCTCGGGAGCGGCCTCGCCATGCACCGGCAGGCCGGAACGCAGTCCGTAGAGCCAGCCGATCTGCCCGGCCAGCAACTCCAGCACGGCGTGGTGCTCGGGTCCGGGCTCCCCACTGGTGTCGCCGAAGTAGACGTGCAACGACCCGACCACGGTCTCGCCGGCCTCGCACCGGGCGCCCAGCATGTGCCGCAGCTCGCCACCCTCGATCTGCCGGGCGAACTCGTCGTTCACCGAATCGAGAGGGACCAGCAGCGTACGCCGATCGAGCAGCCGATCGTCCGGACGCTCCACCCGGCGGCCGATCGCCGCCTCGCACACACCGGTGGCCGCGATGATCCGGCCATGCCCCTCCGCGTACTCAGCGAACCCGGCGCCCAGCGCGCCCAGCGCCTCCTCGGCCAGCCGGACCAGCTGCTGCAGGACGGACAGGCCCGCGTCGCCGGAGTTGACGCGGTCGAGCACCGCGATCTGACCCCGGGTCAGGGTGGCGTAGTCGGGACGGTCCGGCATGTCTGCGAGTGTGCACTGCCCGCCCCGGTTTGGGCAGACGAACCTAAGCGGATGCTGAGGTAGACCAATCGACCGTGGCGTACGTCACAGTCGGCCGAGCTGTTCCAGCACGAACCGGGGACGGTCGGTGATCACTCCGTCGACCCGGTGTTTCAGCACCAGTTCCAGATCCGCCGGCTCGTTCACGGTCCACACGTACGTCCGGTGACCGGCCGCGCGGATCGCGGGCAGCAGTCCCGGCCGGGCGCGGATCAGATCGACGCCGGGTCCCGCGGTCCGGGCCCCGAACGGCAAGCGACCGCGGCCCACCCCGGGCGGCACGAACTCCATCAGGTAGACCGTGGGCACGGCAGGCGCCTGGGCGCGGATCCGGCGCAGCGCGAGCGCCGCGAAGGACATGACCGTCACTTGTACGGGGTCGTCCGGCTTCGGCTCCGCCAGTCCATACCGGTGCAGCATCCGGACCAGTCGCCGCTCGACCTCGGCGCCGTACCGCGAGGGGTGTTTGGTCTCGATCAGCAGTCGCACCTGGCGGCCGCTCGCCAACACCGCGTCCAGCAACCGCTCCAACGTGAGCAACCGGGAGAAATCGGGCACGTCGTCGGCTGGGTAACCCGGATGCCAGGAGCCGAAGTTCAGCGCGTCCAACTCGGCGAGCGTCTTGGAGCTCACCAGCCCGCGCCCGTTGCTGGTGCGTTCCAGTCGCCCGTCGTGCACGCAGACCAGGTGCCCGTCCCGGGTCAGCCGGACGTCACACTCCAGCCCGTCCACACCCTCGTCCAGGGCGCGCAGATACGCCCCGAGCGTGTGCTCGGGTGACGCGTCCGCCCCGCCGCGATGGGCGAAGACGAGCGGCTCATAGTGGTTTGACATGGGTTTTCCGCTGCGGGGCCGGCCTAGTACGGGTCGGTCACAGCACGCGGGCCGGTTGCCCGTCCTCGCTGACCACGTCACGGCCGGCCATCGCCCAGGACTGCATGCCGCCGTCCAGGTTGCGCACGTTGTCCCAGCCGTTGTTCATCAGGTAGGCGACGACCTGCCCGGACCGTCCACCGGCCCGGCAGACCACCACCACCTCGCCGTCCGTCGGCACCTCGGCCATCCGGGCCGGCACCTCCATCATCGGCAGGTGGTGCGCGCCGGGCGCGTGGCCGGCCGTCCACTCGTCGGGCTCGCGCACGTCGAGCAGGTAGGCGTCGGGGCCGACTTGATCAGAAGTCACCGTGGGTACCTGGGGTCCGAACACATCAAACAGGGTAGAGGGCGCGCCCTCTTCCGCTTTAGGGCGGTGGGTGGGGCGGTTGGATGGGTACGACTGGACTACTTCTCCTTGGCGACGACGGTCGGGTTGTCGAGGACGAATTCCGCAACCCTGTCCTGTTTGACCGCCTCGAACATCGCCAGCGTCACGTCGTCGAACTTCTCCCGGCCGTTACCGTTGCCGGAGAAGGTCCCGTTGTTGGTGCGCAGCAGCACCATGTCGTTGGCGGCGACGTCCTTCAGGCCGAGCACGAAGTCCGCGAGCGCCACGTTGCCGGTGTCCACCACCAGCGCCTTGCCGGCGGACTTGACCAGTCCTGCCGCCTTGATCGGATTGCTCAGGACGCCGCCGTTCGCGGCCTTCTTCGCCATCGCCTTGATCAGCTGCTGCTGGTGCCGCTGACGGTCGTAGTCGCCGTTCTTCAACCCGTACCGCTGGCGGGCGAAGTCGAGCGCCTCCCAGCCCTCCATCGAGCGGCAGCCCACCTTGTGCACCACCGGCTCGGTCGGCTTGCCGGTCTTGCGCGCGTCGGCCAGGAACATCGCTTCGCCGTCGACCCACACCATGTGCTTCGAGGTGACCTGCTGGTCGACGCACATCGAGACGCCGCCGAGCTCGTCGATGACGTTCTTGAAGCCGCCGAAGTTGATGATCGCGGCGCCGTCGAAGCTGATGCCGGTCATGTTGTGCAGCGTCTTGGCGAGCAGCTGCGCGCCCCCGGTCCAGCCACCACCGTTCTGCGCGCCGTGGAAGAACGCCTCGGTCGCCTTGACCGTGCCGCCGCCGTAGTTGCTCGGGGCGAACGCCGGCACCTGGACCTCGGTGTCCCGCGGGATGGAGATCAGGTACGCCTGGTCGTGGCTGGCCGGGATGTGCAGGATGATGATCGAGTCGGACCGCAGGTCGTCCGCGGCCCAGCGCGCCCGGGCGTCCACGCCCATCAGCAGCATGTCGATCGGGCCCTCGAGAGTGTCGCCACCGCCCTCGCCGACAGTCTTCTTCGCGTCACCGGTGAGGTTCTCCACCGCGATGTTCGACGTCGTCTGCTGCACGAGCACCGAGCCGCCGGCCAGGCCGCCCCCGCTCACCACCAGCAACACCGCCCCGAGCGACGTAGTGATCTTCGCCCAGAGCGGTGCGCCCCGTTTCTTTCTGACCTTCGGCGCACCGGGCGGGATCGGCGAGCGGTCCCGGGCCGGCGCCTGCCGATTGGCCGTGACGGTCATGCAGCACTCCAGGGGGGTGGGGTGAGGGGCTGCATCACTTTACGGACACTTTCCGGCAAGCTGAAGGTCTACTTCGTTTCAGAACGAAGTCACAGCTTCCTGACAGCCGAACTGCTACTTCTTCTTCGGGTTCGCGGCCATCCACTCGTCCAGCTTGTCGGCGGCCATCGCCTGGTAGAGGCTCAGTGCCTTCTCCCGGTCGGAGACCACCACGGACTGCCCGTCGATCGTCTCGCTGCCCTTGTTGGGGCTGGTCAGGAACGTCAGGTTCTCGCCGCGCAGGTTACGGAACTGGATCACCATGTCCTTGAGGGAGAACTTCTCGTCGACCGTGACGGCCGCGGCCACCGCGTCCAGGAAGGCGTCCAGCTTGCCGGGGTTGGTCAGCGTGCCGCTGCTCGCCGCCTTGTCCATCACGGCCTTCAGGAACTCCTGCTGGTGCTGCATGCGGGCGAAGTCACCCCGGGCGAACTGCTTGCGCTGACGCACCCAGTCCAGCGCCTGGGCGCCGTCCATGTGCATCATGCCCTTCTTGAACTGCCGGTACGGCTTGTGGATCGACGTGATCGACTGGTCCACCTTGAGGTCGACGCCGCCGAGGGCGTCGGTCACGTCCTTGAAGCCGCCGAAGTCGATCGCCATCACGTGGTCCAGGTGCACGTCGGTCATGCACTCGACGGTGCGGACCGCCCGCGGCAGCCCGCCGAAGGCGAACGCGGCGTTGATCTTCGCCCGGCTGCCGGAGCTGCACGGCGCGTTGTTGTCGCTCGGGATGCTGACCCACAGGTCGCGGGGGATCGAGACGATCTGCGCGGAGCTGTGATCAGCCGGAATGTGCATGATCATCAGCGTGTCGGCGCGCCACTTGCTCGCCTCGTCGTTCTTGTTGTCCGGATTGCGGGAGTCGCTACCGACCAACAGGATGTTCAGCGCGCCCTCGACGGTCTTGGCCGGCCGGTCCGCGGTGATCTCGCCGAAGGCGTTGGTGCGCTTGATGTCCTTGTCGAGGCCGTTGATGTAGCCGTACGCCGCGATGCCGCCGATCAGCGCGAGGACCAGGACGGCGATGCCGGCGACGAGGAAGATCCGGCGCCAGCGGGGCCGCGGGCGGCGACCGCCGTACGAACGACCGGGGCCGCCGGGACCACCCGGGCCGCCGGGACCGTTTCCGCCACCGCCTCCGGGTGCCCAGTCACGATCGGGGCGCACCGAAGCCCGGCCGCCGTAGGCGGGCACGGAAGCCCGTCCGGAGGAGTTGCCGCTGGGAGAGGTGGTGGCTGACATGTACTCCAGATTACGGAGTGATTCCCAGTGCGCCCGGTGCTCCACACCCATCGGCACGAAGGTAGGAGTTTCCGCGGAAGCACGGGCCGGCGCGGCGACTGCGCCGGCCCGTGACGGGGGATGTAGGTCAGTGCGCCCCGTGTCCGGTGAGGGACCGGACTTCCAGCTCCGCGTACTTCTCCGGGTCGGTCTCCTTGGAGATCACGGTGCCGAGCCATCCGAAGAAGAAGCCCAGCGGGATCGAGATGATGCCCGGGTTGGACAGCGGGAACCAGTGCCAGTCCTGGTCCGGGAACATCGCCGTCGGCGAGCCGGACACCACCGGTGAGAAGAACACCAGGATGACCGCGGCGCCCAGACCGCCGTAGATGGACCAGAGCGCGCCCGCGGTGTTGAACCGGCGCCAGAACAGGCTGTAGAGGATCGCCGGCAGGTTCGCCGACGCCGCCACCGCGAACGCCAGCGCCACCAGGAACGCCACGTTCAGGCTCTGCGCGAAAATCGACAGAGCGATCGCGACCGCGCCGATGAGCAGGGCGGAGATGCGGGCGACCCGTACCTCGTCCCGCTCGGAGGCGGTGCCCCGCTTGATCACGCTGGCGTAGAAGTCGTGCGCGAGGCTCGACGACGAGGCGAGCGTGAGGCCGGCGACCACGGCGAGGATCGTGGCGAAGGCGACCGCCGCGATCACCGCCAGCATGATCGAGCCACCGGTCTCGCCGCCCAGGTAGTCGATGCCGAGCTGCTGGGCGAGCTGCGGCGCGGCGGTGTTGCCGGCCTTGTCCTGCGCGGTGATGTTCTCGCCGCCCACCAGAGCCGCCGCGCCGAAGCCGAGGGCCAGGGTGAACAGGTAGAACGTACCGATGATGCCGATCGCCCAGAGCACGCTCTTGCGCGCGATCCGGCTGGTCGGAACGGTGTAGAACCGGGTCAGGATGTGCGGCAGACCGGCCGTGCCGAGCACCAGCGCGAGGCCCAGCGAGAGCAGGTCCATCTTGCTGTAGAACGTCTTGGCCGCGTCGCCCGCGGTCTCGACGCCGTAGCGCAGACCGGGTTCGAGGAAGGCCGAGCCCTTGCCGGATTGGTCAGCGGCGTCGCCGAGCAGCGCGGACAGGTTGAACTTGTAGTGCGCCAGCACCATGATGACCATGATCAGGGCGCCGCCCATCAGCATGAACGCCTTGACGATCTGGACGTACGTGGTGCCCTTCATGCCGCCGACCGTGACGTAAATGATCATCAGGGCGCCGACCAGGATGATCGTGGCTACCTTGGCGGTCTCCGCGTCCATGCCCAGGAAGGTCGTGCCCGGCGAGATGCCGAGCAGCAGCGACACCAGAGCGCCCGCGCCGACCATCTGCGCGATCAGGTAGAAGATCGACACGACGATGGTGGAGACCGAGGCGGCGGTGCGTACCGGGCGCTGGCGCATCCGGAACGCGAGCACGTCGGCCATCGTGTATCGACCGGAGTTGCGCAGGAACTCGGCGACCAGCAGGAGCGCCACCAGCCACGCGACCAGGAAGCCGATCGAGTAGAGGAAGCCGTCGTAGCCGTACAGGGCGATCAGGCCGGCGATGCCGAGGAAGGACGCCGCCGACATGTAGTCGCCACCGATGGCCATGCCGTTCTGGAAACCGGAGAACTGCCGGCCACCGGCGTAGAAGTCGGTGGCGGTCTTGGTCTGCCGGCTGGCCCAGACAGTGATGCCCAGCGTGATAGCGACGAAGACCAGGAACAGCGTGATGGTCAGGGTGCGAGAACCACTGGCGTTCGCCTCCGCGGCGAGTGCTGCCCCGGTCACTGGGCGTTCCCCTCGGTCGTGGTGGTGGTGCCCACGGCCTTCTCGCCGTTCTCCAGCTCGTTGTAGATGTCGTCAGCGAGCGGGTCGAGCTTCTGCGCGGCGTACCGGGAGTAGTACCAGGCGATCAGGAACGTCGAGACGAACTGGAGCAGCCCGAAGACCAGCGCGACGTTGATGTTGCCGATCAGCTTGATGCTCATGAAGTCCCGCGCGTACGCGGAGAGGAGCACGTAGAGGGAGTACCAGACGATGAATGCGACCGTCGTCGGGAAGATGAAGCTGCGCAGCTTGTGGCGCAGCCTGCTGAACTCCTCGGAATTCTGTACCTCGAGATATCTCTCGGCGGATGCCGGCACGGGATCACCACCTTCGTGGGGGCGGGCGAACTTTCCGGCACCGTACGAAGGAGTGGGTCAGGTCACCGGCCCCCGGTCGGGGTCTGCGCTGAGTGGCGGTCTGAGTGCGCTGAGCGGCAGTCACGCGAGCTCGGTGTACCGCCCCCGGTAGTGCACCAGCGGCGACGCCGACGTGCCGATCTCGGTCGATTCGATCAGGCCCTCGACCAGCACCGCCCAGCCGCAGGGCCGGTTGCTGTCGAGCCGGCAGCCGACCCAGGTGGAGGCCTCTGCCGGCACCGGCCCGTACGCCGTCTGTCGCCACTCGCCGGTGGCGAAGAGCCCGCCGGGCGCCGGCATCAGCCCGGCGAACCGGTCGGCGAGCTGCCGGTCGGCCGGGGTGAGCGGCACCACCGCGAAGACGCCGGAGGACAGGACGGCGTCCCAGAAGTCGCTCTCCTCGTCGATCAGGCCGAGGATCCGGCCGGGATCCCCGTCCGCAACCACGGTGGAGGAGACGGTCAGCCCGGCGGGGCCGGGCGTGGTCCAGATCGTGACCGGCGCGGCGAACCGGCCGCGCAGCCTGCGCACCGGGGACTTCGCCGAGTCCGGTACGGCGAACGGGTCGGTGGAGTGGATGCGCCCACCCGCCTCGTTGGGATTCACCCGATCATTCTCCCGATTACAGATTGTGCATGTCGCTATCCCGTTTAATTGATCACAAACTATTTTGTAGGGAACCTTCGCCGGGCGGAGAGGAGGCGGCGCATGCCGCAAACCGTGTTGCGGCCGGGCGACGTCGTCCAGGTCGGTCCCGAGGCGAGCGTCCAGTTCTCCGGCGATCGAGGTCTCCTCTTCCGGATCATCAAGGTCGATCCGCGAGTCACCTACGACGGCTGGCTGTGGCTCGACGGCTATGTGATCGGGCCGGCGGGAAATGCGATGCAGCGCCGCCGGATCTTCGTGCGCCGCGACGGTCTCCGTGCCGTCATTCTCAACCGGGGGACAGAAGTGCGCGCCGGATCCCGAGCCGCTGGTCAGGCCTGATCTTTCACCGACGGGTGGCCGTCGGCGTACCGTCCAAATTGTCCGATGACCGGGTCCTCGGTCTGTGTAATGTCGAGTCGCATGACAGACGCGTTGCCCCAGGCCGGCGACGTGCTCTACGTGGGCGGTGCGGCCAGTGTGCAGTTCGCCGGCAGCCGGGCGCTGACGTTCCGGGTGATCCGGGTCGACCCGCGGATCACCTATGACGGCTGGCTCTGGATCGACGGGTACGTCCTGGGGCCGACCGGCGACGCCGTCGAGCGCCGAGTGATCTTCGTGCGCCGCAGTGGCCTGCGGAAACGTTCCAGTTAGCGGGCAGTGACCGCGGCCAGCACCTCGGGCATCCGGCGGTCCAGCAGGCCGCCGGCCAGATGGGCGCCGAACGCGTACGCCGCCGCGCCGTAGGCCAGACCGATCGGCAGACCGACCCAGAGCCAGACCGGGCCGAGGAGATGGCCGGCAAGGATCACCGGCAGCGCGCCGATCAGAGCGCCGAACATCGCGCCCAGGGCGGGCAGCGCCTTGCCGAGACCACCACCCGAGGAGAGCGCGAACGGGGTGGTCGGGTCGGGCAGGGCGTACGCGGCGCGGACCGAGACCGGCAGCACCAGGGCCAGCCCGACTCCGTAGGTGGCGATCAGGGTGCCGAACTGGGCCGGGATCGACTCCGGCCGGCCACCCGCCAGCAGACCGGTCACCAGCGCGACCAGCAGCAGCATCGGCACCGTGAACAGGGCATGTGCCGCAGCACGGGAGTGCACCTCCAGTCGCCCCGAGATCCCGGTGGCCAGGTTGGTGGCGTACGCGCTTCCCTCGTACCCGAACTGGTTTGCCAGACCGATCGGCGCGATGGCGCTGACCAGCACGGCCAGGTTGCGCGCACCGCCGCCGTCCGAGCCGAAGGCGGACGAGAGCGGCAGGAAGAGCCCGGCCACCGCCAGGGTGATCAAGGCGGCGCGCCGCCGCGTCTCCCGCCACCAATAGCGCGTCTCGCGCGCCATCAGGGCACCGAAGCGACTTCGCGGCGACCAGCGGAACAGCAGCTGAGCGACCGGACCGCGACCGTCCAGCCGGGTCGCGGTGAGGCCACGCCGGCTGCCGGCGGTCGCCGCGCCCGCCATCGCACGTTCCAGCGTGCGGCTCCACCACCACAACAGGCCGCTCACGGCGGCCGACACGATCAAGAGCTTGAGGGGTACGGCCCACGCGCGGCCGGCCGCGACATCCAGACCGACCGTGTACGGCGCGCCGAACGGGGTCCATCCGACGACCGCGGCGATCGTCTCCACGCTCTCCCAGTCGGCTCGGTTCAGCAGGCCGAGCAGCAGCAACTGGGCCGGACCGAGCGAGGCCGCCACCACCGCGAGCAGGATGGTGGCCAGGTCGCGGGCCCGGCGGGACCGCAATGCGGTGGCGAACGCGCTGGTCACCGCGCGGCTGACGGTGACGCACAGAACAAGTCCGCAGAGGACGCCGAGGACCTGGGCCAGGGCCGCGCCGGGACCGCCGAGCCGGGCCGCGGTGTCCACCATGCCGGCGGTGGCCGCCAGGGTGGCGAGTGCCGGAAGCCCGATCAGCGCGGCCACCGACAAACCGGCCAGAAGGGTGCGCCGAGTCAGCGGCAGCAGTGCGAACTGTGCTGGATCGAGCGAATCGTCCACACCGAAGAAGAGCAGCGGCAGGAACAGCCAACCGAACACCAGCAGCCCGCCGCCGAACGCGAACAGGATGCCCGCCGAACGGGCGCTGTCGAGCAGGCCGGGAGTGGCGAAGGCCGCATAACCGAGGACGGCGAGCATGCAGGCGGCGACGGCGCCGAGCACGAACATGACGATCCGGGCGGGACGGCCCCGCAGTCCGTTGCGGGTGATCCGGAGCTTGAGACGGACGAACGGCCAGATCGTGGTGACAGCCGGGCTCACAGCCACGCCAGCTCCGAACCGGTGGCCACGCGGCCGCCGACGACCTGCACGAAGACGTCCTGCAAGGAGCGGGTACCGCGAACCTCGGCCAGCGGGCCGTGCATTCGCAACACGCCGTCCGACATGATCGCCACGTGGGAGCAGAGGCGCTCGACGACCTCCAACACGTGGCTGGAAAAGACTACGGTTCCGCCGCCGGAGACGTACCGCTGGAGGATGTCACGGATCAAAGCGGCTGAAACCGGGTCGACCGCCTCGAACGGCTCGTCCAGCACGAGCAGGCGAGGCGCGTGCAGCAGCGCGCAGGCCAGGCCGATCTTCTTCTTCATGCCGGCCGAGTAGTCGACCACCAGGGTGCGGTTGTCGACGCCCAACTCGAGCACGTCGAGCAGGTCGCGGGACCGCTGATCGACGATGTCGGCCGGCATCGCGCGGAGCAGGCCGTGATAGGCGAGCAGCTCCGGGCCGCTCAGCCGGTCGAACATGCGGACACCGTCGGGCAGGACGCCGACCAGCGCCTTTGCCTCGGCGGGTGAGTGCCAGACGTCGTACCCCAACAGCATCGCCTGACCCGCGTCGGGCCGCAGCAGGCCCACCGCCATCGAGAGAGTCGTGGTCTTGCCGGCCCCGTTGGGGCCGAGCAGACCGTAGAACGAGCCGGCTGGGACCTCCAGGCTCACGTCGCAGACGGCGAGGCGGGTGTCGAACCGCTTGACCAGCCCGCGCAACGACATCGCCGCGGTGGCGCCCTCGCTGGGCGGGCGCTGTGCCGGAATGCTCATGTACACGAACGTATCGGTACAGCGGGTGATCGGGGAACACCCGGACCGGCGGGCCGGAACCACCGGTCCGGGCCGGAGCCGATCAGCCCACCCGCTCGATCACAGCACGCCGGATCAGGAACTTGCCCGGCTCGCGGACCTGCTCGAACGCGGCGTTGTTGAGCAGGATGCAGCTGCCCGAGGTGGTCTCCACGGTGACCGTGATGCTCTTGTTGTTGTCCAGGTTCGTGACCTTCAGGACCGTGCCGATCGGGTGCGTGCCGCTGGAGGCGAAGGGTGCGCCGGCCTCACCGGACAGGGTGACGGTCGAGCCCTGGCAGACCACCTCACCTGCCTGCCCGTTCTCGGCGCCTCCTTGCGCGCCCTCTGCGCCTCCTTGCGCGCCCTCTGCGCCTTCTCCCGCGCCTTCCTCTGCGCCTTCCTGCGCGCCCTCTTCTGCGCCTCCCTCTTCCGCGCCTTCCTCTCCTGCGGGCGGGGCGTTCTCCTCCGGCGCGGCCTCTTCCTGCGCGGGCGGCGCGGCGACCTGGCCGGTGCAGCCAGCCTGCTGGCGCTGCAGGTTGATCAGGTCGATGACGTCCTGGCGGTTCTTGAGCACGGCTTCGGTCTGCGCGTTCGGGTTGGCGCGCTGCTCGGCCATGAAGTCCAGATTGCGCTGAATCGCCTGGTCCAGGCCGTCGCAGGTCGTCGAGGCGTTGCTCAACCCGGTGCCGATCGCGATGCCGCCGCCGGCCAGCGCCGCGACGACCAGCCCGATGACGATCTTGCGGTTGCCGCCGGTGAATCCGCTGCCCGGCCGCTTGAAGGATCCTCTGCGTGCTCTCATGACCAGAATTACGGCCGCGCCCCCACCCCGGTCGACCATCGAACCTTAAAGATCCTTAAATCAAAGCCGACCACGAACGCTCCCCCACCCAGGAAGGAACGCCGACCGTCAGCCGGCGGATCCGGCTGACGGTGAGTGCTGCTTCCCGGCCCGGGAAGGGACGCTGGCCGTCAGCCGGCGGGTGCGGCTGACGGTGAGTGCTGCTTCCCGGCTCGGGAGGGGACGGTGGCCGTCAGCCAGCGGATCCGGCTGACGGTGAGTGCTGCTTCTCGGGCTGGGAGGGGGCGGTGGGGGTCAGCTGGTGAGGTCGGCTGACGGTGAGTGCTGCCTCGCGGGCCGGGAAGGGACGGTGGGGGTCAGCTGGTGGTGTTGGGCTGACGGTGAGGGCTGCTTTGCGGCTGGGAAGGGGCAGTGGAGGGGCGGGTGGGGGTGGCTTGCGCCGTGGGTGAGCCCGGCGCGGGCGCTGGGGCCTGGAGTGGGCTGGTGGTCGCGTTGTAGTGGGGGACGGGGAGAAATTGGCGGGACGGGGCTGACCCGTACCGAAATGGGGGGTTCAGGTTCTCAGGGATTCTGGGGCGTGGAGGCGCAGCATGGTGGCGCCTACGTCGGTGGGCACGCGGCGGCTGGTCAGTAGGGAGCCGCCGATCATGACCAGGAAGGCGAGGGGGACGGTCCAGGCGGCTGGTTGTTCGACGAGTTCGGCTGCGCTGCCGGTCAAGGGTGGGCCGAGCACGGTGATCAGCACTGCGGCCATGGCGGCGCCGCCGCCGGCGACTATTCCGGCTATGGCGCCTATGTCGGTCAGGCCGCGCCACCAGATGCCGAGCACCAGCAGTGGGCAGAAGCTTGACGCGGCGACGGCGAAGGCGAGGCCGACTACCTGGGAGACGTCCATGTCGGACACGTACAGGGCGAGCGCGGTCGGCACGATGGCGGCGAGCACGGTGGCCACCCGGAAGTCGCGGATCGAGCCGCTGCGGCCGGCCCGCAGGACATCCGTGAAGATCACGCCGGCGACGCTGGTGAGCAGGCCGGATGACGTGGAGAGGAACGCGGCGAGCGCGCCCGCGGTGACCAGGGCGCCGAGCAGCCGGCCCAGATGGCCGCCGCCCAGCGCGGCCTCGGGGAGCAGCAGCACCACCGCGTCGGTCTGGCCGGTCATCAGCAGTTGCGGCGTGTAGATCCGGCCGAGCACCCCGTAGAGGGTCGGCAGCAGGTAGAAGATGCCGACCATGGCGAGGACCACGAGGGTGGTGCGGCGGGCCGAAGCGCCGTCCGGATTGGTATAGAAACGGACTAATACGTGCGGTAAGCCCATGGTGCCGAGGAAGGTGGCGAGGATCAGCGAGTACGTCGCGAAGAGACCGAGTTCCCCGCCGGGCAGCAGCCAGTCCGGGCCGAAGCGGGCCTCGACCGTGCTCAGCTGCGGCACCGGGTCGCCCGCCGCGAAGTGCAGCGTCTCGCCGGCCCCGACAGCGCGACCGTCGTCGAGGATCGCGTCCCGCTCGACCACGACCGTGGTCGCTGCCGGAAAGACAGCGCCGGCCGGTGGGGTGGCGGCCGGGCGGCCGTCGGCCTGCCACTGCAGGATCAAGAAGATCATCGGTACGGCGAGCGCGGTCAATTTGAGCCAGTACTGGAAGGCCTGCACGAAGGTGATCGCCCGCATCCCGCCGAACGCCACGTTCGCGGTGACGACCACGCCGACGAGCAGGGCACCCCAGGCGTACGAGCCGCCGGTCACCGTGCTGAACGTCAGGCCGGCGCCCTGCAACTGCGGCAGCAGGTAGAGGCAGCCGATGAACAGCACGAACGCGGTCGCCAGCCGGCGCAGGGCGACCGACCGGAGCCGGACCTGGCAGAAGTCGGGCAGGGTGAACGCGCCCGAGCGGCGCAGCGGCGCGGCGACGAAGAGCAGCAGCGCGAGGTATCCGGCGGCGAACCCGACCGGGTACCAGAGCATGTCCACGCCGTAGCAGAGGATCAGTCCGGCGACACCCAGGAAGGACGCTGCGGAGAGGTATTCGCCGCTGATCGCCGCCGCGTTCCAGGACGGGCTGACCGAGCGGGACGCGACCAGGAAGTCCGATGTGGTGCGTGCAAACCGCAGACCGTACGCGCCGATGGCCACGGTCAGCAGCACCACCACGACCAGGCCGGGGGCGAGGTACGGGTTCACTGCTCCGGCCTGCGGATCAGCGCGACGAAGTCCTGCTCGTTGCGTTCCGCCCAGCGCACGTAGGCGGCCCCGACGCCGACCAGGAACGGGAACGAACCCAGGCCGAGCAGCAGCCAGGGCAGGTGCACCCCGAAGATCTGGAGACTCCCGACGGCAGGCGCCGCGGCGAAGAGCAGCGGCAGTGTCCCCAGCCCGGCGGCGACCACCAGCGCGAGCCGCAGGGCGAGCGCCAACTGGGCCCGGACCAGGCCCTTGACCAGCGCCTCACCGACCGGGGTCTGCTCGGTGAGGTCGGCGCGGACCCGGTCGGCGGGGGTGCGCCGGGTCGCGGCCTCGGCGAGCACCACCCGGGTACGCGGGCTCGGGGGCGGATCGGCGGCCATGTTCGGCAGTCTCTCCGCCCCCGGCGGAATGTCAATCCCTGTAGATCGCTTCGGTGCATTTCGACGAGCCGATGGACGGGTGGTCCACCGCTAGCTCACGGGCGGTCTGCCGGCCCAGGTTCCACTCCCACCAGGCGTCGTCGGCCGGCATCCGGTCGCCGATCGCCCAGATCAGGCAGTCCCGGCGGCCGGCGTCGTCGAGCTCGGCGATCGCGGGGACGGCGTCGGCGGAGAGGCCGCTGAGGTACGCCATGTCGATGCGGTCGGTCCGCTCGTACCGGTGCACGTGATTCTCCGCGATCAGGCCGTCCGGGTTCGCTCCGGCGAGGCCGAGCAGGGCCAGCACCCCCGCGGCGATGGCCACCCGCGGCAGCCAGGCGGCCCGGATGCGGATGCCCGCCACCAGCACCAGGACGAGCACGAACCCGAACCAGACCTCGCAGCAGGCGACCAGCAGGCGCAGGCGGGTCAGGCCGTACATGTCGGTGTAGACGTTCATCCGGTGCAGCGCGGACGCGACGATGACCAGGGTGAGCACAGCCAGGGCACCCAGCACGCACCGCAGCAGGGTCCGGTCGGCAGCCTCGGTACGCGGTGCCCAGCGGGCCGCCCCGGCCAGCACCACCAGGGTCAGGCCGGTGACGATGCAGAGCTGCCAGAAGCCGCTGCGGGCGTATTCGGCGTAGGTGAGGCCTTCGGTCTCCACCACATGCCGGCTGCCGCCGAAGAGCACCGTGAGCTGGACCGCCACGAACGCGGCGAAGAGCAGGGTGAGCAGGCCGAGCGGGACAGCCCACTCCAGGCGGCGGACCTTGCGGCCCTCGGTGCTGTCCAGCCGGCTGACGTCGGGCGGCGCGGCCCGGAGGTAGGCGGCCGCACCGAGCAGGGCGAACGTCAGAGCGGTGAGGAACACCCACCGGACGATCGTGTCGACGCGGATGTCCGGCATCAGCGCGGTGAAGGCCCGGGCGAAGGCGGCGTCGGCCGAGACGAAGAGCGAGCCGAAGACGGTGAGCAGCGCGATCGAGACCGCGATGGTGGCCGCCACGCGGATGCCGGTGCCGTTCGATCCGCGGGCGCTCAGCCGGGCGAAGCCCCGTTGCAGCCAGACCTGACCGCGGAGCACGGCGAACGGAACGATGACGTACGAGGCGACGATGGCGCGCATCGAGCGTCCGGTGCTGACCGCCAGCACCGCGGTGACCGTGGCGGTCAGCACGCAGAGCACGAAGAGCCAGTCGGCGGACCGAAAGGTGCCGACCGCGAGCAGGGCGATCGTGGCGCCGGCCCAGGCGAAGCGGGTCCAGGAGGCGGCTGGTTCGCTGCGCGGGAAGAGTGCCGGAAGGGGATCGTTGTCCGGAATGAGGCGGGCGACCACGAGCGCGGTGGTGCCGGCGCTCACGGTGACGAGCCAGCCGACGCCGGGCCGGTCCAACGGCACAGTCAAAGCGGCGACCACGGCTGCCGCGAGAAGCGCGTAGATCGTGGCGGCGGAGGCCGGACGACCCGGGCCGGGCCAGCGGCGGTCCCATTCGGTGAGCGGTGGCCACGGACCGTGGAGTGGGCCGCCCTCGATCTTTTGGGTTGGAATTCCTTTATGTCCGGTTGATGGAGTAAGCGGTGCCGTGGACATGTCGGTGCCTTCCGGGATCAGACGGCTTGCAGGGGGAGACGAACCTGGATCTGGCAGCCCTGGTGGTCCTCCGGCTCGACCACCGCGATCGTGCCCCGGTGCAGCTGCACCACCCAGCGGGCGATCGCCAGGCCCAGCCCGGTGCCGCCGCCGGTGGCCCGCTCGCCCCGGGTGAACCGTTCGAAGACCCGCTCCCGGTCGGCGGCCGGGATCCCGGCACCCTGATCGATCACCGAGAACAGGCAGTGCTCGTCCCGGCGCTCGGCCCGGACCGTGACGACACCGCTCGGTGGGCTGTGCCGGGCCGCGTTGTCGAGCAGGTTGGCGAAGACCTGGTGCAGCCGCTCCCGGTCACCGGAGAGCACGATTCCGGGCGCGGACACCTCGAACTTCACGTCGAGCCCGGTGCCGTCGGCGTTCACCGCGGCCTCCCGGGCCACCTCGTCGAGGAAGGACGGGACGTCGATCAGATTCCGGCGCAACGGCACGACGCCGGCATCCAGTCTGGACAGATCGAGCAGATCGGTGACCAGGCGACTGAGGCGCTCGGTCTGGGCGAGGGCGGTGCGCATGGTCTCCGGTTCGGCCGCGGCGACCCCGTCGACGATGTTCTCCAACATGCCCTGAAGTGCGGTGATGGGCGTACGCAACTCGTGCGAGACGTTCGCGATCAGCTCGCGCCGCTGCCGGTCCGCGGCCGCCAGATCCGCCGCCATCTGGTTGAAGGCCGCGGCCAGCTCACCGACCTCGTCCTGCGACCGGGTCCGGACCCGGCGGGTGTAGTCGCCGCGGGCCATCGCCCGGGCCGCGACGGTCATCTCCCGCAGCGGCACGGTCGCGCCGTGCGCCATCACCTGGAGTGTGACCAGCCCGAGTGCCGCGGCGATGGCGATCCACAGCAGGTCGACCCGGTAGAAGTCGATGCTCCACAGGAAGACCAGCAGGCCCACCCCGCCGGCGAAACCGAGAGCCAGGGAGAGCTTCGCCTTGATCGAGCGGACCGGGTCGAGCGGACGTGGCAGCCAGCCGAACAGGCGGGCGGCGAAGTTGTGGATCCGAAGCATCATCGGTCGACCTCCAGGGCGTACCCGACGCCGTGGACGGTCCGGATCAGGTCCGCACCGAGCTTGCGCCGTAGACCCTTGATGTGACTGTCGACCGTACGCGTGCCGGAGGCGTCGGCCCAGCCCCAGACCTCGGCCAGGAGACGCTCCCGGGGCAGCACCGTCCGGGGCCGCCCGGCCAGGTGCACGAGCAGGTCGAACTCGGTCGGGGTCAGGTGCGCCTCGACCCCGCCGCGCAGCACGCGCCGCTCCGCCTGATTGATCTCCAGATCGCCGAGCCGGATCGTGGTGGTGTCCGGCCGCGGGGCGGTGGTCACCGTGGCCGCCTTGTCGGCCCGGCGCAGCAGCGCGTGCACCCGGGCGGCCAGCTCACGCATGGAGAACGGCTTCGCCATGTAGTCGTCGGCGCCGACCGCGAGCCCGACCAGCAGGTCCGTCTCGTCGCCGCGGGCGGTGAGCATGAGGATCGGTACGGGTCGCTCCGCCTGGATCCGGCGACAGACCTCCAGACCGTCGAAGCCGGGCAGCATCACGTCCAGGACGATCACGTCGGGGTGGGTGTTGCGGGCGGTCTCGACGGCGCTCGGACCGTCGCCGACCACCTGCACCAGGAAACCCTCGGCGCGCAGCCGGGCGGCCACGGCGTCGGCGATGGCCCGCTCGTCCTCGACGACGAGGACTCGCCGCTCGGTCGTCTCCACGTTTCCCACACCTCCGTCCGTGACGCATCCGTCGGCCGTGAGCCTATTGACCGGGTGCGCAGGAGCGGGGTTGGAGTTGTGAACGAACTGTGGAGATGATCCTGCAAGTTGCAGGGCCTGTGGATAACTCTGTGGAGAAGTCTGTGGTCCTGTGGATTACGGTGTGGATTAGCGGGTCCAGTCGTGCTTCGCGGCCCGGATCAGGCGGTCCTTCAGCTCCCGGGTGTGCCGGCGGCTCACCGGCAACTCCGCCCCGTCGACCGCCACCACGTAACCGGAGTTGGTCAGCCGCAGCTCGGTGACCAGGCGAAGTTGCACGAGGTACGACCGGTGGATGCGGACGAAGCCGGCGTTGGCCCAGCGTTCGGCGAGGGTGGCGAGCGATACGCGTACCAGATGGGAAGTTTCTCCGGTGTGCAGCCGTGCGTAATCACCCTGCGCCTCCACCCACCGCACCGAGGACCGCGGCAGCATGCGCGTGGTGCCGGCCAGCTCCACCGGAATCGCCGGCTCGTCCGGCGGCATCGCCGGCGCCGGCGCGGAGCGCAGACCGGCCACCCGGCGCAGCGACTCCCCCAGGCGCTCGGCCCGCACCGGCTTGCGCACGTAATCGGTGACGCCCAGGTCGAACGCGTCCACCGCGCCGTCGTCGTAGGCGGTCACGAAGACGATCGCCGGCGGCTGCGCGAACCGGCGCAGGATCCGGGCGAGCTCCATGCCGTCCAGGCCGGGCATCCGGATGTCCAGGAAGACCGCGTCGACCTCGGTGTCGCGCAGCACGCGAAGCGCCTCGGTGGCATCGCCGGCCCGGTGCACGTGCGCCACCCGGCCGTCGGCGTTGAGCAGGTACGCAAGCTCGTCGAGGGCCGGCGGCTCGTCATCGACCGCCAGCACCACCAGGCTCATGCCCGCACCTGTGGATGGAATTTCGGCACCCGCATGCTCACCTTCGTACCCGCGCCGGGCGCGGTCTCCACCACCAGGCCGTTGTGATCGCCGAACACCGAACGCAGCCGCTCATCCACATTCACCAGGCCGACGTGCTGCCCGTCCTCGTTCTCCGGCCCGTCGCTGCCGAACACCGCCGGATCCATGCCGACCCCGTCGTCCTCCACCGTGATGTGGCATTCGGCGCCGGCGTCGCGTGCTTCGATGCTCACCATACCGACGCCCGGTTTGCGGGACAGGCCGTGCCGCACCGCGTTCTCCACCAGCGGTTGCAGGCAGAGGAACGGCAGACCGACCGGCAGCACCTCGGGCGCGATCTGCAGGCGGACCTGCAGACGGTCGCCGAACCGGGCGCGTTCGATGGTCAGGTACCGGTCGATCGAGCGCAGCTCCTCGGCGAGCGTGGTGAACTCGCCGTGCGCCCGGAACGAGTACCGGGTGAACTCGGCGAACTCCAGGATCAGCTCGCGGGCGCGCTCCGGATCGGTTCGCACGAACGAGGCGATCGCGGTCAGCGCGTTGTAGATGAAGTGCGGGCTGATCTGCGCCCGCAACGCCTTCACCTCGGCGCGGGCCAGCCGCTCGCGGGACGAATCCAGCTCGGCCAAAGCCAGCTGGGAGCCGGCCCAGCGCGCCGCCTCCAGCGTCGCCTGGACCAGGCCGGGCGCCGGCTGGCTGTCCGCCACCGCGACGAGCGCGGCCTCCGCCGCACTGTCCAGCGGCGCCACCACAGCGCCGCGGACCACGCAATCCATCCGGTCACACGGAAGATCAGAGCTGTTGAGTACGACCGAACGCCGTGCCCCGACCGCCCGGCGCGCGGCCGCGGTCAGCTGGTCCTGATGGTGGGTGCCGCGTCCGTCGTACGCCAGGCAGCGCTCGCCGTCGATGATCGCCAGCCCGACCGCGCCCACCAGGGTGCGCAGAGGCCGGGCAGCCTTGCCCGCGGTCGCCGGGGTGAGCCCGGCCCGCAGCGGCTCGGCCGCCAGGGCAGCGGTGTGCAACACGTCGTAGGTGGCCCGCTGCATCGTCGTGGCGATCCCGCGCCGGGCCCGCAGCCGCAACACCGCCACCACGGCAGCCGCCAGCGCAGCCAGAACGGCGATCACCGCCAGCGCGCTCCCGATTTGACCAGCCACGCAGCGATCCTGACGGGTCCGTGTAAGTCCGTCCAGCCCCGCAGCCCCGCGATTGCCGCCGGTGAGATGGCACCTGATTTTTCGACGGCCGCGGGGTTTGCGGACGGCGGGAAATCAGCTGCCATCTCACCGGTTACAAGGCAATCGCCGCGGAGCGAAGCGGAGCCAGCAAACTCAGTACGCGCCCTTGCGCTTTAGGACCACGAAGATGGTGCGCCAGAGGATGCTCAGGTCGTAGGTGAGCGACCAGTTGTCGACGTAGTAGAGGTCGAGGCGGACCGCTTCGTCCCAGGACAGGTCGGACCGTCCACTCACCTGCCACAGACCTGTTATTCCGGGGCGGACCAGGAGACGGCGGCGGACGTCGCCCAGGTAGTCGCCGTCGTCCGCGGGCAGCGGACGGGGACCGACCAGGGACATCTCGCCCTTGAGCACATTGATCAGCTGAGGCAGCTCGTCCAGCGAGGTGGCCCGCAGCTTCTGCCCGAAGGCGAAGATCCGCGGGTCGTGCTTCATCTTGAAGAGCATGCCGTCGGACTCGTTGAGCTCCTCCAGCGTGGCCTTGCGCTCCTCGGCGTCCACATACATGGTCCGGAACTTCCACACCCGGAAGGTCCGCCCGTCGTGGCCGACGCGGGTCTGCCGGAAGAAGACCGGACCGGGGTCGGAGAGCCGGATGCCGATCGCGATGAACGCCAGGATCGGGCTGATCATCAGCAGGCCGAGGCCGGCGGCGACCCGGTCCATCAGGTTCTTGACCAGCCAGCCGGGGCCGGAGAGGGTCGGCTCCTCGACGTGCAGGAGCGGCAGACCCTCGATCGGGCGGATGTGCACCCGGGGCCCGGCGATGTCGGTGAGCTGCGGCGCGACCACCAGGTCCACACCGGTGCCCTCGAGCTGCCAGGCCAGCCGGCGCAGTTCGCCGGGCTCGGCGCTGGCCGAGCCGCAGACCGCGATCGTGTCGGCGCCGACCTCGCGGACCAGCGACAGCACGTCGCGTCCGGCGTAGACCGGGACCGGGGTCTCGATGCCGCGGGCGGCCGCGTACCCGTCGGTGATGTGGATGGCGACCGGGATCAGGCCGGCAGCCGGGCTCCGGGTGACCGCGGTGTAGACCTCGAGCGCCTCGGGCAGCGTGCCGACCAGGACCATCCGGTGTGCACCGTGCCCGGTGCGTCGCCGGGCGAAGTGCAGGACCTGCCGTGCCGACACCCGGCTCAGCAGGATGAAGACCAGCGCGGTCAGCGACGCCGTGGCGACCGTGCCGCGGGACAGGTCGGCCTTGGTGGCGAACGCGAGCAGCGACACGCAGGCCACGACGGTGACCGAGGCGCGGACGACCCGCTTGAACTCCTCGCTGCCCAGGCCCAGGTAGCGCCGGTCGTAGGTGCCGTTGGTCCAGAGCAGGAGCAGCCAGCCGAGGGGCAGCGCCACGTACGCGAAGAAGGTGAAGAGCTCGGTGCCCTCCAGGAAGCCCCAGCTGCGGGTGGTGAACCCGGCTCGCGACTTCTCCAGCAGGCTCGCGATGTAGCTGGCGCCGATCACCGAGAGCAGGTCGAGCACGACCAGGGCGAACGTGTACGGCCGATGCCAGCGGGACAGCCGGCGGTGCTGCCGCGTCCACGCCGATCGGGGTACGCCGTTGCTCGGAGTGGGCTGTTGCCACTCGAAGCTGTCGTACCCCACAGGCTTGCTCCGGCTGCTGTCGGTAGTTGGGCGATGCAGGCTAGTCGTCACTTCGCCTACGTCCTCCCGCATCCGGAAAAAGATTACGCACCGCCACGACGTTCGGATCGTCGGCGGGTCCGCCGATACCCGTTCGCGTCATAACGGTTGCCAGGGACCGAGCCACTATACCGATGGATCGGCCGGAGTGAAGGTGACGCTTCGGGGGCAATCTCAGCATGTACGTTCCGTGACCAAATGGTGGCAGGTTCACCGTACGAGCTTGGACAGTCGCCGGTCCGCCAGGGGCTTGCCGCCGGTCTGGCAGGTGGCGCAGTACTGCAGGCTCTTGTCCGCGAACGAGACTTCCCGCACTTTGTCGCCACAAACCGGGCAGGGAAGTCCGGTCCGGGCGTGCACCCGCATCCCGGCGCGCTTCTCTCCCTTGAGCTCGGCCGCCTTCTGCCCGACCGACCGCTGGACCGCGTCGGTCTCGACGGCCCGCATCGCCTCGTAGAGCGTGGAGATCTGCTCGTCGGTGAGCTTTCCGGTCAGCGCGAACGGGGACAGCTTGGCCACGTGCAGGATCTCGTCGGAGTAGGCGTTCCCAATCCCGGCGAGCACCTCCTGATCGGTGAGCACGCCCTTGATCTGTCCGTTTCGCCCTTTCAGTCGGTTGGTGAACTCCTCGAGGGAGATCGCCAGCGCGTCCGGGCCGAGCCGTGACACACCGGGCACCTCGGTCGCCGGATCCCGCACCAGGTAGGCGGCGAGCGACTTCTGCGTACCGGCCTCGGTCAGGTCGAAGCCGGAACCGTCGTCGAGCCGGACCCGGATCGCGATCGGGCCGCTGCCCGGCTTCAGCGGGGCGGGCGACTTGAACGAGTCGCGGTAGTGCAGCCAGCCGGCGCGGGCCAGGTGCACGACGAGGTGCACCTCTGGGCCGATGCCGATGTCCAGGAACTTTCCGTGCCGGCCGGCGCTCGTGACGGTCAGGCCGGTCAACGACGAAGGCGCCGGATCGTACGTCTTCAGCGCGCTGAACGACGAGACCTCGAAGCGCTGCACGGTGTGGCCGACCGCGCGCTCACGCAGGTATGCCGCGAGCGCCTCGACCTCGGGAAGTTCGGGCACCGCTTCACGGTAGCGTCTCGCGTCATGAAGGTGGTGGTAGCGCACAACCGGTATCGCGAGGCGATCCCGTCCGGGGAGAACGTCATCGTCGACACCGAGATCGAGCAGCTCCGCGCGGCCGGTGTCGAGGTGGTGCCGTTCCAGCGCAGCTCGGACTCGATCGAGGCGATGCCGGCGAGCCGCAAGGTGTTGCTGCCGATCTCGCCCGCGTACGGCGCCGACGCGCAACGCGACCTGTCGAGGCTGATCACCGCGGAGCGCCCGGACGTTCTGCACCTGCACAACCCGTACCCCCTGCTCTCTCCCTGGGTGATTCGCACCGCGCACGCGCATGGATTGCCGGTGGTGCAGACCGTGCACAACTACCGGCAGGTCTGCTCCTCGGGGCTGTACTTCCGGGACGGGCACAACTGCCGGGACTGTCGCGGCAAGGCGTTCGGCTGGCCGGCCGTCAAGCACCGGTGCTACCGCGGTTCGGCGGCGCAGAGCGCGATCATGGCGACCACCCTGGCCGTGCACCGGGGGACCTGGCGCTCGGTGGACCGGTACATCGCGCTCACCGACAAGATCGCCGCGCACCTCACCGACTACGGCATCCCGGCCGACCGGATCGTGATCAAGCCGAACGGACTGCCCGACCCGGGCACGCCGGAACCGCTGGGCGACGGATTCCTCTACGGCGCCCGGCTCTCCCCGGAGAAGGGTCTGGGCCTGCTGCTGGACGCCTGGCGCCGGCACCCGGACGGCTCGCTCGGCACGCTGCGGATCGCCGGGGACGGCGAGTTGCGGCCGCTCGCCGAACAGGCCGCGGCCGAACGGTCGGACGTCACCTACCTCGGCCCGCTGGACCGGGCCGGGATGACCGCGGCGCGCCGGGCCTCGGCGGTGGTCGTCGCGGTGCCGACCTGGGAGGACGTGCTGCCGACGGTGATCCTGGAGGCGATGTCGACGGGCCGGGCGGTCCTGGGCACGGCGGTGGGCGGAATCCCGTACCTCATCGGGTCCGGTTCTGCGGCGGCCGGCTGGCTGGCCCAGCCGAACCCGGCGTCGCTCGCCGCGGCGCTGCCGATCGCCCGGGCCGGCGCCACGACCGCGGCAGCCAACGCCCGCGAGCGCTACCTGCGCCACTTCCACCCGGACGTGCTCACCAAGCGGCTGATCGAGATCTACACCGACATGATTTCGGATTCACAGCGCGTTCCGAGGTAATCCACGCGCGTGGCGGGGAACCCTGGCCGCTGTGAACGATCGATCGATATCGCAGTCCGGAGTATCGCGTCGCACGCTCCTGCTCGGGTCGGCGACCGCGGCCGTGGTCGCCGGCGGTGCCGGATTCCTGCTCGGCCGGGCCGGCGACGAGGAGACGCCGGCGCAGACCGCCGCGCCGGCCGCGCCGCCGGCCAAGTACCGCTCCCGGCCGGACCTGAACGGCCTCCCCGACGTCACCATCACCACGCCGGCCACCGGTACGGCCCCCGGGTTCGTCTTCCTCACACCGTTCGCCGGCGCCTCGCTGCGCGGGCCGCTGATCGTCGACGAGAAAGGCTCGCCGGTCTGGTTCAAGAAGGTGCCCGACCCGGCCACCGTGGCGATCGACTTCAAGGCCCAGCGGTACCGCGGCGAACCGGTGCTGACCTGGTGGGAGGGGACGATCGGCGGCACCGGCGGGCAGGGTGTCGGGCAGGGTGAGTTCGTCGTGGTGGACCAGGCCTACCGGGAGGTCACCCGGATCCGGGCGGCCGGCAGCGAGCAGGCCGACCAGCACGACCTGGTGCTCACGCCGGACGGGACGGCGCTGTTCTGGGTGTACGACCCGGTCCCGTTCGACCTCACCCCGATGGGTGGCCCGGCCGATGGCGTGCTGCACGACGGGGTGCTTCAGGAGATCGACGTCGCGACCGGCCGCAAGGTGTTCGAGTGGCGGGGACGGGACCACATCAGCCTGGACGAGTCGTACGCCCCGCTGCCCCAGGGCGAGTCGGCGCACCTGCCCTACGACTACCTGCACCCCAACTCGGTCAGCCTGGACACCGACGGGCACCTGCTGTTCTCCGCCAGGCACACCTGGGGCCTCTACAAGGTGCACCGCAAGACGGGCGCGGTCATCTGGCGGATCGGCGGGAAGAAGTCCGACTTCCGGGTCGACGAGAAGGCCGCCTTCTCCTGGCAGCACGACCTGCAGCGCCGCCGGGACGGCGACTACAGCATCTTCGACAACGGCGCCGGGATCACCACCGAGAAGGACTACTCGCGCGGCCTGATCTTCCGGGTCGACGAGAAGGCCAAGACCGTCACCTTCGTCGCCGAGCACGTGCACCCGCAGCGGGTCTCCGCGCCGACCCAGGGCAACTTCCGCGAGCTGCCGGACGGCGGCACCTTCGTCGGGTGGGGTCAGCAACCGCACTTCACCGAGCACAACGCGGACGGCACGGTACGCCTGGCCGGGCATCTGCCGGAGGACAACCAGTCGTACCGCGCGTACAAGGCGGAGTGGGCCGGCGCGGCCCGGGACCAGCCGGCGCTCGGGTTGCGGGTCGAGGGTGACAACGTGATCGCCAGCGTCAGCTGGAACGGGCACACCGGGGTGAGCCGCTGGCGGGCCCGGGCCGGCGGTCAGCCGCGCGCGCTGAGCACCGCGGTGGAGGCGGACCGGACCGGCTTCGAGACCACGCTGACGCTGCCCGGCATACCGGAGTACGTGGTGGCCGAGGCACTGGACGAGGCCGGCCAGGTGATCGGCTCGTCCAGTGCCATCCCGGTCCGGGTCTGAGGCCGGCCGCGGCTGAGCCGGCCGCGCGGCCGGCTCAGCCGCGCAGCGCGGCGCGGCCGGTGAAGGCGATGCTGGCGGCCAGGAAACCGCCGTTGATCAGGGTGAACAGGGCCACGAACCAGACCGTCCACTGCGGCGCCACGGTGAGCACCACGCCGGCCAGGGCCACCACGGCGCCGTAGTCGCGGACCAGCTTGACCGCCCGGATCGGCAGGGACCGGCTGGTCACCATGCTCGACGCCTGCTCGCCGCTCTGCATCACCGAGGTGACCAGGTTGACCATCCAGGTCGCGGCGAACGCGGCCAGCAGCCACGCCGGGGTGTCCGGCTCCTGCGCCTTCGCGGTGGCGGCCAGCGCCGCGACCAGCGAGGACTGCACCGCGACGTCGCACAGCACGTCGAGCCGGGCGCCGGCCGAGCTGGACTGCCCGGTGACCCGCGCCAGCTGGCCGTCCGAGCAGTCGAACGCGTACGCCAGCTGCCAGCCGATCAGCGCGAGCAGGCCGATCGGCGCCGCCCAGATGCTGCCCTCGGCCACCGGGCCGGCCGCGGCGATCACCACGAACGAGATCAGGCACCCGAGCCCGAGGTTGAAGATGGTGAGCACGGTGGGGGTGAGGTGGCGCCGGTGCGCCTGCACCGCGATCCGGGCGCCGATCCGCTGGCTGATCCCCTCACTGAACAGGCCGCCGCCCCGGTTCACCGAGTAGTAGTCGGCGGCCGTGGGCGCCGGCTCAGTGGGCTGCGACGGCATCGTCGTACTCGGCGAGTTTCTGCCGGATCTCGTCCGGCGTCATGGCCAGGTGCTCGAGGATGGTGTAGCGATCGGGCCGGGTCCGCGGGGCGAACTCGACGATCCGCACGAACTGCTCGGTGTCCAGGCCGACGTCGGAGGGCGTACGCGGCAGCTGGTGCCGGGCCAGGCACTCGGACATCTGCCCGAAGCGCCGCTCGTCGCCGCGCAGGAACGTGCAGAACAGCGCACCGAGCCCGGCCAGCTCGCCGTGCGAGGCGGTGTCGGGGAAGAGTGAGTCGGTGGCGTGCATGATCTCGTGGCAGCCGCCGCTGGACGGCCGGCTGCTGCCGCAGACCGCCATCGCGAGACCGCTGGAGATCAGCGCCTCGGCCAGCACCGTCACGAACGCGTCGTCGCTCATGTCGCCGGGCATGGTCAGCACCGCCTCGGCGCCCATCCGGGCCAGCGAGGCGGCCAGGCCGTCGACCGGCTCACCGCGCACCTCTCGGGCCAGCTCCCAGTCGGCCAGCGCGCTGATGTTGCTGATCACGTCACCGATGCCGGCCCGGTTGACCGATTCCGGCCCGTTCTCCACGAAGTCCAGGTCGACGACGACGCCGAACGGGATGTGCACCCCGTACGAACCCTTGATGCCCTCGTGGATCAGGCTGGCCACCGGCGAGGCGATGCCGTCGTTGGCCAGGCTGGTCGCCACCGAGACCATCGGCAGGCCCCAGCGGCTGGCCGCGTACTTCGCGGTGTCCACGGTCTTGCCGCCGCCGATGCCGACCACCGCGTCGTAGTGCCCGGCCCGCAGCTTGCCGGCCAGCTCCAGCGACGCGTCGAGAGTGCCCCCGCCGGTCACGAACACCTCGGCCGAGCGCAGCGACGGGCGCAGCAGTTCGACGACCTTCTCGCCGAGGCCGGGGCCGACCACCACGGCGACCTCGCCGCCGGAGGAGATCCGGCCGTCGGCAAGGATCTTGCCGAGGTCGGCGACCGCGCCCCGCCGCACCTCGATGTGCAGCGGGGTCTGGACGCTACGGGCTAGTAGCGGCATGCGATCTCCCGCGCCTTGGCCAGGTCGTCGTGGTTGTCGACCTCGACCCAGGGCAGGTCGCCGATCTCCGCGGCGCGGACCTCGCCACCCCGGTTCGCGTACTCCTGGAAGCCGTCCTCGTAGTACAGGTTCGGGTCGCGCTCGAAGGTCGTCTTCAGGGCGTCGGCCAGCTTGCCGGCGGCCGAGGCCTCGATGATGTTGGCGCCGATGTACTCGCCGTACGCCTCGGTGGGCTCCATCAGCTTCGTGATTTTGGTGAGCTGGCCATCTGCATTGAAGACGGTCTTCATCTCCTCGTCGGCCAGCTTCTTCACAGTGTCGACAGCGAGCAGGATGCTCGGTCCGCGCTTCGCGAGCAGCGTGTGCTCGACGCTGACCGGGTGCACGGTGTCACCGTTCACCATCAGGGCGCCCTGCGCGAAGTGGTCCCGCGCCAGCCAGAGGGAGTAGGCGTTGTTCCACTCCTCGGCCTTGTCGTTGTGCACCAGGGAGATCGTGACGCCGTACTTCTGCTGGAACGCCTCGACCCGCTCCTCCACCGCGCCGGCCTGGTAGCCGACCACGATCGTCACGTCGGTCAGACCGGCGGCCGCGAGGTTGCGCAGTGAGATGTCCATGATCGTGGTTTCCCCGTCCACGGGGACAAGCGCCTTGGGCAGCGTGTCCGTGTACGGGCGCAACCTGCGCCCAGCGCCGGCAGCGAGTACCAGACCGATCATGGGGTGGGTCCTTCCAGAGCGAGGAGCGGGGTTGCCCAGCGAGGATAGCGGTCCCTGTCCCATCAGCAGGACTCGCGAGGGCCGCAGGGAAAATGGTATAGACCCGGCTTCTAAGCTGTTCAGCATGACCGCTGAGCAGCTGATCTCCTTCGCCCGTGGCGCTCCGTCGCTGGACATCGTCGACGTTGAGGGCCTGAAGGCCGCGGCGGCGCGTGCCTTCGACGCCGATCCGGCCGGTGTGACCGCCTACGGCACCTCTGTCGGCTACCTCCCGCTGCGCAAGTGGATCGCCGACAAGCACAACGTCTCCCCGGACCAGGTCATCGTGACCAACGGCTCCCTGCAGGCGGACGCGTTCCTCTTCGGCCACCTGGTCAAGCCGGGCGACGACGTGGTGGTGGAGAAGCCGACCTACGACCGTACGCTGCTCAACCTGCAGAACCTGGGCGCCAAGGTGCACCAGGTCACGGTCCAGCCGGACGGCATCGACGTCGACGAGCTGCGCACCCTGCTCGAGTCCGGGGTGCGGCCGAAGCTCGCGCACATCATCCCGAACTACCAGAACCCGGCCGGTGTCACGCTCTCCGCGGAGAAGCGGCAGACGCTGCTGGCCCTCGCCGAGCAGTACGAGTTCATCATCTTCGAGGACGACCCGTACGTGGACATCCGGTTCCGCGGCGAGCCGTTGCCCTCGATGCTGTCGCAGGACACGAACAGCCTGGTCGTGCACGCCTCCAGCTTCACCAAGACGGTCTGCCCCGGCGTACGCGTCGGATACCTGGTCGGCCCGGCCGCGCTGATCGACGCGATCGCGAAGAAGGCCACCAACCTCTACATCTCGCCGGGCATGGTCTCCGAGGCGATCGTGCACCAGTTCTGCGTCTCCGGCGACATCGAGAAGTCGGTCCGGACGGTCAGCGCGGCACTGGGCGAACGGGCCCGGGTGCTGGCCGAGTCGATCCGCAAGCACATCCCGGGCGCCACCTTCACCGAGCCGGACGGCGGGTACTTCCTCTGGGTCGACCTGCCCGAGGACGTGGACGTCGACAAGCTGTTCCCGGCGGCCATGAAGAAGGGTGTCGCGGTCGTCAAGGGCAGCGACTTCCTGCTCGAGGGTGGCCGGCACTCGCTGCGGCTGGCGTACTCGGCGGTCACCGTCGACCAGATCGACGAGGGCGTGCGGCGGATCGCCGACGCCATCGAGGAGGTCCGGGGCTGAGCGCGGTTTCCCGTGCCGGCCTACGGGTCGGCACGGGATCCTCCGGGTAGCCTCGATTGGTTTGCCGTTCGGAGGGGGAGGTTGGACTATGACCGAGAACCGTGGCCGCCCGCTCGGGAGGACCCTCGCCGAGCGGATGCGTGGCTTCCTGACCAACGGGGAGAACGCCGAGCCGAACGGCGCCCGCGGTCATGCCGCGACCTCGGTGGTCGACTGCGGGGTCTACGTCGAGGGCAAGCGGATGCCGGGTGAGTTCACCCCGGACCGGGCGCTGATCGAAGCCTGCCGGCAGGACGGCGCTTTCGTCTGGCTGGGGCTGCACGAGCCGTCCCAGGGCGAGATGGCGGCGATCGCGCGGACCTACGGGCTGCACGAGCTGGCCGTGGAGGACGCGGTCAAGGCCGAGCAGCGGCCCAAGCTGGAGCAGTTCGGCGCGGTGCACTTCCTGGTCCTGCGGACCGCGCGGTACGTCCCGCACCAGGAGCTGACCGAGAGTCAGCAGGTGGTGGAGACCGGCCAGATGATGATTTTCATCGGTGAGCGGTTCGTCATCACCGTCCGGCACGGCGACGCCTCCGAGATGGCGCCGGTCCGGGCCGACCTGGAGTCGCAGCGGGCGGTGCTGCTGGAGCAGGGGCCGTGGGCGGTGGCGTACGCGGTGACCGACCGGGTCGTCGACCACTACCTCGAGGTGGCTGACCAGGTCGAGGCGGATCTCGACATCATCGAGGAGGGCGTCTTCTCGCGCGACAAGAGCGCCCCGATCCAGCAGGTCTACCAGCTCAAACGGGAACTCGTGGAGTTCCGCCGGGCGGTCGTGCCGTTGCAGCGGCCGCTCGCGGCGATCACCGGCAGCCAGGGTGTGGTGCCGAAGGAGATCCGCCGGTACTTCCGGGACGTCCAGGACCACCTCACGCGGACTGTGGAGCAGGTCTCGTCGTACGACGACCTGCTGAACTCGATCCTGCAGGCACGCCTGGCGCAGGTGACCGTCGACCAGAACAACGACATGCGGAAGATCGCCTCCTGGGCGGCCATCGCCACGGTTTGGACAGCGTTCGCCGGCGTCTACGGGATGAATTTCGACTACATGCCGGAGACCGACTGGAAGTACGGCTACCCCGCCCTGATCGCCGTCCTCTCGGTGATCACTGTGCTGCTCTACCGGTCACTACGGCGAAACGGATGGCTCTAAGGTGGCGTGATGCCGTCGCGTCAGGATGAGCTGCACTCGTACCAGTTCTCGATGCAGCGCGTGGTCGCGGCCCTGGTCACGCACGATCCCGACCCACAGCGTTCGCCGATGCGCCGGGCCGGCACGACCGCGCTGATCGGGGTTCTGCTGGCCGCGCTGATCCTCGGCGGCACCGCGGCGTACGGGCTGTTCACCGGCCACACCATGACCGAGCCGACCGACCCGGACGCGGTCCTGCTGGAGAAGGGCACCGGCGCGCGGTACGTCTACCTGCCCACCGACGGCCGCCTGCACCCGATCCTCAACTACACGTCCGGGGTGTTGCTGGCCGGTGGCGCCCGTCCGCAGGTGAAGACCGTGCGCGCCGACAAGCTGGCCAAGGTCCCGCTGGGTGAGCCGCTCGGCATCCCGGGCGCGCCGGATTCCCTGCCGGCCGCCGGTGACCTGTTGACCGGCGACTGGTCGGTCTGCACGGACAACAGGCAGAGCACTCTGCTGGTCGGGTTCACCCCGTCCGACGGCGCTGCGCCGGGTGATCGTGGGCTGCTGGTCCGGGACGAGGCGGGGCGTACCCATCTGGTGCACGCCGACCGGCGTTTCCTGCTCGCCGCCGACCGGGTGGACACGATTCAGCGCGCGCTCGGCTGGTACGGCCGTCGTGCGTGGCTCGTCCCGGCGGCCTGGGTCGACGCGATTCCGGCCGGCCCCGATCTGGCCGCACCGGTGATCCCGGGTGCGGGGCGCCCGTCGGTGATCGCCGGGCGGCGGGCGGGTGAGGTGGTGACCGACGGCAGCCAGTTCGCGGTGGTGCTGCGCGACGGGATCGCCCCGGTCACCGAGACCCAGGCGCGGTTGCTGGCGCCGGCGACCACGATCGGTGCGGCGTTCCAGAAGCTGCCCGGCTCGGCTGTCCGGCTGGCGGACAGCGCGGGGCTCCCGCCCCGGGTGCCCCAGCTCGTGGAGGATCCGGCGCGGGCGTGCGTCACTCTTTCGGGGGGCGGCGCCTCGGCGGGCGTACGCCTGAACCCGTCCTTTCCGGCCGGCGCGCTCCCGGCCGGCCCGACCCGGATGGACCGCGTGCATGTGGCCCGGGGCCGGGGCGCGCTCGTGGTCGCGGCGGCCTCACCGGACGTCCCGGCCAGCATCGGCACGGTGCATCTGGTCACCGACACCGGCCGTCGCTATCCGCTGGCCAGTCGCGATCTGCTGGGCCGCTTCGGGTACCCGAACTCCTCGCCCCGGGCGGTGCCGGCGCAACTCGTCGCGTACCTGCCGGCCGGCCCGGCCCTGGATCCGGTCCGGGCCGGGCGACCGTGACGGCGGCCTGTCAGGGCTTGCTCTTGTCGGCGACCGTGCCGTTCGACGTGGTGTAGGCGGTCGGCTCGATCGGCTCGAACGCCGCGTCGTCGGCACCGGTCTGCGCGGAGGTGGTGGCCGGGTCGTACTCCTCCCACTGCGCGTCCCGACGGCGTCGCGCGTAGTACGCGGCGCCGACGCCGACCGCGGTGCCGAGCAGCGCGTACCCGAACATCCGGCTGCCGCGGCGCTGCTTGCGCCCGTACGCCTTCTCCGCCTTGCGCTCCAGCTTCTTGGCGGCCTTGGCCTGCTTCTTGGCCTGCTTCTTGGTCACCTTGCCGGTGTGCCGGACGCTTTCGGTCGCCGTGGCCACCAGCGGGGTCAGCGCGGCGAGCGCCGAGTCCCAGCTGTTGGTGGCCGCGTCCTTGGCCTTCGTGGCGGCCGGCTGAACCCGGTCCTTGGCGGCGTTGATCTTGGGTCCGACGGTCGCGCTGGTCTCCTGCGCCGCCAGGGAAGCCGCGCGCTTGAAATGATCCATGCTCTGGTTGAGCTCGTTACGCATCTTCGTGCTGCGGCGCCGACGGCGAATCGTTGCGAACACCAGTGCCCACCTCCTGTGGTCTTCTCCCAGGCCATGTTGCCTTCTCGGGTACCCCCGCGCCGCCGGATCCACGACATGGGGGAGGATCCGAATTGCACGAGAACAGTCCCATCACCGCAGACGGGAGTACCCGTGGCCGAGAACATTTACGCCACCCTGCACACCAACCATGGCGCGATCCGGCTCCAGCTCTTCCCGGATCACGCCCCCGCGACCGTCCGCAACTTCGTGGAACTGGCCGAGGGCACGAAGGAATACACCGACCCGCGCACTGGTCAGAAGGGCAGTGGGCCGTACTACAACGGCACCATCTCGCACCGGGTCATCGCCGGCTTCATGATCCAGCTCGGCGACCCGACCGGCACCGGCCGTGGCGGCCCGGGCTACCAGTTCGGTGACGAGTTCCACCCGGAGCTCTTCTTCGACCGCCCGTACCTGCTCGCCATGGCGAACGCCGGCCCGGGCACCAACGGCTCGCAGTTCTTCATCACGGTCGCACCGACCCCGCACCTGAACCGGCGGCACACGATCTTCGGCACCGTCGCCGACGAGCAGTCCGCCAAGGTCGTCGACTCGATCGCGAACACGCCGACCGGCCCGGGCGACCGGCCCCGCGAGGACGTGGTGATCGAGCGCGTGGAGATCGAGCGCTCCTGACCCGGGTACCTTTGGTGCCATGAGTGAGGCGCCCTCGACGACACCGGTGTGCTATCGCCATCCGGATCGGGAGACGCTGCTCCGGTGCAGCCGCTGCGACCGTCCGATCTGCACGAGTTGCATGAACGACGCCGTGGTCGGCCACCACTGTCCGGAGTGCGTCAAAGAGGGACGCCGCAGCCAGCGGCCGGCGCGCACCGCCTTCGGCGGTAGTCGCGCCGGCCAGCTCGGCTACGTGACGACCGGGATCATCGCGATCAACTCGCTCGTCATGATCGCGTCCGCGATCGTCGGCGGCCCGAAGGCCATCGCCGGCGCGGGCGGCTTCTTCGGCCTGCTCGGCACCGGCACCCCGCTGACCGATTTCGGCGAGGTGCTCGGCTACGCCTTCTACGGCGGCGAGATCCACGGCATCGCCGAGGGCGAGTGGTACCGACTGGTCACCGCGATGTTCCTGCACTACGGCGCGGTCCACCTGCTGCTCAACATGATGCTGGTCGCCCAGATCGGGCGGTACCTCGAGGCCCAGCTCGGCCCGATGCGCTTCGCCGCGCTCTATCTGCTGGCCGGCTTCGGCGGCAACGTCGCGGCCTACGTCTTCCAGGCGCCGAACCAGCCCTCCGCGGGCGCTTCCACGGCCACCTTCGGTCTGATCGCCGCGGTCATCGTGGTGAACCGGCGGCTCCTGCGCGACCCCGGCCCGATGATCCCGCTGCTGGTCACGAACCTGATCTTCACGTTCACGATTCCGTACATCTCGATCGCCGGCCACCTGGGCGGCCTGGCCACCGGTGCTGCCGCGGCCGCGGTGCTGGCCTACCCCAGGCTGCCGCGCCGCGGGCTCAAACAGGCCGTCGGCCTGACGGCGATCCTGCTGTTGTTGCTCGGTGCGGCCGTCTTGCGCACCCAATCGATCTTTTGAGGTACGGGGAGCAGCAGTCCCCGCTCTCCCCCGCGATCAAGTGCCCACTCCGGGCCCCAGCGCCGCCGCCGGGCTCAAGCAGTGGTCCGGCGCAGCTCGCTCAGCTGCACGACGACGTCGTCCGGCTGGGCGCCCAGGTCGTGAGGGCCGAACTGGTAGATCGACTCGCCGGCGTCGATCTCCAGGAGTTCGTTCCGAAGGCCGCGGCGGATTGTGCGCTCCACGCGTACCCGCTCGATCTGTGACCAGGGGAGATGCCGGCGCCGCGCCAGACCGGTCAGAACCGTGACGCCGTCGGCGTCCGCCGACAGGCGGACCGGCAGGAGGAGATCGCGCAGCGCCCAGGCGACCAGGCCGGCCGCGACCGCCCCGCCCAGCACCCAGCGCACCGGGTCACCCTCGGCGAACACCGCCACGAGCGCCAGGACGGCGACCGCACCGATCAGTTTGGAGACCGGGAGGACCGGCTTCACGCGCCACTGCATGCCGACAACTATGGCAGCCGGAAGGCTGTAATTCGATATTCAGCAGGGGCGGCCGACTCCTCCTCGTTCATCCCCCGTTAAACATCACATGGACGTGTTCTCAAGTACGTTCCACACCGCTGCCGAGGCCGGATCGGTTCCCTTTCCGACGGCGAACCGGCCCCTGTCGATCTTCCAGAGTTGCGTGGACCAGGACGACCCCGCGGTCCTGGTGGCCCGCTGCGCGCGTCCTGGTGCGCCGTTCTCCGGCAACTATCACCTGCTGCTCACCGAGCGCCGGCTGGTGGTCATCCGGGAGACCCGGCCGCTGCATCGCTTCCGGCTGCACCTCAACGCCAACCTGCGGCACCTCTGCAACGTGACCTGGCGTCTCGACCTGGCCAAACCCGGCATCGAGGTGTCCGCCACGGCGATGGACGGCGTGCGCGAACGGTTCCGCATGCGGCTCAGTGACGAAGCCGTGGTCTGGCGGGTCGAGGAGCTGCTCCGGCAGAGCTTCGAGGGCCCGCGCGGCCGGCGGGTGCCGGCCCCGGCCCGGGCGAAGCGGGCGCCCGTGCCCGCCGTCGCCCTGGCCTGACCGGCTCAGCTTCCGAGGAACGCACTGATCGAGCGGCGCAGTCCGGCCGCGTCGAGCCCGTGTTCCCGGGCGTGGTCCCGCCACGAGCCGTAGCGCCGTACCTCGGCGCGCCCGACGCCGAGGTACAGCGCGCGGTGCGGCATCCCGCTCAGCGCCTCGCCGACCAGCCGCGCCGACGTGCCGGCCAGGTACGGCTCGACCAGCACCACCTCGCCCCCGGCGACCGCCCGCAGTCCGTCGATGTCGAACGGCCGCGGCGTGTTGGTGTACGCGACGGTCACGTCGAGGTCCCGGGTCGCCTCCAGCACCGGATCGAGCATCGGCCCGACCGCGACGACCAGCGGCCCGCCCCGCTTCAGCACGCGCAGGCTCCCGCTGTCCGGGTGGGCCTGCGCGTTCTCCTGCACGGAGAGCCGGATGTAGACCCGGTCGTCGTGCTGGGCCGCGGCGCGCAGCAGTCCCGGCACCTCGTCGCGGTGGCCCGGCACGTGCACGGTCCAGCCCTCCAGCGTGTCCAGCAGCGCCACGTCGCCCGGTGACTGGTGTGTGTAGCCCTCCGCCGACGCGTCGTACGAGGCGCCGATGCTGACCAGCACCGCGCCCACGTCCTGATGCGCGAAGTCGAGCTTGATCTGCTCGTAGGCCCGGTCGACGAGGAACGGCGCGTACGAGTGCAGGATCGGCCGGAGCCCGGTGAGCGCCAGCCCGCCGCCGACCCCGGCCATGAGTTGCTCGCGGATGCCGACGTTGAAGACGCGGTCCGGGTGCCGCTGCTGCGCGGTGTGGAATGACGCGGCGGAGATGTCTGCGACCACCAGCGCGGTCCGCGGGTCATCGTCGAGCAGGTCGGTCGTGGTGGAGATGAAGGTTTCCCGCATGGCAGGCCTCATTTCGTTTCGACGGCGGCGACGACCAGATGCGGCCGTCCGGTGACGCGCAGGGCTCGTTCGATCTCGTCGTGGTCGCGCCCGTTCACGACGGACACGCTCCACCCGGGAAAGCGCGCCGGGATCCCACCGGGCCAACCATGGGTGGAGGACTGGTTGTCGATCACGATGGCGGTCAGCGGGAGCCGGATCGCGGCGGCGTACGCAATGGCTTCGTGATTTGATCCTTCGTCCAGCTCGGCGTCGCCCAGCAGCACGAACGTGCGGCTGCCGAGGAAGCCCTGGGCCCGTAGCCCGAGCGCGGTGCCGACCGCCATGCCGAGCCCGTGCCCGAGCGACCCGGTCCCGACCTCGACGCCCGGGATGAGCACCCGGTCCGGGTGGTGCCCGAGGCGGCTGTCCCAGCCGGCCAGGTCGTCGAGCCACTCCTCGGGGATGAACCCCTTGGCGGCCAGCACGGCGTAGTAGGCCGCCGGACCGTGCCCCTTGGAGAGCAGGAACCGGTCGCGGTCCGGCTCGTCCACGGTCTCCGGTGTGTTTCGCAACACCCGGTCGTAGAGCACCCAGAGCACGTCCAGTGTGGAGTGCGCGCTGGGCGCGTGTTTCTCGTCGCCGGTGATTCGGCTGAGTAGCGCGTGTAGCGGGTGTCTCGATGCGGTGATGACTGTCATGTGCCTAGGCTGCAACTTGAAGTTCACTTCAGCTCAAGGAGCCCGGATGGAGACACTCACGATCGGCGAATTGTCGGCCCGCAGCGGGGTGGCGCCGTCGGCACTGCGCTTCTACGAACGGGAGGGTCTGATCCACGCCTCCCGCACCAGCGGCAACCAGCGACGATACGACCGGGCGGAGTTGCGCCGGGTGGCCTTCATCAAGATCGCCCAGCAGGTCGGAGTGTCGCTGGAAGAAATTCGCACGGCGCTGGCCTCGCTGCCGGAGAACCGCACCCCGACAAAAGCCGATTGGTCCCGCTTGTCCGCCCGCTGGCGCTACAAGCTCGAGGAGCGGATCAACGTGCTGGAACGCCTCCGTGATCAGCTCACCGGTTGCATCGGCTGCGGTTGCCTCTCACTGCAGCGGTGCAAACTGGTCAACCCGAGCGACCAGCTCGCCGTCCGCGGCGCGGGCCCGCAGATGATCCTCAACCCACCCGAATAGGGTCACTCCGGCTGGTCGGGTTCGGCCGCGACCAACTGGTTGACCTTGACGTGGGTGTCCTGGATGGCCTGGCCGATCGTCGTCTCGGTACGGCCCAGCTTCTGGTTGTGCACGCCCCTGCCGGCGGCCTTGGCGATGTTCGCCTGTCCGCTGATCGACCCGAGTGCGGACGCGACACCGGCCGCGATCTGGTTGGCGATCCACTTCTTGTCGGCCTCGGTGAGCGCCACAGGAACCTCCTCAAGGTGCCAGCTGCGGGTGTCCTTCTCGCGGGCCGGCACGTTGCTGGCCGAGAAGTGCGCATGCGCGGTGTGCGGATTGTCGCCGTAATAGGCCCGGCCGGTCCAGCCGTAGTCGGCCGACCAGATCGTCCGATCGTGAATCACATAGGTGAGACGCTTCTCGACGCCGGCCCGGCAGCGGCGCACGACGAACTCGACGAAGTCCCGCATGTCGGCGCCCGGCCCGAGCCCCGCGTCGACGTCGATCGCGTGGACCAGGCCGCGGGAGTCGGGGTTGTGATCGCTGGCCCGCCCCTGGTGCGCCGAGTCGCCGAGCCAGCCGTCGGAGCTTTTGTCCCGGTACGGGAAGATGGTGTTGAACTCGGAGCGCAGCCGCACGAGAGACGGCACCAGCTCAGCCATCGCGAGCCTCCTAGGTCCACTGCTCGCGATGATAGCCACCGAGTCCGGTTTTGCCCGGCGCGGTCATCCCTGCAGTGACACCCGGCGGTGCCGCCGCGCGAGATGCACTCCACGGCGCAATCGGGTCCGTCGCAGGCGACGTGCTCGTATGAGGGCGTACCGGCCCCTGCCGGCGGCTCGTGGTGTCGGGCCGCCGTTCAGGCGTGTTTTGTGGGTGGTGAGAGGTGCGTGGGCGGCGGCTCGTGCTGTCCGGCCGCCACTTACGCCTGTTTCGCGGTGGCGAGGCGGGTCGCAGCTCAGCGGGGTGTTGAGGAAGCGGAGGGCGTGGGATTCGAACCCACGAAGAGTTTCCCCTTACCGGTTTTCAAGACCGGCGCCATCGGCCACTAGGCGAGCCCTCCCGTAGTGCCGCTCCAGTCTGCCACCCGCGAGATGTTCTTGTCGTACCGGTGGGGCAGAGTCGACCTCATGCACGCGATCGTGATCGAGGACAAGCAGCTGGTCTGGGCCGAGGCGCCGGATCCCGAGGCCGCCGAGGGCGAGGTCGTGGTCGATGTGACCGCGACCGCGGTCAACCGGGCCGACGTTCTGCAGCGGCAGGGGTTCTATCCGCCACCGCCGGGCGCCCCGGCCTACCCGGGGCTGGAGTGTTCGGGCGTGATCAGCGCGATCGGCCCCGGCGTCACCGGCCACCACGTGGGTGAGCGGGTCTGTGCGCTGCTGGCCGGCGGCGGCTACGCCGAGCGGGTCGCGGTGCCGGCCGGGCAGCTTCTGCCGGTGCCGGCCGGCCTGTCGCTGGTCGAGTCGGCGGCGCTGCCCGAGGTGGCCTGCACGGTGTGGTCCAACGTGGTTGATCGGGACAGGTTGCGATCCGGGGAGACGCTGCTGGTGCACGGCGGCGGCAGCGGGATCGGCACGTTTGCCGTCCAGCTGGGTGTCGCGCTGGGCGCGACCGTGCTGGTCACGGCCCGGGCGGCGAAGCACGAGCGGCTGCGCGCGCTCGGCGCCGATCTGACGATCGACTATCAGACCCAGGATTTTGTACGGGCGGTGCTCGACCGAACCGATGGCCGGGGCGCCGATGTCGTGCTCGACATCATGGGTGCGAAATATCTGGACCGCAACATCGACGCGCTCGCGCCGGAGGGCCGGATCACCGTCATCGGGATGCAGGGCGGCCGCAACGCCGAGCTGGATCTCGGCAAGCTGATGGCCAAGCGCGGGCGGATCTCGTCGACCTCGCTGCGCGCCCGGCCCTTGGCGGACAAGGCCCGGATCGTCGCGGGCGTGCGCGAGCAGGTGTGGCCGCTGGTCGCCGCCGGTCTGGTGAAGCCGGTCATCCACACCACGATGCCGCTGGCCGAGGCGGCGGAAGCGCACCGGTTGATGGAGTCCAGCGACCATCTCGGCAAGATCCTGCTGCTGCGCTGATCACCCGTACGGGTTAACAATCTGAGAGTCATATGCCCGATACAGCCCTATATGCGGCGAGTCGCGCGCGTGTCGGGCCGGGTCACTCCCAGCATGGACGGACAGCGCGACCGGACCCCGGTCGCGCTCTGTTCGCTGACCGCTGGGGGCACCGTGACCTACACACCGCACCGTTCCGCACCCACCCGCCCGGTGACGGCACGGCAGGACAGCGCGGAGGCCCGGTCGCTGCGGTGGAAGATCCGGATCTGGGTCGCCGGTGGAGTCGTCACCGCGCTCGCCCTGATCGCCTTCGGAGTCTGGGCGGTGGTGACCGCCGACCGTCGTCCGGCGGTGCTGGGCCGCCAGGTGCCGAACGGTGCGGTGGCCGGCAGCTTCGAATTCGTGGTGACTTCGCTGCGGTGCGGTGTGGAGTCGGTCGGCCCGGGGGATCTGGCGCAACGCGCCGAGGGGCAATTCTGTCTGCTGGGCGTGACGGTCAAGAACACCGGCAGTTCGCCGGAGTTGTTCGACAGTGGCGCACAGCGTCTCTACGACATCAACGGCGTAGCCTACGCCGTCGCCGATCAGGCTGCGGTGTTTCTCAACGATCGCAGTCCGACACTGCTCAACGAGATTCCGCCGGGCGAGACCGTCGCCGGTGTACTGCCATTCGACGTACCGATGGATGCGCAGCTCACCGAGGTGTCGGTGCACGGCGCGATGTCCACACCGGGCGTACGCATGACGCTGCCACCGGTCGGGTGACTGTTCGGCGTTTATCCTTTCGAGATCGGGCATTAATTATCGGAATCCCACCACGGCGCATTCGATGGTGTGTTGGCATGGTCCACGGAATACGCACGGTTGTCCGGGTTCCCATTGCCCACCTTCGACGGCGGCAAATCGTGGCAGGCAGCATCAGCCACGTACGGATGGGATTCGCGCGAGTGCCCCGGGCCTATTTCGGAGGCAACACTGCACGGTACGTCGACGCGCCGTGTGTTGACTGCCGGCGCTCTCGCGCTGGCTGTCATCGCACCGGCTTTGGAATCGGTCGAGCACGCCGCGGAGGCCGTCACCACGCCACCGCAGGCCCTGCCGGCCGTCCCGGAACTGCCTGCTCTCCCGCTGGCCGAGGAGATCCAGGAACGACAGCGGCGGCTGCAGAACCCCCAGTGGGACGCGCGGCTCCGGACGGGCCTGCAGGACCGGGTGACGACCGGTCAGCGTGCGTCCCGCGCGATCCTGCGCCGCCCGGGGGTGCGTGCGGCGGTCCGGTTGCGGCCGGTGGCCGCGCCGCTCGCCCGCAAGCCGGTACGGGCCGGCAACCGGCCCACAGCGCGCGTGGCGGAGCGTCCCACGGCCCGGGTGGCCGAGCGTCCCACGGCCCGGGTGGCCGAGCGCCCCGCCGTCCGCCAGCAGCGGGTCCGCCCGGTGCAGCGCCGGGTCGTCGTCCAGCGCCGGGTCGTCGTCCAGCAGAAGCGGACGAACGTGGCGCGGCGTGGAGCAGCCGCGGTTCGCAAGATCACGCGGAGTACCGCGGTCCGGCGGCTGCGGACCAACCCCGGCCGGAGCATGAACGCGGTGATCGCGTTCGCCCGTTCCCAGGTGGGCAAGCGGTACGTGCGCGGCGGCGAGGGTCCCGGCGGCTTCGACTGCTCGGGTTTCACGAAGCGTGCGTACGCTCGGGCCGGTCTGCGCCTGCCGCACTCCTCCGGTGGGCAGGCCCGCCGTGCCCGCAACATCTCGCGCTCGCAGGCCCGTCCCGGCGACCTGGTGGTCGGCCCCGGTCACGTGGGCATCTACATGGGCCGCGGGATGATGATCGACGCGGGGAACCACCGCACCGGCGTGGTCTACCGCAAGCTCTACCGCGGTCTCCGGGTGGCGCGCCTGTGACGATGCGCCCCGGACAGCAGTAGGCACCCGCCGACTGACGGGTGCCCACTCGCTGACCGCCGGGAACGGCGACCGATCGCAACCGGGCGCGGGGATCTCTGCCGCACACACCCGGTCGGATGTCTGACAGAAGCATTACCGACCGACGCCCTCAGCATGCGCACCACCTGTGCGTTTACCCGTTTGAGTGACGGCACGGCGCAATGCGGACGAAAGACGCTCGTCACGTCCGGCGGTTAGTCTCGGCCCATCGTGGGAAAACCTGATCAGTTCATAACCACGCCGCCGGAGGCCCACCATGAGTCTTGACCGTGCCCTGGCTCCCGACCCTTACGATCTTTTGCCGCCGGTCCCGTCATTCACGGTGACCAGCTCGGACGTGACGGACGGGCAGCCGCTCGACGAGCTCTTCGTGCACACCAGTGTGGGCGGGAAGAATCTCTCGCCGCAGTTGTCCTGGTCGGGGTTCCCCGACGAGACGCGGGGGTTCGTGGTCACCTGCTTCGACCCGGACGCACCGACGGGCAGCGGATTCTGGCACTGGGTCCTGGTGAACCTGCCGGTCTCGGTCACCGCCCTGGACCGCGGCGTCGACCCGCTGCCGGACGGCGCGTTCTGCGTGCGCAACGATTACGGCGAGCGCAACTACGGCGGCTCGGCGCCGCCGCCCGGCGACCGCCCGCATCGGTACGTCTTCGCGGTGCACGCGATCGACGTCGACCGCCTCGAGGTGACTCCGGACGCCTCACCGGCGTACGTCGGCTTCAATCTGGCGTTCCACACCCTGGCCCGGGCCACCGTCCGCCCGACCTTCCAGGTCCGCGGCTGAAAGGCCGCTGCTGACAAGGCCGTGACGGAAAGGCCGCGACTGACAAGGCCGCCGTCAAGAAAGGCCCGCAGACAGCTGAAGCCGCCGGCATCGCCGGCGGCTTCACTGATTATCCGGGGTACGCGTCAGCGCGGCGCCCGGCCCACGCAGAAGACCGACTGGCCGAACGGCGGCTTCACGACCCGCTCGGCGGCCTTGGTGACCGGCAGCACCACGCTGTCGTAGACCTTGACCATCGGCCCCTCCTTCGGGGCGAGCTTGAAGATGCTCGTGGCGCCGTAGTAGCCGATCAGACCCAGCGCGTTCGCGTAGTGGATCTTCTCGATCTCCAGGCCGGCCTCGATGAACGCGGCGGAGAGCGTCTTCTTGGTGTAGCGGCGGATGTGCCCGGTGGCGATGTCGACCTGGCTCATCGCGAACATGAACGCCGGCACGATGATGATGACCCGGCCGCCGGGGCGCACCAGGTCCTTCATGCTGCTCAGCGCGCCCACGTGGTCCTCGATGTGCTCGAGCACGTTGTACGACACGGCGGCGCTGTACTCCCCGTTCGCCTCCGGCGAGGGCAGCAGCATCTGCTTCACGTCGATGTTGGTGTGCTCGGCCATCCGCTCCTTGAGCAGGACGAGCCGGTCGGGGTCCGCCTCGGTCGCGGTGAAACGCGGGAGGTGCTCGGCCCACTCGATCGCGTAGTCACCGAGGCCGCTGCCGATCTCGATGGGGTTGTCCCCAAGGTATGGGAGCGCGAGCTCGACGAACCACCTGCGGTGGTTCACAGCCGTGGCAAGGCCTTCGAGCACTTCGGACTGGATCCGCTGGTCTCCAGTGATGTCTGCCATAGGTGAGGTTCCCTCATCTTGCCGATCTGAGTTGCAGCGGGACCGGAGAAGTTAACCATCTGACGCGCCTAACCGAAAGTTGAGCGCGGGTCGCCGCTGATTTTTTGGCCTGATTGAGACATAGGTGGGATGGGTACTCGGATGGGTTACGCGTGTTGAGTCCACCAGATGGACACCGGGTGTGGGACACGCGGAAAGCACGCGTACATATCGGCTCTATCACGCCTCGGGCGCTCATCGCCGGCTTCTTCCGAACCTCGGTTAGGCTCGCCGATGCTATGACGATTACGGGTTTTGACTCGACAGGCCAGTCGACCGGCGAGAACGTTCTCCGGCCGCGCCAAGTGACCGCCGACGACAACCTGGACGCCGAGCTGCGCGCCATCAGCGGTGCCGTTACGGCGGACACCCCGGCGGTTCTCGCGCCGATCAAGGAAACGGTCGAAGAGCAGGCCATACAGCCTGTTCAGCACCGTCCGAAGTGGCGGGTCCTCAGCTGGCGCGACGTTCTGGCAATCGCGACTTTCATAGCCGTGGCGTTCTTCGTCACAGCCCCGTTGTGGCTCAATCTTGATCATGAACTGCGGGATGATCCGCAGGATCAAGCTTTCTTCGAGTGGATGCTGGCGCACGGTGCACGCGTGCTCACTGATGGCGCGTATCCGTTCTTCTCGGATCGTATGAATTACCCCGACGGGGTGAACATGATGGCCAACACCTCGGTGTTGGCCGTTTCGTTGCCACTGACTCCGATCACTCTTCTGTTCGGTCCGCATGTGGCGTTCAACGTATTTCTCACCTGCGCATTGGCATTCACCGGAACTTCGTGGTATCTGGTGCTCTCGCGCCGGTTCGTCGCTTCCCGGCTCGCCGCGTGGGTGGGCGCACTGTTCTGCACCTTCGCGCCGAGCATGATCTCGCACGCCGGCGGCCACCCGAACATCGTCTCGCAGTTCCTCGTCCCGGTGATCATCTGGCGCACGCTGGAGCTGCGGGTCTCGGGCCGAGCCATGCGCAACGGGCTGATCCTGGCCGGTCTGCTGGTCTGGCAGGCGTTCATCAACCTCGAGATCCTGTTCATGACCGCCGTCGGCCTCGGCATCTTCTGCGTGGTCATGGCAGTCGTGCGGCGCAAGGCGCACCCCGGTGAGGTCGTCCCGTTCCTGCGGGGTCTCGGAGTCACCGCGGCGGCGACGCTGGCTGTGCTCGCCTACCCGCTCAGCGTGCAGTTCTTCGGTCCGCAGAGCTACCAGGGTCTGGCCGAGTTCGTCCGGAACTTCGGCGCCGACCTGGCCTCGTTCACCGCGTACGCCAGCCGCTCGGTGGCCGGCAACAGCGCGGTCGCCTCGGCCCTGTCGCAGAACCCGGCGGAGGAGAACGCATTCTTCGGCTGGGGTCTGATCATCCTGTTCTTCGGGCTGATCCTCTGGATGCGGCGGACCGCGGCGGTGGTCACCATCGGCGCGATCGCGGTGTTCTTCGCGGCGATGTCGCTCGGGCCGCGCATTTACCTGAACGGCATCAACACCGGCATCCCCGGCATCTGGTCGATCATGCACAGCATTCCGGTGCTCGACTCGGCCGTGCCGACCCGCTGGGCGATGGCGATCGCGCCGATGGTCGGGATCGTGCTCGCGCTCGGTGTTCAGCGCGCCGTCGACCTGGTCCGGTCCCAGCCGCACGCGCGGGGCCCGGTTCGGGTCGCCATGATCACGGCGGTGGCGATGGCGCTCGTACCGCTGGCGCCGACCCCGCTGCAGACCACGCCGATGGACCCGGTGCCGGAGTTCGTCACGTCGGGCGCCTGGAAGCAGTACGTCGACGACGACCACACCATGGTCACCCTGCCGCTGCCGGACAGCAGCTACCCGGACCCGCTGCGCTGGACGGCTTACACCGGGCAGGACATGCGGATCGCCGGGGCGTACGCCCTGCTGCCCAACCAGAACCCGCAGAACCCGTCGGACCGTACCGCGATCTTCTCCCCGCCGTGGCGGCCGACCAGCGGCCTGATCACCTCGATCCGGCAGGGCAACCCGATCCCCGAGGTCACCGACGCCCGCCGCGAGATGACGCTGGCCGACCTGCGGTTCTGGAAGGCCGGTGTGGTGGTCCTGACGCCGCAGGCCCGTGACATCGAGATGCTGCGCACGATGTCCGAGCTGCTCGGCTTCCGTCCGACGTGGACCGGCGGTGTCTGGATGTGGGACGTCCGGCACCTCGTCGACGACCCGGAAGCGGTGCTCGCGTCTAGGGGCGGCGCGTCGTAACGGTATCGTTCTATGATCTTCCGGCCGGTGATATTCACCGCTGCTGATCCGGGAGATCGCATGCCGTATTCAACACCCCTTGCCCTCGCTCTGGCCGCCACGGTCGTGGCCGTCGGCGCGTTCGCCTCGCCGGCTGAAGCTGCCACCGCCACCGCCGGCGTCGCCTCGGTCGTGTCGACGACGAAGGTGCAGTACAAGGCGGCCAAGGGCAAGCAGAACAGGGTCGTCGTCACCCGCTCCGGCCACACAGTCACGATCGACGACAAGGTCGCGGTCAAGGCCGGCAAGGGCTGCAAGGCGGTCAAGGGCGACAAGACCAAGGTCCGGTGCAAGACGTCGAAGGCGCCGACCCGGCTGCGGGTCTACACCTACGACCGGAACGACTCGGTGGTCAACAAGACCGACCTCGGCATGACGGCCGACGGCGGCACCGGCAACGACAAGCTCACCGGCGGTCCGCGCGCCGACACCCTCTGGGGTGACAGCGGCGCCGACAAGATCTACGGGCTGGGCGGCAAGGACGAGCTGGTCGGGCACGACGGCAACGACATGCTCTCCGGTGGTGACGGGGACGACTGGGTGCAGGGCGAGGTCGGCAACGACGTGGTCTACGGCGGCAACGGGAACGACCACTTCCCCGAGGACGAGGGTCACGACAAGACCTACGGCGGGGCCGGCAACGACAGTGTTCTGATGTCCCAGTTCAAGGTCGGGACGGACAACGACTACTTCTCCGGCGGGCCCGGCGATCGCGACGCGATCAGCTACATCCTCTACACCAAGGGGATCACCGCCGACGCGGACGGTGTGAAGGGCGACGACGGCGTCAAGGGCGAGAAGGACACCATCGCCACCGACGTGGAGGAGATCCAGGGCGGCGAGGGCAACGACCGGATCTACGGCACGGCCAGGGCGGATTATCTGTACGGGTGGGGCGGCAACGACCACATCTACGGCTACGGCGGCGACGACCTGGTGCACGGCGAGGCCGGCCAGGACAGGCTGTACGGCGGCACCGGCGACGATTACGTCAGTGGTTACGACTGGAGCGAGCCGAAGGGTCAGGACCGCCTCGACGGTGGCGCGAACCGGACCGCGGAGGGTGATCTCTGCGAGGCCCACGGTGGCGACACCAAGGTCGGCTGCGAGCGGGCCTGACCATCTGCTTCAGCCCGGCGGTGTCGTGGTCCAGCCGGACCACGACGCAGCCGGGCCGGACTGAGCGGGGACTTCTCGTCACCCGTACGTCTAATCGGTTTTGATGCAGCAACCCGGGCAGACCTTGGGCTGCGGCAGGGTGAATGCCAGGCAGCAGGTCTTTCTCTGCACGTCGAGCTGGCCGTTGGGACCCGGCACCAGCTCGATCAGATCGGCCACACCGAGCGTGCCCAGCAGGCGGTCGATGCTCGCGGCGGACGAACCGGGCAGGGCGTCCGCGGAGCGGAGCACGCCGTACGCGATGCCGGAGGCGAGCGAACCGAGAAGCGTGCGCTTGCCCAGCCGGACCCGGCCGTGAATGGCGTCGAGCAGCGGCCCGAGGTGTTCGTCGTAGAGCGAGCGGCGGAACTCGGCCAGCAGCGCTTCCTCGTCGGCGACGACCTTGACCTGGGGCAGCCCGCTGAGCGCGATCGGGTCGGTGGGCAGGACCGCGATCGGGATGTCGGGACGCATGCCGAGGGTGAGCAGCGGCCGGGGATCGTCGAAATGGATCACCGCGTCGGTGGCGGTGAGCAGCGGAACCCGGCGCGCGGAGGCCCAGCCGAGAACGGCCGGCAGGGCGAGCCAGTAGGTGTACGCCTTCCAGGCGAGCGCGGCGGCGGCGTGCGGCTGCGCGTTCCACCGGTGGCGAGCCGTGTCGAGCAGGGTGTCGAGGTGCACGTCGGCGAGCCGGGCGGCCGGTGTCCAGCCGGCGAGGTCACGCGCGACCAGGTCGGGAGCCAGGCCGGGAATCTCGGTGCTGGTGCCGAACATGGCCCGCAACGTCGCGTTGACCGGAGCCAGCGGGTGTTCGGCGACGAGGCGGGAACGCGTGAGTTCCAACGTGATCGTCACGGGCGTCCGCCGGCCCGCGGCGACACTCGTCGCTGAGTCACCGCATTCTCCTCGCCAGGTATTACGGAAGGATCCAAGACGACCCATCGTACCCGGTTAAGGGTAGCCTAACCACACCAGTGGCCAGGATCTTTCGGGCGAATACCCTCGGCAAGAATTACTTTACGTAACGTTACTGCCTTCGCGAGTTCGTCAAGGCATTTGTCGGCAACGCGCTACTAGCCCCTTACGGACACTTGGCGCCAGCGACACTGATGGTGCCGTCGCGAAGGGGACATCCGTGATGACCACCTCGCCCATTGAACGGGCCGCAGATCAGTTCGTAACGGCGCTTGCGCAATGGCGGGTCGAGCGCGGAATGACCAAGAAGCAGCTTGCCGCGCGCATGGGATTCGACCCGTCCTACGTCAGCCACGTCGAGGGCCGGCGTCACAAACCCACCGAGGACTTCGCCCGCCGGGCCGAGGCGGTGCTGAGTGCGGGCGGCGCGATCTGGCAGCGTTTTCAGGAGTACGACGAGCTGCGCCACGCCCGTGGATCGGCGCTGCACCGGGACCCACCCGTGCCGGTGCAATGGCTGCCGCCCGGCACCGGCCTCGTCGTGGAACGCGAGATCGCCGAACTGGTCTACACCGACGGGGCGTATCGCTGCCGGGTCAGCCGGGCCCTCTACAACGCCGGGGTCGAGCCGGTCACCCGCTACCTCGTGAAGATCGCCGTGGACCGGTATCCGCACGATCCGGCCGGCTCCAACCGCCACCACCGGGAGAACCCGCTCACCTTCGAGGAGATGGACGTTCAAGCCCGGGCCGGGGAGGGCGACGCCGCCGAGCCGATGCAGTGGCGGGTCAAGCTCGACCGGGACGCCGCCAAGGAGATCTGGCTGCTCTTCGCCAACGAGCGCGGTCAGTTCCCGCTCTATCCCGGTGAGCGGACCACGATCGAGTACGCGTACACGGTCGGGGAAGAGAAGTGGGGGCAGTGGTTCCAGCGGGCCGTCCGGCTGCCCACCCGCTCGCTGACCGTACGACTCGTCTTCCCGCAGAGCTTCGAACCACAGGTCTGGGGTGTGGAAGCGTCCCTCGCCGCCGAGGTGCCGGTTCGTACCCCGTTGGAACGCCGCATCGAGGGAGGTCGCGCCATTTTCGAGTGGTCAACTGACGCGCCCCTGCTCAACGCGCGGTACCGGCTGGAATGGCGGTACCGCGGCGCCGACGCGCCGGTCTACGAGGAGACCGGGCCTCCGGAGCCGACCCTGCCACGGGCGTCGCACCGGATGCGTGGCATCGGCATCATCCAGCGCGGGTCCGACCTGCTCCGGCAGCGGGCCCGCCACTTCCAGCTGCCCCGGGAAGCGCCCGCCGCCCGGGACACCGTCACCCGCCTGCTGACCTCGCTCGGCCGGCTGCAGGACCTGCACGAGTTCAGCAAGGGCGTGGGCCTGGCCGCCACCCAGATCGGGGTGCCGGTCGCGGCCGCCGTGGTACGCCCGCCGGAGTTCGACATCGAGCCGGTGGTCCTGCTCAACCCACGCGTCGTCGGGGAGTCGGCCGAATGCGACGAGCAGTACGAAGGCTGCCTGTCGTTCTTCGACTACCGGGGACTGGTGGCCCGGCCGCTGCGGATCGACGTGGAGCACGCCCGGTTCGACGGGACCCGGGTGATCACCACGTTCGAGCGGGCGCTGGCCCGGCTGATCAGCCACGAGATCGACCATCTGGAAGGCCGGTTGTACGTGGACCGGATGGATGCGGAGTCGAAGCTGGTCCCGGTCGCGCAGTACCAGCAGACCGGGCGGCCCTGGGATTACTGAGACTCAGTCGGTAAAGCTGTCGTACTTCACCCGGACCGAAGGCACCTGGAGCTCGGCCAGGGTCTTCAGCGTCCCCTTGACCATCTTGCCGGAGCCGGAGACGAAGAAGTCGTGCTCCTGCCACGGGCCGTACCGGGCCACGACGTCCGAGATGTTGCCCTTCTCGCCGGAGAACGTGGGATCGTCGCTGCACGCGGTCACCACCGACAGCCACGGGTAGCGGGCGGCGAGCCGGTTCAGGTCGGCCAGGTCGTACAGGTCGTCACGGGTCCGCGCGCCGAAGAAGACGTGCACCCAGCGGGTCCGGTTGTACCGGGTCAGCTCCTCCAGCAGGGATTTGATCGGGGCCAGTCCGGTGCCGCCGGCCACGAACACGGCGTCCCGGGTCGATCTTCGGTCCAGCGTCATCGACCCCATCGGGGCGGCCAGCTTGACCATGTCGCCGACCTGGAGCCGGCGGACCAGGGCGCTGGAGACCCAGCCGGCGCCGACCGCGCGCACGTGGAACTCGAGCGTGTTGTCGCGGCGCGGGGCGTTCGCCGGTGAATAGGTACGCCAGAGCCGGGGCTGGTAGCGCGGGGCCTCGAGACTCAGGTACTGGCCGGCCCGGAAGTCCAGCTGCTGCAGGGGGAGCACGGTGAAGACCGCTATGTCCCGGGCGCGGCGCTCGTGGGCGACGACCTCGCCGTACCAGTAGGGCGGATTCGGGTCGGCGTCCGCACCGGCCAGCATCTTCGAGGCGATCACCGCGTACGCGTCGGCCCACGCCTGGTCGTACTCGACACCCCACTGCTCACCGGCGACGGTTCGCATCGCCTCGATCAACGCCCCACCCACGACCTCGTAGTGCTCTGGTTCCACGTGGAACTTGCGGTGATCCCGGCCCAGCGCGCGCAGGTAGTCGTCGAACCTCTCGGGGTCCTCCAACGTCTGCACGGCGGTCACGATCGCCCCCAGCAGCCGGGCGCGCTGCAGGTCCATCTGCACCGGGAACAGATCTCGCAGATCCGGGTGCGACAGGAACATGCGGGCGTAGAAATAGCCGGCCACCTTGTCCTGATGCTCCTCGACGAGGCTCCAGCTCTCCTTGAGCATGCGTGCGAGGTCTCCCATGCCATTCAGATTGGTCAGCACAGTCGGGAACACGACGTACCGAAAGTGCGACTCGTCACCCTGCTCGGCGTGTCGCCGTCACCTCTAGAGTTGGCGCGTGACGCTCGAAGAACAGCAGGCCACCCGTCGGACGTATCTTCCGGAGATCGTCATCGTGCTGCTGCTGTCCCTCGGACAGTCCGCCATCTACGCGATCGTCTCGCTCACCGCGAAACTCACCGCCGACAAACCGCTGGCCCAGCAGACCGCCACACTCAACCCGACCGTGTCGCCGCGGCCCTACCTGGACCTGACATACCAGGTGCTCGGCATCTTCTTCGCGCTGATCCCGGTCGTCCTGGTGATCTACCTGCTCCAGCGCGACAACATCCGGCCCGGCCGCGACCTCGGCATCGACTTCCGGCGGCCGGTCCACGACCTGGGCTGGGGTGTCGGACTGGCCGCGCTCATCGGAATCCCCGGGCTGCTGCTCGTCTACACGGCCCTCCAGCTCGGACTCAACGCGCAGATCGTCCCGTCCGGGCTCCAGCCGTACTGGTGGGCCGTACCGGTGCTGGTCCTCGCCGCGCTGGAAAACTCCATCCTTGAGGAAGTCGTAGTCGTCGGCTACCTGATGACCCGCCTCCGCCAATCCGGCATGACCACGTTCTGGATCATCGTCTGCTCAGCGGTCCTCCGCGGCTCCTACCACCTCTACCAGGGCTTCGGCGCCTTCGTCGGCAACGCGATCATGGGCGTGATCTTCGCGCTCTTCTTCCTGAAGACGAAGCGGGTGATGCCGCTGATCGTGGCGCACAGCCTCCTCGACATCACCGCCTTCGTCGGCTATCAGCTGCTGCCCGACTCCTGGCTCGGCTGGCTGACCTCGGAATAGAGACGCCGGGCCCGCACAGCCGCATCCTCGATCGCGTTACGGCTGCCCAGCACGGCGGTGGCCAGGCTCAGGCCGGGCCACGCACGGTCCGCGATCCGCACGGCCGCCCAGGCGGCCAGCCAGCCCTTGGGGAACAGCCGCACCAGGTCGTCGGCACGCTGCGGGTCGGTGGCATTCTTGCCGTACGCCGCAGCCAGGTGCAGAACCAGCTCCGCATGCGTGATCGCGGCTGCAGTGAGCAGAGCAACCGGGGCGTACGGGCCGGCGACCGCGCCCAGGCCGGCCCGCAGCGCTGCCGAGCGGGCGAAACGCCTGGTCGCCAGGCGTGCCAGGCTTTCCGGGGTGGCCTGCGGATAGGCGGCGCGGATGCTGTCGGCCCAGGCTTGAGCGCGCGGGCCGATGGTCTCGACCGCGGCGGTGGCCAGGGTTTGCGGGGCGTGGGTGGGGTCGGCCAGGAGGGCCGGCCAGAGATCCAGGGCGAGGGCGTGGGCCGACTGCGCCCGGGGCGCCGTGGCGGTCGGCCTAACCACCTGGGCGGCCTGCTGGTCGAGCTCGCCACCGAACGGCGGCTGCTGAGCTGCGGTCGGCCTAGCCGCCTTCTCCCCTGCGATGCGCGGCGCTGCGGCCGGCTCCTTCGCTGCGGGTGCTGCGGCAGGCTTTTCTGCGACGGGCGGGGCCTCGGCCGGCTTTTCTGCAGCGAGTGGTGCTTCGGCAGGCTTGTCTGCGGTGGATGGTGCTTCGGCAGCCTTCTTCGCGGCGGGTGCTGCGGCGGGCCCTCCTGCAGCGAGTGGCGCTTCAGCCAAGCCCTTCGTAGCGGCCGGCGTTTCTTCGGCAGCCGAGACTGCGGGGCGGCTGACTTTGCTCGGGCGTGTGGCCTTGGCAGGGGGAGGCGGTGACATGTCCACGGCTTCGGCTACCTCGGCCGGGCCCGTTTGGCTTGAGGCCGGGGTGATGTTCTTGGCCGGGGACGCCTTCTTTGCTGGTGCGGCGTTCTTGGAGGGCACAGCGTTCTTGGCTGGTGCGGCCTTCTTGAGCGGGGCCGGCTTCGCGGGGGCGGTCTTCCGGGCCGGGCGCGGAGCGGCCTTCTTGGCCGGGGCCGAGGTCGGCGGCGTTGTGGTCGCGGCCGTCTGCTGCTCCGGCTCCGGGAAGGCTGTCGCCTGCTGCTTAGCGGGGACAGCACCCGCGCGTGGCTGGTCCGGCTTTGCGGGGGCGGCGCCCGTGCGTGGCTGGTCCGGCTTTGCGGGGGCGGCGCCCGTGCGTGGCTGGTCCGGCTTTGCGGGGGCGGCGCCCGTGCGTGGCTGGTCCGGCTTTGCGGGGGCGGCGCCCGTGCGTGGCTGGTCCGGCTTTGCGGGGGCGGCGCCCGTGCGTGGCTGGTCCGGCTTTGCGGGGGCGGCACCTGCGCGTGGCTGGTCCGGCTTAGTGGGAGCGGTGCCTGCGCGCGGCTGGTCCGGCTTTGCGGGGACGGCGCCCGTGCGTGGCTGCTCCGGGATTCCGTTGCCGGCCGGGGGCGTCGTGGATGACCGGGCGGGGCGGGCAGCCGGCTTTCGGGCGGGCTTGCGCCTTTCCGGAGCGAGCGGGGACGGGGTAGATGGGTTTGGGGAGGCGTCACGCGTACCGGAAGGGGGGCTTGAAGAGTGACCTTCGGCACTCAGGCCGGGACGCGGGGGTTGGAAGGTCACCGCCGGCGGCGCAGCGCGGCGGACCGGCCGCGCATCAGACTCGTCGGCGGAGGCAGACTCCTCGGGCGCACTGAACGCGGCCCGAGGATCGCGTGCGCGCGGGGCATCCCGGCGAGTGTTCTCCTCCATCGAACGAAGCCTAGCCGTTGAAGCCACGTTTCGCCTGTTGGCGCCCGGTCGAGAAGATCTCCGGCGTGGCATGTGGTGGCCTCTTTGTGCGGCCTCCGAGGGGTCCGGTATTCTCAAGCCTCGGTAGCCTCAGGGCTGCCGGGGGAGACTTCGCCTAGTCTGGTCTATGGCGCCGCACTGCTAATGCGGTTGGGGTTTTAAAGCCCCTCCCGGGTTCGAATCCCGGAGTCTCCGCGCGAAAGCCGGTGTGTATGCTGGCTGAGCACTGAGAGAGCGCCCGTAGCTCAATGGATAGAGCATCTGACTACGGATCAGAAGGTTAGGGGTTCGAGTCCCTTCGGGCGCACAAAAGATCAAGGCCGTGACCTGCGGAAACAAGGGTCACGGCCTTTTCGTTTCCCATTTCTGGCCCTGAAAATCCCATCTAATGGGAGCGTGGTGATCGGATGGTGATCGCGTGTCGCTAACGCGTCTAGTCCACAGTGGATCCCGCTGCTGAGCAGGAACTTAAGCACGCGAATCGCGGCGGGATGCGGATACCCTTGCGGTTACTGTACGTGACATCGTAGGGGTGAATGTCGGTCCCGCACGGGGTCGGGTAAGCCGGTGTCTGGTACGAAGGCCGACGGGCGGGATTGAGGGCTTTCTCCGCGCATCCCGGGGTAGGGGTGCACGCCCCGGTGCCCGGTGGCGACATTGTGTGGTCGGTGCCGGCGGCACGTTGGGCATCTCCGCCGAGGAAGGCATGGGCACTACCGTCAACATCATGCTGCCGGTCACCGACAGCCGGCTGGACTCGGTCGTCCGGCGCGGGATTAGCGCGGGCACGGGCAGACGGTGCTGCTGGTGGAGGACGAACCGACCCTGCGGCAGGTGTGCTGGCGTCTGCGGGGCCGGGATTGTTGATTTTACGTCGGTGACCGGTCGCTTCCCGACGCCGTGGTGATGTCGGCCGGCTGGCTATGTCGTGGACTCCCACCGGCGCCGCTTGCGCGCTTGGTCGAGGCGAGTTTGTGCAACAGATCGCAGGCGGTGAACGGCTTTTCGAGGAAGGTGATGTCCTCGTCGAGGACGTGGGTTTTTCCGAGCAAGCCGTTGCTGTAGCCGGACATGTACACCACGGGCAGGTCCGGATCGAGTTCGTGGAGGGCATCGGCGAGCCGGGGGCCGGACATTTCCGGCATGATCACGTCAGTGAGCAGGATGTCGCAGCGGTGCTGGTCGTACAGCTTCAGCGCCTCGGGGCCATTACCGGCGACGAGGACGTGATATCCGCTGGTGCCGACGATGCGGGCCACGACGCGCGCGAGGGCGGGTTCGTCTTCCACGACCAGCACGGTGCGTCCGTCGCCGGGCGGCGGCGCCTGCCGGCTGGTGACCGTGTCGATGGTGGTGGGGGCGGTCACGAGTGGCAGGTAGATGCGGAAGGTGGTGCCGATGTCGAGTTCGGAGTAGACGTTGATACTGCCGTCGGCTTCGGTGACGATGCCGTAGACGGTGGCCAGGCCGAGTCCGGTGCCTTTGCCTTGGGGTTTGGTGGTGTAGAACGGTTCGCGAAGATCCGGGCGGCGGTGTCGGGCGACATGCCGTGGCCGGTGTCGCTGACCAGCAGCCGGGCGTAGGTGCCGGCGGGCAGCGGCGGCTGCATGTTCAGCTCGTCGCCATCGAGGGCGGCGACGTTGGCTTCCAGCACGATCGTGCCGCCCTCGGGCATCGCGTCGCGGGCGTTGATGGCCAGGTTCAGCAGGATCTGCTGGATCTGCCCGGGATCGGCGTGCACGACCAGCGGCTGCTTGGCGGGCATGGCCATCAGGGTGATGTGCTCGCCGATGGTGCGCTGCAGCATGGCGTGCACCTCGGCGATCGAGGCATTTAGGTCGATGTCCTGCGGCTGGATGGCATCACCGCGGGTGAAGGTGAGCAGCTGCCTGGTCAGGTTGCTGGCTCGCTCCACCGCGGTACGGGCTTGTTTCAAATCGGCTTGGACCTGTGGCCGGTCGCCGGTTTCCTCGATCGCGAAGTCGGTGTAGTTGCCGATGATCGCCAGGATGTTGTTGAAGTCGTGCGCGACCCCGCCGGCCAGCTTGCCCAGGCTCTCCATGCGTTGTGCCTGGTTGCTGCGTTGTTCGACGGCGCGCTGGTATTCGGCGGCTTCCTTGGCGGCGGTGATGTCGCGGGCGATGGCCGAGATCCCGATCACAGCGCCGGTCTGGTCCGCGATCGGGGTGATGGTCAGCGCCAGGTCGATCGGGGTGCCGTCCTTGCGTAGCCGCCGGGCCTCATACGAGCGGCCGCCGGCACCGTCACGAATGCTGGCCAGCACGTCACGCTGGTGCTCAGCACCATCAGCATCGGCCAACATGGAGGCGGGCCTGCCCAGCATCTCCTCTGCCGTGTAGCCGAACAGCTTCTCCGCACCACGGTTCCAGGCGGTGACCAGCCCTTCCGGGGTCAGCCCCACGATCGCGTCGTCGCTGTGCTCGACTACGGTCGCCAGCGTCGCGCGTTGAGCTTCCGCCAGATCGCGGGCGGCACGCTCCCGGGTGGCCGCCTCGTCCAGGCGGTGCTGGCCCCATGGGTCGATGTAGATGCCGCCGGGGCCGAGCAGCACTCCGTACCCGCGGCGCAACGTCCAGTAGTAGATCCCGATGGCGGCGGTACCGGCGTCCCACAGCGCCGAGGTCCATGACCAACCGGCCGCCTCGCCGGCCATGTGGTGTGCCGACGGGCCGCGGATGATCGTTTGATATGCCATGATCGCGTGCAGGGCGTGCCCGACCGCACAGCTGAAGAAGATCATCGACGTGGCCACAGCCAGCTTGTTGGTCCGCAGCTGCCCGGCCCGGTAGACCGGCACCAGAATCGCCCTCGTGATCGACGCGTACGCGACCGTGATCACGAGATTCGCCAGCAGGAACATCTGGTCCGGCATGGTTGGTACTTCGGCTGCGAACCGGAAATCTTTAGCGGTGTACGTCGGGAGCAGCCTGTTCGAGACGCGTGCCGACATGTTGCTGGACTACGAGTGCGCGGACGGCACCGTCTGGTGGTGGCTGCCCTAGGTCGACTTCGACACCTACCCGGCGGGCCGGCTCGTGGCCAATCTGACCGCGTACGGGAGCCGGTGCCGGACGCCACGCAGCCACGCCAGGTGCGACGCGCGGCTTCCGCTGGCCGTTCGCCTGGGGCAGGTGTCAGGACCCTGTCGTGTGCGCGGCTCTGCACCACTGGAGCGCTTGGGGTCGAAGCCTGACATTTTTCTTGGCGCTCAGCCGGACAGCGCAGGAGCCGATCGGATCAGTGCGAACGGCCGCCGTACCCCTTGGATTGGTTGAAGGTCGTCGGTGACGATCGCCGGTCAGGTGGCGTCGCCCCGCCGGGAGTTGACCACGGTGAGCAGACACTGCGCCATGCCGATCGCTTCGAGCAGCGTCAGCACCGGCGCACCGACGTCCAGCACCAGGTCCGCCGACCGCATCGGCAAGGCGCTGCTCGTGGTCACCAGCGAGGCCACCGGGCGACCCGACCGGTCGGTGATGGCGAAATGCTGGGCACTGCGGTCGCCGTCGGTCGTGAAGACCCGGCCGTCCGGCAGAGTCACCGTCCCCCGCCGGCGACCCGCATAGTCGATCAGGTACTCCAGGATGACCTCGGAACGCGGACCGACCAGCCGGTGATGGTCGTTCGCGAAGCTGGTGGCGGCACCGGTGGCGAGCAGCGTCGTAGCTCCGGCATCAAGAACGTCGAACTGGTGCCGCTTGGACACGAACTTGCGGCGCAGCACCGCCACCGGAGTTCCGTCCCCCAGGGTGACCGCGGCAGTACGTCGGAGCGGGGACAGCAGGGGCAGCAGGAGCCGGCCGGTGAAGATCGAGTGCGTGGCGCCATCCTGGGCGATGAGCGATCAGCGACCGCACCAGGCCCGGGCCGAAGCTGTGCGCAGCAGCAGTCCGCTGACGAGCAGGGCCAGCACCGCCAGCAGCCCGCCCAGAATCCCCACGACGACAACGGGTTCGACCGGCGGCGCGATCAGCGACCCGAGCCGCGGCCCGAACAGCAGCATCGTCGCGGCACCACCGAGAAAAGCGAGCGCGACGCCCACGGCGAATCGCTGGGCCACCCGCCACGCGGTCGGGCTCCCGCGCCGGAGGCCACGCAGCAGGACACCGACGGCCACCGTGCAGCCACCCAGGGCGAGCCAGTTCCCGGCGCCGCCGACCTCGGCCAGGAGCGCGATGTCAACGGCAAGTACGTACACCCACCAGAAAGCGAAAAGCAGCACGCTGGCGCTGATGCTGGGCGGTCGCCGCCCGATGGCCGCGGGGCCGGGGCGCAACGGCTCGTTGATCATCAGCCGGATCATACGGATCGGTCACCAGGGAAAGCCGCCTGACACCAATGACCGCTACGGTCCCATGGGTGTGCAACTACTGAGCTGCATAGGTGATGATCTTAGTCTGGTGTGGACTTAAGCTCAGCCGGTGCGTGGTGATGGATATGCCCGGGGCGGGCTGCTCTCTGTGTCGGTGAAGATCTTCGCTCTCTGGTTTGTGGCGGCGTTGCTCGCCTGGCCGGCGGTGGTGCTGGTGAGTCCCGGCGGAGCGGATTCCGCCGGTGAGCAGCCAGGACCGGCTGTTCTGTGGCTGTCGGTGTCGGCGGCGCTCGCGGTGGCGGTGGCGTGGTGGTACCGGCCGGTGTGGCCGGGTCTGCGGCTTGTTCCGTTGCTGGGCCGGGCTGTTGCAGTGCTGGCGGCGGCCTCGGGCACGGTGCTGGCGTGGCATGCCGGGGGGATGCCGTCCTGGGGGCTGGCGGGACCGGCCGGGGGGAACGCGCTGGTTGCCGTGCTCGGGTGTGTGGCGGTGTGGGCGGCGCTGGACCGGCTGCCGCCGGCCTGGCTCGCTCTGCTCGGTGTGCTGACGTTGGGCGCCGGCATCGGTCTGGCTTTCGTCGTGGATGCACGGGGCGCCGTGGCGGTGCTGACCGGCGAGAAGACCGGACCGGAGTCGGCGTTGCGGTGGGGGATGGTTTTGACGATGGTGCAGATCGCGGCGGTGGCGCTGCTCGTCATAGCCGGGTGGCGGTTGTTCGATCAGTGGCGAACGGGAACGCTCGCGCATGCCGGTGATCGCAGTCAGGGACAGTGGCCACCGAAGGCCGGTCAGGTCTGGTATGCCGATGTGCCGTTCCAGGAAGGCGACGGCGAGTCGAAAGACCGGCCGATGCTCGTGGTGCGTGCCGGCCGGCGTCAGGCCGAGGTCCTGAAGATCACGAGCCAGGACAAGTCACGCTTTCCGGAGCACTATCTGTTCCTGCCGTACCCGAAGTGGCGGCAGGTGCTGGACAAGAACAGCTGGCTGGAGTTGCGTCCGGTCACCCTGGACTATCACCGGTTCCACAACCTGCGCGGACTCGCCCGCTACGGCACGGTGCGCACGGTTCGCGAACGGGTGAAGCCGCGCGCTGTTTCCTGAGCCCCGGGGCCGTTATCGATAGAGCCGCACGCGGAGTTCCGCCAACACTTCAGCGTTGTGCACTCCGCCCATCGAACCGAGGCGTTGGTCGATCCCGTCCGACACTGGCACCGCCGTGGCGTTCAGCCTCGTCCCGTGAAGGTCGGTACCCACCGGCGACACAGGTGATTGGTGCCGCTTATCAAGCCCCGGGCTGTAGCCGATCCCGTGCGGTGCTCTCCTAGACTTCGGTTGTGCGGATCGATCGACGGGCACGTGTGGCCTTGGCCGGCACTGTGGCGACCATCATCCTGGTTCTGGCAGCTTTCGGCGGCGTCCGCTGGCTCACAGCCGGCGAGCATTTCACCATCAACGCGCCGGCCGGTGCCTCGGAGAAGTTGCCCGAAGGTGGCTACGAGGTCGTCGTGGATCTCCGCTCGTCCGAGGTCCACCAGGAATTGCGCACCGATCGCGGCGCAGCCAGCGTGAGCACCTACGTGATGCCACTCGACACGTCTTGGGACCAGGTCCGGTCGATGGTGGCCGACCAACTCGACGGCTGGGAGCCGACTGGCGACTGTCTCGGCTCGGATCCGCAGCGTGCCCGGTGCACTTGGACCGAACCGGCCCGCTGGTGGCCGCGCCGGGTGAAGATCGTATTCATCCGACCGCCGAACAAAGCCGAGGACCGCGCGGCTTGGCCGGACAGCACTTTTCTGGTGATCGGTTCCGGTCTCGGCAGCAACGTCTGATCTCCGCTTGGCCGAGCCTATGAATCGGATGCTTCTACGTCTCGTCCATGAACCAGCGGTCAGCCGGCGAGTCTCACCGATCAACTGTGCCTGACCATCCGGCCGAATCGGCACCACAGCAGCCGATCGCTCGATGCAACCACACCCCTCGAACAGTGTGACGTCCGGTCGAGTTGTGCGACCTCGGTCCGCGGAGCACTTGAAATGGATATAAACGTCGATTCGGATGTGGCGGTGCCCGAACCGGCTCGGTCGGGTACCTCGCGAGCTGCAAGAAGCGCGGTCTCGAGCTTTGACATTCGCGGCCCCGACGACGCAGAGGGCCGCTACTGATCAGCTTTGATCTGATTTACGGAAGTCGCCCGCGCGGTACTCGATGTGACTGGCCTTGGCCGTGATGAGGTCGACGGGGTGATCCGCGGTGGCCGTGCGCGCGGTCACCCCGGTCGGGTGCGCACCGCGACGTGGCGTGCGTTGTTCAGCCACGGCGGCGGGCACGCAGCACCATCTTGAGTAACTCGCCGGTGATCAGGATGGTGGAGGCGACGGCGGTGCAGGTCAGCCACTGCCCTGGGGTGAGGTCGGTGGTGGCGAACAGGTGGTGTGCGACATCGAGCTGCACGATGACGGCGAGCAGTGCCACGACGAGGCCGGTGGCAGCGAGCGCGGATCGGTTGTGCAGAGTTTCAGGGCTGAACACGCTGCGGATGTCGGATCGGACGTTGAGCAGGTTGAAGGCCTGGAACAGCACGAAGGTTACGAACGCCATGGTGCCGGCGGTCGTCGCCCGGCCGAGTTCGGGCGCGGGCCCTGGCGCCCAGACGAGGACGGCCAGGGTGCCGCCTGCCATGACGGTGCTGGCGAGCAGGACCCGCAGTAGCCGTCGCCGGTTGAGGATGTGTTCGTTGCGGCGGCGGGGCGGCTGGCGCATCGCGTCGGGGCTGACCGGGTCGACGCCGAGCGACATTGCGGGCGGCCCGTCCATGACCAGGTTGACGAAAAGGATCTGCAGCGCGGTGAACGGTGCGCCGCCGGCGATGCCGGTCAGTGACGCGATCAGGAAGGTCATGACGAAGCCGAGCGCGGTGGAGACCTGGAAGCGGGTGAAGTTGACGATGTTGGCGTACACGCCGCGGCCTTCGCGTACAGCCGTCACGATGGTGGCGAAGTTGTCGTCGGTCAGGACCATGGTGGCCGCCTCCTTCGTCACCTCCGTCCCGGTCTTGCCCATTGCCACGCCGATGTCGGCCTTGCGCAGCGCGGGGGCGTCGTTGACGCCGTCGCCGGTCATCGCGGTCACCTCGCCGCGCTGCTGAAGCGCGCTCACGATCCGGATCTTGTGGCTGGGCGACACTCGGGCGACGACCCCGATGTCGTCGAGTTCGCGGGCGAGGTCGCTGTCGTCGGTGATGGTGTCGAGGTCGGTGCCGGTCACTGCCCGGCCGGGGATGCCGATCTCGGCGGCGATCGCGGCGGCGGTGGCGGCGTGGTCGCCGGTGAGCATCCGGACTCTGATCCCTGCGTCACGGCATTGCTGGATGGCCTCTTTGGCTTCCGGGCGTGGCGGGTCGACGATGCCGGCGAGAGCAACCAGGACCAAACGATCGAGCATGTCCTTGGGGTCCTGGGGCGGTGTGAAGTCGTCGGCGGGGAAATCCTGAACGGCGACGGCCATCACCCGCATGCCTTGCCCGGCGATGTCCGCGTTCGCTCGATCGTGGCGTTGCCGGGCGGCGGCGTCGAACGGCAGGACGTTGCCTGTGTCGCCTAGGTAGCCGCCGGCCCGGGCGGCGAGCACGTCCGGGGCTCCCTTGACGAAGCAGCGGATGACCTGGCGGCCTTGCTCGTCGGTCCAGTCATGGAAGGTGGCCATGAATTTGTAGTCGGAATCGAACGGGATGTCGAGCACGCGGGGGTGCTGTTTGCGTAGTGCGGTGACGTCGATGCCGCCTTTGGCGGCGAGCACGACCAGCGCGCCTTCGGTGGGGTCTCCTACGATGTCGTCGTCGCGGAGCACGGCGTCGCTACACAGGGCCATCGGTACCAGCGCCGGGTCCAGAGGTCCGTGCGGTGAGGCGCCGTCGGCGTCGATGCGTCCGTCGGTGGAGTAGCCCTCTCCCGAGATCCGGTATCGGCGACCGGACATCAGCAGTTCGCGGGCCGTCATCTGATTGAGGGTCAGGGTGCCGGTCTTGTCGGTGCAGATCTGTGTGGTGCCGCCCAGGGTCTCCACCGACGCGAGCCTTTTGACGATCGCGCCCCGTTTGGCGAGCCGGCCGGTGCCCATCGCCAGGGTGAACGCCACCACGGCGGGCAGCCCTTCGGGAATGGCCGCGACCGCGAGGGAGACAGCGGTGATGAACAGGTCGTCGAAGGGCTGCCCACGGAGCAGGCCGAGGGCGAACACGACGACGATGACTCCGCCGGCGATGAATGCCAGCGTGCGGCTGAGCGCGTCGATCTGCTGCTGCAGCGGCGTCGAGGAGGGTTTCGCCTGGTGCAGCATGTCGGCGATCCGGCCGGTCTCGGTGCCCATTCCGGTCGCGGTGATCAGCACCTCGCCGTGGCCGCGGGTGACCGCGGTGTTCATGTAGACGGTGTTCACCCGGTCGCCCAGCGGGGCGTCCTCGTCGACTGCGGCCGACGCCGACTTGGTCGACGGCTGGGATTCACCGGTCAGCATCGACTCCTGGATCTCCAGTGAGGTCGCCGACAACAGCCGGCCGTCTGCGGGCACCCGGTCACCGGCCTCCACGACCACCACGTCACCGGGCACCAGTTCGGTGGCGTCCAGCCGGACGACACGGCCGTCGCGGCGTACGGTCGCGGTCGTCACGCTCATCCGCCGCAACGCGTCGAGCGCGGCTTCTGCCTTCGACTCCTGCACGAACCCGATCGTCGCGTTGAGCAACACGACGAATGTGATCGCGATCGGGGTCTCCCACTCCCGGCCCACCACCAGAGCCACCACCGCGGCGACCAGAAGGATGATGATCAGAAGGTCCTGGAACTGCCGTAGGAACGCCCGCCACCGCGGCTGCTTCGGCACCTCGTCGAGCTGATTGCGGCCGAGCCGTTCCCGCCGATGCCGAGCCTCATCGGTGGTGAGGCCGTCCGCCGAGTCTGCGTTCAGTTCTTCCAGAAGATCGGCGACCGGCCGTGCATGCCATCCGGTCGCGGTCGCCGGGGAAGGGGCTTCAGCGGGCATCTCGGCTCCGTTCAGACCATTGCAGAATGCCTATCCGGGCGGCCCTCCGGGGCCGTGATCAACCGTACGGGGGTACGCCGCCGTGCCGGTACGCGGGCGAGGCAACCGCAACAGCGGCCCTGGCCAGGTTCGCAGCAGGCGTTCTGATGGCATGTCACACCGGCACCCACCAGCCTCCATAACGGATCCCAACGGGTAAGATCACGACGCCATGGTGACCGGCTCGCGACCGATCAGCCGCAGCGACAGCTCAGTAACACGAGTGAGAACTGGCTACGGCGATATACGCGAAGCTGCGGAGAGGACGTGCGTCATGAACGGATCAGTCGTAACGAAGGCCGTGGTCGCCTACGACGGGTCTCCGGCCGCGAACGCCGCGATCGAGGCCGCGGCGCAACTGTTCCCGCGCGCGCACGCTCAGATCGCCTACCTGTGGACTGCGCCGTTCGCCAACGACGAGCTCCGGCGCCGGCTGCGGGCGCGTAACAGCAACCTCAACGAGTTGGTCGCCGCGATCGAACGCGAAGGCGAAGAGGAAGCCGCCCGTCTGGTCGCCACCGGTGTGATGCTTGCGCGCGCCGCCGGATGGGACAGCGAGCCCGTCGTGCAGCGTGCCTACGGCGGAGAAGGCCTGCACCTGGCGCAGATCGCCGACGAGGCGCAGTCGGACGTGCTTGTCATGGGCTCCCGCGGGCTCGGTGGTGCCAAGGCGTTCCTCGGCAGCGTGTCCGACATGGCCGTGCACTACAGCACCCGCCCGGTCCTGGTGATCCCCCAGCCGCTGCTGATCGATGAGTACGAGGCACTGCCGGGCGGCCCGGTCGTTGTCGGCTGGGACGGCTCGGCCGGCGCTGACACCGCATTCGCCACGGCCCGGAACCTGTTCCCGACGCGGGACCTGCACCTCGTCGCCGTCGGCGACGACACCACTCAGCCCGCACCGCAAACCGGACCAGGCGATCAGGCGTTCACCGCGGTGCATCTGCTGAGCGGCTCCGGGCGTCAGGGCCGTGCCGTGGCCGACGCTCTGACGGTCTACGCCCGCGAGCAGAAGGCCGCCGCCATCGTGGTCGGCTCACGCGGCCGTTCGGCGCCCGCCGAAATCGTCCTCGGCAGCGTCGCCATGGCGACCCTGCACCACGCCCACCGTCCTGTACTCGTCAGCCCTCCGCTCTCCCGCAAGATCTGAACAGGCCTATTCACTCGAGCTGGCGTCTCCGGCCAGCCGGGATGCCCATTCGTTGATTGCCTGGTACACCTGGGCCAGGCGCCGCTCATCGTCCGGGCCGTGTGGATCGGGTTCGAGGCACGTCAGCGCGGTACTGGCAACACTGAGCGCCGACAGGGACCAGCGCTGCGGTGGACCGTCGTCGAACGGGCTCGCGACGATTTCCCGGCCGGCGACGTCGGGCGCAGCGATCGCGGCGACAACGAGGCCGTGCATGGCGACGGTCAGGACCGAAGCGAGGGTTCGAATCCGGTGTCGAGTTCGGGGCGTAACCACCTTTCACGGCGTCACCCGTGCGATCACCGCCGCCGTAACCGCCCGGCACCGCCCCGGGCATCGCGGTCACCGATTCCGTCCCAGTCCGCTTCGCCGATTGGAACAACGGAGAACCTCGCGGGTACTGGTCGCTCGACTCCCTCGCCGACCAGGGCAGTGCCGACTTCCTGCTTGTCCTGCACCCCAACTGCCCAGCGGGCATCGGTCTCGAGCCCGGAGTGTTGACCCTGATCCGGCAACGTGCCTAACCTGTCGAACCAGCGCTGACAAGCGGCACCGGGCAGGAGCCGGAGGACCGGCACCATTGATGATGCCGGCCCTCGTGTGCGACGTGGATCAGTGCTCGGCCCAATCGCCGAGCGACCAGTCCCGGACCTCTGGCATGTCCTCCAGGTGGTCGACCACGTACTGCTCGTGCTTCGCGAGCTGCGCCTCGCACCACGTCTTGAGCGCGGTCGCGCCCGGCGGCAGCCGCCGGGCGTTGTTGATCGCGTCGATCACCAGGTGGTAGCGGGACGCCCGGTTGCGGACCGTCATGTCGAACGGCGTGGTGGTGGTGCCCTGCTCGATGAAGCCGCGGACCCGGAACCGGTCGGCGTCCGGCCGGCCGTGGACCAGCTGGTGGATGGCGCCCGGATAGCCGTGGAAGGCGAACACCACGTCCACGTGGTCGGTGAACAGCTCGCGGAACATGGTCTCGCTCATGCCGTGCGGGTGGTCCTTGGGCCGCGGCAGCGTCATCAGGTTGACCACGTTGACCACCCGGACCTTCAGCTGCGGCAGCTTCTCCATCAGGATCCGAGCAGCCGCCACGGTCTCCATCGTCACCACGTCGCCGGCGCACGCGAGCACGATGTCCGGGTCGCTGTCGCCGGTGTCGGTGCCGGCCCACTCCCAGATGCCGGCGCCCCTGGTGCAGTGCTCGATCGCCTGGTCCATGTCCAGCCACTGCAGCTGCGGCTGCTTGTCGATAACGATCAGGTTGACGTACGACTTGCTGCGGAAGCAGTGGTCGGCGACCGACAGCAGGGTGTTCGCGTCCGGCGGCAGGTAGACCCGGGCGACGGTGCCGCGCTGGTTCAGCACCACCTGGATGAGGCCGGGGCCCTGGTGTGAGAAGCCGTTGTGGTCGTTGCGCCAGGCGGTCGAGGTGAGCAGGACGTTCAGGCTGGGCACCTTGGCCCGCCACGGCAGGTGCGACGCCTCCTGCAGCCATTTGCCGTGCTGCACCGTCTGGGACGCGCTGACCATGGCGAACGCCTCGTAGGTGGCGAACATGCCGTGCCGCCCGGTCAGGTTGTAGCCCTCCAGCCAGCCGTGACAGTTGTGCTCCGACAGCACCTCCATCACGCGGCCTTTGTTGCTGATCTTCACATCATCGGCGGTGACCGATTCCATGAAACCGCGGTCGGAGACCTCGAAGACAGCTCCGAGCCGGTTGCTGTTCGTCTCGTCCGGGCAGAACAGGCGGAAACTGTCCGGGTTGCGCGAGTAGATGTCGCGCATCATCTCGCCCAGCTTGCGGGTCGACTCGGCTCGCAGCGCGGCGGGCTTCTTCACGTCGATCGCATAGTCGCGGAAGTCGGGCAGATCCAGGTCTCGGGTGAGTAGGCCGCCGTTGGCGTGCGGGGTGGCACTCATCCGCAGGTCACCGTCCGGCGTCAGCGATCGCACCACCTTCGTCGGTGCCCCGGTCGCGTCGAACAACTCCTCCGGCCGGTAGGACCGCAGCCATTTCTCCAGCTCCCGCAGGTGGTCCTCGTTGCCCTTCACCCCGGAGAGCGGCACCTGATGCGAGCGCCACGTGCCGGTCACCGTGATCCCGTCGATCTTGTCGGGACCGGTCCAGCCCTTCGGCGTACGCATGATGATCAGTGGCCAGCGCGGGCGCGTGCCGTCCCACGTACCGTTGCGGGCCGCGTCCTGGATGCCCTTGATCTTCCCCCAGGCCTCGGCGAGGACCGCGGCGAACCGGTGGTGCATGCCGGGAACATCGTCGCCCCCCACCTCGAGCACCTCGTAGCCGTGCCCTTCGAAGAGCTTGCGCACCTCGGCCGGATCCTTGCGGGCTAGCACGGTCGGGCCGGCGATCTTCGCGCCGTTGAGGTGCAGGATCGGCAGCACCGCACCGTCGTGCTCCGGGTTGATGAAGGAGACGCCCTTCCAGGAGCCCTCCAGCGGCCCGGTCTCGGCCTCGCCGTCACCGACGACCGCGATCGCCAGCAGGTCCGGGTTGTCCATCACCGCACCGAACGCGTGCACCAGCACGTAACCGAGCTCGCCGCCCTCGTGGATCGAGCCGGGCGTGGTCACCGACACGTGGCTGGGGATGCCGCCGGGCGAGGAGAACTGCCGGAACAGCCGCAGCAGGCCGCCGGAGTCCAGGCTCACCTTCGGGTACACCTCGGAGTAGGTGCCCTCCAGATAGCCGGCGGCGACCAGCGCGGGACCACCGTGCCCCGGCCCGGCCAGGTAGATCGACTGCTGCCCGGTCTGCTTGATCAGCCGGGACACATGCGCGTAGATGAACGACAGTCCCGGGCTAGTGCCCCAGTGGCCGAGCAGGCGCGGCTTGATGTGCTCGCTGGTGAGCGGCTCCCGCAGCAGCGGATTGCCCTGCAGGTAGATCTGGCCGATGGTCAGGTAGTTGTTCGCACGCCACCAGGCGTCCAGCCCGGCCACCTCGGCGTCGTCCGGCGCGGCGAGTCTGCGCACCAGTTCCTGCTGGTCACGCGGGGCGGTCCGGTGGTCCGAAACGGCGGTCACAGACATGGTCCTCTCCTGTGCGATGACATCTCGATCGGATGCTATTGCCGTGCTCGGTGGCTCGCAGTCGAAGTCTGGCTTCCTGGCCGGTGCCGACAGGTCGTGTCGCAGCTCAGGGCGGTGCAAGGACCGAATCTTCTCGGTGAACGCTCGGGCGGGCCGCATAGCGGGTGATGCCCGGCCAAGTGGTGCCGCTCGCAGGCCATGGCCGGTGGCCAGAGCGGCCGGCCATGCCGACCGCTACGATGGTGCGGCCCACGGCGCCCGACCGTAGTGAGGGCGGCTCAGTCGGTGTCCGCCTGCCACAGGTCCGGACCGAACACCTCGTACTGGATGTCGTGAACGGAAACTCCGCGAGCGAGCAGGTGTGAGCGGATCGCCTGCATGAACGGAATCGGCCCGCAGAGGTAGTAGACGGCGTTGCCGGGCAGGTCCACGCCAGTCAGATCCATCATGCCGGCATGGGTGCCCGTGACGGGTAGTTCGCTGCCGGAGCCGTCCTCGTACCAGACGTACATCGCGGATCCCGGCAGCCGGGCCAGGTCGGCGGCGACCTGGCGGCGCAGCGGGAACGAGGCTTCGTTCGCGTCGGCGTGCAGCAAGGTCACCTTCAGGCGGGAACCGGCCGCGACCAGGTGCGAGATCATCCCGGCCATCGGGCTGATCCCGATCCCCGCACTGACGAACACCACCGGCCGGCCGCCGTCGTCGAGTACGACATCGCCGTACGGCACGCTCATGGTCAATTCATCGCCGACCCGGATCTGATCGTGCAGCAGCGTCGACACCTCACCGTCGGGCTTCCCGCCGCCGTGCACCCGTTTGACGGCGAAGTAGCGGTGCTCACCGTCGTCCGCGCGAGTCAGACTGAACTGGCGGGGCTGCCGGATTCCGTCCGGCATCAGCACGTTGACGGTGATGTACTGGCCGGGCAGTGACGTCTTGACCGGCCGGTCGTCGATGCGTTGCATGACGAACAAGGTGACTTCGGTGGTCTCCGGGACCTTCTGAGCGACCCGCCACTGCCGCCACACCCGTGCCGCCGTCACTCCCCGGGCGCTGTACAGACCGCGTTCCTGATGGATCAGCGCGTAGGCCATCAGCCAGTACACCTCGTCCCAGGCGGCCGCGACGTCCTCGGTGACGGCGTCGCCGAGCACGTCGGCGATGGCCCACATGAGGTTGTCGCGCACGGTCTGGTACTGCTCCGCGCGGATGCCCAGTGACGCGTGCTTGTGCGCGATGCGGGTGAGCAGCCGTTCCGGCAGTTGTTGCGGACTCTTGATCAGCGCGGTGGCGAACACGGCCACCGAGCCGGCGAGAGCCTTCGGCTGGCTGCCCTCGGCCTGGTTCCCACGGTTGAACACGCCGTCCTGCAGCTCTGGATGTTCAGCGAACATGTGGGCGTAGAACCGGTTCGCGATCTCCTCGATGTGGGCGCCGACGACCGGCAGCGTGGCCTCGACGATGGGGCGCGCCTTGTCCGACAGCACGGTGGACCTCCCGGGAAGTAGGGGGCGGCCATCCCCCGACACGCGGTCGGAGGTGCCGGCCTGGTGGGTGTCGTATGTCCGCGAGGCGCAGGATGCCTGGCGTGACGCGCTCGCCCGAAACGGATCTTGTCCCCGACATTAATCAGGATCCGGTCGACAGCGGATGGATCGGGAAACGTGGGGCCCATCGGCACCGTAACTTGGGCCGAAGGGCCCGCCGTCGAGAAGTCCGACCCCGAAGCCAGACCGGAGGATGACGCCTTCGCCCGATCATCGGCAGCGGGTGTCGACCAGCGTCGCCTGGCGAACGTGCGTGCGAACACGCCCTGAACGTTGCGCCCTACGACTCGGCCGAGCATGGCGTCGAGCGGCTGCTTGCCGAATCGGGACCTTTGGCCCAGGCACTTTCGGCAAGATCGTAGTGGAGTGGCAGAGGCCGGTTGTTCGAGTTGCGTCAATGTGTTGCGGCTACCAATGTGGCTTTCAAGGTCTTCACGAGGGAACGAGGGCAGATGGCGAGCGCGACCGAAACCGCGGGACGGGCGTTACTAGCGGTCGGCGGGTTGGTGCGGCGGGCGGAGGTGTCCGGCGACGGCCGGACGCTGCACCAGATCGGCGGCCGGGAAGCGGACAGCTTCTACCGGGATCGCTGGTCCTACGACAAGGTGGTGCGTTCGACGCACGGAGTGAACTGCACCGGGTCCTGCTCGTGGAAGGTATATGTCAAGGACGGCATCATCACCTGGGAGCAGCAGCAGACCGACTACCCGAGTGTCGGGGCGGACCGACCGGAGTACGAGCCACGCGGTTGCCCGCGCGGTGCCGCGTTCTCCTGGTACACGTATTCGCCGACCCGGGTGCGCTACCCGTACGCCCGTGGTGTGCTGGTGGAGATGTTCCGCGAGGCCAAGCGCCGCCTGGGCGGCGACCCGGTCGCGGCGTGGGCGGACATCCAGGCCGACCCGGTGCGCCGGCGCCGCTATCAGCAGGCCCGCGGCAAAGGCGGTCTAGTGCGGGTGTCGTGGGACGAGGCGCAGGAGATCGTTGCCGCCGCGCACGTGCACACCATTGCGGAACATGGGCCGGACCGGGTCGCGGGGTTCTCACCGATCCCGGCGATGTCGATGGTGTCGCACGCGACCGGCGCCCGGTTCCTGTCGTTGATCGGCGGATCCATGCTGTCGTTCTACGACTGGTACGCCGACCTGCCGGTCGCGTCACCGCAGATGTTCGGCGACCAGACCGACGTGCCCGAGTCGGGCGACTGGTGGGACGCCTCCTACCTGGTGATGTGGGGTTCGAACGTCCCGGTGACGCGGACCCCGGACGCGCACTGGATGGCGGAGGCCCGCTACCGCGGGCAGAAGGTCGTCGTGGTGTCGCCCGACTACGCCGACAATGTGAAGTTCGCTGATGAGTGGCTGCCCGCGCAGCCGGGCACCGACGGTGCGCTCGCCATGGCGATGGGCCACGTGATCCTCAAGGAGTTCTTCGTCGAGAAGACCACGCCGCGGTTCGTCGACTACGTGTCGCGCTACACCGACCTGCCCTATCTGGTCGCTCTGGAGCCGGTCGAGGGCGGCGGCTACCGCCCAGGCAAGTTCGTCACGGCAGCGGACCTGGGCGAGACGGACGCCGAGGCGGCGTTCCGGCCGGTGTTGTGGGATTCCGCCACCGACGCGGTGGCGGTGCCCGGCGGATCTTTGGGGGACCGGTTCAGCGAAGCCGGAGTCGGCAAGTGGAACCTCGACCTCGGTGACATCGTCCCGCGGCTCAGCTGCGCAGGTGGGGACGGCGTCGAGATCGCGTTGCCGCGCTTCGACAACGACGTTCCGGAGCTGATGCGCCGCGGCGTGCCCACGGCCCGGGTCGCCGGCAAGCTGGTGACCACGGTCTTCGACCTGATGCTCGCCCAGTACGGTGTCGCCCGGCCGGGTCTACCGGGTACCTGGCCGACCGGGTACGACGACGCCGAGGTGCCGTACACTCCGGCGTGGCAGGAGCCGATCACCGGCGTACCCGGGGCTGCGGTGGCCCGTATCGGCCGGGAGTTCGCCGACAACGCCGAACGCTCCGGCGGCCGGTCGATGATCCTGATGGGAGCCGGCACCAATCACTGGTTCCACTCCGACACCACCTACCGGGCCATGCTCACCCTCACCACGCTGACCGGCTGCCAGGGCGTCAACGGCGGCGGCTGGGCGCACTACGTGGGCCAGGAGAAGTGCCGGCCGGTGACCGGCTGGGCGCATCTGGCGTTCGGGCTGGACTGGGTCCGTCCACCGCGGCAGATGATCGGCACCGCCTACTGGTATCTACACACCGACCAGTGGCGCTACGACCAGTACAGCGCGGACGTGCTGACCTCGCCGCTGGCCAAGGGCGAGTTCGCCGGCAAGCACACCGCTGACCTGTTGGCGAAGTCGGCGCGGCTCGGTTGGATGCCCTCGATGCCGACGTTCGACCGCAACCCGCTCGATGTTGCCGACGAGGCGCTCACCGCCGCCCCGGACGACCCGGCCGGGCACGTGGCGAGGGAACTGGTCGACGGGCGGCTCGGATTCGCCTGCACGGACCCGGACGCCGAGCAGAACTGGCCCCGAGTGCTGACGGTGTGGCGGGCCAACCTGCTGGGCTCCTCTGCGAAGGGCAACGAGTACTTCCTACGGCACCTTCTCGGCACCGACGCCTCCCTGCGGGCCGAGGAGGCGGCACCGGAGAAACGGCCGCAGGAGGTGGTCTGGCATGACCAGGCGCCGGAGGGAAAGCTCGACCTGTTGCTGTCGCTGGACTTCCGGATGACCTCGACCACGCTGTTCTCCGACGTGGTGCTACCTGCGGCGACGTGGTACGAGAAGCACGACCTGAACACCACGGACATGCACCCGTTCATCCACGCGTTCACCCCGGCGATCAACCCACCCTGGCAGACCCGCACCGACTTCGACGCGTTCCACGGCATCGCGAAGGTGTTCTCCGAGCTCGCCGGTCCGCGTCTGGGCGTGCGCAAGGACATGGTCGCGGCACCGCTGCTGCACGACACGCCGGACGCGATGGCCACCCCGGGCGGGGTGGTCCGCGACTGGAAGACCGGTGAGGTCCCGGCAGTGCCGGGAAAGACGATGCCGAAATTCATCGTGGTCGAACGCGACTACGGTGCGATCGCCGCGAAGATGGCTTCGCTGGGTCCGTTGCTGGACCGGCTCGGCACCACCACGAAGGCCGTCACGGTCGACGTGAACCCGGAGATCGAGTTCCTCAAGAAGGTCAACGGCACAGTACGCGGGGGCGTCGCGGACGGCCGGCCCCGGCTGGATACCGACATCCGTTGTTGTGAGGCGATCCTGGCGTTGTCGGGCACCACCAACGGCCGGGTCGCCACCGAGGGCTTCCTCTTCCTCGAGCGGCGCACCGGGCAGCGGCTGGCCGACATGTCCAGCGAGCACGAGGGCAAGCAGATCCGCTTCGCCGACTGCCAGTCCCGGCCGGTCCCGGTCATCACCAGCCCGGAGTGGTCGGGCAGCGAGCACGGCGGGCGCCGGTACTCGCCGTTCACGATCAACACCGAGCGGCTCAAGCCCTGGCACACCCTGACCGGGCGGCAGCACTTCTACCTCGACCACGACTGGATGCAGGAATTGGGCGAGGAGTTGCCGGTGTTCCGGCCACCACTGGACATGCACAAACTGTTCGGCGAACCACGCCTCGGTGCCAAAGGCGAACTCGAACTCACGGTGCGGTACCTGACCCCGCATTCGAAGTGGTCGATTCACTCCGAATACCAGGACAACCTCATCATGCTGACGCTGTCGCGCGGCGGCCCGACGATGTGGATGAGCGAGGTCGATGCCGCGAAGATCGGCGTCACCGACAACGAATGGATCGAGGCGGTCAACCGCAACGGCGTCGTCGTCTGCCGCGCGGTGGTGACCCACAAGATGCCCGAAGGCACCGTGTACATGTACCACGCCCAGGAACGGGTGATCGACGTGCCGAAGGCCGAGACCAACGGCCGGCGCGGTGGCATCCACAACTCGCTGACCCGGCTGCTGATCAAGCCCAGCCACATCATCGGCGGCTACGCCCAGCTGTCGTTCGCGTTCAACTACCTCGGCCCGACCGGTAACCAGCGCGACGAGGTCACCGTCATCCGCCGCCGATCCCAGGAGGTGCAGTACTGATGCGCGTCATGGCCCAGATGTCGATGGTGATGAACCTCGACAAGTGCATCGGCTGTCACACCTGCTCGGTCACCTGCAAACAGGCGTGGACGAACCGTTCCGGTGTCGAGTACGTCTGGTTCAACAACGTCGAATCCCGCCCCGGGCAGGGATATCCCCGCACCTACGAGGATCAGCAGAAGTGGCAGGGTGGCTGGACCCGTACCCGGACCGGGCGACTCAAGCCGAAAGCCGGCGGCCGGGTCAAGAAGCTGTTCGGCATCTTCGCCAACCCGAAGCTGCCGGCCATGCAGGACTACTACGAGCCGTGGACCTACGACTACGAGCACCTGCTCACCGCCCCCGCCGGCGGCACCGACACCCCGGTGGCCCGACCGAAGTCGCTGCTCACCGGCGAGGACACCAAGGTCACCTGGTCGGCCAACTGGGACGACTCCCTCGCGGGCGGCAACGAGATCGCCGCCGGCGACCCCGTGCTGCAGCAACTGTCGGACCAGGTGCGCCAGGAGTACGAGAAGGCGTTCCTGTTCTTCCTGCCCCGCATCTGCGAGCACTGCCTCAACCCGTCCTGCGCCGCGTCGTGCCCGTCCGGGGCGATCTACAAGCGGTCCGAGGATGGCATCGTCCTGGTCGACCAGGACAAATGCCGAGGCTGGCGGATGTGCGTGACCGGCTGCCCGTACAAGAAAATCTATTTCAACCATCGCACCGGCAAGGCCGAGAAGTGCACCTTCTGCTTCCCACGCATCGAGATCGGCCAGCCCACCATCTGCTCCGAGACCTGCGTCGGCCGGCTGCGCTACCTCGGCCTCATGCTCTACGACGCCGACGCCGTGGGTAAGGCCGCCGCCGTCAAGGACGAACACGCCCTGTACGAGGCGCAGAAGTCCGTCTTCCTCGACCCCCACGATCCTCAGGTGGTCGCCGCGGCGCGGGCCGCGGACATCCCGGACGACTGGATCGCCGCGGCGCAGCGGTCCCCGATCTGGGACCTCATCATGAAGTACGAGGTGGCGCTGCCGCTGCACCCGGAGTACCGCACCATGCCGATGGTCTGGTACATCCCGCCGCTGTCGCCGGTCGTCGACATCCTGCGCGACACCGGCCACGACGGTGAGGATCTGAACAACCTGTTCGGCGCCGTCGACGCCCTGCGCATCCCCGTGGACTATCTGGCCGGGCTGTTCACCGCCGGAGACCCGGCCCCGGTGACGGCCGTGCTGCAGCGGCTTGCCGCGATGCGTGCCTATCAGCGCCGGATCAACCTCGGCGAGGACCGCGACGAGTCGATCGCCGCCGCGGTCGGCATGACCGGGCAGCAGATGGACGACATGTACCGGCTGCTGGCCATCGCCAAGTACGAGGAGCGGTACGTCATTCCCGCCGCGCACGCCGAGGACGCGCACCATCTGGAGCAGCTCGGTACCGAATGCAGCCTCGACTACGAGGGTGGCCCCGGTATGGGCGGCGGCGGCCCGTACGGCCAAGGGCCCTTCGGTGAGTCCTCCGGCACGCCGGCGCCGATCCAGGTGGAGACGTTCCACATGCTGCGCGACCGGCAGACCGCCGACTCCGTCGCCGCACCCGAGGACAAACAAGCCCGGGTCAACCTGCTCAACTGGGACGGCAAGGGCCGCCCCGAAGGACTCTTCCCGCCGAAGAAGGACGGAGGCGAGCCGTGAGCGGATCCATCTGGCGGCCGGTCGCTGCGCGGGCGGCCTCGCTGCTGCTGCGCTACCCCGACCCGGACACGCTCGCCGTCCTGCCGACCCTCGTGACGGCGCTCGACGCGCTGCCCGACCCCGTTGCGCAACCGCTGCGGACGGTCGCCGGGCATCGCAGCCACGGCGATCCGGTCGAGCTCGCCGACGAGTACGTGCAACTGTTCGACTTCCGCCGCCGCTGCTGCCTGCACCTGACCTACTACACCTGCGGCGACACCCGCAAACGCGGCGAGGCCCTGGTCCTGTTCGCCGCCGCGTACAAGCAGGCCGGGCTGGAGGTCGTCGACGGGGAACTGCCCGACTACCTGCCCGCCGTGCTCGACCTGGCCACGGTTGACGACGACGGTTGGCGGCTGCTGCGCGAGAACCGGGTCGGCCTCGACCTGCTCACCAAGGCGCTCGCCAAAGAGGGATCGGTCTACCGGCACGCGATCGAGGCGGTCCGGGCGATGCTGCCGCCACCGGAACCCGGCGACATTGCCGCCGCCATCCGACTCGCCCAGACCGGCCCGCCCGTCGAACAGGTGGGCCTCGAACCGTTCGGACTCGTCGACACCACCGGAGGCCGCCGATGAACACTCTTCTCTGGGTGGTTTTTCCCTACCTCAGCATCGCCATCCTCGTTGGCGGACTGATCTGGCGTTACCGCTACGACAAGTTCGGCTGGACCACCCGCTCGTCGCAGATGTACGAGTCCGCGGTGCTGCGCTGGGGCAGCCCCATGTTCCACTTCGGCGTGCTGATGGTCCTCGTCGGGCACATCGGTGGCCTGCTCGTCCCGAAAGCCTGGACCGAGGCCGTTGGCATCACCGAGCACACCTACCACCTGTTGGCGGTGTTCATCGGGACCGTCGCGGGATTCTGCACGCTGATCGGCATGGCCATCCTCATCGCCCGCCGCCGGCTGACCGGCCCGGTGTTCGCCGCGACGACGAAGAACGACAAAGCCATGTACCTGGTGCTCGCCGCAGTGATCGTGCTGGGCCTGTGGTCGACCCTGCGGGCGAACGTCACCGGCCCCGGCTACGACTACCGCGAAACCATCTCGCCCTGGTTCCGGTCGCTGTTCTACCTCAGCCCCGACCCGCAGATCATGGCCGGCGTCCCGATCGGCTTCCAGATCCACATCATCGCCGCCTTCGCACTGTTCGCATTCTGGCCGTTCACCCGCCTCGTGCACGCCTTCAGCGCACCCGTCGGCTACCTCACCCGCCCGTACGTGCCCTACCGCAGCCGCGACACGAGGCCGGGCCTGCGTCCCACCCGACCCGGCTGGGAAGGCCCACCCACGCTGCCGGCGAAATCCACCCGGCGTCGCGAGTGACGCGCAGCCGGGCAGCACCCCCTCGAACAGTTCCTGTATGAACGCGCCGGTCGAGTCCGGCCCGACCTCTTGAGGTAGAGCATGGCGACAACAAGCGGTGGCGCGGCACGGACGGCGCCCAACCCCCAGCCGGACAAGGTCGTCCCGGCCGGAGCCGGCCGCAACCTGGTGTTGGCGACCATCGGGTTCATGGTCAACTTCTGGGCGTGGGCGCTGCTCGGTCCGCTCGGCCCGGGCGTCAAGGAACGCCTCGGACTGAGCTTCGCCGCGCAGTCGCTGCTCGTGGCGGTGCCCGTGGTGGTCGGCTCCCTCGGCCGCATCCCGGTCGGTGCACTGACCGACCGGTTCGGCGCACGCGTGATGTTCCCGGTCATCAGTCTGATCACCATCGCGCCCGTGCTCACCCTGACGGTCGTGTCGTCGTATCCGGCGCTGATCATCACCGGATTCTTCCTCGGCATCGGCGGCACCACCTTCGCCGTCGGCGTTCCGCTGGTCTCCGGCTGGTACCCGCCGGCCCGCAAAGGCTTCGCCATCGGGGTCTTCGGCATCGGCACCGCCGGTACCGCCATCGCCAACTTCAGCACCGTCAAGCTCGCCGACGCGTACGGCCAGAACACCCCGTTCCTGCTGGTCGCCGCGATCCTGGCCGGGTACGCCGTCGCAGCGTTCCTACTGATCCGGGACGCACCGAACAGGCAACGCCCGGCCGGGACCGCGTGGGCTCGTACCATTGACGTCTGCCGGCTCCCCGTCACCTGGCAGATGTGTTTCCTCTACGCCGTCGGATTCGGCGGGTTCGTCGCCTTCAGCGTCTACCTGCCCGCCTACCTCAAGACCGGCTACGGCCTCACCGCCAACGATGCCGCCCTGCGCACCGCCGGATTCGTCGTCCTCGCGGTGATCGCCCGACCGATCGGCGGTTGGCTGTCCGACCGGATCCACCCAGTGCCGGTGCTGGTGTGGAGCTTCGCGGGCGTCGCGTTGTTCGCCGTCGTCCAGGCGTTCCAGCCGCCGCTGATGCCGGTCGCCACCATCGCCTTCCTCGGCATGGCAGCCCTGCTCGGCGCGGCCGGCGGCGCCGTGTTCGCCTTGGTCGGCAAGGTCGCCCCGGCCGACAAGGTCGGCACCGTCACGGGTGTCGTCGGCGCCGCGGGCGGTCTCGGCGGCTTCGTCCCGCCGCTGATCATGGGCTGGGTGTACGGCGTCGAGAACTCCTACGCCATCGGCCTCATGCTGCTGTCCGACGTCGCGCTCGCCGCAGCCGTCTACACCGCGGTCAAGATGAGCGGCCTCGCCCGCCGGCCGACCACCACCTGAAGGAAGCCTGTCATGCAGAAGTCATCGTTGGTCTCCCTCATCATCCAGCACCTCGAAACGGCGCGCGGCTCCTCCAGCGGCCGCAGCGCCCACACCGTCATCGGCGGACACGCCCACACCCTGCGGCAAACCCTGATCGCCCTGCGCGCCGGCCAAGCCCTGGACGAACACGAGAACCCCGGCGAAGCCACCGTCCACGTCCTGCACGGAAGGGTCCGCCTCGCCACCCACGACACCTCCTGCGACGGCGCCGCGGGTGACCTGCTCACCGTGCCCGACGCCCGGCACACCCTCGAAGCCCTCGAAGACGCCGCCGTGCTGCTCACCGTCGCCAAACTCGCCTGAAGAGGGCCCCGACGTGACCATTGTCAGCAAACACCACGCCGGCACGCCCACCAGCGGAACCACCGCCGACGGGCATACGGGCCAAGCAATGCCCTGGGCACAGGCACGGCTGGTCGCACATCGGCTACCCACACCGCTCGGCGTCCAGCAAGCGCCGCTGGCACACGCTGCCGGTCGAACCGTCGCCGAGCCGGTTCGTGCGGCGAGCATGCTGCCCGGCTTCGACAACGCCGCGATGGACGGCTACGCGGTGCGCGGACCTGGCCCGTGGCGGCTGGTCGGCCACGTCCTCGCCGGCGGCGCCACCCCCGAGGGCCTGGCCCCCGGAGAGGCGGTCGAGATCGCCACCGGCGCCCCGGTACCGCCGCACACCGACCGCGTCGTCCCGTACGAGGTCGCCGAACGCAGAGCAGACCTTGTCTGCGGGCCTTCTTCGCCTTCCAGCAACCGCCGTCACATTCGCACAGCCGGCGAGTACGTGCAGGCCGGGCAAACACTGCTGCCGGCCGGCACGGTCCTCACCGCCGCCGCGCTAGGGCTCGCCGCCAGTGTCGGACTCGACACCGTCGCCGTCCGAACACGGCCCACCGTGCGGATCCTGGTGACCGGCGACGAAATCGTCACCACAGGCGTCCCACCGCACGGCAAGGTCCGAGACGCCATCAGCCCCGTCCTCAAGACACTGATGGCCGCGTGGAACGCCGACGTCGTCGAGCTGAGCTGGATCCCGGATCACCCAGCGACCGCTCTCACCAACGCAGTGCACCGGGCCCTGACCGACACCGACCTCACCCTCGTCTGCGGATCATCCTCCGTCGGCCCCGCGGACGGTCTCCACGACGCGCTCGCCGAAGTCGGCGCGACCGTCCACATCGACGGTGTCGCCTGCCGACCGGGACACCCCCAAGTCCTCGCCCAAGCAGGCTCTGGATGGTTGATCGGCCTACCTGGCAACCCCTTCGCCGCCCTCGCAGCCGCCTATACCCTGATCCAGCCACTTCTCGCCGGGCTCGCCGCGCGACCTCTGCCGAACCTGCCCGCTGCCGTTCTTGATGGTGACGTCCGACCAGCAGTCCGCCACACCAGACTCGTCCCGGTGCGATGGCACCACCACGAGGTGCGAGTCATCGACGGTGCCCATCCCGGATATTTGGGTCCGGCAGCCCAGGCCGACGCCCTCGCGGTGATACCACCGTCATGGCAGACGAAACGAGCCGTTGAGCTTCTGGCGATGCTGCACACATAGGTCACGACGTTCGTAGCAACAGCCGCCATCGATCGAGCCGCCAAAGCCACGATGTGCTTCTCTCTCGCGGTATCATGCCGACGCTCGGTTCACCGCACACCAGGCGAAATCGCCGCGTCCTCCATGGCCAAACAGGGCAGAAATCTCGTCAATTTCGGGCCCACCGCGGCGAGGCGTCTTCAAAATCCCCCGCCGAACTGCTGTGGTCGCATGCGTCTCGATATGTGAGATAGGGCCTGGCGCTAGGCGAAGCCATCAATTGCGTCTAAATCGGGCGGGCATTCAGATCTTGATGTACACCCTGACCTCGAGCGATTGCTCCGCTGTCTACGGATCAGAAGGTTAGGGGTTCGAGTCCCTTCGGGCGCACAAAAGATCAAGGCCGTGACCTGCGGGAACAAGGGTCACGGCCTTTTTTCTTCCCATTTTTGAAGCCCAAAATCCCGCCTAGTGGGACCGTGGTGATCCGATGGTGATCGCGTGTCAAAAGTCTGTCGATCGAGGCCCTATCCTCCACTTTTGCAGCTCGCCATCGGCCCGTCCGGTGAGTCGTCAGCCGTTACCGTGCGTAACCTTCGGCTGCGGGAAACTCGCCGAATTGGCGGTCGCGTTCTCGCGCCGCTGGCACCGGGTCGCGGTCGATCATCGTTCGAACTCAGGCCCGGTAATGGCTCCTCTTTCACGTTGTGTCGACCGTCGGCGCACCATGCCGGGCCGCACTTGGAGGATCGAAATAGGTTTGTCCCTTTGTGGGCATCGGTCTAGCGTGTCTGGGTATGAGCAGCTTGTGGCTTCCCGAGGGACGGCCGGGTTCTCGGACGCCGTGGAGCATTCTGGGACGTCCTCATGTGACCAGCATGGACATCTTCGGCGAGGTCATGGATCGTTCGGCTCGGGAGCAGCTGTGGGGTCAGGTCCAGGTGGGTCAGGCCCTCGCCTTGCTCAGCGGCATGCTTCGGGACCTGGACCTCGGCGATGTTTCACCGGCAAGTGTGGAAGCCGGTTGGGTGTCGGTGCTGCCCCGCCCGGCGGTTACGCGTGCTCGGGAAGCGCTGCGGGATGGCCGGCGTTTGTTGCCGCCGCAACTGCTTCTTGTTTCGATGATGGAGGCCTTGCGTTTTTGCCCGGCAGGTTCGGCTCGTGACGACCTGAGTGATCTGGATGTGGTGCTGCGGGCGGTGTGGAGCATCGCCGACAGCGTGGGGCAGCTGCGTGACGAGGCGGGACCGCGATGGGGCGGCCTGGAGGCCTCGTTGGCGGCCGAGATGATGGCGAACCAGTACTTCAACGTCGGCGCCTACCCGGTGCCGTTGTTCGCACGTGCCGAGGTCACCTGGCGCAGTGGTTGGGCGTCCTCTGTGGATCCGCAGCTGCAGACATTGGCGGGCGGAACCCCGGCCGAGCTGTTCGCCGAAGCGACGAAATGCGACCTGGACTCGTTCTTCGGGGTGGCGGTGCACCTCTGGGTGCAGGCTCAACAGCACCGTTACCTGCGCTTCCCTCCGGAGTTCTTTCGCCGCATCGGCATCGATCCCGCCGCTGTCGACCGATTCCTCGATGCGACATCGGTGTCGTTGGCGGACCTTCAGGCACACGCGGCTAGCTACGACGCGGCACAGCAACCGTGGGCCTTCAACGAGTTGCGCACACATCCGATCGTGCAGCTTCCAGACGGCTCGGTACAGGTCATCCGGCTCGGCTACGTCCTCGAACGTGCCTTCGGCCAGGTTCCCGAGTTCGATGTCCGTAAGCACCTCGGAAAGATGGACGGCAGCACGGGCCTGATGACGGATAAGGGCCGCGAGCAGGCGTTTCGGTCCAGCCTGAACAAGCAGTTCGAGCACAGCGTCGGATCGACACTGTGGAGAATCTTCCCTGCTACCGGGGTGTTCAAGCAGATTTACACCGAGGACGAGATGTGGGGTGCTTGGTGGATCAAAAGGGATCAGCCGAGTGTGTCCGACTGGGTCGTGGACTGTGGGAACGTCTGGCTCTGCCTGGACGCCAACAACCGGCGTCTTTCCCAAGCACTGGTCCGAGGTTTCGCGTCGCCGGACGACCTCAACACAGAGGTTAGCCGTGCCCTTGCCGGTCGTAAGGCTTCCCAGATGGCCTCTACCATCGACCTGCTCACCGAGCAGCTCCCTCTTTTGGCGAGTGGCCGCACCATGCCGCCCGACACCAAGTTCGTGCCGCTGATCGTGGTCCCGGAAGACGGTTTGCCCTGGAACCCCGCCGTACACAATCGGGTCCAAGAGATCACCAAGGGGATTGCGACCCTTCAGTCTGACCGCGTCATGCCACTGGGCGTCGTCACTCTCCATGACCTCGGTTTCCTCGAGCGCGCCGTCGAGGATGGTCATGACGCAGGCGGGCTCGTCACTGCATGGCGTTCGGAAAGCCCGGAGATTCCGCTCCAGCACTTCCTGGATACGCGTGGCGTACCGCTCCGGCGGCCGCAGTTCGAGACCGACGCCTTCCAGCAACTGACGGACGAACTGTTGGAACAGATGACCCGACATCTGGAAGAGCAGACCGAAGGCTGATCCACCGTGACGTCCAGGTGTCGCCGGCTGTGGGACGCGGACCGCTCGCCCTGAGCGATGTTGGCGCCGGCGGATGTCGCGCGCCCGTGCCGATGCCGCGGCCGGCCTGCGAGATCGCGTATGCCGCCCATACTCGCCGGACCTGGCGGCCACCGTCACGCCACGTCGGCACCAGCTCGGCCCCCGAAGCCGGGCGGCGGTCAGCGGTCACCATGCTGATCTCCGCCCGGCGGTGGCACCTCGATCAAACCCAGGGCAACGTGCCGCTGGTAGTGGTCGGTGATCGCCGTGCGCAGGTCGTCGACCACGTCGTAGTGCGCGGCGATCCCGACCGCGGCGCGCAGCACATCCATGACTTCCTTGACCAGGTGCGCCGGATCGAACGGGCCATGCTTGGCAAGCTTGATGCCGGTGCCCTCGGCGTGGTTGACCGCTGCGGCGAGCTCACCGGATTCCTCAGCCAGCCGGGTCACTCGTTCGAACGGACCGTTGTGGTTCGGGAACCGGAGGTTCAGCGCTTGCACCGTTGCCACGAGCGCGGTGAACGTGTCCGGCACCAGCGGGTCATCGGCGTGCGGCGAGGTCTCCTGGCCGGCGGTCATGAGGTGGTCCCGGGTCCGGTCGGCGGTGTCCTGGCCGTCGTCGTGGCGAGTCCGGACCGGGAGGTCGCGGTCTTCGGTGCGACCGCGGCCTGGTGCTCGGCGATCTCGATCAGCCGGTGCACGGCGGTGACCGCTCCGTCCAGCGACGAGCCCGCCTTAGAGTCGACACGGGCTGCGAGCAAGCGCCGTAGCGCAGCGGCATCGCCTGCGTGTGCCGGATCGCGCAGCTGCCGGCGGATCGAGGCTTCCCGCTCGTGATCGCCTCGGGCAAGGTGTTTCGCGGCTAGTTGTACCAGTATCAGAACGGTCTGTGGCTGGTACGGGTCGCTGTCTCGGGTGTCCCCGCTGGGGTACTGACTGATCAGCGGCAGGAAGCTCAGATCGCTGCGCGGTGGCGGGTCACCGCGCTGGAGCAGCAGCCGGGCGGCGGCCGACATCGTGGCCGTCGCCGCCGGCCACAGGTAGAGGTCGGCCAGGACCGGCAACGCCACCAGCTCGACGCACGCCGCCCGGTAGGCGCCGCCGGCCGGGGCGTTCTTCGGCTTGTCGCGGGTGTAGAGCACGCGGCCGGGCAGTCCCAGCCCTGCGACTGGATCCGCGAACACCGAGGGCGGCGCCGATCCGTCGATGGCCAGCACCAGGTCGACATCGCTGAACGCGTCGGCGTCGCCGCGCCCCAGTGACCCTTCGACCCACACCGCTGCCACGAACCGGTGTGCGGAAAAGACCTCGAGTGCCTGATGCAGCCAAGCTGTACGGGCCTGCGTCAGCCGGGCGAGCGCGTCAGTGGCGGCGGACGTGTTCATGCCGCACCGGCATCAGATGCAACAGCAGACGGTTCGCTCTGGTAACCGGCCGCCTGCAGGGTGAACAGCGATTCGTAGGCGCCTGCGGCTGCCATCAGCTGGCGATGGGTGCCGGCTTCGATGAGCGCTCCGTGCTGGAGAACCAGGATCTGGTCGGCGTGGGTGATGTTGGCGAGCCGGTGGGTGATGAGGATGGTGGTCTTGGTGCCCTGCCGGTCACGGAGCGCCTGGAACAGGGCGTGTTCGGCGCGCGGATCGAGCGCTGACGACGGCTCATCCATGATCAGGACGTCGGCGTCCCGGAGGAATGCTCGCGCGGCAGCCACCCGTTGCCACTGCCCTCCGGACAGGTCCGAGCCGTCCTTGAAGGTCTTGTCCAGCAGGGTGTCGTAGCCGTTCGGCAGCTCCAGGATCATGTCGTGCGCGGCCGCTTTGCGGGCGGCTGCCTCGATCCGTTCCGGTTCGGCGTCGGAACCGATGTCGCCCATGGCGACGTTCGTCGACGCGCTGAACGGCCAGCGGTGATGATCTTGCATGGCGACCGCAATCCGGCCGCGAAGATCGTCGATGTCGTAGGCGGCGTAGGGGTGGCCGTTCCACAGAAGTGTGCCCGCGGTCGGGGTGCGCAGACCGGCGATCATCGCCGCCAGGGTGGATTTGCCGGAGCCGTTCTCGCCGACGAGAGCGATCGTCTGGCCCGGCCGGATCGTCACCGTCACCTGGTCAACTGCCGGCCGTTGCCTGTCCGGGTACTGCAGGCTCACACCCTGAACGGTCAGCTCAGCCAACGGCTGCGCCACCCGCCGAGGGCCGGCGGCGCTGCCAGTGTCGCGGGCCGGGAGGTGGTGGGCTGCGGTCGACCGGAACCGCACGTACTCGTTGAAGAACTGGCCGCTGGTGTAGACCCTGTCGACCTGGAACGTCACGGTGGACAGGGAATTGCGTGCCGCCTGCACCGCGATCACGCAGGTAGTTGCGGCGGCCAGCGGGATGTGCCCGTTGATCAGCAGCACACCGAGCAGTACGTAGACGCCCGTCAAGGCGACGCCGCCGATCGTCGCTCCGATGCTCATGGTGGTGGTGACCCGCCGGGCCACCCGTAGCTCCTCGGCGACCTGTGCGCCCATCACCCTGTCGTACAGGCCGAGCAGGAACGGCCGCAGGCCGTACGACCGCAGCTCGGCGGCCGAGTCACGTTCGGCCATCAGTCGCTGCAGCACCCATTGCCGGCGCCGTCGGGTGGAGGAGGCCAGGTAGCTGCCGAACTTGACGTGGCCGGCGCGCAGGGCGGCATACCCGGTGGGGACGGTCGCTACGAGCAGGGCTACCAGCAGCAGCGGGTGGATGGCCACCACGGCGACGACGACTGCCAGCAGGCTGACCAGGCCGGCAAGCAGGTTCATCACCGTCTGCACCAGCTCGATCGCGGCTTCCGTGCCGCGGGTTGCCCGTTCCATGCCTTCGGCGAACTGGTCGTCGTCGAAGGCCCGCAGCTCGACTGCGGTGGTGTCGGCGAACAGTTCCTTCTCTACGTCGAGCAGCACGCGCGGTGTGAGCCCGTTGAGGGCGTATCCGACGACCATGCCGAGCGCGCCGCGGATCGCGGTGACCACGGCCAGCCACGCCAGCGCCGGCACGGCCGCACGGACCCGGTCCGGGGTCGGGCCGGCCGCGAACAGTTCGATCAGGATCCGCTGGGTCGCCAGCAGCCCGAATGCAGCCATCGAGCCGGCACCCACGGTCGCGACAGCTACCAGCACCGTGCGCAGCCGGTCGGCGCGCCACGCCACCCGCACCGCTTTGCTGATCAGGCCAGGAAGCTCGGCGAAGACCCCGAGCACACCGGCATCCGCCCGGGCACGCATGCCGGTCTCCCACCAGCTGCGCCGGAACTCCGGAAGGACCGCCTCGGTAGGCTTTCCCCCGTTCTGCGCCGGGATACTCGGATCAGCGTTGGGCTTGTCCACAACGGCGCTCACCTGCTCATTTCCTCCTGTCGGGCGGTCCGCATCGTCGGAACTGGGAGGGAGGCGGCATGTTGTGGAGTCACCCCCGTATCGGTACTCGCCTCCCGGGGTGGCGGGCTGTCGCTGACACGACGCAGTCCGTCTAACCGGGCAACGCATTCGCACAAATGGTCGAACACCGCGTGTCGTAGACCGCTCACGTCTACCGGCCTCGCCACTGTGGCGGCTGCCGCGATCGGCAGTGGCGTCCACGAGGCCAGATCGACGTTGCTGAGCGTGCGCTCGACGGGCTGCGGTCGACGGGTGCGGCAGTGACCCCGTCGCGCAGGTTGATCGCACCGCCGGGTGTTTGCGCCAGAACACGTGAGTCGTTGTGCGTGTGCGGGCTTGACGGACGCGGTAGGTTCGCCGGGTTCGGCCATTGCCGGCCAGCGAAGCCGTAAAGCGTGAGGCATGTGCTGTGTCGGCAAACGTAATGAATCCGACTGCTCTGGAGGCGTCTCGTGTCGATCGCTGACTCGGAGATTGCGCAAGCCCTCACCGCCTATCTCGACCGGTATCCCGAGGAGAAGACGCTGCTGGCCGAGCCGGTCGAGCTGCTGGCTCGAGGCAAGAACTTCGCCTCCCGCCGCAATTTCGACATGCACGTGACCGTCGGTGCGCTGCTGACCCGCGGCGAGGAGATCCTGCTCGTCGGGCACCTCGCGTATGGGATTCCGCTGCAACCCGGCGGGCATCTTGAGCCGGCCGACACGACGCTGATCGACGCCGCGGTGCGCGAACTTGTGGAGGAGACCGGCATCGACCCCGACGCGGTCGTCGCGGTATCCCAGGAACCCGTCTATGTCGAGTTCGGCCGGGTACCTGCTCGACCCAAGAAAGATGAGCCCGAACACTTCCATCTGGACCTGGGATACGCCTTCACGACGACAGGCGATGTGGGCAGCCTTCAGGAATCGGAGGTGACGAGTGCGGCGTGGTACCCGCTCGACGAGGCCGAGCGTCTGGTGGGACCCCGGATCCGCCGCGCGTGCGCGCCCTCCGGCCGGATGGGCTGAGCCGGACCGGCTCCCAGACTGCGCCGGCCGAAACAGCCCGGCACAGTGCCGCTGAGCAGGCAGGTCGACTCGCGCGCGGCTCAGCGCACACGCCCCGGCCGCGTCCCCACGTGCGACCAGTGGTCTCACTCGAATGACGCTTTACGGGTCCGGGTGCGTTTGAGCTCGAAGAATCCGTCGGTCCCCGCGATCAGAGCCAGGCCGTCCCACAGCCGGCCGGCGGCCTCCCCTCGCGGTGCCGGGGTGATGACGGGCCCGAACAGAGCCGTGCCCCTGATGCGCAGCACGGGTGTGCCGACGTCGAGCCCGACCTCGTCGAACGCCTGATGATGCGATTGCTTGATCTGCTGATCGAACTCGGTGCTGGCCGCGGCGGCAGCCAGCGACTCGGAAAGACCGACGTCGGCGAGGGCCTCGGGCAGGACCGCGGGATCGTCGCGGCGTCGTTGGTTGTGCAGCCGAACACCGATGGCGGTGTACAAGCCGCCGAGCACCTGAGGACCGGCGTGTTCGACGGCGGCCGCGCACACCCGCACCGGCCCCCACGCTCGCTCCATCAGCGCCCGGTAGTCCTCGCTGAGGCCCTCGCCCTCGCGTTGCTCGAGGTTCAGGTAGGCCAGCGACATGATGCGCCAGTCCGCGCGTACGGGCCGGACCTGCTCGACCTCCAGCAGCCACCGCGAGGTGATCCAGGCCCAGGGGCACAGCGGGTCGAACCAGAACGGGACCTCTTCGCGCTCCAGCGGGGTGTCGGTCGCCACGGTCGCACCGTCCTCTCGGCTCACGGGCTACTCAGCTTCCTGAGGTGCAATCTCGAACAGTTCCTCCTGCACGGGCGCGTTGCCTGGGGCCGCCCGCCCCGCGATCTTCACGAGTCCGGCCAGGCTGTCGACTTCACCGTTGTCGTGTGCCAAGGCGATGAGCCGGCGGAACAGTTGCGCGGTGACGGCGACGTCTGCGGGTGCCCGATGTCGGTCTGCCGGCTGGGCGATGCCGAAGTACGCAAGGAGGGTGTCCAGCCGGTAGTTGATCAGCCCGGGAACGCAGCGTTTGGCCAGCGGGATCGTGTCCAGCAGGTCGATGCGGGCCAGTGCCGGGCAGTGCTGCCGCTGGTGGTAGATCAGGTTGGCCTCGGTGGCGGCGTGCTGAGCAACCAGCAGATACGACGTGCCGGCCGTGAAGCGGCGGTCCAGCGCACCCAGCGCTTCGGCCGGGGTCGGTGCGGCCTGCAGCTCCGCGGCAGTCAGCCCGGTCTGAGCGGTGAACGCCGGTGTCACCGGTGCGAACGCGGGCGGCCGGATCAGCGAGGTCCTGCGCCCGGTCTCCCGCCATTCGCCGTCGTAACGCAGCGCGAGAACGGCGACCTCGACCGGTTGCGCCGGCGACCCGGTGGGTGTCGTGGCCTCGAAGTCGATGACCACGAACGTCGTCTTGCGGAAGGCCTCGTCGTCGGTCAGGCCGCCCATCCACTCACCGCCGTCCGTCCTGCCTCGACGCTGGTGACGTGGAGGCGAGCGATGCAGGTTCTCTGCGATCGGCGGCTGATGCCCTTGCTGCTCACCGGCCGATGACCTCGGTGACCACGCGGGTAGCGTCGTCCAGGCTGGGTGCGTTCCACAGCCGCTCACCTGTCCACGCCTGGCTCAGGGACCGATACAGGTCCGACATCACCGGCAGGAAGGCTGTGGGCAGAGATGCCGGCTCGGGCCACAGGTCCCGGGGAACGCCCTCGGCGATCAGCCGGCCGGTGGGTACCTCGAGTCCGTTGTTCACGTACCAGTTCCGCAGAACCTGCTTGCCGCAGTGGACGCCGTTGAACAGCAGGCGTGCCTCGTCGGGGGTGCCGGGGCTGTCGGCCAGCACGATGTGCGCGTCGTTCGTCAGAAGAAACTCGGCCTTGCCGTCAGAGAGGGTGAGGCCGACCCGTTCGGCGTGCCCGGCCAGCACCTCGTTGGCTTTGACCGCGATGTCGCTCATGACGTGAAGCTGCCCGGCGCGCAGGCCTGCCAGCTGGACGGCTTCGGAGCGGCTGACGAACCGGTTGACGAGCTCGAACATGGTGGCGAACTCGATCAGCGGCGGCTGCAGCCGCTCGCCGATGTTCGGTACGGCAGGCAGCCCGACCTCGTCGAGCGTTAGCGTTCCGCTGGCGAGCCGACGATGCACTGAGCTGCCCTGCGGAAGTTCGTTACGGACCAGGACCTGCACGGGGATCAGGGTGTTGTCGGCGAGTCGGCCGGTCCCCGGTTCGGGCAGCCGCGCCAGGTCGAACTCGATCCGGTTCGGGGGAAGAAACCGGCGGAAATGGGTGGGCACGCCGGCGGCTTCCAGCATCCGGAAGTTGAAGACGGCCATGCGGCAGGTCGCTTCACCCTTACCGGGTATCGAGTCCGGCATCCGGCCGTAATGGAAGACGGTGTAGTGGTCGGTGTACTCGAAGATGCCCACGCCGGTTCGGTCCGCCGTCGCAGGTTCGACGATCTTGAGATTCTTGGTGGAATGCAGGACGGGCATAACGCTCCTCGGGCTCGAGGGACTCAGTCGCCGGTGAGAAGACCGTCTTGAGGTCGGCCGCAGTACATGCATGGGGCCTGCGGGCCCTGCCACGGTTCGCGGACACAGGTGAGCTGGACGTCCGTGTTCTGGATCAACGAGCCGATCAGGCGCGTGGCGTCGTGTTCTCCGAGGGTGCGCCGATCCACGACGCGGTAGCGTGCGGGATCGGTGGCTGCTACTTGCTCGAAGAGGGCGCACACGGAGCGCATGAAGGTCGCCTGCTCGTCGGTGAAGACACACCGATCGCGGCGCTGAGCGCGGGTGATCGCCCGGTGAGGGTCGTCGGTGACCAGGATGGTGCGGTCCGGCAGAGGGCGGTAGGACGCCGCCAAGCTCAGCAGGGCGGTCGCCGTTGCGAGGGCGGCGGCCGGGTCGTCGGGGTGCAGCAGGACGGCTTGGCACACGGCGGTGCTGTCGACGCCGCGGCCCTCGAGGACGGGACGGCCGCTGGCGAGCTCAGCGAGGACGGAATCGAGATCGTGTCGTTTGATGGCCAGCAGCACCAGCGCCTCGGCCATGGGTGTCCCACCGCGCAGGAAGGGATCGCCGGCGCTGGCTTCGCGCAGAGCCCGCAACAGCGCCGCGCCCAAGTCCGGTTGGGCGTCCGTGCGCGCGGAGAATTCCTCCAGCAGCAACGGCGTGGTGTCCACCAGGTCGATGGCATGGCGGGTCAGGTAGGTCTTTCCGACTCCGGTGACCCCTTCGACGGAGACCAGCGTGCCGCGTGTGCACCGGGACAGTTCCGTAACAGCGGTCATGCGGAAGGTCTCCTCATGGCAGGGATGTGCCGTCGCCCTTCCAGGAGCCCGGTCACGGTCTGGTGCACCACACCGACGGTCTCCTGGGGTGACAGGTCGGCGACGTCGAGGACGATGTAGCGCTGGGGGTCGTCGTCGGCCATCACCCTGTACAGCCGGTCGATCTCGGTGATCAGATGGGCGTCCTGGGCAGACAGAGGCCGCTCGATGCGATGGCCGAAGCGCTGGGTGCACACCTCCGGGTCACCGGTAAGCAGGAGCGTCTTGTCGGGCAGGCCACACCAGCGCCGGGCATCGGTAAGGATGCGGCGCGCCACCTGTTCCGGCCGGGCCGCCAGGTATGCAGAGCACAGGATGGCGGCCTGGTAGACGGCGACGGAGTCCACACCGCGGTCCTCGAGGATCACGTCGACACCCGCCAGGTGCTGCCCCGTCAGGCGCTCGGTCTTGCGTACCTGCAGCGCCAGCAAGGCGAGGGTCTCCACCACCGGGTGACCGGTCCGCAGGAACGGGTCACCCGTGCCGCTCAGCGTGGCGATCACCCTCGACGGCAGCACGTCGTTGACCTGGTCGGTGAGCTCGTCAAGCAGGACCCCGCGGGCGCCGAGCAGAGCCGCCGTCATCTGGGCGGCGCTCGTCTTCCCCACGCCGTTGATGCCCTCGACGCTCACCCGGAGCGGACCAGCCTGTACTGAGGTGATCATGCAGGCCCCCGGCAGACGGCGAACAGGTTGATGGCCTCAGCGACGAACCGACTCGGGCAAGCCCACCGCCAGCCGGCGCCTTCGGCCGAAGCACGGGTGCCGGCGATCCGGCTCACGACGGGTCCGCCACGACGGCTGGAACGTGCGTGGAGACGAGCCGGCCCTGCCGCACGGTGAGCACACGCATGCCGGCCGCGCGGGCGGCGGCGATACCGTCGGCCGCGTCATCGACGGCGAGACAGCATCGCGCGTCGACGGCCAGTACGCCGGCAGCGTGCAGAAACAGGTCGGGTGCCGGCTTGCCGCGCGCGACGTTCTCACGGGTGATCGTGGCCGTGAACAGGTGGCCGAGGTTCAGGGCCCGGATACCGCCCTCGACTAGGACCCGGGCCGCTCCGGACGCGACGGCGCAGGGCAAGCCCCGGTCGGTGGCCGCATCGAGCAGCTCGATGGTGGTGGCGATGGGCTGAAGCTGGTCGAGGCTGGCCAGGAGCCGGCCCCGGCTGGTCTCAATGATCGTGCTGGTGGGAAGGTCGCCATGGATCGCGGCGATCTCGGTCAGCAGCTCGGCGATCGACAGACCGACGTGCTGCTCGTACCACGGCCGGTCGAGGCTCACGCCGTACGGCAGTAGCGCCGCGGACAGGGCAGCGAAGTTGGCGTCCTGGCTGTCGACGACGGTGCCGTCCCAGTCGACGATCACCGCGGCCGTGCCCTGGAGAAGGTCGTCGGTTGTCAGTCGCGCGGACACCATGCGCGAGCCTCCCTGGTGATGGTGTGGGCGTATCCGGCGATGCGGTGGTCGTCGTCGTGGTCGGTGAGGATCACCGCCAGGGTGCGGTCGAGCACCGCGGCGGCGTTGCCGCACGGTGATACGGCAGAGGAAGCGAGTTCAGGGCGTCGGTCCGCCGGCACCAGGTGGAACGTGCCGACGCTGTTGGGCACGCCGAGGCCTGCCAGGTGTTCACAGAATGCGCGGGGCTGCGGCACGCTGACCTCGGCGAGGAAGCTGTATCCGTTCCACAGGTGGCCGGGCGCGTCGGCGGGTTGCACGCCCGGGGTGCCGGTCAGCAGGTCGCGTAGCAGTGCTGCCTGCTGTTGGCGCCGGGCGAGGAGTGCGTCGAACCGGGTCAGGTTGGCGCGGGCGATCAGCGCCAGCGGTTCGGCCAGCCGATAGTTGTGCGCGACCTGGCGCCGATAGCCGGGCGGCGGCGGTGGGAGGCCGTGCGAGCGGTAGGAGCGAGCGGCGGCCGCGTACCGATCATGGTCGGTGAGCAGGTACCCGCCTTCCCCGCACCACAGCACCTTGCCGTCCTTCAAACTGAAGCAGCCGATCATGCTGCCGGTTCCGGCGGGGCGATCACCGGTGTGGCTGCCTTGGGCCTGGCAGGCGTCCTCAACCACCGGCAAACCGTGCTCGTCGGCCCAGCGCCGGAGCCGGGGCAGGTCGCCGGTGCGTCCCCACAGGTGGACGGGAAGCACCGCCTTGACGGCAGGGGTGAGCTTGGCGGTCAGGTCGGTGTAGTCGACGTCGGTGCCGTCGGGTGTGCAGTCGACGAAGACCGGGCGAGCGCCGGCGTGGATGATCGGCGCAACCGACATGATCACGGTCAAGGCCGGTACGAGAACCTCGTCGCCGGGCCCGACGCCCAGGGCTACCAGCGCGGTGTGCAGTGCCGCGGTGCCGGAGGAGACCGCTATGGCGTGGCGGACGCCGAACCGGTCGGCGAGTTCGGACTCCAGGGCGGTCACCTGCGCGCTGGCCGTCGGGTGCGGCATCGTGGCCAGCAGGCGTTGCAGGTCCTCGGCGAGTGTCAGGGCGGTGGTCATGACCGGACTCCGGCCGAGGGCAGGAAGCGCTGGAAGTCAGTCAGCGGCCACATGTTGACGCAGTCGCGGGAGTACAAGGAGCAGTCGGCGCACGCACCGCCTCGCCCGAACAGCGCCTCCGCAGTCGCGCCGCGGATGTTGCGGTGCCGGTCAGGCGGCGTTGCGCGGATCTTGAGACCGGAGGGGCAGTCCCAGACGCTGCCGTCCGGTTCGACGAAGAACAGGTCGGTGCCGCCGAAGCAGCCGGTGACCGTGCCGGGGGTCTCGGTGCTGATCGTGTCGAGGAACTGCCGTGGATAGGTAGGGGCGGGTAGCCCGATCGGGACTTGCTCGTAGAGTTCGGCGAGGTGCCGTGCGATGGCGGGGGCGTCCTGGTCGGTCAGTGCGAGTTCGGTGTGTAGCGGGTGGTCCCGCTCCAGCGAGATTGGCTGGGGAACGTAGTAGTCACAGCCGAGCTCGGCCGCGAGGGATCCGATGGCGAGGATGTCGTCGGTGTTCTGGCGTGTGATCACCGCGTACAGGCCGACTCGAGGGGTGGCAGCGGCGCCGCGAGCGGTCAGCAGCGCCTGAAGTCCGGACAGCACGCTGGCGTGCCCGTCGACGCGGTTGCGAGCCGGCCGCCAGGTGTCGTTGTAGCCGGCATCGGTGGAGTCCAGCGACACCGAGACCGCGTCCACTCCCAGAGTCAGGATCCGGTCGACCAGGTGCGGCCGGTTGAGCGGAATGCCGTTGGTGCAGAGCACCACCTCGACGCCGGCGGTCTTGATCGCCGCGACCACGTCCATGATCGGGGGCCAGATCAGTGGCTCGCCGCCGGCGAGGAACACCCGCTCGACACGGGAGCCGGCCAGCGTGTCCACGAACGCGGCGATGTCGGCCAGAGTGAGGTCCGTGCGGGCCAGGTGTGACAGCACACCGACCTGGTCCGGGGGTGTCTCACGATGTTCCTCGATGGTGCCGAAGTAGCAGTAGCGGCAGCCCAGATTGCATGGGGAGCGCAGCGCCCACAGCAGGGTGACTTCGGTCATGACACTCGTTCTCCTTCAGGCCGGACGCCGTACAGCGGTACCGACCATCGAGGTCGTCGTCGCGCGGAAAGTCGACTACCGGCGCCGGGAGCCTGTCGATGCTCGCCGGCGCCGAAGCGGGCCTTATGCCGGACGCCGGCACACGTACATCACTTCCATCGCCGCGTCCGGGATGGCAGCGGCGGCCACCGTGTCCAGCAGCGCCGGCGACACGGCCTCCCGCAGCCGCTGATACCACTGCCGAGCACCGTCGCCGAATCTCTCGGCCAGTGCCGCGGCGACCTGGTCCGCGGGCGGCGACAGCTGCCCGACCTTCTCCTCGACCACCAAGCCGCATGCGGCCAGGACGGGCTCCAGCTCGGCACTGTTCCACTCGTAGACGTGCACCCGGTACTGCAGCGGCCGCGGCGGCAGGCCCGGCGTCTCGGGCGTCGACAGGTACAACACCCCGCCGGGCCGCAGAGCGGCCGCGGCGTGCCGCAGGCTGGCGACGGCCAGCTCGCGCGGCAGATGCTCCAGAGCTGAGGTGTAGACGGCGACGTCGAACCCGTCACCGACCGCCTCGGCCGGCCACGGCGCGGCCACGTCACACTCGACCAGCTCGATCGGGAACGGCCGGGCGCCGTAGTGATCATCCAGTTGGGCGATCCGGTCCCTGGCCTCCGCCAGGTTCGCCGCAGCCACGTCCAGGCCGACGTACTGCTGCAAGCCCGGGGCGTACCGGTAGAGCGTCGGCAGCTGCAGCCCTCGCCCGCAGCAGATGTCCACCAGCCTCGCGCCCTGCTGAACGCGTTCGGCGACATACAGCCGTTGAGCGAGATTCATGATCCCGGAGGCCTTGACCTCGCCGGCGGGTATCGCCGTGTAGAGGTCGTCCATCTGGTTCACCGAGTACGGGCCGATCATCGGGGTGCCCGGGCGCGTCCGGGTGCGCGCATGCAGGTCGTCGGCTTCCGCGCCGGTGGCGATGGTCAATGGTTTTCCCACGGGAAGATCACCCATCCTTCGACGGTGGCGCCGATGTAGGTCAGCGCGTGTTCGGGGGGTTGCGGACGCCGCCAGTTGGCGGCGTTGACGATGCAGACCGCAGTGCGGACGCGGGTGGCGCCTGCTGCGGCAACCAGCTGTGCGGTGTAGGCCATCGTGTCGCCGGTGCCGGCGATGTCATCGACGATGAGTACGTCCAGGCCGGACAGGTCGCCCAGGCTGGCCACGTTCGATACCTGCGGGGCAGGCGTCTTGGCCGCGTTCATGTTGTCGCTGACGGTGTGGACGACCTCCACGGCACGGACAGTCCGCACCGCCAGAGCATGGGCGAACACCGTCGCGGGAATCATGCCGCCGCGCAGGATGCCGATCACCACGTCGGGAACACCGTCCCTGCTGACGTTCACCGCGGTGTCGTGGATTTTGGCGACGAGTTCCTGCCAGGGCAGCAGGATCGGTGGGCCCTCAGCGGCCACGCTCGTCACCCCACAGCAGCACGTGCAGCCGAGGACTGAGGTTCCAGCCGTGGGCCAACGCCGGCTCGGCGAGGTTGCGCAGCCCGGTGAGAACCGCGCTTTCCGTGGTGCCCTCGGGCATGACCCAGATCCGGCCGAGAGGCAGCTGGGCTTGGAGCTCCACCAGCTCCTGGATGTCGGCCGGCCCGGTGATGACGAACTTGAACACGGCTTTGCCGCAGTCACGAAACGCCCGCAGCGCCTTCGGCCGCAGCCGTCGGTGCACCGGCACTCCCGACCCGCTCAGCTTCGGTGACACGTTGAACGTGTCGACGGCAGCGATCAAACGTTCGTCGGGCGCGATGGTGCCGTTGGTTTCCATCTCCACGCGGCGTCCTGCGCCGGCCAGCTGAGCCGCCAAGGCGCCGAGGCGCTGCTGTTGCACCAGCGGCTCTCCCCCGGTGATGACCACCAAGTCGGTGTCCTGGCTGACCACCCAGCTCGCCACCTCAGCGACGGCCATCTCGGTGGCCTGCTCCTCGCGGTCGAAGCGATCCCAGTCCCAGGTGTAGGGGGTGTCGCACCAGCCGCAGTCGAGATTGCACCCGGACAGCCGCACGAACAGTGCCCGCTGCCCAGCCGAAGGCCCCTCGCCTTGCACGGTGGGCCCGAACAGCTCGGCGACCCGCAGCGTCGACCTCGAAGTAGTCAGGAGGTCGGTCATGCTGCTCTCTCCGGCCGGAATTCGGCCCACGAGGATGCAGTCTCGCTGACACGGAGGGCGAACAGCCTGCCGGGAATGGCGGGCTCGAGTTCTGTGATGAACCACTGCGCCAAGACCGCGGCGAGGTTCTCGCTGGTCGGCGCCACCGTCATGACTTCGTTGAGATGGCGGTGATCAAACGCTTCGGCCAGGTGCTCCTTGAACGGCGCCAGGTCACCGAAGTCGGTCACGAAACCCGGCTCGACAAGGTCCTCAGCGACGAGCGTGACCTCGACGGTGTAGCTGTGCCCGTGCAGGCGACCGCACTTGTGGCCGTCGGGGAGTCCCGGCAGCTGGTGGCTAGCCTCGAAGGTGAAGCGTTTGCCGATCCTGTGTCCCACGGAGGTGCTCCTCGTCCTGAAAGAGGTGATGGGCTACGACGACAGCCGGCGCTGCCATTCCTCCCGGCGGGCCGGGTCGTCAGCCAGAACTCCTCTGTTGGTCGTGGTGTCGGTGACTGCACCGATGGCCCGGGCGCCGCGCAGGCTCATGCACAGGTGCTCGGCACGAAGGCGGACACCGACCCCCTTCGGCTCCAATTGCTCCACCAGCCAGTCCGCGATCTGCTGCGTCATGGCTTCCTGGGTCTGCAGCCGTCGGGCATACAGCTGAACGACCCACGCCAGCTTCGACAACCCGACGATGCGGTCCTTCGGGGCGTAGGCGATCGTGGCCTCGCCGATGAACGGCAGCACGTGGTGTTCGCAGAGGCTGAAGAACGGGATCCGATCCACGACCACGAGCTCGTCGTAGCCGCCCGCGTTATCGAAGGTGGTCGGCTCGAACGACGGGGCCTTCAGCATCTCGGTCAGCGCGCGAGCCATCCGGGCGGGAGTGTCTCGGCGATGGTCGCTGTCCATGTCCAGGCCGAGAGCGGAGAGCAGTTGAGCCGCAGCGGCCGTCGCGCCCTCTAGATCCACCGGGCGAGAAGCGACGCGGCCGTTGTCCGTAACCGCGTCGAGGGATAGCGCTGGTGACGTCACGGCTGTACGACCTCCTATGGATGGGCGTGCCTGTTACACCCTGACGACGGATCGCTTCTGGCCGCGTCGTGCACCTCAGCGCACCTACGCCGGCTCTTCGGGCGGCCATCGATCGCCATTGTGTTCCTCCACCATCCGGCAACCGGACGAGGGCGGGAACGCCATCCAAGGGGGAATTTGGTGGGAATCTATGGGGAATCTACACGGCGAAGTTCATCGTGAACTGCAGAAACACGGCAGCGGTCGGACCGCATGGTGATCATAAATATCGATCTGTTCGGCATCCTTCGGCGCTCGGCCGACGGCGGTCTTGACGGCAGTTCGGCGTGTCGACGCAGGGGATTTCGACCGAGCCGGCCGTCACGATACGGTCAGCTGGCGCAGGTGCTCACCGAAAGAGGTCACGAGGCTGCCCAGAATCGCCTTGCCTTTTTCCGCTGTCCCGGCGGAGGGGCGGCCGATCACACCGCTGCTCGTGTAGGCGGCCATGCCTTCGATCAACAAGTGAGGCCGCGCGTTCGCCTGATGATCGGCGGAGTCGAAGCCGTCACGCAGGGCTCCCGGCGCGACTGCTTGCAGGATGGACACCTCGAGTTCGCCGGCGTGCATGTCTTCATGGTCGTTCGTCTCGAGTTCGGCATCCTGACGTGCCTTCCGCCAGTCATCTCGGCTCGGAAACAGAGTCATGGACTTGGGCGTCACCGCGTTCGCGGACTGGACTACGTTGCTGAGGAAATAGTTGCCACCGTGACCGCTGATGATCGCCATTTTGCCGATGCCCTGAGCGGTGAGGCTGACCACCACGTCCTCGATGACCGCACTGACGGTGCGGTGGCTCAAGCTGATGGTCCCTGGCCATGCAGCGTGCTCGTGCGAGCACGACATGGTGATGGGGGGTAGCACGAACACGTTGTACACCGCTGCCAGGCCATCGGCTATGGCTGAGGCGACGATCGTGTCGGTGGCAAGGGGAAGGTGCCGGCCGTGCTGCTCGAAACTGCCGACGGGCAGAAGAGCGATTTCTGGCCGGCGGTCCCGGATGTCCGCCGTGGTGGCGAGGGTGATCAAGTCCATGATTCCGATACTGACAGTTGGGCGGCAACGGCCGCGCTGTGCTGTTGGAGGAACCTGTCGACGAGGTCAAGTCCACGATGTGCTCTCAACGTCACAGCGACGGTGAGCAGAGCTTGCGTGACCCGGGCGGAATCCGCCGCTCGTGACAGTGCCAGCGCCTTCAACCCTGCCTCAGCGCTCTTCTCGGGGTGGCGTGGCGCCTGCGTTTCTGCGAAGTAGGCGTACCAGATCCCGCGGTCAATAGATCCTGCCGGCTGCTCGTCCGCCAGGACATCCGTCAGGAGTGCCGTTGCTTCGTGATGGTTTCCCAGCAGGTAGTGACACCGTGCCCGGATCCCGTCGATGTACCGCGTGTCGCAGTGTCGGGAGATGTGGTCCTCAGGCGAGGTCGAAGCGGCTTTCACGTTGTGGTGGGCGATCTCCAGAGCCTCCAGACCTGACTCGTTGCCAGCCAGTGCCAGCCCTTCGGCCAACCTCGTCAGGCACAGCGCTTGAGTGCGAGTCGGTAGGGGGCCGTATCGCAGCGCTTTGCGAGATAAGGCGACCGCGGAGGTGGGATCGCCGGCGTCGAGCGCTTGCTGGCTCTGCCTCATGAGCACGTACGCCGTTACCACGGCGTCGCCGGCGGCTTCCGCGCGGTGGTGGGCTCGGCGCAGCCAATCATCGCCGGGAACGCCGTTGTTTGCGCAGATCCAGCTCATGAACTCCGACCATCGGGCATCCGCGACGGCGAGGGGTTCTGCCAACGCGGAATCCTGACGGCGAAGTGCTTCCAGGCTCTGCATCTGCTTGGCTGCCAACGGCCGGACCGCGTTCCACCCCAGGTTTTCAGCTATTGCCGCGAGGTTGTCCAGCAAGACCAGCCATGGTCCGCTCACAGGCCCGCCAGCAGCGAAGGCTGCAAGCGGATCAGTCCCTTCCGGTACGCCAATTTCATCGAATCGTGCAGCCGAGAGGAAATCTGCCGGAAGAGCAAGATGCTCAATGCGCTGTTCGGTAGCCCCCGATTCAGTGAAGATTGCACGTGAGTTGACAAAACCCAGCTCTGCGTCGGTTGCAGCGCCGAGAACCTTCTTAAGCGCTGCGCGACGTTCGGATCCTGGCCAGGTAACCACGCCCCTTTCGATCTTGCCGATATCGTTGTCGTTCAAGGAGTGACGAGGCGTCAGGGACTGGTTTGCCGCGTCTGCGACTTCTTGCCGCGTGAGCCGGAGGCGTGCGCGTGCCACGCGGAACCGTTCATTCCGTTGAGGGTCGGTTCGCGCCACGCCGCTCCTTCCCGGTCCGGATGACGTCGGTCACAGTCCGGAAATGGTCCCAAAGACCACGCGAACCGCACAACCCGCTGAGCAAGAGTTCCGACGCTCAAATACGCAGGAGTGGCACGTTGTAGAGATCGGGTTGCTTGCGCCGGAACATCAAGGGCTCTGCCACCTCAACGATGACCATTTCCGTGAGGAACTGCACGGTTGCGCCGAGCAGGTGGCTGGTGTGCCCGGTAGCGCTGTGTTCTTTAAGTCCCACGGCTACGTGGATGTGTGGCGCTACACGTTCTGCACCTTCGTCCCAAGCCAGGGTGCCGCCGCCGACGGCTTCGACGTTGGACAGCTGCACTCTCGACCATATTGGGGCCTGCGGATCCTCGAGGCGCTCGCAGGTGCCCACCAGGTCAGCGGTGGCGAAGCCGGCAATAAATGTGGGGATATAGCCCTGACGGATTCCGTGCTCGGTGCATACCTGATGGAGAGCGGTATAGAAGTCGGCGCCGTGGTCGAAGACCGCGACGATGGTCCGGCCGGGGGTAGCCTGCCAGCTGCGGGTCATCTCGACACCGGTTCCCGGTGAGGAGCGGCTGCGCCGGTCAACGGCGGCGTGCGGTCTGTCCGGCTCATGGCGGTGAACGCGGCCACGGCATCAGCGTGGCTGCTGGTGGAAGCCAATGTCAGCTGCAATAGCAGGCGTGCTTTGTACGGATCGAGGATTCCAGCGGGGATGAGGCCACGGCTGAGTAGGTCACGTTCCGATCCCGGGAATCCGTAGGTGCTGGTAGCGGTGAAACCGGCTCCGGTGCGGGAGGCGAGGACCACCGGGATGCGGCTCGCGGCGTCTTCCAGGTGGGTGACCCAGGTGTCGGGGACGTGACCGACACCGAATCCGGCGATGATGAGCCCGTCGAGTCCGCCTGCCAGGGTGGGAAGCAGGGCGCCGTCGTCGCCGAAAGTTGCGATGTGAATTCCGACGCGTGGGAGCGGGCGCCGGAGTTGCTGTAGGTCGAGGGCGGCGCGGTGGGAGGGCTGGTTGAGAATGCGTGGTTGTCCCTCGGCGAGGTAGCCGAGCACGCCGCCGGTGGGTGAGACGAACGCGGCGGTGCTCATGCTGTGGCGTTTGCGGACCCGCGCGGCGGCGTGGATCTCGTCGGCGAGTACGACGACGCAGCCCAACTCCCGGGCTTGTGGAGATGCCGCGACCGTGACCGCGGCGAGCAAGTTGGCCGCTCCGTCGGCGCCGGCCAAAGTGGGGTTGCGCATGGCGCCGGTGACCACGATCGGTTGGGCGCCGGTGTGGAGCAGGTCGAGAAGGTAGGCCGTTTCCTCGATGGTGTCGGTGCCCTGGGTGATGACCGCACCGGTGACACCGTCAGCGAAGTGCTGAGTGAGCGTCTCGGCGAGTTCGAGGATGTCCTCGCTGGTCAGTGAAGCACCCGGTCGGTTGCGCAGAGACAGCGCGTGGACCTCGATTCCGGTGTCGGCGAGGCCGGGCACGGCATCAATGAGGTCACGGGCCGACAGGGTGGGCGTGACGCCGCCACCTCCGGTTCGAGTCATGGCGATGGTGCCGCCGAGCCCGATGACCACGACTCGCGGGCGCGGGGACGGTGTGACGGGTTCGGACAACGTTGTGGGTCCTTCCGGTCGGGCGCTGCGTGGGTAGCCTAATCGCGGTCGCCGGCGCAGGCTGCGACGAATCGGCACGCACGGTCGACGCCGTCGAGCGACAAGAGTCGGCTGCGGGGTTGTGCGATGCCGCTGGTGCCGGCTGCGCCGAGTTCCCGGCAACGGACGCTGAGCCAGGCCCAGTCCAGGTCGAGATAGTCGGCCAGGTGCCGCAGGCGCAGGGCCGGTGTCGGTGCCGCGGTGACCGAGTGGTGGGCGGCGTGTCCGGCTGCGTCGGTGTATTCGCGCAGGGTGCCGTGGTTGTCGGTGACATCGACGTACCAGATCCCGTCGGCGCCGATCCAGGTCGCGGTGATGGCGGTGTTCTCGGGGTCCAGGACGAAGCCGGGAATGGCCGCCAGTTCGGCGGTGTCGGTGGTTGTCGTGGTGATGCCGTGCGATTCCATCAAGGCGACGGCCAGCAACAGTAGGGCGCGTTCGCCGGCTGGCGAAGAGATCACGGCGGCTTCGGGTACGCAGAACACTCGGGTCGCCCCGCCGCCGGTTGTGGCGGTTGCGCGTAGATAGTCGTGCTTGTGCGTAAACAGTAGCCAGGCCGCGGCCTGCTCCCCGCTTTGTTCCCGGGTCCAGAACAGAGGTGGGGAAGTTAGGTCGCTCGCGTGGCGCAGGATGTGATCGGCGCAGAACTGCGATCCGAGCCACATGAAGCTGGCCGGGCTGAGGTCGGCGGCGATGTCGCGGCTGGCGGCTGATCGGCGCAAGGCGATGTAGCTGGCGGCGTCGCGTAGGCCGGCGGCGAGAGCAGCGTCATCGGCCAGCAGCTCGGCGTCGAAGTTCGCGACGGCCCACAGCAGCGCGTAGGTCAGCTCGTCGAGCCGATACGCGGACGGCACGATGAGTCGGGCGTCGGGTGGTGCGCCCCGCAGCATCCGACGCGCGTGTCGGCTGTCGAGCAGGTAGGCGCCCGGGTCGTCGGCGAGTGTCTGGCCGACAACCAGGGCTCTGCCGGGTCGATGCAGGAACGGGTCGGCGGCGTACCCGGCGGGGATCTGGACGACGATCTTGTCGTTGTGTACGGCGGGATGCAGTTGTGCGGGTATCTCCAACCCCGGCAGAGCTCGCCCGGCCGGGGTTGCCAGCACGTGAGTCGTCGCATCTGCCGACAGCCGTCCTCCTTGGGTTTCGGTCAGCGCGATCTCCCAAGGCGCTCTGCGCAGGATCTCACCATCGAGCCGCTGATTGACAACCTGCTTCGGCACGGCGCCCGTGCTGGTCGGTACCCGATGCTGGGTCAGCAGAGCCAAGTTTTCCGCCGCGTGGCGCGTCAGGGACTGTCCGGCACCCGGCTGCTGCTCTCGACGATCGAAAAAGCCGAGATCTTGGTCCGTGGCGGCCTGCAGTGTCTGCCGGTATGCGTCGCGACGTGGTCGGCGCGGCCAGGTGACCTGGCCACGTTCGATCTTGCCGATGTCGTTGTCCGATATCCGGTAGGCGTCCGGGACGAGCTGGTTCACGGCGTCGGCGAGGGACTGTCTGCTGCCGAACAGCCGGATGCGTGCCTCCCGGAACCGCTCGTTCGGTACCGCGTCCGACTCGGGCATCGCCGTCTCTTCCTGCGCGCGGGGTAGGGGCTGCTACGAGCAAGGCATACGTATGGTGATGAGTGGCCTGCCAGACCCGCAAGCCGTCGGCCGGAGCAGGCCACACATCGGTGTGGTCGTTCCTGCTGGCGTCAGCGGTCGAAGTCGCCGTCCTTGGCTCCGCCGACCCAAGCGTCGAACTCTTCGTCGGTGAAGATCAGCGACCCGGCATCCGGACGCTTGGAGTTGCGTACCTCCACCCGGCCGCCGGCGAGGTAGCGAACTTCGACGCAATTGGATGCGGGGTTTGAACGCCGGGATTTGAACCACGTCCCCATCGGGCGCGAGACTGGCGTTGCTGCAGTGGGCTCCATGGCTATCTCCTTGTTAAGTGCTCCTGCTCCAAGGCAGTGAGGAGTTCGAGGGAATCGGCCGCGTTCAGTGCGTCTTGACATAGTTCGGATCGCAGGCTGGCGTAAACCTTCACCTGGTCATGCTCGGTGAGGATCATGTCGTCGATGTTGGTGTCGACGGTGACGATCTCGATGTCGTCGGGGTCGGTGTAGGTGTAGTACGAAAAGGCGGTGCGGGCCTGTTGGCGGGAGGTGAGGGCGGTATCAAGCGGGAGGACGCGGACGGTGACCGCCCGCAGGTTCAGCGCTGCGCCGATCAGGTGCTCCATCTGCCGGTGCATAATCTCGGCCGTGACCGAACGCCGAAGCAGCGCTATCTCGTCGATGACCACCTCATAGGGTGTAGCCGCGGCTCCTGACAAGATCGCCTGGCGGGTCGTTCTAGCCTCCAAGTCGCGGGCCGTCGAGAACCGGCGAGATCGTGCGGTGTGAGCGGCTTCGGCACGAGCCTTTGCGAAGTCCGGCGTCTGCAGAAGGCCGGGAACGATGAACGGCTGATACTCGAAGATCGTGGCGGCGCCGGCTTCCAGATCGGCGGTCTGTGCCTGTCGCGGGCCCATCTCGTCGTCATAGCGCTTCCACCAGCCCTGCGCTGCGGAACGTTCAGCCGCTCGCATGATCTTGGTGTGGCTAGCTGCCGCAACGTCGAGGGCATCCAGGATGAGGCGGATGGCCGCAGGATCGACTGGCCGATTGGCGGTCTCGATGTGACTGATCTTCTGCCGCTGAATACCGGTCTCCTGCGACAGCCTGTCAGTCGTGTAGCCAGCTTGTTTGCGCGCATCGAGGATCGCCGCGGCAAGCCAAAGCCGATTCACATACGGGCTGAAGTTCACAACGCGACCTTCCCTGCTTCGCCGCATTCGATTGCGCCGCTCGACGAGAAGCGGCAATGGCGGCATCGTAACCCACCGCCGAAACGCAGCCAGACCCTCAGAAGCGGACCTCCTTGACGTTTTCGCAGCTCAGAACGCATAATTCCCGCGCCGATTCCCTTTTAAATTCCCGTCGATTCCCATGAAACAGGGATTCCTCTCGCCTCGTGCAGAGGCGATTGTGGAGCAACACAGATTGGGCATCACCTCGAATTGCAGATACCGCGGTGCCGCGCCTCACACCGCACTGCTGGCCAGATGCCGAGACCGATGCACGACCGCCAGCCACAAGACGATGCGAGGAACCGATCATGGCTGAGATCGCCGCGAGCACCCGTCACGCCGGGATGCCCAGCACCACGGAAGCCCGGGTCGTTGATGGCCCGCAGCTGCTCGTCGGCGTCGCCGCCTACGACAGGGAGCTGGGGGCCTGCCGCCGCGGCGCTTGGCCGCCGAGCGAATCCGCGCGTTGGTCCAGCCGGGCAGGCGTACCCGCTCCTGTTCCTGGCGCGAGGACGGTGTCTCGCTGATGTGGACAACCCGAGATGCGACCTACTGGGACATCCGGCCCCTGGCGGGTGTGCTTGCGGCCGCCGCGCTGCCCACGATGTTGGGCCGTTGGCTGGAGGCGGAGCCGGTAGCCCGCGGCCGCCAGCTGTTCCATCATCATGTTGCCCGGACGGCGGAGGCGATCCAGTACGGTGCAGCACGAATCGTTGAGAACGGCGATCAGGTGATCGCTGCAGCGCTGTGGCTGCCCTGTGCGGCTCCCTGCTCCGCCCGCGCGGTGACCGCACATGATGGCGGCGCGTTCGCCGCCAAGCTCGGCGAGCTCGATGCCGCATCCAGGCAGGCGCACGAAGGCCAGCCACATCGGCGGCTGGCCGGACTGGGGGTTCTGCCGCGTTGGCAGCGGCACGGTATCGCCAGCGTGCTGCTCACCGAAGACCTGGCGGGTGTTGCAGAGCCGGCGCGCTGTTTGCTCGCGGCCGATGATGCCGTCACGGCCGTGGCCTTAAGGTGCGGATATCGTCCGTACGGCGATCCGGCTCTTCTTGGCCGTGGATCGGCAACCGTCCAGCCGATGCTACGCACAGCCGACTGCGATGCCGTACGTGTTTACGTGCATGCCTTCGCAGGGAAGGGCCATGCGAGTTTCGCCGGTAGTGACACCGCCGGCTCCGTCAGCACGGCGTGCAGGCCGGTACAGGAGGCACGGTGAACGCCGCTGCGCCACCGGCGGGCCGCACCGCCCGCATCGATCGCCGACGCACGCCAGCAGTAGCCAGCCCGCGTTCCCGGAACGTACCCAGCGGCGGGACGGTCCTGGCATGAACCTCGACCATGGGTCCGCAGCCCCGCCGGATCACCGTCCGCCGACCGTCAAGATCGACGTGCCGCATTCCGCCCGGATCTACGACTACTGGCTGGGTGGCAAGGACAACTTCGCCGTCGACCGCGAAGTCGGCGAGGCGATGATCGCGGCGATTCCCGGCATGCGTTACATGGCCGGCGAGAACCGCAAGTTCGTCCACCGGGTAGTGCGTCACCTGGCGGGTGCGGGAATCCGGCAATTCCTGGACATCGGCACCGGCATCCCGACGGAGCCGAACCTCCATCAGGTCGCGCAGCAGATCGATCGGCAGGCACGAGTCGTGTACGTCGACAACGACCCGCTCGTGCTCGTGCACGCTCGTGCTCTGATGGTCAGCACCGCCGAGGGGCGTTGCGAGTATCTTGCCGCTGACCTGCGCGAATCAAAGTCGATCCTCGACAGCCCGGTGGTGAAAGAAACCCTTGACCTGACCGAGCCGATCGGGCTGACCCTGATCGCCGTGCTGATGCTGCTCGCTGATGCCGAGGATCCCTGGACCCGGGTCGCCGAGCTACGTGACGGGGCTCCCTCCGGCAGCTTCCTGGCGATCACCCACCCGACCGCGGACTTCAACGCGGCCGAGGTCGACGCGGCGGTGGCGGCGGCCACGGGTGCCGGGATGACGCTGGTCGCCCGCCCCCGGCAGGACGTGGCCCGGTTCTTCGGGGAATGGGAACTCGTGGAGCCGGGCCTGGTGCCCGTATCGGCATGGCAGCCCGACGGTCCTGTCGATGAGCCGCAAGCCGCGTACTACTGGGCCGGCCTTGCCCGCAAACCATGACGCACACCTAGAGCCACCCTCGTGGGCGGCGCGCAACGAGAAGGAGGAGACGATGAGCGAGCTGCCGGCCGGCACACCGGCCAGCACGTCAGGCGAGCGCCGGCACTACCCACCGGGGGTGGTTTTCCACGCGCCGCACTGCCTCGAGGGAGGTAACCGTCCGGCAATCCCCATCGAAAGCGCATTCACGACGTTTCCCACGCGTGAGCTGCACTTCTGCTTCGGCGGGATGGTCCCCGAAGGGTTGCTGGACGTCCTCGGTATCGCGGAGATCATGCCGTACATCGTGGTGGAACCCATCGCTTTCGGGGATCACCTGTACCGGCCGTCGAGCGTGAAACCGGCCGATTCCCTCGACTACCTGTGTGCTGTCTGCCGGGGAACTCACGGCGACGAAGTGGAAACACTGCTGCACGCGCTCGCGACGCCCTCACCCGGCCGGTAGCAACCAGCCGCTCGCGGGATGTCGACGATAGGCATCGACCGGTTGCCGGCCTCGGCGCGAGATCCGGGGCCAGGGGCCATCGGCGAAAGTCCCGTCACCGCACCGGCCTGATCGAGCCGAGAGCACGGCCCGCAGCCCGCCGAGTCGGCGAGCGGCCGACAACGCCGCACCAAGACCTTGTTCATCGCAAGCCTGCGTGGTGGAGCTGGTTCAGCCTTACCGGGCAGGTAGGAGACGGGGAAAGACCATGCCGACCCAGACCGCCGTCACTTACCCCACCCAGGCACGCCCGGACGCCCACGGCACGGGGAAGGGCAAAGCCAAGCCGAATCAGAAGCTGGTGGGGCGGCTGCTGCGCATGGCCTCCGCGACCGAAAGGCTTCCGGACGGCCGGGCCGCGCGCATCCAGCGGCCGGAAGTCGTCGCTGCCGTCAACAAGATCATGCCCGGGCTGTTCCCAGGCGTGGACCTCGCGGTGGTCAACGGCGGTTTCCTCGACGAACGCGAGCTCGGCCGTTACGAACGCGGCGAGGTCTTCTGGCCATCGAGGTACCGACGTGCCGCCTTCCGCGCGTTCTTCAACGTCGCGTCCGACGCCGATCTGGGGTTCTATCGTGCGCGAGTGTTGGAACCGGTACTGGATGATGACGAACAAGCCGACGGAGTAACTCCAAGCGAGCAGCCCGGCGATCGATCATCCTCCGCCCGTAGCCACGACGCACTACTCAGCGGCCAACCCGGGCCCGCCCAGAACAGTGACACCCGCGGCGGCGACACCAGCCAGCTACGGCGCATCCCACCGCCGCGGACCGGCCCAGCAACGACCGCAGTCGCCGGCGGCGGTACGGCGGCAGGCGACATGATTGGCGGGCGGCCGCAGCCACGACCGTGGAGGCCAAACAGGCTGGACGTGAGCAAACCGCATTCTGCGCGTCGATACGACTACTGGCTCGGCGGCAAGGACAACTTCCCCGCCGACCGGGAATCCGGCGACGCGATCGAGCAGCGTTTCCCGTGGGTGAGGACCGCCGCGCTGGCGAACCGCGCCTTCCTGGGCCGGGCGGTCCGCGCGGTCGCCCAGGCCGGTGTGCGACAGTTCCTGGACATCGGGACCGGAATGCCGGCTCCCGGCAACACCCACGAGATCGCGCAGCGGATCACGCCCGACGCCCGGGTGCTCTACGTCGACAACGACCCGATCGTCGGAACGCACTCGCGAGCCTTGACCGTCGGCAACCCGGCAGGGCGCATTGGCTATCTTGAGGCGGACCTGGGCCGTCCCGAGCAGATCCTGCAACACCCGGACTTGCCGGCCATCCTCAACCTGCGCGAACCGCTGGGCATCGTGCTGGCAGCGGTGCTGCACTACGTCCCCGACCTGGCCGAGGCGCAGCGGGCCGTGCGTGCCCTGCTGGACGCCGCCGCCCCGGGCAGCTTCCTGATCATCTCGCATGGCACACACGACTTCATGTGCGCCGAAGACGCCGCCGCATACGAGACGATGTACGCCGCGGGCGACATCGACGTCCGCACCCGCACGAGAAATCAGATCGCGACCTTCGTCGCCAGCCTGCAGATTGTGGAGCCAGGGCTCGTCGCCGTCAGCGACTGGCGCCCGGACGACGAGCTGGCCAAGGGGCCCACGGCTGGGCACGTGGGCCTCTACGGCGTGGTCGGGCACCTTGGGCCACGATCCACGCCGTAGCGACGAACGGGCTTACAGCACGGAAAGGCACAATTCCGTCGCTCTTATCGGCGTCTCAAATAGCGTCGCCGTAAGTGCCTCTCCCGGCGACAAAAGGCTCCTGCGCGAATGGCGGCATCTCTTGGACTCCCGTACCACCTCCACCTTCCGGTGAGTCAGTCGCATGCCGACACGTTCCGCGCTTTCGTATGGCGCCGGCGCCAGAGGAAAGCCTGAGTGGGCCGGAACTCGAACCGGCGGTCAATCTTGGACACGCTGGCGCGCGGAAGGTGCCGCCGCGCAGCTAAGCGAGCGGATTCCCCATGCGGGGTGAAGTCACCTCTGAAAGCGTTTCGGTTCCGTTACCTCCCTGCTTGAAGCTATATGGATGTTGATCTGGCATCGCGGATGCACATCGCTCTGGTATTTCCTCCAGTCGATGCACCTGTGATCCTTAAATGCGCTTGGTAGATGTCAGTGCCCAATTATCGGTGAAATTGCTGATGGGCTCCAAGCGAGATGGTGGACCTTGTGCCTGCGCTTCGGGGGCCGATGCACCTCATCGGTCAAGGGCGCCGACAGGGGACACCCGAAGCCCGCATTGTCAGACCGGCACCGCTTCTCATTGAGAGGTTCCTCGTGTTTCCCTACTGCGGCGAAGCGCTCTTACCGCGCCGTACCGCCGTATGTCCCGGAAGCGCTGGACCGAAAAGGCCCTGGTGGGCGATGCAGCCCCGGCTAAACGTCGCCGGTCTCGAGGCGCCGACAGCACAGGATGCACCCGCCCGCCCTCGCCTGGACGGGCCGCCGCAATCATCACCGCTGCCCTCACGGCACACGGTGCGTCACTGCAATACCGGCCCCCGGGCCTGTTCATGCTCCGGCTCCTTCGGAGAGCCGGCCCAGAGGTGCGGGCACGCCGATTCACTGGTGCCGCGGTTGGCGGCGTGCCCGCCCGCCTCTGCCATGTCGCCCCGGCGTCGGGGGCACCGCCTGTCGCCAGGTCGATGGCATATCCCGGTTCGCTGCCGTTTCTGCATCTATGGGGAGAGATTCGTCATGTCGTCAGTGCAGCCGCAACGGCTCGCCGACTGTCTGTGGCTTGCGGCGCACGACAGCCTCGACGGCAAACCACGCGTCGGCGAGTGGTCACTCGGGGTCGGCCTAGCCACGGCGTTGCTCGGCGAACTCGTTCACTACGGCTGCCTGGAGATTCGTGACGGCGAGCTGTTCCGCATCGACGGCGCCGGTACCGACGATCCCGCGCTGCGGCCCCTGCTCGACAAAATGGCGGCGGAGGAGTCCACCTGGCCGCCGGCCGCTGCCCAGCCGATACCCCCGCGTCCCCGCGCACCGACCGACTCTCACCAAGGGTGGCGCCAGCCGCACCCGGGCGGAGACTGGCCGACGCAGGCCTTCGAAAGTCCCGTCTGGGCTCCGCACCCCGATGGTTCCCCGCAACGGGCGTACCCACCCGACGACGGCTATCGCATCGCGCAGCAGCCCGAGCAGAACCGACACCGCAGACGTGGTCACGATCTACGTCAGTGGATGTCGTACCTGTCTTACGACCGGCGCGCCGAGATCCGCGTTGTCGACCGGCTCTCCCGCACCGGACTGGCCCAACGGCACGAACACCGCCGACTGTTTCGAGAGTCAACCGTGCGATATGTCCCGCGTGACTCCGTCATGGCGGGAACGCCGGCAAGCCGCGTGCGCATCGCCGTGCAGAGCGGCCGTGGTCTCGACCGGATGCAGCTACTGCTGGCCGGATTGTTCCTGGCCACCGGCTTACACCACCACGCGCTGGAGACCCTGTCCCCGCTGGAACGCGCCCAACTGGCCGATGAGCTGAAGACCGGCCTCGACGACATGTCCCGGGAATTGCTGCGCGCCGCCGATGCCGCCATCGGGGAGGCCGCCATGCGCTGACCCGCCACCCCACCCGCCCGTCAACCAATCCCTTGTCGCAGGAGGACTCTCCGGTGCGTGCATCACCGTTCCCGATCCGCGAAGCGAGCGTGGCGAACGCCCTCGCCGCCAACCGGCTCGGCCCGTTCGCGATCGGCTCCGCCATCGCCTCGTCCGTAGCGCCGCTGACCGTCGTCACCCTGGTCGTGCCCCTCGCGGCTGCCGCGACCGGTCTCATCGGCTTCCCCATCGCGATCCTTATGGTCGCTGCCATCCTCATGCTCTACGCCGTCGGCTACCTCGCGATGGCCCGCCACATCCCCAACGCCGGCGCGTTCTACGCCTACGTCGCCCACGGCCTCGGCCGACCCGCCGGCGTCGGCACCTCCTGGTTCGCCCTGGCCACCTACAACAGCTTCCAGCTCTGCTGCTACGGCGCATTCTCCGCCGCCATCGGCGCCCCGTTGTTGTCGGACTGGCTCGGCTTCGACGTGCCCTGGCTCATCCCCGCCCTGCTCGCCTGGGCCCTGGTGGCGTTCCTCGGCGCGAACGAGATCAAGGTCTCCGGCTACGTCCTGGTCTTCCTCGTCGTCGCCGAAACGATTCTGGTCGCGCTCTACAGCCTCGCCATCATGCTCAGCGACGGGTTCAGGTTCAACGGTGCGGCGATGTCGGTCGGCGACCTGTCCGGGCCGATGCTCGGCGTGCTGGTCATCCTCGGCGCGACCTCGTTCGCCGGCATCGAGCAGTCGGTGGTCTACATCGAGGAGTCGAAGAACCCCAAGCGCACCATCCCGGTCGCCACCTACGTCACCATCGCCACGATCGCCGCCGTCTACTGGCTCGGCTCCTGGGTGCAGATCTCCGCCGGTGGGCCGCAGATCCTCGACCGCGCGGCTACCGAGGCTGACAACCTGTTCTTCAACCAGGCCGCGGTGGTACTCGGGCAGAGTTCAGTGACGCTGGGCAAGATCCTGCTCGGCACCGGCACGCTCGCCGCAGCGATCGCGTTCCACCAGGCCATCGCCCGCTACGTCTTCGCCCTCGGCCGTGAAGGTGTCCTGCCGCGGGTGTTCGGCCGCACCACGATCAAGGGCGCCCCGCGCAACGCGTCACTGGCCCAGACCGTACTCGCACTGATCGTGCTTATCGCCTACGCGGTCGCCGGCTGGGATCCGCTCGTCCAGCTCTTCTACTGGGGCTCCACCGCAGGCGGCTTCGGCATCCTGCTCCTCTACACGCTGACCAGCATCTCCGTCGTCGCGTACTTCGCCAAGAACACCCACGGCGAGAACCTGTGGCAACGGGCGATCGCCCCTCTGATCGGCACCGCGGTGCTCCTCGTCGTTTCCTGGCTCGCGATCGACAACCTGCCCGGCCTGTTCGGCGTCGACCCCGGCACCGGCCCGGCCCGCGTCGTCCCGATCACCCTGCTGCTCGTCTTCATCGGCGGCACCTTCTGGGGACTGGGCCTCAAGTACGCCAACCCGCAGGTCTACGAGGGCATCGGCCGCGGCACCCGCAGCGCCACCGCCAGCGCCTCCGGCCTGTCCACCATTCTCTAATACTGCAACGGCACTCGGCTAGCGGAACGTATCGATGATCGGCTCGTTGCCTGTTGTGTGACGGCGATCGAGGTTGATCAGTGGTCGGGTGAGCTGGACCGGTTGTATGCCCGGTTCTCGGGCCGGTTCACCAGGTCAGAGCCGCGGCGGCGGGCTCGGCAGTATCTGTCCGGGCTGGTCGCGGGCCTGGATCGTAAGAACGGCTGGACGCTGGCGGAGCGGGCCGGTGATCTGTCGCCGGACGGGATGCAGCGGTTGTTGCGGTGGGCCGATTGGGACGTCGACGCGGTTCGTGACGAGGTCCGGGACTACGTCGTCGAGCATCTCGGTGATCCGGCAGGTGTGCTGATCATCGATGACACCGGCTTCCTGAAGAAGGGTGTGAAGTCCGCCGGTGTTCAGCGGCAGTACTCCGGCACCGCCGGGCGGATCGAGAACTGCCAGATCGGTGTCTTCCTGGCCTACCGCTCGACGCGCGGGCACGCGCTGATCGACCGGCAGTTGTATCTGCCGGCCTCGTGGACCGGTGATCGGGGCCGGTGCCGGGCTGCGGGGATCCCGGACGAGGTCGGCTTCGTCACGAAGATCGAGATGGCCCGGCAGATGCTCGAAAGAGCGTTCGCGGCCGGGGTGCCGGCCGCGTGGGTGACGATGGACGAGGTCTACGGGCAGGCCAGATCGTTGCGGACCTGGCTGGAGGATCACGACCGGGCTTATGTGGTCGCGACCCGATGCAACGACGAGGTGGCCACCACGAGCAGGGGCCGGGTCCGTGTCGACGAGCTGATCGCCGGCCTACCCGGACGGGCCTGGTCGAGGGTTTCCACGGGCGCTGGTGCTCATGGGCCGCGGGAGTACTGGTGGGCACGGGTGCCGATCGGCGTGTCCTGGCGGCCTGGCCGCGGGCATTGGCTCCTGGCCCGGCGCAACATCAGTACCGGCGAGCTGGCCTATTACGTCTGCTACGGCCCGCGGAAGACCCGACTGATGGATCTTGCTCGGATCGCCGGGACCCGCTGGGCGATCGAGGAATGCTTCCAGCAGGCCAAAGGCCAGGCCGGTCTCGATGAGTATCAGGTCCGTGACTGGCGGGCCTGGCACGCCCACATCACCTTGTCGATGGCCGCCTACGCCTGGCTCGTCGTCGCCCGAACGTTGACCGCGCAACAGCAAACGACAGCGAGGACGGCATGATGATCGGCTACACGGTACCGGAGATCCGGCGCCTGCTGGCCGCACTACTCGTCCGCCCCCACCAGCCCGAACACGTCTGGTGGTGGTCACGGTGGCGACGACGCCGCCAACACCAAGCCCGCCTCAGCCACTACAAACGCCGCGGCTACCCATTCCGATGAAGTGCCGTTGCAGTACTAACCGAAAGGCACCGATCATGAGCGCACTGCGTATCGCCGGCCCCGCCGATGTCGACACCGTCGCCGACATCATCGCGGCCTCCTTCCAGCACATGCCCGTCATCCACTACCTCGTCCCCGACGACCAGCGGCGCCTGCCGGTTTCCCGGGCCTGGTACCGGCTCTACATCGAGCACGCCATCGGCGGCGCCGGGCAGGTCGTCATGACCGAAGACGCCACCGCCGCCGCCGTCTGGTTCGACCGCACCGGCGAGGTCACCGAGCCAGAGAACTACGCCAAGCACCTGGCCGACCTGGCCGGCGACGACTTGCCCCGCTTCGAGCACCTCGACCACCAGATGGACTCAAGCCACCCCCGCGACCCGCACTTCCACCTGCTGTTCCTCGCCGTGCTCCCCGACAGGTGGGGCCAGGGCCTGGGCGGCGCACTGATGGACCACACCCATAACCAGCTCGACGCGGATGGCATCCCCGCGTATCTCGAAGCCACGAGCCCGGACAACCAGCGGCTCTACCACCGCCACGGCTACACCGACATGACCCCGCCGACCATCGCCGTCGACGGCGACACGGTCCTTTATCGCATGTGGCGGCCGGTCGCCAACGGCTAACACGCCACCCCGGTCCCGCCTGCCGGGGTACACCGTCAGGCGGCTTCCTCGCCGAGATCTCCTCGGCTGAGTTCCGCTGCTCATCATCGCCACTGACCACACCGACAGCCCCGGCCAACCACCACTCCAGTAACAGCAAAGCCCGTGCTGGACGCCTCCGAGCGGAGACCGTTCGGCGCACCGACGACCGCCAAGCGGGACCTCACTCCGCCCGTTGTCCCAGCGTTGCGCGGTCACGGCAGCCGACCCGACGTGCTGCCGGGGCGGTGCGCTCATGTCCCTTGCCCCCAAGGCCGGAGCGCACCGCCCACCCCAGCCATCGGCAACTCAACCCGAATCGGGAGCACACCACCCGCCCCGCCATGCCATACCGGGAGCCCACGATGCCCGAGCCCGCCCGCGCGACCACCACTGAGGCACAGCGCCCCGGTAAGCCCCGCCGAGTCTCTACCCCGGTCACCGGCCAAGCCCGCGACGACCTGCGCCAGCAAGCCGTGCAGCTCTACCAGCCCGCACCCGGCGCGGGACGCCGCCTGTCGATCCGCGCCATCGCTGCACAGTTCGACCGTTCATACGGGTTCGTCTGGAACCTGCTCGAGGAAGCCGGTGTGACACGCCGACCCGCCAACGGCCGCACCGCCCGGCTCACCGGCCCCCACCCGTGAACCTCGATCACCGCACCCAGTCACCTCCGACCCCAACGGCCTACACCCCGCGCTCAGATCGCTGTACCCGCTCAACTAGGCACCGGCCCGCGGCCGTCAACGTCCCGCCGAGAAAGGACCGTCGTGGCACCGAAACGCCGATCATCGCTCCCACCTCATGCCGAACCCGTCACCGACGGCTCGGCGGCGGTCAACGCCGCGCCCGCTGCCGGCGAGGTCGGCGACCTGTCGGAGGCCGTCATGACCGCGCTGCTCCTGAGCACCACCGGGCGTCCTACTGAAGCTGCCACCACACTGCGCCCGTACGTCACCACCGCCGACTTGACGCAGGTTCTCGCCGAGCCTGAACTCATCGACGCCTGCACGCTGTTCGCCACACTCGCCACCGGCACCGACCAGATGCGGGCCGCGCACCACGCCTACCACGCCAGCCACGTCCTCTACCCGTGCGGACACCCGCGACGGCTCGCCGCCGCCGACGCGTACGGCGCCACGCTGCACCAGCACGGCCTGCTCACCGACGCGATCGACGTGCGCCGCCGCGTACTCGCCGGATACCGCATCCATCAGCCGCAACGCGCGCTCACCGCCGCCATCGACCTCGCTACCAGCCTGCACGCCACTGGCCGATGCACCGACGCCCTGAACACCCTCGTCGGCGCCTGGCACACCTGGCACTACCACCCGCACCCTGATGCCAGCACCGGCACGGCTGTCCTGGCGGCGTTCATGAGGATGCTGCGTGCCTGCAGGCAGGACCTGCACCTGCTCGCCCTGCTGGCCCAAGCCCGCGACACCACAGCCTGGGACGACCTCGTCGCCTCGTACACCGCACAGACCGCCGCGGATGACACCGCCTACATCGACACCCACCGCACCACCGTCTGCACCCACAAGCACCAGCCCCTGACGGCCACATCGTCCGGGAGCCCTTCGGAAGGCCGAGCCTTGCCGACGCCGGCCAGGCTCCTACCCACACCACCCGCCCGCACGCCGCCCCCCACACCTGTCATCAACGGCCACGACGCCCAACGCCGCCATCCGCTGACCGGCTACCGCGTCGGCGACATCGCCGGTGCGATCAGCCGGATGCTCACCGAACCCGATGCTGCGGTCATGCTCGCCGCCGACCGCATGCCGCAGCCGGACGACAGCGCGGTCCGGCAGCAGCTCACTGACACGATTGCCGCGTACCTGGCCCACCGACGCGCCCGCCGAGCCGCACTACGCACAACTGCGGTCCTGCTACCCGTGATCGCGGTTGCGGTCCTCATTCACCTTCTCACTTGACGGTCGCGGTTAACCGTCTTCGCCACCGCTCGGCGGCACCTTCTCCTCACGGTTCAGGAGGAACCGATGGGTTCACGACAGCGCAGCACGACGAACTCCGAACCAGGCCGCACGCCCCGGCGCAACATGTCGAAGCCGCAGCAGGCCGAGGCTGGTGCCGCGATGGCCAAGCGGTACCGCGAGGACGACAAACCGTCCACCAAGCAGATCGCCAGCGAGTTTGGAGTCTCGTACGGCACCGCCTACCGCCTGATGAAAGCGGCCGGCGTCGAATTCCGCCCGCACGGCGGCGTCCGACACCGCCAGCCTCGGACCGCCCGGGCCAGGACGGGAGCAGCAGGTGCTCGTGATTCGAGTCAGACGGGAATCGGGAGCATGACCGGGTCGCCAGCCCACGCAGCGCTGGAAACCACCGGGCCATGACCAGCGCCCAAGCCACGAATCGTGCCTGCCCCGGCACGGGGGAACCGGGGCAGGCACGACCTCACCATAGGCAGCTTCCCGCATACCCGCACGTCAGCGGGTGGCTGATGGCCAAGGCGCGGCGGGCGGGCGGTCAGGCTGCCTTGTCGCCGCGAGGGATGAGGTCGGCGGCGGCGTCGGCGTGCTCGCGCTGCAGCTCGAGCACGACCGAGGTGTACAGGTCCGAGGTCACGCTCTGACGGGAGTGGCCGAGGACCGACTGGACCTCCTTCATGTCCGCGCCGCCGCCGCGCAGGAACGTGGCCGCGCAGTGCCGCAGGTCGTGCAGTCGGATCGGCGGTAGGCCGCTCTTGGCCACGAGATTGTCGAACCGGTCGCTGATCGTCTGCGGGTGCCACGGCTGGCCGTCGGGCCGGACGAAGTAGTAGTTGGTGTCGGGCCATTCGTCGCCGCTGGCCTGCCGCCACCGCTCGCGCATCGCCACGTACTCCTTCTGGGTGGCCACGGTTTTCGGCCCGAGAGCGACCGTGCGTTCCCCGGCTCGGCTCTTCACCTTCTTCTTGACCGGCTTGTATCCGACCGGGGTGATCTGGTCGATGACCGTCAAGATTGCCTCGTCGAGGTCGACGTCCCAGTCGGACAGGCCGCAGCACTCACCGCGCCGCAGCCCACGATGCATGATCAGCTCGAACATCGGATAGAGGACGGCGTCGTGGCGTGCCGCGAAGTCGAGGAACTGTCCGGCTTCCTGCGGTCGCCACACCATTACCGGGCTGGGCCGCTCGCCGGTGGCCTTCCACTTCTCGATCGCTTTCAGCGTCCAGACGCGCGGCGGTGTCGAGTCCTCCGGGTCGAGTTCGACCCCGAGGGCAGGGTTGAACGGGATGAGCCGACCAGGCAGGACGGCGTGGTTGAGCGCGACCCGCAGGGTGGCGAATAGCCGCCGCATGCTGGTGGCGCTACGCGGGCGGATCCCGCGATAGCGGGCACGCACGACGGGATCCGGGCTGGCGCGGCCATCGCGGATCTCGGTGTTACGTGCATCCAACGCCGTGAACATGGCCTGGACGTGGCCGATCCGCAGCTGCTGCAGCGGGATGTCGCCGAGGTGCGGGACGAGGTAGAGGCGGATGTCGTCGGCGTAGCCGCGCAGCGTCTTCTCCGACAGGCCACGGCGTCCGGCCAGCCAGTCGTTGAGGTATTGGCCGGTGGTGACCTCGACCGATGCGGGGACTCCGGCGCGGACACGGGCGGCGACGTCGTCGCGGCTGGGCAGCGGGTCGCCGCTCTTGCAGGCGTGCAGCATGTCGCCGATCTGCAGGGCGGTGATGGTGTCGTCGGCGGCGATGTCGAGCAGCGACCGGACGTGGTCGAGTTCGGCGCGTGCCTCGTCTTTGCCGTCGAAGCCGCTGCGCCGCATCGGGCGGCGATGGGGTCCGGCGGTGGGCAGTTCGATCTGGTAGCCCCACACGCCGTGGGTGGTGCTCCACGCCCCGCCGGGGCGACGCAGCTTCGGGCACTTGTTGTTGAGCCGTTTCTTGGTGACGGGATCTTTGCAGGTGCACCGCTTGGTGATGGATCCTTCGCTGCTCACGTTTCTCCTTGCTCCGATGGCGGTTGGCCAGGCGTTACGACGGATCTGATTGCGTCGTGGTGATCCACGCTTGCCATCGCGGACGTGGTCAAGTCGTGGCCGTCGGGGGGTATGCCGAGGGCGGTGAGGATGCCGGCGACGGGCACCCGGAAGCGGGCACCGACCGCGATGACCGGTGCCGGGAACTCGCCGGTCCGGGCGAGGTCGTAGGCCTGGGCCCGTCCTATGCCGAAGATGCGTCCGGCCGTGGGTAGATCGGTGATGACACCGAGGGCGCGGATCCGTTCCTCGGTCCAGACCGGGCCACCGGCGGTGACGTCGTCTTCCGGGGGCTGCTGGCGCGACGTCACCGTGAATTCCTCCTCGCCGCGCGGCAGGCCGGCGCCGCGACGCCGGGATCGGGCGGCCCGGCCGACGTGTCGGTGGGCGGATCGTCGAGGCCGGTGAAGCGGTGCGCGCCGAGGTGCCGCATCCGCTGCACGTCGGCGTCGATGCCGGCGAGCCGGGGGAACTCGGCGGCCAGGCGTACCGTGGCGGCGGCGTGCGCGGCGGCCGCGCTGTCGGCGCTGACCATGGTCGCGAGCCGGGCGTCGGCGCTGATCTGGTAGATCCCGCCGACGGGATAGCCGGGGCAGGCCTCGGCCCGGCGGTAGGTCAGGCCGGTCAACGAGCGGCGGGCGGGCTGATCGGTGGGGACGGTGATCGCGCCGGGCTGGGTGAGGTAGCCGGCGCGTAGCCGGCCGAGCGCGGCGACGAGCTGCCCGACGCCGGCTTGGACGGCGTACCGGTTGTTGGGTGCGGTGATGGTGACGGTGACCGGCACGCTGACGGCGACGGCCCACCGGTACGGCAGGACCTGCAGGCCGAGCCGGGCCAGCAGGTCGGTGCCGTCACGGTGGTTTAGGGCTCCCCGGGCGACTAGGGCGCGGATCTCCGCCCGGATGGTGCCGGCGGTGATCGTGGCGTCGTCGGTGCTGGGGCGCAGCAGGGTCGCGAAGGGACGATGGTGCAGGGTGGACTCGTCGGTCCTGGTCATGGGATGCCTTCCGGGAACGAGAAAGCCGAGCGGGCACCCCCTGCGAAGAGGGCGCCCGCCCGGCGAGCGAAACGAAACGGGAAGATCAGCGGCCGTCTTCGTCGTGACACGCGCTGATCGGTGTGGTCCGACGACACGGCCTGTACGCGACGCAAAGGCCTGGTCGAAGTGGTGTGGCAGTGCACTTGAACTGTTCGGCAAGGGCGCGGTTCATGGTGTCGCGCCGGATCGGATCCGGTGTCGGCGCGCGGATCTCGCACGCCGCCGCACCACTTGTCAGGAGTAGGACATGGATGTTGTAAGCGCTGACTCGCCACCCACGGTCGCCGCCGAACCGGTCGAGTCGGCAGCACCGGCGCAGACGATCACGATCGATCCGGAGGACGAGCACGTGGTACCGGAGGCCATGGCCCGGCTCGTCGCCTCCGCCCGGTTCATGCTGCGGGCGATGGAGGTCAACGCGATCTATCCGCCGCTGGACGCCGTGGCCGCGATGGAGCAGACCACCGAGGTCCTGCACCGGGTCGGCGGCCACCTCGATCTGTACGTGGGTGACTTCTCCACCGCCGGAGGCAAGGCGATGGGCCGGGCCCGTGACCTGCTGCGGCAGGTCCGCTCGGAACTCAGTGACGCCCGCAACCACCTCGCGATCGACAGCGAGTCATCGCCGGTGACCGCAGCGGAGCCGGTCGCGGTGTAGTCGCCCCACCACCGGACAGGATGGGATCGCCCGCACTCGCTGCGGGCGATCCCATCCGTGGTTCGTGTTACCTGCAGAGACGGCGGCCCGCCGGACTTAACTGCCATGAGCCACCGCGTCGGCTGCACCCATGCAGCCGGAACGTCCCTCCCTTCTGCGGCCTTTCAGCGCGTGCGCTGATCACGGTGGTGGTTGCCAGCGATGGCGGGCCGTATGCCCGGTCCCGTGGTCGTGGCGGGGACGACTCGGTCGTGACCAGCCGGGACGCGTTGGCCGGGAACCCACGATGCGCCATCCGGCCGCGCGCAGGCTGGCCCCGGCACCATCCGAAAGCTCACCCGCCCGGCCCGCCGCAGGCTGCGGCGGGTAGAACGGCGCGATACCGCCACGCCGCCGATCGAGGGCTACTCATGAGCCCACCGATGCGGGCACAGCAGGATGCGCAGCGCGACCGCGGCCTGCTGCCAGACCACGCCGTTGCCGAGGACCCGCAGCGCCCCGGTGCGCGGCAGGTCTAGGCCGGTGACCCAATCCTGATCGAGGCCCATCAGCCATTCGACGAACGGCGGGGCCAGCACTGGCCGTCCGTGTTTGCCCGGCTGGGTCGGTTCCGGCACCGGCCTACCCAGCAGGACCTCCCACCGTGCGACCGCCAGGGCGTAGACGCCCCACCGTTGCTCGTCGGGTTCACCGAGCGCGGCGACCGCGGTGACCAGATCGGCGCCGCCGTCGCCGTGCACGCAGATGCCGTGCCCGTCGCTGGCCCGCGGTGTGGGCAGCATCCGGACCCGGACAGCCGCCGACGGCAGGGTGAGATCACCGTGGCTGCCCCGCTGCCCCGGACAGCCCTTCTCCCCGTCGCTGGCGCGCGGAGTCGGCAGCAGCAGCACCTGCGACAGCGGCGGCCGGAACCCTTCGCCGGCACGCCGGCCCGGGGTTCCGGTGTCGCTGGCGCGCGGTGTCGGCAGCAGCCGGGTGGCGTCGGTCAGGGTGTGACCGACGTGCCCGGTTGCCGGTTTGGTGCGTCCGGCGGTGGCGTTGGCCGAGCTGCGGCTGTCGGCCACCGTCGGGGTCGGCAACAAATTGCCGGCCAGCTGCGCCAAGCCGGGCCTGCGGGCCGCCCCGGCCGACACGGACTTGTTCGAGCCGTACGTGACGGCGGTCGGGGTGGGCAGCAGCGGGTTGCGGCTGCCTCCCGGCTCGATCAGGTCCGGCAGCCCGTACGGGTGGCCGGGGCCCTTGCCGTCACGGGCGCATGGTGTCGGCAGCACCGGCCCCGACGAGCTCGCGACGGATGGCCAGCAGGAACAGCCGATCTCGGCGGTGGGCGGCGCCGACGTCGGATGCGCGTAGGCATATCCACCTTGAGTCGTACCCGCTCGCGGCCAGGTCGGCGTGGACGACGTCGAAGCCGCGCCGGAGGAGCGCGGCCACGTTCTCCACGAAGACCAGCGGTGGTAGAAGCGCGCGAACGGCGTCGGCGACCGCCGTCCAGACGCTGGAGTTGCGGCCGGTGATGCCGGCCCGCTTCCCCGCGTTGCTGATGTCTTGGCAGGGGAAGCCGGCGGTGATGATGTCGACCGGCTCGACCGTGCTCCAGTCGACGGTGCGGATGTCGCCGAGGTTGACGACGCCCGGCCACCGCGCGGCGAGGACTTTCTGGGCGTGCGGGTCGGTTTCGGCGTACCAGCAGAGCCGGCCGCCGAGGACCGCTTCGACGGCGAGGTCGAGCCCGCCGAACCCGGTGCAGAGTGACCCGATCCGGAGCTGCCCGGAACCGGCTGCGGACGGCTCAATCACGCCACCTCCCGCAACCCGGACCGCGCACCCGCCGCGTCAGCCGAGGTGTCCTCGGCAGCCACGTCCGCCGGATGTGGGCAGCTCCACGGCCCGCACCCCGGCGTCTGCTGCTCTTCGGTACGCGGGCGTAGCACCGCCTCGTCGAGCGGCACCCGCTGCCGGTGCAGGAAGAACCGCCCGCGCAGCGGATGCCCATCGGCGTTCGCCCGCGCCGACCCGTGCCGGATCGCGGCGTCGAACGCGACCGCGTCCGCCCACCCCGCCGGGTCCTCGTCACGAAGCTTGACCCATTCAAGATCAGTATGAAAAGGGCAACCGAGACACGCCGAGCGCGGCGTGTCCGCCAGCCCGTGCTCGGCCAAGAACGCTGAGCAGTCGCCGCGCCGCCACATGAGATCGAGCGACCTCCGGGAGTTCAGAAAAAGTGAAGGGTGGCCGGCCGGAACTCCGGGGCCACCCTTTGTGTCTTGCTCGGGACGTTGGGGAAGTTCGTCATGAACTCCAGGACAGGTTTTCAGTAGGTAGTGGGTGCTCAGCAAGCGTGCTTCCTTCTTTGAGGGAGTGATGAGGTGCGCTTCTGGGAGCGCGGAGTGTGCTGGTGGTGCGGTGAGCGAGTGGGGCCATGACGGCTGCTCCGTTCGATCGAGGGCTGACGGTGGTGTGGCATAGATGGAGCCGGTGCACTCCGCTATCATCGCTTCGTGGCGATGACAGCGGATGGACACGATCCCGCATGCAAGGCCGATCTGTCCCCGGCGGTGGCGTTGTTCCGCAGCCTGGGAGACGAGACGCGGCTGACGATCGTGCACGAGTTGGCGCGAGGCGAGCGCCGGATTGTCGATCTGACGCGGACCCTCGGGCTGGCGCAGTCGACGGTGTCGGCCCATGTCGCCTGCCTTCGCGATTGCGGCTTGGTCGAGGGCCGTGCAGTGGGGCGGCAGATGCTCTACCGGCTGACGCACCCGCAGCTGCTCACGTTGCTGGGCGCTGCCGAGGAGTTACTGGCCGCGACCGGGAACGCCGTCGATCTGTGCCCGGTGTACGGCCACAGCGAAGAAAAGCTGACCGCGTGAGCAGGCCATGCCTCGCGGAGACGCAATGCCTGACCGGAGGGCGGATCTGATGGCTGGCACGACGGTGAGCGCCGAGCGGCGCCTCGCTCTGAACCGGCGCAGCTTGCAGCTGGCGTATGCGACTGCCGGCTACAACCTGCTGGAAGGCATTGTCGCGGTCACGGCGGGCGCCGCCGCGTCGTCGGCCGCGCTGCTCGGCTTCGGCTTGGACTCGTTCGTCGAGGTCTCCAGCGCCCTGGTGGTGATCTGGCAGTTCCGCTCCCGTGTCCCGGAGGCGCGCGAGCGGCTCGCGTTGCGTGGCATCGCCGTGTCGTTCTTCGCCCTGGCCGCGTGGATCTCTTTCGACGCCATCTCCGCGCTGGTCAGCGCGGAGCGGCCGGACGCCTCTCCGGTCGGCATCGGCATCGCCGCCGCCTCCGTGGTGATCATGCCGTTGCTGGTCTGGGCGAAACGGCGTACGGGCCGCGAGCTCGGCTCGGCGACCGTCGTGGCCGACAGCATGCAGACCATGCTGTGTACCTACTTGTCGGTGATCGTGTTGGCCGGACTGCTGCTCAACGCGACGCTCGGCTGGTGGTGGGCTGATCCGGTCGCCGCCCTGGTCATCGTCGTGGTCGCGGTTCGCGAAGGTGTCGAAGCGTGGCGAGGCGAGCAGTGCGATGACTGCGCCCTGCCGGCCGCCGGCGCTGCGGAGTCGGCCGACTGTGGGTGCGGCCCGGGCTGCACCGACGCGTGCTGCGCGGGGGAGGTGTCCCGGTGACCGTTTCTGCTGTCGCCGCCTTGGTGGTATTCGTGCTCGCGATGGTGGCCGCGTTCGGATGGCGCACGGTGGTGCAGTTGCGGACCACCGGCGACACCGGACTGCGGCTGGACGCCGGCCCGATCGGGTCGGCCGGATGGTGGGGAAAGCTGCTGTTCATCGGCGCGTTGCTGCTGGCCGCCGCGGCTCCCGTCCTGGCATTCACCGGCGCGGTCCGGCCGCTGGTGTGGCATCCGGGCCTGGCGATGGGTGGGCTGATCATCGCGGTGGCCGGGATCGCGGTGACGCTGACCGCGCAGTGGCAGATGGGTGCCTCCTGGCGCATCGGCGTGGACCAGGAGGAGCGCACCACCCTGGTGACCGCTGGCCTGTTCGCCCACCTCCGCAACCCGATCTTCACGGGGATGCTCGCCGTGCTGGCCGGGCTGACGGGCATGGTCCCGTCGCTGATCATGCTGACGGCCCTGCCGAGTCTGCTCGCCGCGGTGCAGATCCAGGTCCGCGTGGTGGAAGAGCCGTACCTGCTCACCACGCACGGGCCGGCGTACCGCGACTACGCCCAACGCGCCGGCCGGTTCCTGCCAGCCGTCGGCCGCTTGACCAGCGGCTGACCGCGGGCAGATGGTGTGCGGCCGTGCTGTCATGACGACGGTGCGGCCGCCTGTTCCAGCAACTGCCGAGCGCTGTCGGCGTAGAAGGCGGCGGTGCTGGGATGGATACCGAACACGATGCTCAGGTGCAGCGGGTCGGGTCCGTGGCTGAGGGCTTCCTCCAGTTGCCGGTCCCGGCGAATCCGGTCCAGGCCCGGTAGCGAGGGCTGGAACAGGTGCGTGAGGGTGTAACTGCTGATCGGCCCGGACGTCGACGCGGTGTAGTTGCTGATCAGCAGATGCCGGTTCGTGGTGGCCGGCCATCGTTCGCGACGGTGTCGCAGCCAGGTTTCGAGGGCGCTGAGGGTGTAAGGGTCGAGGTGGCGGTCCACAGCCCCGATCACCAGTCGGCGATTGCCGACATCGATGTCGTCGAGCAGCAGGTGCCGGATCTGGTGAGGGCTGGCCGCGTGGACCGCGGACAAAGCGAGCACCAGGTGATGCATCGGGGTGGTGCATGCCGCGTTGAGGTCGCGGTAGTCCTGCTCGGTCAGCGGCAGCAGCACGGTGCGACGAGGTGAGCCGGGCTTGGTGCGGCTGGTCGGATTGGTGAAGACCCGCTTGCGGCGGTGCAGGTAGCCGAACAGCGACCGCAGCGCGATCAACGTCTGGGTGCGTTCGGCCGCTGTCAGCGCGCCGGCGGTCCGCGTGATCTCCTCGCGGGTGATCTCCCGAAGGTGGGTGTAACGGCCGGTCCAGGCGTGCGCGACCGAGGCGACTCGGCGGGCGTACTCGGAGACGGTTCCGCCACTGCGGGGCTGGGTGCGCTCGTCGCCGTGCCGGAGCCAGCGCAGCCAGCTGTCGATGTCGGCGGCGATGTGCTCGCCGACGCCGTGCAGGCGACGCTGCCAGTGCGCTTCCACCTTGTCGACGCGCTGACCGAGCAACCCGGCGTCGGCCAGCACGGTCGCCATGTGATGGATCGGGTAGTCGCGCCGGGCCAGCACGACTAGCTCCCGCTCATGCACCGGTTCGTCGGCCGGCCGGCAGGCCAGTGCGATCGCCAGACCACGCCGTGCCGTCGCCAGAGTGCGGCTGCTCCACCCCTGCAGCTCGGCCAGCCTGTCGGCGGCGTCCCACGCGATGGCCACGTGCGGGTAGCGCTCCAGATCGGGTCTCTTGGAGAACGTGACGGGAAGCGTCGCCCGGCTCAGGTCTCGCTCTGCGTCGAACAACGTCAACTGCCCGACCATGACCAGCGGCTCGCAGCCGCGTTCCAAAAGCGGTAACTCGAGCACCGCGTGCCGAGTGATCCGGTGCCGCCACACGGCCTGGCGCATGTTGGTGAAGTACAGCTGATGCCAGCGCAGCCTGGCCAGCACCGGTGCCAGACTGTCGCCGTGGCGCTTGGGCATCCGCCGAGACGCCTCCGCCCAGCACATCCGGCAGTAGCCGGCCTTGCCGACCTGCTCGCGGTTACACGCCGCGCAGACCGCGACGTTCTGGTGAGTGCGCTGCCAGTTGTAGCAGGGGTAACACAGCGTCCAGTGCAGCTTGCCCCACGCCAGGCAACTCGCGCAGGACCCGTGCGGCCGATACCAGGACCGCCACCGCGGTTCGCTCGCGGTCACCGCTGTCAAGCCGGTGGCAGACTACGACCGGACCGCCGTCGCGGCACCACACCACCACCCGCCGCAGCAACGGCAGCCGGCTCCTGCACTGCGGTCGGCGCCGCCACCGGTTCCGCGATGAGCAGCTCGGCCACCGTGCAGTCCAGCGTCTGGCAGATGATGTCCAGGTCGCCGAGGCGGATGCTCTGCGGCTGGCCGGACCACAGCCCGGACATCTTCCCGGCGCTGATCACCAGCCCTTGTTCCGCCAGCATCCGGCGCAGCTCACTGGCCTTCCACACTCCTCGGCTCGCGGCCGCCATCCGCAGGTTCCACTTCACCGTGCGCCCTCCAAACGGCGCGCTGCGCGTTCCTGACCGCGCAGCCACGACTCCTCGATGTGGGTCCGCGCGACATGCACGTACCGCATCGTCGTCAACGCCCACGTGTGACCCAGAAGCTCCTGGATCGCCCACAAGTCCATCCCGGACAGATACAACTGCGAGGCGCAGTAGTGCCGCAGCACGTGCGGGGTCAGCCTTCCTTGCCACGCCGGCAGATGCCGGACGACCGCCTCCGCCAGCGCCACTCGGACCTGCTCGGCGGTCAACCGGAAGCAGCCGCCGTCCGACGACTTACGCTCCGACGGAAACAACGGCGCTCCCAGCCGGTCCCAGTCGTCACCGAACTGGCCCCAGACGTCCTCGACGAACCATTCCAACGTTCCCCGCGCCCCGTTGATCAGCGGAACCAGGCGCTGCTTCGGGCCCCGACCGCGGGAGCCCTTGCCGAACCGCAGCAGCACCTTGCCGAACCGCCCGAGGTCCCACCGCACGTCGCAGACGTCGAGCTGAAGCGTCTCCTTCACCCTGCTGCCCACCTGCGTCATCAACCGGCAGACGGCGAAGTTCCGGGCCGCCGTCGCGTACTTGCGGCACGACGCCAGGTCCTCACGCCAACCCGTCAGCAGCGTCTGCATCTCCTGCTCCGACGGCGGGATCCGGATCAGGCACTGCGGGTTCCGCGGCCGGTTCATCTCGTCGATCGGGCACTGCGGCACCACGCCGGTCAACGCATAGATCTCGGCACGGTGCCGCAGCTCCAGATAGGCGAAGAACAGCGACAACGTCGATGCCTTGCCGTACCGCGTCGTGGCAGCGGCGTGCCGGAGCACCGTGCCGAAGAAGCGATCAGCGTCCTTGGGCTGCATCGCCCAGATCGGCGCCCCGAACCACGCCCGAATCTGCTCCAGGTCGGTCAGATTGCCTTCGATCGTGCGATCGGTGATCCCGGCAGCCGCCCGGGCCAGCACGAACCCGGCCACGACATCGGTCTCCAGGTCGGCGACCTGCGACTCCGACGGCGGGCCCTTGAGCGCGTGCAGGTCGCGTACCACCGCCAACGCCATCGCACACCGACCTTCACCCGGACCGGACAGACTTCACGCCGTGCCGTGTTCCTTCACAGATTCTGAAGAAGCGTCACCGTGATCGCGATTCCCCCAACGGGTGAGAAGGCGCTGCTCCGTCCGATCGGTGTGGGACAAACGGTGTTGGGGCCAGCGGGAACTCCAGGCAAGTTAGATAAGCGGGAAGACGTTGCGCATGTACCCGACGTCGGCGTCACGCGCCCGATGAACCTCATCGACCGAGATGCCGATCGCCATCTGCGCAAACACACTGGCCGGCACGCGAGCCGGGTGCGGATAGCCGAGCCGCCGCCGCACTTCCGATTTGATCGGGCGAATTTTGTACTCGCTAGTGCATTGACGTCGGGCCATGCCTTTCTCGCCGTTGGGGCCGAGGGTGAACAGCGGCATGGACGCGAACCGGTGGGCCGGGTCGAGGGCGTCGTCGCGGATGTTGCCGGCCGAGACCCGCACGATCGGGATCCCCGCCGGTGCAGCGAGCCCCTCCAGACGCCGCAGATGGGAGTAGACCGCGGCCGGCTCCCACCCGGTGTCTGAAAAGACCGCGGCGTCGAACGCCGGGATCCGGCCCTGGACGGCGAGCAGCAGCAGCGCCGAGCTTTGTATGCCGGCACCGAGCGAGAGAAAACGGGCGAGGGGTGCGGTCACGCAACCACCCCGCCCTCGGCAGTCGGCGCCTGAAACACCAGGACGTCCTCGTGCGCGATCAGGTGCATCGGCGTGCCCGCCCGACGGGCCTTACGGACCGCCTGCAGCTGGAAGAAGCTGGGCCGGGCGACCAGCTGGTCGTCGCGGACCGCCGCCAGCAGCGCCACACACCGGTCGACCGGGATGAGCCCGGCCCGCACACCGGCGCCGATCACCGCGGATGGCAAGTCGACGAGCTGGCCGTGTTTGCGCCACGGCCGGGCCGTCACCACGACGACCCCGCCGGGGCGCAGCAGCGTCCGGCAGCCGGCCAGGATCTGCGCGAAGCCGTCGGCCAGCCCAGTGAGGTCGCGGTAGGCGAGGTTTCCCTTGTCGGTGCCGTCGTTGTAGGAGTTGTCGGACTTGCGGACGCCGCCTTCGCCAGGCTCGACCAGGCCGTGCACGGTCGGCCCGTACGGCGGACTGGTCACCACCAGCGTCGCCTGGCCGGTCAGGGCGGAGGGAACGAGCGACAGGATGTTCGTGGAGTCGCCGCGGATGACCGCGGCCCGGCCTGTCGCGCCCTGGGTGTGGGCGTGTTTGATGTTGGCGTCGGCGATGTCGGACCATCGGGATTCGTACTCGATGCCGAACGCGTCGCGGCCGGCGTGCACCGCTTCGACCAGGGTGGTGCCGATCCCGCACATCGGATCGATCACCAGATCACCGGGCAGGGTGTAGTGCTCGATCGCGTGCGCGGCGATCGCCGGCAGCATCCGGGCGGGGTGCTTGACCGACTCGGCCGTGTAGCGGCCCTTGCGCTGGACCGGCCCAGTGGACTGGGCGGTCGTCCACACCGACAGGCCGTCCGGCCCGATGGCGCGATGCTGGGCGTCGTAGGCGCGGTGCCGCCCGCCGACGCCCGCACGAGCGTTGGCGGTGTCGGGCTGAGCGCCGGGATCCTGCGGTGAACGGTGCTTAGCCACGGCCACCACCGCCCCGCTGGCCGCGCTTGCTCGAGCGCGGCGCCGGCCGGTCGGTCTGGCTGAACACCAGCAGGTCGGCGTGCACCCGCAGGTGCGCGGCCTGCCACTGCCCGGTGGCGTCGGCCAAGGCGAGCAGTTCCTCGTCGGTGACGTGGTAGATGAACGCGTCGCCGTCGGTGTCGGCAGTGACGGCGACGATGTGCTGCAGGTAACCGAGCCGGACCCCGGCGGCGGCCTGCACGACCGGGGTGAAGTCCTCCGGGATCGGCGGGGTGCCGGCCGGGACGGCGACGACCAGGATCAGGCAACCGCCGGGACGCAGCAGCTGCGCGCAAGCGGTCAGCAGCCACGCAAGCCGGACCCGGTTGGCGGCGTCGCCGCTGTCGAGCGGCCAGCGGGCGACCACGAGACTGATCACCCCGTGCAACGAACCGTCGGCCGCAACCTCCGCGTTCGGGGCACCGGCGGGGTGCAGGTCCGGGTCGGTGAGGTCGTCACCGAACCAGGCGCTCAGCTCCGGCAGCTCCTCTTCGTCCTCACCGGCGCTGTCGCCGGTGAGGAAGGCGGCGTCGTCGGCCGAAGGTGCTGGGGTGGCCGGGCCGATGATCAGGCTGGACGCGTCGGTGAACCAGGCCGGATGGTGCAGGCGGCCACCGGCCGTGCAGGCCTGGGTGAGGGAGTGGCCGTCGGTGAGGTCGACGACGACCTCCCCGGGCCGCGAGTAGGCGGCGATCAGCCGGGCCGCGAGCCGGGCGCCGATGCTGCGGCCGGCGTCGGCTTCGGTCCGGGCGGTACGCCAGACGGTGATCGGGACCGGCGGGTCGCCGGCGATCAGGTCGGTCGGGGCCGCGTCGAGTACGGCCGGGTCGGCGGGGGTGGACGGGTCGGTGTGGTGCTGCGGCGTGTGCTCGCTCATGAAGTGGCTGGGCTCCGCGCCGCGCCGTGATGCGCTGACACCCTCAAACCGGGTTTTGTGCGCTGTGGCGAACACTCCCCGGTCTGTCAGCGGTCTGACACGTTTCTAACGCCGCCCGAGCCGCGCCGGGCTGTCAGCCATGTGTCAGACGCGGCGAACCCGCGAATAGACCGCTGTCAGATTCTTGTTAGCTGTTGGTACCCCAACGACTGACACGACGCCGCGTCGAGTAAGTGCAGGTCAACGCCAGTTTGTCAGAACCGTGTCAGACGGCCGTCAGGCAGAGGCGAGCCTGCAGAGGGCGCCGCTTCGCCCTGCAGCCACCTCGTCCGCGAAGGCTGACCTGCGGTGTTGGAACGGTGTCAGCCGCTCGTGGCGCAATCAGCGGCATGCCGTACGCGGCCGGCGTGACCTTCATGGCCGCGGCCGCCGGCGAAACCCACCGCCTCAAGCCTCAGGAGTTCGCTCGCATGACCGCCACCGAATGGCCCGACTCGCCGCTGGACGCCGTCGACGCCGCCTTCCACGCGTTGACCACCGGCCCGCAGCCGCTGCTGCTCGACCTGGAGCCGTTGCGCGACGGCACCGACCTGCCCGCCGGCAGGCCGAGCCTGCCCGCGCTGCGGCGCTGGCTGCTCAAGCACCCACGCTCGTACGAGGCCCGCGACGCTGTGTGGCGCGAGCTGATCCGCCGGGCTCGGCTCGACGGCCCGGCCTGGGTGATCGCCGCGACGGCTCTCGCGTTGCCGTCGCTGCGCCGCTACGCCGGGCAGCTGCGCCGCGGCTGGGGCGGCGACGCCTATGACCTGGACGCGGAGATCCTGACCGGCTTCCTGACCGCGCTACGCGACCGGGTCGATCTGGCCCGGCCGGCACCGTACGCGTCGCTGTGCCGGGCCGCCTGGCGCGCCGGGCACGAGCTGCACCAGCGCGACGGCGCCGAAGCGATCCCGCTGCCCGAGGAGATCCTCGAGCACGTCACCGGCCCGCGAACCCCGCGACGGCCGTGGGGACATCCGGACCTGCTGGTGCGCCGCGCCGTCGAGCTCGGCATCGTCGACGCGGAAGACGAACAGCCCTACATCGACCTGCGGCTCGGCGGCCGGGCGATCGAGCCGATCGCCGCCCGCCTCGGCCTGCCCGTCGCCACCCTGCGGCGCCGGGTCGAACGCATCGACGCCCGTATCGCCGAGGCCGTCAGCGACGGCATCCTCGAGGAGGCCACCTCGCCGCGCCTGCGCGAGAAGCTGGAACAGCGCGCCGAGCAGCGCGCCCGGATCCGCGCCGGCCGCGCCGCCACCCCGCGGCGGCTCATCGCCGCCTGAGAACCATTCGCGCCACCAGTCAGCGGGCCCGACGCCTTCGTCGGGCCCGCTTCCTTATGCGGCGCACACGCACCCGGTCCGGTCCGGTCACCCGCGTCGACGCAGCGGCAGAACCCGACACGGCCGGTTAACGTCCACCGACGCCCTGCCGGCCGGCGGTGTCCGTGCGAGCGCCCGGCGAACCGGCCCGGCGGCCCCCGAAGACGGCCACGCCACCTCGCCCCCTCGCATGTTTTGGAGCCGCGCGACGAGTCGTCGAACTCACCGCAGCCAAACGGGGTGGCGGCCTCGACTGTCGCGTACCGGCAACCACACGGGCGCGCGATGTCAACAGTTTCGGGCTTGCAGCCGCCTTACACGGCTCTGACAACAGCCCTGCACCTCGCCGCTGTCAGTCCCGCGTCAGCCGCCACGCCATCCACCGGCCGCCAGGAAAAGCGGCCCTGAACTGCACTGTCAGAGCCGTTAGAAACCTGTCAGTCCCGTGTCAGACAGCCAAGTGTTCGCCACAGCGCACAAACCCCGGTTTGAGGGTGCGGAACCGCCACGGCACCGAAAACACCGTCGCCCGGTCTCCGCCCGCCGCCGAGCCCTGAGCCTTCGAGGGCCGTGCGACGTGAGCCTGGGGACGTTCTCGGGTGCCGCGCCCTTGATGCGCTGACACCTCATCACTTGCGAACCCGAACAGGGAGGACGAGCTCCTCCCGAGACACCCCGGCTCACCTCGCCTCCGTCCCTTCGCCTCGGACGCCCGGCGGCGGCCCTTTCTGCCGCTTCGAGCAATCGCCGCGCATCCGCCTGCTGGTGGGTGCGCGGCGGGAGGTGACCACTCATGTCCCGCACGCCGCGGGCACGTCTGCGTGCCCCGAACACCCACCTACTCTCTACTGCCCGCCGAGCCGTCCGCCACGTCGCGCCGCCGGGTGTGGCCGCACTGATCCTGCTCACCCCGGCCACGGCACACGCCGACCCGGGCACCGTGGTCCTGGCGGCGAACAGCCTGCCGCAGGTCGTGGCGAACATGCAGATCTGGATCATGGGCATCCTCGCCGCCGTCGCCACCCTCTTCGCGGTCCTCGCCGGGGTGTACTGGGCGACCGCCGGCGGCGACCCGGCCCAGGTCGACAAGGCCAAGGGAGCGCTGCGTAACGCGCTGGTCGGCTACGGCCTGGCCGTGCTCGCCCCGATCCTGCTGCAGGTCGTCCAAGGAATAGTCGGGGGCTGATCATGGGCTGGCTCGACCCGATGGGCTGGCTGGACGGCATCCTGGACTGGTTCGCCGAGCTACTGCTGGACAGCCTCAACACCATGATCGCGGTAATCACCGACGTTCTGCTGATCACGCCGAACGTCACCGCGTTGCCGCAGGTGCAGGCCCTGACCGGCCGAGCCATCTGGATCGTCGACACGGTGTTCGTGCTCGTGTTCCTCGCCGCCGGGGTACTCACCATGACCAACCAAGGCGACGAACGCTCCCGCTACACCGTCAAGGACCTGATCCCGCGCTGCGTGGTCGGGTTCATCGCCGCCCACTTCTCCCAGCTGATCGCCGGCCAGATGATCGATCTGGCCAACGCGCTCACCGGCGCGCTGACCGAACAGAACTGGGACCAAGACGGCGCGTTCCAGGCGATGCGCACCCACATCACCACCGCCGGCGAAACCGGCGGGATCCTGTTCCTGGTCTGCGTGTCGATCATCTTGTTCCTGATGGCCGCCACCGGCTGCTCGGCGATCGTCCGATTCGCGATCGCGCTGGTGCTGACCGCCGGCGCCCCGATCGCGCTGGCGTGTCACGCGCTGCCGCAGACCGATCCGGTCGCCCGGCTGTGGTGGCGTTCCTTCGCAGGGGTCCTCGCGGTCCCGATCCTGCAGGGCTTCGTGCTCTTCGCCGCCCAGTGGATGCTGCTGGACCCGGCCGCGATGATGCCGCTGCTCGGCCTGCCGGTCGAGCCCGGCAGCGTGTTCAACCTGTTCGTCGTCATGGTCCTGCTCTGGACCTGCGTGCGGGTGCCGGGCCTGGTCCGCCGGTACGCCACCGAGGGCGGCCGCGGCAACAACTTCCTCGGCATGGTCGTGCGGGTCGTGCTCGTGCAGCAGATCAGCCGGGCCCTGCCCGGGGTCGGAAGGGTGTTCCGATGAACGACCGCCACAATCCGGAGATCGTGCGGGCCCGGATGCCCGCCGACGTCGACGCCGCCGACAAAGTCGCCTACGGCTTGACGTTTCGCCAGCTGGCGATCCTCGCCGTCGCCGCGGTCTGCGGCTACGGCGCCTTCAACGCCTTGCACGATGTCGTGCCGATTCCGGTGCTGGTCGGCGGCGGCGTCGTGCTCGGCGGGCTGGTGTTCGGGCTCGCCGTCGGACGCCGTGACGGGCTGCCGCTGGATGTCTGGTTGCTCGCCGCGGTGCGGCACTCGCGCGCCCCGCGGGCGCTGTCGACCACTGACACCGGCGCGAAGGTCCCCGACTGGGTCGAGGCCCCGAAGGCGAAGGTGATGTTGCCGGGGCCGCTGAAGCTGCCCGCCGACGCCATCGGCGACGACGGTGAGATCGCCCTCACCGGTGCTCGGGCGGCGATGGTCGCCGCGACCAGCGTGAACCTGGCGCTGCGGACCGGCGACGAGCAGGCCGCGCTGGTCGACACGTTCGGCCGCTGGCTCAACTCGTTGTCGACGGCGACGCAGATCGTCGTGTCGGCGCAGCCGGTCGACCTGCACTCGCACGCCCGAACCCTGGCGGCAGCGGCGGACAGGATGCCGCACCCGGCGCTCGCCGACGCGGCCGCCGACCACGCGACGTTCCTCGACGACCTCGCCGAACGCCGCGATCCGCTGCGCCGGCAGGTCCTGATCGTCACCCGCACCAGCGCGGGGGAGCGCGGCGAGCACGCCGCCCGCCGCCGCGCGGACGGCACCGTGCGCGCGTTGTCCGGGCTCGGGGTCACCACCCGCGCCCTGGACGGGCACGCCGCCACCGCCGCCCTGGCCGCGGCGGCGGACCCCTACCGGCCGCCGCGCCCCGGCGGGCTGGCCGCCCCCAACACCGTCATCACCGGCCCCGCGCCGGCCACACCCCGGAGACGATCGTGAAGACCCTGACCCGCAAACGCGGCAGAACCCCATCCGAACCCACCACGGACACCTCGTCGCTGGCGGCCGCAGCCGCACCCGCCTCCGTCGAGGTCACCCCGCGCTACCTGCGCGTCGGCGACGGCTACGCCGCCACCCTGGTGGTCACCGGCTACCCGGCAGAGGTCGGCCCGGCCTGGCTCGAACCCCTGCTCAGTTGGCCGGGCCGGCTGGACCTGGCGCTGCACATCGACCCGATCCCGGCCCCGACCGCGGCGGCCCGGCTGCGCACCCAGCGCGCCCGCTTCGAATCGTCGCGGCGGGCGGACGCGACGAAAGGCAAGCTCTCCGACCCGTACGTCGAGGCGGCCGCCGACGATGCCGCCGACCTCGCCGAACGCCTCGCCCGCGGGGTGTCGAAACTGTTCCGCGTCGGCCTGTACCTGACGGTGCACGCCCGCACCGAGGCCGAACTCCTCGAGGCGTGCAGCCAGGTGAAAGCCGCTGCTGCCTCAACGCTGATTGAGGTGCAGCCGGCGACCTGGCGGCACCTGCCCGGTTGGACCACGACCCTGCCGCTGGCCACCGACAGCCTGCAGATGCGCCGGACCATGGACACCCAGGCCCTGGCCGCGGCGTTCCCGCTCGCGTCGTCGGATCTACCGGCGCCGCTGCCCGGTGATCCCGCGACCAACGGCGGGGTGCTGTACGGCATCAACCCGGACTCTGAGGGCATCGTGTGGTGGGACCGGTGGGCGCAGGAGAACTACAACAGCATCGTGCTGGCCCGCTCCGGCGCCGGGAAGTCGTACTTCGTCAAGCTCGACGTGCTGCGCAACCTGTACCAGCAGGTGCGGGTCGCGGTCGTCGATCCCGAGGACGAGTACCTGCGCTTGGCCGACGCGGTCGGCGGCACCATCGTGCGGCTCGGAGCCGCCGGGGTGAAGATCAACCCCTTGGATTTGCCGGTCGGGGACAGCCGTCCGGACGTGCTGACCCGGCGCGGTCTGTTCCTGCACACCCTGGTCGCGGTTTTGCTGGGCGAGGTGCCGCCGCCGGCTGAACGCGCCGCCCTGGACCGGGCGATCCTCGCCGTCTATCGGCAGGCCGGGATCACCGCCGACCCGGCCACCCACCACCGGCCCGCCCCGCTGCTGAAGGATCTGGCCGCGGTCCTGCAGGCCGACGCGGACTCGTCCGCCGCGCAGCTCGCCGCCCGGCTCGCGCCGTGGGTGGCGGGCTCCTTCGCCGGGCTGTTCGACGCTCCGACCACCACCCGCCCGGACGGGCACCTGGTGGTCTGGTCGTTGCGGCAGCTGCCCGACGAGCTACGCACCGTCGGCACGCTGCTCGCGCTGGACGCGATCTGGCGCAGCGTCGACGCTCCCGGCCGATCCGGGTTCGGGGTGCGCCGGCTGGTCGTCGTTGACGAAGCCTGGCTGCTGATGCGTGACGGTGAGGGCGCCAAGTTCCTGTTCAAGATGAGCAAGGCGGGCCGTAAACGCAACGCCGGCCTGTCGGTGATCACCCAGGACGTCGCCGACGTGCTGGGCACCGACCTCGGCCAGGCCGTGGTGAGCAACGCGGCCACGCAGGTGCTGCTCAAGCAGGCGCCGCAGGCGATCGACAAGGTCGCCGACGCGTTCGGGCTCACCGGCGGGGAACGGCGCATGCTGCTGTCCGCCCGGGTTGGCCACGGCTTGTTGATCTCCGGAAGCAATAGGACGGCGTTTGAGGCCATCTCGTCGCGGGCCGAGCACCTGCTGGCCACGACCAAGCCGTCGGAGCTCGCCGACCTCGCCGACGAGGAGGCCGACCTGTGAGCCCACTACCTTCACTGTCGCCTTCCACCCCGGCGCCTGGTCCTTCGGGACCGGGCGCCGATGTCATTCTGCCGCCGAGCGCGCCCGCGCAGTGGGTGCTCGACGCCGGCGCCTGGGCATGGCAGCGGCCGTGGCTTCTGTGCGTCGCCGCCGGGTTGCTCGTCGCCTACATCGCCGGGCAGAACATCCTGGCCGGGTGGCAGCACCGCCGCCACGCTGAAGGCGCCCGCCTGATCACCGTGGCGCCGCCGCCGGAAGTCGACGCGGCCTCGGCAGCCGCCCTGTGGGCGAACCTGCACGGCACGCTGACGCCCTCGACGAAAAGGCGGCTGCTGTACGGCAGCCCGCACGTGGTCTGGCAATACAGCTGGATCGGCCGGCAGCTGATCATCAGCGTGTGGGTGCCCGGCACCGTGCCGCAGGGCGCGGTCGAGGCCGCGATCCGCGCCGCCTGGCCGGGCGCCGCCTGCACCACCGGCCTCAGCGCGCCGCCGATCCCGCTGGCCGTGCCGCAGGCCACCGGCGGGCACCTGCTACCGCAGGCCGCCGAATGGCTGCCATTTAACACCGACCACGACAACGACCCGCTGCGGGCGCTGATGGCAGCCGGCTCGCAACTCAAGAACGACGAGTACGCCTGCGTGCAAGTCCTCGCCCGCCCGGCCCCGCCCCGTCGGGCGGCCCGGGCACGCAGAGCGGCCGGACGGCTGCGCGACGGCAAGACCGCTATCCCCGCAATCAACCCGGCGGCGCCGCTGCTGTTCCTGCTGGAGATCTTCCTGCCCAGCCGCAGCACACCCGCCCGCAGCAGCGCTCCGGCCGCCCGGCGCGATCCCGGCGTCGAGCGCGATGTCCGCGCGATCCTGGACAAGACCGTCCACAGCCTGTGGACAGTCGGCATCCGCTACGTCGTGGCCAAGGACAACGAACGCGGCGGCCGACATGCGCAGGACCGGTTGCGAGGCATCGCCGACACGATCGCCTCCGCCTACGCCGTCTACGCCAGCCGTAACCGGCTGGCCCATCGCACCCGGATGGGCCAGCCGGTGGCCGTCGTCGCGGCACGCAGGCTCGGTGCCGGGTTCCTCGCCTCCACCCCCGAAGTCGCGGTCCTGGCCGCGCTGCCGCGCGATCTGGCCGTACCCGGGCTGGACCGGGCGCGGGCCAAGTCGATGCCCGCCCCGGTGGCGGTCCCCTCCGGCGGTCGCGGGGTCAAGGTGATCGGTGACGCCGAGATCGGCGCCCACCCGGTCGCCCTCGCGGTCACGGACGCCCGCTACCAGATGCACGTGGTCGGCGCGACAGGCTCCGGCAAGACCACGCTGCTGGTGAACATGGCCGTCGACGACATCACCGCCGGCCGCGGCACCGTGGTGATCGACCCGCACGGCGACCTGGTGCTGGACATCCTCGACCGGCTCCCGGCCTCGGTCGCGGACCGGGTGGTGCTGTTCGACCCCGACCAGCCCAACCCGCCCACCATCAACCCCCTCGAAGGCGACGACCCCGACCTGGTGGTCGACAACATCGTCAGCATCTTCGGCAACATCTTCGCCAAGGCATGGGGACCGAGGATGGACGACGTCATGCGCGTCGCCTGCCTCACCCTGCTGCGCCACGCCAACGTCACCCTCCAGCACATCCCGCCGCTGCTCAACAGCGCCCAGTTCCGGTCGGCGATGACCGTCGGCCTGGACGACCCGGCCGGCCTGTCCGGGTTCTGGCAGTGGTACGACTCGCTGAACCCAGCGCTGCGCTCGCAGGTCATCGGACCCGTCCTGGCCCGGCTGCGGTCGTTCCTACTGCGCGACTTCGTCAAACGCACCATGCGCTACCCGAAGTCGAGCTTCGACATGGGCAAGGTCCTCGACGGCGGGGCCCTACTGGTGCGCATTCCGAAAGGCCAACTGGGGGAGGACACCAGCAAACTGCTCGGCAGCCTGATCCTGGCGCAGGTGTGGCAGGCCGCCACCGCCCGCGCCACCATCGAGCCGGACCGGCGCCGCGACGCCACGCTGATCATCGACGAGGCCCAGAACTTCCTCACCCTCGCCAGCAGCTTGGACTCGATGTTGGCCGAGGCCCGAAAGTACCGGCTGTCGATGGTTCTGGCCCACCAGGACTTGGCCCAGTTCCCCAAGGATCTCCTTGCTGCGGCGTCCGCCAACGCGAGAAACAAGATCTACTTCTCGGTGGCGCCAGAGGACGCCCGGGTCTTGGCCCGCCACACTCAGCCGGAGCTCGACGAACACGACCTCGCGCACCTGGACGCTTACACCGCGGCCGCCCGGCTGGTCGTCGCCGGACGGCAGACACCGGCGTTCACCTTCAAAACCCGGCCACCCAAGCCGATCGTGGGTGAGGCGACCGCCATCCGGCAGGCAGCCGCAGCCCGGGTGCCGGCGCAGGACACCAGCGCGATCGACGAACTCGTCGAGAAGTTCTCGGCAAAACCCGACGACGGCCGCCAGCAGCGCGGCAAGAACGGCGAGAAGCCGAAACCCTGAGCACGACATCTCTGTCAGCAAGGCAGAAGGTCGTCGTCGACAGATCAGAAAGTCTGTCAGTCCTGCTCAGCAGCCTGCGATCGAACCTTCCGTTCGGGTTTCACCAGCCCTTCACCACCGAGCATCCCGTCGGCCTGACAGAACCACCGGATGCGCGGTGTCCCCGCAGCACAGCGCCGCTGAGTGACTCTGCGCCGCCGCTGCGCGTACTCCGACACCCCTCCAACGGAGGGACAACCTCTTCGCCTGAAGGAGCATCACTCGTGTCCAGCTTGGACTACTCCGGTTCTGACCTCCAGTCCATCTCTTCCGACTCTCGTCTTTCATCGTCCTCTTCCTCTCGCTCCCGCTCCTCCCGCTCGGCCTCTTCCCGTTCCTCGGCGTCTCGTTCCTCATCGTCTCGCTTGGACCGCCTCGACCGGCTGCGTCGCCTGACCGCCCGTGACCACCTGCTGCTGTCCTGGCTCGCCGAGCACTACGTGCTGACCACCGGCCAGATCGCCACCGCCCTGTTCCCGTCGCTGCGCTCGGCCCGGCTGCGCCTGGCCGTACTCACCTCGTTGCAGGCCGTGACCCGCTTCGTCGACGTCACCACCGGCGACCGCCAGTACCTCTACACCCTCGGCCCGCTCGGTACGGTGGTCTACCCGACGCAGTACAACGACCCGCTGCGCACCGACGGCCGCGAGCCGCGCTCCAGTGTGGAACGCACCGAGCGCATCATCGGCAGCCGCCGGCTGCCGCACCTGCTCGGCACCAACCAGCTGTTCGTCGACCTGCACGCCTACACCCGCACCGACCCGAACGCTCAGCTGGCCCGCTGGTGGTCCGAACAGCACGCCACCGCCGTCTACGGGGCGGTCGCTGCGGTAGCCGACGGCCCCGGCATCCGCCCCGACGGGCACGGCGTCTGGGCGGCCGGCGGGCGGGAGGTCGGCTTCTTCCTCGAGCACGACAACGGCACCGAAACCATCGGCACCGTCCTGCGCAAGCTGCGCGAGTACGACCGGCTCGCCCTCGGTGGGGGTCCTCGCTACTCGGTCCTGCTGCGCGTTCCCGGCCGCCGCCGCGAACAGCACCTGCTCGACGTGCTCGCCGGGGCGCGGCTGGCCATGCCGATCGCGACCGGCGTCCACACCGAGCACCCCGCCGGCCCGGCCTGGACGCTGACCCACGACCCCGGGCTGCGCCGGTGGTTGCACGAGCTGCCGTCGGACCACGGCCCGGAGAACCCGGCCACCAACCCGCACCGCTACCCCGGCGCCGCTGCGGCGTAGGAGCTCACGGCAGCACCTGCTCCGGGTAGCGCGTGCCGCCGGCCCGTCCCTGCGGGCGGACCCCAGCGAACCCTGACAGACCCGCAGCGGTCTGACAGGCCCGCACCAAGGCCGACGACAGTCTGACAAGTTTCTAACAGCGCAGGTCAGAGCCCGTTCTGACGATCATGAGCGCGGCCGTTCTGACAGACCGTGCCGCTACCGTTTCCGGCAACACCTCTCTCATATATATCTCCACCCCGGTCCGGTCCCGCCTACGGAACCACCGCCGCACCACCCGGTGCCCGCACCCACCGCCCTTTCGAGGCCGGTCGGCGCCCGCGCCGCGCGGCGACCCCAGGTCGCACCGAACCACCAGCACCACCTCTCTCCACTCCCAATGCGCCGACCCACGCACCCAGTGGGCCGGTCAGTTCTGCGCGCCCGAAAGGCACGCCCGCACCCCGAGGAGGAACCCTTCATGACCACTCACACCGCAGCCCGCAACGGCCAGCGCGTCCCGAACCCGCCGGCCCCGGCTGCCGCCCAGCCCACCAGCAACAGCAAACCGCCGGTCGTCCGGCCGACCGCGACCATCACGACGATGATCGTGTGCCTGCCCGACGAGCTGTCGCGTGAGCCGCTGACGGCTCACCAGCTCGACCGGCACTTCGGTGTCTCCGGCACCCTGCAGCCGAGGTTCTGGGCCAAGCCCAACCTGTACCTGTGGCAGCTGCGCCACCTGATCGGCCGGGCCAAGGCCGTGAAGAACCAGCCCGAGTACTGCGCGGGCGGACCGGCGAAGCTGCTTCAGCTCACCGGCATGCGGCACGCCGCCGGTGTCGGTGCGGGCATCCGCCACCAACTGTGGCAGCAGGCCGTGCAGGGCACCCGCCCCGCACAGCCGTGGGTCACCTTCCACACCCGGCACCTCGCGGAGCCGGCCAAGTACAGCTACGAGCAGGCCGCCGCCGACTTCTGGCAGCAGGCCCGCATCAGCGCGATGCGCGCACACAACGCGGCCAACGTCGGCACGCCCCTGGCGGTCGACGAGCTGGAGATGCTGCAGGCCGGAGTCGCGGCCTACCAGCACTACAGCGCCATGACCGCGATCTGCGGCGACGCGCTGCGGACCGCCGAAGGCGCCAATCTGGCACCCGCCAGCGACGCCTTCGCCGACCGGGTGACCTACCTCGAGCAAGCCGTCCGATACCTGGCCGGCATCGAGAACACCGGCCAGCGACTCGTCGCGGTCTCCCTCTGAAAACACCTCACGGAACCGGTCCGGACACTGCCGCCACCCCTGCACCCAAGGGAAACGCGACAGCCCGGACCGGCTCCACCTTCCGCGCCGACTCCCCGGCCGCGACGGCTGCACTACTGACGCAACAGATCGGAGAGTTTCATGCTCAGCGGTATCCAGATCCAGGCGATCACCCGATGCCTGATCGACCTCAACGACCACGTCCAGGACAGGCCTGGCGAGAGCCTGCTCGCCGTCCTGCAGGAGACCCCGATCCCCGGACACCCCGACCCGACCGCCAGGCACCTGCGGGTCAACCCCGTCCCCGTCCCGGCCCACATCTGGGACCACCCGGACGGCCCGGTCGCCGCGCTGCGCCACGCGCACGACGACATGCGTCAGGCCGGCGTCGCAGAGCAGCTGGCTCAGGTCACCGGGATCCGGTTCCTGGCCTGGGTCTACCTGTACACCGAAACGGTCGACGACGAGGACGGCACCGCCACCGTCCGCCAGATCGACGCCGTCGACATCGACGACCGCGCCTATCTGTTCACCCACGTCCTCGGCGAAGCGGGCCACGCGGTAGCGGTGCTGCCCGACGCGGCGTCAACCGACACCAACGGCACTCTCACCGTCCTGCAGACCCTCGCGCGGACCATGCGCACCAGCGGCTGACAACCCGCCGCCACACCAGGCGCCCGCGGGGCCTTGAACCTCGCCGCACCGCCGCCAGTGCCAGCCCATCAGGGCAGGCACACCGCAGAGATCTACCGGAATCGGCCTGCAGAGGACCGACCGGTACCAAGCCCGGCCACCTTCGGTAGGGCTGACCGTCCGGTACCGGCTCACCACCCTCACTCTGCACCTTCTCCCCGGCGGTCTGCGCCTCGGCGCACACCGCGCACCGGCCCGACTCCGGCCCTAACCGGGTACCGCCGGGCGCCCCGGGCTGGGGCGCTCGTCAAGCCGCGGCCGGCGACACGGCCGACCTTTCCCTCTTCACCCGCGAGGTCACGCGGGCAACACCCCTCTGCCGCTCTCCGACGCCGACGAATCTGCCGGCGCCGCACCTGCCGCTGCAGGTCCAGCGCCCATGCCGGCGCCCGCACCAACCGACCTGTTTGACACCTCTTCCCCGGGATCCATGCCTGGCCCTGCCCTTGTCCCGGGTTCTCCGGGACACAACTGCAGGTCCGCCATGGCTAACGGGACCTTCGAGAAAGGACACCCGAGCCCATGTTCGAGCCCTCCACCGCGATCGCGAACCTGTTGAGCGCCGTCGCGTCGAACCCGGCCGCCGCCGAAGGCATGCGGCTGATGACCGAACGCGCCGGCGACTTCGCGCACCCGGCGGTAGCCCAGCTGACCGGGATCGCCCTCGACCCGGCCGGCCGCGAGGCCGCCGACCGATTCCTGGACGCCTACTGGTCCGACGAACAGCGCCAGCGCGACGCTCTCACCGCGAGCAGCGACCGTGACGTGATCATCGGCAGCGGCTACCACGCCGCCGTCTACGCAGCGACACGGGTCCTCGCCGGCCACCCGCGACCGCTGGTGCTGGAGCGCGACTCCCGCGTCGGCGGCACCTTCGCGATGACCAGCCGGCCGGTGTTCTGGCTCAACTCCCGCAACCGTCCCGGCGGCCCCGGCCTGGCCGGTGACCAGACCGCCAACCTGAACTACCTGCCCGGAGCGCCGATCCAGGCCTCCAACGTGTCTGCGGCCGAATACCAGACGAACACCGACATGGCGTTCGTGATCCGGCTGACCTTGGCCCAGTTCGCCGACGTCGTACCGAACGCCAACGTCCTGGCCGTCGGCGATTACGACTACGACTACGACGGCGGCCGGATGCCCGTCGACATCACCGAAGGCCGCAGCCTGTCGGCCGCACGGATCATCGACGCCCGCGGCCTGGGCGATCAGGCCGGAGAAGACCTCACCAACGGCACCACCATCGTGTCCTTCACCCAGTTCATGCGGCAGATGGCAGAAGCCTGGCCCCTGCGGGGTCTGCGCCGGGTCGCCGTCGCGGGTGGCGGAGACGCCGGCAAATGCGCGGTCGAGTCGCTGCTGGGCATCGCGCCGCAGCCGCCCATGGCTGCTGCCGGACTCGACTGGGTGCAGCGCATCGACTGGTACGCCGACGACCTGCCCACCAGCTGCGAGCAGTGGCAACTGGACATCCGGGGCAGGTACCAGGCGATCGGCCGCCACCTGCGAGCCGACCGTTCCGGCGCCCGCCGCCTGACCGTGATCAACCGCCGCGCCGACGTGGTCGATCTGCCGGGCACGGCGCTCGTCGACGGCAAAGGCTATGACCTGGTCGTGCTCTGCACCGGCGCCAAGGAGCCGCGCATTCAGGGCCTGGGCGACATCAACAGCTGCGACTTTCAAACGGTGACCGGCGCCGGCGCGGTTGCCCGCAAGTACGTCGACCGCCCGGTCTTCCGGGTCGGACCGCACGCCCGGCTGCCCTTCACCTCGCTGGAGCGCGCCGAGGGTATCGCCGAGCAGCCCGGCAACGCCGTCGCGATGTTCCGGCTCGGCAGCAGGACCGCGGCTCTCGCGGCAACCCTGCCGCCCGCCGCAGACAGCTGAAACGACACCGCCGCGCACTCGCGCGCCGTTCGACAGTCCCGCTGCGCTCGCATCTGCCAGCTCGCGGCGGCTTACGGGTGGGCTGCTGACCACCCGCCTTCGAAACCTCACCGGCCGGCCGCCTTCGGTGCGGCCGGCCCGCTGTTTGTCCGCCATCTCCGCCAAGGGAGGCACCATGCCCCGCTACTGGTTCCGACTCGAGGACGTCGCACCGCTGGCCGCCCACGCGCTCGGCTGCGAACTGCACACCACCACCCGCGCCGAGGCCCTCGCCGGTGCCAACAACGGCCCGGCACTGATCTTCTCCAGCACCCGCGAGGTCGCCACGCTGCGCTCCAACGGCAACCCCGCCTGGTACGACAACGACGGCAGTCAGCACGTCGCCTTCGCCACCGCCTGGCGGCATGCACCGACCGGACGCACCAGCCACGTGCACCTCAGCGACTACGTGCACGCCTTCCTGCCGCTGACCGGGCAGGTCACGCACCTGATCAGCACCGCCCGCAACACCGGCGACAGCTGGATCAGCATCCACATCGATGCCCGCGACCAGCACCTGATCAGCCCCTACGCGATCCGTACCGCCACCGGCCGCGACAGCATCGTGCCGGCCACCTGCCGATGGCGGCCCGCCATGGTCACCTGCGCGGAAACCGGCAGCGTCGACTACCCCGCACAGATTCCCGACGGCTACACCACCACCGCCGGGCACGCCCTGCCGCGCTTCACCCGGGCCACCGTCGCCCGCATCGCCGCCGACCTCGACCAGTTGCGCGCCATCGACGCGATGCCCGGCGCGTATCCCATCCTGCGGCTGCACGGCGACGTCCTCACCGTCCTCGAGGAAACGACCTACGACGGCAACTGGACCTGGCGGCAGGTCGACCGGCTGAGCCCCGACTCGAGCGGCTACTTCGCCCTCGGCGCCTACCAGTGGGCGTGGGAGACCACCGCCCAGCCCTCGGCTCTGGCCGCTTTCGGGCGCCGACTCCTGACCCTGGCGCGCAGGCCGCTTCCCACAGCCCGCCACCGGGCCACTCAGCCGTGACCACCACACCGGCCACCGCCGCCGCTCACCCGGCGACCAAGAGAAGCACCCCGTCCTGGTCCGGCCTGGCCGGGGCGCCATGTTCCGTTCCCGCCCCATCACCACCACTGGAGGTCCTGATCCCCATGACTCGACGACTGTGGTTCCGGCTCGACGACGTCCTACCGCTGGCCGAGCACGCCATGCACTGCCTCAGCCACGAACCCGCCACCGGCATCCCCGGCGACCTCGGCCCGGCCCGGCCGGCACTGATCTGGACGAGCACCGCCTCACTCGACCTGCTCACCTCCACCGGCCTGCCGACCTGGTACGGCCGCAACGGCACCCCGCACACCGCCGAGGCACACGGCTGGCGCGACCCGCACGGCCGCTACCGGCCCGCCGGCCGCGACGGCTACACCACCGCCTACCTGCCGCTGACCAGCGGCTCCGGAACACCCGGCCCGGTCATCAGCCTGCTGCGTTCCAACCTGAGCTGCGGGAAAGGCTGGGTCACCCTCGACATCGACCCCGCCGACCGGCACCTGATGGACGCCTACCGGGTGCACGTGATGTCCGACCGCGACGACCTCGTCCCGGACGGCACCGTCTGGCAGCCCGGCCCGGTGACCTGCCCGCAGGTCGGCGATCGCACCTACTGGGGCCTGGTCGCCGACCACACCACCAACGGCGGTGACCTGATCGTCCGCTTCACCCGCGACACCGTCGAACAGATCGCCGACGACCTGCGGGTCCAGCACGCCGCTCCGAGGCCGTCCGTCACCGTTTCGGCCGGCACGGCTCACCCGGGACTGGGCTTCGACGGCGACGTCCTGACCGTGTACCGGCTCGACCCCGGCCACGTGCAGCCGCACCGCACCACCGACCACCTCACCCCCGACAGCGACAGCCGCTACCCGCTCGGCGCCTACGTGTGGCCGTGGCGATACGCCACCGAACCGGCGACAGGAGGTGTCTGACATGGGCGCCATGACCTTCGACCAGTACGCCGACGGTGCCGACCCGCAGGACGCGTTCCGGGCCGCGCGGGACCAGGCCTTGCACGAGCACGGCCACGGCGGCTACTCCGGCACCCTCGCGGAGAAAGACGACTACGTCATCATCACCCGGCAGCCGATGACCGAAGCCGACGCGACGGCCCTCGCCAGTGGCCTCATCGACCGTGACGATCCGCGCATCAGCGATAAGTGGGGACCTGCCGGAGCGATCCCCGTCAAGGCCGAGACCCGCGCCATCGAGGTGCCGCAGCTGCCGCAACCCGGACGCGGCGTCACCCTGCAGGGCGCCGACCTCGACACAGTCGTCCGGATCTGCCGTGAGCGCAACGTGCTCGGCGCCGACGACACCGTCGCCACCGCCCGGTGGACCTCCTCGGCCGGACACGGCACGCCGCCGACCGGCTCCGCCCGACTGACCGTGCAGCGCGGCCCGGCGGCGCTCGCCGCGCAAACCCAGCCCGACGGCTGGCTGTTCTTCGGCTGGGCCAGCAGCTGACCCGGCTCCAGACGCTGAGGCTGCCCGCAGCCACCGGGCAGACCGCAGCCACAACCAACCACGAAGAAGGAGAGCACCCCACCGTGCAAACCGCATCGATCCACCTGCCGCACAGCGGCCTCACCGTTCCCGACGCCAGCTACACGGTGACCTCCTACAAGGAGCACCAGACCCACGACGGTGTCGCCTTCACCGCCACCCTACGGCTGAACAGGAAGATCATCGGCACGGTCGAGAACGACGGCCGAGGTGGTCCCGACATCTTCTATCCGAACACTGCCGGCGGCATGCGGGAGCAGCGCGACGCCCTGGAGGCGTTCGCCGCCCGCTGCACCGACGCGCGCGGCGTCGTCTGCGACGTGGAGCTGCTGCTCGGCGACCTGGTCACCGAATACCAGACCAGCCGCGCGATCACCCGCGCCGCCACACGCGGCAACACCCCGCTGCGCCTGCTCGAGGACCACGAGTTCGGCGACGGCCCGATGAGCTGGCCCTCTCAGACCGCCACCACCGAGACCGGGCCCGCGTGGGCCGCCGACCGCGATCGGCTGCGCGCACACCTGCTCGCCGATCCGGAGCTCACCCCGCCCGCCCTCGGCTGGTGGCAGATCTGGGACGCCGGCGAGAACCGTTGGATCGATGTCACCGACCGCCCCGCTCACCTGCTCACCAACCGCCACTGACCGCGAACGGCTCCCAGCCGTTCGCCGTAACCCGCGGCGCCGCCTGCCGTGGCGGATGAGGTAGCCGCACCGATCATCGTCTGACCCGCACGATCGGCTTATCCCGCACGACCTGGCCGTTGCCCGGCCACCCCGCGCGAATCCGCGCACCCCGGGCACGGCCGTACGGCCGTGCCCGGGTTCCCCGTCACCACGGAAGGAACCCGATGACAACCACCCTGCACCGCCCGCCGGTCGAGGCGGATCCCGCGCTGCTGGCCCGCTTGCACGCGGGCGACAGCGCCGCGTTCGCCGAGCTGTACCAGCGCACCGTGGATCGGTTGACCCGCTACGTCGCCGCCCGGCTGCGCGACCGCGACCTGGTCGACGACGTGGTCCAGGACGCGTTCTGCACCGCGCTGGCCGAGCCGACCCGCATCAGCGCCGACCTGATCGGCTCCATGCTGCGGCTGGCCGCCCGCGCGGTGACCGCGCAGTCCTGGTCGCAGCGGCGCTACCTGCGCGCCGCCTACACCGTCTACGAGGACCGCACCGCCGACCGGCAACCCGCGGTGACCGCCGACCTGCTGCGCCGGCCCGGCTTTCGCCACGCCCTCGCCCGGCTCACCCCGGCCCAGCGCACGGCGGTGCAGCTGCGCTACCTCGACGGCTACCCGCGCGACCACGCCGCCCGGCTGATGCGGCGCAGCGTCAGCGCGGTGACCTGGCTCGAACGCGAAGGGCTGCGCCGCCTGCACGCCGCCTACACCTCACGGCCCGCTGCCGCGGCCCACCACCAACAACCGTAAGGAGAAGAAGAGAGTGGCTACCCGTATCCAACGCATCGTCGAAGACGACTTCGACCGGACCACCGACGGGGTCGGCACCTACCGGTTCGCCCTCGAAGGCACCGAGTACGAGATCGACCTCAACGAGGACAACCTCGAGCGGCTGCGCGCCGCGTTGCGCCCGTTCGTCGCCGCCGGCCGACGGCTGCCGAAGAACTCCGCCGCAAGAACCGGCCAGGCGGCACCGGGCACGAAGGCCGACACCGGCATCCGGCGGTGGTGGCGTGAGCACCAGGCCGGCCTCGACCTGCCGGAGTACAAAACGCGGGGCGCCATCCCGAACCAGGTGAAGATCGCCTTCCGCGACCGCACCACGCAGCCCTAACCAGCACCGGCGAGCCGGGCGACGAGCCTCCGCGGCCCGTCATCCCCGACACCCCTCTGATCCGTTCCCCCTCGCTACGGCCGACGCCCGGCCTGGCGCGCCACCGCGCGCCACCTCCCCCAAGTTCCGGGCGCGGCCGCACGGCCGTGCCCGGAACTCCCGCACACCTTCGTGAAGGAGAACCGACATGGCACCAGCAAACCCAGCCGCCCACCAGCCGGCGAACGACGACTCCACCAGCACCGGCACTACGGGCCGGCTCTGGTTCCACCTCGACGACGTTGTTCCGCTCGCGGTGCACGCCGCCAGTACCCCGAGCTGCGGACTCACCAGCGCTCAACTCCTTGCCCGAGCCCCGCTGACGCCCGCCCTGATCTGGGAAGGGACCTCCGACGGGGACCGCCTGACCTCCAACGGCCAGCCTGGCTGGTTCGACGCCGACGGCAAAACGCACGCCGCCCGCGGACGTACCTGGGTCGACCCGGAGTACGGAACCGTCGCCGCCGCGGTCGGGGAGGTCGGCTATCTGCCGGTGCGGGGACTGCCCGGCAGCACCTTTCACCTTGTCGAGTGGCTGCAACAGGCTGCCGCGGATGGGGCGCATTGGCTCAGCCTGGACCTCACCCGCCGGCGTCCGGTGATCGGTCCGAGTCAACTCGCCGTCAGCGACCAGCGCGGCGACCTCTACCCGCCTGCCGCGACCTGGGTCGAGGCGAGCGTGGCGTGCGTACCGGCGACCGGCAGCGGTCTGTACCGGGCACTGGTCGCAGCCGGCCACTACAGCAACCACGGCGGACTTCTCGCCCGCTTCGACCGCGACACCGCCGACCGCATGGTGGACGACCTGCAACGCGCGCGAGCCCACCAGCCGGGCTTTCACGCCGTCCTGCGGTGGGCGGGCGAGCACATCGAGATCTACACCGAGAACGCCGACGGCCCCAGCGGGCTGCGCCGCTACGACGTCGTCGGCCCGGACCCCGACGGCCTGTACCCGATCGGCGCGTACCTGTGGCCCTGGCTGCCCATGGGCGACTCCTGATGCCTGACGCACCGGACATCAGATTCGCATCCGACTTGATCAATCCGTGCTTCGAAGGGTGGATCAGTGCACCCCTCACCAGGCAACCGACCAGAAGGGAACAGCGATGACCGACGAACTCCGCGACCGAAACACCGGTGAGGCCGACCAGGCCGAACCGGCGAACAGCAACTTCGCCGTCCTGGCCGCGATCGCGGAACTCGGCCTGGACGCCACCCCCGCCGCCATCGCCAAGAAGGTCGGGATCGCCTACTCCACGGTGAACCCGAAGCTGCGCGCCTGGGAGAACGCCGGACTGGCCGAACGATTCCGGCACGACACCGGCCAGACGCTGTGGCGGCTGACCGACGCCGGCCGGGCCAGCACCGCGACACCGCCCCAGTTCGCCGACACCGTGCCACCTGCGGAAACGGCCCTGGCCGACCCCACTGCGGACGGGGCCATCGAGCCTGCCATGCAGGCGGGCAGCGGTCCGGCTGCCGCCGCGCCGCCCTTGGTCACGTCGGACTCCAGCGAGATCACCGACGGCGGCGACGACGACGAGACGGCTACCTCCCCCGCTGCGCCTGCTCCCGCCGACGGCGACACGACCAGCTCCGCAACGGCCGACTCCGATACCGACCGGAACGGTGCGAACAGCAGGACGACGGCTACGGCGCCGCCGGCCAAACGCAAGCGCCCCAAGGGGGCCTTGCAGGCCAGCGCGCTGGCCATTCTGCAGGCCAACTCGGGCAGCGAGTACAAGGTCGATGAGCTGCGGAAGCTGATCGATGAGGCCGACGCGGGCACCGGCTACCCGCGCGCCAGCCACGGCGCCGTCGCCAACGCCCTCGACTCCCTCGAACGAGACGGCAAGGCCGTGAAAGTCGAGGACCGCAAGGCGGCGACCTTCACGCTCGCGTCGACCGCCGACTGACCCCCGATCCGTCAGGCAGCCCGGGACGGGCGTCAGTCGTGGCAGACACGCCCGTCCCGGTGCTCCTTGCTGCAAAGGAGCAACCCATTGTCCCCTCTTTGGACCATGATCTTCACCGCGCTCGGTGGTGTCCTGGCCGGCTTCGCCCTCACCGGGGCACTGCTGTACCGGCAGCTGGAGCTGCTCGACGCCGCCCGCCGCCAGATCGCTGCCGAGCAGCGACGTGCCGTGAACGCCGAACGGCTCGCCCGCCGCGACGACACCACCGGCCTACCCAACCGGCGTGCCTTCCTCGAACACCTCGAGCAGGCACTCACCACCGACATCGGCGTCGGAGTGGTGATGCTCGACCTGGACGACTTCAAGACCGTCAACGACACCTTCAACCACGAGATCGGCAACGACCTGCTCACCGCCGTCGGCATGCGCCTGGCCGACCTGCGCCTACCGGTGACGCTCGCCGCCCGGCTGTCCGGCGATGAATTCGCGCTGCTCGTTATCGGCGACGAAGAGCAGACCCGCGCCTGCGCCCGCGCCGCCTGGCGGGCGATCACCAGCACCCCGATCCCGATCGCCGACCGCACCGACTGGCGCATCAACGCCAGCGTCGGCTACACCACCGACGGCGCCACACCCCGCGACCTGCTGCGCCACGCCGACGCGGCGATGTACCAGGCCAAACAAGCCGGCGGCGGCGTGTGCGACCGGACAGCGGCCACCGAGGTTTGGCCGAAACTGCCGGAACGTGGCCGCTGCCGCGACGCCCACCGCCGCTGACCGCCAGCGCACTTCCACCCATACCGATTCGGGGCTCGCGTCCAACAGCACCACGGACGCGAGCCCCGACCTTGTCAATCCCCGACCTAGGGAGTTCTTTGCGTGTTATCCCTCGACACGGTTCACGCCCTCGTTGACCACCTGATGCAACTCGACACCGGCCAGCTTTCGCCCCCGCGGGCACTCGGCACGATCGCGGTGGTCCACGACTATCCGCTGCGGCACGGCACCCCCGACCGGCGAGGCATGCGCCTGCTGCCGCTGCCGTTGCTCACCGACCTCCGCCGCCACCAGACGCTGCCGGCCGCCCTGCACGCGCTCGCCGGCGCGCTGGCCCCCACACTCGCGGAGCCGGCAGCGGCGCTGATCGAGCCCATTCTGGATCCGTTCGACCTCGCCGTCCTTCGCCGGCAGGTGCAGCAACCGGATCCTGGGCTGCGGCTGCTGGCGTGGGCGGTCTGCTACGACGACCTGCTCACCGACACCGACACCCTCACCCGGGTCCGCCGCGTCGAAGCCCTCGACGCCGACGGGCGCGTCTACCAGCTCAGCCGCACCGCCCGCGAATCCCACCCGGTGGTACTGGTCGATGAGCAACCCGACCCGGCCGACCTGCCCGCCACCTATCCCGGGCTCGCCCAGCTCGCCGCCGCAGCCTCCTACCCGCCGACTTGACCTTCGTAGCCAGGCAAGCGTCGATCTGTCATGGTCACCGTCCGGTGTCCCTGACCAGGCAAGACGTTGGTCGGCCAGTGTCATCCGGACGGTGACCGTCGCATGCCAACGCCTGCCGACGGAGGTCACCGCCATGGCATCGCCGTACCGACCCACGCAGCAGCAACCAGCCCTCGACGGCCGCACCTCGAGACCGGACGACGTCAGCGATCCGCTGCTGTGGGCACTCGCCGCCGCCGTCACCTCGGCCCACCAACCGGGGCCCGACGGACTCTGCACGAACCTGCAATGCCGCGGCCGAAGCGCGCCCTGCGCACCCGCCCGCGCCGCCCGCCACGCCGCCCAACTCGCCCGCCACAAACCGGCCGCGACCACGCCACCTGCGGCGGATCAGCACCCCGCCCGCGGGCGCGCCGCCGTGCCCAGCGGCCTCGCCGGCCTGCTCACCGAGCCCGAACCCACCGCACCGGTGGACGCCACCGACGACGCGACGGTCTTCACCCCGTTCCGGCGGCCCGATGCCGCCGCCACCCACCAGCAACACCAGAAGGAGGAACGCCCATGAACTTCCTGCCCAACGACACCCTCGCCGGATACGCCCGCACCGCCGTCGACCTGCGCGCCCGCATGGCCGACTTCACCAGCGGGACCATCGCCCGCACCTACCTGGAAGCCATGTTTGAGGGCATGCCTGCCGAGTACGGCACCATGACCCCGGACGTGCTCACGGCGATGCACACCATCACCGGCAGCCCGTGGCGTACCGGCGAGCCATACATCGTGGCCCCCGCCATGACGGCGATCATCGCCGCCGCCGCCCAGGCACTCGACCTGTCCGGCGAGGTCCTGCCCGACGACGTCGCCCCCGACGACCAGGGCGTGGTTTTCTTTCCCGATCCGCTCTACCACCGCGGCCACACCGGCAAGGTCTCCTCGATCGGCGCGATCACCTGGGCCCGCATCACCAGCACCTCCGGGCAATCATCCTGGATCGTCGCCGGATGGGCCGACCAACACGACCCGCACGACCCGTCGGTCGCCCGCCGCCGCGCCGACCTCGCCGCCCGGCCCGACATCGCCCGCCAGCTCGGCCCCTACCTGCTATCGAACTACACCGAGATCCCCATCGGCCGCCCCGTCGAACACCCCGAACACCCGGTCATCGACGACGCCGTCCACGACTGGGAACCCGCCCCGGACGGCCGGTTCTGCATCGACGAGGCCACCGCCCGCACCCGCGGTTGCACCGCCATCGCCTACGCCTTCTGGCGCATCCAGGCCCAACCCCTCGCTACCGTCGCCGCCGCCGCGATGGACCGGCCATCCCGCCGCCGTGCCGAGCGCCACGGGATCAAGCATGACACCCGCGTGGTCATGCTGCGCCGTACAAGCCCGCTCGCCGAGCCCGGCGACGGCGACCCGAAGTGGCACTACCGCGTCCGGTTCGTCGTGCGCGGCCACTGGCGACGGCTGACCGACCGCGACGGCAACCCCTACCGCATCTGGATCAACGCCCACATCAAAGGCCCCGACGGCGCGCCCCTGCTGCACGGCGAGAAGGTCGCCGTTCTCGCCCGCTGACCCGGGCCCTCCCGATATCCCACCCCGCAGCCACGCCGCCCATCTGGGCGGCGTGGCCCTACGCCGTGCCCGCCGACCGGCGGTCCAACCCGCACATCCGACGTGAACCCGAGGAGACGAACCACCGTGAGCACCCACAGCTACGTCGGCATCCCCGACCCCGAACAGCCCGGCCAGGTCCGGCTTCGCGGTATCTGGGCCGGTGCCGCCGCCGGTGACACCCATCGGCTGGCCACACTGCTGCTCGAGCACGACTGGGACTACCTGGACCCGGAGATGACCGACGGCAGCAATTCGACGCCGTTCGCCGGCGAGGAGCTGATCCCCGGCGTCGGCATGACCCTGGCCGCCACCAACGGTGACGGCCACCTCCTGCCGCCCGAGCCGGTCACCGTCGTGGCGCTGGCCGTCACCGGCGACCTGGACGCCCAGTGGATCTACCTGATCGACGCCGGCACCGACACGCTCAGCGTGCACCTCAGCGGCGGTGACGTCGTCAGCCGCGAGCCACTCGCCTCATGAGCCGCCACCTCGTGGCCGGCCCCGCACCCGGACCGGCCACGAGGTGGGCCGTCCGCAGCGGCGGACCAGCGGGCAGCGCGTCCGACCGAGTACCCGCAGCACACCCGGCGGGAGGTGACCGACGATGATCTCCCGTGCTGTCGCCGGGATCACGGTCGCGGTCGCCGTCGTGCTGTTGGGCTGTTCCGGACTGCTGCTCGGCATGCTCGGCGGCGGAGGCGCGTCGGCGCACTGCCTGCCCGCCGCCGTGTCACCGACCGGCTCCAGCGCCGCCGACAGCGACGGTGCCAGTTCGGCACCCGGCCCGATCGGCGACTGGAGCGCCGAGCAGGTCGGTAACGCGACGGTCATCGTCGCGGTCGGCCAGCGCCTGCAGGTCCCGGCCCGCGGTCAGGTGATCGCGGTGGCAACCGCCATGCAGGAATCCTCACTGATCAACCTGCCCGGAGGGGACCGCGACTCGGTCGGGCTGTTCCAGCAGCGCCCGAGCCAGGGCTGGGGCACGCCCGCACAGCTGCAGGACCCGCAACACGCGGCGACGAAGTTCTACACCAAGCTGCTGGCCGTCCCCGGCTGGCAGACGATGACCGTGACGGCAGCGGCGCAGGCGGTGCAGATCAGCGCCTACCCCGACGCCTACGCGAAGTGGGAGCCCGACGCCGTTCAGCTGGTCGGCGCGGTCACCGGTACCACGATCGCCTGCCCGGCGGCCGGCATGGCCGTACCCGTCCCGCGCAACCCGGACGGCTCACTGCCGGACGAGCAGTGCTCCATCCGGCCGGACCCGACCACCGGCGTTGGCTGCCTCACCCCGCGCACGCTGCACCTCGTCCGACAAGCCTCTGCCGCCGGTTTCCCGGACCCCAGCTGCTGGCGCGTCGACGACCACGGCGAACACCCGCAGGGGCGTGCCTGCGACTGGATGATGACCGCCGGCGGTGAAGCCACCGGCAGCCAGAAGGCGATGGGCGACGCGATGGCGGCCTGGGCGGTCGCCAACGCCCAAGCCTTGGGCATCCGCTACGTCATCTGGTTCCGCCTGATCTGGACCGACGACGGCCGCGGTTGGCACACCTACAACAACCCGTTCGGCGGCGACGACCCCAGCGGCTGGCACACGAACCACGTTCACATATCGGTGAACTAGGAAACCGCTGAGCCGCTCGGACGCGGCCGAGCGGACAACGCTGCACGAAGCCGCCCGTCCTCGTCAAGGCGCCCGGCCAGCACGCGGCCGCGCGCCATCGCGCGGTGCCCGCCACGCCGTTTCGCGGCGGACGTCGTCCTGCGCCCGTGAGTACGGCGCTGCAACGAAATCCCCTCTATCAAGGAGAACAACGTGGTCGACCACGATGTCACCGTCATGCCCGCCGCCGCAGGCGGCCGGGACGACACTGACAACACTCTCGCCTACCCCATCTCACCGGACTACGTGAAGTCCTGGACACCGGTCCGGGCCCTGTGCGAGCTGATCGCCAACGCCCTCGACGAAGATCCGCAAGCCCGGATCAGCTGGTCCGACGGGGTCCTGACCATCGCCGACGACGGCCCTGGCATCCCCGAGGAAGGCCTCGTACTCGGCCACTCGACAAAGACCGCCGAGCAGATCGGCCAGTTCGGCGAAGGCAAAAAGCTCGCCGCACTGGTCCTGGCCCGCAGCCCCGAGATCGGGCAGGTGCGCTGCGAAACCGTCGGCTACGGGTTCACCCCGAGCGTCGAACGCCGGCACCTGCTCAGCGGGCTGGTCCCGTCCCGGTCAGCGCAGGGCGCGGAACTCCTCGTCTACCACCTTCACCGCACCGGCCGGACCAAGGGCACGGTCTTCACCGTCGCATGCTCCCGCGAACTCGCCGACGAGGCCATCAGCCGGTTCCGGGCTCTCGCCGAACCCGGCTACCAACCGCCGGCCGAGCCCGGGGAGTGCGTGCTCGACGGCACGCCGGGCCGGATTTGGATCGGCGGGGTCATGGTCACCGTCATGCCCGGCCTGCTGGCCTCCTACGACCTGCCGCTGGACGCCAAGGGCCTGCAAAATCGGGACAGGACCGTCATCGAGGCCGACGCCCTGCGTACCGCCGTCCGGGCCATGCTTTCCACCAGCCAAGACGAACGGATCATCGACCGGTTCGCCACCCACGCCCTGGCGGGCGGGAAGTTGCGGGAACCCGAGCAGTTCTTTAGCAACGTCTACGAGGCCTACCCGAAGGCCGCCTGGCGCCAGTGGGCCCGCACCCACCTGCCCTCCAAGGCCTACTACACCACCAGCGGCAACGAAGAGGCGGCGCTGGACCTGATCGACAACGGCTACACCGAGATCACCGCCAAAGGCCTGTCCAGCTACCTGCGCGACAGCCTGATGCGCCTGCTCGGCGTGGAGGTCGCCAAGGTCCGCCAGACCCGCCACTACGAGCGGGCACGTAACAAGACGACCTGGGTTCCCGACAAGGAACTCACCACCGCCGAGCGTGCCGTGCTGACCTTCGGCCGTGACCTCGTGCGCCGGGCCATCGGCGCGTTCGCGCTGGACCGGGTCCGGGTCTACTCCCAGAGTGAGGAGTCGCCGTGCGCGGACGGCTTCTACTCCCCGGCCACCGGTGACACTGCCATCCACCGCAGCGTTCTCGCAGACCGGCACCGCACCCTGCTGGTCCTGATCCACGAGGCCGCCCACCGCGTCGGGCACCGCGGCGGCGGGCACTGGCTGCCGATCCCCGACTACAGCGACCGCAGCCGTGGCTTCGAGAACGTGCTCAGCGACTTCGCCGCGCTGCTGCTCGGCTACCTCGCCGACGGAACCCTGCCCGAGCCGGTCGCGGCGCCGGAGCCGACCGGCCGACAGCGGCGGCTGGCCCCCGCCGACGACCCCGCCGTCCCGGCGGTCCGCCGCGACCTGGCCCATCTGCTCATCGACCGGATCCCCCGGGCCCTGGCCGACGGCGGATTCCGCGACGTCAGGGACCTGATCGCCTCCACCGCCGTGGCACCGCAGTTCTGGCGCGTTCTGACCGAGCCGAGGGTCGTCGGGCACTCCCTGCGCGGCCGCACCTGGGACTACGACAAGATCGCGCTGCTCGCCACCGCCGCCGGCCTGCACCCGCCGGTGGTGTGGCTCGGCTACCACCTGTGCGAATGCCACATGTACGGGCCCCGCAACAAGTGGGGCAAGCCCGGCAGGTGGGCACTCAAGGCCCGCGTAGCGATCGACCGGGCCTGCACCGACCTGGAGAAACTCGGCGGCGCGTACGCCGAGCAGATCCCCGCCGTCCGGGCCTTGGCCGACGGGACCACGCCGGCCCCGCTCACCGACGACGGCTGGCAAGCCCCCGCTCGACGCCTGCTGGCCCTCGAGCGGCAACGCCTCGGACTCACCAGCGAGAAGGCCTGACCCAGCAACGCTCCGGGGCCTGGATTCCAGGCCTCGCACGTCGGAGTGCCCCGGGCCGCAGCCGCCCAGGCGTTCCGCAGGTCAGCTGACGCAAACCCTCTTCTCGAATATCAACCGCGTCCGTGCCGGCCCCAGGGCCGACGCGATCATGAAAGGCGAGACTCCATGGGAGATCGAAGCTACATCGGCGTCACCGCACCCGGCGGCGTGACCGCCCGCTACCTGCACCACGGCGACGCCCCCGAGCGCCTCATCCCGACGCTGCGCGCCATCTGGGCCAGCTTCGACCGCGACAGCCACCGGATGACGGCCGCGCTGCTTGCCGAGGACTGGTCCTACCTCACCGCCGACCCCCAGCCGACCAGCCCTTACACCCTCGTGGCGGGCGTCGGCTGCCCGTCACCCGGCGGCACCCGCCCTCGCCCCGCCCGCATCCGGCTGAACGCGGCCATCGGCGCGGCCATCGGCTGGCTCTACGTCATCGACCCGGACACCGCGGTCGTCACCGTCTACGAGGCGACCGTGCACGACCGGTGGCTCCGACACAGCGAGCACCAGCTGCACCCGAGCGAGACCACCACGAGCTCCGCGCCTGCCGCGGGTAACTGCCACAACGGCGACGAGGACTTCTACTGGCAGGCCGACGGCGGGGACATGACCGGCCGACAGCTGCTGGCCTGGCTGCAGAGATTGGGCGAGGCCGACGCGACCGCGCTCAACAGCAAAATCGAACTCACCTGCCCGGACCTCGAAGACCCGTGGAACGCCGGACGGGTCTGGCGGTACAGCAGCGTGATCATGCTGGCCCCCTGCATCGAGGACGACGACGAGAGCGAGTCCGGCCGATGACCGCACCGAATCGCCCTCGGCGGGCCGAGACCGGCGACACCGACCGTACGGCCGGCGCTCTCGACACCGTCGCCGCGATCCTGGCAACAGCGGTGGCCGCGATCCGCGCGGGGTCGGCCGAGGTCATCGTCGTGGCCGATCTGGAACAGCACGACCTGGACAACCTGATGCTGCTGGGCGTCTGGGACGACGACACGCTCCGGACATTCCGGCAGCCCTGGCGGATCGGAACCGTGGCTCCCGTAGCGCTTTGCGGCGAGGGCGAATACCTGCTGCTGGCGCATCCGAAAGAGCCGACGCTGCGGCGAATGCGCTGTCGGCCGCACACGCGGCTGCTGGTGCGCGACGCGACGGACGAGGACCCGAACCCGCGCAGCGTATGGCGTGCCGACCTCGACGACGCGATCCGCGCCTACGGCGACGCCCGCGAAGCAGGGCACGGCGCAGCCGACGCCCTCGGCGAGGTCGAACACCTGCTCGATCAGGCCGAAGAGCCCGAGCGATGACCGCGCCGCGGCATTGCGACCTCACAACGGGACCGATCAACACGTAGATCCGCAGCGCGTACGCCGCGGGTGACGCGCGAGCGGTGCAACGAGCCGTACCGCCTCCGGACCCGCGAGTACCGCCCTTCTCCACCGGCCTGCCGGCCGACATCACCCGGAACCCACCGGGGACACCGCGCCGGCGCACTTGCCGGCGCGGTGTTTCACACATCCGCGAAGGAGATCCCCACCGTGACCCGAACACCCCGACCGAATCCCGCGCGAACCGCCCGGTTCGAGCTGCACGAGACCGGCGGCAACGACGTGCTGCTGCTCGGCCCCCGTCACCTGCCGCCGCTCACCGACGACCTCGTCCTGGCGGTGCAGCACCGCACCTACGGCGATTCCGCACGCCGGTCGATTCTCATGTCGCGCGCCCAGACCGGCGAGCTCCTGGCGTGGCTGGGCGCCTGGTGGGAGAACGGCTGGCCCGGCGTGCCCCGAACCGAAGGTCCGACCAGCACGGACGTCATCGAGCACTACCGCGCCATCGCGGTCCGCGAACGCCTGCGCGCCGACCACGAACGCCTCGACACGCACAGGCTCCTGCACGCCGCCATCGCGCTGGCCCCGCCCGGCGCCCGCAGCGCCCACCTTGACGCCATCGCCCTCGAGCAGGGCCGCGTCTGGGTCCGGCTGCAGCGCGAACGCGACCGGCTGGAAGAGATTCGCCGCGGCCTGGTGAACGGCCTGTGCGAACTGCAGGCCGCGACCAGCGCGACCGCCGACGAGCTCCGCGCCGCTGCCGGCCGGCTGCTGCGGCTCAACAAGCCCGGCAGCGGCGAGGTCGATGACACGGACGCGGCCGAGACCCCGCTGTACGACCGGCAGCGGCTGATCACGGCCGCCGACCTGCTGCCCAGCACAGCAGACAGCGCGGTGAAGGCATCTGCGACCGGTGGGGAGCAGCAGCCGTGACCGTTTACCTGCCCGGCCAACGCGTCGTCCTGATCCACACCAGCGACCCGCACACCCGGCTAGAGCCCAGCGCCCTCGGCACCGTCCGTCGCCACGACCTGCAGTCGAACACCGTCGCCGTCGCCTGGGACGACGGTTCCACCCTGGCCATGCTGCTCGACGACGGCGACCGCATCACCCTTTCCCACGGCCCGCACACCAGCCCCGCGGACGCGCCGGAGGAGGAATCCCCGGCTCGGGCTGATAACCCGACAAGACAGGGCTTCGAGCGTCCGGCGCCACCGGCTGCCGACAGCGACGCCGTCGCTTACGTCACCGAGCTGCCGCCCTGCGACATCCACCGCGCCTTGAGCGACACGGTGATCCCGGCTGGCTACGACGGCGCGACCCGCCTCGGGCCGTGGGCCTACATGTGCGATGGCTGCTTCATGACCTACGGCCTCGGCCTCGGTACCGGGCGCGGACAACGGCTGATCCTCGGCCGCCGACCCGCCCCTGGCGCGGGCATCGACGGCAGCGGCCGGGACTAAGTTCCACCGCTTTCCAGCCATCCCTACGGCATGCCGCGAACGCGCCGACGCCCGGCGACCGCATCGGCTACTCCGGCCGAACCGCACCGCCCAGCCGGCGACAGCCAACCGCGGGCGGCCCCGCCGCAGCCACCGCCCCTTCCTACCCGGCCGCAACAGCGCCGGGACTTCCCTTACCGCATTGATGGGAGAACCACGATGAAACCCTTCGCCACTGGACAACGCGTCGCCGCCGTGATCGACGGCGACATCGCCAGCGCCTTCGGACACGGCCCGCAGGGCACCGTCGACAGCTACGACCCCGAGCAGCAGTCCCTCGTCGTCAACTGGGACGACGGCACCCAGCAGAGGCTGCCCGCGCAGACGCGGCTCATCCGGCTGACCTCCAGCTGGACGCCGGCTGCCGGGACCGGCCTGTCGTGGCAGCAGACCCTGGAGGCGGCCCGGGCCGCCGGTGGGCGAGCCGGCCGGCACGCCGCCGACTGGTGGTGTCGCCACCACATCGGCGCGGACGCCACGGGCAACCCGAAGGCAGCAGCCCGTAACGCGCTGCTCGACCTCGCCGAGGACTGCCCGGAGATGATCGACGGTCTGCCGCTGTCGGCATCTCGGGACGAGCAGTTCGCGGAGCCGCCGACCGAGGCGGACCTGCTCGCCCTGCGCCACGGCGCCGCCGTGCCCTCGGGGGAGACGGTCACGGCTGAGCAGCTGGAGCAGGCGGTCGACGGCTACACCTGGGCGTTCGACGTTGCTCTGCTCGTGCACGTCACCGATCAGTGCCTGCTGGTGGCCAGCCCGACCGGCGATGGCCGCGACCTGTCCCACCTGCACCCGGACCGCTCCAGGGTCGGCCGGTATGCGGTGTTCTCCGGCGAGTGGTACCTCACCGACGACGAGGGGCCGGACCGCTACCGGGTCGGGTACGTCGGTGTCTTGGAACGGGCCTGGAACGGGTGGGCGGTGTTCGCCTGCGACCGCACGGTCGCCGAGCAGATCGTCGCCGACCGTGCCGCCGACCGCGAAGCCGACCGCGACAGCGGGCTCAGCCCGGCCGAGCAGGACCGGGAACTGGACCAGCGGTGGGGCCGGACGTATTTCGACGGCGATGTGCTCGTCGTCGACCAGCGGATCATGCAGGGAGACCCCGAGGCGATCGAGCGGGTTACCGCCCGCCCTGATGGGCGGTGGTCGGTGCGGTCCATGAACCTGTGCTGGGACGCGGTCGATCCCGCTTGCTGCGACCGCATCATCGGTGACCTGCCGGCCAGCGGCCGGGAGCAGGCATGGTGATCTTGCGGCACACCCCCGGCCTGCACGTGCCCTACGCATGGCTGCGGGTCGGCTCCGTCTCACGGCGCAGCATTCACAACGGGGCAGCGGTCACCGCCCAGCTCACCATCAACGGGCTGATCGTCGGCCTGATCGAAAACGACGGCAACGGCGGCCTGACCGAGCTGTTCTCCCCGAACTACCTGTTCGGCTGGCAGCGCATGAACGCCTACCGCACCGCCAGCCGCCACCACGGCGAACCGATCGCCGAGGACCGGCTGCTGGACGCCCTCGTCACCGAAGCCGAACTCGACAAGGCCATCGCCGGACTCGAGCCCGGCGCCACCGTGGCCCGGCTGATCGACGCCTGCGACTACACCGTCGACACCCAGCCGGTAGCTGCCGCGCCGCGCGACCAGGACGCCGAGCGCCTGCTCGCCGCGACCTTGCCGCCCGGCCGTACCGGCACCCGCTGGCAAATCTGGTCCGGCCATGGCTGGACGGACCTTCCACCACGCCGATCCGCCGGCCACCGAGAAGGACAGGAGACCCTCCCATGAAGAACCAGCCGTGGCGCCGCACGACGCCGCCCAGCCTCGCGACACCGCACCCCGGCGGCTGCGGCATCGTCCGCCGCAACCAGGAGCAACCTGCCGCCGACAACGACACCGCCCAACCGACGCCTGCGTCCAGCGGCGATCCCGCAGGGCGTCCCGCCGACGCGCAGGCGCGCTGGCAGGCGATCCTGCAGCGGCTGCGTGACGCCGCCGCCGAGGCCGGCCGCGACGCTGCCGACTGGTGGGCACAAGACGCCATCGGAGGCCGGGTCACCGGCGACGGCCAGGCAACCGCCGTCCACGTCCTCACCGGCATCGACGACGGCGACCCTGCGGTGCTCGACCTGCTGCCGCGCTCTCACGAGTCCAGTCGACAGGAAGACGGCCCCAGCGCGGCCGAGCGGTACACGAACGCCACCGGCCCGGCCGACACCACCTGGGCGGCACTCGACGACTCCCGGCGTGACGAAGCGACCGACGCCTACCACGACGCCTTCGACACCGCGGTCCTCGACCGGATCACCGATCTGTGCAGGCGGGTCGTCGAGCCCGAGCCGCCGCACTGAACCCCCCGGCCACCAAACCGACCTGCGGCACAACCGCCTCACGAGACAGGAGGAAAACCATGACCGAACCCGGCACCGCCACCAGCGGCGACGAGAAAACCGACTCGGATTGGATCACCCGCTGGCTGCACCCCGGCGACATCTTCCGCGACAAGCCCCTCACCGGTGATCAAGCCGGCGTCGAACTGTTCGACGGCGGCATCTACGTCGACAACCGGGCCGGGCTCGCCGCTCTGGGCCACGCCATCGTGCAGCACCTCGATGCCCCCGCCGCCGACACCGTCGCCGCAGCCGGGCTCGACCCGACAACCGACCACACCTGGCCCGACGTCGCCCAGGCCGCTCTTGCGAAAACGGCCGTCGTCTACGTCGCCACCACCGACACGCGGCACTACTCGTGGACCGGCATCGGCGCCACCGCCGAGCAGGCCCGCGACGCGCTGATGTCCGCGTGGTACGCCCACGCCGAAGCCACCGGCGCCGACCGCGACCACATCCGCCGCGATGAGCTCAACGTCATCGGCGGCATGCCCGGTCAAGGCTTCCGCGACTACGACGCATTGCCCCGTCCCTGACCCCGGACCCGCGCCACATCACGGCCCCGCATCCGACACCGGAAGGCGGGGCCGTGGCGTGTGCCCGACTCACGACCGACCAATCGCGGCCCGCACACAACCCCGACCCCGGGCCGCCCTGACTCACCACGTACGGAGAAAGGGAACCCTCGATGACCATGATCGTTTCTCGGGTGGCGGTGCTCGTCCCGGCGAGCGCCACCATCAACACGATCGGCGCGCATCTCACCGCGCCTCTGCACTTCCTGCCCGCCGACAGTTACCGGCTCAGCGGCGACTCCACCGGAGCCGGAAACACTCCGTATCCGGGCGACCTGATCCCGCTGCCCCGGCTGCTCGACCCGCAGTTCCGGTTCCCGGCAGGCGACCAACTGGTCCCCATACGGGAGACGACCGCCCCGGACCTGTACGCCGACGCGTTCTACGGGCTTCGAGCGCTGGACAAGACCCGCTCCGGTGAGGTCTCCACCGGCCTGCGGACCGTGCTGCAGGCGGCGCTGACCGCTCGCCGGGACCGCAGCACGGACTCCCATCCGCTCGATCCCGCCGACTGGCAGATCGCGATGGTCGCCGCCCACATCACCGACCGTCAGGAGCGGGCGGCCCTGCCGGGCCTGGGATCGCTGGTCCAGATCATCGACCCGCAGCACCAGCACGGCCAAGACCCAGAGCAGCTCTACGTCGTCCGCGACGACTTCCAGGCCCCCGACCACTACGACCTGGTGAGCCTCGGCGACATCGGACCGAACGTCCCCGGCTACGCCCTCGTCGAAATCGATCCGGCTCGTGTCCGCTTGCTCCCGACACCGCCCGGCGCGTTGCCGTACCCGCCGGCGCTCGACGACGCCGACACCTGATTCCGACACCACATATCGCCACCTGCCACGAGATCCGCGACTACCGGTCGCGGATCTTCGCTTTTCCGGAAAGGAAGTACCGTGCTCGACAACTACGACTGGCCCGTGCCGCAAGCGCCCACCATCGATCACGTGCTGCGGGACCTCACTGAACACGCCGGCTATGACGTCGCCGACGACGGCGAACTCGACCAGACCTTCGCCACCCACCCGCATCAGATCCTTGCCTGGGTGTCGGCGGCCGCCCGATACGCCGCAACCGAGTTCCAGCTGCAGATGCTGCACCACCCGATCACCTGGATGCGGATGGAACTCGCACCGGACAGCGACCAGGGCACCGAGGACCTCGACATCTTCACCGACAACATGAGCCGGCTGCTGACCGAACACGGCAGGCTGCGCGCCGCCCGCACCGACGCCCACCGCGACTTCACCCACGCCTGCCCTCACCTCGAAGCCCAGCAGGTGCTGATACCGACCGGCCGGACATGGCAGCAGATCCAGCTGATCGCGGACGGACTGGACGAGCCGATGACCGTCGAGGTGCCCACCGGCGCTGCAGCTCCGTGGCTTCTGGTCAAGGCCGACCTGCGGCTGATCGACAGGCTCGCCGCGCTTACGGAACCGGCGCAGCCCGGCAGGCCGGTGCTGCGGCGATCGCTGGCCGGCATCGTCCGCGTCGACCACGACGGCACCCGCCGCTGGGTGCTGCCCGACCCGGAGCACCGGTACTGGCTGCACGACTTCGCCTGGTCCCTTCCGCACGGCAGCAACGGTGAAGCCCTCCCCGGGGAAGGCTGCGACCGATGAGCGATGCGACCGTGTGGGCGACGACCCTGACGGGCCTGTACACCGCCGGACTGCAGGCCGGCCGCGACGCCGCCGACCAGTGGGCCCGCACCAGCCTCGGCAGGCGGGTGCTCACCCGTCGCGGGCCGAACCGCAGCTCCGGCATCGGCGGGCAGCTGGTTCCCTACCTCGGCGGAACCGGCGGATGGGTGACCGGCGAGACCTATCAGGCTGCTGCCGGAAACGGCCAGCCGTCCTGGGACGATCTGACCGATACGCAGCGCGACGAGGTGCTGGGCGCACACGCCGACGGCTTCGACGACGGTGTCCACGAACGCTCCCACGTGCATCTGCAGGCTGCGACCTCGGTGTTGCCGTGGCGGATGTTGCCGCATCTGCATCCGGATCGGCTTCGGGTGGGGGCGGTCGGCGTGTTCGCCGGCGGCTGGTCGTGGCAGCGCGGCCCGTTCGGGCGGCGCCGGATTCCGGTCGGGTTCGTCGGCACGCTGCGCGAGATGGGACTCGACGGCCGGGCGGTGTTCGCCTGCACACGGCAGGTCGCCGATGCGATCGTCGCCGATCAGCGGCGGCTACGGGTGTTCTGGCGCGACGAGCTGGTGAACCTCGGCGTCCGGCCGCAAGCGTGCGTCTGGGCGGTCGAGCGGCTGCTGCCGACGATCGGCTTCGACGGCGACCAACTGGTCGTCGACGAGACCAGCGTGATCGGTGGCCCGGACTCCACGACGAGGATCACCCCGGACGACGACGGCGAGTACGTGGTGATGGGCGGAGCCTGGGACTGGCGGCCGGTCGACCCGCACGACTGCGACCGCATCGTCGGCGAGGTGCCCGCGCCCGGCGAGCAGCAGCGATTCGCGCCTCTGCCCCACGCCCCGGGGATGCAGGTTCCTCACGACCGGTTCCGGCTGCGCATGCTGTCGCAGTGGCCGGTGTCCGGCGACATGGCCTATGTCGCGGCGCTGCTGCTCGACGGCCAGCGGATCGGCACCGTCGGCGACGATGCCACCGGATCCGGCCGCGAACTGCTAATGAGCGACGCGGCCGGCGCTGCAGCCTGGACGTCGTACGTGGCCGCCAGCCGCCACGACGGCCGGCGCGTCGACCAGCAGCGGCTCCTCGACGCCCTCGCCGACCAGATGTTCCTGACCACCGCGGTCGCCGTCGAAGCAGCCATGGGCAGCACCCTGCTGCGCCTGCTCGACGACGCCGGAACCACCCTGGCGCTGCGTCCCATCCCCACGCCTGCGTCTCAGCGCGACATCGAGCAGGTTCTCACCGAACCGACGGCAGGCGGGCAGTGGCGGATCTGGACCGGCCATGCGTGGCACATCCTGCCCGACCGCTCATCTGCGGATCGGTGGTGAGCACGGCGATGGACCTGGAACGCGTGATCGCCAAATACACGGGCCGCGATGTCACCCGCCAGCAGCTGGAGCGTGCGATGCAACTCGGCGGCCTGGCAGCCGAGTTCGCCCGGGGGGTCGGCGGCACGGCCGAGGCCGTCGGAGTCACCGAGAATGAGCTGCTCCGGGTCATCGACACCATCGACCGGCATACCGGCACCGTGCGGCAGGTGATCGCGGCCGAACCAGGCCAACCGGCCGCGTCGCTGAGCGCGCTGGACGAACTGCGGGGCGCCGGAGCCCGGTTCGACGCCCTGATCGCCATGCGCAACGCGCAGCTCGGCCACCTGGACCGGCTCCTGCGGCTCTGGCAGCTGTGGCTCGACGAGGTCGAGCCCGAGCTGGGGCCGCCGCGATGACCGGCCCGGACGACCTGTCGGTCGGCGACCTCGAAACGATGCGGACCCGGCTGCTGGCCCGGATGTGTGACACCTGTGTGTTCCGGCCCGGCAACCTCATGCACCTGCGGCAGGGACGGCTGCGTGACCTGGTCGACGAGGCCAGGGCGGCGGAAAGCTACATCGTCTGCCACAGCACCCTGCCCGGCATGGCGCCCGAGGGCGTGCAGCCGGCGGTCTGCCGCGGCTTCGCCGACCGGTACCGCACGCAGTCGCTGCAAGTCATCGAGCGGCTTTTCGGCTTCACCGAGGTCGAGCCGCCGCACAAACCCGACGCCTGACGCGCCTCATCCCGCTTCCCTGGCCGTCCGGTTCCGTCGGAGCCGGAACGTGCGTACCACCTTCTGATCCGAGCACCACACGGGTGCGACACCCCGACGCCTCGATCTAGCTGATCGCGACGTTCCGGGTTGATTGCCTACCCGTCTCCGCTGTGCGGCTGCATGCCTGCGCACCCCGGAGACGGGGGCGCAGGCATGCCCGCCTTCAAGGAAGGCCACCATGACTGCACCCTCGCCCACACCCGACCCCGCCCCTACCAGCGGCTCGGGATACCTGTATCGCAAGGTCGCTCTCTACCTGCGCGACCACCCGGACCGTCCGCACAAGGTCGGCGAGATCACCAAAGCCATCGAGGCGCCCTCAACCGGCGCCGTCGCCGAGGCCGCCAAACGGATGGTCGCCGCCGGACACGCCACCCACCACCGCGACCCGCACCACCGGTTCCAGATCACCCAGGCCGGTATCGACGCCGCCGGCGCCCTGCCGCCCACCACCTCCGGCAGCCGCGGCGGTAGCCGGCGCAGCCGGGGAGGCAAGCCGGCGCCGATCACCCGACCCAGCGGGCTGCTGTACTACCCGCGCCGGCTCGGCAGCGACTGGGACATCAACGTCCTGCACAAACTACGCAGCCAGCGGATGCCGGTGCTGCTGTACGGGCCGCCCGGCACCGGCAAGACCGCCATGCTCGAAGCCGCGTTCCCGGACCTGCTCACCGTCGCGGGCACCGGCGACACCATCGTCGACGACTTCCTCGGCTCCTACGCCCCGCTGCCCGGCGGCGGCTACGACTTCGTCTACGGCCCCCTCGTGCAGGCGATGCGCGAGGGCCGGCCGCTGCTGGTCGACGACGCCACCCTCATCCCGCCCCGCGTGCTCGCGATCTTGTACCCGGTGATGGACGGCCGCGGCAAGATCACCGTCACCACCCCGAACGGTGCCGAGACCGTGGACGCCGCCGACGGGTTCTACGTGTGCGGCGGCCATAACCCCGGCGTGCACGGCGCGATCCTCACCGAAGCCCTGGCGTCGCGGTTCACCGTGCAGGTCGAGGTCACCACCGACTGGGACCTGGCCGCCGACCTCAAAGTTCCGAAGACCGTGATCGCCGCGGCGGTCGACCTGAACCTTGACCTGGCCGCCGGCCGCATCGGCTGGGCACCGCAACTGCGTGAGCTGCTCGGCTTCGTCAAGGTCAAAGACACCCTCGGCATGACCGCCGCGCTGTCGAACCTGGCCGGCATCGCCCCCGACGACGCCCGCGACGCCGTCACCAGCGCCCTGTCCCGGCACACCGGCAAACCGGTCACCGCCCTCGCCCTCGGCAAACGCTGACCCCTGCCCTGCGCACAACGAGAGGAGACCATCCGATGTCGCCATCGAACCCGCACCGCCGTACCGACACCGCGAAGAAGGGCGCACCGAACGCGGACTGGCAGCCCTGGTCCGATGCCTGGACCAAACACGTCCCCACACTGACCGACCGCACCGACCTCACCGTGCTCGTCGCTCCCGGTGCCGGCGGCGGCGCCCCCGAGTGCTTCTACCCCGCGTTGCGCCGCATCGAGATCGACGCCACCTACATCGCCGACACCCCCGAGGTCGCCGACCCGCGCCGCGCCGGCCACAAGAAGATCGTGCCCACCGGGTACGGGCTGCTCGTGCACGGCTGCGCCCACGCCGCCCACAGCCACTGGGTGGCCCCGCCCGGCACGGCGCCGATCCTGGCCGAGGTCGCCGAACTGCTCGAGGAATCACGGGCCGAAGGCCGACAACGCGGCCGCCGCCGCACCGACCGGCGCTGGCTACGCCACATGATCAACGTGGTGGTGCATCCCGGCGTCGCCCCGGTCGACGACCCTTGGCACGCCGGGGTTCTGGCCGCGTTGCTGCTCGCCCGCGTCGATGCGCGGATCCTGACCAGCAAAGACGTCCGCGGCATCCGCGCCGCCGTCACCGCTGTCGTCGGTCGGCCCGCGCTGCGCCGGCTTCGAGAGGTGTGGCGGGAGGCGCACACGGTCGACGACACCGACGCCACCACCATGATCGAGCTGGCACGCCGGTGGTGCGAGATCCTCGGCATCGACCCGGACCGGCACCGGCTCGTCCCGGCCGCCGATGCCGGCGTGTTCGCCGGCCGGCTCGACCAGGCCCTGACCGATTTCCTGGCCGCTGTTGTCGGGCTCAGCCCCGGCGATTACCGGGCCCGGATCCTGGACCTGCGGCACCGCCCGCCCGCCGAGTGGGGCCGCACCGCCCCCACCGCCGGGCAACAGCAAGCCGCTCGCCACCTCGCCGAGCGCATCGCGCGGGCGCGGACCCGCAACCCCGAAACCGTCCGGCGCGGCGCCGTGCTGCCGCCCGGCCGGCTAAGGACCCGGCACGCGATCGCCGCGGACGCCCAGATCGCCGCCGGTCACACCCCCACCGCACAGCCCTGGCAGCACCGCACCGTGGCGCCGCCGCCGAAACCTACCCTGCACCTGGGCGTCCTGGTCGACCTGTCCGGCTCCATGAGCTCTTACGCGGCTGAGCTGTCGTCCGCGGCGTGGATCTTCGCGCACGCCGCCCGTCGCGGACAGGCCGTCACCACCACCATCGGCTTCGGCGACCGCACCACCCTGCTCATCGCGCCGCACGCCCGGCCGCAGCAGGTTCTGCACATGCCGGCCGACGGCTTCAGCACCGCCACCTTCTGCGGGGCCACGAAACTCGCCGACCAGCTCCTCGACCTGCGCCACGGCCGCACCCTGCGGATGCTCGCCGTCGTCTCCGACGGACTGCTCGACAACACCGAGGCCGGGCAGAAACTCATCACCACCCTGCACCGGGCCGGCTGCGCCGTGCTGTGGCTGCACCCGAAGGACCTGCCCAGCCACACCTTCGAGCACACCACCACGATCACCGTCGCCGACCCCGTCGACGCCGTCGCCCGCATCGCCGACGCCGCCGTCACCGCCATCGAGAACGCCTGACCGTTCGCCGCCGACGGCGCCGACCCACAGCGGCGAGCACCGCTGAGGCCCCCGTCACGGCCCGGAATTGACCACTGCGCGAGCGCCCGCCTCTACCCATCCCGGTAGCAGGCGCTCGCCCGCGCTTCACGAATTGAATCAATGAGCAAGGGAGAATCCCGTCATGCCGAGCATGGACGAAATCCTGCAACAGCAGGTCGAGATCATCGACCGGGTTGGCTGGTCCGTCGTGCACGTCTTCCCCGCCCCCGACGACCCGGCCACGGACGTCGCGTTCACCTACACCGTCGGCCTCACCGCTCACGACTACCCGGAACTGGTCCTGGCCGGCCTTGCGCCGCAGATCGCGCAGGCTCTGCTCAACGACCTCGGGCGCCGGGTCTTCGATCAGGCCGCCCAGTTCTCGCACGGCGAGCGGCTCAGCGATGTCCTGGCCGGCTACGACGCGATCATTAATGGAGTTCATGCGGGTTCCCTGTAGGGGCCGTTGACGGACCTGACGCATCTCCCCTGGCCAATACGGCTCCCTGGCGGCCAACCTACCTCTCCTAGATTCCGCGACCTACTCCAGGAATCCAGGAGTTGCTAGTGTAATCTCGCGCTCCGTGGGTGAATCCGGGAGTCGCAGGCTCACCCTCGTCCCGCCGCCCGTGGTGGAGGCCGACGAGGACAGCGCATCGACCGTGCCCGCCGTCGAGCCAGGGCTGGCCGATGTCGTCACACTGGGCCGGCGGCGTGCGGCCCAAGTCTCGGAAGCCGACGAGGAGAGTTTCTTCGCCGACACGCTCGCCGAGTACCAGTGGGCCCGCGACGTGTCCGGGCTGGCGCCGAGCACCTTGGACCAGCTCGTCAAACCGGTGATCGAGGTCTGTCAGCACTACGGCACGATGCCGTGGAGGCTGACGTCGAGACAGGTGGACCTCTACTTCGCCGGCCCCGGCAAGCGCGGCCGTTCGACGATGCGCCAGAAACTCAACCGGATTGACGGCTACTTCGCGTTCCTGGAGCAGCGCTACGGCGGCGAGGTGTTCCGCCGCTTCGGCGTGGGCGTGGAGTCGCCGGTCGACCCGTTCAACCGTCCTCGGCACCGCGGTGACTACGGGCTGCGGGTGCCTCCATCGCGGCGGCAGACGGCGGAGTTCTTCGCCACTTGGCGCGATGCCCTGCCGGCGGCCCGCAAGCACGCGGTCGCCTGCAGGGACTACACGATGGCGAAGATCGCCTACATCTCCGGTGTTCGGGCCTCGGAGCTATGCGGTGTCCGCATCGGCGACGTGCACTGGGAATCCGGGCAGTGGGGCCGATTTTTGGTGCAGGGCAAGGGCGCGCATGGCTCGGGTCCTCGTCAGCGGGAGGCGTATCTGTTCGCCGAGGGGCGGGCATTGCTCTGGTGGTACATGGAGGAGATCCGCGGTGCGTTCATCGACGACCCCGAGGATCTGAGCGCTCCGCTGTGGCCGTCCGAGCGGCTGCCGACGGCCGTCGCGGCGCTGAACCTGCCTACCGCGCCGGCCGTCACGCCGGGAACCTTCCGCCGGGCGTTGGGCGTTGCCGCCAAGGCGTACCTGCCGGGGCCGGTGCTCGAGCTGCATCCGCACCTTCTGCGGCACGCGTGCGCGACCCACAACTACGAGACCGGGATGTCCCTGTGGGAGGTCCAGAAGTTACTTGGTCACGAATGGCCTACGACCACGGTTCGGTACCTCGCGACCGCCACCGCCGACCCAGAACGCGCCGGCGTGGCGTCCGCCAGCAGGGCCGCTCAACGACTCGTCATGGACAAGGGGAATCTGCGATGAAGTGGAACCTGCGCTGGGCCGCGGCCCGGCGTGACATCTGGCGGCCCAGCGACCTGCTGGTCGCGTTGCGCGAGGTCGGCTTCGAGCCGTCACTGAGCAAGGTCGCGGCGTTGTGGAGCAGCAAGCCGATCACCGTGCGGCTCGACGACCTCGACAAGATTTGCGCGGCGCTGGACTGCACGATCGCGGACCTGCTGGAAGCCGAGGCGTTGCCCGGCCAGGCTGAGCAGACCATGCCGCAGGCGGTCGGCGAGAGCGCGCCGCAGCCGGGAACGGTCCGGCCGATTCCGCGCCGCGGCGGCCACGCCGGTAGAACCCCGCCGCCCAACTGACACGTGACTCGCATCCGCCGCTACCCGGTTGGGCAATGCCTGGGGTGCCTGGGCTGGGGTGAACTGATTGACGCCCGCGAGTGCTCGTCCTGCGAGGGGTGGCGGCGGGCGCACGGCCAGCGGGCGCACTGCCGGCGTTGCGACCAGGAGCACTACGTCAACAGCGACGGGCTCTGCCGCCCCTGCATTCAGATCATCCGGGAGATCGACGCCGGGTGGCTCGCCGATCCGGTGCCGGGCCAGCCCAGCCAGCTCGTGCTGGTGATGCGGCGGGGTCAGCACAAGTACATCTCCCGGCCGTTGGACATGCTGAAGGGTCGGGCCCGGGTGTCCCGCGAACGGCAGCGTCCGTGGCAGCGCGACCAGGAAACACAACCCGGCGAGGCCAAGGATGACCCCAGGGTCTGCCCACCGGCGATCCCGGGTCAGATGACTCTGATCCGGCCGAATCGGCATCTCACGATCCATCACGAGCAGCGCATCAGGCACCGCCAAGTCCGCGGCTACGAGCGGGTCGAGCCGATCATCGCGGCGCACGCTGCCGAGCATCAGCTCGGCAGGGCGTGGAGACTCGCGGTCGGTCGCATGGTCCGGTTGGCGCTTGCGATCCGCGACGCGGACGGCGACGAATTCGCCGGGACCGATGCCGTCAGCGATCTGCCAATCTTCGCCGCGATGGTCATCGAGGTTCTGCGGCAGGCGGACCTGCTTCAGCCTGGCACGACCCTCGCCCCGACCCGCCGACGCCAGGGTTCGAGGGCCACGCCGCGCCCGCCGCGCCCAGCACCGACGCCGCACAGTTGCGGGTCCTGCCAGTCCTGGGGATTCGACTCCACCTGCGATCAGTGCCGGCGGTGGGTGCGCGGAAACGGCCAGGGCCACCGGCCCGTCGGGCGCTGCGGCCGGTGCCACCGCGACGACCTCGCTCTGGCCGCAGGCATCTGTCGAGGCTGCGCTGCCTACGCCGCCGTCCACGGTGCGGCGGTGCTCACCCAGCCCTGGACCCAGCTCTGGTTGGGCGGCCCCTTGGCTCTGCGGGTCCTCACTGCCCCGGGCGCTGGCCTTCACCCCGCGACTCCACCAGTGCCCTCCGAATCCAGCCTGGGCCTGGTCGACCCGGCCCAGGGGACGCTGTTCGACCTGCCGCGAGATTGGTCGGCCCTGCGGTTCGCCGATCTGCCCGCGCTCAGCGAGTCGGCGAACGAGCTGGTCGGCCGGTTCGCGGCGATCGCCGTCGACCAGCGGTGGTATGACGGTCCGCTGAAGGAGGGTCTGCGGACTTTGCGCACCTTGCTGGCTTGGCTCGGTGCCGACGCGCCTATCCCCGAAGTCGAGATCCTGGCCTTGGCCACCACGTTGCCGGGCCTCAGCGCCAAGCGGGTCATCGCCTTCCTCGCCGAGCAGGGCTTGCTGGTTCCCGATCCGGCCAAGCAGCACGACCCCGACCAGCGGCGCGTCGAGCGAGCCATCGAAGAACTGCCGGCCGCGTTCGTTGACGACGTCGGCCGGTGGGTGATGGTTCTGCGCGGCGAGGGCCGGCGACGCCACCGCGCGATGAGCTGGACCACGATCGTCAAGTACATCGGCTACGTCCGCCCAGTCCTGCACGCCTGGCAGACGGAGGCCGACGGCCTCCGCGGGATCACTCGCGAGCACGTCACCCAGGCGATCAAGCAGCGCAAGGGCAACGTCGCTCGCGGCGTTCACGTCGGTCTGCGCAGCCTGTTCCGGGCGTTGAAGCAAGAACGGCTCGTCTTCCGCGACCCCACCAAGGGCATCGTCGTGTCCGCGGTGGAGATCCTGCCGACGAACATTTCCTCCGACCGGCTCCGCGGCATGCTCGACCGGGCGAGTCGCCCTGTCACCAGGGTCGTCATCGTCCTGGCCGCCGTCCACGGACTGCGACCGACTGACATCATGCGGGCGCGACTGGCCGACTTGGATCTCTCCGCTGGACGGCTGATCATCCATCGGGTCACAGGCCGGCACGTCGTCTACCTCGACGAGCTCAGCCACACGCTCATTACGGCCTGGCTGCGGCACCGGCGCGAGCGTTGGCCGAAGTCGGCCAACCCGCACCTGCTGGTCAGCCGCCGAACCGCCATGGACGCCCGGCAACAGAGCGCCGGCCTGGCGGCGTTGTCCGCCATGGTCAAGCCGCTCGGAGTCACGCCGTCCGCACTACGAGCAGACCGGATTCTTGACGAGGCCCGGCAGACCGCCGACCCGATCCACCTGATGCGACTGTTCGGCATTTGCGACAGCACGGCGCTGAAGTACGTCTTCGCCGCTCACCCAGAACGGCAGCGCGAAGTTGTCCGCTGACCGGGCCGCCCGAAAAACAACTCCAGGCGTTGGCCTCTCATGGCGGTCGGTGCGGGCTACGCGGATGACGGGGCGCTATCGACGTGCCGCCAGCGTAGCGAGCCGCCTGCCCGGACGCGGGCGGCGGCGTGGTGGTCAGGCCGGATCGCGCAGGAGGCCGCCGAAGATCAGAGCGCCCGCGCGGGCGGCCTGGGCCATGCCGAGCACCACGCCGGACAGGCCGTGCTGCTGCTGGTAGCCGGTGGCGTGCGCGACGCTGGTGAAGAAGTTGATGACCGGGCAGCAGCATTGGGTGATCGGACCGGTGCCGCGTGAGCCGACGAACACGACCGCGTCCGGAGGTTGCCAGCTCCACCGGCCGGCCCGGCTGGTGGCGGTGACCGGTTCGCCGCTGCCCGGGTCGGTGGAGGTGATGGTGATGTCGCGGTCGAGCATCGCCGCGATGCCGAGGGCGTCGACGGCGCAGTTGGCGAAGGCCTGCGGGCCGCCGGCGATGGCAACCCGATGAGCCGAGACGCCGGCGGCGAAGGGCACCGCCCCGGTGACCGCGGTGGCGTCCGCGTCGGTGAACACCAGCTCGGTGTCACCGAGCTCGCGCAGCGCGTGCCGCAGATCCACGCCGTGGACGCTCGCCCAGGCGTCCAGGTCGGCCGGGGCCGGGGGCGCGCCGGTGGCGGCGAAGCCAGCCAGCACCAGCCGGTGCAGGTCGCGCAACGGTGCGGGCAGCGCGGCCTGGCGCGCGAGCAGGTTGTCGGCGGGCAGCCCGGCGCGGGCCAGCACCGTGGCAAGGTCGCCGTCGCTACCGCTGCTGGTCACATTCGCTCCTGTCGTTGCGGGTCGGTGGGCGGCCAGTAGGCACGCCGGGATCAGGGTTGCGGCGCCAGCGCCGGGCAAAGGCGACACCGGCGATCGCGGTGATGACCGCGCCTGCGACGGCAAGCACTGCGTTACCAGTCAGCACACCCAGGGCGGCGCCGATGCCGGCCAGGCCGCCGGTGAGCAGCAGCAGGTGCACGGTGCAGCACACGGCCAGGGCGCCGACCGCCCACAGCACACCGCGGCCGCCGCCGCGCCGGTTGTCAGGCACAACAGGAGGTCGGCAGTTCGTTGCGGAACGTCCCGGCGACGATCCGCAGGCTTTCGGCCATGGTCAGATACGGCGCCCAGGTGTCGGCGAGGTCGTCGACGCTCATCCCGGCCCGGATGGCGTACGTGGCGGCGAGCATCATCTCCCCGGCGCCGTCGGCTAGGGCGTGCACACCGAGGACCCGGCCGGTGACGGCGTCGGCGACGAGTTTGACAGCGCCGCGGGTGTCGCGGTTGACAAGCGCACGCGGCACGTCGGCCAGGTCGAGGACCCGGCAGGTGCAGTCGTGCCCGGCCGCGAGGGCGTCGGCTTCGGTGAGCCCGGCCGAGGCCAGCTGCGGGCGGGTGAACACCACCGACGGCAGTCCTGTGTAGTCCACCATGGCCGGACGCGCCCCGACGTCGGCCAGGGCGTTGACCCCTGCGACCCGCCCGGTCGCGGCGGCGACGTAGACGTACTGCGGGGCGCCGGTGACATCACCGGCCGCGTACACCCGCGGGTTGGCGGTGCGCTGCGCCTCATCGACCACGACGAAGCCGCGTTCGTCGGTCTTCACCCCGGCGGCGGCCAGGTGCAGGCCGTCGGTGCGGGCCCGGCGGCCGGTGGCCACCAGCAGTCGCTGCCCGCGCACTCGACGCCCGGACGCGGTGACGACCTGCACCGCATCGCCGCCGTCGATGGTCTCCACTGCGGTGGCGTGCTCCTCGAGCACGGTGATCCCGTCGGCGGCGAACACCTCTGCCAGCGCGGCGGCGAGTTCGGGCTCGGCGCGCGGCGCCAGCCGGCCCACGACCGTGACCTGGGTGCCGAGGTGGGCGAAGAGCTGCGCCTGCTCCATGCCGACGTACCCGCCACCGAGAACGACCAGCGATTCCGGCAGCACCTGCTGCTCCATCGCCGTGGTCGAGGTCAGGAAGTCCACCTGGTCCAGGCCCGGGAGCTCGGGGCGGTCGGGTTCGGCGCCGGTCGCAATGATGTAGGCGCGAGCGCGCAGCGGCTGCCCGTCGACGGTGAGGGTGTCTCCGTCGGTGAAGGTCGCCTGGCCTGGGCGGACCTCGAAGCCGTAGGCGGCGGCGACGTCGGCGTACTTGGTCTGCCGCAGCTGTGCGACCAGGTCGTCTTTCTGCCCGACCAGCGCCGCCAGGTCGACGCCGCCGGCCGACGTCGGGGCCCCGGGGAACGGGTTGGCCAGCGCGGCGTGCCGGGTGCCGGCCGCCGCGAGCAGCGTCTTCGACGGCACGCAGCCGATGTTCACGCAGGTGCCGCCCAGCACGGCCCGCTCGACCAGCACCACACTGGCCCCGGCCTGCCGCGCGGCGATCGCGGCCGCCATCGCCGCGCCGCCGGAGCCCACCACCGCCAGATCGACGTCGTCATCCATGTGCTGCCTTTCGCTAGTCACCGAGCCCTACCAGGGTCAGACTGGACCTTCCAGTGCAGGGGAAGGTCAAGGCCGGGAGGTGACCACGGTGCGGATCGGTGAGCTGGCGGCCGTCACCGGCACGACCACCAAGACGCTGCGCTTCTACGAAGACTCCGGGCTGCTGCGCCCTGAAGGGCGCACCGCCACCGGATACCGCCAGTACGGCCAGGACGCGATTGCCCGGCTGGACTTCATCCGCCGCGGCCGCGCCGCCGGGCTGACCCTGGCGCAGATCCGCGAGGTCCTCGACGTGCGCGACCAGGGCCGAGCGCCGTGCCGGCACGTCGAGGACCTACTTGACACGAGGCTGCGCGCCCTCGACGCCCAGATCGCCGACTTGCAAGAGCTGCGTACCACCGTCGCGCAGCTGCACGACGCCGCCCGCGGCGGCGACCCCGACACCTGCGGCGCCGAGCAGGTCTGCCGCTACCTGTAACCCGACGAGACCACCGTGACGACCGCCGCCGCCGAGACCGACCGCACCTCCGACCACGAACACTGCGGCTGCTGCGGCCGCCAGCTCCCCAAGAGCGAAGTCGTCGAGCTCGGCACCACCCCCGGAGTGTTCATCTGCGTCGGCTGCGCCCTCTGGGCCGCCCGCTGAGCCGGCCCCCTCGCGGCGCTGCGCCAATTGCGGTTCACCCCGCTCGGCGCGCTGGCGCGCCGGCTCACCGGCAGCCCCACCACGCCCGCATCAGCCCGGGCGGCCATCCCGATCCTGCCCAGCTCCGACCTGGACCGCACCGCCGCGTTCTACACCGGCGCTGGGTTCACCGAGACCGAGCGGCACGACGGCTACCTGCTGCTGCACAACAGCGGCGTTGAACTGCACTTCACCCACGAGCCCAGCCCCACGCCCGGGCAGTGTTTCCTCCACGTCGCCGACGCGGCGAAGATGTGGAAGCAACTACGCGACCACCACATTGCCGGCGTGGGCGAAATCGCCGAGCAGGACTACGGCCTGCGCGAGTTCGTCCTGACCGACCCCGACGGCAACCGGGTCCGGATCGGCAGCCCCATCGCCTGACTCGCCGTCAATAAACCTTCGTTTCTTGAAGATCGCTAACGGCACCGAAACCCGCAGATGATCCAGTACGGGTCTGGCTCCGGACGCCGCAGTTGTTTTTCGCTGGAAACCACGGGCAGCCCGATCGCCGGGATCGTCGGAACCCGCACAATTGTGTTCGGAATTGCCAGCACGCCGTGCGGGTTCCCGCACGTTGCCGCTCAGGAATCTGCGAACCCGCGCGCTTCCGTCGACGGCTCGCCGAACGACTATCTACATCCCGGAGTCGCGTTCGCCCTGTACGGCCGCGACAAGGTACGGCTGCAGCAACTGGTCTGGCCTGACCAGCACGGCAGGTTCCCGTGGGAGAGCGGCTACGAATATCCGCCGCATACCCAGCCCTTGATCGCGAACCCGGAAACCCTGCCACCGGTGAAGGAGAGCAATCAGTGAAGCCGTGTCCCGGCTGCGCAGCGGCCGGCACCATCACGGTGCAGCCGGTCCTGGTGGGCAAACCGCTGGGCACGTACTCGATCGCCGGGGTCCAGCCCAAGGCCGTCGCGGAACTGAAGGCTGCTCTGACCTGCTCGGCGTGCGGCCTACTGATCATGGGACGCCTTGAAGGCGTCGTCTTCGACGCCGACCGCCAGTGCTTCACCGCAGGTCACTTCATCGCCGATGACGCCGTCGGCGGCGACCGGTCCCCGGAGCAGCCGGGCGGTTGACCGGGTATCACGACGACGTGGCTGGTCGGCCGCGCTTGCCCTGACCGATGACCCGGTGGTGGCTGCCGTTCTCCTCAGCGGAAGCGGCAGCTACCACCGAACGATGGTCCGGGCGCCGTGACGCCCGGACCCCGAGTGCGAGACCGGCTCTTTTTCTCGTTGCGGAGAACCAGGAGCCGGGACGTCGCGTGGCGCTGGCACCGCGACGTCAGTTGCTGCCGCTGGTCGTTTCTATGTCGGTGCGTCTCCCCGGACGCTGCAGGTCGGCGATGAGCTCGTCGGCGAGGGTGATGGTGTCGTCGCCGGGTTCCGCGTCGATTTCGGCCAGCGCGCGGTCGAGGGCACGGCGCAGGGTGCGGATGGCGTCGAGGTGCCCGAGCGCGGCGCGGGCCCGCATCGCCCGCTGATAGAGGTGTTCGCTGTACGGGCTGTGCCCGATCGCGGCCTCCAGGACCCGGGCCTGCGCCGCGAGGTCGTCGGGGAGGGCGTCCGCCAGGGCGAGGTGGGCATCGAGGGCTTGCTGGCGGATGGCTTCGCGGTAGGACTCGGCCCACTCGTAGTCGGCGCCGTCGGCGAGCGGGCCGCGGTAGGCGTCGACGGCCTGCTGCAGGGCGGTGACGCGCTGTCGCGGGTCGTGGGCCTGGTGGGCTTCGCGGATCGCCGCTCTCATCCGCCACAGGTCGACGCCGACCGCGTCGGGGTTGAGCGTGTACCGCTGGTTCGGGTGGGTCAGGTAGGTGGCGGGCCCACCGATACGGCGCATGACCGACCGCAGATCGGAGACGTAGGTGTGCAGCCGTTCCGGGGCTTTGCTGGCCGGCGCCTCGGGCATCAGGTCGTCCAGGATGGCCTCGACGGTGGCGCTGCCGTCGTGAACAGCCAGGTAGACCAGCAGTTCCAGGGCCTTGCGGCGAGGCCTGCGATCGGGGTCGGTGGCCACGATGCCCGCCTCACCGAGCGCGGTCACCTCGACATGGCCCGGCTTGTCGGTGTCGTCGCCGTCCTCGGGTGCGGGCGGGTGTTCGCTGGTGAACGTGGTCGTCGGGTCGGGCCATTGCAGAACGGTGTCGATCTCGGCAAAGCGGTCGCCGGTGGCCGCTCCCACTTCACCGGTCTGCGACGCGGCGGCTTGTGCCTCGCCGTCGGTTGCCGGATCGCCCGGCGTCGACGCAGAAACGGCGGTGGTGGGTGCGCCCAGGGCGGTGCGGCCGGTGTCAGTGAGCCGCCAGAGGGTTTGACCAGTCTCGGTGCGAGTCGTCTCGGCGTGGCCGCTGTGCTCCCACTGCACGAGTTTGGCGGTGGTGGCCGGGTACGGCAGGTCGAGGTGGGCGGCGATGCCGGCGGCGGTGGCGTCGCCGAGATCGGCCAGCGCGGCCAGCACCCGACCCGCGTCGTCCAAGGGCAGGACGACATCGTCTGAAGCCTCGGCGGGTTCGGCGGCGATCTGGGGCTGTGGTGCGGCCTCGATCGGCGGTGGCGGTTGCGGCAGGCCGGTGTGTGCTTCGGCCAGGGTGGTGATCACCGCGACGGTCTCGGTGGGGGTGAGCACGGCGAGCCGGCCGACGTCGGCGGGATGCTGTCCGTGGCGCCCGCTGCCGCCGGCCGCGGTGGTGCCGTCGCTGTCGACGACGACGGTGTCGCCGGCGGGCCAGTCACCGAGCAGGATCCCGTGGACATCGAGGCGTTGGCCTTGGGCGAGCAGGGCGGCGATCCGGGTGCGTTCGTGGTTGTTGGCGGCGTCGGCGATCAGCAGCAGCGGTGGGGTTGGTTCTTCGTATCGGTCGGCGGCGCGCATCGCGGCGACGGTGTCGACCTCGTGGGCGTAGACCAGGCGGCTGCGGTGCAGGATCTGCTGCTCGAGCAAGTCGAGGGCTTCAGCGAGGTCATCGGTGACGATCAGCCGTGGAGTGCTGGGCAACGTGACCGCGGCGGCCCCCAGCAGGGTGGCCACGGTGGTGGAGGGCAACACCGCGCGGGTGGGCGAGGCGTCGGGATCGTCGTCGGCGAGTGCGGCGGCCAGGAAGCCGCGGGCTGCCGATTCGGCGCCGGGACCGGTCAGGCCGAGCCCGGACGACGGCCACACCGCGGTGGTCGGGTTCGTCAGAGTCGGCACGACCGGGCGGGCGAGTGGCACCTCGGATGTAGGAGCCGGTTCTGCCTCCTGCTCGTCAGGTTCGGCCGGCGGCTCGTCGGCGTCGGATTCGTCGTCCTGCAGGCGCGGGTCGGCCGGGCTGGTGTCGGACAGGTGCAGCGTGTGGGTGGCCGGTGCAGAGATCGGCGTGGTCCAGCTCGCTGCCGCATCAGGATCGGTTCCGGCATCGGTGTCGGCGACGTCCGGGTCGTCGTGCAGCCGGCGCCGGATCTGGGCGACGACCGGTGGCATCGGCACCAGGTCGGGGTCGTCGAGGCGCAGGTCGGGCGAGAGCGGGCGGGGGGTGTAGCGGCGGCGCCGGTGTGCCCAGACCAGGGCGATGGCGGCGGCGACGGCGGCGGCCAGCCCCACATCGAGCCAGCTGCCGCTGCCCAGCGAGATTCCGGGTGAGGCGGGGCGGCTGCGTTCGGGCTGCGACTGGCCCGCCGGGTCGCTGGCGGAGGCCGAGGCCCCCGCAGGCGTACTGGTAGCCGGTGTTGGTGTCTCGGCGCCACCGCCCGGTTTCGCCGTGGTCGACGGTGTGGAACTCGGGCGCGGCGACGCCGAGGGCGGGGCTTCGGCGGCGGTCGTGCTGGCTGTCGGTGCCGGGCTTGTCGGAGCCGTCGTGGCGCGGGCGGGTGCCGTGGAGGCAGTAGGGGCGGACGTGGTCGGGCCGTTCGGGGCGGTTGACGGCGGTGTGCTCGGTTGCTCGTCGGACCCTCCGGCAGGTGGTTGCTGCGGTGGGGTGGCCGGCCGGCTTCCTGCAGGTGGGGTGGCGTCGTCGGGCAGGGTCAGGACCCAGCCCCGTTCGATGTGGTCGCCTCGGTGCATGCGACCGTGGTCGTCGTATCGGTCAGCGTTGAGCTGATAGATCTCCGGCCAGCGGTGCGGGTCGCCGAGCCACCGGTCGGCGAGTTCCCACAGGGTGTCGCCGCGCTGCACCGTCACGGTGTATTCGTGGCCACCGGTAGCGACGGTCAGCGGGCCACTGTGCGCGACGAGCGCGAACCGGGGCAAGGGTGTCTCGTCGACCGTCAGGTCGGCGGCGGGTAGCGCGGTCGCGGTCGCCGACAGGCTGCCGCGCTCGGCGCCGATCACCGTCGGCGGAGTCGCAGTGGTGTCACTGGTGGTGTAAGCCACCAGCGCCGGGGCGGTTGTCGCCGACGGTGGCGCCAGCGTGCTCACGACCGCCGGTGGGATGGCCAGGGTGGCGGCGGCCGCCGGTCCGGCGGACATGCCGGCGACCAGCAGCGCTGCCAGAGCCTGCAGCGGTGACAGCGCGCGGACGTGGCGGGCGGGCCGGCCACGGCGTACGGCGGCGATCTCCCCGATCAGGCTGTAGCAGAAAGCGGCCCAGACCAGCCACAACGCGCACGCGAGCAGGTTGACGACCGCGGCGTCGGGGAAGCCGCCGGTAAGGACGGTCTCCCAGCCCGCCCAGTCGGTGGGCACCGTGCGTGGCAGGGGCCAGCCGATGAAGGCGACGAGCGCGGCGGGTAGGCCTGCGATCAGTGCGAGGGCGGCCAGCATGCTGGCCGCTCGGACGAGCTGGCGGCCGAGCCGGTGCATCAGCATCGGGGTTTCACGCTCCCGCTCAGGTCGGTGGGTCGGTGGTCGGGGTGGCCGAGGCGGTCGAGGTGACCGTGATCGTGGTGATGCCGAACATGTCGAGCATCGGGGTGGCCTGCCTGCTGGTGGCGGTGACGGTGATCTGCGCGGCGGTGACCTGCACGGTGCCGGTGGCACCGCCTGCGGCGAGGAACTGCTTGGCGGCCTGGGCGGCGCGGGCCGGATCGAGGCGCAGGGTGCCGTCGGTGCGGTAGGCAGCGGTGTCGATCTGCTGGGCACCGGCGCGCGCGGCGGCATGGGCCAGGTCGTAACCGTGGGAGCGGGCGGCGAACACGGCGCCGCCGCCGAGCAGCCCGGCCGCGGCGACGATGGCGATCATGCCGATGAACAGCAGCATGACGGCGGCGGCGCCGCGATCGTCGGCGCTCGCAAGGGCGTAGCGGCGGCGCAGCCCGCGCACAGCGGGAAGGTGTCTGATCATCAGGTGTCCGCCCGATACCGGTCGATGGGGCTGGTCGACGAGGCGGTGATCGTCAGCGAGCCGGGGAGACCGACGCGGATCAGTCCCCGGGTGGGCACGGTGCAGGCGAGAGAAACGGTGACCGCGCCGCCGCGCCGATAGTTGCTGGTGTTGACCGACACCGACAGCCGGGCGCAGTCGGCGCCGAGGTTGGCGGTGGCGCTGTCGGTGGCGGCCGCCGTCGCGGCCGCGGAGGTGCGGGCCAGCGACGCGGCCCGGGAAGCGGCGCCGGCGGCCGCGTTGACGTCGATGTTGGCGCGGCCCACGTTGAAGGCGCCGATGAGCAGGAACAGAAACAGCACCAGCAAGGGCACGCCGAGGGCGAGTTCCACCGCGACGGACCCGCGGTCGTCGCCGCGATGGGGTCGGCGGGGGCCGGTGCCCGCTGGAGCTGTCATGGGACGAATCTCTCGGTGGGGGCTTGCACGGTGACGGTGACCGGTACCGGTATTCCGCGGACGGTGCCGCGCACGGTCACGGTGGTGACGGCGGCGCCGCGTGACACCGTCGCGGACGGGTTGGTGAGGAATGGGCTGCCGAATTCGCGCAGCAGGTCGTTGGCGTCGGCTTGGCCGGTGGCGCTGCTGCCGCCGACCACCCGGGCGGTCTGCGCGGCGTGGTCGGCGGCAGCGTGCGCGGCGTGGTTGGCCATGCCCCAGGCGAAGATCTGCAACAGCAGCACGATGATGCCCAGCAGGATCGGTGCGCCGAAGGCGAGTTCCACGGCGACGGAGCCGCGGTCGTCTTGCATCACACGACTCCGGCGGCCTGCCTGGGGTCGGGCCGGCTCCACTACTGGAACACCCAGCTCGAGATGATCTCGTCGACGCCGGTCTGATAAGCCACGAACAGGCCGAGCACGATCGCCGCGGCAGCGCCGATGCCGATGGCGTACTCGGTGGCGTGGCTGCCTCGGTCCGGGTTGCTGCGCAGCTCGGCGACGCGTTCCTGAACGCGCGTCTGCAGACCGACGATGTGGGTCAACAGGGGTTTGCGGGGCATGACTACTCCTTCGTGAGTGCCTTCTAGGTGGTGAGGGAGGCGATGGCCGGATAGATCAGAAACAGCAGGAAGATGCTGGTGAGAGCCATCAGGGGGACGCTCATGCGTTCGGTGGCCGACTCGGCTTCGGCTTCCATGTCGGCGGTGATCCGGTCGGCGAGGGCCTCGCCGCGTTGCAGCAGTGCCTCGCGGATGCGGGTGCCCTCTCCGGCGGCGAGTTGCAGGGTGGCGGCGAGCTGTTCGAGCTGTACGACGCCGGTGCGCTCGCCGAGTTCGCGCAGCGGCTGCCAGATGGGTTGGCGGCTGACCCGGGCGGTGACCAGCGCTTGGCGGATGCGGCGGGCGGCCCAGCCTTCGGCGATCGAGCTCGCGTCGTTGAGGGCCTGCTCGATCCCGGCGCCGGCCGCGAGAGCGGGCGGCACGATGTCGAGCAGCGCGGCGAGGGTGTGGCGCATCAGCAGCCGTCGCTCCTCGGCCTCCTCGTGCACCGAAAGCTCGCCGACGACGAACGCACCGGCCGCCAGGGCCAGGCCCAGCCACAGCGGAATGGTCCAGCCGATGTCGGCGCCGAGAACGTTCAAGAGCGCGACTGTGGCCGGTGGGGCGAGCAGGCCGAGCGCGGCCAGGCCGAGCTGCCCGGCGAGGTACTCGTGCGGATCGCGCTCCAGCACGGCCAAATCTTTGCGGACGCGTTCGCGGGGCAGGCCGAGGTGCTGCAGCGGTGAGCCGAGCAGCTGCTGCCACCGCTGCCGTCCGTGCAGGACTGGCGAGGGCCGGTGGCGCAGCGTCTCGATCGCGTACGCCAGCGGCGGCCGGGCCGGCACCAGCGCGGTGATCAGCAGGGCGAGGCCGGCCCCGATACCGGCCCCGATGATGATCAGCGTGGTCATGGCACCAGCACCTCCTCGCCGGGATTGGTCAGGATCCGTGGCAGGTCACGGACCCGGCCGGTGCGCACCATCCAGACGATGACGCCGGCGAACATCGCGCCGAACACCGCGAGCAGCACCTGCCCAAACCCGGTGCCGTAGGGAGCGAGGAAGTCGCCGACGAAGATGGCCAAGCCGACGGGGGTGGCCAGCATGACCCCGATGATGATCCGGGTGGCGGTACGCACGCGCGCCCGGCCGGTGGCGATGCGCATCCGGGACGTGGCCTGCCGGCGGGCGCGGCGACCGACCCCGGACAGGCCGACGGCGATGTCGCGGGCCTGGTGCTGCGAGGCTTGCAGCAGCACGTTGGCGACCATGTCAGCGGTCGGGTCGGACAGTTCGTCGGCGAATGCCCTCAGCGCGTCCGGCAGCCGGATCCCCGCGCGGATCGCTTCGGTGAGCCGGGCCAGCTCGGTACGGATCTCGGCCGGCGCGACGGCGGCGGTCTCCAGGATCGTCTGCTCCAGACCGGCCGCCGCACGGAGCGTGCCGGACAGGTCCTCAGCCCACGCCGCGATCGCCTCGACCCGGGCCAGAGTGCGCTTCTGCCCCCGGTCAGGGCCCAGCACGCTCGGCAACGTCCACGCGGCGACCGCGGCGAGCACCGCGGCGATCGGCCACTGGGTCGCGGCGCCGACGACCGCGCCGGTGGCGAGTACGGCGGCGATCCGGACCGCGGACGCGCCGGTGCGGGCCCGGCGGCGTTCGGCGCGGCCGGGCCGGTCCGGGCGCACCTGAGACCGCAGCCCGCCGATCAGTATCAGCAGAGCGCCGCCGATCCCGGCGCCAAACAAGGCGAACAAGGCTCTCACCGCGCCATCACCAGCCTCGGACGGCGTCGGGGTTGAACCCGGCGGCCACGAGTTCGTCGAGGGTGTCGGTCCGCAGCGGCGCCGCCGGCACGGCGCGCCGGTCCGGGCCCGGTTTGAACACCTCGTTGGAGATGACCTCCGCGCCTTCGGCGTGCAGGACCTCCCGGATCGAGGAGACGACCCGGACCCCGTCGGCCGACCAGGCCAGGTGGACTACGAAGTGCACGGCACCGCCGATCAGCGGTGCGGTGGACTCGAACGGCAGCCGCTCGGCCGACTGGGCGGCATAGGTCATCAGCCGGGAGAACGCCTGCTTCGAACTGGACGCGTGAATCGTGGCCAGCGACCCGTCATTGCCTTGAGACATGCAGTTGAGCAGCGGTACGACCTCGCCGCCGCGGGCCTCGCCGAGGATGACCCGGTCCGGGGACATCCGCAGCGCCCATCGCACCAACTCGGCAAGGTCGATGCCACCCTCGCCCTCGACGTTGGGTTCGCGGGCCTGCAAGGCGGTGCAATCGGGGTGATCGGGGTCCAGGTCGAGGGCGAGCTCGTCGGTGTCCTCGATCGTGATGAGCCGCTCGTGCGGAGGGATCGCCTTGGCCATGGCCCGCAAGAACGTGGTCTTGCCGGTGTCGGTGCCGCCGCAGATGATCACGTTGCGGCGGGCCAGGACCATCGCCGTGAGCAGGTCGCGCAGGCCGGCGTCCATCGTGCCGTAGGTGAACGTCAGCTCGTCGAGGCTGGTCTGCAGCAGGGTGTGCTTGCGGATCGACACCGACGGCTCGCGCGACAGCATGGTGGCGAACAGCCGCGACCCATCCGGGAGCCGGACGCTCACGCGGGGCACACCGCGGTCGAAGCGGCGTTCGTCGGCGCCGGCGCGGGCGGCGATGTCGCGGATCAGGGCGATCAGCTCGTCGGCGGTGCTGGTGATCGCCGGCATCCGGACCTTGGTGCCGTCGGTGCGTTTGACCCAGACGGTGCCGCCATTGATGAAGATGTTCGTGATCGTCGGGTCGGCCAGCAGTGGCTGCAGCGGGCCCATCCCGGTCATCGCGTCCCGGATCGCCTTGGCCACGGCCCGCTCGACCGGCGGGTCCAGCGGCATCGCTCCGGCGGCGAGTTGTCGCTGGGCGTGTGCGTCCATCGCCGTCCGGACGAGATCGTCGACGCGCTGCTCACGCTCGCGGCCGGACAGCCGGGCTCCGGACGCGGCGAGCTGGGACGCGACTTGCTGCCGCAGCTCGTCAATCAGCGCCTGGTGCGCCGTCGGCTGCCACCCGTTGCGAGCCTGCTGCACCACGGTCATGACCGGGCCTCCACCGCGACGAGCCGCTCGGCGGCGGTATCGGGCGGCAGGATCGACGCCGGCTGGGCGGTCGTCAGGGTGATCGCCATGTCGCGCATTGCGCGGGCCAGCTTGAGCCGCCGCCAGTTCGGCACCTGCAGCCGGCCGGCCAGCGCACCGGCGACCAGCCGGCTCGTGGGCATCTCACCCAGTACCGGCACCTTGAGCTCTCGGCTGAGCTCGGCCGAACCGTAGCCGTTGTCACCGGAACGGACCAGCCACAGTCGGCCGGACAACTCCGGGCGCAGCCACTCCAGCCGAGCCTGGACCTGCAACGCGTCCGACAGCTGTGCGCCGGCCACGATCAGCACGTGATCGGCCACTGCCGCTAGCCGTATCCCCGGTTTGCCGCGGGCCAGCCGACCGATATCGAGGATGACGGCCTGCTCGTCGGCGGCCCGGCGCAGCACCTCGATGCCGCTGTAGGTGAGGGTCTGCACCGCCGCCGCAGCGGCATCGCCCGGCGGAGCCAGTACCACCCGCGCGCCCACACCCAGCTCCTGAGCGTGCTCACCGAGGTCCACCTGCGCGTCCTCGGTGCGGGCCACGGCCGCCAAGCCGGTCAGTCCGGGCTGTGGATGATGCCCGAACCGGGCGGCCAGATCGCCGCCCTCTGGGTCGCACTCCAGCAGCACCGCGTTGTTCTCCGGCCACAGCGCGGCCAGGCCGAGACCGAGCGTGGTGGCGCCGGGGGCGTTCTTAACCGAGCACACGATGATCAACATGGTCGGTTCACCGCCCCGCGCCGAGCTGAATCAGCGCTGCCTCACCGGCGGCCGAAGCGATCTTCGTGGCATCGTTGCCGGACAACAGCAGCGAAACGATCTGCTGTCCCGACTGGTCCGCGGCCTGCTCCACCGACACCACCGTCGCCCGCGCTTGCACCACCGTCCCCGTGCTGGCCGCGTCGCCGCCGCCCACCCCGGCGGTCGGCACCATCAGCACCGTGACCGGCGAGCCGGCGGTCAGCCCAGCCGGCGCCCGGCCCGGCTTGACCCCCACAGCGATCACCGACTGTCCGGCCGCTGGCCACGCCAGCTCCCCGAGCAGCCCGTCATGCAGCAGCGTGCCCGCCGCCACCGGCATCGACGCCGTCCGCCCCGCCACCGACACACGCTGCGCGTCGGGCAGGGTCGCCACTCCGGATTCGGCGGCGATGCGTACCACCACCAGGTCAGCGTCCGTGATCGTTTGCCCGGCGGCGATGTTGCGCGCGGCGGCCAGCACTGGCACCCGGGTGTCGACCTGGTTGGCCACCACGGCACCGGCCAGGGCGAAGCCGAGGATCAGCAGGGCGGCGAGCAGCAATCGGGGCACACTGATCCGGCGCCGGATGACCGGCCCGGTCGAACCGTTCACAGGCAAGCCAGTGGTACCGCTCGACCGTGGCGCGTCGAGCGTTGCAGTGGAAGACATGGTTATCCCCGTGTCGTCGTGTTGAGCCCTTGGGATTCGGTGACGGTGACGCTGCGGGAGGCGGTCGTGGTCAGGTCCGGGACCGTGCCGGTCTGACCCCCACCCGCCCAGCTGATCTGCCAGGTGACGGTCGCGGTGATCGTGAAGGAGCCCGGCCGGGTGTAGGTGTGTCCGCAGGTCGGCGACTTCTTGTCCGGGTTAAGGCCCGGCGTCCAGACAGTGCCGCGGCCGGTGCAGTGCACGGTCTTCGCCCCGTCACCTGGGGTGAAGACGAGCTTCGTCGGCTTCGCCACCGCCGTGACCGACAGTCCAGGTACCGACGCCGTCGCGGACTGCGGCGCCCACGAGGAACCGTCGATCCACAGCCACGTCGGGAGGTAGACGAACTGCCGCGCCGGCGGATCCGGATTGACCTCGATGCCAGGCAGGGGCAGCGTCAGCTGCGCGACCGCCTGCCGGGCGATCTCCGCCGGATCAACCGTCGGTGCCGGCCCGTCAATCCACATCGGCGCACTGGTCTGCGGGCCACCCTTGCCATCCCCGATGAGGCAGACCTCAACGAACCAGCCACCGTCCGCGGGTTTCTTACCGGCGGGCGGTGCCAGATTTCCGGGGGCTGGCTCATAGGCGCAGCCGTTCCAGGTCCCATCATCCGACCCGGAGCCGTCGCCGGAGTCTCCACCACCGTTGCCGTTGTTCTGACCTCCGCCGTTTCCGGGGGTGCCGACCGTCACCTTGCAGCCGGGAGGTTTCGGCGATCGATTACAGCCGACCGGCTTGAAGTTGTCGGCGTACGCCGGCGCGCTTACCGATCCGAGGAAGATGACAGCGATCGCGATCGCGACCAGACCCCGTCGGCTCAGCATGTTCCCACCTCCTGGACCGCAAAGCGGGTGACCTTCCAACCGTCGGCTTTCCAACTGACTGTTGCGGTCGCGCGGCGCAGACCGCCGGGCGAATCGCTGTAGGGCGGACCGGGCGAGGCGCGCACCAGCTTCGTACCGGTGCTGTCGAGGCAGTCGGATACCTCGACTGTGGTGGGTGCGTCAACGGGCGCGGCCGAGGTCACCTCCGGATTGAGCTTGGCGGTGCCGGTACCTTTGAGCCCTTCATCCTTGGTTTCCCGGATGCCGGTGGTGAGGAGGTCGAGAGCTTCTCCGTCGGCGTAGCGGGCCAGGTCCGGGTGTTTGGGATCGGGGATGGACAGAGCGGTGTTGTACGCCTGCCACATCCCACGATAGGCGGCGAGCGCGTCCGGCCCTGCGGTGCTCGGGTCGGGTGAGGCAGCCAGAGCAGGCGACGCCGGCGTCGCGGACTTCGTCGGTTGCGGGTCGGGGCTCCGGGTACATCCGGTGGATAGGAGCGTCAATACAATCCCCGCCAACACCGCGGTCCCACGTCGTTGAAGTCCGCGCACGTTCACCCCCGTGAGCTGCCGATGAACCAAGGTCCAAAAAACGGGTCTACACCCTCACCCCCCACTTCCCGCAACACCACTTACCTCACGGAAAGTGGCTGAAGGTAGGTACAAGAGTCACCGGAGAAGAGGCATAAAAGCTGACTTATGGGATGCCTACTGTCGGGTTGGCGACAGTTTGTGCTTACCGATGTGAGCCTTACACTGCCGATAGATTTTCCTTCAAGGAGACCGGTCATGAGCGCAACGCAAAGGCGCACCCCCTCCCAGTTGGTCCAAGAGTTAGCCGAAGCGCCCGGCGCCGTACCGATGCTCCTGACACTGTTGAGCGGCGGTGGCTCGGCTACCCGTGAAGCCCTGGCGGCAGAGGTCGGCGCGGACACTCTCGACCGCGCCCTGCGCTGGGCGATCACCGGCCATCTGGTGCGTCGGACGGAGGGGTCGGGAACTCTGGATCTCGATCAGCCGGGGACCGTCTACGCCCTCACCGACGTCGGTGCGTCGCTGACCGGGTCACTGGTCGAACTCGCACGAGCCTTGGGCCAGAACGCTCCGCCGAGCAACGTTAGATCGGAGTTTCGTGGTGGTAACCAACGGTGCACCGAAGGCTCGGAAAGGCCTGGGAATCAGCTGAAGGCATCGAAAGGCGTTTAGAGATCCACTCACGTCCGTCTACACTCGCGCAGGGGCCTCGCGACTCTGAGTGATGCCGCACGGGGGAGGACGGGTGGATTTCAATCCCATCTACGACACACTCAAGCTGCTCGGATACCGCTGGACCTTGGAGATCCTCGCGTCACTCGCGCAGTCGCCGAAACGCTTCAACGAACTGCAACGAGACGTCGGCAACTACAACGCGAAGACTCACGGCGACGCTGTCGCACGGCTCGTTGAACACGGCCTGGTGCGCCATCCGAACGACGGCGATGGCGTCCACTATGCACTGACGCCCATGGGTGAATTCGTCATCCCTGCCCTCGACGCCTTCGTCAAGGGAATGTCCCAGTGGGACGACAACCGCAGCTCCGGTGACCGCTCGCACCAGCCATGAGCCGGCCCCGGCACCAGCTCACCTACGGCCGACCGTCTTCCGGCCACCCCTATCTGAGCCACAACGGCAACGCCGTGCCCGCCAGCGAGCAACGGATCCAACCAGTGCCGACGGAAGCGCCGTGAATCCCGGCCACCTCACCCCACACTGGCAACGGTGACAACGGTGGCCGAATCCCCAACCGAGCTGCCCCTCGGCCTGATCCTCGCGATAGCAGCGGCGAGCGGCGCGACAGCGGCATGGTGGCCCCAGGTCGCCTACCGGCTGGCCGTCGCCCAGGGCGAATCGCCCCGAACCGCATGCAGCGTGTGCGGTACGCCATTTACCGTCGGCTGGCGAGGATGGTTCCAGCTCGCCGCATCCTGCTGCGCCAGCCCCGATCACCGGTGGATCGTCGGCCTACTGGCGGCGATAACAGGCGCGGCCCTGTGCTGGCGAACAGCGGATACCAGCGGTGGCCGGGCCGTCCTGCTGGCCGGTTGGCTCCTGCTCGTCCAAGCCGGCATCCTGCTGTCGCTCATCGACCTCGCCGTCCGGCGGCTGCCGACCCGGCTCGTCGGTGCGCTGGCGGCCATCGTGATCGTGTGTGCCGGCTTCGCGGCGTGGCTGGAAGATCGACCCCAGCTGTTACTCGCCACCATGGCCGGCGGCCTCGTCGTCGGCACCCTCTATCTATTGCTGGCGCTGTTGACGCCGAGCCAGGTCGGGATGGGCGACGTCCGCCTTGCCGCAACCCTGGGCGCGGCACTCGCTGCCAGCGGCTGGCAAGCGGTCGCGCTGAGCCTGATGTTGCCCTACTTGCTCGCATTTCCGTTCGCCGTCGCCCAGGTCCGACATCGAACCGCGCAGGCTGGACATCTGCCTTTCGGGCCCTTCCTGGTCGCGGGAGCCGTCCTCGCCTACCTCCTGACCCCCGGCTGACCGGTACCACCGACTGATCCGAGCGCAAGGGGCTGCGGAGGGGTTACTCCATGACGATCTCCGACCGCTGCGCCCGGACCCGCGAGCCGTCCCGCAGCACCACCAACGCTGTGCCGTCCGCCCCGGCATGGCCTACCTCGAAGATCGAGGCACCCGCTAGCGTCTGAATGTCGGCCGGTCGATTCACGGCCGGCCGGAAGACCCAGCTCAATACCCGCGTTGGCTTACTCATCGCAACACCCCTTTAGCTGGCTCTTGCTCGCACCCTGCTCCGCGATCTTCGTACACTAGTACGATGAACCCTCCTGGGTAAGCGCGTCTGTGATGTGTCGTCAACCTCAACCGATCGTCTGCACCTCGGCCGACGAGGAATTCCATCGGATGAGGGGTTGACCGGATAGTCGAACTGGACCCAGCATCAAAGGTGCGGCTTGGCGTTACGGGCCGTATCGGGCACCGGCGAAGGGTTGGACCGCGCGCCGGCGGCAGTCCCGATGGTAAGGCGGCATGCTGGACGGCCAGACCGCCTCGACGCGGACCTATCAAGGACATGTGACGCCTCCTCTCCGGAACACGGTTGGGAAGGCGCGGCGGCTCCCTTGGGCAGGGAGCTAGGCCTGTGGTGCACGCGCGTGGGTCGCGGCACTACGCCACGTTGCCGTCCCGCTTAAGGACGTGGGGCGCGTTTCGGACGCGCCGGCCGGCTCGTGCGCGCCCCAACCCCATCCATCTCGACACGAGAGGTGTCGGCACCATGCCCAGGGAAACTCCTATGGACCGCGAAGCGGCCGACCGCATCGAGCGAGCGGCTGACCGCGATCCCGAATCTCCGACCGCGCAGTCCGGCTTCGACGAGCGGGCCGCATCCGCAGCCGACCGCAACGAGCAGGACCATCAGGACCCGGACCCCGAGGACTGACCGACCGACGAGTACATCCGAGCCCGGTGCGGATGCGCGCCCGCACCGGGCTTGCTCAGGAGCGCAGTGACCAGGCGTCGCACGCGTGGAAAATAACTAGTGTCAGCCAGGAGTCTTGAACGGGCGACATCGGCAGCATTCGTACGTTGGTATGCGGCTGCAGGCCACCGGTGGGTTTCGTCTGCACCGCAGAAAGACGAGGGGACGCGCTGTGACTGCGGACGATGACGTAGACGACACCGAGACCAGGGTGTGGCTGTGGGCTGGACTTGCTCCCACTGCCCGGTACCGATTCATTGTGGTCGGCCCGTACTCGTCGTGGCGGGACGCAGCAGACGCTGCTGACCGGGCACCTAAGGTCCTTGATCTCGACCGGAAGCTTCACTCCGCATGGCGTGTCGACGAGACTGAGCCAACTGGAGACTGCGAGATTCACCGTGTTGACGAAGGCGACGATACCGACGAATGGCTCGCCTGACTTCAGGGGCCGACCCGGGCGAGTGCCAAAACCCTCGAAAGAGGACGGTTGAGAACCGATGGTTGCTGCGGGCCAGCAGCATGGGCAGCGAGGTCGACTACCGATGCATCAGCGGTGACCACATGACCCGCCCGGGTGCGTACTTAGCGAGCCTGGAACGCGCGAGCCAGCGACAATCCCCGGCTATCCTGCTGGATACCGGGCGGCGGTCCGACTTCGCCAGGTTTCTCCCCAAGCGATGGCCGCCGCTCGGCACCATGAGGCCGCTTACCGCAGTCGACTTTCGTCGCTGGCCGCGAGCTGTTGACGGCCGTGCGATCAACGTCGGAAGCCTCGTTGGCCGTTTCTGGGGGTCTTGTTGCTGAACGGACGGAACCAGGCTTCGGGTCGGTAGTCGCCCATCCCGGTCGTCCGGTTCTCGTCCGAGCCGGGATCTTCGATGCCGTCCATGCTCTCGTCGAACAGGTTCAGGATGTCTTCGTCCTGGAACAGTACGTCCACTGCAAGTTCCCAGTCGTAATCGCCCGGGTGTTCGGGCAGGCGGGCGAGGACGTCCGCGGGGACTCCCCAACCGTCCTCGACCGCCGCTTCGGCCATCTGCAGCATCAGGTGCAGGGCCATCTCCTCACCGGGGCAGGTCGGCGACGGCCAGCGACCGGCTTCAAGATCGCCGGTCAGGTCGTCGAAGGAACGCGCGGCCTGCTGCCGCCAGGCGGTGTCCTGTCGCCAGGTGACGCGGGGATAGCTCTCCAGGACGTTCCATCCGCCGTCGTCGGAGACGGGATCGTCGCCGTGCTCGGCGATGTCGTCATATGCCTGGTCAGCGAGGAGTTGCCCGGCCATCCACAACGCTGCGGCCGTACGCGGGGTCAGCTGGAAGCTAGTGCAGTCGTCACAATCATCCTTACCGCATCGGCATACCGAGAACAGCGCGGTGAAGTCCGGCGGCGTCCCCTCCGCCTCGACGCCGGTGTCGTCGACTTCGATGACGCTCTGGGTGGACTCTATGAACTGCAGTCCTTCGTCGATGGTGAGGATCGTGTCCGGCTCGATCACCCATTCGAGCGCCGCGGCGATGTCGGCGCTAACCTCGGCGCGCGCCTCGCCACGTACCTGATCGAGGGTGCGGCCCGGTTCCGGCGCGAACGTGGCGGCTTTCACTTCGCGAAGCGCAGCCTGGGTCAGGGCCTTCGAATTGGTGACCTCAACAGTGACCTCAATGTTGATCTTAAAGCGGCGCCGCTCTTGAGCCATGCCACGCAGCATAGATACCTACGTCGCAGGCAAGGCAGCCGAACTCCACTTCGGATCTGCAGTCGAACAGAGCCGAGCCGAGGCCCGGTATATCCTAGAATCCGTAGATCAGCATCCCCTCGAGAGGGATGATCGAGGACGGCTGTACCCGGGCGGGCGGACGTCAAGTTGTGCGGGGTGGCCCCGACGGCGGCTGGCTGGTAATCCTTTGTGGTCGGGCTCGCTTCAGGGCGAGCTTTCGTTGAGCTTGGCGGGAAGCTATGAGTGCTGAAGTAGATCGCTTGGACTGGTCCGAGGTCGAGGAGGTCGTGACGCCAGTCATCTCCACGTGGTCATTCGGCTCCGAGCTGGCCTGGGTCGAGCACGCATGGGGCCTGCTTGGGCAACGCGGATTGGCCACCTACACCTCTGAGATCGAGCGCACGCGCTGCATCCTTCGAGCTCTCGCCGTCAGCGCTTTCTACCTCGACTTCTGCGCCAGGGCTTTCGGGGAGGGATCCCCTGACGACTGGCGAGAGAAGGTCAACAGCGGGCTGCTCGGCCCGGCCCCGCTGATCGACGTGTTTACGCTGGGCCAGCTCATCGAGCGAGATGGGTTTGAAGTCGACAACCACGCGTACGACGATGGCGAACAGATATCGGAAGCGCTGGGCCATCTTGTAGCCGCCGAATATCCAGGGGTGGTGAAGGAGCTGCGCGAGTCTTACGACGATGCGCGGCTGTTTGCCAGCATGTTCCTGACCAGCAAGGGTGGCGTGGAGTACCCGCTGGCCGACGAGCGGATCGGCGAGGTTGTCAATCATGACGTCACCGGCGACAAGATGCACGCATGGGTTTGGCTCACCGAGGAGCTGTAACGCTGCCGTGATGCGGCTAATACGCAGATTCTAGGCGCTTTTGCCCGAATAATCCTGAAGGCTAGGCGCTGCGCCCAGGTTTGTCAGTCCCGGGCCGTAATATTCCGGCACGGTCGGCACGGAGATCACCATGAAAGCGTGCCGCAGCGATGAAGTGGGAAGGGCTGAGCGCAGGACGATGACGGATGACAACGGCGTAGATACGCTTTTCGACCTCGAGGACAACACGGTGGACGAGGCGGAGGCCGGCGCCGCAGCCGACGACGATGCGCTGGCCGAAGACGAGATCATCGATTACATCACCGACCGGCGGATCAAGGATCGCGGCAACGAACGGGTCCGGCAGCGGATCGCTCGTGCGCTGTTCTTGGAGTATGGCGTCTCCGTCGACGACATGGAGCGTGACTTCCCCATCCCGGTGTCGATCGACGGCCGCCGCCGCAGCACGAAGAAAGCGGACATCGCCGTGTTCGCCCCTGGCAGTGAGCACACGCTGGCCAACCTGCAGCGCGTCGTGGTCTGTAAGCCGGAGCCCAAGAGCGGCCGGGCGGTCACGAAGATCCGAACCTTCGAGCAGGCGGGGAAAGACCTCGACGAACTCAAAGACCTGCTCGGTCAGCCTCAGACGCCGAACGCCCAGTACGGCATGTGGACCAACGGGCTCGACTTCTTCTTCCTGCACCGGGAGACCAGCACCTTCGGCGTCGAGTTCGACGACCGGGCGGACTGGCCGGTCAGCCACGAGAGCCTCAGCGGCACTCTGGGTTCGGCAGCCCGGCTACGGCGTGGCGAGGCCGCCATGCTCAAGACGGCGTTCCGGCGCTGCCACAACTACGTGCACGGCAACGAGGGCCTGCCAAAGGACGCCGCCTTCTGGCAGTTCCTATACGTCATCTTCGCCAAGGTGTACGACGAGCGGGAGAGCCGGCGGCTGGGTGTACCGCGGCGCTTCTACGCCCTGCCCAAGGAGCCGTTCGACAAGGACGGGCGCGAGGAAATCGCCAAGCGGGTGAAGGAACTCTTCACCGAAGTGAAGAAACAGTACCCGCTCTTCACCGAGCGCGACCAGATCACGATGTCGGACCGGGCGCTGGCCTTCATCGTCGGTGAACTCGCCTCCTACGACCTGGCCGGCACGGACATCGACGCCAAGGGCATCGCCTACCAGGAACTGGTCGGCACCAACCTTCGTGGTGACCGCGGGCAGTACTTCACCCCACAGGGCGCGGTCGACCTGATGGTAGAGATCCTCGACCCTCAGGAGGACGACGTCGTCCTCGACCCCGCCTGCGGCACAGGCGGCTTCCTCCGGGCGACGCTGCGGCACCTGCTCAAGAAGTGGCAAGCCGAGGAGGGCACCACCGGGCTGCCGGACACCGAGGAACAGCTCGAGACACACCAGGAACGGCTCGCGGCGTACGTCCAGGATCACCTGTTCGGGGCGGACTTTGACCCTTTCCTGGTCCGCGCCACCAGTATGAGCATCATGCTGCTCACCGGTGTGGCTGGCAACGCCTTCTGGATGGATTCGCTGGCCTTCCCCGGGGGGCACCTGGAGGATCGCATCGTGGCCCGGGACCGGCTTCCCCTGGGCCAGGTCGACATCCTTATGACGAACCCGCCGTTCGGTACGGACATCAAGATCGAAGATCAGGAGATCCTTGAGCACTACCGCGACGGCGTTGCGCAGCCATGGTCGCGGAACAAGGAGACCGGCTTGGTCGAGGCCACTCCCGGCAGTCGGGTCTCCGCGATGTCGCCGGAGCAACTGTTCATCCAGCGTGCCGTGGAGTGGGTCCGGCCCGGCGGCAAGATCGGCATCGTGTTGCCCAACGGGATCCTGTCCAACCCGGGGCCGTCCGACGAGGGGATCCGCCGCTGGATCCTGGACAACTGCTGGGTGCTGGCCAGCGTTGAGCTGCCGGTCGAGACGTTCGTGCACGAGGCCGACGTCAACATCCTGACGTCATTGCTGTTCCTCAAGCGCAAGACCCGCGAGGAACGGATGGCCGCCGATCTAGGTCAGCAGGTGGACTACCCGGTCTTCATGGCGGTGGCCGAAAAGGTCGGCTTCGACCGCAGGGGTAAGCCGGTGTACAAACGCCGCCCGGATGGTGAGGTGGTCCTGGAACCCAAGGAGTACGTGGAGAACATCCGGCGCAACGGGGTCGCAACCGTCCGACGGATCACCCGCCGAGAGAAGGCGATCGACAACGACCTGCCGGTCATCGCCCAGAAGTACCGGGAGTTCCGCGAGGCGCACCCCGAGCCTGGAGCACCCCGATGATCACCCGCGTCGAGGCGTACGGATATCGGTGCTTTCCGCGGCTTAGCGTGGACTTCGACCGATATCACGTGCTGGCCGGGGGCAACGGCGCGGGAAAGACCACCCTGCTCGACATCCCGGTGCTGCTCGGGGACCTGCTCGGGCAGCAGCGGGCGGCCGACGCATTCCTGCGCCCGCAGCCCGCGCGGCGGGTCCCGCGGGCGCGGACCCTCACCGAACTCCTGCATCAGGGGCACGGCGAGTCGCTCACCTTCTCGATCGAGGCCCGGCTGCCCGCCGACATCGAGAACATGATGGCCGGACGCAGCGCGCCCTCGCTCGCCGAGCACACCCCCACCCACCTTCGGTACGAGGTACGCCTGGAGGTGTTCAACTACGAATTGCGTGTCGTCGAGGAATACCTTTTCCTCTTCCCCGAGACGGGGCCGAGGCCGCAGCCGGGTGTTCCGCTGCAGGGCAAATCCTTGACGCAAAAGCGCACCAAGAACGGGCAGGTGATCATCCGGCGGCCCGGTGCTGGCGAACCCACCCGCTTCTGGGTGGAGACCACGACCCGCGGGCCGCGCATACCCGACCTGAAAGTACCGCCCGGTCAGCTTGCGCTCGGCGCGGTGCTCGCCGACCCTGAACTGTTCCCCGCGGCGCTGTGGCTGGGCCAGCTGCTGCGTGAGGGAGTGGTGTTCTACAACCCGGACTGGGACTCGCTGCGTGAGGCGGCACCACCCGGCGACCCGGTGCGGCTGCTGCCGGACGGGCGCAACACCCCGTGGCTCGCCCTGCATCTGCAGCAGTCCGATCCGGACCGCTTCCGCTTCTGGGTGGACCACGTGCGCACGGCGCTGCCACAGGTCGCCGACATCACCGCGATCGAACGCGAAGAGGACCACTACGCCTACTTCGCGGTCAATTACGCAGGCGGATATCGGGTGACCTCTTCCGGGCTGTCCGAGGGGACGCTGCGTATCCTCGCCCTGTCGCTGCTGCCGTATCTGCCGACCGCGGCGATACCCCGGCTGCTGGCCACCGAGGAACCGGAGAACGGCATACACCCGCGGGCCATCGAAACCGTAGTGCAGTCGCTGTCCTCGATCTACAACGGGCAGGTGCTGGTCTCCACCCAATCGCCGATCGTGCTGGCCAACACTGAGCTGAGCGACGTGCTCGCGGCCCGGATCGGCACTGACGGCGCCGTTACCGTCATCCCGGGCGACGAACACCCCCAGCTGAGGGAATGGCAGGGCAACATCGACATCGGCACCCTCTTCGCAGCCGGCGTCTTCTCGTAACGACCTTCACCCAGGGGAGTCATGCCAGCAGACAAGCGTGACGTCGTCTTCCTCGTCGCGGACGGCTCGATGGAACAGATGGTCCGCGGATTCTTCGGTAACCCTGCGAGCCACCGCCGGCTCGGTTGTGGGAGCTTCACAGTCGAGCCGACGGACATCGTCGTCGCCTCCCGCCGCGACCCGGAAGTGTACGGCCTCGCCCACCAACTGCTGCGACCATACGTGGCCACCCACCGGCATGCCGTGGTGATGCTCGACAACGACTGGGAGGGCAGTCCCGGCGTCAAGAACATCCACGACCGGATCAGCAAGAACGTCAGCCTGGAGTGGGACGAGTATGTGGTGGTCGTCCTCGACCCCGAACTTGAGGCCTGGCTCTGGCAGGACAACCCCAACCTGGCGGGCGCCCTGGGCTGCCCGCCGGACTTCCGGCACATCCTCACCGTCAGCGGGCACTGGCCTGCGGGCCAGACCAAGCCGGGCAACCCGAAGGCGGCGCTCGAACATCTACGGCGGCGCCATCGCGCCGACACGTCGAAGGCAGTTTTCCACCGAGTGGCTGGCCGGGTGTCCGTCAAGAATTGCATCGATCCCGCATTCCTCCAGCTTCGCGACACACTGCGTGACTGGTTTCCCGAGGAGACTTTGTGAAAATCGCCGCCCTCGACACCCCGGTACGCGCCAGCTGGCTCGCTAAGAAGGGTTTCCGCCTTGATGCGAAGCCCTATGTATCCAGGGCTTACGACGCTAGAACTTTAATCCAGGAATACCCTCGAACCGAAACGCTTGGAGAGGTTACCAGTCGGATATTCCACGCTGGTCGCGTCACTCGATCCTGGACTACGAGCCCCGACTTCGGTGTGCCCTTTCTTGGCAGTGCTGACATTTTCCAGGCCGATCTGACCAGTCTTCAGCTATTAACCCGTTCCGCAATGAAGAAAAACCCCAAGCTTCCCATCGAGCCTGGCTGGACGCTTATTACTCGTTCCGGGATGACGGCGGGGAGAGTCGCTTACGCAAGGCTGAGCATGCAAGGGCTTGCATGCAGCGAGGACGTACTACGGGTTGTAGCTGACGGCGACAAGATTCCGCCGGGCTATCTTTATACTTTTCTCGCCAGCCCGCTCGGAATCCCGATGGTGAAAGGTGATGTCTATGGCACCAGCGTTCGCCATATCGAACCGGAGCACGTCGCAGAAATTCCGATCCCGCGCATTGGGAAAGCGAAGGAACATCGTATCGACGAGCTCATCCAGGAATCCATGGAGTCACGTCAGCGGTTTGAGGATGGGGTCTGCGCCGCCACGCGGGATCTCTTCGAGTCGGCTGGTATTCCCGATTTGTTGGACGTTCGCTGGCACGACCAGCCCCGCGACATCGACTTCAGTGTCAGCGGGCTGACTCCGATGACGATTCGGGCACTGAATTTCACGCCCCGCACGCGTCGGATCCTCTCGCGGCTTTCGGGGATTCCTCATCGAACTCTGGGTGACATATGTAGGGGTGGTCGCCTAGCACGCGGCAATCGTTTTAAGCGCGTTGAAAGCGATTCTGAAAACGGCGTCCAGCTAGTAGGACAACGTCAAGGATTCTGGCTCAGGCCCGAAGGGCGCCGAATCTTGATGTCTGAGGCTGAGCAGAGGGCTGTCAAGGCGGCCAACGAGACGGTACTGATCGCTTCACAAGGCACGTTGGGCGAAGGTGAAGTATTCTGTCGCCCAGTCTTCGCTACCGGGAGCTGGATTGACAATTACGTTTTCTCCGAGCATTTCCTGAGGGTAGTATCGGGCGATCCAGAATTTTCCGGCGCATACCTCTTTGCTTTCCTGCGCTCGGAGGCAGCATTTCGAATCCTGCGGTCTCTTGCCACCGGTGGAAAGCAGCAGGACATCCACGAGATGCTTCGCGCAGAGATTCCAGTACCGGAGTGTACACAGAGTGACCGGGAGCGGATCGCGGAGACGGTGCGGGCGGCGTATCGAGATCGGGACGAGGCTGATAAGAAAGAGGATCAGGCTTTCAAGCTCTTGGATGATGCGGTGCGAGAGGCGGCCCGGTAGCGATGGCCCAGATCGTCGGCGGGGGGACCCCGGCCAACGACGCCGAGCGTTTGGTGCTGCGGCATCTGGCCGAGTACGCCCCCGACGACTGGATCATCCTGCACAACGTCGAGATCCCGGTGCACGGGGACAGCTACGAGGTAGACCTCGTCGTCGTCAACGCGCGGGGCGTCTGCCTGGTTGATGTGAAGGGCACCCGGGGGCGTATCGATGTCGCCGGCACCCGCTGGTACCCGGCGGGCCGGGAACCGTTCGCCTCACCCGTACGCAAGCTGAGGGCGCATGCCCGTGCGGTGAAAGGCCTGCTCACCCAGCATCGGCCCGCGTTGTCGCGGGTCTATGTCGATCAGCTCGTCGCTCTGGTCGGCCCACAGGCCAGGCTGGTCGACCCGAGTGACCGTGACGACGCGGACGCGCTGCACGTCACCGACCTGGACGGGCTGATCGCGGCGTTGGGTGACGTGTCCCGGGTTCGGCCGGGGATGGCGCGCGACGTCCGCCAGCATCAGGCGGCGATCATTGAAGCGCTTACCGGCACGGTCCGCCGACCGACCGGGCCGCAACGGTTCGGTGACTGGGTGGTGATCGAGCGGCTCGGCGGCGACGATGAGGTCACCGATTATCGGGCCCGCAACGCGGTGGCCGGAGCCGACGAGACGGTCCTGCTGCGGGTGTATCGGGCCAATCCGTTGCTGCCGGAACGGGAGCGCGCCACCCAGAAGCTCAAGATTGCCAATGCGTACGAGGTGCTGGCGAAGTTGCCGCCGAGCCCGTTCATCGTGGGGCGCCGGACGTTCTTCGCCAGCGACGACGACAGCCGGTTCGTGCTGGTCCTCGACGACACGCGGGGGCAGGCTCTGGCCGTTCATCTGAGGGATCCGCGGCAGGCGCTGAGCGCCGACGCAAGATTGCGGGTCTTGGGTGACATCGTGCGAGGTCTGGCTCATGCGCACGCCTACGCGGTGTTGCACCGGGCGTTGACCCCGACCGCGGTTTTGGTCTCGAGTGACACCGGGCGGGCGCTGCTGACCGGTTTCGACTACGCCCGCCCGGAAGGGGCGCGCGATTACACGGTCGTCGGCAGCCTGGCCGACGCGCTCGACCCGGCCTATGTGGCGCCGGAGTGTCAGAATCGGGCGCAGGCGATGAGCCGTGCCTCGGACGTCTACGCGGCCGGGGTGATCGGCTTTCAGTTGCTCACCGGGGAGTTGCCGTTCGCGTCGTCGGCAGACCAGTTCCGTCGGGGCAGTGTCCTGCCGGATTCGGCGTTGTCGGCGGCCGGGGTGGATCCGCCGGTGGAGGCGCTGCTGCGCCGGATGTGTTCGTTGGCGCCGTCGGCTCGGCCGTCGGCGGCGGATGCGTTGCGTGAATTGCAGCGGCTGGCCCGGGTTGCGGCCGGTGTGAGTCGGCCGAAGCCGGCCGAGGTCGATTACGGGAATCTGCCGCCAGGGCATCAGTTGACGGCGAAGTACCAGGTTCGGGCGAAACTGGGAGCGGGCCGGTTCGGCACCGTGTACCGGGTCTATGACAATCTGGCCGACGAGGAGCGTGCGGTCAAGATCGTTCACCGGGGTACCGATTCGGTGGTCGAGCGGTTGAAGCGGGAGTTCAAGCTGCTGCTGAGTCTGCCGTTGCATCGCAGCATCGTGGTGGTGCGCGAGGCCGATTACCTCGAGTTGGGCAAGGTGCCTTACGTGGTGTTCGAGCACCTCGAAGGGCGAGATGGAAAGTCCTTGGTCGCCGACCGGGCGTTGGGGCCAGCGGATGTGGTGCGGTTCGGCGTCGACGTGGCGGACGGATTGGCCCACCTGCACGGTGAGGGCATCTTCCACTGCGACGTCAAGCCGGCCAACCTGCTGCGCACCGACGTGGGCTGCAAGATCCTTGACTTCAACGTGGCGACCCGGGCCAGCGACAGCCTGTCCGAGGTCGGTGGCACCCCCCAATATGCCCCACCGGATTATTCCTCGGGCCGGGTGACGATCGCGGACCTGGTCGACCGCGACGTGTACGGGCTCGGTGTGACACTGTACGAGCTGCTCACCGGGCGGTGGCCGTTCGGTGACGGGGTGCGGCGCGCCGCCGGTGAGCCGGCGGTCGATCCACGGACCTACGCAGGCCTCACCAACCTCTCCGACGAGTTGGTCGGCGTCCTGCTCCGGGCCATCGCGCCGTGGCGCAGCGAGCGGTATGCGAGTGCGGCCGAGTTCCTGACCGCCCTGCGATCGGTCGGCGACCGGGTTCACCGGCCGATGAAGCCGGCTACCCCGCCACCGGTCACCGTGCCCGCCGCGCAGCAGGGGACGAACCCGTTCGTCGGCTTCCTGAGTTCGCTGTACAGCCAGAGCGCCGGCAGCAACGCGGGTACCCGTAGCGGCGCCCGGCCGTTCGACCTGTACGTGTCCACGGCACTGGACACCCGGCTGACCGAGGCGGTGCTGGCCGGGCGCTACCAGTTGGTGATCATCACGGGTAATGCGGGTGACGGCAAGACGGCGTACCTGCAGCAGTTGTTGAGCGATGCGCAAGCCGCCGGTGCCGATGTGCCGGTGTATCGGGACAACGGCGCTGACCTCCGGCTGGCGAACGGCCGCTGGTTGCGCACCAACCACGACGGCAGCCAGGACGAGGGAGAACGCGCCAACGACGAGGTGCTGTCGGACTTCTTCGCCCCGTACGCCGGAACCGAACTCGGCGGCAATGCCGGGGAGACCCGGCTGATGGCCATCAACGAAGGTCGGCTGGTCGATTTCGTCAGTGTCCACGAAGAGCGGTTTCCCGCGTTGGCGGCGAGGGTGCGTGCCGGGCTGGGCGGCGCTGCCGACGACGGCCCGGTCGCGGTGATCAACATGAATCGGCGGAGTCTGTTCTCCGAATCCGAGGAGTTCGGGCCGCCGATCTTCGACCGGCTGCTGGCCCGGATGACCGACCCGGCCCAGTGGGAGGCGTGTGGGGGATGTCCGCTCGCTGCCACCTGCTACGCCCGGCACAACGCGCAGACGCTGGCCAACGAGGGCGTCGGCCCCAGAATCGCCGGGCGGTTGCGGATGCTGTTCACCACCGCCGCTCTGCGCGGGGTACAGCATCTGACCATGCGTGACGTCGGGTCCGCGCTGGCCTACCTGCTGACCTCGGGCCGGGACTGCGAACAGATCGATCAGTTGTATACGCGTGGTGACAGCGACGCGATCCTCGACGGGTTCTACTTCAACAGCTGGATCGGTCCGGCCGGTGGCCGGGACCGACTCCTGGCGCTGCTGGCTCAGCTCGATGTGGCCGCGGTCGCCGACCCTGCCCTGGACCGGCGGCTGGACTATGTCGGACCGGACGCCGGGCGCGCTCTGATGACGGTCGACCAGCGCGGCGACTACGACCAGCGGTTGCTCGACGATGCGTTCGCCCGGCTGCCGCGTGGCGCCGCAGCGAACCCGGCGGAGACCGAAGCGCACCGCCGATACCTGGCGGCGGCCCGCCGCCGCTTCTACTTCGAGTGTGTGGACGAGGAACGTTCGTCCCGGATGCTGCCGTACCGGTCGGCGCGGACTTTCACCGAGTTGCTCGCCCACCCGGATCGGGTGCCCGGACATCTACCCGACCTGATCACCGCGATCAACCGAGGTGAAGGGCTTTCCGGTGCCGCAGTGTCCGGTGGTGCGCTCGCGTTGCAGGTCCGGGCGATTCCCGGTGGCACCGTCCGTAGTTACCGGTTGTTCCCCGCGGACAGCCTCCGTTTGCGTCCCTCCGGTGGCCCGGCGTCGGCCTATCTGGAAGGCGGTTGTCAGGAGCTGGTGCTCAGCCATCATGGTCCGGGCGGTCATGAGGCTCGACTGCGGATCAGGCTGGACCTGTTCGAGTTGCTGTTCCGGCTCGGTAACGGGCATCTACCCAGTTCGGCCGAGCAGCAAGGGCTGTACCTGGGGCTGACCATCTTCAAGAACGAACTGTCGGCCACCCCGTACCGGGAGTTGTTGCTCACCGTGGCCGGCCGCGATGTGCGCCGGATCCGGATCGCCGACGGCGGTGTTCTGGTGATGGACGCCCCCGAGACCTCGACCGGCCCGGCTGCGGAGGCGTGATGGGACTGCACCGTCAGGACCGGGAGTTCCGTCATCCCGGCGTGAGTTTCCTGGACTACAAGCAACTCGACATGGACCGGGTGCTGACCGGGCTGCTGCCACGGCTGTGGTTCCGCGGCTCGCCGAGCGTGGTGATCGGAGCGCCGGACGGCATCCCGATCGACGCCTACGTCGATCAGATCCGGGACAACCCGGACTTGTTCCAGGGATTCGACCCGGCCATGACCTACCGCTGGCTGGAGACCAACCTGCTCGACCTGGTCAACCGTGGGCGTCCGGGCCAGGCGGTGGCCGGGCTGCGCCCACTGCACGGATTCGCCTACCGGTATCGGGCGGGCAAGCGGTCACGGCCCTACGGGGCAGATGATCAGCTGTACTGGATGATCCGCCACGAACCCGGTGGTCGCGGGGCACGGGCGCTGGACGACCTCAAACAGTTCTTCTTCGCCGGTGTCGACGGTCGTACCGAGACGCCAGCCACGGGTGCCACGGTCGATGTCGAGACCCAGGCGCTGATCAACCTGGCCCAGGTGCTGCGTAAGAAGGTCACCGACCGGGAGGGCAAGGCGGCGTACGGCTATCCGCCGTTGGACCAGGAAGCGGCGCGGTTGCTGGTGACCGACCTCTTCCGGCTGCTGTACCACCAGCAGGTCATTCCCCGCTCGGTGCTAGTCGAGCACCTGAAGATCCTGTTCGCGTTCCACCTCGCCCGGTACCACCTGCGGTTGATGCGGCTGCTGCCGCAGCGCATCGCCGGGCAGACCGGTGACCCCACGTGCGGGTTCTTCCTCGACGTGGCCGGCATTCCCGGTACGCCCGTGGCCGCGCTGGCCGAGCGCAGCGCCCGTTATTGGTACGCGCGGATGCCCGAGTTCATCCAAGGGACCTTCACCGTGCGCAAGCTCGACGACCTGGCCGCGCACCTGGTCCGGACGAACAAGCGCCGTCGCCCGGCCGACGGGGTGTTCGGGGTCCCCGAGTTACTGCAGTTGCTGGAACCCCGATACCGCACCGACCGGGAAGCCTTCGCCAAATCTCGCCTGCCGCGGGTGCTCGATGCGGTACAGGAATCCGAGGAGGACGCCGACTCGGCGATCGCCGACCTGGTGGGGCTCAAACTCGATGCGTTCACCACCTACATCGAGATCATCTCGAGCTGCCGGGTGGCATTCCATCGCAAATACCTCACCGAATGCCTCGACGCGCTCCTACTCAAGAACCGGCCGGGTGCCATGATCGCCCAGCCGCGCCGCGGCGAACGCCGGTTCATCTTCGACAGCCGGCTGCTGGAGGTTCTGCTGCAGCTGGCCTTGTTACGGCCGGACGGTCACGGCCTGCTGCGCACGGAGCCGCTCCGAGTCGACGAGTTCCTGAAAGAGCTCCGCGAGACCTACGGCCTGTACATCGACCAGTTGCCGCCGGGAGACGGCTTCGGCGCGCCTACCCTCACGGATCAGGCCGCGCTGCGGGCCAACCGCGCGGCTTTCGTCGCCAAACTGCGGGAGATCGGCTTCTACAGCGATCTGTCCGACGCGTATCTGACGCAGACCATCACGCCCCGATACCTCCTCAACTCGGCTGGACCATCACGATGAGCACGAGCACCGGGCTGCGGGAGATCACCGACGCCGACTTCGACGAGGCGCTCGAACGAGTGCTCGTCCCACGGTTGTCCAGCCTGCTGGCAGCCCGTGGGAGGGGCCACTGCGCGCGGGTCGCCGACGTACCCGCCTCGCTGGCCGAGCGGCTGTGCCGCAGGCTACGCGAGGCCGTCGGCGATCAGGCGCAGGTGCACGTCCTCGGGCAGCCGCCGACCGTCGCCGCCGACGTCGCCGTGACCAGCACCAAGCTGGTCGAGCTGCGCAACCCGGACGCCCAGGACCGGTTGCGTCCGCCGCTGCTCGTCTTCCTCCCACCCGGGGTGCACGTCAGCGCCGAGGACTCGTTCGACGTGGCCACCTTCGAGGACGTCACGCTCGGCGAGGTCTACCCCGACCTGATAGCGCAACTGCTGGTGAACGTGCCGGACGAACTGCGCCACGATCTGCTCGAGATGTTCGCCGCGCTCGACGAACACGCGGCACGTCCAGCCGGTGCTGCCGAGCGGGCACGGTATCTGCTGACCGTTGCCGCCAACGACTACGACCGTCCGGCCGCCGGGGCAGCGCTGTTCGAACTGGGCCTGATCCCCGACTTCGAGGTCTTCACCGAACCTGCCGGTGTGCGACTTCGTGTACAGCGCAACGTGGCCGCGGTCCGCACGCTGAACACCCCGGACCGATCCGTACGCCAGCGGGTGATCGCGTTACGGCTCACCGATGCAGGCTTCCGGTCCCGGCTCGCGGACTTCCTGACCCGCACCGGCCTGGATGACCCGAGAGCCTGGACCCGGCCGATCGTCGTCGACCACGCCAACTGGCCGCTCGCCTTCCACCGCTGGCCGCTGCCCGACGAACAACCGGTCCAGCACGTCACGATCCGAGTCGGCGAACTCGATCTGCCACTGGCCGGCAGCCAGCCGCAGCACGCCGACCATGCGGTGCTGGGCAGCATCGCCGGCCAGCCCTACCTCATCGCCGGTGGCTCCGGGCAGACAGAACTGGCGGTCACCTTCCGCGTCGAACCCGATCCACGTACGGTCACCGGCCTGGCCCGGTTCGCGGTGCAGCTGGTCTCCGAAGAAGCAGGTCCGGCCGGCGTGCAGACCATGGTCAAGGTCTCCACCACCGTCCGCGACCCGTACAAGGCGAAACTGCGGAAGCTGCGCACTGCCAACCTGGAACCGGGTTGGCACTACGTACGGGTGCTGCCGCTGGACGCGGCGGGGGTCGAGCTGCCGACAGCCGAACGTCGCGGTCGACGCGGCGAGGAGATCGAGTCGGGCGGTCACCCACCTGAGGAGAGCGACCGCTTCTACGTGGTCGCCGACGGCGACGACCTGGACGAGCCGCCCACTAGGCAACAGATCACCAAAGGCGTCGGCGTCACCCAGGTATTGCGACAACTGCAGTTCGCAGCGCTCGCCGACGGTCGGGACTGGCAGACCCTCACCTGTCGCTCGGTGTCCTGGAAAGGCCGGGACCGCGTCGGCCTCCAGGCCGGCTTCGGATCGTATGGCAATGCCGAGATCCAGGTCGGCCCAGTCCTCGGCGAGTTGGAGCGGGAGATTCTCGCCGCACCGGAACGGCTTCAGCCGTTGCGGATCACCGTAGCGGCCGAGACCCCTGTGGAGATCCACCGGTCTGACAGCGGCCTTCCCGCGAACCATGACGAGTCGACGGCCCTGGTCCTGCAAGGTCGGACGGCGGTTTTCCAGGCGATCGCCGGCACCGATGACATGATCCTTGCCGGTCGCGACCTGGTCACCCTTCGTGAACCGATCATCGCCTACGCCCAGGCGTACGCCTCCGCGTTGACCTGGCACCTGCATCGAGCCCAGCAGTCCGTGGCCGGAGCACTGCGCGACCTCACCGCACTGCTCCGCGTCGACACGGTGACGGTCGACTACCGCGACGCCGCAGGCACCCACCGGGAACTCACGCTCGTCGCACCGACCCATCCACTGCGTCTGCTGTGGCTACTGACCTGGGCCGAACTCGGCAACGCCTGGCTGGCGGACGCCGCGGCAGCCGAGCCGGCCAGCCTCATCGCCGCCGGGCACACGCTGCTGGAACTCGAACCCACCGGGTTCCCGCTGACTGTGGTGGCCGACGACGGGCGCCTGACCATGGCGGCAGCCAACCTCAGCCGGTACTGGGGGGTCTGCCTCCCGTCGGAGACCCACGACCCGCAGACCGTCCTGATGGATCTCGCTCAAGCGCTGAAGGCCGCCGCCGGACCGGCCGCCGGGGGCACGATCCCACCCGCCAAGCTTGCCGACCGGCTCGAACGATACCTGCGGATGCACCCGTACGTGAGCACGCTGGTGGTGTGCGCGGTCAACGCCGGGCGTGGCGACATCCTCGCTGAGACACTGCTCGAACTCGAACGCCGCCCCTCGACCAAGCAGCTGCGTTACGACCTGCGGCTGTTCGCCACGGACCCGCAGACCCCGGGCGTCGGCGAAGCGCTGGCCGACCTGCTGCGAGGAACCTGGAGCAACACTGCCGAGGCTGAGGTTTTCGCCGTACCGTCGGCGACTGCCCTCACTCCGAAACTCTCGGTCGCGATCCGGCCGCTGGCTGAGTACCGCTCGGCGACCAGCAACCACACCGCCCACGTGACCGTCCTGTTCGACGCCTTCACCGGTGAACGGTTCGATGTCGGTGAGGACGAGCAAGCCGTGCCCGTCCCGGTTCACGGGCTCGTCCAACCCATGCGAGTGCGGTTCGTCGACACCGGCACGGACATCGCCTGGCACAAGCAACCCCGCCACGGCCACGCCCGCGAGCTGCCCGGCGCAGAGGAATGCACCGACCTGTTGGCCGCACTACCGGCGACGATCGCCGCAGCCACCGCGACCGTCACCACGGGCGAACCCGGCCACGGGCGCGTTCCACGGATCACGCTCAGCCTCGACGCCGACGACACCGCCCTGCTTCACCAGGCCCACCGATGCAGCGACTGGGTCATCACCGTCGACCGCACCCTCGGCGTCGAATATTTCGACAGCCCGGGCAGCACACGGCGCCCGGCCTACGTGATCGACTATGCCCCGGACGGCGACGCGGGCCTCGACCATCACCTGGTGGTCAGCTCCCGATCGGTCGACGAGTTGCGGGCCATGCTCAACCCGATGGTGGACCAGCACGGCGTACACATCGACCGGCGCCACGCAGGTGCCTTCTTCGACCAGCTCCGGCTGCTGTCCGGGCGGCTCGCGTTCAAGATCGCATCTACCGCGCCGAACCAGCGAACCGAAGTGCTCGGCCTGGCCATCGCCCGGCTCTACCTGGACTACCAGGGCGTACTACGAGATCAGGTCCTGGTACCACTGGACGCGCACCTGGAACTCTATCGAGAGGCGCGGCGCCGAGCCGACGAGATCACCGAAAGCGTCACGCTGCACCGCACCGACCTCGCTCTGTTCAGCCTGAACGCACGGCAACGCACGATCACCTGCCGCCTCGTCGAGGTCAAATGCCATACGGCACTGAACAGCATCGCCGACATCCAACAGCTTCGCGACAAGATCTCCGAGCAACTCGACCGGAGCGAGGATGTCCTGCGTGGCAGCTTCGACCCCGACCTCCTGAAGCCTGATCGGCCGGACCGGACGGTACGCAACGCCGAACTCGCCACCCTGCTGCGGCACTACCTCGCTCGGGCGGTTCGGCACGGCGTCATGACCGCCGGGCCGGCGGCAGAGGCGGAATGGCTGCTCGACAACCTCGACGACGGCTATCGGCTGGACTTCACCCGTACCGGTTTGATCTTCGACCTGAGTGGTTCCGGCTCCGACATCGACACCGAATCGGGCGTGCAGTTCCACCGCATCGGCCGCGACCTCGTCGATGAACTGCTCGACGCGATCGTGACCGATCCGGTGCTAGCCGCCGGCTCCGCGGACAGCCAGACCTCCGCCACCATGTCCGGTCGCGACCTCACCGTCCCACGGCCAGCGGGAGCAGCTTTCCGGGCACCTGCCCGGTCGCACGACATCCCGGCCGAGCAGGACGTACCGCCGGAGCAACCGCCGGCTGCGACCGAAGACTCTCCCGAACCGGCTGAGGAGCCGCCAGCTGTTATCGATCCACCCGTGCCTGTCGAGCCGCGGGTTCCCGCCGCCACGGAGCAGGCCGCTGCCACCGCAGACCCGGACGTATTCGTGGGGACGACGCGCCCGTCACCCCAGTACGGCGTGATCGGTGAAGCCGTAGGCAGGCGAATCGCTCTGGACCTCAACGAAACCCACACCATCAGCCTCTTCGGGGTGCAAGGCAGCGGAAAGAGCTACACGCTCGGCTCCATCATCGAAGCCGTGTCACTGCCGGTTCCGGCGCTCAACCAACTCCCCAAACCACTGGCGACGATCGTCTTCCACTACAGCCCCACGCTGACCTACACCCCCGAGTTCGCCAGCATGGTCGAACCCAATGACGACGCGGAACTGGTGGAACGCTTGCGGCAGCGTTACGGAGCCGACCCCGCCGCACTCACCGACGTAGTCATGCTGGCGCCCTCCGACCAAGTCGCGGCACGCCGCGCCGAATACCCCGCCATCGAGGTCCACCCACTGAAGTTCGGCTCCGACGAACTACGGGCCAGCCACTGGCGCTTCCTCATGGGCGCCCTCGGTAACCAGTCGACCTACATCCGCCAGCTCAACCGGATCATGCGGGCCAACCGCTCCGGGCTCACGCTTGACGCCCTCCGCGACGGCATCGACCAGTCCACGCTGACCGACCAAATCAAGCAGCTCGCCCACCAGCGACTCGACCTCGCAGCCGACTACATCGACGACAGCTTCCGGGTCCAGGACCTTGTCCGGCCCGGTCGCCTCATCATCGTCGACCTCCGCGACGAACTCATCGAGAAAGACGAGGCGCTCGGTCTCTTCGTGGTACTCATGGAACTCTTCGCCGAGGCGACGGCCAACGGGGAGCGGTTCAACAAGCTCGTGGTCTTCGACGAGGCACACAAGTACATCGAGAGCCCCGACCTGGTGCACGGCCTGGTGGAAAGTGTCAGAGAGATGCGGCACAAGGGCATGAGCATCCTCGTGGCCAGCCAAGACCCACCGTCAGTGCCCATCCCACTCATCGAACTCTCCAACCACGTCATCCTGCATCGGTTCACATCGCCGGCCTGGCTCAAACACCTGCAGAAGGCCAACGCCGCACTCGCCGACCTGACACCGGCCAAGCTGGCCGCGCTCGATCGCGGCGAGGCGTATTTGTGGTCCAACAAGTCCACCGACGCGGCATTCACCCGCAGAGCCGTCAAGATCTCGCTTCGCCCACGGGTAACCCGCCATGGCGGCGGCACAAGGACAGCGGTGTAGCGGAGAATTCTTAACGAGGCCTGGCCCGATCTCGCAGATCGGTCCAGGCCTCGGTGATCGATGAGAGGAAAAGTCGAGGTTGTGCCACAACCACGTCAACACCCATTCGTGTATAAAATGCGGTTGTGGCGTTGTGGGACGATTTGATCGTGATCACCTCTTCGTCTCGGGAGTACTCTTACACAGAGTTCGGCGACTTCGTGCGCCGATTCAACCAGGAGGCGATGCTCTTCGCCGTCGCCCGGCGCGCGCTGTCGCTGCCGGGTCACCTGGACGGCGTGAACAGCTCCCGCGCGTTCGTTGCGACACCGCCGTGGGCGCTCGCGGCGGTCGCCAAGGCGGCGATCTGCCAGGGCAATCCCTTCCGCAGTGCGGTGCCGAGCGAACGGGACGTGGTGCTGGCGTGTCACATGCACAACAACCTGATCTCCGACGAGCTCGGGCGCCCGGAGCTGAACTCGCCGTTCGCGGTGTTGGCCCGGATCGCGTTCGAGCAGTTCCCGTACCAGGAATCGATCATGGAGGAGATCTCCCGATCGATGGCCTTCTTCGACGGCTACGCCGGCGGCAAGACCCTGGAGGTCGTGTCGAGCGAGTCGATGAAGCAGCTGATCGGTGCGGACATGACGACCGCGGCCGCCATCGTGATCCTGCTGGCCACCGCGGTGGACCGCAACGCCGGGATCTTCGACCCGGCATGGATGGACCAGGCCAACTTCGAGCGGATCTTGGAGGTGATGCCGCGCGATGAGGTCCTCGCGGTGGTCGATGCGGTATTCGCGGGCAGCATGGCCGAGTTCCGGGCCGAGGACGCCGCCGCCCGCAATCGGGTTCCGCTTCCGTACCTCGACCGGTACGCGTTCAACCCGCTGACCTCCCGGCCGTTCGTGCGGCTGGCCGATGGACGGTTGCTCGCGCCGGTCCCGCGGCTCATCTCTCGGCGGCTGTCGCCGCTGGAGTTGTACTACGTCGGGTTGAAGCGGTGGGGAGAGCCGTTCGCCCGGGATCTGGGTGAGCTGCTGGAGGACTACCTCGGGCGCCAGTTCGCCACGCTGCCGGGCGTCACCGTCTGCCCGGAGATCGTCTATCACGAGGGCAAGAAGGAGCTGAAGAGCACCGACAAGTTCCTCGTTTTCGACGACCTCGTCGTGCTCGTTGAGGCGAAGGCGCGCCGCTCACCGCTGGCGGCGCGGGCCGCCGACGCTTCTGCCCAGCGGCAATACACGGACACCCTGGGCAAGGCATTCGGGCAGCTCGGACGAACCCTCGCCAAGATTCACGAGGGCGCCGCCGAGTTCGCGCACCTTCCCGCCGACCGACCGATCATCGGCATGGTCGCCACGCTGGACCCCTGGTATATCGCCAACAGCTTCGGCCGCGACTTCCTGCCGACCCCGGCGCTGCCCACGATCGTCGCGTCCGTCCGCGACATCGAGCACCTGGTCGCCATCGGCCAGCGCCGCTCGGCATCGGACATCCTGACGCAGATCATGAGCGCCGGCGACGAGCGGCAGGCCTGGGACCTCGGCATCGCCCTCAACGACTTTCGCGACCCTGACGACACCAACCCCCTGCTCATGCAGGCGTGGAACCGTCTGCCCTTCGCCGAGTCGGCGGCCGACCCGGCGGCCTGACCGTTCCCCGGCCGTCCTCGCCGGCCGGGGCCACACGAGCGGGAGCCGGTTCAGGGGCGGTCGTGGCTGGCCGGATGAGTAATCGCGAGAACACGCTCCAGATAGCTCTCCCATGCCTCGACCTGCCCGCCGATTATCATGCCGATCGCGCCGAGCGTCAGTTCTCGCACACGGCGGCGCGGCTGGCGGCTCAGCTGATACTGGTTCACGACCTTCCACATCGGGTCGGCCTGGAGCGTGTGGACAGCCTCGGCTGTGATCCGCAGATGCGGGCCGAGGTCGACCGGGCTCCCGGCCAACGCCAGGGTGCCGACCATGGCCACCATCATATTTTGGGTCGTGACCGTCCAGAACGCGGCCAGCGCCCGCTGCCACAGTTCGATCTCGATCGTCCGGGCGTCGGCGCGCAGCCGCGGGATCGATATCCGCTCGTACACGGCCCGCCAGGGCTGCTCGCCGCGGAGATCCGCTTCGTACTGCTCGGCGCGTAGCTGCTCGACAGCTTCCGGGGAGAGGCCGCCGATCAGGCCGAGCAACTCCGGGATGTCGTCCGGGGTGACGTCATCGCTGTTACCGACCATGCAGTGCAGCATGACGGCATAAGCCGCTCGCGTCCGGCCCGGCAGCGGCGCTGCCGGCGGCGGCTTGTCCTCGACCGCGTCGAGCATGTCCTGCCAGCGGAAGGGCGTCTCCGGGATCTGGTGGGCCATGACTTCCCGCGTCTGCCAGGCCGCGTCCTCGTCGGCGGCGCCCAGGCCGAACACCCGGCCGATGTCGGCCAGGGTTTCATCAATGGAGTCCCGTGCCACTGCTTCCTCGATCGGCTGGCCCAGCGCCAGACGCTCGATCGGGTGAGATCCCATCCGCCGCGAGCCGCGCCGCGATACCCGGGCCAGCATCACGGCCCGCTGCACCGTCTGCTCGTCCGGTGCCTCGGAGTACACGCCCCGGCCCCGGCCCTGGCCGTGGCGAACCGGACGGGGCAGATCGCCGGCGGTCCGCCACCGTTCGATCTGGTACGCCGAGACGGTCACACCCTGCTCCGCCACGGCGGCGATCAAGGCGGCCGTGGCCCCGCTGATCGTGCCCCGCGGCATATGCTCTCCTTTTACAACCCCGCAAACTTTCTTCTCTACGAAGAATAGCCAGGTGGGTTAATGGACCGCAGCCCGGGGAGCAGATCCCGGGACCGACGAAGGACGTTCTCGACGTGTCCACACCTGTAGCGGTCGCCGCGCTGATCGCGATAGCAATCGCGATGTTGTTCCTGTGCGTTCTCGTGCGTATCTGTCTCTCCGGCAGCGCGCCGCACCAGCGGCCGGCCATCCTGCGGGCGCTGGCCGAGGTCCTGCGCAACATGTGGCCCGCGCTGTGGCGCGGCGCTCTACACACCCGGTGCGACCGCAACCTTCCGCCCGCCCGACGCAGGCAAAACAGCCCGCGATGACCGGCGGCCCCGGGACGGGCCACGCGGAGTGGTTCGTTGAGGTGGGCCTTCAGGGCTTCCACCAGCGAGTGATGGCCTTACGCCCGTGCGAGCATCCTGGTGAAACGGCTCCGGCTGAGGACCTCAGAGACGTGGGACCGCGGGGGTTCTGGTCAGGGGTATAGCAAGCGGGTGCGCACGTTGTAGACGCTCATCCCCGCAGCCAGGGCTGCGGTGACGCCGGCATCGGTGTCCTCATAGGCCAGGCAGCGCTGCGGGACCACGGCGAGCTGGCTGGCGGCGAGCAGATAGACGTCCGGGGCCGGTTTTCCCCGCCCGGCCGGGACGTCGCTCCAGGTGACCACGGTGGTGAACAGTTGGTTTAGGCCTGTTGCGGCCAGTCCGGCGGCGACGTTGTTGGTGGAGGCGTTCGAGGCGATTGCCAAGCGCTGGCCATGGGCTCTCGCGGCCCGCGCGATCCGAGCGGTTTCATTGATGACGACCAGCTGCGCGGCGGCGGCCATCACATATCGACGGCAGCGCACGATGATTTCATCCACCGGCTCAGGAAGCGTTTCGAATTCCTGTTCCCACAGCACGAGCAGATCGGGCGAAGCGATGGCCTCGCGGGACCAGTACCAGACGGGGTCGAGGGTCACGTCGACGTCGGCCAGAGCGCGGGCGAGCGCGTCGAAGCAAAGCTGACGGGAGTCGACGAGGGTGCCGTCCCAATCGAAGACCAGCGCATCGTAGCCAGCGCCGTCGGGCGGAGTACTAACGCTCGTGACCGTCACGGAGCGCCAGGTTACCGTCCGGCGGCGAGCAGGTCACGGCACCAGACGGCGGTGGCCAGACAGTGAGTTATCTACCGGAGTGAAGGTTGTGATTGCTGGGTAAGTCGGGGCGTGCAGGCTCGGACGTGCCGGGCGAGGTCACTCCCCAGCGGCGCCGGCCACGCCCTCGGGCGGTGGGGCGCCGTGCGCAAGCAGGCCACCGGGCGCCCAAAGAATTCGAAGCGCCTGTCTATCCACCAAGGACCGGTGGTTTCGGCAACAAATCTCCCGGGCCCCGATAGCGTAAACGGATACCGGTGTCCGCGCGGTGCCGGCGGGCGCGGAGGACGCCTTGCCGTTCCTGATTGAGGAGAACAGCCGCCTCGCCGAGCAGGTCGAAGCCTGTAGACCAAATGTTGATCTTCCCCGGGGTCGCGTCGGTCACCCGCAGCCACGTGTCCGGTTCGGGAGGCGTCGCGAACCAGGTGACTTCCTGCACGTCGCGGGTCTGCTGGCTCCATCGGCGGGCACGGCGTGTCCGTGACGGGTTGACGAATCCCTCCCATGCTGACCGTGACTCAGGTGTCGGCCAGTCTGGGTCGAGGGCGTACTGAGGGGCGAGCCCATCGATCCACTGGCGCATGCCGTCCGGCGAATCGAAGGTGGCTGCGGTGCTCGTGACCGCCGATATGGCGGCGAGACGATGGTCGAAGCCCGTACGGATCAGGACCGAGACCGCTTGGTTGAAGGTTCCCGTCTCGATGGCGGCGAGTACCGAGCCCGACAAGGCCTCGGCGTCGGCGTTGCTCTGCGCCGCCTCGTACACCTTGGCGGCTTCCATTCCCCAGACCAGCCGGTAGATGACGTCGTCTTCGATGAACTGGGCCACCTCAACGCGGTCTCCGGGCACCTCGCTCAGGGCCGATCCGCGTACCCAGTGCCGTAGTACGTCGTCCCAGTTGGCGAGGCTCGTTTTCGGCTCGAAGATCTCGATTGCGAATACCGTCTCGGCGATCAGCACGATCAGGTCGGCGGCTGCCGCATGGTCCTCCTCGAGGATCGCGGTCTCGGCCTGACCCGCGAGGGCGATGATGTGACCGGATACCTGTGCGAGCTCGGAACCGCCCTCGGCCCCGAGTCCTGCCAGGAACCATCCGCGGCGCTGGGATGGTGTGGCCGTCTGCCACAGGTACCTGGTCCGGCTGTAGACGAGCGCACGAACGGCTGCCGTGTTGATGTCTTCGTCGCGGCGCAGTTGCCGGTCCCACAGCGAGTCGCGCAGGGCGTCGGCGACGATCTGGGTCGCGGCGTCGGCGATCACGTCTTGGTCGCCGTCTCCGACGATGCTGAGGATGCCGATGTCGAGAAGTTTGAGGTTCTCTCGCCAGCTCACGGCGGCGGCCTCCTGCACGTCAGCGGCCTCGTGTGCCACGACGGGCAGAGACCACTCGGGGGCGCCGGTGAGGTATTCAAGCAAGGGCTCGACCGCCGTGAGTCCTTGGGAGCGGTACATCCGGCGCAGAAGGTCAACACCGATCTCAATCAGCCCCGATTGGAGATCCTTGCCGCCGTCTCCTTGCGTTAGTTGGAACCACTCACGGCGGCGACCTTGTGTGGGGGCGAAGATCGGGTAGAGGACGAGTCCTTCCGTATCGACGAACGCGCGGCCGGCACGGCCGATCACGTTCATGAACTCGGAGGTTTTGATCAGTTCCTTGCCGCGGTGCAGGCTGTGAAAGAGCACCGCGGAGGCGGACAGGTTGAGTCCTTGAGCGAGCGTGGGCGAGGCGATAGTGACCTTCAGGATGCCGCGCTGCAAGAGACGTTCGATCTCGCGCCGAAAGGGGCCGGGCAACGCGCCGTGGTGGATGGCCACGCCGAGTGCAAGGCACTTCAGGATGGGGTGGTCGGCACCGAACCACTCGGCACCGACCGTTAGCGCATCGCTCAGGTCGACGTCGGCCGGCAACAGCGAGGTCACGAGGCCCCGAGCATGAAGATCGACGATCGTGCTGGCGAACGGTTCAACCGACTTGCGTAGCGGGCAGAAGACCAGGACGGTCTGCCCTTCCTCGACCAGCCGCCATCCGGTCGCGATGACGTGCTCGCGCTGGTCTTTCGGAAACATCTTCTTGCGCTTGCCGGTCGGCTCCTTCTCCTCGAAGTAGTGCTCGATGAACGGCTGTTCCGAACCGAGAGTGATGGACAACCGGGCATGGTCTCTGCGCCACTCGACTAGGCCGAAGCGCTGCTGAGTCGGGCGCCACGATTCGCGGTGCAGCCCGTCTGCCTCGTCGTCGGTGATCCACGCGACGAAGTCCTCCAGCTCAGGCCCAGAGGGGAAGACGGCCGACAGGCAGAGAATGCGACGTTCCGAGGCGTCTGAGCGGCGCAGCAGCCGTTGGATCTGGGCTTCGTAGCGAACCTCGCGTTCGGAGGCCCCGATCATATGTCCTTCGTCGAGCACGACCAGGCCGACGTCGTCGAGCAACGACGGGTCCGATCGCAGGGCGAAGTCCAGCTTTTCGGGGGTCGCCACGACGATTTCGCTGGAGCGCAGGGTGTCCTCGTCGACGTCGCTGGTTCCCATGCTCCCGTAGAGTGACGACACCCGGATGCCTAGCGGCGTGAACGTGCGGGCGAGGATGTGCTCGGTTTGTGCAGATAGCGCTCGCAGCGGGGTGACGTAGACCGTCCGACGCTGTTGCGCGAGACACGCCAAGATCGACAACTCCGCGATGCGGGTCTTTCCCGCGCTGGTCGGCAGCGCGACGACGAGGTCCCGCATGTCCTGGAAGAGTCGCCCGACGACATGCAATTGTGAGGGCCATAAGTCGATCTCGGAGCGCTCCCGTGCCAGCAACGACGCGACGAAGGTCCGCCGCAGATACCGCCACCGCTCGACTCGGTCGGCAGCACCGGACGGCGGATCGGTCGGAATGTTGGTCTCCAGGCTGCTGTCGAACAGGCCGTCCAACAGATGCCGGGTGAGCCGGTAGATCCACCACGGGCCTGGAGCACTCATGTCCGAGGACGCCTGCTCGCCCTCGCGCAGTTCGGCGAGAGCGATCTCCAGCAGGGCGCGATTGCCGACCTCGATCGCGAAGAGCCCGGCCGCGACTGCCGACAGGTAGTTCTCGCTCAACAGCAGGACAACAGGGCCGACCTCCTCGCCCACTGGCTCCTCGTCCGCCGGTTCGTCGTCCGGTTCCTCGTCCACCTCATTCCCCGTCGGGTTGAGAGCTGCCAGCACTGCGGCGTCGGAGACTTGATCTGACGTCCGCAGCGACAGGGTCCGCCGCTCGATCGCGCCCAGATTGCGCATGAGCAGGTCGGCCAGTGTCTCCTCCATAGGAGTCAGCCGTCCCGAATGCCGGCTGCCTCGAATCAGCGAGAATGCCCGCGCGGAGAAGCCGCCGAGGTGACTGGCCGCGCCGGCAACAAGGCCGTGAAACACCAGGTCCGCAGTGGAGGCCGCATTCCGGGTGGCCGCTTCAAGCGCATACGAGCTCTGGATAAATCCCTGCTGGGCAAGGACGATCTGCTCGGGCGAGTCGTTCTGCGTGATCTCCCACAGCTCGAGGCTGGTCGACAGCAGCGCGTACCCGTAGTTGAGCAGGTCGGCATCCAGGAACGAACTGAAGTTCGGCGCGTCCGGGGGCAGCGTGCCGTCACGGCGAATCATCGACTGGGCCTGGCCCCTGGCCAGGAGACGGTCACGGAAGCCAGCGTCGGTGGCGGAAGTCAGAATGGCCACAAGCTCCCGCGCCTCACGCGCCACTGGCGGTCACCTTCTCGTAGGCCTCCTGGATGAACTGCCGGTGGCCCTGGACCCGGAGCGTGATCGTCAACTGCGGCACGGAACCCCGGTAGGCCTCCAGGTCCGCGGTCACGTGCTTGCCCGGGTTGTTGCCCGTGAGTAGGAACATCAGGTGATCGACGTCCTCGGGCCGGACGCCCTCGCCCAGCTGCAAGGCGAGCACAGCGTCCCCGACATTTTCGCTGTCGGGCGTCGATAGAAGCCTTTCGGCGAACTGGGTGAGTGACTGCGGGGACGGCAACTCGTCGTTGCGCGACAACCCGTCGCGCGCCTCCGCGACCGTGTTGCCGTACAGCCGGGCGCGGCTCTTGGCCTCCGCCTTCACGATGCGCAGTTTGCCATCGGCATCGAACTTCGCTCCGAGCGCGTCGTCGCCCCTCATGGCCCATTCCTGGTGGTCGCGATCGATCAACCTGCTCGGCCCGACCACGCAACCCTGCTCCTCGTGAAGATAGGCCGTCGCGAGGATCTCACCCATGTCACCGGATCGGGCGCTGGCCGAGGTAGGAAGTTTGTTACGCAGAAACTCCGCGACAGCGTCCTTGCCCAAGCGCTCGGCAATGCGTGCAAGCGAGCCGGACTTGGCGTACGTCGAGGGAAGGCCGGCCGCGATCGTGGCGATTCCCGCGCCGTCGTCGTGAGACTCGATGAAGCCAGCAAGGTGACCTCCGGTTGGTACCGGTGTACCGACCGTGCACCAACGCCGAAAATCCGACATGTCCTGACGTCCACGCATCCCTTGTTCGTGACCAAGCATCAGCGGACAAAACTGTATCGAGCCGATGGGACGAGCGGGACACGTTGTAGCTGAATGCTTTGCGGTCACCTCGGCACCCACCTCCGCAGGACGACGTCGCCAGCTGGCCGGGGTCGGCGCCGTAACCCGTGACCCCGCCTTCGACCCCACGCTCGAAGATGATCAACAGCCCGGGTTCGCGGATGCCTCGACTAAGGTCCGCCACGCCGTCCAGGGCAAGGAACAGAACAGGGAAGGCCTGGTACATAAGCGTTTCTGTCATACCCCTTGGCTAGATTCCTCGCAGGCCGCTGGCATCGGTGCCAGACGGATGGGTGTCGAGGAGGGGCCGGTGCGCCTCACGCGGGTGTACGTCAGATTCTTCAAGTCGTTCAACTTCGACTACGAGCGCCGGGCTAACGAGAAGGCCCAGCGCCAGCCGTGGGAGATCCTGCCGGAAGGCTGGTATCCCCACGTGCGTCTCGATGTCGACCCGCAGATCACTGCGATCGTCGGGGCGAATGAGTCGGGGAAGAGCCACCTGCTGGACGCCATCGAAGGCGTGATGGGTGTCCGTGAGGTCACTCGCAGCGACTTCTGTCGCTATTCGCAGCTGTTTTCGGTCGAGACCGATGAGGTCCGAGTACCCGACGTCGGCGCCGTCTTCACCGTCACTCGACAGGCCGACGCCGAAGCCCTGGGAATACTCGAAGTCACCAGGGAGGTAGGCCAGACCTTCCTGTTCATGCGGCCCGGAAATGGGCGCCCGTTCATCCTGGCCGACGAGGACCTCGTCGAACTCGACGACCCGGCCCAGGTGAAGACGCTTGAAGCCGTCCTGCCGCAGGTCCTGCGGTTCTCCACCAGCATCGCCGTGCCCGACAGCGTGCCGATCGCCTCCCTGTGGGGCGGTCGGCTGGGCAACCTCGCCGACCGCCGCGTCCGCGGGGAATTCCTGGACGCTGCGGAGGAAGCCGACGACGACGCCGACGTGCCGGCGTGGGGCCAGCGTCTGTGGGGGTTCTTCCGCCGTCCCGCTCCTACGACGGAGAGCCGTGAGCAGAAGCGTCAGCGTGAAGCGCGGGCGCTGGCCAAGAAGCTGCTCGTCGATGTGGCCCGCGTCGACGAGAATATTTTCAAGGAGCTTCAGAAAGCCATCACCGAAGGCAAGGAAGGTGAGGTCAGCGGCCTCGAAGGTAAGATCAACGAAAGTCTTGCGAGGCACCTGAACCTGTCGCGCTGGTGGAGCCAGGACAGCGACTTCCAGCTTCGGGTCGCCACTCGGGAACGCGAACTCGTCTTCACCATCCGCGACCGCACTGGCGCCGAGTACTCCTTCGGCGAGCGCAGCCGCGGCCTGACTCACTTCCTCGCCTACTTCGTGCAGCTCAAAGCCCACCGGCCGGCCGAGGACCGCGACGAGCTCCTGCTCATGGACGAGCCTGACGCGTACCTGTCGAACTCTGGGCAGCAGGACCTACTGCGGGTGCTGGAGAACTTCGCGATCCCCGACGACCGCGTACGGGCCGACCAGGTCATCTACGTCACGCACTCACCATTTTTGATCAACAAGAACGCCGCTGATCGGCTGCGGGTCCTCGACAAGGGCGCCCAGGAAGAGGGCACCCGTGTCGTCCGCGATGTCGCCCGCACCCACTACGAACCGCTGCGCTCCTCACTCGGCAGCTACGTGGCCGAGACCGCGTTCATCGGCGGCAAGAACCTCATCGTCGAAGGGTCCGCCGATCAGGTGATGCTGGCCGGAATGTCCAACGCCCTGCGCGTCCGGCGCCCCGACGTCGCCCGGATGCTCGACCTCAACGAAGTCACGATCGTGCCCGCCGGCAGCGCAGACAGCGTCCCCTACATCGCCTATCTCGCCCGCGGACGCGACCCGATCAAGCCCCCGTGCGTCGCTCTTCTCGACGGCGACAGCGCCGGCCGGATGGCCGTCGAGAAGATCCGGCGCAGCGAGGCGAACCGCAAGCCCGTCCTGGACGCGAAGTTCGTCGTCTGCCTCGACACCTGGGCCACGAAACGTGCAGCCTCTCCGCCCGACGACATCAAGGTCGCCGCTTCCACCAAGTCCGGTGACGTGACTGAGATCGAGGATCTCGTCCCCGTACGCATTGCTGTCCACGCCGCGAGGAAGTACGCCATCCGGCTGCTGGGCCTCGACGAAGACGAGGCCGCCAAGCTCAAGGAGGCGGATCTAAAGACCCGGCTCGACGACGGCCGCCCGCTGTGGGACAGCCTCAAGGACAGCTTCGGCGAAGCCTTCAGCGCCGGGATCGACAAGGTCGGCTTCGCCCGCGAAGTCGTCAGCTACCTCACCCAGGTCCCCCTTGATGGTCGACGCCCGTCCGAGATCAAGACCCTGGAAGACAACTTCATCGCGCTCCTCAGCGACCTGACCGACCTGCTCGAGGACGCCGCGATCGGCGAGACCCAGCGCCGCCGCGAGAAGCGGATGGGCCGCATCGTCCGCAGCTTCCTTGACGACTACCACTCTGGCGCCACCCGCACCATCGCAGACAGCCGTCTCCGCGAGATTGAGAGCAGCCTCGACGACTCCGCCGCCCACGACGACCTCCGAATCAAGATCTCAGCGCTACGGCGAGACTTCACCCTGCGGACCGACCCGACAAGAACCATCACCAACTTCCCGGCCTTCCGGCAGCGACTCGAAGACCTCACCCGCCAGGAACGCCTCGCCAACCAGGACCCCGAGACAAACACCGGCCCTGGCTACTGACCTGCCGCTGGCGCTACGGATCAGAAGGTTAGGGGTTCGAGTCCCTTCGGGCGCACAAGATTTAGACGGGTCTGAACTGCGGAAACGCGGGTCAGGCCCTTCTTGCTGTCCGGCCTTATCGGACGGTGGGTGTCAGTTGGGTGCCACATGGGTGTCATCACTTTCCGTGACGGATCGGGTTGCGGCGGGCGCGTGACCTGCGGCTTCGTTTTTTGGTGGCGGGCCGTTTCTCTGAAGGTGTTTGTTTTTCGTCGCGTCCGGCGGGCCGGTTCTTCGCCGCCTTTTCCTTGATGCGTTTGCGGGTGTGCCGGGCCGCGGCCAGCACCAGAGCGGCGGTCGCGTCCGCGCAGCGGCGTTGGCTGTCGGGGAGCACGCTGGTGTAGGTGTCGGCGGTGACCACGATGCTCGAATGGCCTAGCAGATCCTGAAGGGTCTTCAGATCAGCTCCGGCCTCGTGGGCGAGGGACGCGGCGCCGTGCCGCAGGTCGTGCAGCCGCACCGGTGGCAGTCCGGCTCGTTCGGTGAGTTTCCGGAATCGAGTGGTGGCGTAGTTCGGGTTGATCGGCTGTCCGTCCTTGCGGGTGAACACGTACCCGGAGTCAATCCAGATCTTGCCGGCAGCGTGCCGCCGCTCGCCGGAGTTGCGTTGCCGGCTGCGATGGGCGCGCAGGATGCTGACCGTGTGCTTGTCCAGGGCGACGGCACGGCGGCCGGCGGCGGTCTTCGGGTCGCCTTCGACGACGGTGTAGCCCGCGGTGGTGCGTTGCCGCTCGACGAACAACAGCCCCCGGTCGAGGTCGACGGCCGCCCACCGCAGGCCGCAGAGCTCGCCGCGGCGCAGCCCGCGCAGGGCGGCGAGCCACCAGAACGCGAACAGCGAGTCCTCGACGTTGGCTTCCAGGAAGGTGGCAAGCTGTTTCGCCGTCCAGACCGCGACCGGGGGATGTTCGCCGGTGCGTTCCCAGGCTTCGACCCGGCCGTCGGTCCAGACCTGGGCGTGCGGGCGCCGGTAGCCGTGAATCTCGATGTGACGGGCCGGGTTCGACCCGATCAGCTCTTCCCGGACGGCCAGGTTCAGTGCGGCGCGCAGGGTGGTGCGAAGGTGGTTGAGCGCCGACGGCGACTGCGGAAGGCCCTTGGCGTTGGTGGTCTGCGCGATCTCGGCGAAGACGGCGCGCAGCAGTGGTCCGTCGAGGTCGGAGAGCCGGTATTGGCCGAGGCGGGGATGAGGACCAGCTCGACGTCGCGGGTGTAGTGCAGCCGGGTCGTCGGCCGGATCCTCGTGCGGGTATCGAGCCAGTGCCGCAGCCACCGTTCGAGCGTCCAGCCGTCACCGCAGCGCCGCGCGGCGCTGTCCGCGAGGCAGTCCTCCCGAGCGGCCCGGGCGGCGGCCTGGGAGACGAACCCACCCCGGCGGATCCGTTCGGAGCGGCCGAACAGGTTCGGCGCGGAGCAGTGGAAGTACCAGGAGCCGTGCCCGCGTTCGGGTAGCTGAGGGCAGCGCTGCTCCAACCGCTTCCCCTCTGCGTTGCGGCATCCGCATCGTTTGAAGGTCTTACCTGTCGTGGTCATCGCTGCCTCCCGCCGTCGCACCGGATGAATCGAGCGTGATGGCTGGGGTCCTTGGATGGGAGTCCCTGCGAGAGGGATATGTCCGCAGCGATACGCCAGTGTGCGGTGGCGATGTCTGCCGCAGGGCGGCGTCCAACGTGAGTATCGATGTGCCGGCCACCTCTTGCCGTATACCCCCTGGGGGTATAGCTTTTGTATTGGAGGTGGTCGACATGCCGACCCACAACGAACACGGCAACACCCACCAGCACGGCCGCGAGCACCACGCGGCTGCCGCGACCCTCGATCACGCGAGCGCCCACGAAAACGTCCATCACGCGACGGCCGGGCATGACCACCATGCCCGCGGCCCCAGTTCCGGGCATCACGGCGGTCACGGGCATGAGGGCCATGACAAGCACGCCGGGCACGACCCGGAGATCTTTCGCCGCAAGTTCTGGCTCAGCCTGGCTCTGACGGTCCCGATCGTGCTGACCAGCCACATGATCATGGACTGGTTTGGCTACCGCCTCGACTTTCCCGGTACGGCCTTGGTCGGCCCGGTCCTGGGCACCGTCGTGTTCTTCTACGGTGGCTGGCCGTTCCTGGCCGGTGCGGTCAGCGAGGTCCGGGACCGGGTGCCGGGCATGATGCTGCTGATCTCGATGGCGATCACGGTCGCCTACACGGCGTCGCTGGCGACCAGTCTCGGCCTGTTCGACCTGGACTTCTGGTGGGAGCTGGCGGCGCTGGTCACCATCATGCTGCTGGGGCACTGGCAGGAGATGAAGGCGATCGGCCAGGCTCAGGGGGCCCTGTCCGCGCTGGCGGCGCTGCTACCTGACGACGCCGAACGCCTCACGAACACTGGCGGTGTCGAGCGGGTACCGATCGCCGACCTGGCCGTGGGGGACACCGTGCTGGTGCGTTCCGGCGCCCGGGTGCCGGCGGACGGTCGGATCGTCGACGGCGCGGCCGAACTCGACGAGTCGATGATCACCGGCGAGTCGCGGCCGGTGCCGCGCGGTGCGGGCGATCGGGTGGTGGCCGGGACGGTCGCGACCGACTCGGCGATCCGCGTCGAGGTCGAGGCGGTCGGGGAGAACACCGCCCTGGCGGGCATCGGCCGGCTGGTCGCGCAAGCCCAAGCCGCCGGCGGCCGGGCGCAGGTGCTGGCCGACCGGTTCGCGGCGATGCTGTTCTACATCGCCTCCGCGGCCGCTGTGGTGACGTTCCTGGCCTGGTGGCTGCTCGGCGATCTTGACCAGGCGGTCGTCCGTACGGTGACGGTCCTGGTGATCGCGTGCCCGCACGCGCTCGGCCTGGCGATCCCGCTGGTGATCGCTCTGTCGACGGCGTTGTCGGCCAAGGCCGGCATTCTGGTCAAGGACCGGCTGGCGCTGGAGCGGATGCGGACCGTCGACACGGTGCTGTTCGACAAGACCGGCACCCTGACCAAGGGCGCGCACACCGTGACCGGCACCGCCGCCGCCGACGGGTTCACCGACGACGACGTGCTGCGCATCGCCGGAGCGGTGGAAGCCGACAGCGAACACCCGCTCGCCCGGGCACTGACCGCCGTCGCCCATGAACGTGGCTTGCACGCCGACGCGACCGGGTTCCGGTCACTGACCGGCCGCGGCGTCCAGGCGAGCGTCGACGGGCACACGTACGCCGTCGGTGGACCGGCTCTGCTGCGCGAACTCGACGTCGTTGTCCCGGGTGGCTTGCAGGAGACGGCCGGGCAGTGGTCGGCGCGGGGCGCTGCGGTGCTGCACCTGCTGCGCCTGCACGACGACGGCGGTGCCGCGGAGGTGATCGGCGCGTTCGCGTTGGAGGACGAGGTGCGCCCGGAGGCCCGGCAGGCTATCGAGCAGCTGCGGCGGGCCGGTATCGGCAAGATCGTGATGATCACCGGGGATGCCCGGCCGGTGGCCGAGGCCGTCGCCGCCGACCTCGGGTTCCGGGCCGGTGTCGACGAGGTATTCGCCGATGTGCTGCCGGCCGACAAGGACCGGACGGTCGCCGAGTTGCAGGCCCGCGGTTTGCGGGTGGCGATGGTTGGTGACGGCGTCAATGACGCGCCAGCGCTGGCGCGCGCCGATGTCGGCCTGGCGATCGGGGCGGGCACGGACGTGGCGATCGAGTCGGCGGGTGTCGTGCTGGCCTCCTCCGACCCGCGGGCGGTGACCGGCGTGATCCGGCTGTCGAAGGCTTCCTACCGCAAGATGATCCAGAACCTGGCGTGGGCGGCCGGCTACAACATCATCGCCATCCCGCTCGCTGCCGGGGTACTGGCATGGGCCGGGATCACGTTGAGCCCGGCGATCGGCGCGGTACTGATGAGCGCCTCGACGATCGTGGTCGCGCTCAATGCCCAGCTGCTGCGCCGGGTGAACCTGATCGCGCAGCAGCAGTAAGCAACGGTCAGGTGTCCCGGGTGAGTCGGCGTGGCCCTGGCAGCGATGCTGCCGGGGCCACGTTGCTACCTGCCTCCCGCGCGACGAATTTAGGCACATCGCACCACGACTGCTCCCCACCACCGCGAAGCCCGACGGGCAGGGCTGCCGATCTGGCGTCCGTTGGCGTCGTCGAAGGGAAGGGTTGTCAGGATGTCGGGTTCATCAGCGGCGGCGTATCTGCTGAGCGCGGCTGCGGTGCTCGGCCTGGCGGCCACGGCCGGCCCGGACATCGTCGGCCTGATCGGTTCCCCGGCACCGGCGGCTACCGCGACGGCTGCGCCATCAGGACAGAAGACGAACCCGGCGGGCAAGTCCTTCGTCACCGTGGTCCGCCACGAGCGGACCGCTCCCTCGGCCGGCGAACGCAAGAACGGCGCACCGGCGACGTCGAGCGCCGCCGCATCGCCGACGACCGCCGTGGCGCCGTGCACGGGTGGCCGGTGGCAGCGCGCCATCGAAGAAGACCTTGCCCAGCTCGGTTCCTTCGGCGCGGTGAGCGTCGACGGGCGGCAGTCGCCGACGGACTGCGCGGCCATCAGTGGGTTCCAGCAGCGGTTCGGTATCGAGCCCGCCGCCGGGCAGGCCGACGCGACGACCGCTGATGTCGCCCGCCGGATCACCGCGAGCTCCATCCCGGAAAACGTGCAGCGCTGCGACGCCGGGCCGGGCGTGACCGCCTGCGTCGATCTCACCAGGCAGACGGCATGGGTAATGCGTGACGGCGCCGTCGTGGCGGGGCCGACGGTCGTGCGGACCGGCTTCGCCGGCCACGCCACCCCGGCCGGCGCCTTCCGGATCAACAAACGAACCGAGAAAGAGTGGTCGGACCCGTACGAGGTGTGGCTGCCGTACTGGCAGCGGTTCATCGGCGGCATCGGCTTCCACGAGACGACGACGTACCTGCACGACATCGCCCGCGGCTCGCACGGCTGCGTCAACCTGCTGCACCGCGACGCGGTGGCCATGTGGGATCACCTGCAGATGGGAACTCGCGTGCACACCTTCGGACGCCGGCCCGGCACCTGACCGCGCCCGTTCCGGCACCGGCCGGCCGGTGCCGGGCGTCGGTGCGGCGGGTCACTGCGGTGGCAGTAGCCCGGCCCAGGTGACCTCGAGCAGTCGCTCGCGGCTGTCGGCTTGCGGCAGCACGGCCGCCGCAGCCAGCGCGTGCAGGCAGAAGACGGCCAGTTCGCCCGACGGCACATCGGTCCGGACGGCACCCGCGTCGGCGGCGTCGGTGATGACGGCGGTGACGAGCTCGTGCAGCCGCTGATGGGCGGCCGGCATGTGCGAGGCCCGGTGCAGCGTCATCGCGACCTGCGTGGCCGCGGCACCGACGTGACCACCGCGCCCGGCATGCGTACCTGTAGTGGACAGCCGCAGATAGGTAGCCAGCACGGTGTACAGCCGTTCGCCCGGATCGCCGCTGTCGGCGGCGACGGCGGCGAGCTGATCGAGGTGCTCGGTGACCTGCCGTTCGTGCCAGGCGGCCACGATGGCCTGCACGTCGGGAAAGTACTTGTACAGCGTGGCCCGGCCGATGCCGACGTGCGCGGCGATCTGCGACATGTTGACCGCCAGGCCGTGCTCGGCGATCAGCGCGGCGGTGGCGTCGAGGATGGCCGCGTACACGGTGTGGCGGTGCTGTTCGACGGTCGAGTTCCACAACTTCGGCACCCTTCCATCGTACGCATTGCCCGCACTCCGTCACTCTGCCTATTATCAATACAATCTGTATTGTAAAAGTGGAAGGCGTGGCGATGACACGTCAAGGGCCTGCGTCCGAGGAAGGCATGCCGCGCTGGGTGAAGTCCTTTCTCATCACCGGCGTGGTGTTGCTGGTCGTGGTCTTAGTGGCGGTGCTGTCCGGTCACGGGCCCGGCCGCCACATGGGCCAGGGATCGCTGCCGGCCGCTTCCGGCGACGGCCACCGGTGACGCTGCCGGTAGGGATGCGCCGCGCGGGACTGTTGCTGCACATCGCCGCCTCCGTCGGATGGCTCGGCGCCGTCGCGACCTCCCTGGTTCTGGCCGGTCTCGCCGTCACCGCCGACGATCCGCGCACGGCCGATGCCGTCTACCTGCTCCTGCGGCCGCTGGGCTGGTACGTGCTGGTCCCGTTCGGGATCGCGAGCCTGGTCACCGGGGTGATGCAGTCCTTGATCACCGTGTGGGGTTTGGTCCGTCACTACTGGGTGCTCGTCAAGCTTGTGCTCACCGCGTTCGCCGTCGCCGTGTTGCTGCTGTACACGCGCACTCTCGATGCTCTCGCCGATGCGGCGCGCGTCGCGGCAGACGGCGGGCCGTCGGTGACGGCCACCGCGTCGCCGCTGGTACACGCGGCCGGTGCCGCCATCCTGTTGCTGGTCGCGTTGGCGCTGTCGGTGTACAAGCCTCGAGGACTGACTCCGGCAGGACATCGACGGCGCCAGCACGTCGGCGCCGATTCAGCGGCGAACACGGGAGCCTGAGTGGTCCTCGGCGGACGGCGGTCAGGTCGCGCGCTACCGTGGACGCCGTGACGAGGACAGCAGCGACCGCAGTGGGCCGCACGGCTCGCCTCGCGCTGCTACTGGCGACCGCCTTGGGGCTGGCGCTCATGCACACCCTCGGCCACACAGGCATCCGCACCGACCCGCACCCGGCGATGACCGGCATGAGCACGACTGCGGCGGGCGCCGCCGAGATGCTGTCCGCTGTCGTCACCGCGGCGCAGCCGTGCCCGGACGGGCACTGCGACGGCCACGGCGGGCACGGCTCCGGAGCCTGGAGCGCCTGCCTGGCGATCCTGACCGGCCTTGCCGTCGTGGTGATGCTGCTCTGGCTGCTGACCCTGGTTCAGGGTCGCCGCCCGCTTCCGGCGCCCGCGGTCCTGCGGGCGCCGTCCCCCCGGGCGCCACCGGATCGTCTCACCGGACTCACGCTCGCATCGGCAGCGGTACTGCGCATATAGCAACGCCACCTCGACGTCGACCCGTCTGCGGTCGTGTCGAGGCGTTCGCGCGTACCCGAAAACCTGCCGAAAGGTTACGACCCGCGATGATGCGTCATTCCCAGCTGCCCACCACCGTGCTGCGCCGCGGCCTGCTCGCCGGCGCCGCCGTCACCGCCACCCTCGTGCTGTCTGCCTGCGGCGGCAGCGACCACTCCTCGTCCGGCACCGGCATGAACCACGGCGCCACCACCGCCGCTTCGCCGGCCGCGTCGGCGGTCGGCACGTTCAACGACGCCGACGTCACCTTCGCCCAAGCGATGATCCCGCACCACCAGCAGGCCGTGCAGATGGCCGACATGGCCGACGGCCGCGCCGCCGACGCTGAGGTCAAGCAACTCGCCGGCAAGATCCAGGCCGCGCAGCAGCCCGAGATCGACACGATGACCGGCTGGCTGACCGCCTGGGGCAAGCCCGCCCCGGAACCGCACATGAGCATGGGCTCCGGCATGGACCACGGCTCGATGCCCGGCATGATGACCGACGCCGACATGAAGAAGCTCGAGGACGCCAAGGGCGCGGCGTTCGACAAGCACTTCCTGACCATGATGATCAGCCACCACGAGGGCGCCATCGAGATGGCCCAGACCGAGGTGGCGCAGGGCTCCAACCCCGAGGCCAAGGCCCTCGCGCAGAAGATCATCACCGATCAGCAGGCCGAGATCGCCGCGATGAAGACCATCCTCGAACGCCTCTGATCCCGTCGATCACGGGGCGGCCAGGCGTGACGCGCCTGGCCGCCCGGCCCGCGTTCGGGATCGCACAGGGTGTGCGGGAGACGGAGTGGCAAGTCCGCGAAACCCGGCGGAACGAAACGGGTCTTTGGTACTTTTGCCGCTTGGCTTCGTTGGAACGCCGAGCGGGAAGGGCCATGTTCCAGCTGATCGTGCGGATGACCACCATGGCGTTGCTGCTGCTCTGCGGCGCCATGCTCCATCACGTGCCCCAGCATGCGCACCACGCCCATCCCGCGACCGCGGCGGGCCCGCAGGTTGCTGCCTCGTCATCGGGTGACGACACCGAGTGCACCGCAGTAACGGCGGAACAAGAGCATCTCGCGCATCCCTGCACCCCGGTGGCGCTCCTGCAGCAGCCCTCCTTCGGCGATGTGGATCTTCCACTGGTCGCGGCATCTCCCACTACCGACGACGCCCTCACCGCTGCCGCCGCTGCGGCTGACGCGGCCCACCCTCCCGGCAGGCAGCGGCACACCGTGCTGTCGCTGACGAGCGTGTATCGGAGCTGACAGGTCCCGCACGCGCCGCCCCGGGCCAACCCTGCCGCTGCGCAGGGCCCGGTTTCGGTCGGCGACATGCCTCCGTGACCTCTGCTCACCTCCGCACCTGACGTCCACCACTGTGGGCGCCGGGTGTCGGACCACGTCTGCGAAAGCGGCTACCCACGATGATCGACGTGACGTTTCCCCGGCTTCACCGCCGGCCTCTTCCCGCCCAGCTCGTCTCCAGTTCCACCTGCCACCACCTCGACCAGCTCGTCGGCAACACCCCGGTCCTGTGGACCCGCGACATCACCGCCACCACCGACTGCGGATTCTGGGCCAAACTTGAAGGCCACAACCCCGGCGGCATCAAGGACCGGCCCGGCCTGCACCTGATCCAGCGCGCCCGTGAACGTGGTGTCCTCGCCGACGGCGCACCGATCGTGGAGTCCACCTCCGGCACCCTCGGCCTCGGCTTGGCGTTGGCCGGGCTGATTCACGGCCACCCGGTCACCCTGGTCACCGACCCCGGCATGGAGCCACCGCTGCGGAACCTGCTGACCGCCTACGGCGCCCGTGTCGACCTGGTCGACACGCCGCATCCGACCGGCGGCTGGCAGCAGGCCCGCCGCGACCGCGTCAATCAGCTGCTGGCCGAGCGGGGCGGGTTCTGCCCGGACCAGTACAACAACCCCGACAACGTCGACGCCTACCAGAGCCTCGCCCTGGAGCTGGCCGCGCAGCTCGGCCGCGTCGACGTGCTGGTGTGTAGCGTCGGCACCGGCGGGCACAGCGCCGGCACTGCCCGGGTGCTGCGCGAGTTTTTCCCCGACCTGCGGCTGGTCGGTGTCGACGCGTGCGGCTCCACCATCTTCGGTCAGCCGGCCCGGACCCGGCTCATGCGCGGGCTCGGTAGCAGCATCCACCCGCGCAACGTCGACTATCCGGCCTTCGACGAGGTCCACTGGGTCGCCGCTCCGGAGTCGGTGTGGGCCTGCCGGAGGCTGGCTGGCGGTCATTACGTCAGCGGCGGGTGGAGTGTCGGCGCGGTGGCGCTGGTCGCCTCCTGGCTGTCGCGGACCCTGCCCGACGACACCCGCATCGCCGCGATCTTCCCCGACGGGCCGCACCGCTACGCCGACACCGTCTACAGCGACGACTACTGCCGTCACCACGATCTGCTCGGATCGGCTCCGGCTGCCGACCCGGACGAGATCAGTCATCCCTACGAGCGGGAGGTGCGGCGCTGGACGCGCTGTACCCGGGTGATCGACCCCACCAGCGAGGGCGCGCTGTGACCGGCACCCTGGGCCAGATCCGGTCCTTCAACCGGCCGGTGCAGTTGCTGCTGGTCAACCAGCTGACCATCAACATCGGCTTCTACATGCTCATGCCGTACCTGGCCGGCTACCTCACCGGCGACCTGGCCATGGCCGCTTGGGCGGTCGGCCTGATCCTGGGCGTACGCAATCTCAGCCAGCAGGGCATGTTCCTGATCGGCGGCACCCTCGCCGACCGGTACGGCTACAAACCGCTGATCCTGGCCGGCCTCGGCCTGCGCGTGGCCGGGTTCGCCTTGCTCGGCCTCGCAACGAGCGTGCCCCTGCTCATTGCCGCCTCGGTGCTGATCGGTCTGGCCGGGGCGTTGTTCAACCCGGCGGTCCGCGCGTACCTTGCCGCCGAATCGGGCGAGCGTAAGACCGAGGCGTTCGCGGTGTTCAACGTCTTCTACCAGGCCGGCATCCTCGCCGGGCCGCTGATCGGCCTTGCCCTGCTGACCGCATCCTTCCGATGGGTCTGCGCCGTCGCCGCGGTGCTGTTCCTGCTGCTGCTGATCGCCCAGGCCCGCGCCCTGCCCGCCCGGCACGCCTCGGTCGGCCCGGACGGCGGCAGCGCGACCGCGGATTGGCGGCAGGTGCTGCGTCACCGGGGTTTCCTGCTGTTCTCCACCGCGATGATCGGCTCCTACGTGCTGAACTTCCAGGTTTACCTCGGCCTGCCCATCGAGGTTCGCCGGGTGACCGGCTCCGAGACTCCGGTGGCGATCCTGTTCGCCGTGTCCGGGCTGCTCACCGTGGCCGGGCAGGTCCGTGTGACCGCCTGGGCCAAACGCCGGTGGAGCCCACCGAAGGCCATCGTCCGTGGCCTTGCTTTGATGGCCGTCGCGTTCCTGCCGCTCGCCGCCACCGCCGCGATCAGCCCCGCGATCGGCGCGGGCCCGTGGCACACCGCGCTGGCGCTGACACCGGTGTTGCTGAGCACGGTGCTGCTGACGGTCGCGACGATGATCGTGTACCCGTTCGAGATGGCCACCATCGTCGAGTTCGCCGGGCAACGGCTGGTCGGCACGTACTACGGCCTCTACAACACCCTGGCCGGTGTCGGCATCGCCGCGGGCAACCTGCTGACCGGGGCCGCCCTCGACACCGGCTCCAGGCAGGGCTGGCCCGCCCTGCCGTGGCTGCTGCTGACCGCCACCGGCCTGCTCGGGACCGCGGCCGTCGGCTACCTGTCACGTGCCGGGCACCTGACCACCGCACCCGGCGCGGCGGCCGGCACTCGGCGCGACGCCGCCACCGCGTAACCCGCTGATCAGCTCGGTCTCGGGCGGGCTGTCATGTCGGCAGCCTGTCCGAGACCGGGCGACCGCTGCTCGCCGGGGAACGGAGTGCCGTTAGGTCCGCAGCCGAGTGCCGCCGCCTTCACGATGGCGCACCGCCCGCACGGCAAGAGCCAACAGTCGGCTGTGTGCCTGCCGAGCCGCCGTCCCGAAGCCGGGAGAGCGGCCTGTTCTGGTCCTGACCTGCACGCCCCGTCAACCGTGTGACTGACTGCCGATGGAGAATTGTGAGTATGAAGCGGCTCTTTCTTGTAAGTGTGGTGTCGGTTCTGACGATGGCCGGTTGCTCCGGCACCGGTGGCTCTGCGCCCGTCGCCGGTCCGGCCGCCGCGACCGTGACGTCGTCGGCTGAGGCGCAGCCGCTGCTGACCCGCTATGGCTTGGCGGGCAAGAGCACGGTGGAGGTCATCGACCAGCTCGACCGGTTGGACCTGCAGCAGCGCCCTGCCGGGTTGAAGGCGTCCGTGCGGGCCGGTGAGCTGCTGATCTCCGACGGCGGGCAGGAGTACAGCATGCCCATCCCCGCCGACCGGTTCTACCTGTCGGCCGGCCCGTACCTGCAGCAGACCCACGACTGCTTCTTCCACGCGCCCACCGGCTGCAAGGGGGAACTGGCCGGCAAGCAGGTGCAGGTCAAGATCGTGAACGATGCCGACGGAACGGTGATGGTGGACGAGTCGCGCACCACCTTCGCCAACGGCTTCGTCGGGTTCTGGTTGCCGCGCAACATCACCGGCACCCTTTCGATCACCTCGGACGGCAAGACCGCCGAGTCGAAGATCAGCACCGGCGCAGACGACCCGACCTGCCTGACCACGCTGCGACTCGCCTAACCATCGCGCGGGCCGAGCTCAACCTGGGGCCAAGTCCGCTCGCTGACCTCCTCCTCGCCGGTGCGCTCCTCGCCGGCGAGGATGGCCGACCGTGCGGGCGTCGACGCCATCCGGATCCGGTCCGCGTGGCGTGCCCGTCGACCGGTCCGGCCAGGCGGGCACGGCTGACCAGCGCGCCAACAGACGGTAGGGCCGCGGTGTGCTGCCGGTTAGCCACCGGGCCGACGGGAACCTGCATGGCGGGCATGTTGTGGCGCCGGCGCCGAAAGCGTGCAGCGCATCACCACCCCGGACTCTTGATACCCTAGGGGGGTATGGGTATGGTTATTTGTGGGCGACGACGTCCCGCCGCTCACGTCCAACGGCAAGGAGATCGTGATGGCTACCCAGACCTACACCGTGACCGGCATGACCTGCTCGCACTGCGTCAACTCCGTCAGCGCAGAAGTCGGTGCGATCCCCGGTGTCACCGACGTCCAGGTCGACCTGGCCTCCGGCACGGTCACCGTCACCAGCGACCAGCCCGTCGACGAGACCGCGGTGGCCGCGGCCGTCGACGAGGCCGGCTACGAACTCGCGAGGTAGTCATGAACACCGCCATCAAGCTGGGCGGCTTCGGGATCGGGCTGGCGGCCGTGTTCACGGTCGCTCTCGGCCTCGGCGGCTTCTTCCCGGCAGCCGCACCCGCCACCCCGGCCGCCCACGACGGCGGCCACACCGGCACGCCACCCGAGCGGAAGGCCGCACCGGCAGCGGTGCTGCCAGCCGGGCTACAGATCAGCCAGGACGGCTACCGGCTCACCCCACTCAGCGGCAGCCTGTCGACGGGCACACCGGAGCCGTTTCGGTTCCAGATCACCGGCCCGGACTCTCGGCCGGTCACCGCCTACACGACCAGCCACGACAAGGACCTGCACCTGATCGTGGTCCGTCGTGACCTGTCCGGCTTCCAGCACGTACATCCGGAACTCGGCAGCGATGGCACCTGGTCGATCCCGCTCGCCGTACCCGCTGCCGGGCAGTACCGGGTCTTCGCCGACTTCCAGCCCGCCGGCCACGACGGGCTCACCCTCGGCGCCGACGTGCCCGCCCCCGGTGACTACCAGCCCACCCGGCTTCCCGCGACCACCCGGACCACGATGGTCGACGGCTACACGGTCACCCTGACCGGCGACCTCACGCCTGGCGCCTCGTCGAAGCTGACGCTCGCCGTCAGCAAGGACGGCCAGCCGGTCACCGACCTGCAGCCTTACCTCGGCGCGTACGGCCACCTGGTCGCGCTGCGCGACGGCGATCTGGCGTATCTGCACGTGCACCCGGACGGCGCCCCCGGCGACGGCCGCACCACGCCCGGCCCCGACGTCGCCTTCCACGCCGAGGTGCCGTCCAGTGGCGCCTACCGGCTGTATCTGGACTTCCAGCACGACGGGAAGGTCCGTACCGCCGAGTTCACCGCCGTTGCCGGAGCTGTCCCGGGCGCGCGGAGCTCTGCGCCGGCCACGGCCGCTGTGTCTGCCGCACCGAGCCCGTCCGGGCACGGCGCCGATGGCCACACCCACGACTAGGAGGAGAGCGTCATGGCAACCGTCGCCGGGCCGCTGCCCGTGGCCCCGAACCAGATCGAGCTGGCGATCGGCGGCATGACCTGCGCCTCCTGCGCCGCGCGGATCGAGAAGAAACTCAACCGCATGGACGGCGTGGTCGCGACCGTCAACTACGCCACCGAGAAGGCCAGCGTCGCCTACCCCGACGGTGTGAGCGCCGAGGATTTGATCGCCACCGTCGAGAAGACCGGCTACACCGCGACGCTCCCGCCGCCACCGCAACAGCCCGGTGACGACCCGGCCGAACACGCGCAGCCGGTCGACGAACTGCGCGCGTTGCGGACCCGGCTGTTCACGGCGATCGCGCTCAGCGTGCCGGTGGTGCTGCTGGCGATGGTGCCGGCCTGGCAGTTCACCTACTGGCAGTGGCTGTCGCTGACGCTGGCCGCGCCGGTCGTCGTCTGGGGCGGATGGCCGTTCCACAGGGCGGCCTGGACCAACCTGCGTCACGGCGCCGCCACCATGGACACTCTCATCTCGATGGGCACGATCGCAGCGTTCGGCTGGTCGCTGTGGGCGCTGTTCTTCGGCACCGCGGGCACGCCCGGCATGACGCACCCCTTCAGCCTCGACATCGGCACCACCGACGGCGCCGGCGCCATCTACCTGGAAGCCGCCGCCGGCGTCACCACCTTCATCCTCGCCGGCCGCTACTTCGAGGCCCGCTCCAAGCGCCGTGCCGGCGCCGCCATGCGGGCCCTGCTGGAACTCGGCGCCAAGGACGTCGCGGTGCTGCGCGACGGCATCGAACGGCGCATTCCGGTCGCCGACCTGGCAGTGGGGGACCGGTTCGTGGTCCGGCCGGGCGAGAAGATCGCCACCGACGGTGTCATCGAGGACGGCACCTCGGCCGTGGACGCGAGCATGCTGACCGGCGAGTCCGTGCCGGTCGAGGTCGGCCCCGGCGATCCGGTGGTCGGCGCGACCGTCAACGCCGGTGGCCGGTTGATCGTGCGTGCCACCCGGATCGGTGCCGACACGCAGCTTGCGCAGATGGCGAAGCTGGTCGAGCAGGCCCAGACCGGTAAGGCCGCCGTCCAGCGGCTCGCTGACCGGATCTCCGGCGTGTTCGTGCCCATCGTGATCGGCCTCGCCGTCGCCACGCTCGGCTGGTGGGTGGGCACCGGCTCCGGCTGGACAGCCGCGTTCACCGCCGCCGTCGCCGTACTGATCATCGCCTGCCCCTGCGCACTCGGCCTCGCGACCCCGACGGCACTGCTGGTCGGCACCGGCCGCGGCGCGCAGCTCGGCATCCTGATCAAAGGCCCCGAGACCCTCGAGTCGACCCGGACCGTGGACACCGTCGTGCTGGACAAGACCGGCACCGTCACCACCGGCCGGATGAGCCTGGTCGACGTGGTACCCGCCGACGGCGTCGACCGTGAGCAGCTGCTGCGCCTGGCCGGGGCGGTGGAGGCCGCCTCCGAGCACCCGATCGCCCAGGCGATCGCCGTCGCAGCAGCTGACAGCGCGCCGCTGCCGCAGGTGGTCGGATTCGCGAGCACCGAAGGCCTCGGTGTCACCGGCACCGTCGACGGCCACACCGTGCACGTCGGCCGTCCGGCACTGCTTCGCCAGGCCGGTCTGACGGTTCCCGCCGACGTCGAGCGGGCCGTCGCCGCCGCTCACGCGGCGGGGCAGACAGCCGTGGTCGCGGGTTGGGACGGTCAAGCCCGCGGTGTGCTGGCCGTCGCCGACACCGTCAAGCCGACCAGCCGGGCTGCTGTCGCCCAGCTGCGGGCGCTGGGTCTGTCGCCGGTGCTGCTCACCGGCGACAACGAGACCGTCGCCCGGGCCGTGGCCGGACAGGTCGGCATCGACGAGGTGATCGCCGAGGTGCTGCCGGCCGACAAGGTCGACGTGGTCAAGCGGCTGCAGGGACAGGGCAAGGTCGTGGCGATGGTCGGTGACGGTGTCAACGACGCCGCCGCCCTGGCCCAGGCCGACCTCGGGCTGGCCATGGGTACCGGCACCGACGCTGCGATCGAGGCGTCCGACCTGACCCTGGTCCGCGGTGACCTGATGGCAGCCGCGGACGCGATCCGCCTGTCGCGGCGCACCCTGCGCATCATCAAGAGCAACCTGTTCTGGGCGTTCGCCTACAACGTCGCGGCCCTGCCGCTGGCCGCGGCCGGGCTGCTCAACCCGATGATCGCCGGCGCGGCGATGGCGTTCAGCTCGGTGTTCGTCGTCGCGAACAGCCTCAGGTTGCGCCGCTTCACCAGCATCACGAAGTAGGGCGTACGACAGCGCCGCCTGCACCTCCGCCAAGGACGGGTGCAGGCGGCGCTGTTCGATGCCCGGAACAGTGCGCGGTCGGTTGGGGAGCCGACTCAGACCAGGCGCCGGACCACGTAGTTCTTGCTCCAGATTTTCTGCTTGGTGACCGTCTTGCCGGTTCGCGGCGCGGCCCACATCTTGCCGCCACCGGCGTAGATGCCGGCGTGCGTGCCCTTCGTGCCCTTACGGATGACGATCAGGTCACCGGGGCGGGCGCTGGACTTGGCGACGGCCTTGCCGTACCGCTGCTGCAGGTGGGCCTTGTGCGGCAGCTTCTTGCCCGCGGCCTTTTTGTAGACGTACATCGTGTAGCCGGAGCAGTCGAACCGCTTGGGGCCGGCGGCGCCGAACTTGTACTTCTTGCCCTTGTGCTTCGCCGCTTCGTTCATGACCCGGTTCGCGGCCGCCTTGGACGCCGCCGCCTTGGACTGGGCGGCCTGGGACGCCGCCGCCTTGGCGGTGATGCCGGTCTGGCTGAACGCCACGCTGGTCTGGGAGGACACCTGTGTGGTGGCGACCGTCGCGGCGGAGGCGGACTGTGGTGTGCCGAGCCCGCCGGTCAGAAGACCGAGACCCACGGACAGGGCGAGAGTGCCGACTCCCAGGGTGCGGGTGGGCCGGCTCAGGGTGCTTACGCGCACGGTGAAGGAATCCCTCCGGCACGCCTGCGAGGTTAGCTGTCGGATTCGGGCGCGAAGGTTGCCCGGCCGCACGCTGGCGGCTTCACCCCAAGGTCCTCATGTCCCGGCCGCCGCAGTGCGGCGTGCCGGTCGAGGACCGCTCGTGGTTCCCCCGTCCCTGCCCCCGATTGCCTCATGACTCGTCATGCGGGTTGTGCCGCCGGACCGGGGCAGGGTTCGGCGTGGTCCAGGTCGGCACGACCGGCGAGCCTGTGCCCGCCGCCCCTCCTTGATAGCCCAGTCGGCGCCGATCCCGGCTCCCGGAGGTGATCACACTCAGTGACTGGCGTGTCGGGACGTGTCCGATTTGGAAGACCGGTGCGAGGTTTGTCGACACGGGCTGCTCATGCATGGCGAACCGAGAGTGTTTTTGATCTGTGAAAGGGAACACTCCATCTCGTACGTGGCAGCTGTGGGTGGCCCCGGCAGTGTTCCCCGGTTTGTCGCGTCCGACGCGACTGCCGGTCGGTCGATCGTGGCCGACCGTCCGACGCTCGCCGCCCGAACCGATGGCCATCCCTGAAGCAAGGGGTCAGGTGTGAGTGCCCGGATGGTGTCCGTTGCGGCGACGACCTCGCCCAAGGCGGTCGGTGCGCCGATACAACCGAGCTGCAACCACCGGACCTTTCAACCGGCCGTGCCGTCGAGCGATGAGGCAGACCCGATCAACCGCATCGCCCGACCACGAAGTCTCACCCATGATGGCGGCCGATCGGCGTTCAAAATCTGTGAGAGGCAGGCTGTGAGAAATCGCTTCGTCCCGTCTGCCCCGGGCACGGGCACGTCGCCCCGCGGCGGGCGTGCCGGGAGGCTGATCGTCGCGCTCGTGGCGCTGACCCTGGCCGGAGGCGCGAGTTTCGGCGCTGCGCCCGCATACGCGGCCACCATGGCGCAGCGGCAGGCGATCGCGGGTGGCTACACCGTTTCGCCGGCCACCGGCGGCTTCACCCGGGCGGTGCTCGCCGCTGATGCCACCACCGCGGCCTTCCAGGACCGCTTGGACGACGCTTTGCAGCACATGCTGGACACCGTGCTCGGCCCCGGCCGCTCGACGGTCACCACCAACGTGGAACTCGACCTCGACCAGGTCGCGACCTCCAGCACCACCTACCAGCAGGATCCGTCCGCCGGCGCTCTGTCCGAACGGATCAGCGAGCGCTCCTACATCGGCGACAACGGCGGCACCCGGCACGACAGCAGCAGTGCGTCGCGCGTCAACGCCCTCGACGAACTGCACGAGACCCGCCGTGAAGCCCCCGGCGACATCATCAGACTGAGCGTCGCCGTCGTCGTCGACGAAGCCGCCGCGGCGAACCTCGACCTGGCTCAGGTTCGTGAACTCATCGCCGTAGCCGCCGGTGTTGATGCTGGCCGCGGCGACCGGGTGACGGTCGCCGCCATGCCCATGCGCACCGCTACAGCCACTCCCACCGACAACGCCGTCGCGCAGCCCGGCATCGAATCCCCTGCCGCGCTACGGACTGCACTCATCGCCGCGGTTCTGATCCTGTTGACTTGTGCCGCGCTGCTGGCCGTCGGCAAGCAACGGCGCCGGGCCGCGGCGGCCTCGGCGGCAGCCGACCGGCGAGAGCTGCTCCGTGCCCAACTGCACGTCCAGCGCACTTCGGTCCCGGCTGCGGCAATCGCTACTGCACTCGACGAGGACAGGCGGCAGCAACGGGCGGTCGGGTCGATCGACCCGGCGCAGGCCGCGCAGCAGCTGCGAGAATGGATCGACCCCGGTCGGTAGGAACGGGCGGCCGGCTCAGGACTTCACGAGGCGGGCGATCGCCGCGCTCGCCTCCTTGATCTTCGCGTCCACGTCGCCCTCCGCCGCGGCGTGGACCACGCAGTGCCTCAGGTGATCTTCGAGCAGGCCGACGGCTACCGCGTGCAAGGCGCTCTTGGCGGCCGAGATCTGGGTCAGGATGTCGATGCAGTAGGTGTCCTCGTCGACCATCCGCTGCAGTCCGCGGATCTGCCCCTCAACCCGCTTCAGCCGGGCCATCAGTGCCTGTTTCTCCGCCGAATACCCGTGCGGACCGGCCGGTTTCGCCTCACTCATGCCGTGCAAGATACCCGGCACCGGTATCAGCCGGTGCGGCTGCGGACACGTCCCGGCAGTCGCCGCGCCCGCCGGAGTGACCCGGCGGCCACCGAGCCCGCGATGTCGTAACCTGGCCCGGTGAGCCGATCCCGCCCGCCGGCAGCCCTGTGGCTGCTGCGCTGGCTGCTGGTCGTGATCACCCTGTCCGGTGTCGGGCTCGTGCAAAGTGCACACTGCGCCGACGGGCCGACCGGCGCACATGATGCGGGGCATTCGGCTACCGCAGGGCATCACCACGGCGTTTCGGATCACGGCGTGGCGGCGACCGGGCAGCACGTCACGGCAGGCCGGACGGCAGACACCACAGCCGGGCACTGCGAGGTCAGCGCCCCTGTCGCCGAACCCGCCGTGCGAGCCGGCACCGTCGCGCTTCCGGCGATGACCGCCTGCGCCGATACCAGCGCACCCCGTACGGCGGTGCCACCGATCGCGTCCCGGGCACCCGCCGTCGCCCTGACCCAACTCGGTGTAAGCCGCATATAGGACACCGCGCACGCCCACGCATCCCGGCATCGCCGGATGCGCGCTCGTGCCTGCTCGGCGGCCCGGCATACGTGGCCGTCACGCCCCCGCCCGGCGGTGGTGTCCACCTGTTCCCTGCGCGGAAAGCCGAACCCTCGTGAACCTTCACGCCCTCCCCGCTGCCCTGCTCACCCATCAGCGCCAACCCCAGCCGCATCGCTCGAGCGGCGGCCGCCACCTGCCGGACGCGGGGGCGCTGCCGTGACCGAGACCCTGCCGCCGCTGCGCACCACCCGCCTGTTCGACGCCGCCGGTGGACGGTGGTGCTTCGACCTGTGGGCCGGGACCGGCCGGCCGGTCGTCTTCATCCCCGCGGTGCTGTTCGACCGGACATGCTGGTGGCCGACCGCGGCCGACCTGCGCCCGTACGCCACCGTCGTCGCCGTCGACCTGCCCGGGCACGGCGGTTCACCTGGCCGGGACCGTTACGAACCCGACGACCTCGTCGACGATCTGGCCATGCTCGTCGACAGCCTGCAACTGCGGCGCGCCCCGGTGATCGTCGGGCACGGCGCGTCAGCGACGCTGGCGGCCCTGTTCGCGGCACGCTACGCCACCCACGCCGTGGTAGCCGTCGACCCGATACCCGCCGCGGGCCTGTGTGCCGACGTCGACACCTATCTGCGCGGCCTGCAGCTCACCGAGATCCCCGAGCAATACCGCGGCCTCGTGCGAACCTCGCATGACCCGCGCCTTTTGGCCGCCTACGCGACCGGTCTGCGGCACGGGCGCCCGGCGACCGCCACGATCGGCGTCACCCCGACCCGGCTCGCCGTGCACAGCCGGCCACCGTCCGAGCCCGAGACGGATCCGCAAGCCGCCGGCACGTGGCGACAGGAAATCTACGACGTTCCGGGCAGATTCGCGTCCCTCGCCGCAGGCCGCAGGTTCATCACCGACCTGCGGACACTGCTGTGACGCGGCACTGGGGGCATGCCGAGCTGGTCGCCCGCGCGCAGCGCCGCTGATCAGCGGAAATGAGGACGTCCCTTGGCGGGAGAGCGGACGGCGTGCCCTCCCGCCAAGGCCGTACTGACGCCTTCGGTCAGCGCACCAGCTGATAGCCGGCTGCGGCGACGGCCGCAGCCACGCTGTCATCGTCGAGCGCCGCGGCGCTGGTCACCGTGACCGCGCCGGTGACGACGTCGACGCTGACGTCACGCACGCCGGGAACATCGGTGAGTTGCTGACTGACCCGGCTGGCGCAGCCGCCGCAGGTCATCCCGGCGACCTGGTACATCGTTCGGGTGCCGTCCGGCGTCGTCGCCGGCTCGGTGACCGGGGTCGTGGTGGCGCAGGCGCAGGCGGTGTTGCTGCCGCACATCGGCTTCTCCTTGCTGTCGTATGACCGGTACTGAGCTGGGGAGCAGGTCACGCCCGCACGAGGCGGGCGATGGCGTCGGAGGCTTCCTTCAGCTTCGCGTCGGCGTCCGGCCCGCCCTCGCGGGCCGCGTCGACGACGCAGTGCGCGAGGTGGTCGTCGAGCAGCCCGAGCGCCACGGTCTGCAGTGCCTTGGTCGCGGCGGACACCTGCGTGAGGATGTCGATGCAGTACGTCTCGTCGTCGACCATGCGCTGCAGGCCACGGATCTGGCCCTCGATCCGGCGCAGCCGCTTCAGGTAGTCGTCCTTGTCCGTGATGTAGCCGTGAGCCATGACCCGGCTCCCTCCAACCGTCGCTACCGTACCCCCCTAGGGTATCTCGGTAAAGCGGCACGTCCAACGCTGTGACGCGGAAGCCAATCGACGCACCCCCTTGACCTCCTATACCCCCAGGGGGTAACAATGACGCCGTAAAGCAGATACCCCCTGGGGGTACCAAGGAGGTTCGGTCATGTCCCGCAATCCGCACCGGTGGTGGGCGCTCGCGCTCATCGCCCTCGCCCAGTTCATGGTCATCATGGACACCTCGATCATCGGTGTCGCCCTGCCGAAGATGCAGAACGACCTCGGCTTCACCCCGAGCAATCTGTCCTGGGTCTTCAACGCCTACGTCGTCGTCTTCGGCGGCCTGCTGCTGCTCGGCGGCCGCCTGTCCGACCTGTACGGCGCCCGCCGCATCTTCGCCACCGGCTGGGCCGTCCTGCTCGCCGGGTCCGCTGCCGCCGGGCTGGCCGGCACCGTCGAACTCGAGCTCGCCGCCCGCGCCGTCCAGGGCGCCGGGTCCGCCCTGATCGCCCCGTCCGCGCTGACCCTGCTGATGATGCTGTTCGGTGACCGGCCCGCCGAGCTCACCAAGGCGCTGGCCCTGTACGGGGCGGCAGCGCCGGCGGGCGGCACCGCAGGGGTGTTCCTCGGTGGCGTCATCACCGAGTACGTCAGCTGGCCGTGGGTGTTCTACCTCAACATCCCGATCGCGTTGCTGGCCCTGATCGCCACTCCGGCGCTCATGCCCTCCGGCGGTAAACGGCCCGGCAGCCTCGACCTGGCCGGCGCTCTCACCGTCACTGGCGGCTTGGCCGCCGCCGTCTACGCCATCGTCCGCGCCCCGGAGGTCGGCTGGAACTCCGCCTCGACCTGGCTGACCCTCGCCGGTTCTGCGGTCCTGCTCGCAGTGTTCCTGCTCATTCAGGCGCGTCGTCGTCAGCCGCTGATGCGGCTGGGTATCTTCACCAGCCGCAACCTGACGGCGGCGAACCTCGCCCAGCTGCTGCTCGGCGCGGCGTGGATCCCGATGTGGTTCTTCCTCAACCTCTACCTGCAGCAGGTCCTCGGCTTCAGCGCGTTCCCCAGCGGCGCCGCGCTGCTGCCGATGACCGTTCTCATCATGGTCGGCATGATCGTCCTGGCCCCGCGCGTCATCGGCCGGTTCGGCACCAAGACCACCCTGGTCGCGGGTCTCGCGGTGCTGGCCGCCGGTCTGGGCTGGCTCGCTCTGATCCGCCCGACCGGCAGCTACCTGACCGACGTGCTGCCCGCCTCCCTGGTCGCGGCCCTCGGCATGGCGCTGGCGTTCATCCCGTCGCTGGGCACCGCTCTGTCCAGCGCCCGCCCGGAGGAGGGCGGGCTCGCCTCCGGCATCGTCAACACCAGCTACCAGATCGGTTCCGCCCTCGGTCTGGCCGCCATGACGGCGCTGGCCGCAGCCAACGGCGCTGACGCCCTCGGAGACCCGGCCGCCCTCACCGGTGGCTACTCGGCAGCCCTGCTCGGCGCCGCCGGCATCGCCCTTGCGGCCGCCGTCCTCGCCGCGATCACCCTCACCGGCCGCGACGGCAAGCCGGCCGCCACGCAACCCGAGAACACGCCGGCCACCCGATGACCACCGGGTGTGCTGTCCCAGCGCTCCGCCGGAGCCCTCTCGGCTCCGGCGGAGCACCGGCCCCCTGCCCCACCCGCTTACCCGTGACCAAGAGAGGCGATCGAGATGCCCACTCTCCTGACCGGCACCAGTACCGAGCTGACCCACGCCACCGCGTCCAGCGGCAGGGCAAGACGAGCCGCCCGCGCCGGACTATGGGCACTACCGGCCTACGGATTACTACTCGGTTTGAGTACCTGGACCCACCAGCCGTCGATCGACGACTTCGACGCCTACGCCCGCTATGTCACCACCGAGGTGTTCTTGATCAGCCATCTCGGCGCGAGCATCTTCGGCGCAGCTCTGGCCGTCCTTGGCGCTGTCGCGGTCACCGTGCTGATCGCGCATGGCCGCGCCGCCCGTACCGCCATCACCGGATTGGTCCTGACCACGGTCACCAACGTGTTCCTGGCCTCGACCTTCGGCAGCGCCACCTTCGTCCAGCCCGGCATCGGCCGCGCCCACCTCGCAGGGGCGCCCGGGATGCCGGCCCTCAACGCCGACACCGCCTACGGGCCCACGTTCTTCGTCGTCGCCCTGACCGCCACGTTCTTCCTGATCGTGTCCGCGATCGTCCTCGGGACCGCCGTCGCCCGCACCGACCGGCGGCTGCGCTGGCACGGCATCGCCTACGCCGTCCTGCTCCCGGCCTTCGCCGTCACGGGCTTCGCGCTGCAAGCCGCCCAGCCGTGGACCGGCTTCGCCCTCGCCGCCGCAACCATCGCCCTGGCCGTACAGCTGAACCGGCTTGATCAATGACCATTGCGACCGCATCCCGGTAGAACCCGTCCGTATGCCACTCAGGCGTCGGGAAACCGCGGCGAACGGCGTCGGCCTGGTCGGCGAACATGACCCCGCGTTACGCCGGTAGCTCATCGATGTCCTACGCGGCGTCGAAGCTGACGGGCGATGCTCGGCCTTACCCACTCCACTCCACGATCTACGGCACGCCACGGCATGCATCGGCTCGACCACCGACCTGCATGGCTACGGATCGGTGCGGTGGGTCAGCTCGATGAGGCGGCGCAGGCAATGCTCACGTAACGGTTCAGGGAAGTCGGCGGCGAGCCGGTAGTAGATCACTCTGCCGGCGCGGCGGGTGGTGACCAAGCCGGCGCTGCGCAGCATCCGCAGTCCGTAACCGGTGGCGTCCATGCTGCTTTGCAGAGCGAGAGCGAGGTCACCCACGCACAGCTCCTCGACCGTGTCGAGGGCGTAGATGATCCGGGCACGGGTCGGGTCAGCCAGCATCCGTAGCAGGGCCGTCAGGCGCTGCGCGTCATCGTGGCTGATCAGCCGCGCCCGGGCGGCGGCCACCCGACCAGGGTCGACCGGATGGCTGTGCTCGGTAGCCGGCCGTTGTTCGGATGACGACATCAAAACCTCCCGCCTTCGGCGTTACCCGCGCACTCGTACGGGTATGCGGTCGAAGTCCCATCCCTGACGTGGAGGTCGTCATGACGAGCACCACCCTGCCCATGCTGGAGACCTACCCGCAGTCCATCAACCTGGACCGGCGCAAGCTGGCTGCCACCATCGATGCGCTGATCGCCTGCAGTGAGGCGTGCACCGCGTGCGCCGACGCCTGCCTGAGCGAAGGTATGGTCGCCGAGCTGACCAAGTGCATCCGTACCAACATGGACTGCGCCGACATCTGCGGTACGACCGCGCGGGTGCTCTCGCGGCACACCGGCTACGACGCCAACATCACTCGCACCCTGCTCGAAGCGTGCATCATGGCCTGCAAGTCCTGCGGCGACGAGTGCGCCAGCCACGCCGACATGCACGAGCACTGCCGGATCTGTGCTGAGGCGTGCCGGTCCTGTGAGCAGGCCTGCCAGGACCTGCTGGCCACCATCGCCTGACCCGCTCGAACCGTCAGACCTCAGAGAGCTGGCACGTCAACCGGCTCGCCGGGGCGCGGTGACCCTCGCCGCCACGCTGATGCCCGCGGGCTACAGCGCTCCACCGTCGTGCCGGTCCCCCGCCTCGGTACCGATCATCGCCGCCCCGGCCGTGGCATTGGCCGTCACCGTGCCGGTCAACCGGGGCACCGGTCCGCCACAGCACGCCACTCGTCGATCGAATGGCTCGCCCGAGCGCCGGTTGACGACGATCAAGCCCGAGGCAACCGGAAACGGACCGCCTCGCCATACGGAGGAAAGTCAAGACCTCGCGACGAAGGAACGGAGCCCGAAGCGGTGATAGACACGCAGAACGCAGACAAAGCCGGCCACGGCGGCGGGAAGTCGCACGACAAGAAGATGTACCTGCGGTTCGGAGCGATGATCTTGACCGCCATGGTGGTCATGTACGCCACGATGTTCGTCAGCAGCTGGCAGTGGGGCCATATCCGGTTCAGCGAGAGCCGGGTGTTCATGGCGCTGACCATGGGCGGCACGATGGGCCTGATCATGCTCGGCTACATGCTCAACATGTACCGCAACACCAAGGCGAACCTGGGCGTCGTCGCGGTGAGCTTGCTCCTGCTCGGCGGAGGCGTGTTCCTCGACCGCAGCCAGACCACAGTGCAGGACAGCGGGTGGATGAACTCGATGATCCCGCACCACTCGATGGCCATCACCCGCTCCGAGTACGCCGAAATCTCCGACGTGCGGGTCTGCGAGCTCGCGAGGCAGATCAGCAAGGCTCAGCGCGAAGAGATCCTCGAGATGAAGTGGCTCGTGGAGGACATCGAGCGCAACGGCGTGGCGGCGACCGCACAGGAGGCGCAGGCCCGGCCGGTTCCCGCTTTCGAGGAGCACGCCGATCGCCAGTGCGCGACAGAGTGAGCGAACCTCAGAAGATTAGGGGTTCAGTCCCTTCGGGCGCACAAGATTTAGTCGGGTCTGAACTGCGGAAACGTGGGTCAGGCCCCTCTTGTTGTCCGGCCTTGTTGAACGGTGGGTGTCAGTTGGGTGCCACATGGGTGTCATCACTTTCCGTGACGGATTGGGTTGCGGCGAGCGCGTGACCTGCGGTTGCGCTTCTTGGCGGTGGGCCGTTTCGCCGAAGGTGTTTGCTTTTCGTGGCGTCCGGCGGGCCGGTTCTTGGCCGTCTTTTCCTTGATGCGTTTGCGGGTGTGCCGGGCCGCGGCCAGGACCAGGGCGGCGGTAGCGTCGGCGCTGGGAATCGGGGAGCACGCTGGTGTAGGTGTCGGCGGTGACCACGATGCTGGAATGCTCGAGCAGATCCTGAAGCGTCTTCAGATCTGCGCCGGCCTCGTGGGCCAGGGACGCAGCGCCGTGCCGCAGGTCATGCAGCCGGACCGGCGGCAGTCCGGCACGTTCGGTGAGTTTCCGGAATCGGGTCGTGGCGTAGTTCGGGTTGATCGGCTCGCCGTCTTTGCGGGTGAACACGTATCCGGAGTCGGTCCAGAACTTGCCGGCGGCGTGTCGCCGGTCGCCGAAGTTGCGTTGTCGGCTGCGGTGGGCGCGCAGAATGCTGACGGTGTGCTTGTCGAGGGCGACGGCCCGGCGTCCGGCGGCGGTCTTCGGGTCACCTTCGACCACGGTGTAGCCGGCGGTGGTGCGCTGCCGCTCAACGAACAGCAGGCCGCGGTCGAGGTCGACGGCCGCCCATCGCAGGCCGCAGAGCTCGCCACGTCGCAGGCCGCGCAGGGCGGCGAGCCACCAGAACGCGAACAGCGAGTCCTCGGCGTTGGCTTCCAGGAAGGTGGCAAGCTGTTTCGCGGTCCAGACCGCCACTGACGGGTGTTCGCCGGTGCGTTCCCAGGCTTCGACGCGGCCGTCGGTCCAAACCTGGGCATGCGGGCGCCGGTAGCCGTGGATCTCGATGTGCCGGGCCGGGTTCGCGCCGATCAACTCTTCCCGGACGGCGAGGTTGAGCGCGGCGCGCAGGGTGCGCAGGTGGTTGAGCGCGGACGGCGACTGCGGGAGCCCTTTGGCGTTGGTGGTCTGCGCGATGTCGGCGAACACCGCCCGCAGCAGCGGCCCGTCGAGGTCGGAGAGCCGGTAGTGGCCGAGGTGGGGGATGAGGACGAGTTCGACGTCGCGGGTGTAGTGCAGCCGGGTGGTGGGCCGGATCCGGGTGCGGGTGTCGAGCCAGTGCCGTAGCCACCGTTCGACGGTCCAGCCGGCGCCGGTGCGCCGCGCAGCGCTGTCGGCCAGGGTTTTGTCGCGGGCTTGCCGGGCGGCGGCCTGTGACGGGTAGCCGCCGCGGCGGATGCGCTCGGAGCGGCCTAACAGGTTCGGAGCGGAGCAGTGGAAGTACCACGAGCCGTGACCTCGCTCGCTCAGGCGCGGGCAGTTCTGTTCCAGCCGCTGGCCTCGGCTGTTGCGGCATCCGCATCGTTTGAAGGTCTTGCCTGTCGTGGTCATCGCTGTCCTCCGCCGTCGCGCTTGTTGTATCGAGCGTGATGCCTGCGGGTGCTGTGCAGGATTCCCCTGGCGAGGGACATGAGCGGGTCGTGCCGCCGGCGCGGGCCCGGGGTTTGGCCCCGCGCCGGTGACGAACGTCAGACCGCGGCGGGTGCGGTGGCCAGTTGCCAGGCTGCGTAGCCGCCGAGCAGGTCGGAGACGTCGGGGTGGCCGGTGGCGCGCAGCAGGCTGGCGGCAACGGAGGAGCGGTAGCCGCCAGCGCAGTGCATGACGACCGGCCGGTCGGTGGGGATTTCGGTGAGCCGGCGGGGCAGTTCGGCCAGGGGGATGTGCGTTGAGCCGTCGATGGCACCGTGTTCGCGTTCGCCGGCGGTCCGGACGTCGAGGATCACGGGTGGTTGCGGGTTGTCGAGGGCGGTGCGCAGGTCGGCGGCGGTGATGCGGCTGGCGCGGGTGAGTTCTGCGGCCATCTGCGGCAGGGTGGTCTCGGGTTCGCTCAGGTAGCCGAGGACCTGGTCGAAGCCGATGCGGGCGAGGCGGATGAAGATCTCTTCGGCGCGGTCGGGGTCGGCGACGACGAGCAGGGTGTCGCCGGGTTGGGCGACGGTGCCGGCGGTTTCGGCGAACCGGCCGTCGGCCGGGATGTTGAGTGCGCCGCGCAGGTGTCCGGCAGCGTAGTCGTGTGGGTCGCGGGCGTCGATCACGAGGGCGCCGGCGGTGCGGGCGGCGGTGAAGTCGGTGACGGTGAGCGCCTGTGGTGCGGTGGTGTGGTCGAACAGGTCGCGGGCCTGGCGGTTGAGGGCGGCGTCGAAGGCGAAGTAGCCGGGTGCGGCGGGCTGTCCGGCGGTGACCAGATCGAGGAACTGCTCGACGCTCATCGGGGCGCAGGCGTAGTTGGTGCGGCGCTGCTCGCCGATGGTGGACTGCCGTTCGGTGGACAGGTTCTTGCCGCAGGCGGATCCGGCGCCATGGGCGGGGAACACCCGCACCTCGTCGGGCAGGGCCATGAGTTTGTGCTGGACGCTGTCGTAGAGCATGCGGCCGAGTTCGTCGGCGGTCACCCCCGCGGAGGCGAGCAGGTCCGGGCGGCCGACGTCGCCGATGAATAGCGCGTCGCCCGTGAGCACGCCGTGCGGCACGGAGTCGGTGGCGTGTTCGAAGACGAGCACGCTGATCGACTCGGGCGTGTGGCCGGGGGTTTCCATGATCTGCAGGGTGACGTCGCCGAGGCTGATGCGTTCGCCGTCGGTGAGTTTGCGGATCTCGTATTCGGTGTCGGCGCGGTGGCCGTAGCCGATCCAGGCGCCGGTGGCGGCGGCGACTTCGAGGTGTCCGGCGAGGAAGTCGGCGTGGAAGTGGGTGTTGATGACACCTTCGATGGTCAGGCCGTGGGTGCGGGCGTCGGCGAGGTATTCGCCGATGTCGCGGCGCGGGTCGACGAGCACGGCCCGGCCGGTGGTCTCGTCGGCGATCAGGTACGAGGCCTGTGACAGGCAGTCGAGGTAGTACTGCGTGAACAGCATGGTCTTCTCCCGTGGCCGGTGGTGTGAGGTCTCGGAGTGGGTCAGACGAGCCGGCCGGGTCGGCCGCCTTTGGCCTGCAGCGGCAGTCCGGCGCTGGTCCAGGCGCGCAGGCCACCGGTGAGGTCGTGCACCTGCCGGCCCTGGCGGGCGAGCAGGGCGGCGGCCTGCAGGGAGCGAGCCCCGGACCTGCAGACCGTGATCACGGGCAGGCCGGCGGGCAGCTCGGCGAGCCGGGCGGACAGCTGCCCGAGGGGGATGTGCCGGGTCCGTGGCGCGTGCCCGGCACGCCATTCGGCTGGTTCGCGCACGTCGAGCAGCACCGCCCGGTCGGCGACCAATGCGGCCGCCTGCTGCGGCCCGACGGACTGGTATGGCTTGCGGAACAGCTTGGTGAGCAGCGCGGCTATGGGCATCGGGTTCCCCTGGGTGCGTGGCTGGCGTGGGACGTACGGGCCTGACACTCATCCCATCGGATACCCCTGGGGGTATCTGAGAAAGGTGGGTGTGGCCTGCGCCATCCCGGGATCTGCCGGGGACGGTGGGTCAGGCCGTGACGGGGTTGATGATCGCCTGGATGGCGACGAACGCGGCGATGGCGATGACGAGCCAGGCGAAGGCGCGTTGCAGCTGTCGGGTGGGCAGCCGGGTGGCGATGCGGCCGGCGGCGAGAGAGCCGGTGATGGCGGCGAGGGTGAACGCCGCGGCGATGCGGTAGTCGATGGCTGCGTCGCCGGCGTGCGCGGCGAACCCGGCCGCTGAGTTCACCACGATGATGACCAGCGAGGTCGCGACGGCGGCGGGCATGCTCAGGCCGAGCAGCAGCACGAGGGCCGGGATGATCAGGAAGCCGCCGCCGACGCCGAACAGCCCGGTGAGGAAGCCGACCCCGAGGCCGGCGGCGATGGATTTGGGCAGGCAGCCACGCCAGTTGATCCCGCCGCCGGGCAGGGCGCAGTCGCCGCCGCAGTCGTCGGTGCCGCCCAGCATCCGCCACCCGGCGACCACCATGAGCACCGCGAAACCGGCCAGGACCAGCCGTGGGTCGAGCAGCCGGTTGACCGCGGCTCCGGCGAACGCCGCCGCGGCTCCGGTGCCGCCGACGATGGCGGCGATCCGCCACTGCACCAGCCCGGCCTTCAGACGCGGGAGCAGGGCGGTGGCTGACGAGATGCCGACCACCAGCAGCGAGGTGGGCACGGCCGCGGCCAGGGTGAGTCCGGCGCCGTAGACCAGGGCGGGGACGGCGAGGATCGAGCCGCCGCCGCCGAGCAGGCCGAGCAGGATCCCGATCAGCGCCCCGAACCCGACAGCGGCGATCACGATGGGTTCCGGCCCGCACGGGCCGGCCGGAAGCCGATACCGCGGTGACAGTGCATCGCCTCTACCGCCGGTCGCCGGTCAGAGCGGTGACGACCTGGTCGAGGTCGGTGCGCGGGCCGCGGTTGTAGGGCAGCTTGGCCAGCAGCATGCCCATCGCGCAGGTGTTGGTCAGCGCCGCAACCGTCAGGCCGGCGCCGATGAACGCGGCCACCCACTTGATCGGCTCGGCCAGGGTGCTGGCGAGCACGGCGAGCAGGACGATGCTGCCGGCGACGAGGCGGACCTGCCGTTCCAGGTCCCAGCGTGGTGTGCCGGTGGTGACCGGGGCGTGGGCGGTTTGCCAGGCGGTGATGCCGCCGGTGAGGACCCGCAGGTTGGGCAGCCCGGCGCCGGCGAGGGCTTGTTCGGCCTGGGCGGCGCGTTGCCCGGAGCGGCAGACCAGCACGACCTGCTCGTCGAGGTGGTCACGTAGTTCGTCGCGGTGTTCGCGCAGCAGGTCGAGTGGGACATTGTAGGAGCCGGGGATGTGTGCGGTCTCGAACTCGGCCGGGGTGCGCACGTCGATCAGCCGCGGCGCGTGGCCGGTGGAGAGCAGGTGTTGCAGGGCGGGGACGTCGAGGGCGGCTGGGGTGCCGGTCGGCGAGGTGGTCATGGGGTGTGGTGCTCCTGTTCAGTGTCCGGGGACGATGGGCAGACCGGCGCCGGCGGCGTCGGCGTAGGCGTCGTCGATGTGCACGACGTGGCGGCCGGCGCGTTGCAGCAGGCTGGTGGCGGCTGCGGCGCGGTAGCCGGAGCCGCAGTGCACCCACACCGTGCCCGCGGGCACGTCGGCGAGCCGGTGGGGCAGGTCGGGCAGCGGGATGTGCACGGCGCCGTCGATGTGGTCGGAGCGCCACTCGTTGCTCATCCGCACGTCGAGCAGCACATCCGCCTCGGGAAGACCGTCAGGCGCGGTGCCGGTGCGGGCTGCGGCCAGGTCGGCGAAGGTTGCGGTGGTGAGTTGGGTGAGGCGGGTGTCGTCGCCGCCGGCCCACTGCTCGGGGTCGCCGGTGGCCGCTGCGGCGGGCCGGTCGATACCGATGCGGGCCAGTTCCCGCTGGGCGTCGGCGACCTGCTGCTCGCTGTCACCGAGCAGGGTGACCGGGGCACCCCACGGGGCCATCCAGCCCAGCCACGTCGACATCGGCCCGTCCAGGCCGAAGCTGAGCGTGCCGGCCAGGTGCCGGTGCGCGAACGCCTTGCGACTGCGCAGGTCGACCACCCACTCGCCGGCCGCTATCCGGGCCGCGAGTTCGGCCGGGTCGGCGGCGGCCACCGGGGTGAGGTCGATCAGGTCAGCGCCTGCGGTGTTGCGGGCGCCCATGTGCGCGTAGTACGCCGGATAGGCGTCCAGGCCGGCCAGGGTCTCCCGCACGAAGTCGTCGGTCTCCAGGCGCAGCGCCGGGTTGGCGGTACGTTCCCGGCCGATCGTCGACTCCGGCGCGTCGGACTGAGTGGCGGAGCAGAAGCTGCCGAAGCCGTGGGTGGGCCACACCTGCGCGCCGTCGGGCAGCAGGTCCGCCAGCCGCCGCACCGAGGCGTGCTGGTGCTCGGCGAGGGTGTGGGCGTGCTGCTGGCCGAGCAGGTCGGTGCGGCCGGTGGTGCCGAACAGCAGCGACCCGCCGGTGAACACCCCGACCGGCCCGGCGGCGCTGTCGAGGACGTAGGACAGGTGGTGGAAGGTGTGCCCGGGCGTGGCCACCACCCGCAACCGCATCCGGTCGGACACGGTGATCTCGTCGCCGTCGGCCACCGGCCGCCGCTCGAATCCGACCTCGTCATCCGCGGCCACCAGGTAAGTGGCGCCGGTCAGCTTCGCCAGAGCGAGGCCGCCGGAGACGTAGTCGTTGTGCAGGTGCGTCTCGGCGACGTGCGTGATCCGCACGCCGAGCCGCCCGGCCAGGGCCAGGATCCGGTCGATGTCACGCTGCGGGTCCACCACGATCGCGACCCGCCCGTCATGGGCCAGGTAGGAGCGGTCACCCAGGGACGAGGTCTGCACGACCTCCACGCTCAGCTCAGTCATTGCACTCTTCTCCTCGCTCGGATGGCCGGTGGTCAGCGGCCGGTCTCGACCGGATGCCCGGCGCGCTGCCATGCCTCGGTGCCGCCGGCTAGCGACTGCACCCGGGCGCCGGCCGCGGCCAGCATCTGCGCGGCGGTCAGGCTGCGAGCACCGGAACGGCACACCGTCACCACGTCCTGCCCGGCATAGCGGGCGGCGACCGCGTTCAGCTCGTCGAGCGGCACGTTCACCGCGCCCGGCAGATGGCCCTCGGCGTACTCGCCGGGCCCACGGACATCCAGCAGCACCCCGTCGGTGCCGGCCTGGTGCAGCTCACCAACCGGGATCTGTCGTACGGTCACGATAAAACTCCAATCAGTGTATACCCCTGGGGGTATGCAAGAGACACAGTGCGGCCAAGGTCTCATCGTCCCGCCACCTCCGTAGGCGGCGAGGATGATTCGATCAGGAAAGGGAAAGGAACAGCTTCTCGAGTTCCTCGTCGGTCATCGGCGGCTCCTCGCCGCGCTCGCGGGCGGCCTGGCACTCGCGCATACCCGTCGCGATGATCTTGAAACCGGCCCGGTCGACGGCACTGGACACGGCGGCCAACTGGGTGAGAACCCGTTTGCAGTCGTCACCGTTCTCGATCATCGAAATGACTGCGCCGAGCTGCCCCTGCGCTCGCTTCAGCCGGGTCAACGCATCCCTGAGCAGGACCGGACTCATCTCCATGGGGTACCACCTCCATTGCAAAGATACCCCAGGGGGTATTAGAGGCCGGGCCGCCCCTCGTGTGAGGGCATAGGTCAACCGGCTGCGTTGTTGGCTGTCGCCAACCGGCGGTCCGCGTCTTGCGGAAGAGCCACGGCGCCCGTCGGTCGCATTGCCAATATACCCCCAGGGGTATGGTTGGCGGCAAGGTGACTTGAATCCCTCGAGTGCAAGCCGCAGTGAATTCGCACCTCACCTGCCGTCAGCTCGCGGCCATCGGCGTCTTCCGGCGTCCGTCCGAAGATACCCCCCGGGGGTGCTCCGATTGTGATCGCCGCAGTGTAGCCAGGAAGGCAAAGCCCGAGGAGGCGGTCATCGTGGGGTGCGGTGGCCGCAGGCATGTCGGCGGCATGGTTGCGCCGCCTCGATCCGTCTGGAACGGCCGGGGCCGGCAACGCCAAAGATCATGTCGTGATCCGTATCAGAGCTCACTAGTCGCCCTATGCCGGCGACCGGCCCCGTCCGCAACGTGGCCGACGTCGGCTCTCGTGGTAGCCCTGAGAGGAGTGGACTTGCGAGCCCGCTTGCGTTCGTACATAGCGGCGTCGGCGGCGGCGATCAACTCATCCGGCGAGAGGTTCCCGTCCTGGACGCTGGTAGCGGTTCCGACCGTCACGCCGATGCTCAGCGTCGTACCGTTCCAGAGAATCGGTTCCTTGAGGGCGTCTTCGACGCTGTGTCGCAGCGATCCGGCGGCGGTTCGGTCGACGCCGGGGCAGTACGCGAGGAACTCGTCACCACCGACGCGAGCAACGATGTCGCTCTCGCGCAGAGTGGCCGCGAGGCGGCGGGCGACGCATCGGAGCACCTCATCGCCGGCTTCATGGCCGTAACGGTCGTTGATTGGCTTGAAGTCGTCGAGATCGCAGTACAGCACGGTGGCCATCGAGGGTGGGCTGTGCGTTGCCCTCATGAGGGCGTGCTTGACGTCGGCGAAGAGCTTTCGCCGATTGACCAAGCCGGTGAGGTCATCATGGCTGGCCTGGTACTCCAACTCGTCTCGGTCTTGTGACCGCTGAGCCAGAAGCTGACGAGCACGGATCAGGACCATCGGCACCATGGCCAGGGGCCCGAGAGTAAGCAGTAACCCGTCTGGGGCCTGTCCGAACAGTTGTGGGATCCCGCCAACGACAGGAATGGCGATGAGCGCGCCGCCGAACAGGCTGAATCGGGTCTTGGTGGGCGCCGCATCGTTACTCGCAGCGCGTGTCGTGAGGGTGCCGGCCGTCGGGTGCAGGGCCGCCGCGCCCATCAGCAGGTAGCCGGCCATGTAGCACAAGCCGGTTACCGCCGAGGCGATGCCGGGGGTGTTCCCGGTGGTCGTGAAAGACACGTCGCCCGCGACCGCGCATGCAAGTGCGCCGAAGAACAGCCACACGCTGACCTGCTGACGACCGGCCGCCTGAGCGATACGCAGCATTGATCCAAGAATGCCCATCAACGGTAAAATCTGCACCAAAACACCGATATGTACATAAGTTGGTGTCTTGGCGGCCAATAATGCGGGGCGCAGCACATATTCCCAGACCGGTGCGGCGGCGGCAATGCCAAGGACTGCCGCATCGATGACCTCGCCGCTGTCATCGCGGGCACGTCGCCTCACCACCAGCAGACTCGCCGCCAGAAGAGCCAGGTAGCCGGCGATCTGGAACGGCGCGATCGGCCAGACGGAGACACCTCCATGCAGGGTGTCTCCCACCCAGGACAGGGCGTTGACCACAGTCAGCAGCGACAGCCCGAAAGCCACCAGGTTCCACGGCAGCCGGTACGCATGGCGATGTATGCGCCCAGCCGTCACGACCGCGACCAGGGCAGCGACACTTGCCGAGAGGAGCGCCATCTGATGCCAGGTCGCACCACCCGCGGCGAAAACCGTCACCAGCGCAGCAGACACGATCATGAAGTACACGGTCGCCGTGCGGCCGGGCTGGCGTGCCGGAGGATCCTCTCGAATTGCCACACCCGTGTATCGGCGCTGCGGGTCGAATTCTGACGATCGTGGCGAACGACGATCTACGCTATGGATCAGATGCTTCCTCGCGCTCGCTGTCAGCAACAGACTTCGGTGGCGGCTCGGGGTGATGGGCCGCGACCGTGTCTCGGATGGTGATCCGCAGGTGATCGCATGTCGCTACGGCGGATGTCACGAGGCAGTAGCCTCGGTAGCAGGGGCGTTGGCACTTCGCCCTGAGCAGCCCGATTGAAGCGGGCCTACACTGTGTGATGGTGTTGCGTGGTGATCCGGTGGTGATCGGACGTCGGTGACCGTTTCAGCACGGGCGCGACTAAATCAGCACGCGCGAGCGGCGGCTATCGGTGTGGGAGGCAAGTCAATCTTGGACTCGGCCTCGGCCTGCGGAAACGCAGAGTCGCCCTGAGCTGGTAATATGTCTTTGGGAACGGCTTTGAGTGCGCACGTAGCAGAGTGTACTCGCGACCACCTACGGATCAGAAGGTTAGGGGTTCGAGTCCCTTCGGGCGCACAAGATTTAGATGGGTCTGAACTGCGGAAACGTGGGTCAGGCCCTTCTTGCTGTCCGGCCTGATTGGACGATGGGTGTCAGTTGGGTGCCACATGGGTGTCATCACTTTCCGTGACGGATCGGGTTGCGGCGGCCACGTGACCTGCGGCTTCGCTTTTTGAGGGCGGGTCGTTTCTCCGAGGGTGCTTGTTTTTCGCCGCGGCTGGCGGGCCGGTTCTTTGCCGCCTTTTCCTTGATGCGCTTTCGGGTGTGCCGGGCCGCGGCCAGCACCAGAGCGGCGGTCGCGTCGGCGCAGCGCCGCTGGGAGTCGGGCAGCACGCTGGTGTACGTGTCTGCGGTGACCACGATGCTGGAATGCCCGAGCAGATCCTGAAGCGTCTTCAGATCCGCCCCGGCCTCGTGGGCGAGGGAGGCGGCGCCGTGGCGCAGGTCGTGCAGCCGGACCGGCGGCAGCCCGGCCCGTTCCGTGAGTTTGCGAAACCTTGTGGTGGCGTAGTTCGGGTTGATCGGCTGGCCGTCTTTACGGGTGAACACATACCCGGAGTCGACACAGATCTGGCCGGCGGCGTGGCGGCGGTCGCGGTGGTTGAGTTGCCGGCTGCGGTGGGCCCGCAGGATGCTGACAGTGTGTTTGTCGAGTGCGACGGCGCGACGGCCGGCTGCGGTCTTCGGGTCGCCTTCGACAACCTGGTAGCCGGCGGTGGTGCGCTGACGTTCGACGAACAACAGCCCTCGGTCGAGGTCGACAGCCGCCCACCGCAGGCCGCAGAGCTCGCCGCGGCGCAGGCCGCGCAGGGCCGCGAGCCACCAGAACGCGAACAGGGAGTCCTCGGCGTTGGCTTCCAGGAAGGTGGCGAGCTGCGTGGCGGTCCAGACCGCGACGGACGGGTGTTCACAGGTGCGTTCCCATTCTTCGACGCGGCCGTCGGTCCAGACCTGGGCGTGCGGGCGCCGGTAGCCGTGGATTTCGATGTGCCGGGCCGGGTTGCTGTCGATCAGCTCTTCGCGGACGGCGAGGTTCAATGCCGCGCGCAGGGTGGTGCGCAGGTGGTTGAGCGCGGACGGCGATTGGGGCTTGCCCTTGGCGTTGGTGGTTTGGGCGATCTCGGCGAAGACCGCGCGCAGCAGCGGTCCGTCAAGGTCACTGAGCCGGTAGTGGCCGAGGTGCGGAATGAGGACGAGTTCGACGTCGCGGGTGTAGTGCAGCCGGGTGGTCGGCCGGATCCGGGTGCGGGTGCCGAGCCAGTGCCGTAGCCAGCGTTCGACGGTCCAGCCGTCACCGCAGCGCCGGGCCACGCTGTCGGCCAGAGTCTCGTCTCGCGCGTGGCGCGCGTCCGCCTGGGACATGAATCCGCCGCGGCGGATCCGCTCGGAACGGCCGAACAGGTTCGGTGCGGAGCAGTGGAAGTACCAGGAGCCGTGCCCGCGCTCGGCGAGTCTGGGGCAGTGCTGTTCGAGCCGCTGCCCGTGATCGTTGCGGCATCCGCACCGTTTGAAGAGCTTTCCTGTTTCTGGCATCGCGCACCGCCCTGCTCGTTGTTCTTTGTTTCCAGGGTGAGTGGTGTGGCGCGATCGGGCAGCCGCCCGGCAGAGTGACCTCCGTGATTGGGTAGCGGCGTCGGGGTGGCGGATTGGCCGTTCAGTAGGTGAAGCGGGAGATCGCGGTCTGTAGTTCGGTGGACATGCGGGTCAGTTCGTTCGCTGACTGTTCCGCGTCGCCGACGGATTCGGCTGTGGCGCGGGCGGTCTGCGCGACGTTGTCGATGCTGGCGCTGATCTGTCCGGTGGCGTTGGCGGCTTCGGTGACGTTGCGGTTCATCTCGGCGGTGGTGGCGCTCTGTTCCTCGACGGCGGAGGCGATGGTGGTGATGTAGTCGTTGACGCTGCCGATCACTTCGGCGATCTGCTGGATGGCGGTGACCGCGTGTCCGCTGTCGGATTGGATGGCCTGGACTCGCTGGGAGATGTCTTCGGTGGCGCGGGCTGTCTCCTGGGCCAGGTCTTTGACCTCGCTGGCCACGACCGCGAAGCCTTTGCCGAGTTCTCCGGCGCGGGCGGCCTCGATGGTGGCGTTGAGGGCCAGCAGGTTGGTCTGTTCCGCGATCGCGGTGATCGTCTTGATCACGTCGCCGATCTGGCGGCTGGATTCGCCGAGGGTGGCGATCGTCTGGTTGGTCGACTCGGCTACCGCCACGGCCTGTCTGGCGACCTCGGCGGCTGCGTTGGCGCTCTGCGCGATTTCGCTGATCGCAGCGCCCATCTCCTCGGAACCGGCGGCGACGGTGCTGACGCCCGCGGATACTTCTTCGGAGGCGTCCGAGACGACCTTGGCCTGGGTCGACGCCTGTTCGGCGTTGCGGCTGATGCGAGTCGCGATCTCGGTGGTCTGCGCTGAGGCCGCGCTGAGGCGGGTCACCGCGCCGGCGACTGATCCGACGACGGTCCGTACCTCGGTCTGGGCGCGGTTGAGCATCTGTGCCATCTGGCCGACTTCGTCGTGGCTGGTCACCGTTGCCGCCACGGTCAGGTCGCCCTGTTCCATGGCTGCCAGTGAGCGGCGGACGCCGGCGAGGGGCCGCACGATCAGCCGGGTGACGTAGAGACCGAGCAGGACGGCCAGGGCCAGGCCGACGATCAGCACGATGATCAGGAGGCGTTCGGCTGCGTGCGCGGTATCGGTGTTCGCTTCGGTACGTGCTTTTGCTTTCGCGGCTTGAGCTTCGTTCTCGGCGTCGAGGGCGTCTGATGCCGTGGTGATGATCGGTAGCAGGGTGTCTCGGTAGTTCTTGGCGAAGGCCGCGGTGTTGCCCTTGTCCGCCAGCGGGAGCAGGGTGTTCTGTGAGTAGTCGACGAAGTCGGCGAAGTTGTCGCTGAAGACCGCCATCTGGGCGGGGTCCGCCGCATACGGCAGGTAGGCGGTCACACCGTCGGTCACCCGGGTCACCCGGGATTCGATTTCCTCGCGTAGATCGGCGCGTGTCGCGGTGGAGGCGACGCCGTACTCGAGGACCCGGCCCCGCATGCCCTGGAACGGCTGGTAGAGCGCTGCCAGATCGACGATGGGTTCGATACTGTCGGTGTAGAGGGCGTGGCTCTGGCGGTCCAGTTTCTGTAGCCGGGTGAAGCCGGTGTAGGCGATCGCCATGGAGGCGACCGCCATGACCGTGACGATCGACATGATCTTGAGGTTGACCGGCCGGTTGGCGAACCAGCCTCCTGGGGACCGGGTTGCCGAGGCGACGTCTGTTCCCTGATCGCGTGGTGTCATCGCATCTCCCGTGTCGAAGCCGACCGTGTTTCCTATCGGCGACAAGGGCAATGCGCTGAGCTGGGTGCTTTCGTTCGGCAGCCGGTCCGCCGTCCGGTATCCGGCTCAGCCGTCGAGGTGTCCGGATCCGGCGGGAAGTACGACGACGCCGTCGTCGTCGCTGACGACCTGGGCGCCGGGTGTGAATCGGCAGCCGCCGAATTCGAGGACGATGTCGCGTTCTCCGGCGCCGGTCTTGGCGCTCTTGCGCGGGTTGGAGCCGAGCGCCTTGATGCCGACCGGGAGTTCGCGCAGGGCCGCCACGTCGCGGACCGCGCCGTTGATGATGACGCCGGCCCAGCCGTTGTCGACGGCGAGACCGCCGATGATGTCGCCCATCAGGGCCGTGTGCACCGAACCGCCGCCGTCGACCACGAGCACCCGGCCGGCGCCGGGTTCACTGAGAACGGATTTGAGCAGGGCGTTGTCCTCGAAGCAGGAGACGGTGACGGCGGGACCGTGGAAGACGGGGGTTCCGCCGTATTGGCGTAGCTGGGTGTCGCAGGAGCCGAGCTTCTCGCCGTACTGGTCGTACAGGTCCGCGGTATTAGTCATGGTCGTTCCTTTCGGTGGGGTGCAAGCCCCCGGCGGCGATGGCCGCGCCGGCGAGACCTGCGGCGGTGAGGGCGAGGACACCGGCTGCTCCGGCGCCGATCGCCAGTAGTCCGGCGGTGCTGGGGATGACGACCTGGCCGAGGCGGTTGCCGGTCAGGCGCAGCGACATGGCTCGCCCGCGTAGGCCGGGTGGTGCGGATTCGGCCAGGAAGGACATGGTGAGGGGCTGGCCGGCGCCGAGACCGAGGCCGGTGACGACGATCAGGACGGCCATCAGCCACAGCGGCATGGGCGCCAGCATCAGGGCCAGGCCGGCGGCGGAGAGGGTGACGGTGCCGACGAGCAGGTGCCGGCGGCCGACGGCGGCGGCCAGCCGGCCGAGGAACAGCCGCGAGGTCATCGAGGCGACGGCGCGCAGGGTGAGCAGGATGCCGATGGTTCCGGCGGCGATGCCCCGTTCGGTGCCGAGGGCGGGCAGGTAGACCAGGGTGATGTCGACGGCGGCGAGCACGACGCAGCTGACCGTCAGCGCGCGGACGAGCCCGGGGCGGGCGAGCAGGTCACGGAATCCGCCGGGCTGCGTGCCGGCCTGTCGGCCGTGCTGGCCGGAGGGGCGCAGGAACAGCGAGACGGCGAACAGCGGGACGCTGACGGCGAGTGCACCGATGAAGATCAACCGCGTGTCGGGTACGGTCCGGTCGCCGCCGAAGAGGATGATCAGGCCGGGCCCGAGCGCCTGCCCGAGCGAGGCGGCGAAGGTGTAGTAGCCGAATGCGGTGTCGTATCGACCGGCAGCGGTGTTGTTGGCAACCAGTGCCTGCTGCCCGACCACGGCGCACAGGTGTCCGGTGCCGAGCAGCATGGTGGCGACGATCAGCCCGGCGACCGTGTCGCCGAGGGTGACGAACCCGGCAGCCGCGACGGTCAACAGGACCGGCCCGGCGATCAGCATGAGGCGTTCGCCGAGCCGATCGACGAGCTGTCCGGACGGTGCTGCCAGCAGCAACGGCACGACGGCGAAGCTGGCGCCGAGCACGCCGAGGTAGGCGGCGGGAACGTCGAGGTCGAGTGCCTGGTAGGTGGCGGTCGGCCGCATGACGAAGGTGAGCGCCTGGACGAGCACCGTGTGCATGATCAGCAGAGCTCGTTGCATGGTCAGGGTGTGGCGTCGAGCTTCTGCGCGTTGAGCCGGGAGGCGGCCTTGGCGCCGAGGCTGGTGTCGATGTGCCGGCGCATGACGTCGGCGGCGCCGTCGGCATCCCGGTTGATCACACAGTCGAGGAGTTCCTGGTGCTCGGCGGCCTTCTGGTCGCGTTCTTCCTGGCTGCGTTCGACCTCCAGGCCGAGCCGCCGGTAGCGGTCGGCCTTGTCCCACAGCGCGTCGAGCGTGGTGGTCAGGATTTCGTTGTGCGACGCGGTGTAGATCGCGGTGTGGAAGCGGCGGTGAGCGACCAGGTCGACGAAACCGGGGTTGTGCAGCAGCGGGCGCAAGCCCTCGATGGCGTCGCGGATCTCGCGGATGTCGGAGGTGCTGCGGCGCTCGGCGGCGAGAGCGGCGGCGAGCGGGTCCAGCGACATCCGGATCTCGAGCAGGTCGCGTGCCTCCTCGCCGGTCAGCGGGGTGACCCGGGCGTCGCGGTGCGCGTCGAGTTCCACCAGACCCTCGGACTTGAGCCGGCGTAGGGCTTCGCGCAGCGGGGTGGTGCTGATCCCGATCGTCCGGGCGAGGACGGCCTGGTTCAGCACGGTGCCGGGCTCGTATTCGCCGGACAGGATCAGCTCGCGCAGCCGGCTGTAGGCGAAGTCGCTCTTGGTGGAGTAAGGCTCCGTCATGCACCCTCCCGAGGTCGCTTATAACCTACACGATCCCGTCGGCCGGAGAAGCCGGGTGCATTGGATCCATATTTAACCCGCTTTACGGCGTTTACCCCTACGCTCTTTGAAGATTCTTCGGGCTGAGCTGTTGACGGCTATAGGTTATAACCTCCATCGTGAGTGGCGTTCCCCACAGCGATGTTTCCTCCGCATCAAGGAGCTGTGAATTTTGTCCAGTCCTCTTCGCCACCCCGCCACGCGGCGCCGCCTGCTCGCGTCCTTCATCGCCGTCACCGTCACCGCCGCTCTAGCGGCCTGCGGGGGCTCCGACGAGCCGGCCGCCCCGACCAACCAGATCGCCGAAGGTACCGCGCCGGACTACTACCCGGCCGAGTACAGCCAGCTCATCGAGTCCTCCAAGGGCGAGGGCGGCGAGCTGACCATCTACTCCAACACCGACCAGGAGAACTGGGCGCCGATCTTCCGGGACTTCCAGAAGAAGTACCCGTGGGTCACCAAGATCTCCGCGAATAACCTGGACAGCGATGAGGTGTTCCAGCGGGCCCTCGCCGAGCAGGCCACCGGCAACTCGCCCGCCGACATCCTGGTCTCCAACGCCGCCCAGGCCTGGGCCGAATACAACGAGCAGGGCAAGGGCCGCCTGCTGGAGTACACGACGCCTGAGGCCGCCAAGTTGCCGGACTTCGCGACGCTGATGCCCAACGTCTACGCGATGTCGATGGACCCGCTGACCATCGCTTACAACACCGCCCTGGTGCCCGAAGCCCCGACCGGACTGGCCAGCCTGGCCGCGCTGGTGAACAAGGACCGCAAGAAGTTCCAGGACAAGATCACCACCCGGGACGTCAAGGGCGCCTTCGGGTTCACCGTCTCCCGCGCCTTCGCCGAAGCCGACCCCAACAGCTGGAACACCCTGCAGCAGCTGCTCCCGCTGGCCCGGCCCGAGACCTCCTCGGGCACCCAGACCGAGAAGATCCTGGCCGGCGAATACCTGGTCGGCTTCTTCATCTCCGCCGCACCGGCCTACCCGGTGGTCAAGAACAGCGGCGGCCTGTTCAAGGTCACGTTCCTCGACGACGGCACCGTGGTGCTGCCGCGCGGGATCGGCATCGCGCCGAAGGCGCCGCACGCCGCCACCGCCAAGCTGTTCACCGACTTCGTCCTCTCGTCGGAAGGACAGCGAGCGGTCGCCGAAGGCGGGCTGACGTCCTACCGCGACGACGTGCCACGGGCCGAAGGTCTGCACACCTACCAGGAAGTCGTCGAGACGGTCGGCGAGGCTAAGGTCATCCGCGCGAAGTACGAGCTGGTCCCGGACGCCGAGGTCCAGGAGTTCGTGACCCGCTGGAACGGTCTGCTGGCACAATGACGACCGTTCTCGAAGCCCCCCGATACCGGCGCTTTCTCGGCGCCGGCCGGGAGTTATGGGTCCAGTACGCGGTCCTCGCGCTGCTCGCACTGCTGGTCCTGGCTCCCGTCGTACCGACTCTCTACCAGTCGTTCCTGGACCGCCCCCTCTACGAGGCGGGCGGGATCCTCACCGCCGACAACTACGTCCGGCTCTTCACCGACGCCGGGTTCGGCACCGTCATCCTCAACACCGCGCTGTTCGCCGTCGGTACGACCGTGCTGACGCTGCTCATCGCTGTGCCGATGGCCGTCATCGTGGTCCGCACCCAACTACCCGGGGCGCGGTTCTTCGCGGCGGCGATGCAGTGGCCGTTCTTCATCTCCTCGCTGATCCTCGGCTTCGGCTGGATCACCCTGTACGGACCGGCCGGATTCGTCAGCACCGAGATCCGGACCTGGATCGGCACCGTGCCGTGGAACCTGTACTCGATCCCCGGCATGGCGGTCACCGAAGCGGTGGCGTTGGCGCCGATCGCCTACGTCTTCTGCGCCAACGCGCTGCGCCAGTCGGACGCCTCCCTGGAGTCCGCAGCGCAGGTCTGCGGCGCGAAGCCGATGCGGATCCTGTTCTCGGTCATCGTGCCGATGCTGCGCCCGCCCATCGTCTACAGCTCGATCCTGGTGTTCAGCATGTCGGTGGAGACGCTCAGCGTCCCGCTGCTCTACGGCCAGCCGGTCGGCATCTCGGTGTTCTCCACCTTCCTCTACAGCAACGGCCTCCAGTCGATCGACCCGGACTACGGGGTGCTCGGCGCGGCGTCGGCGCTGATCCTGGTGGTCACCATCGGCCTGGTGGCGATGCAGGCCAAGCTGCTCAAGGACGCGCAGCGGTTCGTGTCGGTGCGCGGCAAGGCGACCCGTCCGCGCCGGCTCGACCTGGGCTGGCTCAAGTGGGTCAGCATCGCCGCGCTCGGTGTCTACGTGATCTTCGGGGCACTGCTGCCGATCGGCGGGCTGATCTTCCGATCGTTCACGCTGATCTTCACGCCGTTGCAGTCGCCGTTCCAGACCCTGACCACGGCCAACTACGAGCGCATCTTCTCGTTCGAGGCATACACCCGGTCGATCGTCAACAGCCTGATCATCGCGGCGGTCGGGGCGGTCCTGGTCAGCGCCCTGTCCGTGCTCGCCGTGGTCGTGGCCCGCCGGTCCACGTTCCGGTTCCGCCGGGCCGTCGAATACCTGGCCCTGGCCCCGCAGGCGATGCCCGGCATCATCATCGGCATCGGCCTGTTCTGGGCCTTCGCCTACGCGCCGTTCGGCGCAGGTGGTCTCATCCAGGGCACCCTGTTCGCACTGATCATCGGCTTCGGGCTGCGGGCACTGCCCAGCGGCTTCGGCTCGATCGCCCCCTCGGTGATGCAACTCGGCGCCGAACTCGACAACGCCGCCCGGGTGTCCGGCGCCGACTGGCTGCGCACCTTCACCCGCATCCTCGGCCGCCTCATGGTGCCCGCCTTCGCCGGCGCCATGATCCTCACCTTCGTCACGATGCTCAAGGAGTACTCGCCGGCGATCTTCCTCGGCTCCGCCGACACCAACATCCTCGGCACCACGATGCTCGAGCTCTGGGTCCAGGGCAACACCGGCTCCGTCGCCGCCCTGGCCACTCTCCAGATCGCCATCACCGCCGCATTCGTCGGCCTCGCCGGGCTGCTCATGAAGGGATACCGCGATGCCTGAGGTCACCGTCAGCAACCTCTACAAGAAGTTCGGTGACGTCACCGTCCTGCACGAGGTCGACTTCACCATCCGCGACGGCGAGTTCTTCACTCTGCTCGGCCCCAGCGGCTGCGGCAAGTCCACCACCCTGAACTGCATAGCCGGCCTCGAACAGCCCACCGGCGGCCGGATCACCGTCGGTGACAACACCTTCGTCGACACCAAGAGCAAGATCTTCCGTACGCCCGAGGAACGCAACCTCGGCATGGTCTTCCAGTCGTACGCCCTGTGGCCGCACATGACCGTGGCCGCGAACCTGGCCATGCCCCTGACCATCCGCAAAGCCAGTAAGAAGGACAAGCAGGAGCGGATCGCCGACGCCCTCGACAAGGTCGGCCTCGCCCACCTGGCCGACCGCTATCCGCACCAGCTCTCCGGCGGGCAGCAGCAGCGCGTCGCCCTGGCCCGCGCCCTGGTCTATTCGCCGTCGGTGCTGCTGCTCGACGAGCCACTGTCGAACCTCGACGCGAAACTGCGCGAACAGGCCCGGGCCTGGCTCAAGCGGCTGCAGGAGGAACTCGGCATCACCACCGTCTACGTCACCCACGACCAGGACGAGGCCCTGGCCCTCAGCGACCGGATCGCGGTGATGTCCGAAGGCCGGATGATGCAGATCGGCACCCCGAAAGAGATCTACGAAGCCCCGGCCGCACCCGAGGTGGCGGCGTTCGTCGGCCGCTGCAACTTCCTGCTCGGCCGCGTCGAGGACACCAGCGGCGGCCGCAGCCAGATCCGTCTCGACGCCAGCGGCGACGTGGTCACCGTCCAGAGTGACCTGCCGGTCACGAAGGGGCAGGACGTCACCGTCGCCATCCGCCCCGAACGCCTGCAGGTGAGGCCGAAGGGTGAGGCCGGCAGCGGCCCCAACCACCTCACCACCGACATCCTGACCAGCTCCTACGTCGGCTCGCGCTACGAGTACGACCTCAAGCTCGGCAGCCACGTCGTGCAGGTGTCGACGTCCCGGCCCGGCCTGACCGGCAGCGTGTCCCTGATCTTCGAACCGGACGCGGCCCTGCTCTACCCCAAGGCCGTGGTGCCGGACGCCGAAGCCGCCGAACTGCTCACCATCCCTTCCTGAAAGCGAGATCCACAGAGATGACCAACTACTCCCTCGGGGTCCTGCACGGTGACGGCATCGGACCGGAGATCGTCCCCGCATCGGTGAGCGTTCTCGACGCCGCGATCGCCGCCGCCGGCGCCGCCGCGATCGACTGGGTCACGCTGCCGCTGGGCGCCGCCGCGATCGAGGAACACGGCACAGCGGTGCCGGAGCAGACCCTGACCGCGCTCGCCGCTCTGGACGGCTGGCTGCTCGGACCGCACGACAGCGCCGCCTACCCAGAGCCGCACCGCTCCAAGCTGAACCCCAGCGGCACCATCCGCAAACACTTCGACCTGTACGCCAACATCCGTCCCGCCAAGAGCTTCGAGCGCGGCAACGCCATCGTCGAGGGCACCGACCTGGTCATCGTGCGGGAGAACACCCAGGGCTTCTACGCCGACCGCAGCACGTACGCCGGCACCGGCGAGTTCATGCCGTCCCCGGACGTGGCCATCGCGCTCGGCATCATCACCCGCCCAGCCGTCGAGCGCATCGCCCGGTCCGCGTTCGAACTGGCGATGCGGCGCGACAAGCGGGTCACCATCGTGCACAAGGCCAACGTGCTGAAGATGACCACCGGCCTGTTCCGCGATGTGTGCCGCGAGGTCGCGAAGGACTACCCGGAGGTGGCCCTCGACGACTTCCACATCGACGCGATGACCGTGCACCTGGTCCGGCGGGCCAACGCGTTCGACGTCATCGTCACCGAGAACATGTTCGGCGACATCCTGTCCGACCTGGCCGGTGAGATCGCCGGATCGCTCGGCATCGCCCCGTCCATCAACTCCTCCGACACCCACGCGATGGCCCAGGCCGCGCACGGCTCGGCCCCCGACATCGCCGGACGGGACATCGCCAACCCGATCGCCATGATCCTGTCCAGCGCGATGCTGCTGGACTGGCTCGCCGCCAAGCACGACGACGAGAAGCTGCGTGATGCCGCCCGCCGTGTCGAGGCCGGTGTCGAATCCGCCGTCCGCGCCGGTGTCAGCACCCGTGACCTCGGTGGCACCGCATCGACCAGCGGTTTCACCGCGGCGGTCGTCGACGCGATCCGCGCGGCGTGACACCCCGGGCCGGCGGTGACCGGGACACCGTCGGCCCGCATCTGGAAAGGACACCCGTGGCCGACAGCACTCCCCTCATCGCCCTCATCCACGCCACCCCCGCCTCCGTCACCCCCGCCGGCCAGGCGTTCACCGCCGAGTTCGCCGCCGCACGTCTCTGGAACCTCCTCGACGACCGGCTCATCAGCGAGGCCGAGCAGGCCGGCGGACTCACCGCCGGGCTTCACCAGCGGATGCAGAACCTGATCGGGTACGCCGTGGCCGGCGGCGCCGACGCGGTGCTGCTGACCTGCTCGATGTACGGGCCGGTCGCCTACGACGTGGCGTCGACCGTGAGCGTTCCCGTCCTCGCGTCCGACCAGGCGCTGTTCGACGAGGTAGCGTCTCGCGACCCGCAGCGAGTCGCGGTGCTGGGGCCCGTCCAGACGGGGGTCGACGACACCGCCGCACGGCTGCGGTCGCAGCTGCCGGGGCCGCAGATCACCGGATCGGTCATCGCCGGGGCCCGGTCCGCGACATCCGCCGGTGACCTCGAAGCACTGGATCGGGCCGTGTGCGAGGCCGCTCAGGCCGTACCCGATGATGTTGATCTGATCGTTCTCGGCCAGTTCTCCGTGTCGCCGGCGCAGCCGGCCGCGCAGCGGGCCGTGACCGTTCCGGTGCTCAGCCCGCCGCACCTGGCCGCGCAGCGGCTGCGGCGTCACTTCGGCGGAGCCGGCCGATGAGGCTCGGGTGCATCGCTGACGACTACACCGGCGGCACCGACGTCGCCGCCGCACTGCGACGGGCCGGGCTGCGCACCGTGCTGCTCTTCGGCACCCCGGATCCAGCACTGGAACTACCGGACTGCGATGCCGTCGTGGTCGGGTTGAAGACCCGGACCGTCACGGCTACCGACGCCGTCCAGCAGAGCCTGCACGTGCGCGACTGGCTCACCCGACACGGGGTCGACCGGGTCTACTTCAAGTACTGCTCGACGTTCGACTCGACCGACGACGGCAACATCGGGCCGGTCACCGATGCGCTGCTGGACACGGCGGACGAGGCGATGACCCTGATCTGCCCGGCGTCACCCGAGCACGGGCGCACCGTTTACCAGGGGCATCTGTTCGTGAACGGGGTGCTGCTGTCGGAGTCGCCGATGCGGCACCACCCACTGACGCCGATGACCGACCCATCGCTGGTACGGGTGATGAGCAGGCAGACACCGCATCCGGTGGGACTGCTCACCCTGCCGGTCGTGCGCGCCGGACACGAAGCGGTCCACACCGAGTTGGACCGGCTGCGGGCCGACGGTGTCCGGCACGTCGTCGTCGACGCCACCCAGGACAGCGACCTTGACACCGTCGCCGCCGCCGCGCAGCGATTCGGCGTGCTGACCGGCGGCGCCGGACTGGCCGGCGCCTACGGCCGGGTGGCCTTCCCGGCCCGCCTCGCCGCTGACACCACACCGCAGCCACCGTCCGGCGGCCCGGGCATCATCCTGGCCGGCAGCTGCTCGGCGGCGACCCTCGAACAGGTCGCCCGGGCACGCTCGGTGTTCCCGGCCTATCGGCTCGACCCCGCCGCCGAACCGGACCTGCTGAGGCGGGCCACCGCCTGGCTGACCGCCAACCTCGGCGAGACGCCCGTGCTGATCTACTCCTCCGCGCCACCGGAGCAACGCGTACCCGGCGCCGCGGACCTGCTCGAACGCACGCTCGGCGCGTTGGCCCACGCCGCCGTAGACCTCGGCGCCCGACGCATCGTCGTGGCCGGCGGGGAGACCTCCGGAGCGGTCGTCTCCGCGCTGGGCATCGGCGCCGTCATCGTGGCCGGCGAGGAGGACCGCGGAGTGCCCTGGTGCCACACCACCGGCACACCGGCGCTGCGCCTACTGCTCAAATCCGGCAACTTCGGCAGCCCTGACCTGCTCGTCCGAGCTATGAAAGAAGCATCATGAGCGACACCCGGCAGCAGATCGCCGACCTCGGGGCCTCCCTGTTCGCCCGCCGGCTCACCTTCGGGCGTACCGGCAACATCAGCGTCCGCGACGGCGAGCACATCCTGCTGACCCCGACCGGCGCCAGCCTCGGCAACCTCGACCCGCAAGCCCTGTCGGTCATCGACGTCAACGGCGACCACGTCGACGGACCCCGTCCGTCGAAGGAAGGGTTCCTGCACGCCGCGGTCTACCGATCCCGGCCCGCCGCCGGCGCCGTCATCCACCTGCACAGCACCTACTCGGTCGCCGTCTCCTGCCTCGACGGGCTCGACACCACCGACGTGCTGCCACCGCTGACCGCCTACTACGTGATGCGCGTCGGTCGGCTGCCGCTGCTGCCCTACCACGCTCCCGGCGACGCCACACTGAAAGACATCGCCGAGAACGTGGCCCGCGATCACCACGCGTTCCTGCTGGCCAACCATGGCCCGGTGGTGGCCGGGGCCGACCTGGCGGCGGCCGCCGACGCGATCGAGGAGCTGGAGGAGACAGCCCGGCTGTTCCTGCTGCTCGACGGCCGCAAGACCCGGCCGCTGACCACCGAGCAGGTCAGCGCCCTCCGGGAGGTCCGATGACCGACCTGATCGAGCTGGGATCGCGGATCCTGCGGTCGGTCGGCGTTCCTGAGGCCGACGCCCGGCTCGTCAGCGACAGCCTGGTCACCGCCGACATCTGGGGTCACCCGTCGCACGGGATGCTGCGCCTGCCCTGGTACGTCGCCCGGATCCGGTCCGGGGCGATGCGGGCGGTCACCCGGCCGCGCACCGTCACGGACGGCGGTGCCACCGCCGTCATCGACGGCGACGACGGCATCGGCCAGGTGATCACGCATCACGCCTGCCGGGAGGCGATCGCCCGGGCCGCTGTCCACGGGGTGGCGGCTGTGGCGGTCCGCAACAGCAACCACTTCGGCACCGCCGCCTACTGGACGCGGATCATGGCCGACGCCGGCTGCATCGGGATCCTGACCACCAACGGCAGCCCGGCGATGGCGCCGACCGGGGGCCGCGAGAAGAGCGTCGGCGCGAACCCGTGGTCGATCGCCGCGCCCCGCCCGGACGGGCACGTCGTGCTGGACATCGCTAATACCAGCGTGGCCCGCGGCAAGATCTACGCCGCCCGGGAACGCGGCGAACCGATCCCGCCGGACTGGGCGGTCGACGCCGACGGCGTGGCGACCACCGACCCGCAAGCGGCCATCGACGGCGTGCTGGCCCCGATGGCCGGGCACAAGGGGTACGCCATCTCGTTCATGATGGACGTGCTCTCCGGAGTGCTGACCGGCAGCTCGTACGCCACGGACGTGGTCGGCCCGTACGTGCCGGACCAGCGCAGCGGTTGTGGGCACCTGGCCATCGCGCTGCGCATCGGGACGTTCCTCGACCCGAACGCTTTCGGGCAGCGCCTCGACGACCTGATCGACGTCACCAAGCGAGTGCCACTGGCCCGCAACGCCGACGAGATCTTCTACCCGGGCGAGATCGAGAACCGGCGCAACGGCGTGAACCTGGCCCCGAAGACCCTGGAAGATCTCCGCGCCCTCGCGGACTCGTGCGGGGTGGCGTTCGACTGATGTTCACCGTGATCGTCACTCTCGACGTACGGCCCGACCGGCTGCCGGAGTTCCTGGACGGCATCGCCGCCAACGCGCGGGCCGCACTGCGCGACGAGCCCGGTTGCCTGCGCTTCGACGTGCACCGGGTCAACGACGAGCCGAACCGGTTCCTGCTGCACGAGATCTACCGCGACGAGCAGGCCTTCTTCCAGGCGCATCGGGCGGCGCCGCACTACGCCGAATGGCTGAAGGTCGTCGACCGGTGCGTGCAGACCAAGACGAACCTCTACGCGACACCCGTCGACCTTTCGGAGCGGCCATGAACTCCTTCAACACCGCTGCCACCTTGCGGGTCGGCGACGACAGTCATCGCATCCACCGCATCGACGAGCTGGCACCGGCGAACCTGCCCTACAGCCTGCGCATCCTGCTGGAGAACCTGCTCCGGCACGGTCACGACGACCAGGTGCAGGCGCTGCTCGGCTGGGACGGCACACCGGTCCCGGAGACAGCCGTCGACCTTCACCCGTCGCGGGCCTTCCTGCACGACACCAACGGCGTGCCCACGCTCGTCGACCTCGCCGCGATGCGCGACGCTATCGGCGGGCTCGGCGGTGACCCGGACCAGGTGAACCCGCTGATCCCGTCCGAGCTGGTGATCGACCACTCGGTGATCGCCGACGTGTTCGGCCGCCCCGACGCCCGCGACCGCAACGTCGAGATCGAGTACGGGCGCAACGCGGAGCGGTACCGGTTCCTGCGGTGGGGGCAGCAGAACCTGCGCGACTTCGCGGTCGTGCCGCCGGGCACCGGGATCATGCACCAGGTCAACATCGAGTATCTGGCCCGGGTCGTGATGGCCGAGGACGGCTGGGCGTTCCCCGACGTGTGCCTGGGCACCGACTCGCACACCACCATGGTCAACGGCCTCGGTGTGCTGGGCTGGGGCATCGGTGGCATCGAGGCCGAGGCCGTCATGCTCGGCCAGTCGCTGTCGATGCTGCTGCCCCGGGTCGTCGGAGTGCGGCTGCACGGGCGGCTGCCCGAGGGCTCCACCGCCACCGACCTGGTGCTCACCATCACCGAGCGGCTGCGCCGGCATGGCGTGGTCGGTAAGTTCGTGGAGTTCTCCGGCCCCGGCGCCGCCGAGATAACCCTCGCCGACCGGGCCACCATCGCGAACATGAGCCCCGAGTTCGGGTCCACCTGCGCCTACTTTCCCATCGACGACGAGACATTGCGCTATCTGCGGTTCACCGGACGGTCGCCGCAACGGGTGGCGCTGGTCGAGGCGTACGCCAAGGCACAAGGCCTCTGGCACGATCCGGCGCGCCCGGTCGCGTACACCGAAGTCGTCGATCTTGATCTCGGCTCGGTGGTGCCGTCACTCGCCGGACCGCGCCGGCCGCAGGACCGCGTCGCGCTCACCGACGCGAAGCGGGCCTTCCGTGAAGCGACACACGACCTCGCGGCCGCCGCAGTTCCGGTCTCCCTGCACGGGCAGGAAGCCGTGATCGAACACGGTCACGTCGCCATCGCGGCCATCACCTCCTGCACCAACACGTCGAACCCGGCGGTGATGGTGGCGGCCGGGCTGCTCGCCCGCAACGCGGTGGCGCTCGGGCTGCGCAGCAAACCGTGGGTCAAGACATCGCTGTCGCCCGGTTCCCGGGTCGTCACCGACTACTACGACAAGGCCGGGCTCACCGAACCCCTCGAAGCCCTCGGCTTCCACCTCGCCGGGTACGGGTGCATGACCTGCATCGGCGCGTCCGGACCCCTGATCCCGTCGGTGACCGAAGCGGTCCGTGAGCACGACCTCAGCGTGGTGTCGGTGCTGTCCGGCAACCGCAACTTCGACGGCCGGATCAACCCCGACGTGCGGATGAACTACCTGGCCTCGCCGCCGCTGGTCGTCGCCTACGCCATCGCCGGGACCATGGACATCGACCTCACCACCGAACCGCTCGGATTCTCCGGTGATAGGCCGGTGTACCTGCGCGACATCTGGCCGTCGCCGCGCGAGGTGCGCGAGGTCATCGACGCGACCGTCGAGCCCGCGATGTTCACCGACGCCTACGCCGACGTGTTCACCGGCGACAGCCGCTGGCAGGCCCTCGACACCCCGGCGGGGGCCACCTTCGCCTGGGACGATTCGTCGACCTACCTGCGACGGCCGCCCTACTTCGACGCCGTGACCACCTCACCGCCCGGCGCCGCCGACATCGTGCGAGCACGGGTCCTGGTCAAACTCGGCGACTCGATCACCACCGACCACATCTGCCCGGCCGGAGCGATCCCCGCGAACACCCCCGCCGGCCGCTACCTGACCGGCCTCGGCGTCGGCCCGTTCGACATCAACACTTATGCCTCCCGGCGCGGCAACCACGAGATCATGATGCGCGGCACCTTCGCCAACGTGCGCCTGCGCAACCAGCTCGTCCCGGACGTCGAAGGCGGATACACCCGCCTGGCCGGCTTCGACACGATCATCCCCGTCTACGACGCCGCCATGGCCTACCGGCAGACCGAAACTCCGCTGATCGTCCTCGCCGGCCGCGACTACGGCACCGGATCCTCCCGCGACTGGGCAGCCAAAGGCCCCGCCCTGCTCGGCGTCCGCGCTGTCATCGCCGAATCATTCGAGCGCATCCACCGCTCGAACCTCATCGGCATGGGCATCCTGCCCCTCCAGTTCCAGCCGGGCGATACCGCTGCCGGCCTCGGCCTCACCGGGGACGAGGAGTACAACATCACCGGGCTGACCGGGGCCGGGCCGGCGCCGCGCTCCGTCACCGTCACGGCTGGGGCGATCACCTTCACCGCGATCGTGCGGCTCGACACCGACCGGGAGGCCGAGTACTACCGGCACGGCGGCATCCTCCCGTACGTCCTGCGGACTCTGGCCCTCGTCAGAGATGCAGCGGCCGGTTCTCGACGACGGTCTTCATGACCAGGGTGGAACGCATCCGCTGAACTCCCGGCAGGGTGGCGAGCTGCCCGTCATAGACCTCCTGGAATGCGGGCAGGTCACGCGTGATGATCCGCAGCAGGTAATCAGGGTCGCCGAACAGCCGCTGGACCTGCTGGATCTCGACGACCGCGGCTACGGCCTGCTCGAACGCGTCGAGGGTGCGCCGGTCAGCGCCGTGCATGGTGACGAACACCAGGGCCTCGAACGTCAGGCCGAGTGCCTTGGCATTCAGATGGGCGCGGTAGCCGCTGATCGCCCCCGCCTGCTCGAGGGCGCGCAGCCGGCGATGACACGGCGAGACACTCAGCCCGACACGTTCGGCGAGCTCGGTGACCGTCAGCCGGCCATCACGTTGAAGCTCAGCAAGAATCTGTCGATCCAGCGCATCCATGAGGCAGATCTTCCCCCAATACCGGCCTGTCGACGAGATAGTCGCAAACATCCTCCTCGATTTTGCGCATAGCCTTTCCCGTAGGGACAACACGGTTCCGCTCCGCCGGAGAAGGACTGCTTCATGGCTGTCAGCACCATCGCCGCGTTCTGGGCCGTGTCCTTCCTGTTCGTGATCACGCCCGGCGCCGACTGGGCCTACGCGATCGCCGCCGGGCTCCGCCATCGCACGGTGCTGCCGGCCGTCGGCGGTCTGCTGGCCGGGCACCTGCTGGCGACCGCTGTCGTCGCGGCCGGGGTCGCGGCGCTGGTCGCCGGATCACCGATGGTGCTCACGGTGCTGACCGTGGCCGGCGCCGGCTACCTGGTGTGGCTGGGCGTCGGCATGCTCCGCCAACCCGCAGCATCACCGGCAGCCAGCGAGGAAGCACCACACTCCTGGGTCCGGCAGGCGGTGAAGGGCCTAGGGATCAGCGGCCTCAACCCGAAGGTGGTCCTGCTGTTCCTGGCCATGCTGCCACAGTTCACCCGGCCGACGGCGAGCTGGCCGATCGCGGTGCAGATCATCGCCCTGGGCCTGGTGCACGTGGCCAGCTGCGCGGTGATCTACCTGCTGGTCGGGAGCGGGGCCCGGCGGATCTTACGAGCCCGGCCGACGGTGGCCCAGGCCGTGACCCGCTTCTCCGGAGCTGCGATGGTCATCATCGGCGGCTTGCTCCTGGTGGAGCAGGCGGTCCGGTAACACCGACGGAATGTGATGCACGCTTGCGGGTGATCGCGCCGTCCTACACAAGGGGAACCGATGGAGCATCGCGACCAGGACCAGGTGAACGCCGAGGTTCGTGAACGCATCGAGGCAAGCTTCGCCCGGCAAGGCTTGATGCGTCATCTCGGCGCCAGGCTGACACAGATCACGGCGGGACGCGTGCACATCGAACTGAACAGCCGCCCGGAAGTGACCCAGCAGCACGGCTACATCCACGCCGGGGCCACCAGCGCCATCGCCGACAGCGCCGGCGGATACGCGGCCCTCACCCTGTTCCCGGCCAACACCGAAGTACTCACCGTCGAATACAAGGTCAACCTCCTGGCGCCCGCCGTCGGCGACCACATCGAAGCCGTCGGCACCGTACTCAAAGCCGGTAGGACCTTGACCATCTGCCGACTTGAGGTCTTCGCCTTTCCAGACGGCCAGCAGCGGCTGATCGCCGCCGGCCAGCAGACGCTGTTCCGCGTCCCGGACCCCGGCAGCGACGGCACCCAGCGACACTGATCATTGTTGCTGCTGGCGGGGTTGTGAAGGGCGTTGCGGTGGCGTGGATCATCGCGGGAGCTGACAAAGCGCGTTTTGAAGGTGGTGGCGTTCCGGACCGGAGGCTGCCCGGTGCCCCTTCCGGGAGCACCAGGCTGTCCGCATTCGGTGTTCAGCCGCGTGCTGCGGCTGTACGTCGGGTGGCCGCTCGCCTGTGAGGATGTCATGACCAGGCCCGGGATCTTGACTCAGCACGGTGAACGCCGGGGTCCGGAGCGTTACGGATTGACTTCTCCGCGTTGCTCCCGTTCGGCCGGCTATCGACCCAGTCGAATGACCTGGTAGGGAACGCCGATCTCGGGCATCACACGACGCAGGAGCTCCCGGGAACCGGCGTGCTCGATCGGTGCGCTCAACGACAGCACCGACACCCCGAGACCGGTGGCCACGAGCGAGCCGGTGGAGAGGGCCTCGCCGGCGTGCAGCCAGTCGATGTCTCGATCACCCGGTCCGTGCAGGACCGCGAAGGTCGCGGCCCGGTCGTGATCGCCGTGGGCGATGGACGGCTGTGCGATTCCGGTGGTTCCGGCGATCCGGTCACTGCCGGTCCACAAGGCGAGTTCCGCATGCCATCGGGCCTCAGCCGGACCGGGTTCCGAAACGTTGGCAGTCGTCAAAGTGAGGTCCAGGAGCTGGTCCGGGCGTAGCACCGCGAGGCGAACGTGCTGGGACTCCAATGCCGTGCCGATGGCCCGCAAAACCTCCGGTCCGATCGGATCGCCGGTGACCGGGCGTCCGTCGCTGGACCGGACACGGATGCAGCGGGCCAGGTTGGCGGTGGCCGGGCTCACCGGGGCGCGCCCGTCGATGTGCAGGCTTGCCAGCAGGCCCGGCACGCCGGGGTCGGGCAGCCGGGAGGTCGTCACGCGCCATCCGCGCGCCGCGAGAGTCACCCGGGCGTGATGCAGGGCGGCGCCACAGCCGAGCATGGTGAATCTGCCGTCCGGGTCGGGCAGACCTGACATCCGGGCTGGGGCGGCGAACAACTCCAGTGCTCCGCGGTTCAGGCGCCATCGCCACGGTCGCCGGTCGTGCGCCGACGGCGCCCGGTTGGCGGCGACGACAGCCCGGGAGAAAGCCTCGTTGACGATACGAGGGGTGACCGGGCGGGGCACGCGGGCCGCGAGGGGGGTCATCGGACCGCTCGCACGCGTGACAGGCCGAGACCGCCGCCCTCGGTCTCCCAGGTTTCCGTCTCCAGCCTTGCTTCCGTGCCGTCCGGGGCCGCAGGACCCGGGCCGGGCGGAACCACGCGCATCGTGAAGGTGCCCCCGTCGACGCAAACGACGGTCATCGTCCACGGTGGCGGGTTTGCTAGATAGTCGACGTCGACCGTACGCCCGTCCACGACCACCCGGTCCGGACCGTTGGCCCAGCCCTCGGCGCTCAGGGCCAGGCGTCGCACCGGTCCACGGACATGATCGAGCATCGGCAGCAGAACGCGCAGCTCGACATCGGTGTCGAGCGACTGGGGCCACCAGGTGCCGTCGAACGAAGCGCAATCGGGCCGCTCGGTAGGTGACAGGAATGCCGGGCGCAGGGTCATGACGTCACCGTCGTTCTCGACGATCGGGAGACGGCCGCGCCCGCGCGGTCGGCGGCTGCGGCGGCGTCGACGCTGAGGTCGGGGTGGTCGGCCGGTTCGGGCACGCACAACCAGAGCGCCTGCGGCATGACCTCGACGATCAGCCGGTCGCCGCTCTCGATGAGATCGCCGTCGAGTTGGCGCGGCTGTGGCCGGTTGCTGAGCACCTCGATGCGGCTGCCGCGGAAGACCTCCAACGCGGGAACCCGGCCGGTGCGCCGGAGGAGGCCCCACCCCAGCGCCATCCAGGTGCGCAGCTTGTTGGGGGTCAGGACGGCGACGTCCAGGACCCCGTCGTCCGGTTGAGCCTCGCTCAGCAGCCTCAGCCCGCCCTGCAGGCGGCCCACGTTGGCGACGAGGACCGACCGGGCGCGCCGGCGCATCGGCGTGCCGCCGTCGATGCGGATGGTGACCCGCATCGGCCGGTCCTTAAGATGCTTCATGGCGCCGAGAATGTACGCGGGCCATCCGATGTGCTTCTTCGCGGTGTCCGAGGTTGCGTCGAGCATGTGCGCGTCGAAGCCCATGCCCGCCATCACCGCGAAGTGCCGGCCGTCGAGAGTGCCGACGTCCAGGCGTCGCAGCCCGCCCTCCAACGCGACCGCGAGACCGGTCGCCAGATCCGTGGACAGCCCGAGGTTGGCCGCGAGCAGGTTGCCGGTACCGGCGGGCAGGACGGCCATCGACACCTCGGTACCGGCCAGCGCCGACACCGCGGACATCACGGTCCCGTCTCCGCCGCAGACGAACACCACCTCGGCGCCCGACTCGACAGCCGACCGTGTCTGGCCGAGCCCGGGGTCGTCCTCGGTCGTCTCGAACCATCGCGGCGCGGGCCAGCCGGCTCGGATCAGCGTGTCGTCGACGGTGCTGCGCAAACCGTCCCAGTCGTCGATCTTGGCGGGGTTGGCGACGACCGCCGATCGGGGCGCTCGGTTGGTGTGGCTGGTGGTTTCGGTCATCGTGACGGCCCGCTTTCGATGGGTGTTCCGGTGGGTGCTGGGTCGCTGCTGGGAACTGCGGGCTCGGCCGGCTCGGTCCCCGGCGGTTCGTGGTCCGGGGTGGGCTCGCCGTCCGGGTGGCTGAACAAATATCGGATGGCGGTGTTGAGGACTGCGAGCAGTGGTATGGCGACCAGCCCGCCGACGATGCCGGCGACAACCACGCCGATAGCGATCGCCAGGATCACGGCGAGCGGGTGCAGCGCGACGGCACGCCCCATGATCAGTGGCTGCAGGACGTGGCCTTCGATCTGCTGGACCGCGAGGACCACTCCCAGCACGATCAGCGCCTTGACCGGTCCGACGGTGACGAGCGCGACCAGGACGGCGACTGTGCCGGACAGGGTGGCGCCGATGACCGGGATGAACGCGCTGAGGAAGACCAGCGCGGCCAGTGGCAGGGCGAGCGGCACGCGCAGGATGGCGAGACCGATCCCGATACCGGCGGCGTCGACGAAGGCGACCAGCACCGTGGCCCGTACGTAGGAGACCAGGGTGTGCCAGGAGTAGTGCCCGGCCCGGGCGGTGGGGAGCCGGGCGGCGCGCGGCAACACGCGGCAGACGAACGTCCAGATCTGTCCACCGTCACGCAGGTAGAAGAAGAGGGTGAACAGCACGAGGAGGAATCCGGCCACGACTTCACCGAGCGTGGCGGCGGTGTTCCAAGCCCCGGAGGTCAGCGTTCCCTGGTTGTCGGTGATCGCTGTACGCAACCGTTCGAGCCCGCCGCTGAGCTGACTCTGCGACAGGTGCAGCGGACCCTGTGACAGCCAGCCTTGCACCTCGGCGAGACCGTCGGCGACCTGGGCGCTCAGGTCGTCCAACTGCGAGATGACCGTCTGCACGATCAGGGTGAGACCACCGAAGACCACGAGCAGACCGCCGACCAGTACGAGACCGGCCGCGAGTGAGCGATTGACGCCCCGGCGCCGCAGGGCGGCCGACACCGGTTCGAGGAGCGCGGCCAGCAGCAGGGCTATCGCGATCGGGACGACCACGATCTGCAGCAGGCTGACGACCCGGATCAGCAGGTAGGCGCAGGTGATGAAAAGGATGACGCGCCAAGCCCAGGCGCCGGCGATCCGTACGCCGTCCGGTAGCCGGTCGTCCACCGACGGGGCTTGTTCGACCAGGACGACGGATGACTCACCGAGCGCGGGATCCGCCGTGAACGGCGGTGGTGTCCAACCTCGCCGGGCAACGGCGAACCGGTCCAGCGTCTGCTTACGGGCGATGTCGGCCCACACCGGGGCCATCCTCAGGCCGCCTTGAGCGGGGACACGATGACGACGTCGTTGCTCATGGGGCGACTCCTTGAATCCTGCCGGCCGTGAATGGTGAGGCGAGGTCACATCGGGCAGACGATCGGATGCGGCCAAGAAGGGCCGCGGGAGTCTGGGCGGCCGCCGTGATCACGTAGGCGACATGGCCACGACATGGGGTTCGATCACATCCGTCATACCCCGCTACCCGGCCGGCGAAACGGCGCGGAGAGAGGCGTGCCGCTGGAAGGTGGCGATCAGGGCGAGAGTGGATTCGGCGCCTTGATTGAGGTTGGGCCCGGTTGGGGTGAGACCGTCGTATCCGCCGCCGGTTGAGGCGTCCCACATGGGTCGGCCGATGTCGTTGTCACCGAGGAACCACGCGATGCACCGGTGTACACCCGTATGCCAGGCCGGAGCGCCGGTGACGGCGGCGGCGGTGGCGCAGGCGTCGGCCAGTGCCGCGACCTCGATCGGTTGCTGGTCGTACCGCAGCCGCGGGGTTCCGCGTCGCCAGCCTGTCGCCGGCAGTACCGACAGGTGGCCGTCGCTGGTCTGGACGTCGAGCAGCCAGGTGAGCATGCGCAGGCCGGCGGCGAGGGCCGAGGGATCGCCGAGGAGATCGCCGGCGGCGATGAGCGCCTCGGCGAGCGCGGCATTGGCGTAGGTGAGCCGTTCCTCCGGCCATGGCCAGTGCGGATCGGAGCAGGGATGCCCGATCACCGTAGCGGCCGCCGACAGGAGCGAGGCGGCCGGTTCGTCGCCCGGATCGGCGCGGAGCACTTCGGCGGCACCGAGCGCGGCGAATGCCATGGCCCGTGGGCTGCCGGACCGGCGTGAGGCGCCCTGGACGAAAGCGTGGTGGGCCTCCTGGCGGATCCACGGGGCGGGGCAACGTGCCGCGGCGGTCCCGAGACCCCACAGGGCACGGCCCCACCAGTCCCCGAGACCGGGTTCATCCGACCACACCCGGTCGAATCCGAGCCGGTTACGGAAGGTGCCGGTGGCGTCCTGTGCGTGCGTGAGGAACGTCAGATAGCGCTCCGCGAGATGCAGCGCCTCGGCGGACGGGTCGACCTCGCGGCTGATGACGACCAGCCCTCGGGCGGCATCGTCGGTGCAGTAGCCGTGCTCGCGGCGGGCGACGGCGTGCCGGGCATGCTCGAAGAGGCCGGTGTCGTCGGTCAGCCGGGCCAGGTGGGTGAAGGTGACGGAGAAGAACCGGGCCGAGTCGGGTTCCGGCGTCGTGCTGATGGTCCTCGTGGTCACTTGCCGGCCACGGTGGTCAGGTGGCGGTCGGCAACGAGGGTCGCAGCCAGTTCGTGGTAACGCCGAGCCACAGCGGGCCAGCGCAGTGCCGGTTCGGCGTGCCCGCTGCGGTCGCGCAACGTGGCGGCGAGGGCAGGTTCGGTGAGGATGCGCCGGACGGCGGTGGCGAGCGCAGCGGGGTTCTTGTGCGGGACGAGCAGGCCGGGGCCGTCGGTGAGCAGTTCGATCGCGTGCGGGAAGGCGGTCGCGACGACCGGGATCCGTGCCGCCACCGCCTCGACCAGGACGCCTGACGTGACCTGCTCAGTGGAGTCGTACGGCAGCACGACGACATCGGCGGAGCGGATCAGACTGCCGAGTGCCTCATCGTCGAGGTAGGCCGACGCATAGCGCACCTGGTGCGCGATGCCGAGAACCGCGCCGAGTTTGTGCAGTCCGGCCCGATAATCCTCGCCGTGGAGTTCGGCAACCTTGGGGTGAGTTCGACCAGCCACCGTATACACGGGCACGGGTTTCAGGTCGCGTAGCCGGGCCAGGCCGCGCAGGGCCCATTCGATTCCCTTGCCCGGACCGAGCAGACCCCAGGTCAACAGGTGCGATTCCGAGTGCCGGCGGTTCGAGGGGCCAGCGTAGTCGGAGGCGCCGTGCGGGATCACCGAGATCTTCGTGGCATCGACGGCGTAGCCGTTGAGCAGCCGGTCGTGTGCGGCCCGGGTGATAGTAACGACCGCGCTGGCGTCCGCCACGATCTGTTCGAGCAGCGACTTCTGATTCGGGGTGGGATGAGTGAGCACGGTGTGCAGGACGACGAGGCTCGGTACGGTGAGCCGACGCAGCACGGACAGGACCTCGCCGCCGTCATGGCCCGGGTAGATGCCGTACTCGTGCTGAACGACCGCGATGTCGAAACTGTTCAGCGCCTCCGCGCTGTCGCGCCACCCAGCCGCCGTTCCGGCCGTCCACGTGTGCACCACCTCGGCCCCGGGTGTGAGGTCGTCGCCGTGCGCCGCAACCCGCACGACGCCGACAGCGGCGGCGGACCGGTCGAGGTGGGTGACGAGCGCGGAGTTGAACGTCGCGAGGCCGCATCGGGTAGGCGGATGGGTACTGAGGAATCCGTACTTGATGGTCATGAGCCGTACCCTCTGTCGGTCGGCCCGCCGCGAATCACGTGACGGGGCCTCACACGGCGCCGGCGCACCAACGCCGTCGGCACCGTTCGTCCTGTTGGATCCCACAGCCGAGGAGCAGGTGCCGAACCTCACACCTGGTCGGGTCCGGCCAAGGTGGAGAGATCGAGATGAAGCATGGCCAGCAGTCCGCCGTGATGTGACGGATCGATGCGGTCGGGCAATTCGCGTTCGACGAAATCGGCTCGAATCTGCTGGCCGCGTTCGCGGAGCACCGCGACCACTGTCGCCTTCATGATGATCATTGTCCCCGCTCCGAACGTTGCCCATGGATGAGGCCCACGGATGGGGGCCAACGAAAAGGGTCTCGAGCCGCCGGAGTCTGGAGCGACATCAGTCAGACTACGCCTGAATGACCCGAAGGGCCGAGCTGTGCTTCGGGAGGTGCTGCTCGCGGTGACGCGACACGGCCGTGACCATGACCGGCTCAGCCGTGGCCGGAACCGCCCGCGTCGTTGTGGTAGCACAGCCTCACCCGGGTGCCCGTGGTGTCCGTGGTGATATCCATGCTGGTGCAAGCGCGTTCGATGAGCTGGAATCCGGTGACCCGCCGCTGCCGCACGCCGGTTCGGGGGCGGTCGGCGTGAGCGGATCGCAGGGTCGTGCCGATTCCGGCGCCGTGGTCGCTGATCTCGCACCAGAGGCGACTGTTGCGGCCCCACAGCAGCAATTGGCCGAGGCCGCCGCCGTGCTGCACGGAATTGGCCATGGTCTCGTGCACGGCCAGCGCGAATCGGTCCGCGTCGGCACGGACCAGGCCGTGACGGATGCTGACGGTGTGGACCCGGATGCGCACCCGTCTCATCGAGGCATGGTCGAACCAGCGGACCAGTGGCGGCACGGCGGCAGTGGCATCGGTCCGCCGCGAGGTCAGGGCGATCGGCATGCCCGCCCCGGAAGCGTCCTGCCGGGCCTCGGTGAAGGCGCCGGTCCAGTCCAATCCGAGGCGTTCCAGGGTGAGCAACTCGGTGGCCGCAGCGGTCAGTTCCGCCGCGGTGGCCTGATCGGCGCGGGAAAGACTACCTGGCGTACGCCGGTACAGGTCGACGGCTCCGGCATGCCGGACGCCGCCGGCGTGTAAGGGCAGAGCGAACACCGCCCGCGCCCCGGAGTGCAGCGCTGCCGGGGTGAACCGCGGCCAGTGCTCACGCCACCACGGATCGCTCAGATCGGCGGCGTGCACCGGCCGGCGGGTGGAGGTGGCGTCGCGGCACGGGCCGTCGTCCAGTCTCTCCTGGGCGTCCTCGAGACTGGCGCTGCCCTGGTCGCTGCTGAATCGGATCTGCGGGAACGGGTCGCCCTCCGGGCCGGCCGAGAGACCGATCCCCGCGACATCCGGTATGAGTGCCGAGCCCGCGCGGCACAACCCGGTCAGGTCCGGGCCGTACATACGGATCAGGTTCCACACATGGCCCGGACGTGTTCCGCCGAAGTCCATGGCGCCGTGCTGGTACATCGCTGCTCCTTGACTGGGTGGCAGCGCTACCAGGGTCTGGGGCAGCGATTTCGACGCAGACCGAACGGGGTCCGTGGATCTGTGCGCATCGTAGGTCCTGGTGATGCCCGGACGATGCGGGTCACATTAGCGCGACGCAGTGAAGGCCGACGGACATTTCGTACGCCTGCCGTGTGGTGGCCCGCGTCCCGGATCGGGACTACGATTCGGTGTGCCGTCGGGGTGCTGATGTCTCGCAGGTGTCCCAAGTGTTGCAGCGGTGGACTGCCGTTCCCGGTGTCCCGCTGTCGGTGGTGGCGAGGCGGTGCTCACGATGACGGTGTCGGACCTCGGCCCGGAGGCCTGGGTGACGGTGCATCCGCCGGTCGACGGAGTGATCTTGGTTGTCGTGGCGGGTGAGCTGACACGGCCCGTGGACGCCACGGTGATCGAGCAGTTGATGGGCGCACTCGACCAACCAGGGCACCTGTTGCGGCTGGATCTCTCCCAGTTGAGTTTCTGCGATCTGGCCGGGCTGCGAATGCTGATCAGCTTTCAGGAGCGAGCCGGCGCTCGCGGGGTGCGGGTGCGGGTGGTCGCGATCTCCGAAGCGGCGCGGATGCTGGCCGACCTGACCGGCATGCAGCCTTTCGGTCAGTTGGGCGGTTCCGAAGACGAGCCCGGCCCGGCGGAATGACCTCGGACCCGGTGCGGCCCCAGCGCACCCGAGCCGCCTCAGCATCACGCACGTCAGGCGTGAGGTACCGCATCCGACGCTCCGAGTCGATATGTGAGATTTATGGGCACAACTGCGATCTTCGGCCTGCCGGTATAACGTTGGGCCGCGACGGTGTCCCATCGTCGTTCGCTGCTCCGGACCCAGGCGGCGCGCCTTCTGAGTAGGTGCCCTGGAGCAGCCGTGGATTCCGTAACACGTCCGGTGTACACCATGCTGGCCGCGCCGCCGGGTGCGTGGAGCCTTCTCCCACCCGGTCCCGGTGCGGGCGACGGCGGCCGATGACCGCCGTGGAGCGGCGCGAGGGAGCACCGCCCCTTCGATCGCCGTATCTGGTGGCGACGGTCACTGACCGTCGTGGGGTATCGGTGGGTGTCGTCGCCGATGCGAGCAGCAGCGTGGTCGAGATCAAGGTGCACGGTCACTGGTCGCAGCAGCTCGGCGAGCAGATCATCGCGGGACTGGAACTCTGCCTCGCCGGGCCGTCCGAGGCCATCATCATGGACCTGCGTGACTTCAGCGATCTGCACGGACTGAGCCTGCGGTACTGGCTGGCGGCACAGCGGAAGGTACAAGGCGGCGCGCTGCCGGTCATTCTGGCGCTGTGCATGCCACCGGCGACGATGCTCGGATACCGGTTGCGGCATCACGACGGGAACTCGTTGCCGCTGTTCGCCACGATGGGTGAGGCGCGGGCCGCGGTCGTCGGCAGGCTGAGACGAAGTCACCGGTGGCAGACCCGTCTGGCGCCGGTCCCGGTCTCCGTCCGGGCGGCCCGTGGGCTGGTGGAGCGGGCATGTGATGCCTGGCAGTTGCACGATCTGCGGCAGGGCGCCGCACTGGTCATGTCAGAGTTGGCCGCTAACGCCGTCGAGCACGCCGGCACGGATTTCGTGCTCACCGTGCTCCGGCGCGGCCGGGATCTGCATCTGGCTGTCCGGGACGGTGACACCCGCTATCCGCGTCTGGTCGAGTCCACCCGCGCGGGTCAACGGCTTCCGATCACTGAGGGTGGGCGGGGTCTGATGCTGGTGCATGCGGTCGCCGCGAGGTGGGGTGCCATACCGGCCCACGGTGGCAAAGTCGTGTGGGCGACGTTTTCCGCGTGACAAACGCCTGTCGATCGGCGGGCGCGCTCGATCACGGCGGGGTGTCGGGAAACCGGTAGTCACGTCGCCCTAACCATGTCCACGCCGTGGCACGGCGCCTGCCGAGTGAGGAGCCACACGTTCACGTGTGGTCGACGGAGGGAACCGTGGCTATCTTCCGGGTGACGACCGGCATGCCGGAGCAGGCTGAAGCCGTAGCGTCATCGGGTGAAGGACCTACGCATGTCGCTCCAGACCTCGGCGGCACTCCCACTCGCCGTTGAATGGAGCACCATGACGGACATCAGAGACGGCCCGGCCAGAAGAACACCTTCCGCCGGCATCAATGGCGACTCAAGCGACACCATGTTGCTCGAAGCGGTCTCGAAGGGCAGCGTGCTCGCGTTCCGCGTCCTGGTCGAGCGGACGTCGGGGGTCGTCGGCGCCGTGCTGGCAGAACTCCTGTCCGACCGTGTATGCCGAGACGAAATACTCGCGGCCACCTATCTGGAGGTGTGGTGGCTGGCCGGCTGTCACGTTCAGCCGGACATCGAAGCCGCGAAATGGATTCTCGGGATCGCGCGGCGACGGGCGGCGGAGACCTGCGCCGACCCCGTGCCGGGCGGCGAAGGGCCGCGGACCGGGTACGCACACTTGGAGTTCGCCACTCTGCTCCGCCGGCCGGACAGTGCCCCGCCGGTGACGGTCAGGGCTGCGCCAGACCGGGCAGTGATGCCAGATCGGTGACGATCAGCGCGGCAACCTCGGTGAGACGCCGGTTGTGGTTGCGGGCGTAGGCGCGGATCCGGCGGAACGCCTCATCGACGCTGACGTCGTGGACCTGTGCGAGAGCACCCTTGGCCTGCTCGATGATGATCCGGCTGTTCAACGCCCCCTGTAGTTGTTCGGTCAGCGCCTCACTGCGGCGGATCGCGCGTTCCTGCATCAGCCCGATGGTCGCCACGTCAGCGAGAGCCTGCATGATCGGCACATCGGCGGCCCCGAAATCGCCGCCGGTGGTGCTGCCGAAGATGTTGAGAGCACCGATCACCTGGGAACGCAGCCGCAACGGGAAGGCGTGCACGGATCGGAAGCCCGCCTCCGAGGCCCGGGGCGCGAAGCGAGGCCAGCGGCTTGCCGCCGCCGCCAGGTCGACGTTGATGACCGGCTGTCCGGTCCGGTACGCCTCCAGGCAGGGGCCCTGATCATTCTGCAGCTGGAACAATTCGATCAGGCGTACGTTCTCGTCCGAACCGGCCATGAACTCCAGCCGTCCGCGTTCGTCGGCCAGCATCAGTCCGGCGGCGGCCGCGTTCACCAGACTGCGGGCCCGGTCGGTGAGCATGTGCAGAAACTCGAGGAGGTCGAACTCGTCGACCAACGTGTCGGCGACCTCCACGAAGATGCTTGCCAGTCGCTCAGCCGAAACGCCGCTCATGCCCTGTCTCCCGGTAGTTCGGTACCCAACAGCCACTCATCCGTGTCAACCGTCAAATCGCAGCCGGCGCTGCACGATGTCGTGGGCGACATCCTCCAGGCGACGGTTTTCGGCGAAGGCATATGCCCGGATCCGTACCAGAGCCTCACTGATGGATACCCCCAACTGCATCATGACCATCCCCTGTGCCTGGAACAGTTCAGCCCGGCGCCCGACGTCCAGAACCGTGGCACCGTCGTCAGCGGCGGTCTCATCCTGCTGCAGGTCCAGCAGGACCTTCACGGTGAGCTCCGCGAACGTGAACGCCAACTGCAGTTCCGCGCCGCTCATCGGCCCGACCCGGTCCCGGAAGACGTCCATGACACCGAGCCGGGCGGCGCCGACCTGCAACGGGAAGGCGAAGACAGCCTGGACGCCGGCGTCCTGGGCGGCCGGGGTATAGACCGGCCAACGGCGGCCACCCCCGTCGGACAGATCCGCCGCGAGAACCGGACGGCGAGCGGCGAAGGCATCGATACAGGGCCCCTCGCCGAGAGTGAACTGCAATTCCTCGACACGTTCGCTGACCGGATCCGACGTCGCACACACCCCGCGTGTCCCGTCAGCGGTCATCACGCTGATCCCGGACCCACTCGCCGACAACGCCCCGACGGCGGCGAGACAGATCCGCCGTAACAGACCCCCATCCGCCGGCTGGGCCTCGACGAGACGCCGGACGAGCGCACCGTGGTCATCGCCGCGGGCAGGCGAGGTCATGATGCCGCACCGTCTGGGCTGGAACGGAACGATCCGCACGTCAGTGCCGACACGGCCGCCCCTTCCCCGCACAGACGCCGAGGACCAGGGCGGCTTGAGTCAATAGATAATTACACCTTACGCCCGGCACCGGCGCGAACCGGCACAGGAACTTGCCCACGCTTACCGATCAGACGGTTGGTCGAAGCGGTCACGCCCGAAGTCGCTCGTGATGGTGTCGAGGCCGGTCGGCTCGGCTCGGGTGCCGGCGGCGGTCCTCGGTCAGTGGGCGTCTCGCAGCGGTGCCCCGACCTCGTGCAGGTAACGCAGGGCCTGACGGTACGACTCGATCAGCCCGGTCTGCTCGTAGGGCACACCGATCTCCGCGCAGTACTGCTGAACGATCGGCTGAACCTTACGCAGGTTGGCCGTCGGCATGGCCGGGAACAGGTGGTGCTCGATCTGGTAGTTCAGGCCGCCGAGCGCGACGTCGACGAACCATCCGCCGCGGACGTTGCGGGAGGTCAGCACCTGTTTGCGCAGGAAGTCCTCGTCACCGGTGGGATGCGGCATCCCCTTGTGATTCGGTGCGAAAGTCATGCCCAGGTAAACGCCGAACAGACCCTGATGCACCACCAGGAAGACCAGCGCCTGCAACGGCGACAGCACCAGGAACAGCGCGCCGAGATAGCAGACCGCGTGGACCACGAGCAGCCCCGACTCCAGGACCGGGCGTTTGACCGCGCCTGCTCGCAGCGCCTTGATGCTGGAGATCTTCAGATCGAGGCTGAGCAGTGTCAGCAGCGGAAAGAACAGGCCGGCCTGGTGACGGGTGACGAAGGCGGCCAGCCCGCGGCGGCCGACCGCTGACTCGGTGGCCCAAATCAGCACCTCCGGTGCCACGTCCGGGTCGAGGTCGTCATGGTTGGGGTTGTTGTGGTGGCGCGTGTGCTTCTCCATCCACCAGCCGTAACTCATGCCGATACCGAGGTTGCCGGCGATGCGGCCGGCGATCGCGCTCGGGCCCTTGGTGCGAAAAACCTGCCGGTGAGCGAGATCGTGGGCGACCAGACCCAGCTGGGCGAACGCGACGGCGAGCACCACCGCGACGGCCAGCGTCCACCAGGAGGACCCGATGACGAAGAACGCGGCCCAGCCTCCGGCGGCCAGCAGACCGACCAGCGCGAACCGCAGAATGTAGTAGGCGGGCTGACGCCGCATCAGGCCGAGAGCGTTGACCCGGCGGTTGAGTTCCGCGAAATCGCTGCCGGCCGGTGAGGTACGCCGGAGTGTGGTTGCCGTCATCTGCTCAGTGTCGTCTCGCAAGACCGAATGGTCAGGAGTATCAGCGCCCCACCGGATTGGGGTGTTAACACCCCTTGCCGTGGCCTCGGCACCATCCGTGGATACGCGAGAGGATGGTGACATGTCGTTGCGGGATCGATGTCGCGCCGGCCTGTCCGCGACCGGGCACGGCGTGTTCGCGATCGGTCTCGGCTTACTCAACGGGCCGGTGCTCGCCTTGTGGTTGGTCGCTCTCGTGCTCAGCCCGGTGCCGATGCTAGGCGCTGACCTGCTGCATATCGCCACCATCGTCGTTCGGTGGCGGGCCGACATCGAGCGACGCCTCGGTGCCCTGGCGGGGGTGCCGATCCGTCGCCCGTACTGGCCTTCGCCGGATCGAGCCGAGCTGGGCAGCCGCCGGTGGGTCAGGTGGATCATCACCGATCCGGCGACCTGGCGTGACACGGCCTGGTTACTGCCGGGCGCGGTGGTCGGGGTGACACTCGGTGTGATCATGGTGGCGATTCCGGCGTACGGCCTGGTCGGCGTCGTTCTGCTTCCGCTGTGGCTGTTTCTGGGCGACGTGTGGTTCGGGTACGGCGTGTTCTGGCCGACCGCGACCCTCGCCGAGGCCTGGCTGGCGTTTCCACAGGGCCTGATTCTGGTGGTCGTGAGCCTGGGCGCGGCCCCGTTGCTGCGCCGCACCGACATATTGTTCGCCCGGCTCTTCCTCGCCCCGACCAAAGCGGCTGAGCTGCGCTTGAGGGTCGCCCATCTGACCACGACCCGAGCCGATGCCATCGGCGCGCAGGCCGCAGAGCTGCGGCGCATCGAGCGGGACCTGCACGACGGCGCGCAGGCCCGGATGGTGGCGGTCGGCATGACGATCGGGCTCGCCGAACGCCTCGTTCTCCGGGACCCGGGCGCCGCGCTCAAACTGCTGGCCGAGGCGCGCACGTCCAACACGGCCGCGCTGGTGGACCTGCGGCATCTCGTCCGGGGCATCCACCCGCCGGTGCTCGCCGAACGCGGGCTTGAAGGCGCCGTCCAAGCGCTGGCGCTGCACCTGCCGGTACCCGTCGAGGTGACTTCGCAGTTGCCGGGCAGGCTGGAGACGCCGATCGAATCGGCGGTCTACTTCGCGGTGGCCGAGGCGCTGGCCAACATCGGCCGGCACAGCCGGGCCGGCTCGGCCTGGGTTCACCTCCGGCACGCTGAGGGACGGTTGTTCGTCGAGGTCGGTGACGACGGGGTCGGCGGCGCCGACGCGACCCGCGGAACAGGTCTGCACGGCATCGAACGGCGGCTGGGTACTTTCGACGGCACGATGATGATCACTTCGCCGTCGGCCGGCCCGACCGTCATGACCATGGAGGTACCGTGCGCGTTGTCATCGCCGAAGACCTGACGCTGCTGCGAGACGGGCTCACCCGCCTGCTCGAGGCGTTCGATTTCGAAGTGGTCGCGGCCGTCGACAACGGGCCCGCGCTGCTTCCCACCCTGCTGCAACACCGGCCGGACGTGGCCATCGTCGATGTACGGCTGCCGCCGACCTACACCGACGAAGGCCTGAAGGCCGCCATCGCCGCCCGCATAGCGATTCCCGGACTACCGGTCCTGGTGCTCTCCCAGCATGTCGAGCCGCTCTACGCCCGCGAGTTGCTCACCGACAGCGGCCGAGGCGTCGGCTACCTGCTCAAGGACCGCATCTCCGACGTCGAACAATTCGTCCAGGCGGTCCAGCAGGTCGCCGCGGGCGGGACAGCCCTCGACCCGGAGGTCGTCAGCCAGCTCCTGGCCCGCCGGGAACCACTGAAAGGCCTGACCCCACGCGAGCACGACGTCCTCAAACACATCGCCGAGGGACGCTCGAACGCGGCCATCGCAGCCCAACTGTTCATCACCGAAAAGGTGGTCAGCAAATACATCAACAACATCTTCAGCAAACTCGGCATGCCGCCGTCCGACGACGACAACCGGCGCGTGCTGGCGGTTCTTCGATACCTCGACGTTTGATCACCGTGGATCGTCGGACCAGGATGTGCCACCTGGAGCGTGAATCGATCAGCGGTGTCCGGGCGGTGAGGCATCGGACGGGTGCACCGTGAGCTGGTAGCTCGTTGCCTGGGTGTCCAGTTCGACCGGTATTGTTGTCCGGCAGGTCGCCCTGTGGTCGGCTACGCAGGACTGCGGGGCTGCGAGGTTCGCGGATGTCGGGCTTCATCGCGTATGGCGTGACAGTTAACTCAGTGGAAAACCAGCAGGCCGCGTGGATCATCTCGGACTGTTAGCGTCGTGATCACTTTCGGTGGCGAGGGTGAGGGGGACGAGGTGTCGGGGCTGTATGCGGCAAGCCCGGCCGGCGAGGAACGCTGGCAGGTCAACTGGGTGCCGGTGGAGCGGCGTCTGCTGGGCCTGGACAGACGGACGCTGCTGCCGGCGGCGTTGGTCGCGATGTTGTTCGCTGTTGCGGGCTGGATCCTGCCGGCGATCAATGACCAGATGACGGTCGATGACCCCATCCGTGCCGGAGATGTCGTTCAGATCGGTCCGGATGTGCAGTTCGTGCCGGTCACCGGAGCGAATCTGGTGAGCGGCCTGCGGCAGGGACAACCGGATGTGGCCGGGTATCCGCGCGCTGCGGCGGTCACCTACAGCGGCATAGTGTTCCAGGTGACCACGGACACCTTCCGGGGAACACCGGTGCAGCTGCTGGAGCAGATCAGGAAGACCGACGACGGGCTGCGTATCCCGGGCGACGCGGGCTTTCACGTCACCAGCGACCCGGTGACCATCACCAACGGAGCCGGTCAGCACGGTGCCGCCGCGCATCTCGACGGGACCAACGCGGTCGGGCTGGTGGCGGCCTTCGTTTTCGGTGAGACCGGGGTAGAGATCCAGGCGATCGGCCCGCAGGCCGCTCCCGGCGCTGTGTCCGCGCAGGTCGCGGCCATGCTTCAGTCGGTACGCCCGGTCGAGGGGAGTGGCTCGTGACCGCTGTTTCGCAACCTGTTCCGGTCGACGAGCCGGACCCTGCGATCACGGCTCGGGAGGCTGCGATCGAGCGGACCGGCTCGGGCAACCTGGTCTACCTGTGGCAGCCGCGTAACGCGTGTTTCTGGGTCTATGTGTTCGGGGTCGCCTATGGCCTATGGGTGTTGTACGGCCAGATCAATGCGGCGATTCGGCTCTACGCGCCCGCTCTGACGGCGAGCGCGATCATTTTCGCGGTCTACGGCATGCTGTTCTGGTGGTTCACGGTCCGCATCGACCGTTACTCCCGTCAGCCGCTGCGGCTGGTGATCGCGGCGTTCGTGTGGGGTGGAGTGGCCGCGGCCTGGGGCATCGCGTTGTCGGGCAACAGTGCGCTGCTCAGCATCTACCAGAAGTTGTTCGGTCAGGCTTTCCAGGTGGCCTGGGGCGCGGGTCTGACCGCGCCGCTCTTCGAGGAGCTGGGCAAGGGCGCCGGCGTGTTGCTGCTGGTGTTCCTGGCGCCCCGCGTGGTCCGGACCGCCTATGACGGGTTCATCCTGGGCGCGTTCGTCGGCTTGGGCTTCGAGATCCTCGAGGACATCTCCTACGGTTACAACTCGGCGAACGAGCAGTTCGGCAGCGACCAACTGGGCACGAGCCTGAGCACCGTGGGAATGCGGCTGTTGACCGGCTTCTCCTCGCACATCCTCTACTCGGCGCTGGTCGGCGCCGGCATCGTCTACCTTCTCGGCACGGTGGCGCAGCGCCGACGCGCCGGATTCGGCACCATGCTGATCGTGGTGGCGATGCTGCTGCACGGGGTGTGGGACGCCAACGCGGGTATCAGCGGCGGCAACGGCGCGCTGCTGCTGCCGCTGTTGATCGGGGAGATTCTCATCAGCCTGGCCGTGGTGATCGGGTTGTTCCATTACACCGTCCGCCCGGAACGCGCGGCGATGCGTGCCGTGATGGCGCCCGAGGCCGAACAAGGTGTGATCACCACCGAAGAACTCGACGCCCTGTCCGGCGGGTGGAAGCAGCGACGGGCGTACCGCAAGGCGGCGAACAGCCGAGCCGAAAGCCGGGTACGGCGACACCGGCTCGAAGCGGCGCACGATCTCGCCGATCAGATCGCGGCTTCGGCGGGCGCCGAGACCGACCGTGTGCGATTCGCCCGTGCCGAACTGGTTCGGCTCGAGTCGGCTTGACCGGCGGACCGACATGACTCGCGGGGCCCGCACATCGGGATGTGCGGGCCCCGGATCGTCTCCGACGTGAACGGACTCCGCCACCTGCCGTACGCGGGGCGCTCTTCGTCTGTCAATTTTCGCCCTCTCGTCTGTCCAGCAGGTGAGCTCGGTGATCGAGTGCTGCCTGCCGGTCGTCGAGCACGGCTTCCCGCTGTGCTTGTGTCTCGTCACGGCGGTCGGCGGCTTCGGCCCGCTGGTCGAGGGCGTCGTGACGCCGGTCCGCGGCCTCCTCCCGCCGGTTCGCGGCGTCGGATGCGCTCGCGGTGGGCTGTCGGTCATGCCGGTCGGCTTGGCGATCATTGCTGACCCGGCGGAGCCGCTCCAACGATGCCGTCATCTCGGTGGTGAGGTGGTCCTCGGACATGGATTCACTGTGCACCATGACGGTCGGGTCGCGGGCAGTGATCGCACTGTCCACTGGACCGCCAGAATCAGTCGGCCGACCCGCCGGTGATCCGAGACGCCGTCAGCTGAACGCAGTTCGCTCGCAGGCCCGGTCAGTGCGAGGATCACGTGGTGAAGCGATACCCCCCTGGCACTGCTCGCATCGTAAGGCCATGAGCGAGCCGGCTCGTCGGCCCTCCGACGACCTGCCGGCGATACTGCACCGCCCGACGCAGGAGGCCATCTTTCCGGCGCTGCTGGAGGACGACATCGATGACCTTTACGACAACGCGCCGTGCGGCTTTCTCTCCACCCTGCTGGACGGGACGATCGCCAAGATCAACGCCACTCTGCTGGCCTGGCTCGGTCACTCTCGCGACGACCTGGTCGGCAGGCGGCGTTTCGCCGATCTCCTGGCATCCGGCAGTCGCCTCTATTACGAGACGCACGTCGCGCCGCTGCTGCGGATGCAGGGAAAGGCCAGCGGCATCGCGCTGGAGGTGCTCACCGCCGACGGGACGAGACTGCCGGTCCTGGTGACCTCCGCCGTCAAGACCGGCGGTACCGGCGAGCCCGTGCTGATCCGGATCACCGTCTTCGACGCCCGCGAGCGGCGCGCTTACGAGCAGGAACTACTCCGGGCGCGACAGAGCGCCGATCACGATCGCGAACGGCTGCGCCTGCTCGTGGCCGGATTGCAGCGCAGCCTGTTGCCGGCCACGCTGGCGGTGCCGCCGGGCATGGCGACCTCCGCCCTCTATCACATGGCTTCGCCCGATGAGGTGGGTGGCGACTTCTACGATCTGTTCCCGCTGGGCGGTGACCGGTGGGGTTTCTTCCTCGGCGACGTACGCGGCAAGGGGATCGGCGCCGCGGCGGTGACCGCCGCCGCCCGCTACACGCTGCGAGCCGCGGCTGTCTACGACCCGGAGCCCGCCGCGGTACTGGCGAACCTCAACGCCGTGCTCTACCAGGACTATCGGAGCCAGGAACACCGGCATTGCACCGTCATCTTCGGCGTGCTCGAACGAGACGGCCCGGGATACACCGCCTCGATCGCCGCCGGTGGGCATCCGCCCGCCCTGCTGGTTCGGGCGAACGGTGCCACCGACTATCAGAGCACCGACGGCGGTGCCCTGATCGGCATCCTGTCCGAACCGCGGGTGGCGACCCGCACGATCCGGCTGGAACCCGGTGACACGTTGATCCTCTACAGCGATGGGCTCACCGAGGCGCGCACCGCTCCGCACGGGGAGCGCTTCGGCGACGACGCGCTGCGCGATTTCGTCCAGCGCCAGGGCCCTACCGAGGCCGCCGCCGCCGTTCGGGCCCTCACCGGCCTGCTCGCCGACATGGCGGATGTCGATGACGATGTAGCCGTCATGGCATTCAGTGTGTCCGGCGACTGAACCGTCAGTGGACGGAACCGGTGGCCGGTTCGGCACGGACTGCGAACGGGTGGCGGAGCTTGTGCATCGCCTCAGCTCGGTGGTCGGCCGCCGGAAGAGCCCGGCTGTTCCGCTGAGCGTCCTGGCTGGAGGCCGGCGCTACGAACAACGTGGCCCGGTGGTAGGTCGGTGTCATGCAGGTCCTTGTCGTTCGATTCGTGGGGATGAGGCTTCAAGGTGGCGCTCACCCGTGGGAACGGCGGTATCGAGCGCGGCGCCGACGGCGCACGACCTCGAAGACTCTCGGTGATCACCGAAGAGATCTTGTGCGGCTGGGCCGGCCGGCTTCCGGCGGGCGAAGACGACCGCCGCGCCTACTGTACGCGTCTTTGCCGGTACCCGGCGTACAGTGGTGGTCAACGACCTCTCCACGATCTCCGACGAGCGCAAATCAGCGCCCGCCCTCGGCGGTGCGGAGGTCGTCCATCGAGAGGTAGCCGCCATGGCACCGACCACCCTGTCCACCCCACCGCAAACGCGGAATGACGCCGTACGTCTGCTGATGGACCCGCATCCTTCCCGGGTGACCGTCCTCGACGGCGCCTGGTGGCCCCGGTCAACGGACGTGACGGCCGAACTTCCCCGGCTGGTGGACGCCTTGACGGGCCTGCGCGGCAGGATCACGCATGTGCTGATGAGCTCCGCCGAGTGGGACCTGCCCCACTCGCCACGAGTCGCCGTGGGCGGCGAGTCGGTGCGGATCGGTTGGTACCTCTCTCAGCCGGCCGGTCTGGTCACCGTCATGACCGATTTCGGGAACGACCGCTTCGACCTTTTCGTCGTGCCACCAAACGCCACCCCGGCATCGGCCGACGCGGCCCTGGCCGCCGCGGCGGCCGCGAGCGACAGACGCCGTGCACCCGACCTGCTCACCGACATCGAATACACCCGATGATGTGCTCTCAATGACCGGAACGCCCGGCGGAAGGGTAACGGTGTTGCGTGGTGATCCGATGGTGATCGGACGCCGGCGACTGTTCCGGAACGGGCGTGACCAAATCAGCACGTTCGAGCGGAGGCTATCGATCGTCGAGAAGCTCGAATCATGCACTCGGCCTCGACCAGCGGAAACGCAAAGGCGCTCTGACCTGGCAGATTGCCTTCGGTACGGTCTTGAGTCCGAGGGGTGACAGAGTGCACTCGCGACCACTAGTCATCTGACTACGGATCAGAAGGTTAGGGGTTCGAGTCCCTTCGGGCGCACAAACATGATTAGGCCGTCAGGCGCGGAAACGCGGCTGGCGGCCTTGTTGCTTTCCGTGGCGGCTCTCGATTCTGGCCGGGCGGGCTGCCGGGTGTTGCGGAGGCACCGCGGAACCCGGGCGGATGAACCGGGGCGAAAGCGGCTGAGCACCCCTAAACATGATCGTTACGGTGCGGGGGTGACCATCGAGAGAGATCTTGAGAACGGCGGCCTCCGGCGACGCGTCGGCCGGGGTGTCGCTGTGGCCGTGATCGGGCTGCTCGCCTCCGCCACATATGCCACCGCCGCGTACGCCGACCCGGGACCCGCGCTCGCCCCGCATGCGGACGCCGCCCGCGTGGGCGTCGGCGCCGGGTCCCGCAGTGTCATGCCTGGCATGGCCGGGATCATCGCTGTGCGTCCGGACGGGGAAGTGTTCGCCACCGTCGGCCACGGGAAGGTGAAGCTGTGGGACATGGCTACCGGCCGCCGGACCGGGCCGGCCTTCGCCGCTGACACCGGGGCCATCTATTCCGTCGGGTTCAGTCCGGACGGCAAGCTGCTGGCTGTCGCCGGCGAGCGGGAAGTAGCGCTGTGGGATTCCGCCACCGGACGGCGCTCCGGGCCGGCGCTGGCCGGGCACACCGGGCCGGTGCGTTCGGTCGGCTTCAGCCCGGACGGGGAGCTGGTGGCAACGGCCGGGGACGACGGCACGGTTCGGCTGTGGGATGCCGCCACCGGGAATGCGGTGCGCACTCTGACGGGGCATTCCGGCAAGGCGCGTTCGGTCGTGTTCAGCCCGGACGGTGAGCTTCTCGCGAGTGCCGGCGCCGACGACAACTCTGTGCGGCTGTGGCAGACCGGCACCGGCCGGCCCGTCGGTGAGCCGCTCACCTTGAGCCCCGGCCCGGTGCACGCGCTGAGCTTCAACCCCGCGGGGACTCTGCTGGCCACCTCCGGCGGCGGCAACGCTGTCCGACTGTGGAACCCGGTCACCGGTGCATCCGTCGGCCAGCCGCTCACCAGCAGTGCCGGGCCGGTGTACGCCCTCACGTTCAGCCTCGACGGAAAGCTGCTGGCGACCTCGTCCGGCGGCGACAACACCGTTCAACTGTGGGATGTGGCGACCCGTCAACCGGCTGCCGGCCCCCTCACCGGGCACACCGGGCCGGTGCGGGCCATGCGGTTCAGCCCGGACGGGAAACTGCTGGCCACCGGCAGCGACGACGGGACCGTGCGGCTGTGGGACGCGGCCACCGGACGCCTGGACGGGACGCCGCTGACCGGGCATGACGGGCAGGTGTGGGCGCTGCGATTCAGCCCGGACGGGGAGCACCTGATCACCGCCGGCGCGGACGACGAGGCGCGTCTGTGGCACCTGGCCGAGAGAGACGCGGCCTGACATTCGAAGGCCCGGCCCACCCGGTTTCGGGTCGGCCGGGCCTCGCCGGATGATCAGCCGAGCGTCAGGTTGAGACGCTTCGTCTTGGCAGCCGGGATGTTCACCGTGGTCGCCGTGCTCTGGTCGGTCGCGTGGTCGTACCAGCCGGAGGCGATGGTCTGCCCCTCGGACCGCGCCGTCCAGCGGATCTTCACCTGCTGGCCGCCGATCACCGGCATCTCGTAGGCGCCGTCCGGGCCGACGTTGTAGCTGTCGAACTCGGCCATCTCGTCGCCGGTCACCGCGTTGATCACGGTGAGCCGCCAGCCGTCCGCCGGGAGGCCGGCGGCGAGCGTGACCTTGCCCTGCAGGGACGAGGTACGGGTCAGCGCGATGTCGTACGTGGCAGTGCCGCCGGCGGTGACGGGGATGTGCACCGCCTTGAAACGGTTGCCGACGTTCCCGGACCACTGCCGCGGGTGACCACTCGCGGTCACGGAGAGCGGCCAAGCGTACGGGCCAAGCTTCTCGATCGTGTATTTGCCCTTCTCGTCCGTGCTCACGCTGTGCGAGGAGCCGGCCCCCAGGCTCCAGGCGGTGAACGAGACGTCGGCGTCGGCGATCGCGGCGCCGTCCGCCCCGGTCACCACGCCGGTGATCGAGCCGGCCGGGTCGAGCCGAGCGGCCGGAGCCGTCACCGTCTTGCCGGCCTTGACGACGATCCGGGCCGCAGCCTTCTGGTTCCCGGTGCCGCCGGTCGCGCCGACCCACTGGTGCCCGTACGTGCCCGGGGCGAACGCGAACGCCTCATAGGTGCCCGGCGCCAGCGTGCCACCGACCAGCTTGCCCTGGGCGTTGGTGCAGTCTCCGGTGCCGTCCGGCAGGCCGCCGCTGCCGATGGTCTCCAGGACGAAGCAGGTCTCCTCCACCGGAGCCCCGGTTGCCTTGTCAGTGGCGGCGAAGGAGACCTTGCCGCCGGTGGCGAGCCGCACCGTGGCGGTGGCCGTCTGGCCCGCGGCGAGCGTGACCTGCGTGTCCTCGTTCAGGTAGTAGCTCGCCGCGTCCGGCGTGATCTCGAGGCTGTACTTTCCGGCAGGCAGATCGGTGACGGTTGCCGTGCCGTTCGTCGTGCATTCGCCGGCGCCCTCGATCTGGGCACAGAAATCGGCCACGGCGGCGCCGGTGACTGCGTCCACGGCCTTGACCGTGAGCGTCGCGCCGGGCAGCCAGGTGTCGTTCACGGTGACCGACTCCCCGCCGGCGATCGAGAAGACCTCGGCGTCCTCGGCCTTGGACTTGCCGTACGCGTACTGGGTGCGGCTCCACGACGGGTTGTTGAAGGACACGCGGTAGTCGCTCGGCTGCACGTCCGTCACCCGCCAGCGACCGTCGGAATCGGTCAGGTCGCCGTAGCCGTACTCGTCATCGGTGGAACTGACGAAGACCTGGAAGCCGGCCTGCGGGCGCCCGGCGGAGTCGACCAGCCGACCCTGCACGGTCGCCGGGCCGACCACCGAGTCGTCGGCGACGACGGTCTGCCCGGCGGCCACGGTGTGGACGCGTGCCTTCGACAGTTCCGAGGCGCCGGGAACGAACTGTTCCGGACCGTTCCACTCGGCCCGGAACGACACGACGTAGTCACCGGGGAGCACCGGGAACGAGTAGCCGCCGTCTTCGTTCGTGCTGGTGGACGCGATCGACTCGGCACCGCGGTAGAGGAAGACGTCGACATAGGCCAACGCTGTGCTGCCGTCCTCGCCGGTGAGCCGTCCGCCGATCGTGCCGGTCGCCAGCAACTGCTCGTCGAGTTCGACGCTCCCGCCGGCCACGACCGTGTAGGTGTCGGCATCCTTCTCGTCGGCCGCTCGCGGCGCCCACTGCCGAGCCGACTCCGGCCCGAAACCGACGTGATAGTCACCGGTCCACGCGGTGATCGAGTACCGGCCGGTCTCGTCGGTGTAGGCGTTCACGTGGCCGCTGGTTTCCAGCTCACGCGCGTCCACCAGCACCCCGGCGGCAGGCGTGCCGTCCGAGCCGGTCACCACGCCCGAGATCGTGCCGGTGGGCAGGCGCCGCTCGTTGACGGTGACCGTCTCGTCGGCCACCACCCGGTAGGCACCGGCGTCCTCCTGGCTGAGCTTCCCGGGCGCCCACTGAGTCAGCCCGGCGCTGGTGAACGACACCTTGACGGCACCGGCCGGCACATCGGTCGCCTGGAAGCGGCCGTCGCCGTCGGTCGCCGCGTAGGTCAGCCAGCCACCGTCCTCGGCGGAGAAGATCTCCACCCATCCGTCGGCCACGGGCGAGCCCGCAGCATCGGTGAACACGCCGTCGACGGTGCCCGTCCCGGCCGCCAAGGCAGGCGTGGCAAGCCCGCCCACCGCTAGTAGGCCGGCAGCGACCGCGCTGCCGAGCCGCACAACAAAGGATTTGATCAAGGGAAGCCCCCGCAGTCAGGTCAGGTCGACGCGGCTGCCCATGAATCGATGACCATCGCCGCGTTCGCGCGGAAGCATAGATCAGAGCCGAAACCCAAGCCACGACGTACGACCGGAGCGTGGCACTGTGTCAGTGGTGTCATACCCGTGGACTTCGGCCGGTCAGCCGGTCGGTGGGTCGTAGCGGCAGGTGACACCGGTGCGGACGGTGCGGTCCAGGTAATCGCCGAGGTCCGGGTGGACCTCGGCGATGTGGCGGATGGCGTCGCGTACCCGTGCTGTGACGGCTTTGCGGGCGCGCTCGGTGGCGCTCGGTCCCAGCGGCCGGGCGGTCCCGCCCGGCCGGGTGGCCCGGCGCAACTCCGCGAGCAGCTGTTCCCGTTCGTCGGTGGCGCGCTGCCGGCGGGCCTCGTCGTGCAGGGTCTGCGCGCTGTCCAGCTCGTCCTCGAGATCGGCCAGCCGTTGGCGGTAGGCCTGCAAAGCCCGCCGGTCGAGCATCGGGTCCTGGCCGTGCGGTTCGGTGGGGTACGCCGGGCCGGCCAGTTGCAACGCGGGCACGGCCTCCCCGGGCCAGCTGAGCAGGGCTGCCAGGTCGTGCACCTCCAGTGCCCGGCGCAGCCACTGCTCGGCCTCCTGCGGGTTGCCCAGTGCCGAGTACAACAGGCCGACGCGATGGGCGTGGGCGCCCATGAAACAGACCAGCGCAGCGTTGACGGCGCAGGTCTCCGCGTGCGGGAGCAGGTCGTTCAACAGCCTGGCGCAGAGTGGCCGGTCGGCCAGCGCGATCGCGGCCGTCACGAGTTCTCCGACGAACACCGACCACAGGTACGAGCGGTCGGTCCGCCACTCCTTCAGGGCGAGCACGGTGTCCACCTCGCGCCGGGCGGCGGTGAGGTCACCGGCTCGGGCGTAGAAACCGGCGGCGACCGCGTGCGCATGCGCCGGGGGCGCCGATCCACCATTCGACGGCGGCCGCGGCGGTCGCCCGCAACTCGGCCGGGTCGGCCCGGCACCGGACGATCTCCAGGCGCTGCGACATCCGTACGTTTCCGGTGTCACTGTCGCCGACCGCCTCGCCGAGCCGGGCCGCCTCGTCCGCGAGTCGTTCGCCGAGATCGATGTCGCCGTCGAGCAGTGCCTGCGCCGCCTCGCGAATCCGCAGGTAGTAGGTTTGGCGCGGCTGGCGGAGTCGCTCGGTGACGTAGCCGTACTGGTTCAAGGTGGCCCGGAACGCCGCTGACCCGGACTCCAGCTGCGCGGTGGCGGTGAGCAGCAGCGCCTGCGCGTGCCGTTCCGAGTCACCGGCGCGGCGGGCCAGTTCGGCGATCTCCGTCGCGATCGCCTCGCGCGCGCGGGCCGTGCCGGCCGTCCACAGTGTGTCGTGCTGTGCCAGCAGGCAGGTCGCCAGGGTGACCGGGTCGTCCAGATCGCGGGCGATCGCCACGGCCCGCTCGGCCAGGAGACGCGCCTGCTGCCGATCCACCGACACGGAGTGCTGTAGCTGCCGGGCGATTGCCGCGATCACCTGCGCCTCGGCCGAGGTGCCCCGGCCGGCCAGCCCGGCCCGGGCGGTCTCCAGGACAGCGACCAGGTCGGTCCGCGGCATCGCGAACCGGGCGCCGATCCGGTCCAGGCCGAGCGCGACCGCGCCGAGCAGGTCGGCATCTCCGGTCGGCTCCGCTCTTGCCCATGCGGTGTCCAGGAGAGCCCTTGCCGTCCCGGCGTCGCCGCCGCGCAGCCGCAGGTCGGCCTCCTCGGTGAGCAGCAGCACCAGCTCGGCGGCGGTGAGCCGGTCACCGGCGTCGGTGACGGCCTCCCGGGCCCGGGCCAGCTGGCCGGCGGCGTCGGTGAACGCGTACCCGGCCCGGTCGGCGTCGGCGGCGGCCCGTGCCCAGCTCAGCGCCGCGGCGTCCAGCATCACCGTGCACGCCGTCGGCAGGCGGGCCAGCCGGCGGCCGATCGCCTCGCGGACCGCGACCGGCACCGCAGCGCGCCACGCGTCGTCGCCGTCGGCGGTGAGCAGCCGGCACAACTCCCCGGCGAAGAACGGGTGCCCGCCGCTACGTTCGTACACCGGGCCGGCCCACTCAGCTGCCGCCGCGTCCCCGGCGATGGTGCGGACCAGATCGGTGACGTCGCCGGCCGGCAGTCCGCGCAGCGGCACCAGCTCGGCGGCGTTGGACAGCTCGGACAGCGCCACCGCGACGACGTCGCGTGCCTCCCCCTGCCGGTACGCCCCGACCAGCACCACCCCGCCGGTCCGCGGCCGGTGCGCCAGGAAGCGGATCAGGTCGACCGTCGACCGGTCGGCCCACTGGAGGTCGTCGAGCAGGACGGCCACCGGTGCGGCCCGGCCCACCCGGCTGAGCAGGCGACCGACCGCGTCGAAGACCTCGAACTGCCCGGCGGTGCCGACCGGCGATGCGCCGCCCAACTCCGGCACGATCGCCGCGAGCGCCGGATCCGCTTCGGCGCGCAGGCCGTCGTGCTGGTCCAGCAGCGCGCGCAACGCCTGCGTCCACGGCCACCAAGCGGGGGCCTGATCACCGTCCCAGCAGGTGCCCCACGCCACCGTCGCACCGCGGGCCGCCGCGTCGGCGGCGAACCGGGTCAGGAGCGCGGTCTTGCCGATCCCGGCCTGGCCGGTCACCAGCACCAGGCCGGCCGGGCTGTCCGGGACCGCGGACGCCTGACAGACCGCGCTGAGCCGGGCCAGCGGCTCGGCCCGGCCGACGAAGAGGGCCACCCCCGGATTGTCCACCCTGCCAGCCGGTTTCTGGCGGCTCGCCAGGCCGGTTCTGGCGCGGTACGGGTGTCAACTCATCGACTCACCGGAGGACCCGATGACCACCGCATTCGACCCGCAGAAGTACAGGGAGACCACCCGCGTCCAGTGGCAGGACGCGGCCGAGGCGTGGCACCGCTGGGGGCCGACGATCGAGCGCTGGCTCGGTCCGGCCACCGAGCGGATGCTCGATGCCGCGGGCGTGACCCGGGGCAGCCGGGTGCTGGACGTCGCCGCGGGCGCCGGAGGGCAGAGCCTCGTCGCCGGTCAGCGGGTCGGCCCCGACGGCGAGGTGCTGGCCACGGACATCGCCCCGGCGATCCTGGCGTACGCCGCCAAGTCCGCGACCGACGCCGGTCTCAGCAACGTCACCACCGCCGAACGCGACGGCGAACAGCTCGGCCTCGACGGCGCCGGCTTCGACGCGGCCATCTCCCGGGTCGGTCTCATCTACTTCCCGGACCAGCAGGCCGCGCTGTCCGGCGTCCGGGCGGCGCTGCGGCCCGAGGGGCGGTTCTCCGCGATCGTCTACTCCACCGCCGACCGCAACGGCTTCTTCGCGGTTCCGGTCGGCATCATCCGCCGCCGGGCCCAGCTGCCGCCGCCCGTTCCGGGTCAGCCCGGCCCGTTCAGCCTGGGTGCCCCCGGTGTGGCCGAGCAGGCTTTCCGCGCGGTGGGGTTCCGGGACGTCACCGTCGAGACGATCCCGTCGCCGGTGATGATGGCGAGCGCCGCCGAGTGCGTCCGCTTCGAGCGCGAGTCGTTCGGCGCGCTGCACCAGATGCTCAGCGGCCTGCCGGTCGCCGAGCGGGAGGCCGCCTGGACCGAGATCGAGGAGGCGCTCGGCCAGTTCGAGGGACCGGGCGGATTCGTCGGTCCCTGCGAGATGCTGGTCGTCACCGGCACTCGCTGACCGAGATCGCGGGGCGGCGTAAAAGATCGACTTAAGCCAGAATCGGGCCGTGTACGAGCGTGCGGGGGACTGGATACGGGGGCTGCCGCCGTGGGCGGTGGATGTCGGGCTGGCGGTTGTCGCGCTGATCGCGCAGCTCGCTCCGTTCGTTTCCGGTGACGGGGAATGGCCGGTCTCCGCGTACGCCGTAGCTGTTGCCGTTTCTCTGCCGTTGATCTGGCGTCGTAAGGCGCCGTTCGCCGTGCTCCTGGCGAGCGAAGCTGCCGCGGCCGCCTACGCGCTCGTGCCGGACGGCCCGCGCCAACCGCTGTGGTACGGCGCGCTGATCGCCATGTTCACCGTCGCCGCGCAGGCGCCGCGCTGGCAGCGGATCAGCGCGATCGTGATCATCGGCTGGGGTGCGTTCATCCTGACCGGCTCGCTGGAGACCGCGGCCCGGGGTGCGCTGCTCTGGACCACCGCGTACCTGTTGGGCCGCGCCTGGGCACGCCGTCAGGAGGAGGTGCGGGTGCTGCAGGAACGGACGCGGCACCTGGAACGGGAGCGGGAGCTGGAGGCCGAGCGGGAACGGTCCCGGATCGCCCGGGACATGCACGACATCCTCGCGCACGCGGTGAGCATCACGATCGCGCAGGCCGAGGCCGGCCCGGTGGTGATGAAGCAGGGGCCGGCCCGTACCGAGGCGGCTTTCGACGCCATCGCCGAGGCCGGCCGGGATGCCATGGCCCAGTTGCGCCGGATCCTCGGTGTCCTGGACGCCGGGGCCGAGCGCACCCCGCAGCCGACGCTCGCCGAGATCGCCGACCTGGTCGATCAGGTCTCCGGGGTCGGATCAACATCGGTCACGCTGAGCGTCGTCGGAAGTCCTCGGGCGGTGACCGCCGATGCCGAGGTGGCGGCGTACCGGATCGTTCAGGAGGCACTGACCAATGTGCTCAAACACGCGCGGGCGAAGTCGGTGACGGTGACGCTCGACTGGCGCGACGACGGCCTCGTCCTGACCGTTGCCGATGACGGCCGAGGGCCCCGCACGACGGACGCTCCTGGACACGGACTCATCGGGATCCGGGAACGTGCCGCCTCCTGCGGAGGGTCCGCGACGGCCGGTCCGGTGCCCGGCGGTCGTGGCTTCCGAGTAGAGGCGAAGTTGCCGTGACCATCCGCATTGTGGTCGCCGATGACCAGGAGCTGGTACGCGGCGCGTTCGCGATGATCCTCGACAACGAGGACGACATGGAGGTCGTGGCCGAGGCCGGTGACGGCGCCGAGGCGGTGGCTGCCGTCCACGAGCACTCGCCGGACGTGCTGGTGCTCGACATCCGGATGCCGTTGATGGACGGGATCGAGGCCACCCGGCGGTTGAGCGACGAGCCGGTACGCGTGCTCATGCTGACCACCTTCGGACAGGACGACTACGTGTACGACGCGCTGCGCGCCGGCGCCAGCGGCTTCCTGCTGAAGGACGTCCGCCGTGCCGAGCTGGTCCATGCGGTGCGGGTCGTCGCGGCCGGTGAGTCGCTGCTCGCCCCGGCGGTCACCACCCGGCTGATCGAGACGGCGGTCCGTGGGCAGGCGCCGCCGCTCCACCCGTGGGCCGGGCTCGACCGGCTCACCCCGCGGGAGCGGGAGGCGTTGCAACTGCTCGGGCGCGGGCTGACCAACGCCGAGATGGCGGCCGCCCTGGTGGTCAGCGAGCACACCGTGAAGACGCACGTCAGCAGCGTGCTGGCCAAGCTCGGGCTGCGGGACCGGGCCCAGGCTGTGGTGGCCGCATACGAGTCGGGTCTGGTCGTCGCCGGGGAGCCTTCTCCCTCTGGAGAGTGAGATCGGAACCGCTCGCGGCGGCGATGGAGGGGCACGCAAATTCATCGATGCTCGTTCCATGATCGAACGCATCGTCCGCATCCTGGTCCTGGCGCTCGCCGCCGTCGCGCTGATCAGTGCCCCGGCCGCCGCCGGGGAATCCGTCCCGGCCGATCTGACCACGACCGAGGTCAGCATTCCCACGGCCGACGGAAAGACCCTGATGGGTACGGTCTACGCGCCCCGAAACGCACCCGGTGCAAAGCCCGGCCTGGTGCTGGTGCACGGCTCCGGCAACGGCAAGCGGACCGGTCTGCTCCCGGAGGCGATCGCGTTCGCGCGGCAGGGGATCGCCGTCCTCACCTACGACAAGCGGCCGCTCGACAACCCGGTGTACTCGCTGCTCGCCGACGATGTCGTCGCCGCGGTCGGCGTCCTGCGGGAACAGCCCGGGGTGCGACCGGACGCCGTCGGGCTCTGGGGGATCAGCGAGGGCGGCTGGGTCATGCCGCTCGCCGCTGACCGGTCGAAGGACATCGCGTTCCTGGTCCTCGCTTCCGCGCCGGGGTTGTCGCCGTTGCGCGTACAGAACTGGAACATGCGCAACAAGCTGGCCGGCGCCGGGGTTTCCGGTGCGCTCGCGGACACGCTTTCCGACCGGTTCTACCGGCTCGCGGACGACGCCGGGCTCTTCGCCGAGGCGAGTTTCGACCCGCGGCCGGCGTTGTCGGCGCTCACCCAGCCGGTCCTCGCTGTCTACGGCACGGAGGACACGCAGGTGCCGGCCGCTGAGAGCGGCGCGGTGTTGCAACAGATGATCCGTACGCCGCTGACGGTCCGATTCCTCCCCGGTGCGGGACACACCCTGCGGGTCCTCGACGAGGACGGCATGTACACCGACGAGCTGTATCCGGCGTACGCGGAGACCGTCGGTAGCTGGGTCCGAACCGCCGGAACCTTGACGCCGCGGGTCGATCCGGCCCCGACACAGCCCGCGACCAGCGCTTCTCTGGCTCCGTCGGCCTGGTGGGAGTCTTGGCCCGCACAGCTGACCGCCCTCGCCGTGTTCCTGATCGGCTTCCTGTCGTACCCGGTCGTCGCGCTCGTCCGGCGCGCGCGTCGCCGTACCGTCGCTGTTGCCCGCCCGGCCCGCATCCTCGCCGCCGCCGGCGTCACCGCGGTGATCGGCTTCGTCGCCTACTTCGTGACGGTGGCCGACAGCGCGAACTGGAAGGGCATCTCACCCGGCCCGATGCTCGCCGGTCGCCCGGTGTTCTGGCTGGCGCTGCAGGCCCTCGCGCTGATCACCGTCATCACCACCGCCATGACGATCCACGGCTGGCGGACCGCCGGCGCCGACCGCGTCCGGCAGGCCATCCTGATCGTGCCCGGAATCCTGTTCCTGCCGTGGGCCCTGTACTGGGGCCTGCTGCTGCCCTGACCGGCACCGCGAAGGGGCCTGAACCGCACGGTTCAGGCCCCTTCGCTTGTCCTGCCGCTAGCGAAGTCCTGCCGCTAGCGCGGGTCGCGGTTGAACTTCGCAGTCGACCAGAAGTAGCCGAGCACCGCGAGGCCCAGGCACCAGCCCACCGCGAGCCAGCCGTTGTGGCCGATCCCGGTGCCGAGCAGCAGGCCCCGGAGGGTTTCGATCGCCGGGGTGAAGGGCTGGTACTCGGCGATCGGCTGGAACCAGCCGGGCATGGCCTCGATCGGGACGAACGCGCTGGACAGCAGCGGCAGCAGGATCAGCGGCATCGCGTTGTTGCTGGCGGCCTCGGCGTTCGGGCTGACCAGGCCCATGCCGACGGCGATCCAGGTGAGCGCCAGGGCGAAGAGGACGAGCAGCCCGAACGCGGCCAGCCACTCCAGGGCGGTGGCGTCGGTGGACCGGAAGCCGATGGCCACGGCGACCGCGCCGACCAGGACCACGCTCATCACCGACTGCAGCACGCTGCCGACCACGTGGCCGACGAGCACCGAACCGCGGTGGATCGCCATGGTGCGGAACCGGGCGATGATGCCCTCGGTCATGTCGTTGGAGACCGAGACCGCGGTTCCGATCACGGTGCTGCCGATGGTCATCAGCAGCAGGCCCGGGACCAGATAGGCGATGTACTCGGCGCGGCCGCCGCCCAGACCAGCGCCGAGAGTGTCGCCGAATATATAGACGAAGAGCAGCAGCAGCATGATCGGCGTCAGCAGCAGGTTGAGCGTGAGGGACGGATAGCGCCGGGCGTGCAGCAGGTTGCGGCGCAGCATGGTGGACGAGTCGCGTACGGCGAGGGCGAGGGAACTCATCGAACAATCTCCTTGTTCTGGTCGGTGCCGGTCAGGTGCTCGTCGGTGCCGGTCAAGTGCTCGTTGGTGCCGGTCAGGGCGAAGAACACGTCGTCGAGGTCGGGGTTGTGCACGGTCAGTTCGTCCGCCTCGATGCCGGCGGAGTCCAGCCGGTCGAGGATGAAGCGCAGGTCGCGCTGGCTGCCGCCGCTCGGGATCTGCAGCGTCAGGGACTCGTCGTCGCGGGTGACGTCGCCGAGGGCGAGGGCGGCGCCCTGGTAACCGGCCGGGTCGGTGAAGCGGAGCCGGACGTGCCCGCCCGGGATCTGTCGTTTCAGCTGCTCGGCGGTGCCCTCGGCGGCGATCTTCCCGTTGTTGAGCACGGCGATCCGGTCGGCGAGCTCGTCCGCCTCCTCCAGGTACTGCGTGGTGAGGAAGACGGTGACGCCGTCGGCGACCAGCTCACGGATGATCTGCCACATGTTGTGCCGGCTGCGCGGGTCGAGGCCGGTGGTCGGCTCGTCGAGGAAGATGATCCGCGGGTCGCCGACCAGGGTCATCGCGATGTCGAGGCGGCGCTTCATGCCGCCGGAGTAGGTGGCCGCCGGCTTCTTCGCGGCCTCGACCAGGTCGAAGCGCTCCAGCAGCTCGGCGGTGGTGCGGCGGCCCTCAGCGCGGGACAGGTGGTGCAGGTCCGCCATGAGCAGCATGTTCTCCTCGCCGGTGATCAGGCCGTCGACCGCGGAGAACTGGCCGGTGACGCCGATCGCGGCGCGTACCGCCTGGGGGTCTGCGGTCAGATCGTGACCGCCGACCCGGATCTCGCCGGACGCCGGCCCGGGAGAGATCAGCGTGGAGAGGATCTTGACGGCGGTGGTCTTGCCGGCGCCGTTCGGGCCGAGCAGGGAGAAGATGGTTCCTTCCGGAACCGCCAGGTCGACCCCGTCGAGGACGACCTTGTCGCCGTAGGACTTGCGCAGCCCGTTCGCTGCGATGGCCAGGTTGGTCATGATGGTCTGCTCTCTGCTCAGAGGCTGCGGGCGACGATGTCGCCGTAGGCGGTGGTGGCGTGGATGTGGAGATCGGCGGCGCCGTCGTTGCGGAGGTCGTTGGTGACGCGGCCGAGGCTGGTGCCGGCGTCCAGGGCGGCCGAGACGCCGCGAGCGGCGCCGACCGAGATCGCACCTGCCTGCGTACGCAGAACGACCTTGCCCTTGACTGCCTCAGCGATCTTGATGTCGCCCTTGGCGGTGGTGATCTGGCCTGATCCGTTGAGGCGCCCGAGCGAGACGTCGCCGGCGGAGGCGGTGAGGCGTACGCTCGCCGCCTCATCGATCTTGATGGCGCCGTGCGCGCCCTCGAAGGTGACGTCCCCGAGGCGTCCGACCACCCGGAACTCGGCGCTGGCCGCCTTGGCCTCGACCCGGGATCCGGCGGGCAGCTGGACCGTCACCTCGATGGATCCGGACGGGCCGAGAACCTGGTTCTTCGCCGACGCCTCGATGCGCAGGACGCCGTCGGTGTACTCCACCCGGGTCTGCTCGGCCACCTTGACGTCGCGGCCCTTCGAGGCGTCGACCGGCCGGACCTCGACCCTGGTGTCGACCCGGTCGGCGGCGATGAACCGGACGTTGCCGGCGGGGATGTCGAGGACGGCGGTGATCGGGGCGGGGGTGTCGAAGTTCTGCATCATCTGCTCCCGTGCTCGTTGTTTCCGATGTGGGAAAAGCTACGTTGCGTTCGCGGATTCGGCAACAAGCTTGTTGCACTCACGTGGCTTAACAGCAGCTCACTGCCGCCATTTCATTGCAATGGCGCAAGAAAATAACGCAACGAAGATCGCGTTGTCGTTGCAATGGAAGCGCGATGAACGCTATGCTCGGTGCATCGAGGGAGCGTGAAGGAGATCGCGATGCCGGGAGGCAGACTCACCCAGCAGGAACGTCAGCAGATCGCGCTGGGGCTGGCCGACGGCCTCGCCTACGCGGAGATCGCCCGGCGCATCGACCGTCCTACGTCGACTGTCACGCGCGAGGTGATGCGAAACGGCGGGCCCCTCGGCTATCGAGCCGAGCTGGCCCACCATGCCACCGAGCGCCGCGCCCACCGGCGCCGGCCGGCCGCTTCCCGAGGGCCCGGCGCGCCCACGCGGGCTGACGGGCGCGACCCCGACGCCGTGCGGGACTACGAGGACGTCTTCGCCACCCTCTTCATCCAGCAGGGCCTGCCCAAGATGACGGCCCGCGTGCTGACCTGCCTGTTCATCGCCGACTCGGGCAGCATGACCGCCTCCGAGCTGGCCCAGCACCTGCAGGTCAGTCCCGCGTCGGTGTCCAAGGCGGTGGCCTTCCTGGAAACGTTGGGACTGCTGCGCCGGGAGCGCGACGAACGCCGCCGCGAACGCTACGTCGTCGACGGCGACGTCTGGTATCAGTCGACGCTCGCCGCCGCCAAATCACAGTCCGACCTGGCTGACACGGCACGACAGGGTGTCAGCGTGCTCGGGGCGGGCACCCCGGCAGCCAACCGCCTGGAGAACATCGCGCGCTTCCTCGACTTCATCGGCGAGAACATGGTCCGTGCCGCCGAGCAGGCCCGCGACGTTCTCTTCGCGCAGGCGCCGGATCAGGGCAACTCAGGTCGCTGAACGTATTTCCAGGACTCGCCGTCCGCGGACAGCCAGGTGCTGTAGTTGTTGTCGTCGGTCGGGATGCGGGCCGTCGAGCTCGACGATCGCCCCGGCCTGCCAGGTCAGCCCGGCGTCGGTGCTGGTGTGGATGCGTGCGGAGGCACGGCGCTGCTCGATCGCGTAGATCACCCGGCCATCGGCGGTGGCCGGCTGGGGGACGGTCCCGGTGCGGTCCTTGTTCGTCAACGCCGGCTCGCCGAGGCGGCGTACAGGTCGCTTGGTTTCGGCGAGTGGCGTCGCGACGCTACCGTCCTGTTCGTGGTCCGCTGCGCCGAACGGGGGAATGAGTGGCGATGAAGCGCGTACGAAATGGTGCAATTGCCGTGACGACTGCGGTTGCCGCAGGCCTGCTGGCGGCGACGCCCGCGCAGGCCGCGGAGCCCGCGCTCTACTCGGTTCTGATCAACAACAACGGCCTTGTCCACATGGGAGTCGGGGGATCGGAGACCGCCACGTTCCCGGTTGTGGCCAATGTCAGCCCGGACATCGCGACGATTCGCGGGCAGATCGTGACCTACGGTGCGAACTTCTCCGATGATCTGGAGGAGGTGCCGGGCAGCGAGAACAACATGGTCTGCGTGCCGATCCGGCAGGGGACCGCGCAGAGCTGCACCGGGACCGCAATCCTCGACCAGCGTCAGATGACCAACGACCTGGCCGGCCGGGCGCTGCACCTGCGGATCACCGGCTATACGAAGGACAACCAGCCGTACGTGCTGCAGGAAGGGCACGCCACGGTGTCCCGCCTGCAGAAAGCGACCAGGCTGGCGCCGGCGGACGCGACGCCCGAGCCGGTCCGTAAGGGCGCGAGACTCACCGTCACCGGGCGGCTCACCGCGCCCGATTGGGGCAACCTGGACGCCAGCGGCCACACCAGGATCGTGGGCTACGCGGGGCAGTCGGTGTACTTGACGTATGCGAAGTACGCCAGCGCCGGCGCCTACACCCGGATCAAGACGGTGACCTCGGGCCCGGACGGCGCCTTGCGCACGACTGTCCCGGCCACCGCGTCCGGTGCCTGGAAGTGGATCTACTGGGGCAACACCGGTGCCGCGAGCACGAGTTCGCTCCCCGACACGGTCACCCTCTACAAGGTCGCCAAGCTGACCGTGAACGCCTCGCCCGAGCCGGTCAAGAAGGGCGGCAAGCTCACCGTGACCGGCCGGCTCACGCGCGCCACAACGGACGCGGCGACCAAGTTCGTAGGGTACGGGAAGCAGCCGGTGCGGTTGCAGTTCCGCAAGGCCAACGGCACCTACCAGACGGTCAAGACGGTCTGGACCGACGCCCGCGGCTACCTGAGAACGACCACGAAGGCGAAGGCGTCCGGGTACTGGCGCTGGTCGTACGCGGGCAGTTCCGCCGTCGCCTCGGTCTCGGCCACCGGAGACAAGGTGGCCCTGAAGTGATCCGTCGCAGGACAGTTGTGAGCTGTTCGCGATCCGACCCTGACGAACCAGCCGCCGTGGCCTGCGGAAAGTGGATCTCGGCGGCGCCGCGACGAACCGGTTGCGTCTCGACGCGGTAGGCCGTACTGTTCCCTCACTCTCTTGATCATGGGGGAATTTGCATGCGTAACTCTCGGGTCGCGCTCGCGGCTGCGGTCCTGACCGGGTTTTCGGCGCTGGCCTTCGCGGTGAGCTCGGGCACCGCATCCGCCGAAACGCAGGCGGCGTTGCCGATCAGCTACTTCGGTGACATCGTCGTCGACGGCGTGCACGACCGGGTCTTCATCAGCGACCCGCAAGGCGGAAAGATCATCGCCACCGACTTCACCGGCAAGGTCCTCGTGGAGAAGTCCGGCCTCCCCTGGGTGAACGGCCTCGCGCTCTCCAGCGACTCCACCAGGCTCTATGCCGCGGTGTCGCGCGGGCATGCGATCGTGGCCCTGGCGACGGACACGGTCGCCGAGACGGCTCGTTACCCGGTCGGCACCGAGGTCTATCCGGAGTCCGTCACCGCGGCCGGCGACAAGGTCTGGTTCGGCTACTCGGGTCCGGAGGACGACGGCGACTTCGGTTCGGTCGACCTGGCCGACTCCAGCGTCTATCTGAACACCGCCCTCTACCAGGGTGATCTGCCTTCGGCGCCGCACGTCTACACCAGCGCGGCGGCGCCCGGCGTGCTCCTGGTCGCCGACTCGGCCGGTAAAGACCTCTGGAAGTACGACGTCTCGTCGGGTTCCCCGGTCCTGGGCCCGCACATCGATCCAGCCGGTGGCTTCGCGGTCGCAGAGTCAGCCTTCACCGCTGACGGCAGCGACGTGGTCCGGGCGGCGAACGGCGATGTGCACCGCGTCGGTGTGAGTGATCTCGCGACCACGGGGACCTATCCGGCGCTGGCCCGGGCCAACGGCGTGGATGTCAACGCGGCCGGCCGGGTCGCGATCTCGGTGGCGAACCAGGCGACCGGCGACGACGTCTACGTCTTCGAGGGCGACTCGACGACCGCCTCGCAGACGATCCGCCTCCCGGAGAAGGGAGGCGAGGCGGCGCCGGGCTCCGGCGCGCCGGCCACCGACGGCATCCAGGACCGGGGGATTGCCTGGGAGCCGGGTGGTCCGCGGCTGTTCGGGGTCGCCAAGTACGACGGCGCCTACCGACTCTGGGTGATGAACGGGCCGGCCACTCCGGCGACGCCGCAGCTGACCCTGAACGGGAACGGTTCGGTGCACGCGTACGGCAAGGTGGTGACGTTCACCGCGCACCTCGGCGCCACCGGCACCAACCGGACCGTCGAGATCTGGGCCGACCCGTACGGCCCGGAGAAGAACCGCCTGGTCAAGAAGGGCGTGGTGAACAGCGCGGGCAACCTCAGCGCGAGCTTCAAGCTGACCCGCAACACCACGCTGACCGCGAAGTTCGCCGGTGACGCCAAGTACGCCGCGCGGACAGTCACCTCCCGAGTCTCCACGCAGGTCGCGGTCAGCACGGCGATCTCGAAGCACTACAAGACCGCCAGGATCGGGTCGACGAAGTACTTCTTCTTCCGCAAGGCCAAGACCCCGGTCTTCACCACCACCATTACCGCGTACGCCGGACGCAAGCAGAAACTCGTCGTCGAGACGTGGTCGAACGGCAAGTGGCGGCCGCGCAGCGCGACCTTCGTCGCGGTGAAGGCGAATGGTCTCTCCGCCGCGAAGCTGACCGGCGCCCACCCGCTGAACGTCCGTTTCCGGGTCCGGTCGGTGTACATCAAGGGCACTTCGGGCGACAGCGCGAACGCCACGACGTACGGCGCGTGGAAGTACTTCACCTTCCGCAAGTAGCGATTAAGGGTTGCCTATCCTAATCGCATGCTTCAACTCTCCGAAGTGTCCGTGCGACACGAGGTGTACGACGCCGAGGGCGCCGTCGATTACGGCGTCCCTCGGCCGCACGGTGTCTCGGCGGAGCTGCGAGCTGGCGAGGTGGTCCTGCTCCTCGGCCCGTCCGGGTGCGGGAAGTCGACGCTCACGCTCACTTTCAACGGCCTGATACCGCACGTCGTCGGGTCGCATATGGACGGAACCGTCGCGGTTCGGGGCGTCGATACCCGTACCGTGCCGGTTCCGCGTCTGGCGGCTGAGGTAGCCATGGTCTTTCAGGACCCGGACGCCCAGATCGTCACCGCCACGGTCCTCGACGAGGTCTGCTTCGGGCCGGAGAACCTGTGCCTGCCGGTCGACGAGGTGCTGGTCCGGGCCGAGGACGCGCTGCGCCGTGTCGGTCTGTGGGACCGCCGCGACGATGATCCGGCGCATCTGTCCGGCGGGGGACGGCAGCGGCTGGCGATTGCTTGTGCGCTGGCTCTGCGTACGCCGCTGCTTGTTCTTGATGAACCGACCGCGAACCTCGACCCGGCCGGCGTCGAGGACGTGTACCGGGCGCTGCGGGAGATCGCTGCCGGGCGTGACCGGGCCGTCCTGCTGGTCGAGCACAATCTGGATGCCGCGATCGATTTCGTCGACCGCGTGCTCGTGCTGGATGCGGACGGACGGCTGGTGTTCGACGGCCCGGCCCGGTCCACGATCGTCGACAACGTCGAGCGGCTGGTCGAGCTCGGCGTCTGGCTTCCGGTCGCCGCGCTGGCCGCGCTGCGGCTGCGAGCCGCCGGGATCCGGCTGGATCCGCTGCCGCTGACCCCGCGTGAGCTGGCCACCGCGCTGGACGCGCGGTCCGATCTGCCGGCGCCGCAGCTGATCGGCCAGGCAGCGGCCGGTTCGGCCGAAGAAGCAGTCCGGGTACGCGAGCTGACCGTCCATCGCGGAGAAAAGCCGGTGGTACGGGACGTGTCGCTGGCCGTCGGCACCGGTGAGTTCGTCGCGATCGTCGGGCCGAACGGCGCCGGCAAGACCACCCTCGCGCAGGCCCTCGCGGGCGTCATCACCACGCGGCGCGGCGCGGTCACCGTCGACGGCCTCGACCCGTCCCGGACCGATCCGCGGGTGCTCGCCGAGCGGGTCGGTTTCGTCTTCCAGAATCCCGAGCACCAATTCATCACCGGCCGGGTGGAGGACGAGCTGGCGTACGGGCTGCGGGTGCGCCGGGTGCCGCCGGACGAGATCGCGGTACGCGTGAACGAGCTCCTCGACCGCCTGGACCTGCGCGAACTCCGGGACGTGCACCCCTTTCTGCTTTCCGGCGGCCAGAAACGCCGGCTCTCCGTCGGCACCGCGCTGGTGACCCGGCCGCGGGTGCTGGTCCTCGACGAGCCGACGTTCGGCCAGGACCGGGAGCGTGCCGCCGAGTTGCTCGACCTGTTGGCCGGTCTGCATCGGGCCGGCACCACGGTGATCGTGGTGAGCCACGACATGAACCTGGTCGCCGAACACGCGACCCGGGTGCTGGTGATCGACTCGGGCCGGGTGATCGCCGACGGTCCACCGGCGGCCGTCTATGCCGACGCCGACCTGCTCGCCGCCGCCGACCTGCGGTCCCCGCCGATCGCCCAGGCCGCGCGGATGCTGGCCAACCATCCCGGCTGGCACGGCCTTACCCGGCTCGCCGATCTGCCCGGCCGGCAGGTCGTGGCGTCGTGACCGACTCGGTGTTCGCGCTGCGCTCGTACAACCCGGTGGTGAAGGTGCTCGCGCCGGTCCCGGCCATGGTGGTGGCGATCGGCTCCCGGGATCTGTGGACGCCGGCCGTGTTCGGTGTCCTCGCGCTGCTCATGCTGCTGATCGGTGGCCGACTCACCGGTCGCACCCTGCTCGCGGTCCTGGTCGGCCCGATCGCGCTGGTCGCGGTGATGACCGTGTCGTTCGGGGTCTGGACCGATCCGGCGCGGGTCGACGACACCACCCGGCTGCTGGAGATCGGTCCGTTCACCCTCTGGTCCGGTGCGCTGACCACCGGGCTGGCGACCGGTCTGCGGGTGGTGTCGGTGCTGCTCCTCGCGCTGCTGTCCGGCCTCACCACGGACGGCAACGATCTGGTCCGGTCGATGATCTCGCACCTGCGGATGCCGTACCGGATCGGCTACGCCGGGTTCGCGGCGATGCGGTTCGTGCCCCGGTTCCGCACCGACCTGCAGGTCATCCGGCTGGCCCACCGGGTGCGCGGGGTCGACGGCGGGCGCGGACCGCTCGCCACGGTACGCCGCTATGGCGGATACACCGTCCCGCTGCTGGCCGGGGCGATCCGGCACGGCGACCGGGTCTCGCTGGCGATGGAGTCCCGGGGGTTCGGCGCGCACCGGACCCGTACCGAACGCCGGCAGGTCCCGCTCCGGCTGCGCGACGCGGTCCTGGCGGCCTGGCTGCTCTCCCTCTGTTACGTCGTCCCGCACGTCTTCGTCCCCTACCTGTCTGGAGCTTTCGAATGAGACTGACCACCCGTTTCCTCATGGCGTGCGCGGCGATCGGCGCGGCCACCGGCGTACTTCTGATCCCGGCCAACTTCCTGGCCTTCGCCGTCTCGGCCACGGTTCCGCTGGTGTACGCCGCGTTCCTCGGGGTCTGGCTGCTCGGCCCGGTCGTCGCGATGGCGGTGCTGCGGCGGCCGGGTGCGGCACTGCTCACCATGCTGATCGCCGGCATCATCAACATCCCCACCCCGGCCGGGCCGTCGGCGATCGTCACCAACCTGATGGTCGGTGTCGCCCTGGAGCTGGGCTTCCTGGTCACCCGGTACCGGATCTGGCGGCCCTGGCTGTTCTACGTGACGGCGCTGGCATTCGAGACGTTCTACGCGATTTCGGCGTACACCTTCTTCAACATCGACGACATGGCGCTCGCCGTGCGGGGTGTCTTCTTCGGACTGATGGCGCTCAGCGCCGTGCTCTTCACCTGGCTCGGGCTGGTGATCGCCGGCCGCCTCGCGGCCACCGGTGTCGCCCGCGGCATCGCGCCGGCGAAACGGGCGGCGGCGACGTGAAAATTTGTCAGGTCGGGCCTGACAAAACATGATCGTCAGGCGTAACCTGACGATCATGTCGAACCGTGACGATGTGTGGACCCAGATCGACGCCGATTCCCCCTACACCGACGACGCCCGTGCGCTCGTGGTGCTGGCGACGATCGCTCGCGAACTCTCCGACTCGGCCCGTGCCCTCGTCGCGGCGAACGGCCGGCCCGAGCCGACCCTGGTGGTCGAGGCGGCCCGCGTCGTCGCCAACGCCGAGCGGCTGCTCGCCGCGTCAGTCGTGACCTGCCGCGCCGCCGGCATCTCCTGGAAGGATGTCGGCGAGGCGCTCGGCGTCACGAAGCAGACCGCGCAGGGCCGCTTCACCTCGGCCGTGGAGCAGTGGGAGGACGCGCTCGCCAAGCCGGAGGCGGTCGACGAGCACGGGCGGCGCTACTCGCGGCTGCCGCACGGCGCGGTCTTCACCGCGGCGGTCGCCGCCGAGCTGGACGGTTGGGCGGTCCGCCACCGGGAGGCCCACCAGTTCGTCCCGCGGGACAACCCGAACGCGCCGCTCTCGGCCGGCCTGCGACGGATGGGCCCGTTCGAGGAGCAGCTGGACATCAGCAGCCGGCGCCGGCGCCTGCTCGAGGACCACATCTTCCCCGCGGCGCAGCTCGCCCCGCTCTACGACCGGGAGGCGATGCTGCACGACCGGCTGGCCGATGCGGGCATCGAGCCGGTCAGCAACCGGGCCCAGGCCGACAAGGCGCGGGCCCGTGCCGAGGAGTGCCGAGAGCACCTGGCCAAGACCTACCCGCCGCTGACCATCCAGACGGAGAACGGTCCTCGCATCGCTGCGACCTGGGAGGCGAGCGTCGGTAAATACCGGTGCCCGGTCTGTCCCGCGCTGAACGGCACGACTGCCGCGGCCATCAAGCACGCCGAAATCGGTCACGAGCTGCCGGTGCCGGAGAATTACTGATCTGCCCGACGCGCCCGTTGTGGACGACGCAACGGGCGCGTCATCTCCACCATTCGGCCGAGGCGACGCCGAAACGGTACCGTTCTATACTTCGATGATCTTTCCCCCACGATCGTCTGGGACTGTAGACATGACTTCCGTACGCGCCCGGTTCGCTGCCGCCCTGATCGCCCTGATCCCCGCCGCCGGGTTGCTGGCCGCCGGTTCCCCCGCGCAGGCCGCCACCGACATCACCGTCAAGTCCGTGTCGGTGAGCAAGCCCGCCTTCGTGCTGAGCGCCAAGGCCGGCTGCAAGACGAGCGTGACCTTCACGGCCGTGATCAGCGGCCCGCTGCCGACCACCGGCTACGAGTACGCCGGCGTCGGCGTCGACCTGAACGCGCCCGGCGGTGCGAACGTCGACGGTGTGGAGTTCAAGCGGGTCGGCTCGACCACCACGTACAAGGGCAGCCTGAAGCTCTGCGGGAAGTACGCGCCCGGCAAGTACACGGCCGAGATCTACGGCGCGCTCCTCCCGGTGGGCGGCGAGTTCGAGTTCACCAACGTCGTCAAGAAGTCCATCACCATCAAGCGCCCGTCGAAGCTCACCCTGAACGCCGCGCCCGAGCCGGTGGCGAAGGGCAAGAAGCTCACCGCCAAGGGCACGCTGAAGATCGACGGCAAGGCGCTCTCCGGCGCCAAGGTGAAGGTGTACTTCAAGGCGACCGGCGCGACCGCCTGGACCTACAAGGGCACCGCGGTCACCACCGGCACCGGGGCGTACAGCAAGAAGTTCACCGCCACCAAGACCGGCACCTGGAAGGCGATCTACGAGGGCACCGGCAAGCGCAACTACGCCGCCGCCACCGACGCCGTCAAGGTCAAGTAATGCGGTCGATGCGAACCCGGTTGTTCGCCGCGCTGGCCGCCCTGCCGTTGGCCGCCGGGCTGCTGGCAGCCTCGCCCGCGCAGGCCGAGCCGGCGCCCATGAGCCTGACCAGCATCTCGGTGAGCAAGCCCTCGTTCGTGCTGAGCGGAAAGGCCGGCTGCACGACCGTCGCCACCTTCACCGCCGTGTTCAGCGAGCCGTTGCCGCCGATGAGCGAGGGGTGGGAGGCCAGCGAGGTCATCCTCAACCTGCTGCCGCCGGGCGCCACGCGGTGGCCGTCGCGGCCGAGTCTCGCCACCTTCCAGCAGGTCGGCACTTCCGCGACCTACCGGGGCAATCTGCCGCTGTGCGGCCGGAACGCGCCCGGCGCCTACCGGGCCAAGATCCATGGCTTCCTGATGCGGGGACCGACCACGTCGGACGCGGATCTTCTGTTCACCAACGCCCTGGAGACCTCGTTCAGCATCAGGCGGCCGGCGAAGCTCACGCTGAACGCGGCGCCGGAGCCGGTACGGAAGGGCAAGAAGCTCACCGCCAAGGGCACGCTGAAGGTCGACGGCAAGGCGCTCACCGGTGTCCAGGTGAAGATCTACTTCAAGGCGGCGGGCGCGACCACCTGGACTCATCGGGGTACTGCGGTGACGTCGAAGACCGGGGCCTACAGCAAGAAGTTCACCGCTACCCGGACCGGCACCTGGAAGGCCGTCTACGCCGGCGCCGGCACGCGCACCAGCGCGTCCGCGGCCGACGCTGTCAAGGTCAAGTAGTTCGTCGGGGGACCACCAGCGGGGTGCCGGTGCGGGGATGGTTCAGCACCTCCACCTCGTGCTGGTAGACGTCGCTGAGCAGTGACTCGGTGAACACCTCGGAGGGCGGGCCGGACTGCCGGACCCGCCCTTCGGCCAGGATGTACGCGCGGTCGGCGTACGCCGCTGCCAGCCCCAGATCGTGCAGGACGACCACCACCGCTGCGCCGCTCGCGGCGCGGTCTCGCGCCGCGCGCATAACCAGCTCCTGATGCCGCAGGTCGAGCGCGGCGGTGGGTTCGTCGAGCAGCAGCACCGGCGTACGCTGCGCGAGCACCCGGGCCAGCGCCACCCGGGCCTGCTCGCCGCCGGACAGCGCGGGGAACGGCCGCCGGGCGAACCCGCTGGTCTCGGTGACCCGCATGGCCTCGGCGACCTCGCGCTCGTCGTCGGCAGCCTCCGGCCGTCCGGTCCACGGCGCCCGCCCCATCCGGATCACCTCGCCGGCCTCGAACGGGAACGACAGGGTCGCCCGCTGCGGCAGCATCGACCGCTGCCGGGCCAGTTCGACCGGCTTGTAGGAGCCGATCTCCCGCCCGCCGATCTCCACCCGCCCGGCGAAGTCCAGGTCGCCGGAGAGGGCGGCGAGCAAAGTGGACTTGCCGGCGCCGTTCGGGCCGATCAACGCCACTACCTCGCCGGCGTCGGCATGCAGGTCCACGTCGTCGACGACCCGGCGGCCGCCGAGCTCGACGCGGATTCCGGTCGCTTTCATCCCCCACCCCCGGCGCTCACTGGGCACGTCGCAGCAGCCAGAAGAGCTTTCATCCCCGGCCTCCGGCCCTCGCTGGGCGCGTCGCAGCTGCCAGAAGAGCTTTCATCCCCAACCTCCGGCCCTTGCTCGGGTGCGGCGCAGCAGCCAGAAGAAGGCCGGCCCGCCGACCACCGCGGTGAGCACGCCGAGCGGCAGCTCCTGGTATTCGATGACGGTCCGGGCGATCAGGTCGCCGGCGACCACGACGACCGCGCCGCCCAGTGCGCTGGCCGGGATCAGCACCCGGTGACCGGGCCCGGCGATCATCCGGACCAGGTGTGGCACGACCAGCCCGACGAAGCTGATGATCCCGGTGAAGGCCACCGCCGACGCGGTGAGCAGCGCGGTCGCCACGATCGCGGTGATCCGGAGCCGTTCGGTGTCGACGCCGAGGTGCCGGGCCGGGCGTTCCCCGAGGGCCAGCAGGTCGAGGCGGCGTGCGCAGGCGGCGGCCACCGCGAGGCCGATCACCGCGCCGGGTCCGGCCACCGCCACGGCCGCCCAGGTGGCCTGGGCCAGGCTGCCGAGCTGCCAGAACGCGATGGCGCGGACGCCGTCGTCGTCGGTCAGGAACATCAGCAGGCCGAGCAGGGCGCCCGCGGTGGCGTTGACCGCCACGCCGGTCAGGACCAGCGTGACGACTTCGGTGCGGCCGGCGGCGCGCGACATCGCGTACACGATCAGGGTGGTCACGATGCCGCCGGCAAAGGCGGCTGCCGCCGTGCTCCACGCACCGAAGAGGGTGACGCCACTCACGATGGCTGCGGCCGCTCCGACCGCAGCGCCGGCCGAGACGCCGACGACGCCGGGCTCGGCGAGCGGATTGCCGAACACGCCCTGCATCAGCGCGCCGGCGCAGCCCAGCGACGCTCCCACCACCACCGCGAGCACCACCCGCGGGAACCGGACCAGCCACAACGCGTTCTCGCCCTGCACGGCCGCCGGCAGCGGCCCGATCTCGAGGCCGATGCGATGCAGTAGCGACCCCAGCACCTCGGCCGGCGAGATCGGCACCTGCCCCTTACCCGCCGCGACCAGGCAGACCGCCAGGAGCAGAAGGGCCAAAGAGCCGATCAAACCCAGTTTCCGGTACGACCGAAGCGTTGCCGTTGCACTCAGTTGCACGGGCCGTATACCGCCTTGGCCAGGGCTTCGACCGCCTTGCCGGTACGCGCGCCGAAGTTGAGCAGGATCCCGTCGTCCATGTCCACGATCCGCCGGTTGATCCCGGCCGGCGTCTGCGCGACCCCGGGCAACTTCAGCAGCCCGTCCACTCCGTCGACCGAGTTCAGCCCCTCAGTCATCACCAGGATCACGTCGGGCGCCGCGTTGATCAGACCTTCGCTGGTCAGCGGCCGGAACTTGCTGAGCCCGGCCGCTTTCCCGGCGTCCACCGCGCCGATCGCCTCGATCATCGCGTCCGAGCCGGCGTCCTTGCCGCCGATCAGGAACACTCCGGCCGTGCCGCGGACGTAGAGGAACGCGATCCGGGGCGGGGTGCCGTCCTTCGGCGCGCTCTTCCTGGCCGCGTCGATCTCCGACTGCACGCGCTGGACCAGCTTCTCCCCGGCGTCCGGAACACCGAGCGCCGTGGCGACCGCCCGGATGTGCCGGGGCACCGCTTCCAGGTTCTGCTCGTCGTCGACGAGCACCACCGGGATGCCGGCCTTGCGGATCTGCTCCAGGACAGTAGGCGGCCCGATGCTGTCGTCGGCGAGCAGCACGGTCGGGTTCAGCTTCAGGACCGCCTCGGCGGACAGGTCGTGCCCCTGCGGCGTGACCAGCGGCAACGCGGCCGCAGCGGGGAAGGTCGTCGAGGTGTCCCGGCCGATCATCCGGTCGCCGAGCCCGAGGCTGAAGACGATCTCGGCGAGCGAACCGTAGAGGTTCACCGCGAGGATCCGGTCGGCGCTCTTCACCGTGACCTTGCGCTTGTCGGCGGAGTCCACAGTGACCGGCAGCTGCGGGGTGGGCCGCGGGTCGAGCGGGGTGATGTCCTCGCTGGCCAGCTTCGCGGTGGTGACGCCGCAGCCGGCGGCGGGATCGGCCTCCGGCCCCACCTCGCTGACCGCGGTGCACCCGCCGGCCAGCGCCATCGTGGCCGTCAGCAGTCCGGTCAGAACAAGCCGGTTCATGCGTTCTCCTGCTTGCGGCGGCGGATCCGGCCGGCCACGCTCGCGGCGAGCAGGCCCACCACGAACGCGCCGCCGATCGCCCACCAGTGACCCAGCGGGGTGGCGGCACTAGTCCGGTTCAGCGCCGGCTCGGCGGCCTGCAACGCCATGGCGGCGGTGGGCTCCGGGGGCGCGGCGGTGGCGAGGCGGCCGGTGGGCGGTCCGACCGGGGTGGTCTGCTTCCCGGTCGGTTTCCTGGTTCCGGTGGCGGCCGGATCGGCTTTCACCGTGGGCGCGGCGACGGTCGTCGTGGCGGCGAACCGCACCGCCACCCGCTTGTCCTGCGACCGGTCACTGGTCCGGGTGTGGTCGGCCCGGGTGACGATCGCGCATCCACGGACCGCGCAGTCGACGTCCCCGATCATCTGACTGACCTTGATGGACACCCGGAACGAGCCACCCTTCCCGTACGGCTTGGCGAGCCCTTCGCCGTACGAGGGCGGGTTCGACGAGATCCACGCCGACGAGCCGGAACCACCGGACATGTCGGCGCCGCCACCGCACGGCGACGGCATCACGCCCGGCCCGTTGTCCAGGCAGAACGCGACGTAGATGCCCTTCGTCGTGTCGTAGCCGCTCCCGGAGACGGTCACCGTCTCACCGGCCCGGTCCAGCCCCTTGGTCTTCGAGACCGTGAGCCGCTTCGCCGCCTGTGCGGGTGTGCCGACCGTGGCACCCGACAGCAACGCCAGAACCGCTATCGCGGCCCCCACGCCTTTGCGCACGGTTGTCCTCCACCGAGTTTTCCGCCGAGACGATCTTGTTTTGATCTCGAGATTAGGTGAGGCTAGCCTAACTTCGCTCGTGCAAGCGAGCACTGCCCTCATCGGAAGGAACAGAGACGAGCATGGGCACAAACAACGGCCCGCATCGGGTCGCCATGTGGGCCGGTGCGATCGCGATCGGCGCCGCCACGGCGCTGACCGGGGCCGCACCCGCCCTCGCAGCACCGGTCGACGTGGCTGGTGGCAGCCTCGACTGGGGATTCAAGGCGTCGTTCCGGACGTACGTCTCGACCGGCAACGGCACCCCGCCGATCGCGGTCAGCGACGGCGCCACCCGCAACACCGACGGGACCTTCGACTTCCCGGCGAAGGGTGGCACGTACGACAGCGCAGTCGGAACCGCCACGGTGAACTACAGCGGGACGGTCGTCTTCTCGTACCCGTCGCACATGTTCGAGATCACCCTCGCCAACCCGACCCTGGTCGTGGACGGCGACGGCACCGGCTCGCTGCTCGCCGACGTGGACCTGGTCGCGAACGGCGGCACCACGCAGCAGCACCTCGACCAGGCCGAGATCGCCACCGTGGCGACCACCGCGCCCACGGTCGCGGACGGTGACGTGACGTTCTCGAACCTCGCCACCACGCTGACCGCCGCGGGCGCCAGCGCGTTCACCGGCTTCTACACGGCCGGCACCGCGCTCGACCCGCTGACCGCCACGGCCTCGGACCAGGCGACGGACCCGACGGACCCGACGGATCCCACCGATCCGACGGACCCGACCGATCCGACCGACCCCACCGACCCGGAGCCGGGCACCGGTTCCGCGGCGCAGCGGATCACCGCGGCCGTCACCGGCGGCGCGCTGACCCTGACCTCGGCCGGCTCGGCCGTGGCCCTGGCCGGCGCCACCCCGGGGCAGACCGCGACCGGCAGCCTCAACGCGGTCACGGTCAGCGACCTGCGCGGCACCAACTCCGGCTGGGACCTGGTCGGCCAGGTCACCGACTTCACGTCCACCGGTGGCGGCGCCATCCCGGCCGCCAACCTGGGCTGGGAGCCGACCGCCGCGGTCGTCAACAGCGGCCTGGTCGCCGCGGACGGCGTGCAGAACGCGGTCACCCCGGGCAACCCGGTCGCGCCGGGCACCGGCCTGGGCACCAGCCGCACCCTCTGCAGTGCGGAAACCGGGAGCAGCCTCGGCAGCTCCACCTGTGGCGCGGCGCTGAAGCTCGGTGTTCCCGAGTCCAGCGCGGCGGGTGAGTACAGCGCCGTGCTCACTCTGACGCTCGCCTGATCTCTCGAGGCGGGGAACCGGCCGGGGATACCGCAACTATTCCCGGCCGGCTCGTCCCCCATCGTAAGGAGCAACATGATCGTCCGGGGCGTGCTGGCCGCCGTACTTCTTCTGATCCTGGCACCTGCGCCCGCGTCGGCCGCGCCGGGCGACACCGGCGTGCGCTGGTCCGTGCAACCGTCGACCGCGAAAGGTCCGGACGGGCGGGACTTCATCATCCGGCGCGCGGCCCCCGGCGAACGGCTCACCGACTACGTCGGCATCACCAACCTCACCGCGAAACCACAGACCTTCACCGTGTACGGCACTGACGCGTACAACACCGACGACGGTTCGTTCGCGCTGCTAGCGGCGGCGGAGAAGCCCACCGACATCGGGTCGTGGATCGCGCTCGGCGCCCGCGAGTACACCGTGCCGGCGAACACCCGCCTGGACGTGCCCTTCTCGATCACGGTCCCGGCGAACGCGACGCCCGGTGACCACGCGGGCGGGGTGATCGCCTCGATCGCCGAGGAGCAGACCGACGCCAACGGCCAGAAAGTGCTGGTGGATCGCCGGGTCGCGGCCCGCGTCTATCTCACCGTGGCAGGCGCGGTCGCGCCCACCTTGAAGATCGACACCGTACGCCTGGAGTACGCGCAGTCCGCGAACCCGGCCGACGGCGGCGTGATGACCGTGAGCTATCTGGTCCGCAACACCGGCAACCAGCGGCTCGACGGCACCGGCTCGGTACGCGTCACCGGCCCCTTCGGCTGGCAGTTGGCCCGCACGGAGGCGATGGAGATCCCGGAACTGCTTCCTGGCGGTTCGGTGACGATCACCGAGAGGATCGTCGGGGTGCAGCCGGCGATCCGCCTCTCCGCGCACGTCGACGTGGAACCCGCCGCTTTCGACCAGAAACTCCCGGCGGTCTCCCGCGGCACCGGCGTCTGGGCCTGGCCGTGGGTCCTGATCGTCGTCCTGGGCGTCGCCGTCCTGTACCTGTTCTTCCGCTTCATCCGCTTCATTCGTCGACGCCGGGCGATGGCCCGGGCACAGTCGGTGGAAGCGGGTCTGGACACCGTGACCACTCCATGAGGATCATGAACACGACATCGGTGTCGTGCCTCGTCCCCGTCGTCAGCTGAAGCACCAGGAAGGACCGAGCCGACATGACCGGATTCGCGACCCGCATCCGCCGCGCCACGATGGTCGAGCACCGGGAGGCCGAGAACCGGACCTTCATCTCCCGCCTGATGGCCGGCACCGTCCCGCTCGACGGGTTCGCCGAGCTCACTGCCCAGTACCTGGCGGTCTACCGGGAGCTCGAGTCGGCCGCCGACCTGATGCGCACCGACGCGGTGGCGGGCCCGTTCGCCGATCCGGCCCTGTTCCGGGTCGCCGCCCTCGAGTCCGATCTGGCCCACCTGTACGGGCCGGACTGGGAGAGCCGGGTCACGACGCTGGCCGCCACCGAGCGCTACACGCAGCGGCTGCGCGAGCACTGCCGTACGTCGCCGGCCCACTTCATCGCCCACCACTACGTCCGCTACCTGGGTGATCTCAGCGGTGGCCAGCTGATCGGCCGCTCGCTGGCCGCGACGTACGGCCTGGACCAGGCCGGCACCTCGTTCTACCGCTTCGAGCAGATCCCCGACCCGCGCGCCTACAAGACGGCGTACCGGGAACGGCTGGACGCCCTCGATCTGCCGGAGGAGGAGCTGGCCGCGATGGTCGCCGAGGCCCAGCTGGCCTTCGGTTTCAACGGTGCGGTCTTCCAGGAGCTCGGCACCGCCTACCCGGACGACGTGGCCGCCGCGGCCTGAGTCAGGTCGCGGAGCAGCTCGGAGGCGGCCACCGGGTCCAGCCGGCCGAGAGGAAGCCGGCCGCCCGCGCCATCGTGCAGGTAGATCTCGGTCAGCTTCTGTTCCGGGAAGTTCCGCGGTGCGCTGACGGCGATGCCGGGCTCGAGCTCGACGGCCACCTCCAGGTCGGGGGTGATCGGGAGCTCCATCCGGGTCTGCATGCCGGCGTCCTGGGGTTTCGCGCGCCGCCAGCCGTGCCGTTCCAGAGCGAGGAGCCTCGTGGTCGCGACCGTGCGGTTCTCGAAGCGGGTGAGCTGATCACCCGCCGCCTCGTCCGCGGTCAGGGTGTAGACCTCGCGGCTGAGCTGCGGGAACGGCTGCACGGGGAAGGTCCGGGTCCAGGTGGTCACCGCATCGCCGAGTTGCAGCGGGTGCGCGATGCCCACGATCGCCTCGTCCTTCTCATCCTCCAACGTGGAAGAGGCGCGGATCAGTGCGCCGGCCGTGTCGTAGATGCCCCACACCAGCTGCCCGACCAGGGGCCCGAGCAGCGGGTGGCCGACGAGGACCCGGCGGAACTCGGCGCCGGTCCACCGCCGGCCGGTCACCATCGCCCGTTCCAGCCACGCGGGGCCGTCGGTGACCAGACGGTCGCCGAGCTGTTCCGGGGTGAGCCCGCGGGCGAGGGCGACCTCGGTGATCTTCTGCTGGGCGGCTGATCGCAGGCCGGCGAAATCGGCGCCCTCGGCGATCCCGTTCAGATGCGTCAGGGCGACGTCGCTGCCGATCGCGGCCAGGACGTCGACGCCGGTGACGGCCTTGGCGTGCCCGCCCGTCCCGGGCCAGGCGCGGATCAGCGGGGTGAGCCGGCGTGCCGTCTCGTCGTCGCCGAGAAGGCCCAGGGCGGTGAGCGCCCAGTTCTGCTTCGCCTCGGCGCCGGACGACTGCCAGTGCTGGAACACCTCCCAGGCGAACTCGGCCAGGTCGGCCGGCTCGCACACCTGCCGGACGATCGCGAGACCGGCGTACGGGTCGTCGAGTGGGGAGATCGCGAGCATGGTGAGCAGGTGGGCGGTCGCGGTGGTGGGCAGGATGCCGGAGCCGTCGCGTAGGCGTACCGGGGTGGAGATCTTCCAGGCCGGGATGGGTGGGATCTTCGGCGGGAGGACGGTCAGCGGGTCGGTGGCCAGCAGGGTCGTGATCGCGGCCTCGGCCTCGGGTCCGTAGGTGGTCGCGGCTGCGCGAACGGTGTCGGCGGGCAGGGTGAGCAGGGCGCGTTCGGCCTGCCGTCGGGCGGTGCCGGCCTTGGCCAACGCCGGTGGTACCAGGGCGCGGGCGGCCTCGGCGGGGTGTCGTCGCAGCCAGGTCGTCGCGGTGCGCCGCAGGGTCTTGAGCCGGGCCAGCCAGTCGGCCATCAGCGTGGCGATCTCGGGTGCGGCGTACGGCAGAAGCGCGGCCGCCACCTCCGGCGTCCCGTCCCGGGCGATCGCCAGGGTCACGGGCAGGGCGTCGAGTTCGTAACGGGCGACGAGGATCCGCAACCACGCGTCGGCCGCCCAGACCTCCTCGGTCCGCCAGCCGGCGAGCAGTGGCCGCGCGAGTTCCTCGGGGGCGTCGGTGAAGAACTCGATCTCGTCGTACCAGACCGCGGTCCTGCTGGCGATCGCGGCGGCGATGCCCGGCCAGTCGCGCTCGCCCTCACCGATCCGTTGGAAACGGGTGCGGCGCCACTGCTCGCGCTCACCCGGCAACCAGCTGATGGTCGCCGGGTCGGTGCAGGCCAGGCCCGGAATCACTACCGGCTTGGCCGGTTTGACCGGATGCAGCCACGGCGGGTCGGTGAGCAACGGCGGCAGCGCGGTAGCCGGAGCGACGATCATCGATGCAGCCTAGCGGCGCGACGCAACGATCTGGGATTATCCGGCGATGTCGGACAACACGCGTCAGCACCGTCTGGCCGCCATGCGGGCCTGCGACCGGATCCTCTCCGGCGTCCGCCCGGTGACGATGCGCGAACGCCTCGCCGAGCTGGACGCCCGCGGTGACCTGGACGATCCCACCGACTTCTACGGCGACGGGCCGGTGGCCGTGCTGGAGGAGCGGGTGACGGACCTGCTGGGCACGGAGGCCGCGGTCTTCTTCCCGACCGGCACGATGGCGCAGCAGGTGGCGCTGCGGTACGGCGCCGACCGGACCGGTCGCTCGGCCGTTGCCCTGCATCCGCTGGGGCACCAGGAGGTGCACGAGCGGCATGCGTACGCGCAACTGACCGGCCTGCGTGCCGTCCGGTCCACCGGCGAGGCGCGCAACCCGATCGCCGCCGACATCGCCGCGCTGGGTGAGCCGGTCGGGACCGTGGTCATCGAACTTCCGCTGCGGGACGCCGGGTTTGTCCTGCCGGCCTGGTCGGAGCTGACCGCGACCTGTGCGGCGGCCCGCGCGACCGGTGCCCGCGTGCACTTCGACGGCGCCCGGATCTGGGAGTCGACACCGTTCCTCGGGCGCACGTTGCGGCAGGTCGCGGCCCTGGCCGACAGCACCTACGTCTCGTTCTACAAGTCCGTCGACGGGATCAGCGGCGCCGCGCTCGCCGGGACGGCGAAACTCGCCACCTACGCCCGGGCCTGGCGACACCGTTACGGCGGCAACGTCTTCCAGCAGTGGCCGGCCGCGCTGCTCGCCCTCACCGGACTGGACCGGGAACTGCCGCGACTACCCGGGTACGTCCGGCACGCTCGCGCGATCGCGGAAGCTTTGTCCACTCTGCCCGGTGCGCGAGTGTTTCCGCTGCCGCCGCACACCCACCAGTTCCGGCTCTGGCTGCCGCACCCGGCCCGCGACCTGGACGCCGCGGCGCTGGCCCTGGCCGAGCAGGAGAAGTTCTGGTTCGTCGGCGGCTGGCGCGACTCCGAGGTGCCGGGATATGCGATGACCGAGGTGACCATCGCCGCCGAGGCCCTGGAGTGGACCGCTGCCGACGTCGCCGAGGTGGGCCACCGCTTCCTGCATCGCATCCCGGGATGATCCAAGCCGGCGCCGACACGACCACGGACCGGCGCCCGCCCAGCCCTCCGGACCGGCGCCGACCCGACCACCCGGGCCGGGCCCGCCCAGCCACCTGCTTAAGCCCGGCGGTCGCCGGGCGGCCCGGAGTGCTGCCCGGCCCGCGCGGCTCGGCGGAACCTTTCGTAGCCCGTACCGTGAAATGCCTCTTGTCCTTCAGCGACCTATAAGCCTACGCTGCCAGCAGCAGGAAAGCGCTTTCCTACAGATCGCTCGGAGGACTCGCATGGCAGCGCGCAGATCGATCGGAACCGTCATCAACGGGGTGACCGGTCGGATGGGCTATCGGCAGCACCTGGTCCGTTCCCTGCTCGCGATCCGCGAGCAGGGCGGAGTTCCGCTCGCCGGTGGCGGACACATCTGGCCGGAGCTGGTCCTGGTCGGCCGGGATCCGGACAAGCTGGCCGCGCTCGCGGCGCGGCACGGCCTGACCGAGTGGACCACCGACCTGGATGCCGCGCTGGCCCGCCCGGACGTGGAGATCTACTTCGACGCGCAGGTGACCGCGCAGCGGGAGAAGGCGATCCGGCAGGCGATCGCGGCCGGCAAGCACGTCTACACCGAGAAGCCGCTCGCCGAGAGTTCCGCGGCTGCCGAGGAGCTGGCCGAGCTGGCCGCCGCGGCCGGCGTGCGCAACGGTGTGGTGCAGGACAAGCTCTTCCTGCCGGGCCTGCGCAAGCTGAAGCGGCTGATCGACGGCGGTTTCTTCGGGCAGATCCTCTCGGTGCGCGGCGAGTTCGGCTACTGGGTGTTCGAGGGTGACTGGCAGGAGGCCCAGCGTCCTTCGTGGAACTACCGGCTGGCCGACGGCGGCGGCATCGTGATGGACATGTTCCCGCACTGGAACTATGTGCTCGAGGAGCTGTTCGGCGCGGTCCGCGCGGTGCAGACCACCACGGCCACGCACATCACCAGGCGGGTCGACGAGCGCGGCGAGGAATATGTGGCGGACGCCGACGACGCCGCCTATGCGATCTTCGAGCTGGAGGGTGGCATCGTCGCCCAGCTCAACTCCTCCTGGACAGTTCGGGTCAACCGGGACGAGCTGGTCGAGTTCCAGGTCGACGGCACGCTCGGCAGTGCGGTCGCCGGCCTGCGCGGCTGCAAGATCCAGCACCGGGCCACCACGCCGAAGCCGGTGTGGAACCCGGACCTGCCGCTGACCGGCGCGTCGTTCCGCGACCAGTGGACCGAGGTGCCCGACAACGACGAGTTCGACAACGGCTTCAAGGTGCAGTGGGAGGCGTTCCTGCGGCACGTGGTCGCGGACGAGCAGTTCCACTGGGACTTCGGCTCCGGCGCCCGCGGGGTTCGGCTGGCCGAGGCGGGCCTGCAGTCGGCGCGCGAGGGCCGACGGATCGAGCTGGCATGAGCGTCGTCAATCTGCCCGACGGACGCAAGCTGACCCTGGCCGGTGAGCAAGCCTGGACGAAACCGGCGAACCCGCCGGCCAGCCGGATTGCGTATGCGGCAGCGCACGTGGTGGCCGACCCGCGCGCGGAGAACGCGCCCGGCGCGCCGGCCGTCCTCGACTGGGAGACCACCCTGGCGTTCCGGCACCACCTCTGGTCGCACGGGTTCGGCGTCGCCGAGGCGATGGACACCGCGCAGCGCGGGATGGGCCTGGACTACGCGGCCACCCGGGAGCTCATCCGGCGCAGCGCGGCCTCGGCTGCCGCCGCCGGCGGCAAGATCGTTGCGGGGGTCGCTACGGATCAGCTGCCGCCGGGTCCGGCGTCGCTTTCCGCGGTACGCGCGGCGTACGAGGAGCAGCTCGCCGATGTGCTGACGGCCGGCGCGAACCCGGTGCTGATGTGCAGCCGTCACATGGCTGCCGCTGCGGTCAGCGCCGACGACTACCTAACCGTTTATCGCGATTTACTCGATAAATCAGACAAGCCGGTCGTGCTGCACTGGCTGGGCACCGCGTTCGACCCGGCCCTGGAAGGCTACTGGGGCTCGTCCGACGTGGACAAAGCCACCGAAACCGTTCTGGAGCTGATCAACGCCAACCCGGCCAAGGTCGACGGCATCAAAATCTCGCTGCTCGACGCCGACCACGAGATCCGGCTGCGCCGCCGACTGCCCGCCGGGGTGCGGCTCTACACCGGCGACGACTTCAACTACCCGGAGCTGATCCGCGGCGACGAGCAGGGTTACTCCGACGCGCTGCTCGGCATCTTCGCCGCCATCGCACCGGCCGCCGCAGCCGCGCTAGCCGCCCTGGACCGCGGCGAGCTGGACGAGTACGACCGGATCTTCGCGCCGACCGTGCCGCTGTCCCGGCACATCTTCAAGGCGCCGACCTTCTACTACAAGACCGGCATCGTCTTCCTGGCCTGGCTCGCCGGGCACCAGGAGCATTTCACCATGGTCGGCGGCCTGCAGTCCGGCCGCTCGGTGCCGCACTTCGCCCGGCTGATCGAGCTGGCCGACGCGGCGGGCCTGCTGCCCGACCCCTCCCTCGCGGCACACCGCGCCAACCGATTCTTCGAGGTGACGGCCGGATGAAACGGTTCTCCTTCAACCAGATCACCGCGAAGCACTGGGCGCTGACCGACATGGTGAAAGGCTGCGTCGAGGCCGGCGTCGACAAGGTGGCGCTGTGGCGCGAGCCGGTCGCCGAGTACGGCCTGGACCGCTCCGCCGCCCTGGTCCGCGACGCCGGCCTGTCGGTGACCACGCTCTGCCGCAGCGGCTTCTTCCAGGCGCCGGACTGGTTCGACGACAACCGCCGGGCGATCGACGAGGCCGCCGCACTGGGCACCTCGGTGCTGGTCCTGGTCTCCGGCGGCCTGCCCGAGGGCTCGAAGGACATCGCCGGGGCGCGCGCTCACGTCGCCGACGCGATCGCCCAACTGGTGCCGCACGCCGCCGAAGCCGGGGTGACCCTGGCGATCGAGCCGCTGCACCCGATGTACGCCGCCGACCGCTGCGTGATCAGCACCTGGGACCAGGCCATGGCGATCGCTGAGCAGCACCCGGTCGGCCACGTCGGCGTCACCGTCGACACCTACCACCTGTGGTGGGACGACACCGTCCTGCCGAAGATCGAGCAGGCCGGCGAGCGGATCGCGATCTACCAGCTCGCGGACTGGATCACCCCGCTGCCGGCCGGCGTGCTCACCGGCCGTGGTCTGCCCGGCGACGGCTGCGTCGACATGCGGGCGTTCCACGATGCGGTGGAGAAGGCCGGCTACACCGGGCCGATCGAGGTCGAGGTGATGAACGACCAGCTCTGGCAGCGCCCGGGCCGGGAGATCCTGGCCGCGACGATCGCCGGTTACCGGTCGGTCTGAGGCGCGGCACGGACTCCGGGACCGGGGCGGGGTCAACGACGCCCCCTGCCGCCGGTCCCGGTTCGCCTCTGCCGCCGGTCCCGGTTCGCCTCTTCGGATGATCTTGGTGGGGAGGCGGGGTCGTAGTCTCGTTCCCAAGAGGTCTCGAGGGGAGCTGATAGGTGGACGCGGCGCGCGGTCCGGGCATCGATACGCCGGCCGGTTACACCCGCCTGGAACGGACGGGTTCCGGTGCCGAGGCGGATGTGTACCGGGCCTGGGACGAGCGCGCCGGTCGATGGGCCGTGCTGAAGCTCTTCCACCGCTATGCCGGTGGACGTGCCGAGGAAGCCGCCTTCGCCGCCTACTGCGCCGCCACGATCGGACTCGGCCGGCACCAGTCGATCGTCCCGGTCCGGTTCGGCGGGATCACCGCGACCGGCCGACCCTGGCTCGCCCTCGACCTCGTCGAGGGCCGCACCCTGGCCGAGGCGCTGACCAGCGAAGACCCGCCGTCGGCCGCCGAAGGGCTACGGATCGTCAGCGCTCTGGCCGAGGCGCTGGCCCGCACCCACGCGATGCGCCCGCCGATGGCGCACGGCCGGCTACGGCCGGAGGACATCCTGTTGGACGCGTCCGGCGCTCCGCTGCTCACCGAGTTCGCGGCACCGGTGGGACGGCCAGCTCCCACCCCCGGCGACGACGTGGTGGCGCTGACGCTGTTGCTGTTCCGCCTGGTCACCGGCGCGCCGTGGCCCGGCTCGGGCGACGAGGCGCTCGCCGAGTGGCCCGGACTGGCACTGCTCATCGACGAGGCGCTGGCGCCGATCCCGACAGTGGCGACGATGGCGGACTTCGCGGAACGGCTGCGCAAGGTACGCCGGTCGGCCGGTCTGGTGGACCCCCTGCCCGTCACACCCCCGGTCGCGCCGGCCGATCCTTCGCCACCAGCTCGTCGCCGGTCCTGGCAGGAGTGGCTGGGCACGCTGACCCGGCTGGCTAAGGACGGTGTGTGCGCAGTTCGACCAGGAGGCCGTCGCGATCGGTGAGGACCGCGCCGAGGATGCGACGGCCGGCGGCGAGCAGGTCGGCGACGGCGAGGGTGCTCAGCGCGTACATCACCAGCGGACCGTCACGGAACGACGTCACGATGCCGGCCCGGCGCAGTACGGCGAGCTGCTGAGACAGGTTCGAGGCTTCCACGTCGATCTCGGCGAGCAGGTCCCGGACCGGTTTCGGGCCGTCCTGCAGCAGCTCCAGGACGCGGATGCGGACCGGGTGGCCGAGGGTGCGGAACATCTCGGCCTTGGCCTGGTACAGCGGCACGGACACGGCGTCCCCTCCTGGCTCTACCCACCGCACAACGGCGGGGACGCCGGCTCGGTAACGGCATGTGCGGATTTTCGGAGTTGCAGAAATCTTCAACTGGCTCGGCAGACATGTAATGAATCCCACGTCGCGGTCGCGGCCAACCGGACATCGTGTGCGACCTGATCCCACCGGGGTCGTACAGGCTCGAATACAGACCTGGAACGACCACGGGAGGGACCCGAGATGCCGGACATGGACGTAGCGCTCAAGGACGCGATGCAGATCGACGGCGCCATCGGCGTGGCGCTCGTCGACCGTTCGAGCGGGATGGCGCTGGGCCTCGCCGGAGGCAGCAAGGATTTCGATCTGACGGTGGCGGCCGCCGTCAACACCGAGGTGATCCGGGCGAAGTTGCGCACCATGGAGATGCTCGACCTGCGCGAGAACATCGAGGACATCCTGATCACGATGGACAGTCAGTACCACCTGATCCGCCCCCTGACCGGCCGGTCCGGCCTGGGCCTCTTCCTCTACCTGGCGCTGAACAAGGACCGGGCCAACCTCGCGCTCGCCCGGCACCAGCTCAAGCGGATCGAGGCGAACCTGGACATCTGATCGCCCCTCCTGGTGAAAAATGGGCCAGGGGGTGGTCGATGTGCTCGCTCCGCCGATGGCCGAGATCGGCACCGCGATGATGATCCAGCAGTGGCGGCAGTTGACGTTCCTGCACTGGCGCTATCCCGCGGAGGCGGTGAGCCGGCTGCTGCCGGCCGAGCTCACCCCGCACACCATCGACGGCGAGGTGTGGGTGGGCCTGATCCCGTTTCTGATGTGCGAGGTGCGCCCACCCCGCTTCCCCGAGTTGCCGTGGCTGTCCCGGTTCCCGGAGACCAACCTCCGCACCTACGTGCAGGGGCCGGACGGCGGCACCGGCATCTGGTTCTTCTCCCTGGACGCGGCCCGACTGCCGGCCGTCGCATTGGCCCGGGCCGGCCTGGGCCTGCCGTATCGCTGGGCACGCATGTCCCTGCAGGCCGAGGGAGACGTCACCACATACCAGGGCATTCGACGGTACGAGCCACGCGGCGCCAACTACCGCATCGGCATCCGTGCCGGTGCGGCGTACCCCGAGCCCGATCTCGGCCCGCTCGACCACTTCCTCACCACCCGGCACCGTCTCTACACGGTCAAGATGGGCCGCCTGGTCACCGTGGACGTGTGGCATCCGAGCTGGCAGCTGCACCGGGCCGAGGTGGTCGAGCTGCGCCAGAACATCACCGAGGCGGCTGGACTGCCCCGGCCGCACGGCGCGCCGCTGGTGCATTACGCGCCGGGTGTGCGCACCCGGATCGGCCTCCCGAAGGTCATCCGCTGACCGGATTAGCACACCCGTTCGAGTTATCCACAGCCTGTGTACTCAGCCTGTGTATTACGGATCAGCGCCCGGTGAGCCGCCGGTTGACCAGCATCCAGGCGGCCGGCAGCAGGGCGGCCGCGAGCGCGGTCTTCAGCACGTCGCCGATCAGGTAGGGCACGAAGCCCTTGGCCAGGGCGGTAGCCAGGTCCATGCCCGTGGCGAAGGCGAGCCAGGGCACCCCGACCAGGTAGATCAGGGCGTTGCCGGCGGCCATCAAGCCGATGGTGTGCCAGGGACGCCGATCCGCGCCGAGGGCGGCGAGTTGGCCGGTCAGGGCGGCGGCCAGGATGAAGGCGAGCAGGTAACCGGCGGTGGCGGCGGGCCAGCCGGCGGTGCCGTCAGCGAACCACGGGACGCCGAGTGCGCCGGCCGCAACGTACAGCAGCATGCCGGCCGCGCCACGGGAGGCGCCGAGGGTGGCGCCCACCAGCAGGACGGCGAAGGTCTGCCCGGTGATCGGGACCGGCGAACCGGGAACCGGGATCACGATCTGGGCGGCGGCGCCCACCGCGGCTGCGGCGCTGACCGTGAGGATCACGTCCCGCACCGCGGACCGGCCCCAGGCATCCGCCAGAACTCCGGTCGGACGGCCGGGAACCACCACCGTGCTGAACGTTCCGTCGGTCACGTGAGCCCCTCCTGTACACCTTGGAGGGAACCCTAGATCGCGAACTGCCGGAAAGGCAGAGGTGAACGGCGAATGTGATGTTGTGGTGATCGCACAATGAAGTCAGCTGCCGACCTTGCTGATTTCGACGAGTGGTGCTCCGTTCCACCACTGCGCATGCACGATGAAGCTGTTCCCGGTCGACGTGAAGTAGACGGCGAGGTTCGTGTCGGAGCCGGTCTTCTGCACCGTGAATCCATCCGCGGGGGTCGCGGTCACCAGCGAGACGGTCCCCTTGCTGGTCATCTTGATCACGGCCTGGCCGCCCTCACAGGAGAACGAGCGCACATACGTCTTCATCCCGTCGTTACCCATGGTGACGGTCCAACCGTCCTCGGTGGTGGTCGACGGCTTCGTCGTGGGTTGCTGCGCCGGCGCGCTGGTGGGCGGTTTCGACGTCGGCTTCCGCTTCGTCTTGGACGGGGTGGGGCGGGTCGGTTCGGTCGACGAGACGGACGGCTCGGGACGCTCCACCGCGGCGGGCGGCGGTGTCGGCGCGGCGGTCGTGGTGACCGCGACCTCGGCGGCCGGCAACTGATCCAGATCCGGCAGCTCGTCGTCGGCCCGAGCCGCGTTCAGCACCGGGGACAGCGCGAACGAGGAGAGCACGATGCTGGTGGCAGTGGCCACACACCACCCGGCTATCGGCAGCCACCTGGAAGATCGCACGACGCCCATCCTCTCACCTGGCCCTATGGTTGTCGCCATGGCGATGATCCTGTTGGTCGAGGACGACCGCATCATCACGGCCGCCCTGACGCGTGCCCTGACCGATGCCGGGCATGTGGTGCGCCCGGTCGGTCAGGCGGCCCTGGCGTTGCGGATCGTCACCCAGGAGCGGCCGGATCTGGTCATTCTCGATCTCGGGCTGCCCGACATCGACGGCACCGATGCGCTGCGGATGATGCGGACCGTGTCCGACGTACCGGTGATCGTCGCCACTGCCCGGCGCTCCGAGGCGGACATCATCGCACTGCTGCAGGCCGGCGCCGACGACTACGTGACGAAGCCGTTCTCCGGCGGGCACATCCTGGCCCGGATCTCGGCGGTGCTGCGCCGGGCCCGCACCACCCAGGAGCAACAGCCGAACGCCATCACCGTGGGTGAGCTCGTGATCAAGCCGCGGCAGCGCCGGGTGGAGTTGCGGGGCGAGCCGTTGCAGCTGACCCGGCGCGAGTTCGACGTGCTGGCGTACCTCGCTGAGCGGGTCGGCCAGGTGATCAGCCGGCGCGAGCTGATGAACCAGGTCTGGCAGCAGGCCCGGATCGGCGAGGAACAGACCATCGACGTACACATCTCCTGGCTGCGCCGCAAACTCGGCGAGACCGCGGCGAAACCCCGCTTCCTGCACACCGTCCGAGGAGTCGGCGTGATGATGGTCGATCCGCAATGAGGTGGGCGCTCAACCGCCTGGCGCTGGCCATCACGTCGATGGTGGCGCTGGCGTTCCTCGTGCCGTTGGCGGTCGCGGTCCGGCAGATCGCCTATGACCAGGCCATCTCGGAGGCCAAGCAGCAGGCCACCTCGATGGTGACCGTGCTCGGGGTGGACAGCGACCTGGTGGCACTGACCAACGCGGTGGCCAGCACCGCGGCCGGCAGTGCCGGGCAGCTCGCCATCCACCTGCCGGGCCTGGACCCGATCGGCACCTCGCACCTCAGCGACGCCACTGTGCAACGGGCGGTGCAGGAACGGCGTTCGGCGACCGCGCACGCCACCGGCGGCGTCGCTTACCTCCAGCCGACTGTGCTGACGGACGGCCGTACCGTCGTGGTCGAGGTCTTCGTCCCGGAGGAGGAGACCCGGCGCGGCGTCTGGTCGGCCTGGCTCGCCCTCGGCGGCCTCGCGATCGTGCTGGTCGGCGGCTCGGTGCTGCTCGCCGACCGGCTCGGCAGCCAGCTGGTCAAGAGCACCCGCCAGCTCGCGGCGGCCACCCGCCGCCTCGGCGGCGGCGAGCTCAACGAACGCATCACCCCGACCGGGCCGCGCGAGCTGCGCGACGCGGCCCGTGACTTCAACACGATGGCCGACGATCTGCGCCGGCTACTGGATCGCGAGCGCGAGCTGGCCGCCGACCTTTCCCACCGATTGCGTACGCCTCTGACGGGTCTTCGCCTCGACGTGGAGGCGATGCCGCCCGGCCCGATCGCCGAACGGATGCGGCAGGCCTGTGACCTGCTCGACGAGGAACTCGAAGCGATCATCACCGGCGCCCGGCTGGGCAGCATCGAGAAGCGCGGCACCGAGGAGTGCGACCTGGTCGAGGTCCTCGCCGACCGGCTGGCCTTCTGGTCGGTGCTCGCCGAGGACCAGGAACGCCCGTGGGAGGTGGTCGGCGGCAACGAGCCGGTCCCGGTCCCGATGCCGGCGAGTGAGGTGATCCTGGTGGTGGACGCCTTGCTGGGCAACGTCTTCTCGCACACCCCCGACGGGACCGCGTTCCGGGTCAGCGTCTCGGCCAGCGGCCTGCTCGTCGACGACGCCGGCCCCGGCATCCCGGATCCGGAGAACGCGGTGAAGCGCGGCTTCAGCGGCGCCGGCTCGACCGGTCTGGGTCTGGACATCGTGCGCCGTGCTGCGGAAACTGTCCGTGGGCAAATGGTTCTCGACCGTAGTCCACTGGGCGGCGCACGCATCGGATTTCTTCTGCACGCCGCACCTCCCGAGCCCGTCGCGCGCTTTCAGAAGGGTTTTCGGTCTCTTTAAGGCTCCGTTATGGCGGCTCCCCATAACGTTCCGGCTCGTAACTGCCAGGACGACATGTTCGGAGAGCTGACATGCGCAGGAAGATCGCCTACCCGCTGGCTACCCTCGGGATGGTCGCTTCGACCGTCGTTGTCGCGTCACCCGCCCTGGCGCACGGATACATCTCCTCGCCGCCGAGCCGCCAGGCGCAATGCGCCGCCGGCACGGTCACGAACTGTGGCGCCATCCAGTTCGAGCCGCAGAGCGTCGAGGCTCCGAAGGGCTCAACACAGTGCAACGGTGGAAACGCCAACTTCTCGCAACTCAACGACGACTCGAAGGCCTGGCGCGCGACCAGCGTCGGCACCTCGGTGACGTTCAACTGGGTGCTGACCGCGCGGCACCGGACCGCCACCTGGGAGTACTTCGTCGGCGGTACCAAGGTCGCCACGTTCAACGACAACAACGCGATCCCCAACGCTTCCGTCTCGCACAAGGTCGACCTCAGCAAGTTCCCGGGCCGGCAGAAGGTGCTCGCCGTGTGGAACATCGGGGACACGGCGGCCGCCTTCTACAACTGCGTGGACTTGAACGTTGGTGGCGGCGGCTCCTCGACGCCGACGGCCGCGCCGACCACGGCCGCTCCGACTACGGCGCCCACCACCGCGCCGACGACCGCCCCGACCACCGCCGCCCCGACGGCGACAGCGACCGCCACCGTGGCGCCGACCAAGACCGCGACCTCGGCGCCGGCGAACGGGACCGAGTGGGCGCCGGGAGTGGCGTACAAGACCGGTGACGTGGTGACCTACAACGGCGTGTCGTACCAGTGCCGCCAGGGCCACTCCTCGATCCGCAGCTGGGAGCCGTCGATCTTCACGCTCGCCCTCTGGCTGCCGCTGTGAAGCGCCGGCTGGTAGTCCTCGCGCTGACCGCGCCGCTGCTGCTGGGCGCCTGCGGCACCGCCAAAGAGCCCGCCGCCCCCGCGGCGGAAACCGCACAGACGCAGAACGTCAAGAACGTCTCCGAGATCACCGCCGGTGCCACCTTCAACGACACCGACGTGATGTTCCTGCAGATGCTGGTGGACAACCAGGAGCAGGGGCTCGAGATGGTGGAGATCGCGGCGCAGCGGGCACAGCGCCCGGAGATCGTCGATCTGGCGAAGGCCGTCCAGGCCACCCAGAAGGACGAGATCACGATGATGAAGAACTGGCTCACCGAGTGGGGCAAGCCGACCACGGTCGACAAGCGGGTCAGCCTGCACGCCGACCACGGCGGCCTGCCCAGCACCGGCGAGGAGGAGATCTCGTCGCTGCGTACGATCGGGAAGAAGAAGTTCGAGACCGCGTTCCTGAACCTCTTCCTGGCGCACCAGCACAACGCGGTCGAGGTGGCCGGGCTGGAGCTGGACAAGGGCAGCAACGAGCTGGCCAAGCAGTTCGCGGAGCGGGTGAAGCAGTCCCGTTCCGACCAGGTCCAGCAGATGCTGAAACTGCTCGCCGGCTGAGTTCTGCCCTCTACGTTGAGGGTTGTGATCCGTACCTTTTCTCTGATTTCGTCCTTTGCCTTTGCCTTTGCCCTTGCCGGCGTCGCGACGGTTGCCCCCACCGCTGCGGCGCCGGCGTCGGCCGTCTGGGACCACCCCGGCTACGACGCCGAGAACAGCTACTACAACCCGGCCGAGTCGATGATCAACGCGGGCAGCATCCGCGGGCTCACCGAGAAATGGTCGACCGTGCTCCGGACCAGCGACTTCAGCTGCTCCGGACCGTCCGCCCCGATTCTCTCCGATGGCCGGATCTTCGCCACCGATCAGCTCGGCATCTCCGCGTACGCGGCCGACGCCGGCGGGCTGGCCTGGCGTTTTGATTGGGACTACCCCGGTGACAACGACATCCCGGCGATGGCCGTCGCCGACGGCCTGCTGATCGCGGCGAACGGCGGCTGCAACTCGCAGAGCGACCCGGACGGCAAACTCACCGCCCTCGACGTCGCCAACGGCAAGCCGCGCTGGACCCTGCCGATGGACATGCCCATCCGGACCGTGGTCGTGGACAAGGGGATCGTGGCGATCTCCGGATCGTCGCCGTCGGACGAGGACGCGGTGGTCGCCTATCGGGTGCGGGACGGCAAACAGCTCTGGCGCAAGCCGAACTTCGGTGCCGGCAGTGTCTCCGCCGACGGCGTTCTGCTGATCTACAAGACCGACGGGTTCGGCGTGCACGCGGGGGAGATCGCGGCGGTCGACATCGTGACCGGCACGGTTCGCTGGAGCCGGGCCGGTGACGAGAAAGCGCAGGCGGCGAGCGCTACGCATTTCTACGCGACCGAGGCGGACCGGGATCTCGTTGCGCTGGACATCGCCACCGGCGCGGTGAAGTGGAGCGCCGGCGGTCAGGCGAGTGAGCTGATCGCCACCGATGGGCGGCGGGTCTACCGAGCTGATGGGCGCGAGGTCGAAGCACTCGATGCCGACACCGGGCGCCGGCAGTGGGTCACCCGGCTGCCCGGCGAGGCGTTGCAGCCGGTCCGGGCCGGGGGTCTTCTGTACGCCGGAAGCACGGTCCTCAAAGCTGCGGACGGGAGTCGGGCGGGGGCGGCGTACCCGGGCTCGGTGATCGTCGGCGGGGGACGGGTCTACCAGGTGAGCGGGAGTGTCCTGCGAGCGTTCGCACCGTGACGTGCGGCCGTTCGTCGCCGTGCGGCCCGGTGCCTTATGGCCTCGCGCAGGGCCACGGCGGGACGGTTTCCGTTGCTTTTGGGGAGTAGTAGGCGTACCGAAAATGATCAGCAACCATCTGGGTTGCGATTGCGGTGTGCTGGGCCGAACGGGCGAAGCGGTACGCGAGCCCGGCCCGATGGGAAGGCGACGCCGAAAGCCGGCGTCGCTTTCCTGTTGGGGGTGCCGCCACCTTGGCTCCGATGTTCGCGCCGCTTCGAGAGCGCAACTACCGCCTGTGGGCGGCCGCTGACCTGGTCTCGGTCGGCGGAACGTGGATGCAGGTGCTGGCGCTCAACTGGCTGATCCTGTCCGCGACCGGCTCCGCGACCGCCATGGGCGCGGTCGTGATGCTGCAGTCCCTGCCGGTGCTGCTCCTCGGCAGCTGGGGCGGGGCCCTCGCCGACCGGCTCCCCGCCCGTCCGATGCTGATCATCTGTCAGGCGATCCGCGCCCTGCTCGCCCTGGCCCTGGTGCTACCGGCCGGCAGCAACTGGATGATCTACGGCGTGGCGCTGGCCTCCGGCGTGATCAGCTCCTTCGAGGGCCCGGTACTCGGCCGTTTCGGCTCGTCCCTGGTCTCCCGCGACGCGCTGGCCTCGGCCCTGGCACTCGGCTCGGTGCTCAGCTCGGCCGGCCGCATCGGCGGCATGGCGCTGGGCGGCGTGCTGATCGGCATCACCGGCCCGGCCGTGCTGTTCTTGATCAACGCCGTCTCCTACGTGGCCGTCATCGCCGCCCTGCTCGCGATGCGCACCCGCGAGATGCGCGACCTGGCCCGCCCGACGTCCTCGGACGGCGGTGTCCTGGCCGGCCTGCGCTACGTCGTCCGCCAGCCGGTAGTGCTGATCATCCTGGCGTTGTCGTTCGTGCTGGGCTCCTTGGGCCGCAACTACCAGGTGTCGATGGCCGCGATGGTCTCCGGCCCGCTGGGCGGTTCCTCCGGCTCCTACGGTCTGCTGTCGACAGTCTTCGCCGTGGGCGCGGTAGCCGGCGGCCTGCTACTGGCCGGCACCGGCAAGTCCACGCTGCGTGTGCTGCTCGGCACCGGCTTCCTGATCAGCGCCTTGCAGCTCTGCTCGGGCCTGGCCCCGAACGTCCTCGGCTTCGCCGCCCTGATCCTCCCCATCGCCGCCGGCGCAGTCATCTTCGACACCGTGGTGTCCACGCGCATCCAGCTGGACACACGCGAGGAAATGCGAGGCCGAGTCCTGGCCACGGTAGGCATCGTGTCGTCCCTGTCCGGCATCGTCGGTGCCCCAGCCATCGGCTGGCTGTGCGACACCTTGGGCCCCCGAGGCGCCCTGCTCCTGGCCGGCGCGGTAACCACAGCCGCAGCCCTGGCCGGCGCAGCCGCCCTGATCCGAGTGAAGGGCCGCTCCCTGAACTGGTCCTTCGTCCTGGGCCGCCCCGTCCAACAGCCCGCCTGACCTCTTGAATTCCAAACGTGCCGCCCGGTCGAAGAGGACCGGGCGGCACGTTTTTCTATGCGATAGCAGCGGCGAACTGTGCGTAGAGGTCGCCCGAGAGCGGTTGCTTCAATCTCCAGGTCACTGCCATCGGACGTTCGCCTTCGTGGCTGACGTACGTGGCTGGCCCGAGGAACCAGAAGGCACGCTCGGTGATGTGTGTACGCGCGAAGAGCAAAATCGTGCGGTTCATCGCCACGTGATTCTGATACCGACGCCCGGTCGGGCTGTCAGCCGCAGTGATCGACTGACTCTCCCAGTGGATCAACTCTCGGCTGATCGCGTAGTCCCGATAGCGGGTGGTCGGCGAGAATCCGCCGGTGGTTTTGTCCAGCGTGAAGGCCAGGAGGTCGGCGCCCACGCCCTTAGCGTCGTAAACCCCTTCACGCCAGGGCGGCGTCTTCGCATTGGTGCCTTCACCGACCGCTGCGAGGATCTCCATGCGCGTGTATCGGCTGTGAATCTGCAGCGGTACATCCGGAAGCGCAGGCATCGCCACGTGGTTCGGTGCGTCCTGAAGAGCGAAGAGAAGCTCGCCGAGTTCATCGAGCGCCTGCGGATGGGCCCAGACCAGGTCGACCGCTGTCTCGAGAGAGTCCGTCTTGCCGATGACCTGATCGGTGAGAGAGGCCGTCAGCATTCGCAGCAGGCGACGGTTGGTGCCACTCAACGAATGACTGTTCGGCTTCGCATCGCCAGTGACCATGGCCAGGTACGTGTCCAGGCGCTGCCTGTCGTCGATGTGTTGAAGCCGACCTAGGGCGCGACGCAGGGCCTTGTCATGCGTACCGGCCTGCGCGACCGTCACGTTGGCCGCCTCCAGCAGATCAGACCAGCTGCGGTTGTTGGCATAGATGTCGGCGAGATCGAGGCCGGTCTCGGCCAGGTACTCCGTCAGTGACACAGCGCCCCGCACCTGGTGCAGAACCTGTAGCTCCCGCACCTTAGCCGGCCAAGTGGTCGGCACCGCCTCGCGGATGTTGCGCAGAACGATGTCGCGGGCGACCCGGCTGAGCTCCATGTGACAACCGGCGGGTAGGTAGGGAAATCCGTCCTCGACCGCTCGTTCGACATCTCGACGGGTACCACCCAGCAACGCCCGGTAGCGCAGATCGAACCGGAATTCACGGCGGTGCAGCCCTACGAAGTCCAGCACCGTACAGACGGTCTTGCCTTCCTTCAGTCGCAGACCACGGCCCAGTTGCTGCAGGAACAGCGTGCTGCTGTCCGTCGGTCGGAGGAACATGACGGTGTCGACCGCGGGAACGTCGACGCCTTCATTGAAGAGATCGACGGAGAAGACGACCTGGATCGTCCCCCTCTCCAAGCCTGCGAGGGCGTTCCGTCGTTCCTCATCCGACGTGGTGCCGGAGACAGCCACGGCTTCCACACCGAGCTTGAGAAACTCTTCGGCCATATAGCGGGCGTGGTCGACGCTGACGCAGAATCCCAGGCAGCGAATGGTCGACAGATCGTCGACGTGTTGCTGGAGTTGGTCGTAGACGAACCGGACCCAGGTGGTGTTTCCGACGTACGTGTGCGTCAGCGCGTCAGTGTCGTAGCCCTGTCCGCGACGCCACGGTACGGCGGTCAGGTCGGTGCCGTCGTGGATGCCGTAGTAGGCGAAGGGCGACAATCTGTGCTGCTCGATCGCATCCCACAACCGCAGTTCTGCGGCGATCCGGTCACCGAACCAGTGCAGGACCGGGAGCCCGTCCGCCCGCTCCGGGGTGGCGGTCAGGCCCAGGAGTTCCCGAGGTTGCAAGTGTTGCAAAACTGCCTCGTAAGACTTCGCGGCAGCGTGATGGAACTCGTCGATGACGACAACATCGAAGTGATCCGGCTTCAAGTGGGCTAGACCGTTGCTGTTCAAGCTCTGAATGGAAGCGAAGACGTGATCGAAGGCCGTCGGGCGTGATCCGCTGACCCACACCTCGCCGAACGAGTAGTCGCGGATGGCTTGCTGGAACGTGCGCAGACTCTGCTCCAGAATCTCGCGGCGGTGCGCGATGAAAAGAAGGCGAGCCCGTGGAAGCCGCTGCCGGAGGCGGGCGTAGTCAACCGCTGCCATGACTGTCTTCCCGGTGCCGGTTGCCGAGACCAGGAGGTTCCGGTGGTGCCCGTTCTGGCGAGACACCTCGACCTGCTCCAGCATGCGCTCCTGGAAGGGTTCGAGGCGGATTTCGATAGGGCTGAGGAAGGTGTGGTGCCGCTCGTCGCGTCGCCGGCCGCGATCAACCTCGCGGCGGAACTCCTCCTCGACATAGGGGACGAAGTCGCCGTTCTGCCAGTAGGTCTCGAAGACTGCGGCGATCTTGTCGACCACGTCGGGGTTGCGGGCAGCGGATACGCGTACGTTCCACTCCTTGCCGTCGACCTGGGCGGAGTGGGTCAGGTTCGAGGAACCCACATATGCCGTGCTCAACGCGGAACGTCGGTGGAACAGCCAAGCCTTGGCGTGCAGCCGCGTGGTGGCCAGGTCGTAGGAGACTCGTACCTCGGCGCCCAGTTCGCTGAGGAGCGAAAGGGCCTCGAGTTCGGTCGAGCCGGTGTAGGTGGTGGTCAGCACTCGGAACGGTTTACCGAGTTCCCGGTGTCTGCGGAGAGAGGTGAGGAGGGGACGAAGGCCGCTGCGTCGGATGAAAGCCATCAGCACATCGATGGAGTCCGCCGAATCGATCTCGGTGAGGATCTGGTTTCCCACTCGAGGCTCACCGGGTGCATTGGTGAGCAGGGTCGTGTCCACGAGCGGAATGAGCGGGCGCCGAGGAAACAGGACACCGCCGGCCGGATCGTACGAACCGATCGCCGCGAGTGCCCGTCCCGGCTCCTCTGGCCTTTCTAGGTCCGCTCCCGAGCGCGGCAGTCGGGCGTGCAGGGTTTCCAGCACATGCCGCGCGATCTCAACGCCCACCGCAACCCGCTCGGATTCCGGAACAGTGTTGAGGGCTCGCTCGACCTGCCGAGCGACCAGTCGGGCAATCCGGTCGGATGCGTCCGCCGACCGCAATTCCTGCAATTTGACGAGTTCGTCGTTGACGCCGGCCAGCTGATGGAGAAGGGCTTCGGTAATGACATTCTCATAAAGACCGGCAGTCAACTCGTCAGGCACCGGGTCAGTCTGCCGGATCGGGCGACGTCTGGCGGAGGGGCGGGGTTCGATAGCGTGAAACCGCACGCCTACCACCACACCCGAGGGGAAGCTGTGAAGCTCCTGCACTCCGGCAAGGTCCGGGACGTCTATGCCGACGGCGACGACCTCCTCCTGGTCACCTCCGACCGGATCTCGATCTATGACGTCATCCTGCCCACGCCCATCCCGGACAAGGGCAAGATCCTCACCCAGCTCTCCCTCTGGTGGTTCGACCAGCTCGCCGACGTGATCCCCAACCACGTCATCTCCGCCACCGATGTGCCGGCGGAGTTTGCCGGCCGGGCCATTCGGTGTGAGCGCCTGGAGATGGTCATGGTGGAGTGCATCGCGCGCGGCTATCTGGCCGGCTCGGGGCTCAAGGATTACGAGCGGGACCGGGCCGTTTCCGGCAATCCGCTGCCGGAAGGGCTGGTCGAGGCGGCCAAGCTGCCCGAGCCGATCTTCACGCCTAGCACCAAGGAGCCGGTCGGTGGCGGGCACGACGCGCCGTTGACGTTCGAGGAGACGCAGGAGCGGGTGGGGAAGGACCTGGCCGAGGAGCTGCGCCGGGTGACGCTCGAGGTGTACCGGCGGGGGTCTGAGATCGCGGCCGGCAAGGGCATCATCATCGCCGACACGAAGATCGAGGTCGGGCACGGTACGGACGGCCGGTTGAAGCTTGGGGACGAGGTGCTTACGCCGGACTCGTCTCGGTTCTGGGGCGCGGACGAATGGAAGCCGGGCAGTGTGCCGCGCTACCTCGACAAGCAGTTCCTGCGGGACTGGTCGGCGGGGCTCGCCGAATGGAACCGGACCGCGCCCGGCCCGGAGATTCCGGACGAGGTGGTCGAAGCCACCCGCAACAGGTACATCGAGGTCTACGAACGCCTGACGGGCGACCGCTGGCGATGAAGGAACCGGCCCGGCGGCATGCCGCCGGGCCGAAAAGGGTCAGGCCCACTGCACCGTGGTCTCCGGAGACAGCCGCGGCAGCCGATCCCGCCAAGGCCGCTCCCCGGGGTGACCGAGGTTGACCACCGCGAGCGACCGGAACCGGCCGTCCGGGAAGAACTCCGCGTCAGTTCCTCGTTGGCCTCGTGAACGTCGAACAGGCCCGGGCTCGGTGGGAAGACCTGCGGCACGTGCCGCATCACGCTCACAGCAGGTCAGAGGCGCCTTCTCCGCCGCTGTCATAGCGATCAAGCCTACCGGCAGGAGCACTACGATCAACGGGTGGATTACGGCCACCCGCTGCAGTTCGGGACCTTCCTGACCCCCTCCAACGCCGACCCGCAGGCGGTCGTCGAACGGGCCCGCCTCAGCGAGGAACTCGGCTATGACCTGGTCACTTTCCAGGACCATCCGTATCAGCCGGGCTTCCTCGACACCTGGACCCTGTTGACCTGGGTGGCCGCCCGGACCGAGCGGATCGGTCTGGCGGGCAACGTGCTCAACGTACCGATGCGCCCTGCTCCTGTGCTGGCCCGCGCGGCTGCCGGCCTGGACCTTCTCTCCGGAGGCCGGCTCGCGCTCGGCCTCGGTGCCGGTGGTTTCTGGGACGCCATGGAGGCGATGGGTGTCACCCGGCGCTCGCCGGGCGAGTCGGTGGACCAGCTCAGCGAGGCGATCGACGTGATCCGCGAGTTGTGGCGCACCGACGAACGGGCCCAGCTGCGCTACGGCGGCACCTATTTCCGGCTGACCGGCGCGAAACGCGGTCCGGCGCCGGCACACCAGGTCCCGATCTGGGTCGGGGCGTACGGCCCGCGCATGCTCCGCCTGGTCGGAGCGAAGGCCGACGGCTGGCTGCCGTCCCTCTCCTACCTCAAGCCCGGCGCGCTGGAGACCGGCAACGAGATCATCGACGAGGCAGCCCGAGCCGCCGGACGGGATCCGCGCGAGATCCGCCGGCTCCTGAACGTCTTCGGCGACCCGGCCAAGTCCGCCGCCCAGTGGGTCGACGAGTTGGTCCCGTTCGCCCTGGACCACGGGATCGGCACGTTCATCCTCGGCTCGGACGACCCGGACGAACTGGAACTTTTCGCGACCGAGGTGATCCCGGCCGTACGCGCCGCGGTGGGCCGGCGCAGCACCGAGGTGATGCGTCCCGCGGCCGCGCTGGCGAAGCGCCGCGACGGCATCGACTACGACGGCCTGCCGGCCGAACTCGCTGCCGTGGCGATCGAGCCCGGCGACTTCGAGTACGCCCGGGTCCGCTCCACCTATCTCCGCGGCGGCGCACCCGGCCTGGTACTGCAGCCGCGGACCGTCGACGAGGTGGTCGCGGCCGTCGCGTTCGCCCGCGACCAGGAGGTTCCGCTGGCGGTCCGCAGCGGTGGGCACGGCATCAGCGGCCGCTCGACAAACGATGGCGGCATCGTCATCGACGTCGCAAAGCTCAACTCCATCGAGGTCCTCGATGCAGGGAGCCGCCTGGTCCGCATCGAGGCCGGCGCCCGCTGGAAGGACGTCGCCGCGGCACTCGCGCCGCACGGCTGGGCGCTGAGCAGCGGCGACTACGGCGGCGTCGGGGTCGGCGGGCTCGCCACCGCCGGCGGCATCGGCTGGCTGGCCCGGGAACACGGCCTCACGATCGACCGGATGCGCGCCGCCGAACTCGTCCTCGCCGACGGCACCCGGCTCCGCGCCGACGCGAACGAGAACGCCGACCTGTTCTGGGCGATCCGCGGCGCGGGCGCGAACTTCGGGGTAGTCACCGCCTTCGAGTTCGAGGTCGACGAGGTCGGGCCGGTGGGTTTCGGGCAGTTCGTCCTCGACGCCGCCGACGGCGCCGGCCTGCTGGAGAGTTGGGGCGCCGCGATGGAGGCCGCTCCGCGCGACGTGACCACCAACCTGATCATGGGCCCGCCCCGGCGTGGCCACGCTCTGGCGCAGATCTACGGCGTCGTCGACTCCGCCGACCCGGACACGATCATCGACCGTTTCACCCCGATCGCCGGCGTAGCGCCGCTTCTGCAGCAGCAGGTCCAATTAGTACCGTACGCCGGAGTGATGAACGTCCCCGACGCCCCGCACGACGGCCAGGGCGAACCGGCGGTCCGATCCGGCCTGATCGACCACCTGACCCCGGAGTTCTGCGCCGCTGCGGCCAAGCTGATCACGTCCGGCACGGTCTACTTCTTTCAGGTCCGCTCGGTGGGCGGCGCCGTCGCCGACGTCCCCTCCGAAGCCACCGCCTACGCCCACCGCGCCGCCAACTTCTCGGTCGTCGCCTTCGGCGGATCAAAAGCCTTGCTGGACCGCGCTTGGCACGACCTCGCCCCGCATTTCCGCGGCCTCTACCTCTCCTTCGAGACCGACCAGAGCCCCGAGCGCATCACCGAAGCGTGGCCGCCGGCAACCCTCACCCGCCTCCGCGCGCTCAAGCACCGCTACGACCCGCAAAACCTCTTCAGAGACAACTTCAACATCATTTAAGAGCGTCCGGCGATAGGTCCAAGATCCGGACATGCGGGGCCTGCGAGCAGCGAACAGGCACGGGTCCATTGATCATCGGAGTTCTCTACGCTTCGTGACCGATGGAGTCCCGTGCCTGCGCTGCCATCTTCGTTGTTCGAACCTGTCTGGGTCCAGTTCGCCGCGCTGTGGCCTGAACGACCCGAGTTCGATCCGTCGCATCCGCTGGGCTGCCACCGCCGCCGGATCCCGGACCGGGTGGTGTTCGAGCGATGTCATCGCGGCTCTGGTTCACGGCTCCGGCTATGAACGCGTCGCGTCGGCTGCCTGTTCGGATCGGACCATCCGCCGCCGTCTGCGGGCGTGGGCCGCTGCCGGTCTCGGTGAACAGGTCCATGAGTTGGCCCTGGATGCCTATGACCGGATGATCGGCCTGGATCTGGCCGACGTCAGCGCCGACGGCGCGATCACGAAAGCGCCGTGCGGCGGTGACCGGGCCGGCCGGTCTCCTGTCGACCGCGGCAAGGGCGGCATGAAGCGCTCGACCGGTGTGGACGGCTACGGGATCCCGCTCGGGATCGTCGGCGCCCCGGCGAACCGGCACGACTCGCCGCTGCTGCGCGACACCTTCCAAGCGTGCAGCACCCAGCTCCGTTACTACTGGCCTGAGCAGGTCACTGCCCACCTGGATCGTGGTTACGACAGCAAACGCAGCCGGGAACTGCTCGACGAGATCGGCTTCGACGCCCAGATCGCCCGCAAGGGCGTGCCCGCCCCGATCCAGATCGGCAAACGCTGGGTGGTCGAGCGGACGAACTCGTGGATGAACGGCTTCGGCAAGATCCGCCGCTGCACCGACCGCAACGCCCAGATCATCGACTTCTACCTGTACCTCGCCGCCGCGATCGTCACGATCCGTCAACTCATCCAACGAGCCCGCACGCTCTACCGCTGGGACACCAGACCCACCACCCGCCGGCTCAGGTGAAACCTATTGCCGGTCGCTCTAAACCGATATTTCTACGAGTGGCGGGTCCCACCGAATCCACACCTGCACCGCTCTACCAGCGCGATCAAGCACGCCTCCCGGCCGCAGCCGCGACCGCCGGGGGCGATCAGTGGTCGAGGTCCACGCCGTTACCCACTCGTGATCTCCAATCCAGAACCAGGTCTGGAACCTCTGCATCGCACTATCTGACAGAGCACGAGAGATGCAGAGAAGAGACACCACGATGCGACGCACGATTCCGTTCCTCGGCGCGATCCTCGGCCTGGCGCTGGTCGCCACCGGCTGCACCTCCGGGCCTGAGCAGGTCGCGGGTGCGGCCGCCCCGGCCGCGGGCGTGACCGAGTCGCCGAGCGCGGCGGCGAGCCCGTCGGCGGCGAGTTCGGCGGCCGCGAGCGTGGATGCGTCGCCGGTAGCGACTGCCACCGCGAAGACGACGACTGAGCCGGCCGAGAACTCGCTGGTCATCGGCCCGGACGGAATGGGCGCGCTCAAGTTGGGCATGAGCCGGAAGGCGCTGCTGGCCACCGGGCTGGTCGAGGTGCGGAAGGTGGACCCGGACGCGCTGCCGAGCAACTGCGCGCAGGATCTCGCCATGAAGGACGACGAGAAAGGCATCTTCTTCAACGAAGAACTCGGCATCGTCGTCCTCCACGCCCGCAGCGGTGTGGTCACGCCGGAGGGAGTCCGGATCGGCAGCACCATCAAGCAGGCGCAGCGCGCCTACCCGAAGGCGTTCGACACGGTCGGCGAGCGGGAGTACGGCGAGTCGCGCGTGACCGTTCCGGGCAACAGCAAGGCGAACTACGGGTTCGGCCTCGCGAACGACAACAAGATCAAGAGCATCTGGATCGAGCTGAAGAGCCAGCCCGGCTGCATCGGCTAGGCCCGCGTCAGGCGGACGGTGCGGAGGATCTCGTCAGTGCGGTCTACGGGGGTGGACTGCCGGATCTGGACGTACAAGGTGCCGCCGCCGGTGTTGAGCAGCGTCTCGCTGTAGGAGACCGACGATCCCGCGCAGTCGGTCCACCGCTCGATCGGCCGGACCAGCCCGGCGAGGCGAGCCGGGCGGTCGGGAGCACGAACACAGTCGGGGTGCGCGGGAAGCTTCGCTCCGACGGCCGGGCCGGTCAGGCCGGCGAAGACACCCGGCTGGTCGTTTCCCGGAGCGGTCCACGACTCCAGATCAGCGCCGACCAATAGGCCACGCTGGGTGCTCGACGGTAGGCCGACGGCGGCCGGATCCCAGCCGCTGCCCTTGACCTGGCGCGCCCAGTCGGCGGGCACAGCGACGGAAACTGTCGAGGACTGGTCGAATACCCGTACCCAATCCTGGGGTGTGCCTTGGGGGTTGATCGCGCCGCCGGCGGCCGCTGTGGCGGCGACCGCGACAGCAACGCCGACCGACCGGCCGAGCCAGCGCAGCGCCCGGCGCCTACGGGACGGGCGAGGATCGATCGCCTGGTCCAGGGCCTCGGCGAGCGCGTCGGTGGTCGGCCAGCGACGTTTCCGATCCGGGTCGAGGGCGCGCAACACGATCCGGTCGATCTCGCGGGAGACGCCGGGCCGCAGCTTCGAGGGCGGCACCGCGCCGGCGCCGGGCGTCCGGCCGGTCAGCATCTGGTACGTCATCGCGCCGATCGCGTGCACATCGGCGCGCACGTCCAGACCGCCACCCGGCAGTTGCTGCTCCGGCGCCATGTAGCCGGGCGTGCCGGCCACCACGGTGAACCCCGAGGCCTGCGCGATCGACTTGGCGAGCCCGAGATCCGCCACCAGCACCCGCTCGTGACCACGCACTGTGTCAAAAAGGACATTCGACGGCTTGAGATCGCGGTGCAGAACGCCGGACTCGTGCAGAACCGTAACGGCCTGGGCGATCTCGGCCGCGATGCGCAGTGCGACGCGGACCGGCAGCGGACCGTGCTCGAGACGGTCGGCCAGGGTGCCACCGGCCGCATACGTCATCACCTGGTACGGACGCCCGTCCGGCAGTTCCCCGAAGTCGTGCACCCGGACCAGGCGCTCCGAGTCGGCCCGGCGCAGCACCTGCGCCTCCTGCTCGAAGCGGGCCCGGACATCCGGGTGATGCGCCCAGTTGTCGGCCAGCACCTTGATCGCCACCCGGGACTCCAGGACGTCGTCCTCGGCGAGCCACACCGTGGCGAAAGCGCCGGAGCCCAGCCGTTCGACGACCTGGTACCGACCAATCTTGGGAAGCGTTGACACGCCCGTATTATGAGCCCGGATTCATGGGGGTGATCATGCGGGATGAGCAGCAGGAAGAGCTTGCCCGACGGGCTGCCGGCGGTGATCGGCACGCGCTGGAGGACCTGCTGGCGGCGATCCGTCCGCAAGTGCTCCGTCGGTGCGCCCGCTTCCTACCGTGCTATCAGGACGCTGAAGAGGCCTGTCAGGACGTCCTGATGCAGGTGGCCCGGAACATCGGCGGCTTCGAGGGCCGTGCGAAATTCAGCACCTGGCTGCACGTCGTGATCGCCAACAGCGCGCGGCAGACGTACCGAACTCTCAAGCGGCGTGCGGCGGAGCAGGCGCACGAGACGCCGCCGGTCGACGTGGCCGACCCGCGAACCACCAGCGTGATCGCCGGATCCCGGCTCGACCTGCTCGACGCTCTGGAACGGCTCGAGGCCCGCAAGGCGGAACTGGTCGCGCCGATGGTGCTGCGTGACATCTGCCAGCTGGACTATCGGGAGATCGCCGAGCAACTCGGCATCCCGGAGGGAACCGTGAAGTCACGGATCCATCAGGCGCGCGGTCAGGTGCGCGAATATCTGCTGGCGGGGATGAGTTAGAAGGTTTTCGCGGTCGCGGGCTCCTCGTGCCAGTGCACTCCGGCCGGGCATGCGCCGCAGGTGAGCTGCTCACCGCAGGTGGGGCACCAGTCGTTGGTGCGCCGCAAATACCACCCCAGGGCCACGCCGGAGAAGAGGCTCAGGAGGCCCACCACTGCTGAGATCGTGACTGCCCCGGTCATACCAGCGGACTCCGTCGGACCAGATGGAGGCCGCGCTGGTCGAGCGCGGGGTCGCTGTCGGCGCGAGAAGTCACATATGGCGCAGTGAAGGTGTCGACGCCGGTGCCGGGGTGGCTGCCCGGGCGATAGGTCACCGTGACCGCTCGTGGGGAGGCCGCCTCGATGATCCCGGCACGCCAGCCGTCCCGGTAGACCCACACCGGATCGGCCGGGCGGTAGCTCTCGGCCGGCGCCACGTCCGCAGGATCACGCTGCGGCGGGGTGACGGTCGGCGTGGATGCCTTCCAGTGCGACATGTGGTGCCTCCTAGATCTGGCGAGGCGGGGTGTCGGGGGGCGACAGGTGACGGCAACCAAGCACATCGGCCGAGCAGCCTTACATTTCGGCACGCTGTGTTAGCAGTCGGTACGTGTCTGTCAGCTATCATGCTCGTCATCAAGTGCGTTCGCAAGGCCGGATGCACGTGCATCCGGCGCGCGCAAACGCGCGAAGCCACACTCGAGCTGGTTTCGCACGGGACGATCTCGGCTCTAGGATGCGTAGGACTGCATCGTGCAGTCACAGACCAGCGACGAGGAGTCAGGTGAGCGCGGGTTCGCAGGAGGAGGCGCCGGGCGGCGGCCCAACCGTGCTGCGTATCCTGCTCGGCTCCCAGCTTCGCAAGCTGCGGGAGACGCGAGGGATCACCCGTGAGGCAGCCGGGTATGAGATCCGTGCCTCCGGATCCAAGATCAGCCGGATGGAACTGGGTCGCGTCAGCTTCAAGGAACGCGACGTCGCCGACCTGTTGACCATGTATGGCGTGGCCGACAGCGAGGAGCGCGACGCGCTGATCGGGCTGGCCCGTCAGGCCAACAACCCGGGCTGGTGGCACCACTTCAGCGATGTCCTTCCCGGTTGGTTCCAGTCCTATCTGGGGCTGGAAGCGGCCGCCTCGCTGATCCGGACCTACGAGATCCAGTTCGTGCCGGGCCTCCTGCAGACGCCGGAGTACGCGCGGGCTGTCATCATGCTGGGCCACGCCGGCGCGAGCGCCGAGGAGATCGACCGGCGGGTCGAGGTCCGCCGGCACCGGCAGCAGATTCTCACCCGTCCGGGCGCCCCGCAGCTCTGGGCAGTCATCGACGAGGCCGTGCTGCGCCGCCCGATCGGTGGTGTCGAGGTGATGCGCCAGCAGATCGAGTCGCTGATCGAGGCGTCGAAACTGCCGAGCGTGCGGCTTCAGATCATCCCGTTCCACGCGGGTGGGCACGCCGCGGCCGGTGGACCGTTCGCGATCCTGCGGTTCCCCGAGCCGGAGCTGCCCGACGTGGTCTATGTGGAGCAGCTGACCAGCGCGATCTACCTGGACAAGCGTGAGGACGTCGACCATTACGCGATGGCGATGGAGCGGGTGTGCATCGACGCCGAGCCGCCGAACCACACGCCGGAGATCCTCGGAAAGCTGCTGCACGAGGTCGGCCGACCAGCCTGACCTCTGACCTGGAAGCGGCCGGGTCTTGGCTAGACCCGGCCGGAAGACAGGCTCACATGGCGGTCCGGCCGTGGGCGCAGCTGCCCCACGCCTGAAATTGCCCGGCGGCCGGATCGCAGACGACTGGTGTCAGGCGACGAGGTTGTCGAAGTCCCCGTCGCGGACGCCGCCCAAGAACGCTTCGATCTCGGCCCGGGTGTAGATCAGGGCCGCACCCTCGGGGTCCCGGGAGTTGCGCACGGCGACGTCGCCGCTGGGCAGGACGGCGCACTCGACGCAGTTGCCACTTGGGTTGCTGCGACCGCTCTTCTGCCAGGTCACTCCGTCCAACTGGCCGGCGGGCATGCCGTTGACCACGTAGGTCATTCCAAGCTCCCTTGGTATGCCCCGGATCGCCGATCGATCCGGGATCTGTGTCCACACGTGCCTAATTGGGCTGCGATGCAAATGCACGTGCATCTGGCCTTGCGTAGTCACGTGATTCTGAGCATGATAACGCACGTGAGCTCCCAAGGAAGGTCACTTAGGGTGACATCTTTGGGTGATGGGTCGGTCGCGGAGCGACGTCTGCGGCCTCGGCGCGAGGCTCCCTGGCGGGGGCGTCTGAGCGAGAGGTGACGAGTATGTCGGTACCCAACATCGGCCCCGAACATCCCGATCCGGGCGACCCCGGCGCGGCCGAGAGCGCGCGCCGGGGCAACCCGCCGGCGGTCTATCGGGACGAGCCGATCACCGATGAGGTGGTCGCAGCCTCGGCTCGGGCCAGTGCGGTGACGCACCGGTTCGGCGGGGTGAGGTATGCACTGAGCCGGCCTGAGGGGACCGTCCCGAAGCCGCCTGCCAAGGAGGGTGAGTCCGACGCGCGCGAGTGAGCTCGTTCGCTGCCGTGCGCAGCGACCTGCCGGGCAGCCATCGGGCCGAGCCCGGTGGACAACTGTTGCGCCACGGATCCGTAACCATGTGTTACGGCCGAGCGGGCCACGCTGGCCGGTGTACGAGTTCGCCGAGTCCGACTACTGCTACGGCGTCGGCCCGATCCGGCTCCGCCTGGTGCGGGTCGACATGCACAGACTGATCCCCCACGACGGCGACACCTGGGTCGGTGTCCGCGGCGTCGTCGTCGACCGTGCGGGACGTGAGGGCGCGGTGCGCGAAATGCTGATCCGGGCGGGCCGCGTGCCCGTCCCGCCGGCCAGCAAGCGCCCCCGTCTACGGGCGTTGCGGAGCACGCCCGTCTGACGCCGGGTGGGCGGTTCGGTTCCCCGTGCCAAGCCGCCCACTCGGTCCAAACGAGAGGGACCCACCGGTCGAACCGGTGGGTCCCTCTCGTTGTCTGGTTCAGGCGGGAACTGCTCGCTGCAGCATCTTGCGCTTGCTGTGCCGGCTTAGATAGATCACTTGAAGAGAGCCAGCAAGCCGGCGATGTTCGACGCGGCCTATGATGCGCCGGCGCCGGCTCCGAGGAATGCGGCGGCCGCAAGCATCAGATGCCGGACTTCCCTCAGATAGCGAAGCGTGACGATGTGGCGACGTTCAGGCTTGCTTCTGTCAGGCGCTTCGGTTGGCGGACGGAATGGTTGACGTACGCTCACTGCGAGTCTCCCTGCGCATTCGGAGAACTCGGAAGGGCGGCACCCGTGGCAGCGGGTGCCGCCGCGCTAGTTACTTTCCGTGAACTAGGCGCTTTCCGAGATCAGGTGGCGCACGCACACTGCCTGCACGTGCGTTGAACTGTGCATTGTCCCGGGATTCTGAGCATGATAACGCACGTAAGATCCCCACGGGGGTCACTTAGGGTGACATCTTTAGGTGATGGATCGGTCGCGAAGCGACGTCCTGCAGGCCTCGGCGAAGGCTTCCTGGCGGGTGTGCGAACAGACGTGAGGAGTGGTCGATACCCAACATCGGCGGTCGGCCCGGATCGGGACAAGCCGGTAATCAATAGGGCATACGGCGTGCTTCGCTGCGCAGCGCAGCTAGTACCGCGGCCTATAGCGGAGGTGTCATCACTCTCAGGTCGCGGCGAGGGGGCGCCGGCGCACTACGGCTTGCGGGCTACGCCGGACCAGTAGTAGGCGGCCTTGGGGTCTACGTCCGGGTCGTCGGGGCGCCAACTGGAGACCGGGACCAGGCCTGGCTCCAGGAGCTCCCAGTCGCCGAAGAAGCGGCCCACGGCCTCCTGGGACCGCGCTACCAAGGTCATTCCGGCGCCGGTTGCGGCGGCGACTGCGGCGTCCACCTCGGCCGGGTTGAAGTCGGCTGTGGGGTGGGTGATCGCGAGGCAGCTGCCGGACGGCAAGGCGTCGCGGATGGCGGCGACCTTCGTCCACGGATCGTCCTCGTCGGCGAGCAGCATGAGGATGGCGATCAGGGTCAGGCCGACCGGCTTGTTCAGGTCGAGGGTGTCCTGCAGCGCGCGGTCGCCCATGATCGAGGCGGGGTCGCGCAGGTCGGCGGAGATGTACTCGCTGCGGCCCTCGGGGCTGCTCAGCATCAGGGCCCGGGCGTGGACCAGCACGATCGGGTCGTTGTCCACATAGACCACGCGGGCCGTCGGCTCGATGGTCTGCGCCACCTCGTGCAGGTTCGGCCGGGTGGGGATGCCGGTGCCGATGTCGAGGAACTGGGTGATGCCTTCCTTCTGCACCAGGTCGCGGGCCACGCGGTGGACGAACTTCCGGTTCTCGCCGGCCATGTAGCGCAGGTTGGGGATGGCTTGAAGCATGGCCTCGCCGACACCGCGGTCGACGGCGAAGTTGTCCTTCCCGCCGAGCCAGTAGTCGTAGATGCGGGCTGAGTGCGGCACGTTGATGTTGACGCCCGGAGGCGCAACTTCACCGGGTCCGGAGATGCCACTGCCCTTGTCCACGACGGCCTCCTTGCGCCTCGACCCCGTTGCCGATCATCGCCGGCCCGTCCAGCCTAACCGCAAACGATTGACCGACTTAAGCCCCGGCGACCGAATATGGCTACTGAGAGTCAGGCAGCGTAGGCGTGCAGATCGCCATGCTGATCCGCGGCCGACACGACGCGATCACGTCCGGCGTGCTTGGCAGCGTACAGGCGACTGTCCGCTGTGGACAGTAGGGATGGCTGGGTGGTGGCGGGCGCCTCGGCCGCGGCGGCCACACCGATACTCACGGTCACCGGGAGGCCACGTGTGATCGGCTTCCAATCGTGTCCGCGAATCACCCGGCGGATGCTGTCCAGCAGGCCGGCGGCCCGGGGAATCGTGGTGTCCGGCAGCACGATCAGGAACTCCTCACCACCCATCCGGGCGACGAAGCCGTCCGGGCAGGCCATCGCGATCTCGCGGGCCAGCAGGTCGGCGACGAGCACCAGGACCTGGTCGCCGACGTTGTGCGAGAGCTGGTCGTTGACCTGCTTGAAGTGGTCGAGGTCGACCAGGGCGACGGTGAGGGCGGGGTCGGACTCGATCAGGCCGGGCAGCCGCTCGTCCACGTACCGGCGGTTGTGCAGGCCGGTCAGCGGATCGCGGCGGGCCTGCTCGCGGAAGCGCTCGGCCTCCTGCCGGGCCTCGGCGGTCTCGAACATGGCCTGCCGGGTCCGGGTACGCGCCTCGCGCTGAACCGAGTGCCGAGCCTGGTACGCGCTGAAGAACACCTTGTGCGCAGCGAACGCCTCGGCGAACTCGCCCCGCGCCGCGTGCAGTTCGGCCTGCTCCTCATGTACGCGTACCAGCAGATCCCCGAGATCACGCTCATGGCACAGTGCCCGCGACTCGTCGAGTGTCGCCTGCGCCCGCTCGTACGCCGCCAGCCCTCGCTGCGCCCTGGCCAGCGTGAGCAGATACATCGCCAGCCCATCGGCGGCGTCGTACCGGCCCTCGGCATGCCGCTCGATGCACTCCTGCATGGTCGTCTCGGCGGCCTCGAACCGCTCGTTGCCGATCTGGATCCAGCCGATGGTGTCGAGGTACGCCGGTTCGAGCAGTTCGCCGCGTTCGGCCGCGAGCCGCTGCAACCGGTCCGCCACCTCCTCGGCGCGTTCCTGGTGGCCGGTGTCGAACTCGGTGAACGCGTAGTTGTTGAGCAGGCAGAGCAGGGCCGGCGACCCGGACTCGACGGCCAGTTGCTCGGCCTGCCGGTACCGGATGCGGGCCGCGTCCATCGAGCCGGCTGCCCAGAGCGCGTCGGCGAGCTTGGTGCGGTGCCAGATGTGCATGTGCGTCGTCGAGTCCTCGTCGAGCAGCTCGACCGCGAGCACGGCGTGTTCCAGGGCCTGTTCGGCGTCGCTCAGGTGCTGGTGGATGTTCGACCAGACCAGATGGGTACGCGCCAGCAGCAGCCGGGCGTCATGGCTGACCGCCCACTGGTGCACCCGCCAGATCTGCGCCGCCGCACCGGACACGTCGCCGGAGCGCAGTCGCATGTTGGCCTGGCAGAGCTGAGCGCGGGCGACCAGCAGCCCGTCGCCGAGGGCCAGCGCAGCCTGCTCGATCTCGATCGAACGGGCCAGCTCGGCCTCCGCGTCCCAGGACCGCTCGTCCTCGATCGCGAGAAGGGCGGCCGAGAGCATCTCGGCATCGGTCGCGAGCGCATCCAACGCGGTACTCCTCTCCCATGCCCGGCCGGAGCCGAGCAGTGCGGGCCGTGGCCCGGCAGCGCTGTGCCGGGGGAAGCCGGGCCGGCCGGAACCGGGCGACGCGGCCGTAGCCGTGCTCGGCCGAAGCATCGACCCTGCCTGCCGCGGGATGAGGGAAACCTCTCCGCTACCCGAGAGTAGCTCTGAGTAAAGGGGCGAATCAGACACGCAGCGGGTGATCCCGGACATGGTGCGGCGCCCGGATCCTCAGGGATCCGGGCGCCGCGTGGAGGAGGGCAAAGCAGTGGAGGCGGGTAGAGCAATGAAGGCGAGGAGAGCCTCAGTCCGCGAAAGCCGGTTCCTTATCGGCCGGCAGGTCGACCGTGGTCCGCAACTTGCTCGGCTTCATCGCGATCGCCGCGATCACGCCGATCACCGCGACACCCATGGAGATCAGGAAGATGTGGCCGGTGGCGTCGCCGTACGCGGCCCGGACGACGTGCTGGATGGCCTCCGGCATGCCGTTCAGGTCCAGCGTGCTGCCGCCGCTGCTGCCGGCCGGTACGCCCATCGCGGTCAACTGCGTGGTGATCGAGTCGGACACCCGGCGGGCGAGGACCGCGCCGAGGATCGAGACGCCGATGGTGCCACCGAGCGACCGGAAGAAGGCGACCGTCGAGCTGGCGGCGCCGATGTCCTTGAGCGACACGGTGTTCTGGACGGCGAGCACCAGGTTCTGCATGGAGAGGCCGACGCCGATACCGACCACGGCCATCGCGGTGCCGATGTACCAGAGCGGGGTGTCGTGGTCCAGGACCGAGAGCCCGGCGAAACCGGCGACCAGGACGATCGTGCCGGTCACTACGTACGGCTTGATCCGGCCGCTCTTGGTGATCATCTTGCCGGCGACGGTGGAGGAGACCAGGATGCCGAACATCATCGGGATCATCAGCAGGCCGGCCTCGGTCGGGCTGTAGCCGCGGCCGATCTGGAAGTACTGCCCCAGGAAGACCGCGCCGCCGAACATCGCCATGCCGACCGCGAGGCTACCGATGATGGCCAGGGCGGTGGTCCGCTCACGGACGATCGGCAGCGGCACCACCGGCTCGGCGACCCGCGACTCGACCCAGGTGGCGAGCGCCAGCAGCAGCACACCGCCGCCGACCATGGCGAAGGTCTGCCAGGAGAGCCAGGCGAACGAGCCGTCGACGAAGGAGATCCAGATCAGGATGACGCTGACGCCGGCGGCGATCAGGGTGGCGCCGAGGTAGTCGATCTTCACATCGTCGCGGCGCATCACCGGCAGGTGCAGGGTCTTCTGCAGGACGGCCAGCGCGATCACCGCGAACGGCGCGCCGATGAAGAAGCACCAGCGCCAGCCCAGCCACGAGGTGTCCACGATCAGGCCGCCGAGCAGCGGGCCGGCGACCGTGGAGAGGGCGAGGACGCCACCGAGGTAACCGTTGTACCGGCCGCGCTCCCGCGGCGGGATCATCGCGGCGATCGCGACCTGGACCAGCGCCTGCACGCCGCCCATGCCGATGCCCTGGAACGCGCGGGCAGCGATCAGCTGCTCGGTGTTCTGCGTGAAGCCGGCCGCCAGTGAACCGATCACGAAGAGCACGATCGAGAGCTGGACCAGCAGTTTCTTGCTGTAGAGGTCGGAGAGCTTGCCCCAGATCGGGGTGGTGGCGGTGGCGGTGAGCAGGGTCGCCGTGACCACCCAGGTGTACTGGGTCTGGCTGCCGTGCAGATCACCGATGATCTTCGGCAGCGCGGTGGAGACGATGGTGGAGCTGGCCATGGCGACGAAGAGCACGAGCAGGAGGCCGGAGAGGGCCTCCATGATCTCGCGGTGCGTCATCTGGCCGTGCTCGGCGCGTGTTTCGGTTGCTGCGCTCATTGCGCGGCCTCCAGACTGGACGAACGGCTGGGCGTGAGACTGGGTGAATCGCTGGGCGTTTCGTTGGGCGCGAGGCCGAACGGATCGCCGGGCGAATGACCGGGTGACGAGACGATCAGGTCGTGGGCGAAGCGGCGCAGAGCCGAGGTGAAGTCGGCGATCTCCTCGGCGCTCCAGTCCTGGAGCGCGGTGGTCAGCCGTGTCTCGTACTGCTTCTGCGCGCTGTCGAGCACCGTCCGGCCCTGGTCGGTGAGGTGCAGGGTGCTGGCCCGCCCGTCGGCCGGGTCCGCGACGCGGGTGACCAGGCCGGCCCGGACCAGTGCGGCGACGGCCCGGCTGATCGTGGACGGGTCGAGGGCGTGCTCGGCGGCCAGGTCCTTCATGTGGCAGGGGCCGGCCCGCTCGTAGTTGCGGATCGCGGCGAGGACGCCGAGGGCCCCGACCGGGACGGCGGTGTTGTGCCGCTGCTTGAGCATCCGGACCGCCTTGAGGACCTCGTGCATCGCGAGCACCAGGGTGTCGTTCCGCATGACCGCCTCCTCGAAATGCTTGATGCATACAACTATCCGCCTAAGGTTGCCCAGTGCGCAAGTTTTCTCATTGGGAACTGAGTCACACGCCGGTAGGCTCAGGTCATGAGTGCGCCGACCAGCGAGCCGGGCCTTCGCGAGCGGAAGAAGGCAGCCACCCGCCAGGCCCTGCACGAGGCGGCGCTCCGGCTCGCGCTCGAGCACGGACCCGACCGGATCACGGTCGAGGCCATCGCGGACGATGCGGGCGTCTCCCGGCGTACCTTTTCGAACTATTTCGCCAACAAAGAGGAAGCGCTCTTCCACGGCCATCGGATGCGCACCGGGCAGTTGCTCGACAAGCTCCGCGCCCGGCCGGCGGCCGAGCCGGCCTGGGCCGCACTCAGCGCGGCCGCCGCGGATTTCTACGGCGAGTTCGGCGATCTAGATCCGGAATGGGCGGCCCAGAGCCGGCTGGTGCGCCGCCATCCATCGCTGGCGGCCGCGCAGGCGCAGGCCTTCGCCGCGATGGAGCGCGAGCTGGCAGAGGCGGTCGCGGTCCGCGTCGGTCAGGAAGACCCCTCGGGCGTACGCGTAGAGCTGATCGCCGCCGTCTTCCTGGCAACCCTGCGCGTCTCACTGAACGTCTGGCTCCAGCACCCGGCCGAGCGGCCCTACCGCGACCTGGTCCGCGAGGCGCTCGCCGAAGCCGGCCGCGGTTTCGCCTGACCCGGGCCACTGAAAGCAGGGCCGCTGATGCAGCCGGGCCGGGCCGCTGGAAGGCAGGCCGCTGAAGCAGGCGGGCCGGCCCGCTGGAAGGCAGGCCGCTGATGCAGCCGTGCCGGGGGAGCGAGAAGGTATGAAGCGCGGCTCCGAGAGGGGGCTTCCCGGAACCGCGCTTGCCGACCACTCTCATACCCGCTGACGTTTGCGAATATTCCTGTTCGTCAACGACTGGCCAGACCGCCCAGTAACAGGGCCAACTGTCGGCGCCAGGCCTGCGGGTCGGCCGAGTGCTGGGCCACCCCGGCGTTGGCCATCATCAGCAGGGCCAGGTCGTGCCGGGTGAAGTCGGCGCGCAGCCGGCCGGCCCGCTGCGCCCGGAGCAGCACGTCCACGGCGCGCTGAGTCGCGGTCATCCGTAACGCGGCCAGCCGTTCGTCGTCGTCGAAGGCGGTGGTGACCAGCAACTCCGCCAAGCCGCGGTCGGTGGCCTGCAGTTCGCAGACCCGGGTGAGGTAGCCGACGAACGCGGCCCACGGGTCCGGGTGTTCGAGGGCCTGTTCGGCGAGGCGCACCGCGGCGGTCATGTGACTCGCGAAGACCTCGGCGATCAGATGCCGGCGGCTGGGGAAACGACGGTAGAGGGTGGCGTTGCCGACGCCGGCCCGGCGGGCGATCTCGTCCAGCGACGCGTCCAGACCCTGCTCGGCGAAGACCTCGCGAGCGGCGTCGAGCAGGGCGGCACGGTTTCGTCGGGCATCCGCGCGTAGCCGGGTGGCCATGCGCCACAGGATACGACTTTCCGGCGAAGATCCAATGCCCGCGATGCTACGGTCCGACGGATCTTCCCGGATGGCACAGGAGGTGCGGTAATGCAGCGAACCGAGATCGACGTCCCGGCGGCGGACGGCACCGCGGATGCGTACTTCGTCCGGCCGGACGGGAGCGGGCCGTTCCCGGGCCTGGTCATGTTCATGGATGTCTTCGGGTTGCGGCCGCGGATCCGGGAGATGGCCGACCGGGTCGCCGAACGCGGGTACGCGGTGCTCGTACCCAATCTGTTCTATCGCGGCGCCCGGAGCCCGCTGGTGGAACCGGCCGAACTGACTGATGGCGCGCGGCGCGGCGCGGCTTTTCAGCGGCTGGCGCCGCTGATGCCGGCGCTGGCCGCCGGGGTGGCCGCCGACACCGCTGCCTACCTGGACTTCCTTGCCGCGCAGGAGGGTGTCGCGCCGGGACCGGCCGGCCTGTTCGGTTACTGCATGGGTGGCCGAAATGCCCTGGTCGCCGCGATCGCCCAGCCCGAGCGGGTCGCCCTGGTCGCCAGCTTCCATGCCGGTGGGGTGGTGACCGACCAGCCGGACAGCCCGCATCTGGGGGTCGCCGCGCTCACCGGAGAGGTCTATTTCGGACATGCCGACAACGACGGCTCGATGACGCCGGACCAGATCAAGGCCCTCGAGTCGGCTCTCGACGCGGCCGGCGTCACCTACACCTCGGAGCTGTACGAAGGGGCGCCGCACGGCTTCACGATGGCGGACACCGCGATGTACCACCCGGCGGGCGAGGAGCGGCACTGGCAGGCGCTCTTCGCCCTGCTGGACCGGGCGCTCCCGGTCAGCTGATGCAGAACTCGTTGCCCTCGGGGTCGGCCATCGTCAGCCACTTCTGCGGACCCTGACTGCCGTCCCAGAGATAGGTGGCGCCGCGGGCGATCAGGCGGTCCCGCACGGCCTCCTGGTCCTCGCCGCCGAGCCGCAGGTCGAGGTGCATCCGGTTCTTCACCGTCTTCTCCTCGGGCACCCACTGGAACAGGATGCGTGGCGCGCCGGGCAGATCATCCGGGTGCCGGATGGCCTGCCCGGCGCGCCACACCAGAGCGCCGTTGTGCCGCAGGGTGTCCGCCTCGGTGGCGAACCCCTTGGCGATCATCTCCTTGATGAAGTTCTCGTCCTGCGGCTCGAGCCGCCAGCCGAGGGTCTCCGCCCACCAGTCGGCGAGCTTGTGCGGTTCCGGGGAATCGATCGCGATCTGGAACTCGTAGGCCATGTCCGCACGCTACCGAGGAAAGCGGACAGAAATCGGCCTAGTTCGCGTAGAGGTCGGGGAAATAGCGGTCGATCGCGGTCACGTCGTACACATGCCGGACCTCGGTGATCTTCTGATCCGCGACCGCGAGGAACTCGACCATCCGGGCCGTTCCGAATGGCGCGACGAGGTCGTAGATCAGCGCGGCGCCGTCGACCGCATCGGTACGCGCGACCACGCTGACCCCGTCCGCGAAGGCGGCGACCCGGTGCAGCACCTGCAGCAGTTCCTCGTCGTCGACCGGGGCGTCGAGGTTCCACTCCGTCTCGACGTCCGGGGTGAGCAGCTGCCGGGCCGCGGGCAGGTCGTCCGCCGTCCACGATTTGACCCAGAAATCCACTACGTCCATGACTCAGCCGTTGAGCATGGTGTCGGCGCTGACGAACGTGTAGCCGGCGCCCTTGATGCCGCTGACCAGGTCCTTCAGGTGGTCGGTGCCGAGGTACGGGTGGTAGAAGCAGCTGGCCACGCCGTCCCGGACGACCAGGTTCCGCTTCGCCGAGGCGACCAGGTCGGCGGGCAGCCGGACCGGGTGGTTGTTGAACGCCTCCGGCTCGACGTTGCCGATGTTCTCCGGGATCACGACCGAGCCATACACGTCCCGCACGGTGTACGGGAAGAACTGTCCGAACTGGCGCTTGTAGTCGTACTTCGCGCCGGTCAGCACGCCGGGGAAGTAGAGGCCGCGCTCGTACCGCTTGCCGAACAGATTGTGCGCTGCCTGGTAGTCCGCCGGGCTGGCCGCGTAGTGCGGGAACTCGAAGATCTTCGGCGCGCCCAGGCCGGCCGCGACGAAGAGCGCGCCGGACGTGACCATGCGGCTCGTCGCCCAGGCGACCGAGTCACCGGGCACCGGACCGTCGTAGATCACGTAGTCCTTGTCGTCGACGTGCGCCGAGTAGAACTCGAAGTCGTTGCCGCTCGTGCCGTCATACGGGTTCGCCACCGAGTTGAACTGGTGGGTGTATCCGTGCATGAGCAGCGTGCCGCCCTTGGCCTTCATGTACTTCAGGGCGGACACCACCGCCGGCTTCTTGAGCAGGGTGTAGTCCTCGCCGCCCTTCGGGTCCCGGTAACGCGGGTAGACGGCGACGCTGAACGGGACCTTCTCCGCGTACAGGTAGTCGGCGATCGCCCTGAGCTGCTCCGGGTCGGCGTCCGGGCCGACGTCCTCGAGACGGATCAGGGCGCGGTGCCGCTCGGCGGCCTTGCTGCCCAGCACGTCGAAGAGCAGGTCGGCGAGGATCAGGTAGCGGTCGTCGTGGCCGACGTAGGAGAACGGGATCTCGCCGATGTAGGTGAGGTTGCCCGACTTCACCGCCCACGGGAAGGTGGTGCCGTCCGGGCGTACCGCGCTGGCCAGCGTGGTCACCTTGGCGGTGTCGCTGATCGGCAGGTTCATGATGCCGGCTTTGTTGTCCGCGCTGCGCGTCAGCCGACGGCCCTTGTACTCCACCTCGGCGACGTCGGCCAGGTCGAACGTGCCGCTGGTGAACCCGTACTTCGCCGCGAAACCCGACGAAGCGGCGAGCTGCCAGATGTTGTCGTAGATCCAGAGCACCGGCTTGGTGGTGGCCAGCACGTCGGTCAGGAACGCGTCCGGCAGCGGCTCGTCGTAGGTCGAACCGACGTAGATCACCGCGGTGTACGCCTTCAGGTCACCGGCCTTGTACTTGGCCACCGGCGCCGCGGTCCACGTGCCGAAGTGCGAGGCGAGGTTCGCGGTCTGGGTGGCGTAGACCTCGCCGAGCCAGCCGTACTCGCTCGTGGTGTCGTACAGGACCAGGGTCTTCGCGGTGCCGCCGCCGGGCGCGGCTTTGCCGGTCTTCGTCGTGCTGGGCGTGGTGTTGCTCGCGGCGTCCGCCTCGACGGTGGTCAGCGCCACGGCCGTGACCGCGGCGGCCGAGACGCCGGCGGCGAGCAGGGTACGGCGGGAGATCTTCGCGGTACGCATCAGGCAACGGCTCCAGACGTGAGGGCGGTGTTCTGGGTGACGGGCATGGCGTCGGGGAACGAGGCGAGACCGAGCAGCGCGGCGGTGGCCTGGGCGGTGCGCCGGGCGGCGAGACCGTCGCCGTACGGGTTGCCGCCGGCGGTCATCCCGTCCCGGCGCACCCGGCTGTCCAGCAGCGCGGACGCCTCCCGGACGATCGTCTCGGTGTCCGAGCCGACCAGCTTGGCGCAGCCGGCGTGCAGCGACTCGACCCGCTCGGTGACGTCCCGCAGGACCAGGGCCGGCACCCGGAACGACGGCGCCTCCTCCTGGATCCCGCCCGAGTCGGTGAGCACCAGGTAGGCCTCGGAGAGAAGACGGGACAGATCCGGGTACGGCAGCGGGTCGGTGACCGTCACCCGTTCCACACCGGACAGCGCTGTGTCGACCTGGTCGCGGACCGCCGGGTTCGGGTGGCTCGGCAGAACCACCTCGATGTCCGGATATTTCTGGATCAGCTCCTTGACCGCGGCGAGGATCCGGTCGAGCGGCTCACCCCACGACTCCCGCCGGTGAGCGGTGACCAGGACCAGCCGGTTGGTGCTCGTGCTCTCGTTCCGGCCGGCCAGCGCAGGATTCTCGAACGGCAGCTTCTGGCCGGCCACCGCCAGGGTCGCGTCGACGACGGTGTTGCCGGTGATCAGCACATCGGCGGGGTTGATCTTCTCGTCCAGCAGGTTCATCGCGGCCAGCGGCGTGGGCGCCAGATGCAGCGAGGCGACCTGGGCGACCAGCCGGCGGTTGCCCTCCTCCGGGAACGGCGACTCCAGGTCACCGGAGCGCAGACCGGCCTCCAGGTGGACGACCGGGATGCGGCGCCAGAACGCGGCCAGCGCGCCGGCCAGGCTCGTCGTGGTGTCACCCTGCACGATCACGGCGGCGGGGGTGCGTACCGACCAGAGCTCGTCCAGCTCCCGGACCATCGCGGTGAGCAGCTCGGCCTGGCTGCCGGTGTTCCGGTCGACCTGCAGCGTGATGTCCGGCGCGAGGCCGAAGGCGGCGAGCGCCTGGGTGACCATCGTCGGGTGCTGCCCGCTGGCCAGCAGGATCGGCTCGAGTAGTCCGGCCTCCCGCATCGCGAGGGCGACCGGAGCGAGCTTGACGGCCTCGGGGCGGGTGCCGCCGATGAGGTGAACTTCGCGCAGAGACATGGGGGAGCCTTCTGTTCCGGGGGGAGGGGTGGGGAGTTGCGCCTGCGGGATCAGGCGGCGAGCGGTTCTTCGACGAGCCGCTCGGTCTTGGCCCAGGACTGCCGGCCGCTGGCCTGCCGGCCGAGCGCGCGGTAGGTGGCGGCCAGACCGAGGATCAAGAATGCGGGGTACGCGAGAGCCGCGATCAACATGCGCGGCATGCCCTCGTCGCCGCGCTTGTGCTTGTGCACCAGCGCCCAGAGCAGGCCGGGGAACGTCGTCACCGCGATCCACACGGCGACGCTCTCGGCGAGGGCGACCCAGGTCGGCAGGAACGGGACCGGCTGCCCGATCAGCAGGCCGATCGCTCCGGTCAGGGTCATCGTGGCCAGGCCGACGGTGACCATCGCGTTCGCCCACGGGGAGAGCAGGTAGTGCAGCATCTCGACCAGTGCGGTCCGGGCGATCCGCGGCGACGAGAAGAGCCGGCCGAGGTAGCGGGCGCACTGCATGTTGCCCTGCGCCCAGCGGGTCCGCTGCCGGGTCAGCCGGCGGACGTCGACGACCGCCTGCTGGGTGACCGAGGCGCGCGAGGTGTACCGGATCGAGACGCCGCCGAGGTGCATCCGCAGGCCGAGCTCGAGGTCCTCGACCAGGCAACTGGACCACGGCGCCGGGCCGAGCGCCAGCAGCGTGGAGAGCCGGCTGAACTGGCCGTTGCCGCCGAGCCCGACGGTGTCCAGGGCGTCCCGCATGTTCTGGCAGGCGTCCACGATCGCGCCGAACTCCAGGTCCTGCACCGCGCCGAGCAGCTTGTTGCGGTTGCGGATCCGGACCTGCACCTGGACCGCGCCGACCTTGGTGTCGCGCATCAGCCGGTTGACCTCGACCAGGATGTTCTCGCTGCCCTGGCCGTCGCCGTCGATGATGCCGAGCACCACCCGGTCCGGGCGGACACCGGCCTCCGCGGTCTGCTGGGCGATGTAGCGGTACGCGGCGTTCAGCGCCTCGCCCTTGCCCTGCCGCGCCTCGGGCAGCTCGCGGCGCATCACGTGCAGGCGCGGGTGGTCGATCGCGGCGAGCACCTCGGGGGTGCGGTCGTCGGATCCGTCGTCGACCACGAGGACCCGGGCCAGCGTGCCGGACGGCCCGCGCAGGCCGAGCGCCGCGTTGACCGTGTTGGCGACGACGGCCTCCTCGTTGAGGGCCGGGACGATGATCCAGAAGTGCTCGGGCCGGCCGTCGCCGCCGGCCACTGCCCGGTTGACGACCTTGGCGCGGTGGGTGCCGACGTAGCGGACCGCGAACCACACCAGGATCACCGTGGAGATCGGCCAGGCCAGCAGGACCGCGTAGCCGGCGACTGCTATGAGCCAGCTTTCCGATGCGCTCATCGGTGCCCTCCCCCGGCCTGGTCACTGTTCGTGATGTCCGTCGAGCTTGTTGAGCTGCTCTCTTGGACGTAATAGGACATTAGGGAACTACCGAGCGTGACTCAAGGGGTGCCATCGGAACGGGGCCGGATGTTGACCAAAAGGGCTAACCCAGACATCTCAGACTGCGCTGAGCTGGCGAAACCGGACGCGATACGCCCGATTCGCGGGATTCGAGACTGATCTCGCGCCGCATTCTCGTGATTGCGCTGAGTAATTTCCGCTCTGGCGGGCGAGGGGTGAACAAAGCGCACGCTGAGTAGTCGAGCGGTGACGCGCATGCAACAGCCGCCCGCGTTGGCGGGCGGCTGGAGGGAGGTGCCGGGTCAGGCCGGTGGGTTGTCGAGCAGCGTCGGGTCGTCGCGCAGCATCGCGGCCAGGCGGCGGGCCGCCATCTCGGTCTCCTCGGGTCGCTCGACCTGTAGAGGGATCGGCTGCGCCAGTGGCTCGGGGAAGCCGGGCTGCGGCTCCGGGAAGTCGGGCTGCGGCTCGGCGTGCTGTGCCGGGAACGGCATGGGCTCCGGCGCCTGATGAGCAGCGGTCGACGGCGCGGCCGGTTCCGGGTGCTGGTGGGCGTTGAACGACGGCGCGGCCGGCTCCGGGTGCTGGTGGGCGTTGAACGACGGTGCGGCCGGCTCGGGGTACTGCGGAGTGAAGGGCGGTGCCGAGTGCTGGCGGGGTGGCTCGGCGTAGGGCGGTGGGGGTGGGGGCGGCGTCTGCGCGTACGGATGAGGGATCGGGGGTGGCGGGGTAGCCGCGAAGGGATGCGCAGCATGCCGCGCGGGATCGACACCGGCCTGCTCCGCGGTCGCGCCGTTGGCCGAACGCATGCGGGCCGCGAGATCGTCGCGGCTGGTCTCGCCCGGGTGATGACCGTAGGCCGGCTCCGGAGCGGGATAGCCGTAACCGTGCGCGGGCGAGACGGGTGGCTCCGGCGCCGACGGATAGGCGGGCGACACGAACGGGCGCTCGGCGGTCGGCGGCTCCGCGTACTCGAAGTCGGTGGGACCGAAACGGTCCTGATCGTCGTGGCTGCCCCGGGGCGGCTCGGCCACCACCGGCTCGTCTTCCTCGACCTCGATCTCGAAGTCGGCGTGCTTCGGCGCCGCCTCGGTGGCCCGGGCCGCGACCGCGTGATCGGCGCTGACCTGCACGACACCGTCGAGCTGGGCGAAATGCAGCAACGTCGGATCGCCGGCGCCCTCGACGCCGACCGTGACGTTCAACTCCGGATAGCGGGAGACCACTGCCGCGATGGCCTCGACCAGCTCGGTCACCGCCGGCGGTGTGCCGGGGGACTCTCCGGCGGCGCGGCGCCTCAGCTCGTCCCGCCGGGCGAGCTTGTCGAGCGCGTCGTCCAATCCGCCTCGCACGTCACCGTCCTCTTTCTCACGCGGTCGCCCGGTACCCCTACTCTGCCCTCAGCGAGGCAGGTTTGGAAACTTTCACCGGGCGACCGGCACGACACCCTACGACGACTTCATCCGGATCGCCTTGTCGAGTGCCTGGTCCAGCACCACCAGCAACGCGTCCCGGACGGATCCACGGAACCGGGCGTCGAAGGAGATGACCGGGACATCCTCACGGACGGCGAGCGCCCAGCGCACCTCGTCGATGCTGTAGCTCAGCTGCCCGTTGAAGGTGTTGATACCGACCACGAACGGCAGGCCGGCCCGCTCGAAGTAGTCGACCGCCGGATAGCAGTCGTCGATCCGGTTGGTGTCGACCACGACGAGCGCTCCGAGGGCACCCTTGACCAGGTCGTCCCACATGAAGGCGAACCGGGTCTGGCCCGGCGTGCCGAAGATGTAGAGCTTCAGCGTCTGGTCGATGGTCAGCACGCCGAAGTCCATCGCGACGGTCGTACCGGTCTTCATGGTCGCCTGACCGGGGTCGTCGATACCCACCGACTCCGAGGTCATCTCGGCCTCGGTGGTCAGCGGCGCGATCTCGGAGATGGCGCCGACCGTCGTGGTCTTACCCACGCCGAAGCCACCGGCCACGATGATCTTTACCGGGACCGGCGCCTTCTTGGGCGCGGGGGCACCGGGTATGCGCGCGGTACCGACGACGCGGTTAGCTGATGGATCGAAGTCCACGGATCACTCGCATGATGGTCTCGGGGTCAGGTGTGTCGTTGTCCAGCACGTGGACGTCCAGTTGGCCGGCGGCCCGAAGGTCACCGACGAGGATTCGGCAGACCCCCAGATGGAGGCGCAACCGAGCGGAGATCTCAGCCACCGAGATCGGGCTCTCCTCGCAGAGAGCCACGATCGCCCTGGTTTCCGGAGACAACCGCGACGGGGGTGCACCGGGCACCACCGTCACCTGAGTTTCCATACCGATGTCGGGGTCTCCTCCATCGGTCCGCCCGGACGTGATGACGAACGGGCGCAGACTGTTGGTCGACTGCTCGACCGGCGGGTGTTCCCCGGTGGGGGTGTAGCCGCCGGTCGAGTGCTGCGGACCGGACTGCAGGAAGGGCCGGACTCCGGGGCGCGCCGGAGGTACCGGGTCGTCGGGGTCCGGGTAGGTCATTGCTGGACGGCGTTCTTCAGCTCGGCGATCAGGCGCGGGCTCAGGGCACCGCCGGCACGGGTCGCGAAGAGCGTCATCTCGTACGCCAGGGTGCCGAGGTTCGCGGACCGGTCGGCGATGACGCCGAGCACCGAGCCGGCGCTGATCGCCGTGACCAGCAGGTATCCGTCAGCCATGTCGATGATGACCCGGTTGAGGGCGCCCAGCCGGTACCAGCTGGCGGCACCGCCGGCGAGGCTGGTCAGACCGGAGACGACCGCCGCGAGACGCTCGGCGTTCGGCCGGTCCTTGATCGCCGACATGGCCATCAGGAGACCGTCGGAGGACACCGCAATGGCTTCGATCACGCCCGCGGTACCGGAGGTGAACGAGTCCAGCAGCCAGTTGAAGGTTTTGGCTTCGGCGCTGAGCTGACTTTGCGCGGTGGAGTAAGGGGAAGTCATCGCGGTTGTCCCTCGTGTTGTGGCTGACTTTCATTCAGTGCGAGTGCGACTCCGTACTCGAACTGATCCATCAGGGCTCGTGCGGCTTCCGGGTCCAGCTGGGCCGGGGCCGGCGGTGGAGTCGGGCGGTGCGGTTCGTCGCGCGGGAGGGTGGCTCCGGGTACGCGACGGGTCAGCGGGGAGCCGCCGGCCGGCGCGGGAGGAGCGGGCGGGGCCGCCTCCGGGGCCGGGGTGCTCCACTGCGGGGTGTTCCATTCGGCCTGTGCCGGTGCCGGGGTGTTCCATTCGGCCTGAGCCGGTGCCGGGGTGTTCCACTCGGGCTGGGCCGGTGCATTCCATTCGGCCTGTACCGGTGCCGGGGTGTTCCACTCGGCCTGGGCCGGGGCGGGGGTGCTCCAGTCGGGCGGGCTGACCGGGGCCGGCATCGACACGCTGGTGTCCGAGGCGTCCCACTGGGCCCGGCTGACACCGGCCTCGAAGGCGTCGAACGCGGCCCGTGCAGCGAGCGCGTCGTCCTGCGAGGGCGCGGCGGCGTGCTTCTGCGGTGCGGCCTCGGTCGGCAGCTGGCTGCCGGGCACCCGGCGGCGCAGCGGAGCAGCAGCGTTCCCACCGCGCTGCGGCGGGGCCTCCGGGGTGCGCTGCTGCGGGATGTGCGCCTCCGGCGGAGTTGCTGACGCCATCGGGGCCTCCACAGCGGGGACCGGAGCGTTCCACGAGGCCTGGACCGGCTCGTTGTTCCAGGTCGGGCCGGCCGACGGCGCGGACGGCAGCTCCGGCAGCGCGGCCGGGACCCGGCCCGCGACCGGCGTACCCATGTCGTAGCTGACCACCGGCTCCTGCGACGCACCCGCGTGCGGGTAGATCGGCGCGGCCGGCTCCTGGTACGCCGGACCCGGCGAGTAGACCGGCTCGGCGTCGTAGACCGGCTGACCCGCGTACGGGTCCTGGACCGGCTCGGCGACCGGAGCGGCCGACCCGAACGCGTTCCAGGAGTGGGTGGACTCCAGCGTCTGGGTGGCCCGGCTCAGCTTGTTCGGGTCGAACGGCTGCTGGCTGCCCGGCACCGAACGGACCCCGGCACTGGTGATCGCGACCTCGGTGGTGTTGCCGCGCAGGGCACCGGAGTAGGGAGCGCCGGAGTAGGGCGCACCGGAGTATGCGGGCGCCTGCTCCGGCGCCTGGATCTGCGGCACGGCCGGCGGAGCCGGGACGGCGGCCGGCGGAGCCGAGGGGTAACTCGGCGCCGGGGCCATCGCCAGGTTCTCCACCCGGTTGATCAGGTGCGACGGGTTGAGGTCGATCCAGGCGGTCAGACCACCGTCGGGGGTGTCGGTCAGCGTCACCTCGATGCCGTGCCGGCGGGCGAGCCGGCCGACCACGAAGAGACCGAGCACCTCGGTGGGGGCCAGGTCGAGACGCTCACGGCGGGTGAGCCGGGCGTTCTCCTCGGCCAGACGCTCGGGCGCGAGGCCCAGGCCGTGGTCGATGATCGCCAGGCGGGCGCCGCCACGAAGCTCGTCGGCGGTGACCGTGACGGTGGTGTGCGGCGGGGAGAACGAGGTGGAGTTCTCCAGCAGCTCGGCGAGGAGCAGCGTCAGGTCGGCCAGGATGGCCGGCACCACGACGATGTCCTCCGGCACGTCGACCTCGACACGCGTGTAGTCCTCGATCTCACCGAGGGCGAGACGTACGACGTCGGAGAGCGGCAGCGGCGCCATGTGCTCGTTCGCACCGGCGGCACCGGAGAGCACGACGAGCGCGGACGCGTTCCGGCGCAGACGGCTGGACATGTGGTCCAGTCGGTAGAGCTCGCGGAGGCGGTCGCTGTCGGTCTCGCGGCGCTCCAGGGAGTCGATCAGCGACAGCTGACGGCCGACCAGGTTCTGGGTACGCCGGCCGACGTGCCCGAACATCTGGGCGACGTTACGACGGCCGAGCACCTGCCGTTCCACCAGCCGGGCGGCGGTGGTCTGCACGCGGTCGAACGCGCGGGCCAGGTCACCGATCTCGTCCTGGGCCTCGACGTCGACCGGGTCGAGTCGAATCGGGCGGACCGCCGCCTCCTGCTCGTCGTCGGCCACGCGCTCCAGCTCGGCCTCGGCGGCACGGGCGATGCGGTCGGCCGAGACGGTCAGACGGCGCAGCGGCCGGGCGACCGCGCGGGCCATGAAGATGCTGAGCGTGATCACCAGGATGAGCAGCAGGAACGAGCCACCACCGATGAGGAACGCCTGGCGCAGCGCGCTCTCCCGGTTGTCGGTGACGGTGTTGTCCACGTCCTTGGCGACGCGCTTCTCGACGAAGCTACCGAGGATGGTCACCGACTCCAGGGACGGGAACAGCGTCCGGATCTCGAGGCCCTCCAGCGCCTTGGTCGGGTCCTTGGCGAGGGCGGTCTGGAAGTTCGTACCGACGCGGAAGACGAAGGCGTCCTGCGTGTTGATGTACAGCCGGTACTGCTGCTCGGTGAAGTACACCTCGGACGTCGTGATGATCGACTGGATCTGGCTGAACGTCGCGTTGAACTGGCTCAGCAGCAGAGCCGCGGCCTGCGGGTCCGCCGCGGACACGACGGCGGTGGCCAGGTAACAGGTCGCCTGGCTGATCAGGTCGTCGGAACGCATGGCGCGGTCGAGCGCGTACACCTGGCGGCCGACGCCGGTGGTCAGGTCGGCGCCCGTGGAGAGGCCGAGACCGTCGATGAGCGGCGTGATGGCATTGGTGAACTCGGTGACCAGCGTGACCGGATCGATCGCCTTGTTCAGCACGTTCTGCCGGGTGTTGTTCAGGGTGGCGGCCCGGCTGATCGCCCGGCTCAGCTCGTCGGGCAGGTTCTCGAGGTCGGCCAGCTCGGCGACCGCGTTGGCGGCCTCGGCGCTCTGCACCACGAGCCGGGGCCGGTCCACGAGGCTGAGGAGGTAACCGACCGAGAGCAGCCGCTCCTCCTGGAGCTCGATCAGTGCCGAGCTCACCTCGGTAGCCATCTGGACAGTGTCGGACGTGTTCTGGGCGTCACGGGCCGCGTCGATGCGCTCGAAGATGACCGGGATGCTCAGGCCCACGACGCCGAGCAGCGGTACGAGCACCAACAGGGCGAGTTTGCCCAGGATGCGGAACTTACCGAAGAGCACCGGAACGCTCCTGCCGACTAGCGCTGTCGCCGTAGCGGGGCATCTCCCCGTAGTTCGGCACGGGGTCGTACGGGCTGCCGCCGTAGGCGCCGCCGGCCGGGCCGGAACCGGTGTTGTCGCCCTGGACCGACACCTCGCGGCTGTCGTTCGCCGCAGCCGGCGCGCTGGTCTGGCGGCCCCGCGAGCGGGTCCAGAAGGTGGCGACCAGGATCAGCGCGACCGCGACACCGAGCAGCGCCCAGGCCTCGATCGTCCGGTAGGTCTGCTCGTCCGAACGGTCCTCGAGCAGGGTGTTCATCTCGGTCAGCACGGCGTTGGAGAGTGCGGCCAGCGCGGTGGTCAGGGTGCTCTGGGCGGTCACCATGGCCGAGACGTCCGGGACACCGCCGGCGAAGTTGGCGCCACGGTTGGCGGCTTCGACACCACGGCGGAACCGGTCCAGGTTCTGCACCAGGTTTCCGCTCAGCGTGGCGCTGTCGGTGTCGTTGGCGGCTTCCTGGAGGTTGTCGGTGAGCTCGGCGGCCGCCTCCTGCACGGCGAGAACCTCGTAGCCGAAGCGGGCGAACGTGGCGGGCTTCTGGCTCCGCTTCGCGGCGGCGTACATGTTCGCCAGGTCGCCCATGCGGCTCACCCGGGTCACCGTCTCCGGCATGTCGACCGCGACGGCCTGCTGGAGGAACCAGACGTCGCTCTCCGGGTCACGGTTGAGCGTGGAGTTCTCCCGGACCGTGGCGTAGAGCGCCAGGGCCAGGTCGGAGACCTCGACGTGTGCCTGGAAGATCTCCTCCGAGGTGCCGGTGACGCCGGGGAGACGGCCGATCTTCTCCTTCAGGCCGGCCCAGCGCTGCGAGGTGTCGAGGTCCTCACCGAGGCGCTCGTCGACTCCCTGCACGCGGGCGACGGCGGCGGTCAGCGAGGCCGGCTCCGCCGAGACGTTCTGCAGGGCCGATGACTGCGACTCGGCCAGCGAGGTGATCAGGCCACCGAGCGCGCCGAGGTACTCGACGCCCTGCTTCGCCAGATCTGTGTTGCTCCGCTGTTCCGAGGTCTCATTCAGGACACGCAGGAACAGGGCTGCGGTCGGCAGCACGACGAGGACCGTCAGCACCACCGCGAGAGCGGAGCGTAAACGGTTTCGCCGGCTGTTCACCGAGACTGACATTGCTTTCGTCCTCCGCCATGCACACGCGATGGGCCAATGGGGGGCTACGGAGAGTAGCCATGCGGGCGCACCGATCCGGGTCAATCTATCCGAGAAATCCTCAGAAAACCCCTTTCCAAGGGTCAGAGTTGTCTCGGCTGATCGGGGGATACGCGGCACTGCCGACTCGGCTGTACGAGTGCGGGGAGCCGGGGCTGAAGAGGGGAAGACCCAGTCCACGCGGGTATCGGAACTAAGTGACGAGCGCCGCGTGGATCGTATCCACACCCCGGGCGGGACGTGAATATGAGTTCTACTTCGGATTTGTTACATCTGGCCGGGCTCACATTAACGGAAAGTATTGGTGCGACTCCATTCCGAAACTTCATAGCGCTCAGTAACCGGATGAGCACAAAAAGAAAGGCCCCTCCGTCCCGGTTTGGGAGCGGAGGGGCCCGAATGACTTAAATCCTGGCCAGTGCCTTTCGGAGCGGATCGAGCCCCAGAGCGCCCAGGTTGAGGGCGTCCCGGTGGAACGTCTTGAGGTCGAAATCACTGCCTTTACGCTGCTTTGCCTCGTCCCGGGCCTGCAGCCAGATCCGCTCGCCGACCTTGTACGACGGCGCCTGCCCCGGCCAGCCCAGGTACCGCTTCCACTCGAAGCGCAGCACCTCCTCGGCCATCCGGGTGTGCGCCCGCAGGAACTCCCAGCCCAGCTCCGGTGTCCACCGGGCGCCCGGGTGGAAGCCGAACGGGTTGTCCCGCGGGATCTCCAGCTCCAGGTGCATGCCGATGTCGACGATCACCCGGGCCGCGCGGAGCGCCTGCCCGTCCAGCATGCCGAGCCGGTCGCCGGGGTCGGTGAGGTAGCCGAGGTCGTCCATCAGGCGTTCGGCGTACAGGGCCCAGCCCTCGCCGTGCCCGGAGCACCAGCAGAGCAGCCGCTGCCAGCGGTTCAGCGAGTCGGCGCGCAGCAGGGTCTGGCTGACCTGAAGGTGATGGCCGGGCACACCCTCGTGGTAGACGGTGGTGACCTCACGCCAGGTGGAGAAGGTGTCCTGGCCCTCCGGCACCGCCCACCACATCCGCCCGGGCCGGGAGAAGTCCTCGCTCGGGCCGGTGTAGTAGATGCCGCCGTCGCTGGTCGGGGTGAGGCAGCACTCCAGCTTCTGGGCCGGCGGCTCGATGTCGAAGTGGGTGCCGTTGAGCTCGGCGACGGCCCGGTCCGAGAGCGCCTGCATCCAGTCCCGGAACTGCTCCTTGCTGCCGATGTTGCGGGCCGGGTCGGCGTCGAGGGCGGCGACGGCCTGGTCGATCGAGGCGCCCGGGCCGGCGATCACGGCGGAGACCGCGCGCATCTCGCGCTCCAGCCGGTCCAGCTCCTCGAAACCCCAGAGGTACGTCTCCGTCTGATCGACCTTCGCGCCCAGGAAGTACTGAGAGGCGAGGGCGTACCGTTCCTCGCCGGCCGCCTCCTTCTCCCGGCCGCGGGGTGCCAGCTCGTCCCGCAGGAAGATGCCGAAGGCACTGGTGGCGGCGGTCGCCGCGGCCGCGCCCTGCCCGAGCTCGGCGGCGAGCGCGCCGGAGGCCTCGAGCCGGCCGGCCAGGGAACGGAAGAAGTCGTCGCGGCCCGGGTCGGTCCACGCGTCGCACTGCTCCGCCACGGCGAGCAGCTGGGCGCGGGCGCTGATCAGGCCGGAGTCCGCACCCTCCAGGAGGGTCCGGCGATACTGCTCCAGCGCGTCCGGGAAGGCGTTCAGCCGGGCCGCGATGTTGGCGACCGCTTCCTCGCCCTCGGTGGGCATCACGTCGAAGGCCATCCGCAGCCCGTGCAGGCCGCTGGAGATCACGCTGACGTCGGTGGCCGCGTAGCCGGCGTCGAACCGGGCCAGCTCCAGGCCGAGCCGCTCCAGCATGGCGTCCTTGGCCACCTGTTCGGACTCGTGCTCGGGATCGACCACGTCGAGGTCGTTGATGGTGCGGCGAAGCAGCTCCGCCTGGGCGGCGAAGCCTTCCGGGGAAAGGTCGTCGATCTTGTCGTCGTAGCCGGAGATGCCGACCGCGGTCGCGCCGGTCGGGTTGAGCTCGGCCCACTCGTCGACGTAGCGGTTGGCGAGTTCGTCAATTCGTCCCACCTCGCCGACCCTACGGGACAGCCGCGTGCGAACGGGTCCACTCCACCAGGCGTTCAGCCGGCCAGGTATTGACGATCTGTTCCTCCGGAACCCCGCAGAGCGCTGCCCGCTCGCATCCGAAGTCGAGCCAGTCCAGCTGACCCGGCGCGTGCGCGTCGGTGTCGATGCTGAACCGGCACCCGGCCTCCACCGCGACGGTGAGCATCCGCTTCGGCGGGTCCAGCCGGTCCGGCCGCGAGTTGATCTCGATGGCCTTGTCGTGTTCCAGGCATGCCTTGATCACCTGATCCAGGTCGAACGTGCTGGGCGGCCGGGTGCGGGCCCGGGAATGCGCCGCGTCGCCCTCGCCCTTCGCCGAGACCTTGCGGCCGGTCATGTGCCCGAGGATGTCCAGGTGCGGGTTGGCGATCGCGGTCACCATCCGCCGGGTCATCCGCGCCGACTCGTCGCGCAGCTTGCTGTGCACCGAGCCGACCACCACGTCGAGCCGCTCCAGCAGTTCGTCGCTCTGGTCCAGCGAACCGTCGTCGAGGATGTCCACCTCGATCCCGGTGAGGATGCGGAAGCCGTCCGGCAGGGCCGCGTTCAGCTTGTCGACGTGGTCGAGCTGGCGGCGCAGCCGGTCCGCGGTCAGACCGCGGGCCACGGTCAACCGGGGCGAGTGATCGGTCAGCACGAAGTACTCATGGCCGAGGTCGGCCGCGGCGAGGGCCATCTCCTCGATCGGCGAGCCGCCGTCGGACCAGTCGGAGTGCACGTGACAGTCGCCACGCAGGGCCGCGCGCAGGGTGGCGGCCGCGGCCGGCAGATCGGTGCCCTCGGTCGAGGCCAGCCGGCGCAGGTAGACCGGTTCCTCACCGGCCAGCGACTCGGTGACACAGCGCGCGGTCACCTCACCGACCCCGGCGAGCTTGGCCAGCGTGCCGGCCTCGGCCCGGGCGAGAAGCTCGTCGTGCGGGGTCCTGGCCACGGCCGCGGCCGCCGACCGGAACGCCTTCACCCGGTACGTCGCCTCGTTGGCCCGTTCCAGGAGGAACGCGATGCGCCGCAGATCGGCCACCGGATCACGGGAACTCATGGGTTCACCCTAAGCGCCTAGGCTGCATGGAATGCGAACGATCGACTGGGTGAACGACGCCATCGAGATCATCGATCAGACGGCATTGCCGGGCGAGCTGCGGGTGTCGCGGCTGCACACGGTGGGTGAGCTGATCGCGGCGATCCAGTCGCTGGCGGTGCGCGGCGCACCGGCACTGGGCGTGGCGGGCGCCTTCGGCGTGGCCTTGGCCGCCCGCGTACACATCGACGATCCGGCGGCGCTCGCGGTGGCCGTACGCAAGATTGAAAGTGCTCGCCCGACCGCGGTGAACCTGGCCCGTGGCACGCAGCGTGCCGCGGCGCGACTGCCGCACGGGCCGGAAGCGGTGCTGGCCGAGGCGTTCGCGATCCGGGACGAGGAGATCGCGGCGTCGGAGACGATGGCCTCCCGGGGCGCCTATCTGATCACCGAGCTGTGCGGGGCCGAGCCGCGGTTGCTCACCCACTGCAACACCGGCGGACTGGCCGCGGTGACGATCGGCACCGCGCTGGGCGTGGTCGGCGAGTTGCACCGCCGGCGGATGCTGGCCGGCGTGATCGCCAGCGAGACCCGGCCGCTGCTGCAGGGCGCCCGGCTCACCTCGTGGGAGCTGACGCGCTGGGGCATCGAGCACCGGGTCGCGGTCGACTCGGCCGGCCCGTTCCTGATGGCGCAGGGCGAGGTGGACGCGGTGATCCTGGGCGCCGACCGGATCTGCGCGAACGGCGACGTGATCAACAAGGTCGGGACCTACTCGCATGCCCTCGGCGCGCACCGGGCCGGGATTCCGTTCGTGGTCGTCGCGCCCGAATCCACGGTGGACCTGGACACGCCGTCCGGCGCGCAGGTGGAGATCGAGGACCGGGGTGCGGCCGAGGTCACCGCGTTCAGCGACGCGGTGAACCCGGCCTTCGACATCACCCCGCACGACCTGGTCACCGCGATCGTCACGGAACGCCGGGTGATCCGGGTGGATCAGGGCGAGCGGCCCTAACTCTCCTTCTTCCACGGCTTGAGCCAGGCGGTCTCCGGCCAGCCCTCGGCGGCGGCCATCAACGGGTACGCCGTGGCGCCGTCCACCGACTCGCGGACGATGTCGGCGTGCCCCGCGTGCCGGGCGGTCTCCTGGATCAGGTGCAGCAGCACCCAGCGCAGCGACCAGAAGTCCCGGTCGGTCGGGTTCCACGGCACCGAGTGGTCGATCGGCACCGGGTGGTCGAGGTCCGCGAGCTCCAGGACGGTCCGCTCGGTCGCCTCGGCGATCCGGTCGTACCGCTTGAAGACGTCGTCGATGCTCTCCCCGTCGACCAGGCCGAAGTTCGTCTCGTAGGCCTCGTAGTCCATCGGCTGCGGCTCGCCTCGCACGACGGTCATCCAGCTCTCCTCGGTGGTGGCGACGTGCTTGATCAGGCCGCCCACGCTCAGCGAGCTGGCGCTGGGCGTGGCCCGCAGCTGCTCGTCGGTGAGCCCGTAGGCGGTCAGTCTGAGCACGTAGCGCATCTGGGCGAGGTACGCGAGCAGGCCCTCCTGCTCGTTGGCGATCGGACCGACCTGACCGGGCATCGTGGGCTCCTTCGGTGGGCTTTCTCCGTCACCGTCCACGTTAGGCCGATTAGCGGTCACCTTCTGGCCGCAATGTTTCTACTTCTGGCCGCACTGCGACAACTTCGCTGTCGTCCACCGACGTCACCCAGCCACCGGCCCGGCCGAGCTCGAGCAGCCCCGGCAGCGACGCGGGCAGCTTCTCCGGCGTACCGGGCCGGGCCGGCCAGGCCCGCCGCAGCTCACCGGCGGTGTGCAGGGGCGGGATCAGCGCCGCCACCGGATCGTCCGCGGCCAGCAGCCCGTCCCACTCGGTCAGAGTCTCGATCAGCGACCGGAGCTCCCGCCGGACCGCGCCGGCGTTGCCGCCGCACATCGCGGCGATCAGTTCGGCGCGGGTGGCGGCCACCCGGGTGCCGTCCCGGAACGAGCCCGCCGCCAAGGCTCCGGCCAGCGGATTCGCGGCCAGTCGAGCCGACAGCGCGGCCGCGAACAGGTGCGGAACGTGGCTGATCTGCGCGACCGCGGTGTCATGTTCAGCAGCGGTCACCGGCACGACCCGGGCGCCGATGGCCGTGCACAGCCGGGCCAGCCGCAGCCAGTCGCCGAGGTCGGTCTCGTCCGGCTCCGGGCACAGCACCCACGCGCAGCCGGTGAACAGATCCGCTTCGGACGCCGCGAAACCCGAGGTCTCCTTGCCGGCCATCGGGTGGCCGCCGACGAAGCGGCGGACTCCGTGCCGGCTCATCAGGTCCCTGACGGGACCCTTCACCGAGGTCACATCGGTCACCAGGCCGGCATGTCCGTCCAGCTCAGCGAGCACTCGGGGGAGGACCGGGAGGGGTACGGCCAAAGCCGTCAACTCAGCGTCCCGGACCGCTTCGGTCACCGAGCCGGCGACCCGGTACCCGGCTTTCCGGGCCAGCTCCCGGGTGCTCGGGTCGGCGTCGAAACCGGTCACCTCGTACCCGGCCGCGGTCAGCGCTCGCAGCAGGGAGCCGCCGATGAGTCCCAGTCCGAGCACCGCGGTCCTCGCGGGGGAAGTCAGCACCGTTGGACTCTCCCATACCGGCGCGGATCGGCCGTTCGGACAATGCCGGGTCGGCCGTACCTTCTGCGCATTTAGTCCGTTTCGCGCCATCGGTCTGAGCGGGTTCGCGGCCTACGTTGATCACGTGACTCACCGGGGGAAAATCCGCAAGCTGGCCCTGCTCACCGTCGCCCTGCCCGGCGCCGCGGTCGCACTCTGCGCCGCCCTGCTCACCACAGGGCTGCTGCTCAGCGTCGCGATCGTGCTCGGAGTCGCGGGGATGCCGGCGCAGGTCTGAGGAGAACCGGGCGAGGCGGCATCCTATTCGGACGGGGATGCCGCCTTCAGCCCCCTCAGGCCTTGCAGTTCTTCGCCGCGGCCCACGCGGTCACCTCGGCGACCGGGCTCTTCTGACCGCCGTCCCGCCACGACTTCAGGTACTTCGCCGGCCAGATCACGCCGCGCCGCACCTTCCAGTCGCCGGTCTCCGCGCACGGCGGGGAGATGCCGTAGTGCACGTGGCAGACGTTGTTCGCGTTGCCGGTCTTGCCGACCTTGCCGAGCAGCTGCCCGGCGTCGACCCGGGTGCCGGCCTCGATGCCGTCCTGCACCTTGCTCAGGTGCGAGCCGTAATACCGCACACCGTCGTCGCCGAGGATCGACACCGACAGGCCGCCGTTCAGCGGACCGTCCGGCCGCCCCTTCACGTACGCGTCGGTGCGGCTCACCTCCAGCACCACGCCGCCGGTGGTCGCGACGAACCGCTCGCCACAGTCGGCGAACAGGTCGGTCGCCGGGTACTTGGAGTGGGTTGTGTGGAAGTCCACGTTCGAGGCGTCGACCGGGAAGACGTACTTCACCGTGACCGCCTTTGGCGCGGACTTCGAGGAAGCCGCCGGGGCGGGCGACGGCGCCTTCGCCGCGGGGGGCGGTGCGGCCGGCGCCGACTCGATGGCCTCGGGCGCGGCCGTCTCGGACGCCGGCTGCACGAACTGCGGCGTCGCGGCCGGGGAGCCCGCCGGGCCGGCCGCCCCGCAGCCGGCCAGGCAGGCCGCCGCGATGGTCAACCCCGAGACGGAACGTAGAAGGCGCACCGGGCCATCCTGACAGACGGGCGTAATGGTCGCAGGCCCGCAGTAAGCGCCGTGGTGTGGATACGCTGCAGGGAGAGGCGACGCGGAGAGGGGATCCGAGATGGCTGACCGGCAGGCTTCCTGGCCCGCGGCCGCCCCGCCGCCGCCCGGATACCTCCCGTCGAACCGGGCCGGCCAGCCGCAGCCCTCGTCCTTCCCCGGCCTTCCGCCCCGGCCCGTCTACCGCGAACCGCATCCGGTCTCGGCGCTTCCCGTGGTCAGCGGGCTCGCCGCCACGACCCTCTGGTTCGCGCTCTTCGGTGCGCTCGGGCACGACCTGGTGTCGTACGCGTGGTGGACCATCGTGGCCGCGATCAGCGCCTGGCTGATGGCCCTGGTGCTGACCCTGGTCGGCGACCGCGGAGTAGCCGTCGGCATCGCCGTCGCGAGTGGTGTCGGACTGTCCCTGGCATTGGGTTTCGTGACCCTTCGCTGGGTCGGAACTCTCGACTGGCCGCTGTGGTAGATCTCCGGTTCGCAGTGGAAACTGTCCGAGTTTGACCAGCACCTGGTGTGCCGGTTTCGTCGCCCTGGGCAGTGGGTCTGCCGAAGTGGCCATCGACCCTTGACGAACGTCGTACGGCTGGGCACTCTCGGCACCATGGCCCCCTCGCCACAACGGCTCGACCCGGATCGCTGCCGTCGTCGTCTGGAGTTGCTGGCGGCTCTCGCCCATGCCAAATCGGCGCGAGAGTCCGATCCGTCACAGCGTCTTCGCGGCATACGGCTGCGTGAGCTGATCGCCACCCGGCGTCGTCCGGTCAACTGAGATCCGCCGGGCCGGTCCGCGGCGGAAAACCTTGTTAGGCGTGGCGCAGTGCGCCCGCCCCCATACCCGCTACCGTCAGGCGCTGAGAGATAAGAGTCGCGTTGGGGGAATCGTGTCGATTTTCGCTGCCGCTGTCGCCCGGGGGAAGAACGGATGGACGGCGTCGGAGCTTGACCTTTCGGGACTGGCCGACATCGACGAGGTGGTGGATGCCCTTCGTGATGCCGAGCCGGACACCGACCTAGCGCTGTTGTTCGTCGAGAGTGACGACGAATACCTGGCCATCCTGCGCCTGGACGAGGGCGAGGACCTGCGGGTCTTCGGTTCGGACTCGGCCTTCGCGGAGGAGTCGCGGATCGGATCGGTGCTGCTCGGCGAGGTGGAGACACCGGCGCTGGGTATCGATGATCTGGCTGCCACGGACGACGAGGACAAACCGGCTGCCGAGCCGGACGCGGACCCGGTCGGCGACGCGGAACTGCTGGGCGACCTGGGCGTCAACGCCCAGCGGCTGCTCACCCTCTGTGGCATGGAGGGGATGCTGCCGTCCGACGTCACCGCGGAGATCTGCCAGCGGATCGGGTGCGGCGACGAGATGGAGGAGTTGCGCGAGGCGTGAACCGGCGGGACCGGCACGAGGAGTGGATGCGGCGGGCGATCGCCGTCGCATCCGCCTCGCCAGAGGACGTACCGGTCGGGGCGGTGCTGCTCGGCCCGGACGGCGCCGAGCTGGCCGCGGCCGGCAACGAGCGGGAGCTCAGCGGCGACCCGACGGCGCATGCCGAGGTGCTGGTGCTGCGCCGGGCCGCGGCGAAGCTCGGCACCTGGCGTCTCGACGGGTGCACGCTGGTCGTGACACTGGAACCGTGCACGATGTGCGCCGGCGCGCTGGTGCTCGCCCGGCTCTCCAGCGTGGTCTTCGGCGCATGGGAGCCGAAGACCGGGGCGGTCGGCTCACTCTGGGACGTGGTCCGCGACCGGCGACTCAACCACCGGCCGGAGGTCTACTCAGGTGTCCTGGAAAGCGAGTGCGCCGTGTTGCTCAGGGACTTTTTTGGTCGGTAGAACCTTCGAACCACGTAGTTTCCGGTGAGGGCGTAGTCACAGAGCACGCGCAAAACGCCGCCGGTGCGGAGGCAAGTGATTTCGCGACGCCCGCGGGGTTTGCGGGTGGCGGGAAATCACCTGCCTCCGCACCGGGTATCAGGCGTTTTGCCCGCGGAGCGAAGCGGAGCCGGCAGGCTCAGCGATCGCCGTGTCCAGGCCGATCCGCACCATGTTGCTGAAGCCCTGCTCACGCTGCGCCGAATCCATCGCCTCGCCGCGCTTGATGTGGTCGCTGACCGTGAGGATGGTCAGCGCCTTGGCGCCGTAGCGGGCGGCGATCGTGTAGATCGCGGCGGACTCCATCTCGACCGCGAGGACGCCGTAGTCGGCGAGCGAGTCGTAGAGGTCCGGGCGGTCGGTGTAGAAGGCGTCGGCGGCCAGGATCGGCCCGACCCGCATCGGTACGCCCTGCGCCTCGGCGGTCTCCACCGCGGTGCGCAGCAGCCCGAAGTCGGCGACGGGCGCGTAGTCGACCAGACCGTCGAAACGGGTCCGGTTCATGTTGGAGTCGGTCGCCGAACCGATCGCGGCGATCACGTCGCCCAGATTGAGGTCCATCGCGAGGGCGCCGCAGGAGCCGATCCGGATCAGCGACTTCACGCCGTACTCGTTGATCAGCTCGTGGGTGTAGATCGAGGCCGACGGCATGCCCATGCCGGAGCCCTGCACCGAGACCCGCTCGCCCTTCCAGGTGCCCGTGAAACCGAGCATCCCGCGGACCTGGGTGTAGCAGACCGCGTCCTCCAGGAACGTCTCGGCGATCCACTTCGCCCGCATCGGGTCGCCGGGCAGCAGCACCCGCTCGGCGATGTCGCCCGGCTTGCCACCGATGTGCACGCTCATGCCAGCTCTCCGTCTCGCTCGTTCATGCCGCCGATCTTGCCAGGTCAGGAGCATGGTGCGGGGTTATGGGTAACCCGGCGACAGGGAGCGCCGGGCGTCCGGTAACGTACTTCCCGGTGGTGTGTCCGAGTGGCCTAAGGAGCACGCCTCGAAAGCGTGTGAGGGTGCAAGCCCTCCGCGGGTTCAAATCCCGCCGCCACCGCCAGCAGAGAGCCCGGTCCGACGGACCGGGCTTTCTCGTTTTCCCTCTTGCTTTCTCCTGCCCCACCCGTCACGCTGTGTGCCTTCTGCTGCGGGGGGCCGCGCGTCGGAGCGGCGGCTAGTCCGTTCGGACGTTCTCCTTGATCAGCGCGCTTTGTGTAACGGTGGCGTTTCGTCGCAGGTCAGAGTGGGTGGCTACGGAATGTAGTGAATCTTGGACCGCCCAGCGACATAGGGTGTTGCGCAAGTCACGCAGCCGAAATACACCGGATCAGACAATGCGGTTCCGACCGGGCGGCGAGAAACTTTCACAGAATCACCCCACCCAGAAACGTCGATGTCTGTCCTAGATTTGACACGTGAGAGTTGAGCGACACTGGTGGAATGGGGACGTCCGACTTCAGCGCCGTGACGTCTACGTCCGCACGGACGGCGAAACCTGGGAGGTCGAAGCCCAGATGGGCGGCCCCGAGGGGAAGTCGAAAGTGCAGCAGTGCCCCGGCCGGGCGTCAGCAATGATCCTGGCCGACGCGTGGCGAGGTCCACGCTGGCGGTGGCGCGAGCTGTAGATCGCGCCAGGAGCCTCCCCCCAGGCTGCGCCGCAAATGCTTGGCTGTCTCGGCCAGCCTTTCTTGTGAACGGGTCGGATCCGCAGGGATCCGGCCCGTTCCGTGTCCGCACCCGCCGGACTTCGTTCTCCGGGTTATCCGTTTCGCGTGTGTGCCATCCGAAAAGCGACGCACGCACTGTCCGATGTGCGCGAAAGCTAGTGATCTAGCCTGGAATGCCCATCGACCGGATAGGAGGCGATCGCCCATGCGGGCCACAATCACCGATCACCGATCGGACGTCTCGGTGCTCCACCTGTGTGGGGAACTCGACGCCGACACCGCGAGCCAGCTGCATGCCACCCTGGCTGACCTGCTGGATCGTCCGGTTCCGCGGATCGTCGTGGACCTCACCGAGCTCAAGTTCTGCGATTCGGTGGGGCTGAGCGCCTTCATCACGAGCAAACAGGTGATCGCGGCGCGGGGCGGCTGGCTGAGCTTCGCCGGCGCCAACCCGTTCCTCGCCCAGTTGATGGAGACGGTTGGGCTGGGTCGCTACTTCGCGATCTTCCCCGAAGTGGACGATGCGATAGCGGCTGCCCAAATGTGACACCGAAACGGGACCGTCGCCGCCTCCGAACTCGTACTTCCTAGATAGTGGGAGGCTCGACGGCTCGGCGGCGGATCCTGGCAAGATCGACCGGCGTGAGGCGATGGGGCGCCGTTCTGCTGAGCGGCTTGATGATCCTGGTCGGTTTCTGGGCGGCCGGATCAGCCGCCTCGGCCGAGTCGTTCGACCCGGCGAACTGCGTCGCAGTGTCCGACCAGGGGCTGACCGCGGGGGCACACCGGGGGACGATCCCGGCCGCCGGTGTGACGGACTGCCTGGTCCTGCCCACGCCGGCCGGTGCACGGCTGGACATCTGGCTTCCGGCCTACTCCACGCTGGACGACGTGCTCGACGTCGACGTGGTCGACGCCGACGGCACTGTCCTCTGCCACGACTGGTGTGACCGGCTGACCGGTCCGACGCCCTACCGGATCCTGGTCTCGGCTTCGAAGGCCAGCGACTATCAGCTCACCGTGCAGCGGACCGACCAGATCGCCGGCTGCGCGGAACTGCCGCAGGGCGCCATCGGCACCACCGTCGGCGCGACCGCGACGTTCTCCGCGGCGCGGTTCGGCACCTGCTACGCCATCCCGCCGGACCGGCACGCCACCTCGGAGATCATCACGGCGGCGCCGGCCGGGCGGTCCGCGAGCAGCGTCTGGACCGCCGTGTACGACAGCACGGGCGAAGGCATCTGCGGCGGCTATCTGGAGTCCTTCGACGTGGCGGTCGCGCACTGCCGTCTCGCGGCGGGACAGGCGTACACGGTCGCGGTGGTCGGGCGGCCTCTGGACACGTCGTTCCGGATCAGCCGCAAGGACTCGAGCGCGGCGGGAGCCGACTGTCGTACCCCGGCATCGACCGTGGTGGGCGGCGCGCCGTCGGCCGACGACGTCACCGCTGTCGACGACGTCCACTGCTACCGGCTCACCGGCGGCGAGTCGGACTCCTTCTGGACGAGCGTGCGGGACGGCACCGTGGAATACGCGGTCTTCGACGCGGCAGGCCAGCAGGTGGCGGACTGCTCCCTCATGCACCCCTGCCGCCTGACCGGGTCGACCGAATACCGGGTGTTCGTCTGGCCGGCCAGTTCCACGCTGCCGAAGAGCTATCTGCTGGACACCTGGAAGCTCGGCCGGCCGGGACAGACACCGGCCGAGTGCCCGACCGTGGCGGATCCGGCCCGGCAGGCACCGATCACCGGAACCCTCGGCGGTACGAGCAACGCGGTCTGCCGCACCGTGCCGGTCGACGGCGGGACCAAGTTCCAGGTGCGGGTCACCGGTACGCCGTACGTCTACCTCTTCAACCACACCGGCCCGAGCAGCCAGACGGCCGGGTACTGCCGGCAGGACGGGGTGTGGAGCTGCGCGCTCACCGGTGTCCGGGGCGACGCGCTCCTGGTCATCTCGCCGCGGCGGACCAGCGCCGACGTGCCGTTCCGGGCCGAGTTCGACTGCGACCCCGCGCCGTGCGGTACCACGCCGTCGCCGGTCACCCTGACCGCGGTCGCACCGGCGTCCGCACCCAACAGCGGGCCGGTCACCCTGACTCTGACCGGCACCGGGTTCACGGCCGGGGACACGGTGCGCCTGACCCGGACCGGGTCGGCGGCGATCCCGGCGACCGTGACCGGCGTGTCCGACGACGGCACCCGGCTGACCGCGCAGGCGAACCTCACGTCGGTGGCGAGCGGCGTCTGGGGTGTCACGGCGGGGTCGGCCGGGCTGGCCAACGGGCTGACCGTGACGGCTGCGCCACTCAAGCTGGTCAAGGCGCCGGCGATCAGTGGCACGGTGCGGGTCGGCGCGACGGTTCGCGCGGTGGGCGCGGCCTGGAGCCCGGCGGCGGGCGCACTCGCCTACCGGTGGCGGGCCGACGGGGTGGCGATCAGAGGGGCTACCGGTTCGACGTACGCCATCCCTGCTGCTCTGCGCGGCAAGCGCCTATCCGTGACCGTTACCGCCAAGCTTGCCAACCGCGCTGACACCGCCGCGGCCTCGGCCGCGGTGGCGGTGGGCTACGGCGCGGCGCCGGCGGCGACCAAGAAGCCGAAGATCACCGGGACGGTAAAGGCCGGCAGGACAGTGAAGGTCTCGGTGGGCGCGTGGTCGCCCCGGGCGGACACCTATCGGTACGAGTGGCGCCTTAACGGCAAGGTCATCAAGGGCGCGACCGCCGCCTCGCTGAAACTCAAGAAGTCCTGGGCCGGCAAGAAGCTCACCGTGGTCGTGATCGCCAAGCGGGCCGGCCACTACGACGGGCGGGCTGTCGCGGCGGCTGTGAAGATCAAGCGCTAGACAGACGACGAGGGCCGGCTGCCGATCGGGCGCCGACCCTCGTCTGCACTGTTTTCGATCGCGAGAATACGAGACCGCGCAGCACGTCCCCACAGCGGGGCGGCAGCCGCTCCACGCCGTGGGCTGCCGCCCGCAGCTAGAAGATCAACAAGTGAGGTAGGGGACGCGGTGAAACGATGGCTGACTGCTCGGGCAGTCAAGTTTTCTCTGGTAGCAGGCCTGCTGCTCGCGGTCGCTGTGCCCGGTGCCCTGCTGAGCGAATCGGCCGATGCCGGCACCGCCCCGCCCGCGAAGATCCCGGTCGACCCGGCGACCTGCACGGCGATCCCGGTCACCGGGTTCGGCGCGGCGGCCGGCCCACTGGCGAACGGCAGCGGCTGCCGCAAATTCACCGTGACCGAATTCGGCAGCCACCTGATTCGCGCCGCTGACGCGAACAACGGCACCCTGCCGACTGCGGTCTACTCCGGTGGCGCCCTGATCTGCGTGATCAACTGGTGCAGCCTGGCGACCGGCACCTACGACGTGGTCGTCGATGCGGGCGCAGACGAGCCCTACAGCGCGCCGTTCCGCACCACCGTGACCAACCTCGGCGGCGCCGGCTGCAAGACCGTCGACGCTCAGGGCTTCAGCGCCGTCCGCCTGGGCACGTTCACCAGCCCAGGCCAGGTCGACTGCCTCGCGCTGCCCGCCCCGCCGGGCCGGTACCAGGTCACGCTGCCGCCGGGTGACCCGGCGACCCGGCCGATGGTCCGGCTCGTGCAGGGGCAGGACACGATGATCTGCGCCGACGTCACGTCCACCAGTGGCTGCGTCGTCGACGTGCCGGTGGCGCTGCGGCTCATCGTGGTCAGTCAGGACCCGCGACCCACCGGCGAATACCGGCTCGCCGTCCAGCGCACCAGCACGGCCAACGAGTGCGCTGCCATGCCCACGGGAACGCCCGGTAAGCCCGGCCAGGTGACCTTCCCGCTCTCCGACGACGCCTTCATCTCCTGTCACACCGTCTCGGAGGGCGTACTCACCCTGGACCGGCTCGGCGGGGACGGCACCGCCGACCTCGTCGTCTACGACCGCGCCGGCCTCCCGATCTGCGACAGCGCGCCGGCCGCGGCCTATCAGGTCTACGGCTGCAAGGTTGCCAAGGGCCAGACCGCCGTCGTCCGGTCCGCGGGCGGCTCCGGCACGTTCCGGCTCAGCCAGGTCGGCCCGCTCGGCGCGAACTGCCGGGCGGTGACGTCCACCGCGTTCGGCGGGCCGGCCACCGCGGGGGCGACCACCGGCGGTGGCGACGTCCAGTGCTATCGGACGGCGGACCACTCCTGGATCGACGCGCACGGCGCGGTGCCGGCGATCCGCTACCTGCTCGACGGAAAGCTCTACAAGTGCGCGGCACTGCCCTGCCTCGTTCCGGGCACCGAGGTACTGGTGACCAGCGAGCAGCCGGCGAGCTACCAGCTCGACACCTGGGCGGTCGGCAGCGTTCGGTCGACGCCGACGGACTGCGCGGTCGTCACCGACTCCGCCGCCTACGGGTTCGGCCCGGTCGGCGGAACCCTCAGCCCGGGTGACCGGGCCTGGTGCGTGGCCGTGCCGGTCGGCGTCATCGACGAGTACCGGCTGAAGATCACTGCCAGCGGTGCGAAACCCGCGTCGTACGTGATCCGCCGTGACGGCGCCATCGTCGCCTGCGAGGACCTCTGCTGGACCGAGTCGCTCCCCGCGGGCAGCCACGTGCTGTTCGCCTTCGTGGGCGACGGCGGCGCTTTCCAGGTCGAGGGCGAATGCCTGACGCTGCTCTGCGACCACCAGCACTGGAACGCCGGCGGCTCGGAGTCCCCGAAGATTCCGGTGATCGCCGGAACCCGTACGACCGTCACCATCGGCGGCGTCGCCCTGCACCAGCAGGACAACCTCTGGGTCAGCCGGGACGGCGCGAAAGTGGCGCCGATCGTGATCAAGTCGGTCGACGGGAGCCGCACCCGCTACACCGCCGAGATCGACGCGACCGCCCTCACCGCCGGTGTATACGACCTGTCGGCGACCAACACCGTGAACCCCTCGCAGGTCTTCACCACGCCCGGACGGGTCGTGGTCTCCGCGACGTCGATCGTCGCCACCCGAAAGCCGGCGATCGTCGGCACGGCCGCCGTCGGTGCCGTCGTCCGGGTCAACCCGGGCGCTTGGAGCCCGGCCCCGAGGTCGTACACCTACCGGTGGGCGGCGAACGGGGCGCCGATCTCCGGGGCGACCGGGTCGTCGTACACCATCCCCGCCTCGCTCCGCGGAAAACGACTCACCGTGAGCGTGACCGCCGCAAGTGCTGACAGCGTGTCCGCACCGGTCTCCTCGGCGGCGCTGACCGTGGGTTATGGCGTGGCGCCGAAGGCCACCCGGAAGCCGAAGATCACCGGCACCGCGAAGGTTGCGAAGACCGTCAAGGCCTCGGTCGGCTCCTGGTCACCCAGGGCCACCGCCTATCGGTACGAGTGGCGCGTCAACGGCAAGCTCGTGGCCACCACGGCCGCGCTGAAACTGAAGAAGACGTGGGCTACCAAGAAGCTCACCCTGACCGTGATCGCCAAGCGGACCGGCCACCACGACGGCCGCGCCGTCTCGGTCACTGTCAAAATCAAGAAGTAGCGGGACAGCAAGAAGGCCGGACCCGATGGGTCCGGCCTTCGATGTCTGGCGGAGGATACGAGATTCGAACTCGTGAGGGTGTTAACCCAACACGCTTTCCAAGCGTGCGCCCTAGGCCTCTAGGCGAATCCTCCGTGCGCCAGGATACAGAGCCTCGCCCGGAGTTTTGCGCAGGGGGCTGCGCATGCCGCGACCATGGACCGGGTAGGCTTCCGGGCAGCCCCTCGTGCGGCGTGTATCTCGTGAACCTCCCCAGGGCCGGAAGGCAGCAAGGATAAGCGGGCTCTGACGGGTGCACGGGGGGTCCTTTCATTCCCTGGGGCACGTTGTTTTGTTCTTGTCAGACCCTCGACGGACAATGGCGCGGTCTTCAGGAGGTGGCAGGAGTGGCGCTCGCCCTCTATCGGAAGTACCGGCCTCGCACCTTCGCCGAGGTCATCGGCCAGGAGCATGTGACCGAGCCGCTGTCGCAGGCGTTGCGCAGTGGCCGGCTCAACCATGCGTACCTGTTCTCCGGCCCACGCGGCTGCGGCAAGACCTCCAGCGCCCGCATCCTGGCCCGCTCGCTCAACTGCGAGCAGGGCCCCACACCCGACCCGTGTGGCGTCTGCGCCTCATGCCGGTCGCTGGCCAACGACGGCGCCGGCTCGATCGACGTCATCGAGATCGACGCGGCCAGCCACGGTGGTGTCGACGACGCCCGTGAGCTGCGGGAGAAGGCGTTCTTCGCGCCGGCCAACAGCCGTTACAAGATCTATGTGATCGACGAGGCGCACATGGTCTCGTCGGCCGGCTTCAACGCGCTGCTCAAGCTCGTCGAGGAGCCACCGGATTACGTCAAGTTCATCTTCGCCACCACCGAGCCGGACAAGGTGCTCGGCACCATCCGCTCCCGCACCCACCACTACCCGTTCCGGCTCATCCCGCCGGCGACCCTCCGGCCGTACCTTCAGCAGCTCACCGAAACCGAAGGCGTCAAGGTCGACCCGGCGGTGTTCCCGCTGGTGGTGCGGGCCGGCGGCGGCAGCGCCCGGGACACGCTCTCGGTCCTCGACCAGCTGATCGCCGGCGCCGGTCCGGAGGGCGTCAGCTACTCCCGGGCGGTGGCCCTGCTCGGCGTCACCGACTCGGCGCTGATCGACCAGATGTGTGACGCCCTGGCGGCCGGGGACGGCGCCGCGGCGTACGGGACGATCGACAACGTGGCCGAGGCCGGCCACGACCCCCGCCGCTTCGCCTCCGATCTGCTGGAACGCCTGCGCGATCTGATCGTCCTCCAGCAGGTTCCGGACGCGGTGGCGAAAGGCCTGATCGACGGCCCGGCCGACCAGCTGGAGGCGATGGCCGGCCAGGCCGCCCGGCTCGGCCCGGCGACCCTGTCGCGCGCCGCCGACATCGTGCACAACGGCCTGGTCGAGATGCGCGGCACGACCGCGCCGAGGCTGCTGCTCGAGCTCATCACGGCCCGCATGCTGCTGCCCGGCGCCGAAGATTCCACCGGGTCGCTGTTGCAGCGCCTGGAGCGCTTGGAGCGTGGCATCCCATCGGGGGTACGGGTTGAGCACGCGTCCCCTGCCGCCCCCGAAGATGACGGCTCCTACGCTGCGCCGCAGGTCGGGGAGGGTGAGCCGTCTTCCGCGGTCGCCGTCGGCGGCTCGGCTGCCGCTGTCGGCGGCTCGGCTGCCGCTGAGGGCGGCCCGGCTGCCGCTGGGGGCGGCGGGAAGGCCGCTGCGATGGCCGCGGCCGCCGCAGCAGCGCGCCGGGCTTCTGGCCCGCCGGCGCGGTCGGGTTCTTCCGCTACGGCCCCCGCGGCCGCTGATCTGGCGGGTCCGGGCACAGCGGCGCCGGTCTCTCCTGCGGCGGCTCCGACTGTCGCCCCCGTTTCGGCCGCTCCGGTCTCGCCTGCTGCGGCTCCTGCTGTCGCCCCGGTCTCGCCGGCTCCTGCGCCGGTTTCGACCGCTCGGACCTCGCCTGCTTCGGCCTCGCCTGGTTCGGACCCATCCGGTTCGGTTCCTGGGGCTGCGTCCGTTTCGTCTGCTCCCACCGCTCCTGTCTCGGCCGCGCCGGTTGCTCCCGTTTCGGCCGAGCCTGACTGGAATGCGGTCGCCGACGGCGGATATGACGAGGAGCCGCCCCCGTGGGACGACGAGCCGGCCGAGCCGCCGGCGCCGGATCCCGCGGAGCAGGTCGCTGAGCTGGAGCGAAAGGTTCGGGCTGCCTGGCTCGACCTGGGCCGGCGTGACAAGACGGTCGGCCTGATGCAGGGAAGCGGCATCGACCTGAGGACGGTCGAGAGCGGCACCACGGTTGTCTTCGGTGCGCCCAACCCGAGGTACGCGGAGCGTTTCCTAACCTACCGCGACTTGATCACGGAGGCTTTCGGCCAGGCACTCGGCGGCCAGTGGCAGATCCGCTGCGACGTGGGCGAGCCACCTGCGGCACCGGCTCAGTCCCGCGAGGGCCGACCCCAGCCAGCAGCTCAGCGCCCACCGTCAGGCGGCTCCAACCGCCCAGCGGCAGCCGCCCCGGCAGTCTCTCCGGCCGCGGCGGCCCCGGAGCGAAACACCGGCCGGACCGAACCGCGCCCGTCACGCCCGCAGCCCTCTTCCTCCGCCGACTCCGACGACGACTGGCCGGAACCGGCCCAGCCGGCACCTAGCGACCCCCAAGGCAGCCCGGAAGCTGCCCGCCGAGAGAACCGTCCAGGCCGCCCCGAAACTGCCCACGAGGAGAGCCGGCAGGGCCGTCCTGAAGCTGCACGCCAGGAAAGCGGTGACGGCCACCTGGTTCCGGAGCGCTCAGCCCGGTCTGCCAGTGAAGATCGTCGCGGCTCCAGCGCCGGGCCTGACGACGACACAGGTTGGCCCGAGCCCGCCCGGCCCGGTAGCGCGGCTCACACTCCAGTCGCGGTCCAAGCTGCACCCTCGGTCTCGGCGGATGACGACTGGCCTGAGCCGGTCAGGCCCGGCGGCCGGGCGGCCGGATCAGTAGCCGAGAGCTTGACGAACAACCAGCCCGGGGTGAGTGCTGCGGGCTCGCATCAGGATTCGTCCGGTCCGAGGCAGGACGCCTCGGTTTCGTCGGCGGATCCGGCATCGCGTTTCGAGCAGGCAAACGGCGCGGCTGCTGGCTCTGGGCACGGGCTGGGCGGTTCGGCCCCTGGGGCTGGGCACGGGCCAGGCGGTCCGGCTGCAGGCTCGGGGCACCGGCTGGGCGGATCGGCTTCCGGTTCTGGGGCCGGGTTAGGCGGCTCGCCCGCGCAGCCGAGCGCTGTAACGGGCGCACCGGCGTCGCCGCCGGGTGCGGGTTCGGCCGGCGCGGCTTCGCGGCCGGCGTTCGGCGGTGCCGCGGTGCCGGTCCGGCCTGGGTCGGATGCGCCTTCAGCGGCCGCGTCGGCCGGGGCGGCGGGGTCCGCGTCGGCGTCGGCGTCGGCTTCGGCGGCGCCGGCACGGCCCGGCGTGCCCGTTCGCTCGGCTGCGATGGAGGCGGCGCGGGCTGCTGCCCGGGGCGGGGGCATTGCCGCCACCGGAGCCGGGCCGGCCGCGGCGCGTGCTGCCGTGGCGAACGCGCGCAATGCAACGCCGTCGCGGTCCGGGCCCGACCAGGGCAATGCCGGCGGATCGAGCTACTCGGACGTGCCGCCGATTCAGGAGGCGCCCTACGACCCCGAGTACGACGGTCCGCCGCCGGGTGGTGCGGCCGCCTACGAGGGGTTCGATCCGGGCGACGAGCCGCTCGACGAGGTGATCGACGAGAAGACCGCGCGGCAGAGCAGCGAGGAGCAGGCAATGCAACTGCTCCGCGACGCTTTCGGCGCGGAGAAAATCGCTGAGATCTGATCACTACCGGTCCGCAGCGCATTTCACCGTGCGCTGCGGCCAGTGGTCGACGACGAAGGCCGGTTGCTCGCCGTGGTCACCACCGCGGGTGCCCGGCCCGGACACCCTTTCGCGGCCAAGGCCCTGCCACGAGCCGGCCGGCGCGCGTGGTGAGGCCCGGCTGTCACTCGGTGTCGTTTGGCGCGGGCCGATGCAGCGATGGGCTGTCGTTCAGCGCTGTCTGCGGGCGGTTGAGGCAGCGCTGGTGGTCAGCCAGCTTGCCAGGCTGTCGTTCAGCGCTGTCTGTGGGTGGTTGAGGCAGCGCTGGTGGTCAGCCAGCTTGCCAGGCTGTCGTTCAGCGCTGTCTGCGGGCGGTTGAGGCAGCGCTGGTGGTCAGCCGGGGTTGTCGGGCTGTCGTTCAGCGCTGTCTGCCGGCGCTTGAAGGAGCGCTGGTGGTCAGCCGGGGTTGTCGGGCTGTCGCTGAGTGCTGTCTGCGGGCGGTTGAGGCAGCGGTGGTGGTCAGCCGGGGGTGGCGGGGCCGGCGGGAGAGTGGCGGCGTGGGGTGTCCGGCGGCGTGTCGGGGGGCAAAGAGAGGCCGGCGGCTACGCTGGCGGCGGTAACTTTCCGACCGCCGCGTGCCATCGATGGTGGTTACGAGAACGATGAGTTGAGGAGCGGTGCCATGCGCCCCGGTGCACAGCCGAACATGCAGCAGATCATGAAGCAGGCGCAGAAGATGCAGCAGCAGGTCGCCCAGGCGCAGGCCGAGCTGGCTGAGGCCGAGCTGACCGGCACTGCCGGCGGCGGGCTGGTGACTGTGGTGATCACCGGGCTGGGTGAGTTCAAGTCGGTGAAGATCGATCCGAAGGCGGTCGACGCCGACGATGTCGAGACGCTCGAGGACCTGGTGCTCGCGGCGATCCACAATGCCGCTGAGGCGCAGCGTGAGCTGGCCGAGTCGAAGATGGGCCCGGCCACCGGCGGCTTCAACCTGCCGGGGTTCTGATCCCGTGTACGAAGGTGCCATCCAGGACCTGATCGATGAGCTGGGCCGGCTGCCGGGTGTCGGCCCGAAGTCGGCTCAGCGCATCGCTTTTCACGTCCTGTCCGCCGATCCGGCGGATGTGAACCGGCTCGCCACCGCGCTGCGCAAGGTGAAGGAGCTGGTGCGTTTCTGCACGACCTGTTTCAACGTGGCCGAGTCGGAGCAGTGCCGGGTCTGCCGGGACACCCGCCGCACCAATGAGGTGCTCTGTGTGGTGGAGGAGCCGAAGGACGTCGTCGCGATCGAGCGGACCGGCGAGTTCCGGGGCCGCTATCACGTGCTCGGCGGGGCGATCAACCCGCTGGAGGGCATCGGCCCGGACAACCTGCGGATCCGGGAGCTGCTGATCCGGCTTGGGACCGGTGAGGTGAAGGAGCTGATTCTCGCCACCGATCCGAACACCGAGGGCGAGGCGACCGCCACCTACCTGGGCCTGCTGGTGAAGCCGATGGGTATCGCGGTGACCCGGCTGGCGAGTGGTCTCCCGGTCGGTGGTGACCTTGAGTATGCGGATGAGATCACGCTGGGTAGGGCGTTCGAGGGCCGCCGAGCGATCTGATTTAACAAGCCGTAATTCTGCCGTAACGCCACGCACGCTGTTTGGGCCGTAAAGGCTAATTGTGGACCTTGTACGCGGTAGTTTTCCGTTTGTTCGGCGTCTAGGTCACGGTGACATCACGAGGGAGACACGGAACCGCTCGTGTGCGGTCGGTGAGCTTGACCCGAGGCACCGCGCTAGGTGAATGTTCCTCTCGATGGCGGCCACAACCGCCGTCGAGTCCCTCGTGCGTCGGCCCTATCTCGGCCGGGAGCCCGGGGGTCGGCACTCGAGGCATGCGACAACCGATCGGTTGCCGTTCGCTGCGTGGGCCATCGTCGCCGGCTGGGGATTCCGTGTTCCTCCGCCCGGTGGCCTTGACTCCCGCTGCGCGGCGGCCGGGAGAGGACCGGACACTTCATGGTCGTTGGACCAGGCACGGTCTCGGACCAGGTTCCGGTAGCTCCGGACCCGGCTGCGGGCCCCGTCCCCGGCAAGACGATCGAGGGTCGTTCCCTCGGCCGTATCGCGTGGACCCGGCTCAAGCGTGACCGGGTTGCGATGGCCGGTGGCGCCGTCGTCATCTTCCTCATCCTCGTCGCGATCTTCGCGCCGTTGATCGTCAAGGCGTTCGGCCATCCGCCGAACCAGTTCCACCAGAACCTGATCGACACGAGCACGCTGCAGCCCAAGGGTGGCACCGGCATCAGCGGTGAGCACCTGTTCGGTGTCGAGCCGACGAACGGCCGGGACATCTTCAGCCGGGTCGTCTACGGCGCGCGGATCTCGCTGCTGATCGCCTTCCTGGCGACCCTGCTCTCGGTCTCGATCGGTGCCACGCTCGGCGTCGTCGCCGGATACTTCGGTGGCTGGGTGGACTCGCTGATCAGCCGGCTGATGGACGTCTTCCTGGCATTCCCGCTGCTGGTCTTCTCGATCGCGCTGGCCGGCGTGATCCCGGACACGGCGTTCGGCCTGTCCGGTGACACCTTGCGGATCTCGATGCTGATCTTCATCATCGGTTTCTTCAGCTGGCCGTACATCGGGCGTATCGTCCGTGGCCAGACGCTGTCGCTGCGGGAGCGGGAGTTCATCGACGCCGCACGCAGCCTGGGCGCCCGCGGGCCGTACGTGATCTTCAAAGAGCTGCTGCCGAACCTGGTGGCGCCGATCCTGATCTACGCGACGCTGCTGATCCCGACGAACATCATCTTCGAGGCGTCGCTGTCGTTCCTCGGTGTCGGTATCCGGGCGCCAACGGCGAGCTGGGGCGGGATGCTCTCGGAGGCCGCGCGCTTCTACACGATCTGGCACTTCATGTTCTTCCCGGGCATGGCGATCTTCATTACCGTGCTCGCGTTCAACCTCTTCGGCGACGGTCTGCGTGACGCGCTCGATCCCAAGGGGCGGCGCTGACATGGCGCCGGATGCTTTCCCACCAGCCGTGCGGTTCGGACCCGGACCGTTCCACCAGGGAGGTTGCTACAAGTGATTCGCAAGTCCAGAGCGCTGGTGGCCGGTACGGCCGCGCTCGCGCTGATGCTCTCCGCCGCCGCGTGCGGTGGGAGCGACGATTCCGACAGCAGCAGCAACTCCGGCTCCAAGCCGGAGTTCAACGCCGCGCTGACCAAGGTGTTCAACGCCTCGGACAAGAAGGGCGGCACCATCCGGCTCGCCAACGAGGGTGACTGGGACTCCCTCGACCCGGGCGAGACGTACTACGGATACTCGTGGAACTTCCTCCGCCTGTACGGCCGTGGCCTGCTCATGTTCAAGCCGGTCCCGGGCGCCGAGGGCAACACCCTCACCCCCGACCTGGCCGAGGGCATGGGTACGCCGAGCGACGGCGGCAAGACCTGGACGTACAAGATCCGTTCGGGCATCAAGTTCGAGGACGGCACCCCGGTCACGTCGAAGGACGTGAAGTACGCGGTGCTGCGGTCCACCGACAAGCAGACGTTCCCGAACGGTCCGGCGTACTTCGAGGGCTTCCTCAACCTGCCGGAGGGCTACAAGGGCCCGTACAAGTCGAAGGGCGTCAACACCGACTCGGCGATCACCACGCCGGACGACCAGACGATCGTCTTCCACCTGAAGACGGCGTTCGGTGGTTTCGACTACCTGGCGGCGCTGCCGCAGACGGTGCCGGTTCCGGAGGCCAAGGACACCGGTGCGAAGTACAAGGAGAAGGTGATCGCCACCGGTCCCTACAAGTTCGAGACCAACAACCTGGGCAAGAACTTCAAGCTGGTCCGTAACGACCAGTGGGACCCGGCCACCGACCCGAACCGCAAGGCGCTGCCGGACGCGTACGACGTGCAGCTCAACGTCAACGCGGACGACATCGACAACCGGCTGCTCTCGGGTGACCTCGACGTGCACGTGACCGGCACCGGTGTGCAGCCGGCCGCTCTCGGCCGCGTCGTCGGCGACCCGACCCTGAAGGCGCAGACGGACAACCCGACGCTGGCCCGTCTCTGGTACACGTCGATCAACCCGACCGTGGCGCCGCTCGACAACATCGACTGCCGCAAGGCCGTCGAGTACGCCGCGGACAAGGTCGGCTACCAGACCGCGTACGGCGGCCCGCTCGCCGGTGGTGACATCGCCACCACGATCCTGCCTCCGATGATCCCGGGCTACCAGAAGTTCGACCTGTACCCGTCCGCGGACGGCACCGGTGACGTGAACAAGGCCAAGGAGCACCTGACCGCCTGTGGTCAGCCGAACGGCTTCGAGACCAACATCTCCTACCGGGCCGAGCGTCCGAAGGAGAAGGCGACCGCCGAGGCGTTGCAGCAGTCACTCGCCCGGGTCGGCATCAAGCTGACGCTGAAGCCGTTCCCGCAGGGTGACTACTTCTCGCAGTACGCCGGCAACCCGCCGTACGTGAAGAACAACAAGCTCGGCCTGGTCCTCAACGGCTGGGGTGCGGACTGGAACGACGGCTTCGGCTTCCTCTCGCAGATCGTCGACAGCCGGGTCATCCGGGAGACCGGTGGCTCGTCGAACACCAGTGTCCGGATCCCCGAGGTCGACCAGATGCTGGACGCCGCGGTCGCCGAGACCGACAACGCCAAGCGTGAGGCGCAGTGGGGCCCGATCGACAAGCGGGTCATGGAGGAGGCTGTCATCCTCCCCGGCATCGTCGCGAAGAGCCTGATCATCCGCCCGAAGACGCTCAGCAACGTCTTCGTCAGCGACGCGTACAACATGTACGACTACCTGTCGCTGGGCGTTGCGTAACCCGTCCACACACCCGCACGACACCTTCGATAGGTAGGTGAAGGCAGCAGGCGGCCGGTCCGGGGCAACCCGGGCCGGCCGCCCCAGCCGGACTCTGTGATCACATACATCATCAGGCGTCTCTTCGCGGCAGTCGGGCTGCTCTTCATCATCAGCGCCGCCACTTTCTCGATCTTCTATCTGGTTCCGCGCCTCGCCGGGTCCACCCCGGAGACGCTGGCCACCCGCTACGTGGGCCGCGCTGCCACCCCCGAGACGGTCCATCTCATCGCGGAGAAGCTGGGCTTCTACGACCCGGTCTGGCTCCAGTACGGCCGCTGGGTGAAGGGCATCTTCGTCGGTGCCGACTATGACCTCGGCGCGACCATCGAGCACTGCCCGGCGCCCTGCTTCGGGTACTCGTTCGTCACGAAGACGCCGGTCTGGCCGGACCTGATCGACCGCCTCCCGGTGACGCTGTCGCTGGCGATCGGTGCGGCGATTCTCTGGCTGATCTTCGGTCTCTCCATCGGCACGCTCTCCGCGCTGCGCCGCGGGTCCTTCCTGGACCGGTCCGCGATGACCTTCTCGCTGGCCGGCGTCTCGATGCCGATCTTCTTCACCGGCATGATCGGTCTGCTGGTGTTCAGCTACACGCTGGGCTGGACCGCGCCCGGTGGCAGCTATACCGACTTCACCGAGAGTCCGAGCGAGTGGGCCTACGCCCTGTTGCTGCCGTGGATCGTGCTCGCCCTCCAGTTCTCCGCCCAGTACGCGAGGCTCACCCGCGCCGGCATGCTGGAGACGATGGGTGAGGACTACATCCGTACGGCGCGGGCGAAGGGTCTCCCCGAACGGGACGTGACCGTCAAGCACGGCCTGCGTGCCGCACTGACTCCGATTCTGACCATCTTCGGCCTGGACTTCGGCCTGCTGCTCGGCGGCGCGGTCATCACCGAGCAGGTGTTCTCGCTGCCCGGCCTCGGCAAGTACGCGGTCGACGCGATCACCAACAACGACCTGCCGAAGGTGCTGGGCGTGACCATGATGGCAGCGTTCTTCGTGGTCATCGCCAGCCTGATCGTGGACCTGTTCTACGCGGTCGTGGACCCGAGAGTGAGGCTGGGCTGATGCCGGACGGGCAGGCTTTCCTCGAGGTCAAGGACCTCAAGATTCATTTCCCCACCGACGACGGCCTGGTCCGTAGCGTCGACGGCCTCAGCTTCAAGCTGGAGCGCGGCCGCACCCTCGGCATCGTCGGCGAGTCCGGCTCCGGCAAGTCGGTGACCAGCCTCGGCATCCTGGGCATCTACAACAAGCGGAACGCCAAGGTCTCCGGCGAGATCTGGCTGGACGGCGACGAGATCGTCTCGTCCGGCCAGGAGACCGTGCGCAAGCTGCGCGGCAACAAGCTGGCGATGATCTTCCAGGACCCGCTGTCGGCGATGCACCCCTACTACACGGTCGGTCATCAGATCATCGAGGCGTACCGGGTGCACCACAACGTCTCCAAGAAGGTGGCCCGTAAGCACGCGGTCGACATGCTCGGCCGGGTCGGCATCCCACAGCCGGACCGCCGGGTCGACGACTACCCGCACCAGTTCTCCGGGGGTATGCGGCAGCGCGCGATGATCGCGATGGCGCTGGTCAACGACCCGCAGCTGCTGATTGCGGACGAGCCGACCACGGCTCTGGACGTGACCGTCCAGGCGCAGATCATGGACCTGATGCACGACCTGCAGGCGGAGTTCAACTCGGCGCTGATCGTGATCACCCATGACTTGGGCGTGGTGGCCGAGCTCGCCGACGACGTCCTGGTCATGTACGGCGGCAAGTGCATCGAGTACGCGTCGGCCGCCGACGTCTTCGAGCGGCCGGAACACCCGTACACCTGGGGTCTGCTCGGCTCCATGCCCCGTATGGACCGGCCGAACCAGGATCGGCTCGTGCCGATCCCCGGCTCGCCGCCGTCGCTGATCAACCTGCCGTCGGGCTGCTCGTTCAGCCCACGTTGTGCCTACGAGCCGCGGACCGGCGGGCTGGGCACCACCGTGTCGCCCGAGCTCGTCCGGGCCGGCGGGAGCAATCACCTGGTCCGATGCCATCTGCCCACCGAGGAGCGGCAGCGCATCTGGGCGGAAGAGGTCAAGCCGAAGTTGGAGGCTCCATGAGTAAGGAAGCTCTGCTCTCCGTCAAGGGTCTGGAGAAGCACTTCCCGATCAACAAGGGCCTGCTGCGCCGCCAGGTCGGCGCGGTCCGCGCGGTCGACGGTGTCGACTTCGACGTCTTCCGTGGTGAGACGCTCGGCCTGGTGGGCGAGTCCGGCTGCGGCAAGTCGACCACCGGCCGGCTGCTGACCCGACTGCTCGAACCGACCGGTGGGTCGATCGACTTCGAGGGCAAGGACATCGCGCACCTCAGCCAGGGCAGGCTCCGCCCGCTGCGGCGCGACATGCAGATGATCTTCCAGGACCCGTTCTCGTCGCTGAACCCGCGGCACACGGTCGGAACGATCGTCGGCGCGCCGCTGCGGATCCAGAACGTCAAGACCGAGCACGGCATCAAGCGCGCCGTGCAGGACCTGCTCAAGCTGGTCGGCCTGAACCCGGAGCACTACAACCGGTACCCGCACGAGTTCTCCGGCGGGCAGCGGCAGCGCATCGGCATCGCGCGTACGCTCGCCCTGCGCCCGAAGTTGATCGTGGCGGACGAGCCGGTCTCCGCGCTGGACGTGTCGATCCAGGCGCAGGTGGTGAACCTGCTCGAGGACCTGCAGAACGAGTTCGACCTGACCTACGTCTTCATCGCGCACGACCTGTCGGTGGTGCGGCACATCTCCGACCGGGTCGCGGTGATGTACCTCGGCAAGATCGTGGAGATCGCCGAACGGGACGAGCTGTACGCCAACCCGCGTCACCCGTACACCGTCGCTCTGATGTCTGCCGTGCCCGTGCCGGACCCGATCCGGCGTGATCGCGCGCAGCGCGAGCGTGTGCTGCTCACCGGTGACGTGCCCAGCCCGATCAACCCGCCGTCGGGTTGCCGTTTCCGGACCCGGTGCTGGAAGGCGCAGGACATCTGCGCCACCGAGGAGCCGCCGCTGGTGCAGCGCCTCGACGACCCGGGTTCGCACCTGACCGCCTGCCACTTCCCGGTGGCCAGCGATGAGCAGGTGACCGGCCGCCGGCCGGCCGTCACCAAAGCCTGATGGTTGTGGAAAGGCCCGGCAGGGCCTTTCCACACCTCTAGGAAGTCTCGCAGTTGACCTTGCGGTCGTTGGCGGGGACGACCCGGCAGATGTCGGTCTGGGTGCCGCCGTCCAACCGGTCCACGTCGCTGTCCCAGAGCGTCCCGTTCACCGCGTCGATCGAACCGTCCAGCTGGTCGTTGCCGGCGTCACCGTAGAGCCTGTCGACGCCGTAGCCACCGAACAGCCGGTCGTTGCCGGTGTTTCCGTAGATCAGGTCGTTGTGGGCGTCGCCCTGGATCAGGTCGTTGCCGCTGCCGCCGTAGAGCTTGTCGTCGCCGATCCGGCCGTTGATGGAGTCGTTGCCGGTGTTGCCGTAGGCGATGTCGTTGCCGCGCCCACCGGAGACGGCGTCGTTGCCGGGGCCGCCACGCAGCTTGTCGTTGCCGCTGCCGCCGACCACCTCGTCGTTGCCCGGACCACCACGGATGTCGTCGTTCTCCGTCGTGCCGTTCAGATGATCGTTGCCGGCGCCGCCGTGGATGTAGTCGTTGCCCGCGCCGCCGAGCAGCGCCTCCGCAGCCGGACCGCCGATCAGGGTGTCCGTGCCGCGCCCACCGTTCGCGGTGATCGCCAGGCTGCTCTTGTTGGTCAGATGATCGTTGCCGTCGGTGAGGGCGAGGACCACCCGCGCACCGGCGAGGGACGGGACGGTGCAGCGCACCTTGGTCCGGTCGCCCTTGACCGCCTTGCAGCCTGTGCCGGCCTTGATCCGGTTGCGGTCGTCGATCGTGATGGTCCGGCCGGAGTTGGTGATCACCACTCGGTTGGCCTGGCCCGCGCCGGCGTCGAACTTGACGTGGTTGCCGTTGAAGATCTTGGCAGTGCCGGTGCTCGCCGCGAAGGCGGGTCCGGCCACGGCGGTGACCGCCGCGGTCGCGGTCAGCACAGCGATGCTGAACCGCACGATACGAGACATCCCCAACCCCCAGTAATCAGAAAGATCAGATATTCACCCAGCGAATCTGCGGGGAACGATAGAACCGCACCCCCTGCCGGGTCCATCGTGGACCGTAAGCGCCGAGCCGCGCCCGGAACGATTCCCAGTCGTGGGTCGCTCGCGGGGACCAGCCCAGCTCAGCGTGCGCTACCAGGCGGGGAAAAGCCAGAAACTCGAGGTCGGCAAGATCGCGCAAGGTCTCCGACCACAGCGGCGCCTCCACCCCCAGGATCAAATCTTCCGGTACGCCGGAAAGCACCCGCCCGGGATCCCAGCCATAGGCGTCGTCCACCTCAGTCGTGCCCGCCCAATGCAGGCCACCCGGAGTGAGCAGGTCGTACTGCATGTCGAGATAAGCCCGGTCGGCCGGCGAGACGAGCACCTTCGCGCCGGACGCCACGATCGGGGCCGGGTCGCCCTCGTGGTTCCAGTACTGCACGATCGCGTCCCGGGCGGCCGGCGCCGCGGCGATCTCCTGCCAGCCGACCGCGATCTTTCCGTACTTGCGGACCAGCGGCAGCACCCGCGCCTGAAAGGCCAGGTAGTCGGCGTGCGGCGTGGAATGCGCTTCGTCACCGCCGATGTGCAGGTACTTCCCCGGCGTCAGTTCGGCGACCTCGCGGATCACGTCCTCGGCGAACCGGTAGGTGATCTCCTTGCCGGCGCAGAGCGAGCTGTACCCGACCCGGATGTCGATCCGCGGCTTCGGAGCGAGCCCGTCGCACGTCAGTTCCGGGTACGCCACCTGGGCCGCGTTCACGTGTCCCGGCATGTCGATCTCGGGGACGATCGTGACGAAACGGTCGGCGGCGTACCGGACCAGAGCGCGGTAGTCGTCCTTGGTCAGGTAACCGCCGCCGATGCCGCGTACCCCGGTGCCCTTGCCGCCGCCCACCGTGGCCAGCCGTGGCCAACTGTCGATCTGGATCCGCCAGCCCTGGTCGTCGGCGAGATGCAGATGCAGGTGATTGATCTTGAAGCGGCTGATCTGATCGATGTACCGCCGCACCTCGTCCGGAGTGTGGAAGTGCCGGGCCAGGTCGAGCATCGCGCCCCGATACGCGAACCGCGGCCGGTCCACGATCCGCCCACCCGGAATCGCCCAGTCCCGGTGCTGCGCCTTCGGCGCGTCGATCTCCGGCGGCAGCAGTTGGCGCAGGGTCTGCACGCCGGCGAACAACCCAGCCGGCTGCGCCGCCCGCAAAGACACCGCATCGGTACGCACATCGAGCCGATAACCCTCGTCACCCGCGGCTCCGTCGTCCGCCAGGGTCAACGCGATCGCATTCGTTGCGGCGGCCGGAACGACCTTGAGCGGGAATCCGGTCGCCGGCCGGAACGCGTCGGCGAGCTGCTCGGCCACCGGCACGGCCGCCCCGGAGGCGACGATCACCGTGTCCCGGGTCAGCGGGAAGGCGGCCTCCGGATCGGGCACCGCCTCGGCCGGCGCCGGCAGCACGTCGGCGACCGAGATCGGCGGTGCCTCCGGGAGCCGGCTCGCCGAAGCGGTGACGACCGCCAGCGGCAGGACGAACACCGCGGTCACGGCCAGGTGGATGAGGCGCACCGGCCGACCGTAACGACGCGGATCAACCCTCCGGGCGGTTCAGCAGCGCCACGGCGATCGCGTGCACGCTGTCCAGGTCGGACGAATCGGTCAGTTTGCTGCGGCCGCCGGTCACCGCGTACCACTCCTCGGCGTCCTTGTACTGCACGCTCAGCGCGACCTCGCCGTCGGAGAAGGTGCTGCGCAGCGTCAGCTCGCCGGTCACGACGCCCACCTCGTCGGTCATCACCCCGCCCGGTCCGGGGGTGATGTCAGTGGTTCTGCTCTGTTCCGCCGCGGCCATCAGCAGGTCTCCAGCATGTCGGTGAGCGCGTCCTTCTCCGCACTGGTCACGGTCAGCTTCCAGTAGCTCTTGACCTCGATCCAGTCCCGGGCGTACGCGCACCAGCTCTCCTCGGCGCTCGGCTTCCAGGTCGACGGGTCCTGGTCGCCCTTTGCCCGGTTCGACGTCTGCGAAACCGCGATCAGCTGCGGCCGGTCCAGGTCGTTGGCGAACTCGGAACGCTCGTCGGTGCTCCACTTGGCGGCGCCGGACCGCCAGGCGTTGGCCAGCGGGACCATGTGGTCGATGTCCACCTTGGTCGGCGAGTTGAGCACCTTGCCGTCGTAGAGGCTGTCCCAGGTCCCGGCGACGACGTTGCAGCCGGAGTACTTGACCTTGCTGCCGTCCCGCTTCAGGACCTCGTCGCGGACGTCGCAGTTCTCGCCGGTGTCGCGCCAGTGCGGGAACTTGTCCCGGTTGTAGCCACGCATCGAGCCGGCCTTGGCCACGGTCAGGGTGTCGAGGGTGGCCACCGCGTCGGCGGCGTCGCTGGAGTCCGGAGCGGGACTGGCGCCGACCACGTCACAGCCGGCGGCGAGAACGGCTACGAGGAGGACAGGAAGGAAACGACGGGGCACATTCCCTAGCGTAGGCATGCGTTGCTCGTACCCAAGATCACGGTCGTGTGCCGCCCGCCGTGACGGGCGGCACACGACCGGGTGAAACTCAGCGTGCGCGGTTGATGGCGCTGGTCACCGCTTTGATGGACGCGCTCACGATGTTGGCGTCGATGCCGACGCCCCAGACCGCGACGTCACCGACCTCGACCTCGACGTAGGCCGCGGCCTGCGCGTCGCCACCCGAGGTCAGCGCGTGCTCCTGGTAGTCCAGCACCCGGGCGCTGATCCCCAGCGGCTCCACGGCCTGCACGAACGCGGCGATCGGGCCGTTGCCGACCCCGACCAGCGGCCGCCGAACACCCCGGTGGAACACCTGGACGTCGATCTCGACCTTGCCGTCCACTGTGGCCGTGCTGTAGCTCTCCACCTTGAAGGCGGTGGCCGCCTGGTGCTCGACCAGGTACTCCGAGGCGAAGTACTCCCACATCTGCTGCGGGTTGACCTCGCCGCCGTCCTCGTCGGTGTGCTGCTGCACCACGCCGGAGAACTCGATCTGCAGCCGCCGCGGCAGGTCGAGCTTGTGCTCCTCCTTCATGATGTACGCCACGCCGCCCTTGCCGGACTGCGAGTTGACCCGGATGACCGCCTCGTAGGTGCGGCCCACGTCCTTCGGGTCGATCGGCAGGTACGGCACGCCCCAGGTGAAGGCGTCGATGTCCGTCCCGGCCTCGTCGGCGTCGGCCTGCAGCGCCGTGAAACCCTTCTTGATCGCGTCCTGGTGCGAGCCGGAGAAGGCGGTGTAGACCAGGTCACCCGCGTACGGGTGGCGCTCGTGCACCGGCAGCTGGTTGCAGTACTCGACGGTGCGCTTGATCTCGTCGATCTTGGAGAAGTCGATCTGCGGGTCGATGCCCTGGGAGAACAGGTTCAGCCCCAGCGTGACCAGGTCGACGTTGCCGGTCCGCTCGCCGTTGCCGAACAGGCAGCCCTCGATCCGGTCGGCGCCGGCCAGCAGGCCCAGCTCGGCGGCGGCCACCCCGGTGCCCCGGTCGTTGTGCGGGTGCAGGCTCAGCACGATGCTGTCCCGCCGCGGCAGGTGCCGGTGCATCCACTCGATCGAGTCGGCGTACACGTTCGGCGTGGCCATCTCGACGGTGGCCGGCAGGTTGATGATCAGCGGGCGGTCCGGCGTCGGGTCGATCACGTCGATGACGGCGGAGCAGATCTCCAGCGCGTACTCCAGCTCGGTGCCGGTGTACGACTCCGGCGAGTACTCGTAGAAGATCTCGGTGTCCGGGGTGTGGATCTCCGCGTACTTCTGGCAGAGCCGCGCGCCGGTCGTCGCGATGTCGGTGATGCCGTCCTTGTCCAGGCCGAACACCACGCGCCGCTGCAGCGTCGAGGTCGAGTTGTAGAAGTGCACGATGGCGCGCTTGGCGCCGCGGATCGACTCGAAGGTCCGGTCGATCAGGTGCTCGCGGCACTGCACCAGGACCTGGATCGTGACGTCGTCCGGGATGAGGTCCTGCTCGATCAGCTGGCGTACGAAGTCGTAGTCGGTCTGGCTGGCGGCCGGGAAGCCGACCTCGATCTCCTTGTAGCCCATCTTCACCAGCAGCATGAACATGCGCTTCTTGCGTTCCGGGGACATCGGGTCGATCAGGGCCTGGTTGCCGTCCCGCAGGTCGACCGCGCACCAGCGGGGGGCCTTCTCAGTGACGCGACCGGGCCATTGCCGGTCCGGCAGTTCAACGGAGAATTCATTCTTGTACGGCGTGTAGCGCTCGTACGGCATCGAGGACGAGCGCTGCGAGGAGAAAACGGACATGTGACTGCTCCTGTCGAAACGAAGACGAGCAGGCGGCGTGCATCAACTCCGCGACGAGGTGCCGGCCTGAAATGGGGCCTCGTCGCGGCAGCGAAGGAGAAGGTACGCGTGCCACATGTCGCCCAACACCCTACGTGATCGAGTCAGCCCGGGCTAATGACCTGCCCGGATGGTGGGAAGTCGGTGGGCTGCACCACGGCCGGCGGGCTGTTCATACCCATCGGCTGGCCGCCCGCCTCCGGGCCCGGCAGCGGCACGGTCTGCGGACCGTCCACCCGCCGAACCAGCTTGAGCACACCGAACTCGACCCGGGCCGCGGTCAGCAGGCCGTCCTCGGAGTAGCAGTAGATGCCGACGTCGACCGGCGCGTCCAGCGCAGCCGAGACCGAATCGACGGCGTAGCAGGAGCCCTCGGCCCCGGCCAGCGGCTGCACCGCGGAGACCGCCAGAGCCGACTGCCGATCGGTGAACACCGAAAGCCACTGCCGGAACAGGCGCTGCACCTTCGGGTCGTACTTGCGGGGCACCTTGTCACCACGCTCGGCGACCCGGACGCAGGTCGGCGTGATCGGATTGGTCTCGGTGGCGAGGGTGCACTGGAACAACCCGCCGGCATTGCGGGTGACGGTGACCCCGGCCGTGCCGCCGAGCGCGCCGTTCGGGATGTCGACCTTCCAACTGCCGTCCTGCGCCACCGTGGCGACCACCGCGCGGGGTGCGCCGTCACCCGTGTCCAGGCTGTAGAGAGCGGCGTACCGCAGGTCCAGCCCGAGCGCGGCCAGGCCGGCCAGGGCGTCGCGGGCTTCGGCGGCCGGCTCAGCCTCGGGGGAGGCCGAGGCCGACGGCTCCGTGTCAGGGGTGTCTGCGCCGCAGCCGGCCAAGCCCATGACCAGTAGGGCGGTGGTCAACGCGAAAAGGCGCACCGCGACATTGTTCACCCCATCCCGCGACACGCTGCTGTGGTGACTCCGGCGTGTCGCGCCCGCAATGGCCGGAATCTGGGATCGCCTGTCGAGCAGCGGCAGACGCGCGGCTAGGGTGGTTGCGACTGTGTAACTGGAGGGTTGGTTCGCCGTGGCTCTTGTGGTGCAGAAGTACGGTGGTTCGTCGGTGGGGACCGCCGAGCGCATCAAGCGCGTGGCGGAGCGCATCGTGGCCGCCCGCAAGGCCGGCGACGACGTCGTGGTCGTCGTCTCCGCGATGGGTGACACCACGGACGAGCTGCTCGATCTGGCCAACCAGGTCAGCCCGCTGCCGCCGGGTCGCGAGCTGGACATGCTGCTCACCGCCGGCGAGCGGATCTCGATGGCGCTGCTCGCCATGGCGATCCACAACCTGGGGTATGAAGCCCGGTCGTACACCGGCTCCCAGGCCGGCGTGCTCACCACCTCGGTGCACGGCAAGGCGCGGATCATCGACGTCACCCCCGGCCGCCTGCGGACCGCGCTGGACGAGGGCGCGATCGCCATCGTCGCCGGTTTCCAGGGCGTGTCGCAGGACACCAAGGACATCACCACCCTCGGCCGCGGCGGATCGGACACCACCGCGGTCGCGCTGGCCGCGGCGCTGCACGCCGACGTCTGCGAGATCTACACCGACGTGGACGGCGTGTTCACCGCCGACCCGCGGATCGTGCCGGACGCCAAGCACATCAAGAAGATCACGTACGAAGAGATGCTCGAGCTCGCCGCCGGCGGTGCGAAGGTGCTGATGTTGCGATGCGTGGAGTACGCCCGCCGGTTCGGGGTGCCGATCCACGTACGCTCGTCGTACTCGAACAAAGAAGGCACGCTCGTCACCGGATCGATGGAGGACCCTGACGTGGAGAACGCACTGATCACCGGGGTCGCTCACGACCGCAGCGAAGCGAAGATCACGATCGTCGGGGTGCCCGACGAGCCGGGCGCGGCCGGCCGGATCTTCGAGACGGTGGCTCAGGCCGAGATCAACATCGACATGATCGTGCAGAACGTCTCCACCGAGGGCACCGGGCGCACCGACATCTCGTTCACGCTGCCCAAGGCCGACGGGGCGAACGCGATGGGCGCGCTCGACAAGATCAAGGATCAGATCAAGTTCAAGAGCCTGCTCTTCGACGACCACGTCGGCAAGGTCTCGCTGATCGGTGCGGGCATGCGCTCGCACCCGGGTGTCGCGGCCGCCTTCTTCGCCTGCATCGGCGCGGCCGGCGTCAACATCGAAATGATCTCCACCTCGGAGATCCGGGTCTCCGTCGTCTGCCGGGACACCGACCTCGACACCGCGGTCCGTGCAGTGCACGACCAGTTCGAGCTCGGGGGTAACGAGGAGGCGGTCGTCTACGCGGGTACCGGCCGGTAAGCCCGGCGATGGCGCAGCCAACGCTCGCCGTCGTCGGAGCGACCGGCTCCGTCGGGTCAGTCATGCTCGAGCTGCTCTCGTCCCGGCGCAACGTCTGGGGCGAGATCCGGCTGATCGCCACGGCCCGGTCCGCCGGCAAGGTCCTGACCTGCCGCGGCGAGCAACTGATCGTGCGCGAGCTGACCGCCGAGGCCTTCGACGGGGTCGACGTCGCGATGTTCGACGTGCCCGACGACGTGTCGGTCCAGTGGGCCCCGATCGCGGTCTCCCGGGGCGCGGTCGTGGTGGACAACTCCTCCGCGTTCCGCATGCAGTCCGACGTACCGCTGGTGGTGCCCGAGGTCAACCGTGAGGTGGCCGGGCACCGCCCGCGCGGCATCGTCTCCAGCGCGAACTGCACCACCGCGGCGATGATCATGGCGGTGGCTCCGCTGCACTACGAGTACGGGCTACGCGAACTCGTGCTCGCCTCGTACCAATCAGCCTCCGGCGCCGGCCAGATCGGCGTCGACACCCTCCACGACCAGCTCACCAAGGTCGCCGGCGACCGGCTGCTCGGCTCCCGGCCCGGCAACGTGCGCCAGGCGGTCGGTGACGAGCTCGGCCCCTTCCCGGCCCCGCTGGCCCTCAACGTGGTGCCCTGGTCCGGCGAACTGGCCGACCTCGGCTGGTCCTCGGAGGAGCTGAAACTCCGCAACGAGTCCCGCAAGATCCTCGGCCTGCCGGCGTTGAAGGTCTCCGCCACCTGCGTACGGGTCCCGGTCGTCACCGGCCACTCGATCGCGGTGCACGCCGTCTTCGCCTCCGAGGTCACCGCGGACGGCGCCCGCCAGGTGCTGCGCAACGCCCCCGGCGTCATCCTCGTCGACGACCCGGAAGCCGGCGAGTTCCCGATGCCGATCGACGCGGTCGGCACCGACCCGTCCTGGGTCGGCCGGATCCGCCGGGCGATGGATGATCCGCGCGCCCTCTCCCTCTTCGTGACCGGCGACAACATGCGCAAGGGGGCGGCCTTGAACACCGTCCAGATCGCTGAGCTGATCGCCGCCGAGCTGAGCAAACGCCCCGAACCCAGCTGACACCCACTGTCGTCTCCCGGCCGTCGAAGCAGCCCTGCTGGTCAGCCGGTTCTTGTCGGCTGACGCCCAGCGTCGTCTCCCGGCCGCCGAAGCAGCTTTGCTGGTCAGCCGGTTCTTCTCGGCTGACGCTCAGCGTCGTCTCGCGGGCGCTGAGGCAGCTTCGCTGGTCAGCCGGTTCTTGTCGGCTGACGCTGAGCGTCGTCTCGTGGGCGCTGAAGCAGCGTTGCTGGTCAGCTGACTCTTGTCGGCTGACGCTCAGTGTCGTCTCGTGGGCGCTGAGGCAGCTCTGTTGGTCAGCCGGCTCTTGTCGGCTGACGCTCAGCGTTGTTTCGCGCGCCGGGGAGCGGCACTGGGTGTTCTGGCTGGCGCTCAGCGCTGCCTCGCGGCGGTTGAGGCAGCGCTGAGGGTCAGCTGGGGACCGGGGTCAGGCGGCGGCGTCGAGGTCGGCGCGGGTCAGCAGGGCGCGCAGGGTGATGCCCTCGGCGGCGAGTGCCTGAGCGCCGCCCTCCTGCCGGTCGATCACGCAGACCGCGTGGTCCACATGCGCGCCCAGCTTGCGCAGGTCCATGGTGGAGAGGACGACCTGGCCGCCGGAGGTGACGACGTCCTCGACGATCAAAACCCGCCGGCCGGCCACTTCGGCGCCTTCGGCGAGCCGGGCGGTGCCGTACTTCTTGGCCTGCTTGCGGACGAAAGCGGTGGGCAGGCCGGCGTGCCGGGCCAGCGCGGTGACGACCGCGATGCCGCCCATCTCCAGCCCGGCGAGGACCTCGGTGCCTTCCGGAATCAGTACGGCGAGCTGCTCGGCCAGCTTGTCGAGCAGGACCGGGTCGGCCTCGAACTGGTACTTATCGAAGTATTCGGTCGCGGTGCGGCCGGAACGCAGAGTGAATTCGCCGGTCAGCCGGCTCACGCTGCGAACCTGCCGGGCAAGGTCGGAGTCAGTCACAAGGACTCAGCTTGTCAGGCCGCCGCCGGAGCCCGTGCGGCACCCCTGCCGGTCACCCGTAGGCGTACTTGATCTCCTCCTTACCGCAACATATGTCTGTTTGGGGTAGTTTTCGGCTAATTAGTGGCTCGCGCCCGGAAGGAAAGTTCTGTGACACCCTTCGCGCTGCTCTTCCTACTCGCCCTCGCCGGCTCCTCCTGCTTCGCCCTCGGCCGGGCTCTCGGCCGCGGCGAACGCTACGAACGCGGCTACCGGGAGGGCTTCCGCGACGGCGAGACCGGCTCCCTCGCCCGCGCCACCCGGCTCATGCAACTCGGCGACCGCCCCGCCATCGCTCCGGTGGTGGAGACGATGCTCGGCCCGTACGCGGTACCCCAGCAGGCCGCACCCCGCACCGTCGGCCCGGTGGTGGTCGGTGTGCCGTCCCGCGCCCAGCTGGCCATCTGACCGGCAGCCCGTATCAACGTCAAACCCGCCGCCGGACCCTCAGCGAGGTGCGGCGGTGGTCGGCCGTATGCCGGTTGTTCTTCATGGGCGACGCCGGCGGCCCACCAGACCCGACCCCACCTCGCCGGACTATCCCAAGCGCGAGAGCCACCCCAGGGGGCACGCCGAGGCCGGCCAGCCGTCGCTGGTGCCGGTTATGGAGGCCTGGTTGCCTGGGTGGGCGACGGCTGGGCGGGGTGGGCCGTCGCTGGTGCCGGTTATGGAGGTCTGGTTGCCTGGGTGGGCGACGGCTGAGCGGGACGGGCCGTCGCTGGTGCCCGTTATAGAGGCTGCGTTGCCTGTGGGCTACGGCTGAGGGCGGCCCAATTCCGGTAGGCGGCCGGGCGTCCTTGACCAGGGATTGCGCCCCCAGGCTCATGATCAACCGGTCGGCGTGGCGGTGGCGGCGATCCGGCTGGCTCTCACGGCTGTTCCGGGGTGTCGTAAACAGCCGTGAGAACCGGCCGGGAAGATCGTGCAAGTTGATCTTGATGGGTCGGGCATGTTCGGCTGGCGGCACCTCGCCGCCAAGATCAACTCAAGCCAAGTCGCATTGGACGGTGGCCGGCCCGTCGCTCAGGCCGGTATGCGGGTCGGTTAGGGCTCGTCGATTTTTAACTCGCTGTTTTGATCAAGGCGGGTGCGGTGAATCCGGCGGCGCGGGTGTGAGCGGCGAGGTCGGTGTGGTTGGTGAGGCGGATGTTGCTGGGTTCGATGGGGTGCTGGATTTGGGTGAGCAGGGTGCGGGTGTTGCGGATGGCGACGTTGATGGTGGTGCCGGCGACGCCGAACAGATCGGCGATGACCTTGCGGGGCAGTTGGTAGCGGTCGTGGAGCAAGGTGGCCAGTAGTTGGTGGCTGAGGGTGACGCGGATCTTGCGGCCGCCGCCGCGGGGCCGGGCGTGGCCGCGCAGGTTGTGCAGGAACGCTTCGTGTTGGGCTTGATGGGGAACGGTGAGCCGGCTGATCAGGTCGTTCCATGCGCTGTCGGGCATGCCGGTGATGGCCGGGTGCACCAGCGCGGCCAGGTGATGCAGCGGTGGTAGGGCTGTCGCGGGTTCGCCGGCGGGTGTGGCCGGGTCGGGGCGCAGGGTGTAGTTCCAGTCGCCGTGCCAGTCGTGACGGTCGATGGCCAGGGTGCTCATCTGCTCGTCGGTGATGACGACGCCGGTCGGGTAGTGGCCGGTGTCGAGTTCGGCGTGCACGCGCAGCCCGCTGCTGGTGGTGGTCGCGGCGATCGTGTGGACGATGGTCTCGTGGCTGGTCAGGGGTCGTGCCCGCCAGTTCATCGAGATGTGGGCGAACAAGCGATGCTCGATACGGTTCCATTTACTGGTGCCGGGCGGGAAGTGGCAGACGGTGATCGGTAGCCCGATTTCGGCGGCGAGAGCGGCCAGATCCGTTTTCCAGGCGCGAGTGCGGTAGCCGTTGGATCCGCCGGCGTCCGCGGTGATCAAGAGCCGTCCGGCGTTCGGGTAGCGGTCACGGCCGTAGCCGTCCCACCAGCGGCGCAGAGTGGCGACGGCGAACGCGGCGGTGTTGTGGTCGGTGCCGACGGCGACCCAGCCGGTGTCGGCGGCCAAGTCGTAGACCCCGTAGGGGATCACCTGTCCCAGCTGCGGATCGGCGAAGTCGTGGGTGCGGACTACGGCCGGCTCACCGGCAGGCCGCCACTCGCGGCCCTTGTTCGCGAACGCGCCGACGAGTTCCTTCTTCTTCGTATCGACGCTGACGACCGGGTCACCGCTGGACAGATAATCCTTGACCTGCTCGTTGATGTAGCCGAACTGGGCGTCGCGGTCGGGATGGCGTCTGCCTTCCAGAGTCTTGGCATTGCCCTGAAGGCTGAATCCCTCACCGTGCAGCAGAGCAGCGATCGTGTCCGGCCCGGCCTTATGACCCCGCCCGGCCAGTTCCTGCGCAAGGTGGCGCAACGACTTCGTCGTCCATCGCAGCGGCGACATCGGGTCCCCCCGCTCGTCCGGCTCGACCAGCCCCAACAACGCCGGCATCAGAGCGGGATCATGTTCGGTCACCGGCTTCCGGCCGCCACCGGCACGGCGGACCCGGCCCAGCGGCGCCACCCCGGCCTCCAACTCATCGACGCCCGCAGCCACCGTGCCCTCCCGGACCCCGGCAGCTCGCGCTACCGCCCGGATCCCGCCATGCCCCAGCACCCGAGCCTCAGCACCCAGCAGCAACCGGCGTTGCCGCTCGTCCAGATGCGGCAAGATCACCTCAAACTTCGCTGCCAGCCTGCCCCGTTCCTCCTCCGATACCGCCATAACAGATCAACGCATCGAAATCCGCCAAGCAACGGCTTGTTCTTCGACGAGCCCTTACCTGGGTGAGCGACGGCTGAGTGGGTCGGGATGAACGCGCTGCAAGAGGTAGGTGCAGGAACACGGGAAGCGGCTGCGGGGAGGAATGCGGGACTCGGCTGCGGGGAGGAATGCGGGACTCGGCTGCGGGGAGGAATGCGGGACTCGGCTGCGGGGAGGAATGCGGGACTCGGCTGCGGGGAGGAATGCGGGACTCGGCTGCGGGGAGGAATGCGGAACTCGGCCGCGGCGAGGAACGCGGGACTCGGCCGCGGAAAAGCGGCAGGCCCGGCCACCGCGAGCGGTGAACCGGGCCTGACCTGCAACCACGTGGTCGGGGTGGCGGGATTTGAACCCACGGCCTCTTCGTCCCGAACGAAGCGCGCTACCAAGCTGCGCCACACCCCGAGCTGCGAGAGAAATACTAGCTGACGCCCGCAGCGCCCCGCCAACCGGTATCCCTGATCCGAGAAATCGCAGGTCAGCGCGGTATCAGTGTAAGCAGGGAGGCCTCCGGACGGCAGGCGAAGCGGATCGGTGCGGTGGGGTGGGTGCCGAGGCCGGCGGAGACGTGCAGCCAGGCGTCGGAGCCGGGCCAGCGGTGCAGACCTTTCGCCATGGCTTGCGGCAGGTCGCAGTTGGTGGTGAGGGCGCCATAGCCGGGCACGCAGACCTGGCCGCCGTGGGTGTGACCGGCCAGCAGGAGCGCGAAGCCGTCGCCGGCCATCGCGTCCAGGACCCAGGAGGCGGGGGTGTGGGTGACGCCGAGGTGCAGGTCGGCGCCGGGGCTGATCGGGCCGGCCACGGCGGCGTAGTCGTCGCGTTCGACGTGCGGGTCGTCGACGCCGGCCAACTCGATGGAGCGGCCGCCGGCTTTCACGATGGTGCGGGCATTGTTCAGGTCGGCCCAGCCGGCGTCCACGAATGCGGCCCGCAGGTCTTCCGAGGGCAGCTCGACGCCCTGCACGTACTCACGGTCGGGCAGCAGGTATTGCAGCGGGTTCTTCCACACCGGCCCGGTGTAGTCGTTGGAGCCGAAGACGAATGCGCCGGGCAGGTCGAGCAGCGGTTCCAGGGCGCGCAGGACGCCGGGCACCGCGTACGGCGAGGCCATGTTGTCGCCGGTGACGACGACCAGGTCGGGGTCGGCGCCGATCAGCGCGGCCACCCAGTCCTGCTTGCGCCGCTGCTCGGGCATCATGTGCAGGTCCGACAGGTGCAGGATGCGCAGCGGTTCCGCATCGGGTTCGAGCAGCGGGACGTCGAAGCGGCGCAGCGTGAACATGTTGCGCTCGATCAGGGAGGCATAGGCGAACGTCGCGCCGCCCAGCGTGGTCAGAGCGGCGGCGGCCGTAATAAGGGAGCGCTTACGCATGACGGCAAGGGTAGTTTCTCCGTCCATGGGAACGCTGAAAGACCGCCTGAACGATGACCTGCATGCCGCGATGAAGTCCCGGGACGAGTTGATCACCTCGACGCTGCGGATGGCGCTGGCCGCGGTGCGCACCGCCGAGGTCGCCGGGAAGGAGGCCCGTGAGCTCTCCGACGACGAGGTGCTGGCGGTGCTGACCAAGGAGACGAAGAAGCGCCGGGAGGCGGCCACCGCTTTCGCCGACGCCGGCCGTGCCGACCAGGCGGCCAAGGAGACGGCCGAGGGCGAGGTCCTCGACCGCTACCTGCCGAAGCAGCTGACCGATGAGGAGATCAGCGAGTTGGTGTCGCAGGCGCTGGCCGCGGGCGGTTTCAGTGGCAAGGCGCAGATGGGCCCGGCCATGAAGGCGGCCCAGGCCGCCGTGGCGGGACGCGCGGAGGGTGGCCGGGTGGCCGCCGAGGTGCGGCGCCAGCTGGGCTGAGACCCCAAAGGCCGACAACCCTTCGGGGTACGCGAAAACGGGCGGGAGATCGACTCTCCCGCCCGTTTCCGGTGTTGTCCTAGCCGCCCGGCCTACCGCCCGGTCCCTCGGGCTGGTCGCCCGGTGTCGGTGTCTCCGGCTTGGCGTCCTTGCCGTTGCTCACCTCGATGATCACGGCGCCGTTCTTGATGGTCTTGCCGCTCGGGTTGGTGCCCGCCGCGGTTCCCTTCGGGCACTTCGAGTCGACCTCACCGCCGATCGACACCTCGAAGCCGGCGCTTTCGATCCGGGATCGGGCGGCGCCGAGTGAGTCACACTCCACGTTCGGGATCGAGCGCTGATCGCCGTACGCAATCTTGGTGCTTCCCGGCTTCTTGAACTGCTGCTTGTCCTTGCCCTTCATGTATTCCTTGAGCGTGTGCTGCACGGCGGGGTTGATGATCCCGTGGCTCATCCGGTCCTTGTGGTCCGGGTAGTCCGGGTTCGCCATGTAGCCCGCGACGACCAGCTTCGTGGTGCCCACGATCAGCGAGGCGGTCTTGTCGTTGTCGGTGGTGCCGGACTTGCCGAAGACCGGGTGGCCGACGATGCCGCGGGTGTCCGGGGCGGTGGCGCCGCCACAGCTGCCCAGCTGCGCCGAGTCGCCGACCGGGCACCGGGCCGCGTCCAGCGCTGCCCGGGCGACGTCCTTCGGGGTGGCCCGGATGCAGTGCGGCTTGCCGACGTCGAGCTTCTCGCCGTCCTTGGTGGTGATGCTCTCGACCGGGGTCGGCTGGCAGTGCATGCCGTCACCGGCGAGCGTGGCGTACGCGTTCGCCATGTCCAGCGGCGTCGACGAGGTCACGCCGAGCGTGAACGCACCCCAGCCCTTGGCCCGGTCCTGGTCGTCGGCGATGTCCCGGTCGTTCTTCGCCCGGAACTCGACGCCGAAGCGCTTGGCCACGGCGACCACCTTGTCCGCGCCGGCCCGTTCCTCCAGCGGCACGAAGTAGGTGTTGATCGATTTCGCGAAGGCGCTCCACATGGTGAAGACGCCGACACCCTTGCCGGAGTTCTTCGGACACCACTGGTCGGTGCCCGGGCATGCCGAACTGCTGCCGTAGCCGGCCTTGTACTTCGACTTGTACTGCGCGTCGGTCTTGATCGTGTAGCCGAGCGGGAGACCGGCCTCGAGCGCTGCCACGATCGTGAAGATCTTGAACACCGAGCCGGCCTGGTAGCCGCTGATGTCGCCGCCGCCGCTCAGCAGCGGGTTGGTGGTGTTCGGGTGGGTGCCGTGGATCCCCTTCGCCCGCTTCTTCGGGTCGGAGGAGAGCTTGTTCTGCGGGTTGTCCGGGTCGTCGAGCTTGTACTTCCGGTTCGCCGCGAGCATCCGCACCTTGCCGGTGCCCGGCTCGATGCCGGCCAGCAGCACCGCGTTCTGGCTGCTGTCGCTCTGCCGCTTGACGATCTCGGCGCGGGCCGCCTGCTGACCCTTCAGGTCGATCGTGGTGACCACCCGGTAGCCGCCGCTCTTCAGCCGGCGCTCACGGTCGTACTCCGTCGCGCCGAACGCGTCCTGCTCCATCCACCAGCGGTAGAAGTAGTCGCAGAAGAAGCCCCAGTAGTTCTTCGCCACCCAGGCGCAGCCGGTGCCGACCTGGCGGACCTTGGTGGGGACCTTCTCCTTCTTCGCCTCGTCGGCCTGCGCCTGCGTGATCGCCCCCATGCTGACCATGCCGGGGATGATGTAGTTGTCGCGGCGCGCGGTGATCTGCTCGTGGCCCGACGGCGTGGTCGGGTTGTAGCTGGACGGGGCCTTCACCATGCCGGCGAGCATCGCGGACTCAGCGATGCTCAGGTCCTTCGGCTTCTTGTTGAAGTAGACCTGGCTGGCCGCGAAGATGCCGAACGCGCGGGCGCCGAACGGCGCGGTGTTCAGGTAGCGCTCCAGGATCTGGTCCTTGGTGAGCTGCTTCTCGACCTGCAGCGCGTACTTCATCTCAGTGATCTTGCGCTTCGCGCTGTCCTCGGTGGCGTCGACCACCTCCTGCGGGTTGGTGGCCGAGTAGGCCAGCGACATCCGCACGTACTGCATCGTCAGGGTCGAGGCGCCCTGCTGGGTGCCGCCCTGGCTGTTGCCGACGAACGCGCGGGCGACGCCCTTGAGGTCGACGCCGTTGTGGTCGTAGAACTTGCGGTCCTCCGCGGCCAGGATCGCGGCCTGCATGTTCTTCGAGATGTCCTTGAGCGGCACGTCGCTGCGGAACTCGTCGTAGAACTGCGCGAGCTGGGTCCGGCCGTCCGACGCGTAGACGCGGGAGATCTGCGGGGAGCTGAAGTCCTTGAGCTCGCTCGGCAGGTTCGCGAACGTCTGGCCACCGGCTTTGGCAGCGAGTCCGGTCATCGCTGCGGCGGGGAATGCGGCGGCTGCCACGACCACGCCGGCCAGCAGGCCGCACACCAAAAGCGAGGTCGCGTTCGTGAAGATGTTGTGATCGCGTCTGCGAAGCCAGGAGGTCACCCGAGCAGGGTACGCGAAAGGCGCACGCGACTGCCCGCCGAGAAGGTCCGGCTCGCCCGATACGAGTGTGACGTGTCACCCGGTTCGGCGGAGTGTTTTCCCACTTCTGCACCGAAGATACCCCCGTTCCGCCATTGCGCCCTGGCCACTATGCCCGGAACAACCGAGCTATACGCATTTGCGGGACAACGTTGCGTAATCGCCTAACTACAGAGCATGATGGTCCGGCGAGACATCGCACGGCGTCTGCGCGGACGTTGGGGTCTGTGCCCCGGGGGGACATTTCGGGCCGCGTAGGCGTAGGGGGTGAAATGCAAGGGGGGACGTTAACCGTGGGGATGATCAGCGACTGGCCCAGCATGGCGGCATGTCAGAGTGGCGACCCTGACGCGCTGTTCGTGCAGGGCGCCGAGCAGAACGTGGCGAAGAGGATCTGCCGCAGCTGCCCGGTCCGCTACGAATGCCTCGCCGACGCCCTGGACAACCGTATCGAGTTCGGCGTCTGGGGAGGCATGACAGAACGGGAACGGCGGGCACTGCTGCGCCGGCACCCGCATGTGGCGAGCTGGCGGAAGATGTTCGAGGCCGCACTGCGGGAGAAGGGCGCCGACAAGGTGCTGGTGTCCACCCGCTGATCAGGCGAGCAATGCTCCGATCGTCCGCAGCCCGTCGACGTCGTGTACGTCGGCGGGCTGCGCGGCGACAGCAGTCGTGGGAACCGACGGGAACGCGTCGGTGAAGGTCGCGGCCACCCGTACCTCCCGGTCGGTCTGCCGCAGCAGTGCCGCGTGAATGCGCAGCACATCGGCGGTCGACCGCTGGTCGGCGTCGGCCTCCAGTCGCTCGGCGGCTGCCTCGCTCTCCTCGGCCGTCAGGCCGGAGGGCTCGGTCTGATGCATCCGGTTGAGCACCAGGCCGCTCAGCGGCATCCGCTCGGCCACCAGGCGCTCCGCGAAGTACGCCGCCTCCCGCACCGCGTCCCGCTCGGGCACCGCGACCAGCAGGAACGCGGTCTGCGGGTCCTGCAGGATCCGGTACGTCTGGTCGGCGCGCTGCCGGAAACCGCCGAACATCGAGTCCAGGGCGGCGACGAAACCGGACAGGTCAGTGAGCAGCTGCGCGCCCAGGATCTTCTGCACCGCCCGGGAGAAGAGCCCGAACGACGCGGTGACCAGGCTGAACATGCTGCGCCCACCGGTCCGCGCGGGCGCCAGCAGCATCCGCAGCATCCGGCCGTCGAGAAACCGGGAGAGCCGGGCCGGCGCGTCCAGGAAGTCGAGCGCGGAACGCGACGGCGGGGTGTCGACCACGATCAGGTCCCACTCGTCGCCGGCCCGCAGCTGGCCCAGCTTCTCCATCGCCATGTACTCCTGCGTGCCGGCGAAGGTCGAGCTCATGGCCTGGTAGAACGGGTTCGCGAAGATCTCCGCGGCGCGCTCCGGCTTGGTGTGCTGCTCCACCACCTCGTCGAAGGTGCGCTTCATGTCCAGCATCATGGCGTGCAGCTCGCCACCGCTGGCGGTCGCGTCGATGCCCTTGACCTGCCGGGGAGTGTTGTCCAGCTCGGTCAGGCCCATGGACTGGGCGAGCCGCCGGGCGGGGTCGATGGTGAGCACGACCGTCCGGCGTCCGTGCACTTCGGCGGCGCGCAGTCCGAGCGCCGCGGCGGTGGTGGTCTTGCCGACCCCACCGGAGCCGCAGCACACCACGATGCGGATTGCCGGGTCGGCGAGGAGCGCGTCGACGTCGAGGCGCGGTGCGGTCAAATCAGCCACTACTCCAGAGTACGAGGGATCAAGCCCGCATCAGACGGGCTGCGAACAGTTCCAGGCCGGCGAGGTCCACGCCGTCCGGCAGCTGCGGCAGCTCGATCATCGGCCGTCCCAGCTCGGCCAACTCCATCCGCAGCGACTCCTCCAGCTCCCGCCGGGTGAGGTGGGCCTGTGCCTCGGATGCGAGTTGGCTCACGGTGCCCGCCGACGCGGGCAGCCCGGCCGCGGTCAGACCCCGCTTGATCTCCGCCTTGGTCACCTTCCCGGCCGGCAGCAGGGCCGGACGGGCGCCGTTCACGATGACCCGGCCGACCGGAATGTGCAGGGCGCTGAGCTCGGCGATCGCGTCCAGGCTCTCCTGGACCGGCATCTCCTCGAGCAGGGTGACCACGTGCACCGCGGTCATCGGCGAGCGCAGCAGGGCCGCCACGCTCTCGCTCTGCGTCTTGATCGGACCGACCTTGACCAGCCGGGCGGTCTCCTCGGTGACGTTCAGGAAGCGGCCGACCCGGCCGGTCGGCGGGGCGTCGAGCACCACCGCGTCGTACATCCGGCGGCCGTCGCGGGACCGGGTGGTCGCCTCCTTGACCTTGCCGGTGAGCAGCACGTCGCGCAGGCCCGGGGCGATCGTGGTGGCGAAGTCGATGGCGCCGACCTTGCGCAGCGCGCGGCCGGCCGCGCCCAGCTTGTAGAACATGTCCAGGTACTCGAGGAGGGCCTCCTCGGGGTCCACGGCCAGGGCGCGGACCTCACCGCCGCCGGTCGTGGTGGCGATCCGCTTCTCCGCGTACGGCAGCGGGTCGAGACCGAACAGCTGAGCGATGCCCTGCCGGCCCTCCACCTCGACGAGCAGCGTGCGCCGCCCACCCGCGGCCAGACCGAGGGCCAGGGCGGCGGCCACGCTCGTCTTGCCCGTTCCGCCCTTGCCGGTCACCACATGCAGCCGCTCCGGCCAGTTCCGGTTTTCGCCCATGCCCTCAACGGTAGAGCGCCCGGTCAGCCGGAGACCTCGCAGACCAGCCAGCCGGACTTGCGGATCACGGTGAATTCCAGGTCCTGCGCGGCGGACTTCTCGTCCTCGGTCGACATCACGACCCGTACCCCGACGGTGGCCTGATCGTCGTCGTTGCTGGCCACGGTGGGGTCGTCCCACCGGAAGACGGCGCCCTGGTAGCTCTCCGCGTAGCTGCTGATCTGGTCGACCCGCTGGGCGAGCCGGGTGGTGTCCCGAGACTTACGGCACACCAGATCCTCGGCGGCGGTGGCGTCCTGTTGCGTGTAGACGGCCGTCAGGAACCGGTTGACCGCGGTCGTCGGGTCCGGCGAGCCCGGATTGTCGGCGTCGCGGAACAGAAAGTACGCCGAGACCGCGCCGCCGCCGCAGAGCACCAGGGTGGCCGCGAACGCCAGGGAGAGAAAGACAGTCGAACGCCGTCGCGGGTCGCCCGGCAGCCCGGCGTGCCCGGTCGGCGGGCCCACCCAGATCGGCTCCGGCCCGACCTCGGCCGGCGGCGAGTGCTCGAAGGCCAGGTGCTCGGGTGGCTGGTGCCGCCACTCACCGGGTTTCTCGTGCTGGGCGTGCCACGGCCCGGCCGGCGGCGGCTGATGCCAGCCCTCCGGCGGCGCGTGCGAGATCACCTGGGTGGGATCCGGCGGTGGGAAGAGGGTGGGGTGCTCGGCGGTGTCCTCGTGGAGTGGTCCGGACGCCCCCGCGGCATCCGGGCCGTGGTGCGGCACGAGCGGCGGTGGTGGCCCGCCGGCGACCGGCAGCTCGGGTGGGCCGGACCCCTCGCCACCTGCGTGCTGCGTCATGGCACCCTCCGTGCGGTGTCTCTCAGTGATGGCATGCGTGCTCTCGGTAGGCATTCCCGCTCAGCCTAGCCAACCACCTGATCCACCGGGTCCTAAGCTGTGCCGGTACCCGACTGATACCGATAGGAAGTAGTCCACGCCATGCAGAAGTGGGAGTACGTGACGGTGCCCCTGCTGGTCCACGCGACCAAGCAGATCCTCGACAACTGGGGCGAGGACGGCTGGGAGCTGGTCCAGGTCGTGCCCGGCCCGAACCCGGAGCAGCTGGTCGCCTACCTGAAGCGGCCCAAGTCATGACGACCACGCCGCCGCCGGTGGCCGGTGAGGGCGGCGTGGACGCGTACGCCAAGCTCGCCGAAATGGGCCTGACGCTGCCGAAGGTGGTGCCGCCGCTGGCGGCCTACGTGCCCGCCGTGCAGTCCGGCAACTACGTGTACGTGTCGGGCCAACTGCCGCTGGTCGACGGCAAGCTGCCGAAGGCCGGCAAGGTCGGCGCCGAGGTCACCCCGGAGGAGGCGACCGAGCTCGCCCGGATCTGCGGCCTGAACGCGCTCGCCGCGATCGAGTCGCTGGTCGGCCTGGGCCGGCTCGTCAAGATCGTCAAGCTGACCGGCTTCGTGGCGTCCGCGCCGGGCTTCACCGGACAGCCGGCCGTCATCAACGGGGCCTCCAACCTGTTCGGCGACGTGCTCGGTGAGCAGGGGCGGCACGCTCGCAGCGCGGTCGGCGTGAGCGAACTGCCGCTCGGAGCACCGGTCGAGGTCGAAGTCATCGCCGAAGTGGCCTGATCTTGGGGGGATTCGGCCGCTTTCGGTGACCGAAGGTGACCGCATCGGACATCGTGTCTCGGCCATCGGCGTGGTGCGACGTACGATTCGGGTCATGGGGGGTGCTGAGCCCGAGTCGGCGGGGGTCGACCGGCTACCGGGTTGGGTGACGCTGCTGCGAGCGCCCAACCCGGGTCCGATGACGCTGGACGGCACCAACACGTGGATTCTGCGTGCGCCCGGCGCCGACTTCGCCACGGTGATCGACCCCGGTCCGCTGGACGAGGGGCACCTGCGGCGGATCGCTGAGTTCGGACCGTTCCAGTTCATTCTTGTGACACACGGTCACCATGATCACGTCGAGGGCGCCGAACGGCTCTCCGAGTTGCTCGGCGGGACCGCCGTGCTCGCCGCGGACCCGGCCCACTGCCGGAACGGTGAGCCGTTGGACCCGAACGAGCGACTCGGCGGGAACGGACTCGAAATACAGGTGATGGACACTCCGGGGCACACAAGTGATTCGGTGTGTTTTCTCGTCGAGTGTGGGAACGACCGCGCGATGTTCACCGGTGACACGATTCTCGGGCGCGGGACCACGGTGGTGGCCCGGCCGGACGGTGACCTCGGGGCGTACCTGAGTAGTTTGCGACTGCTCAGCGCGTACCCCGAGGTGTTGATGTTGCCTGGCCACGGGCCGGCCCGAAGCGACACGGCCGAGCGTGCCCACTTCTATCTGGATCATCGCCGGGAGCGCCTCGCGCAGGTGGAGGCCGCGATGGCGGCCGGTGCGACGACCCCGGCGGCAGTGGTTGATCTGGTCTATCCGGACATCGATCCGGGAGTGCGTTTCGCCGCCGAGTGGTCTGCCGCCGCGCAGTTGGAATACCTGAGCCGGACAGACCGGTTGGACCGGCCGTGACCTGCCCCGTGTGCGGAACCGTCGCCGTTCCCGGCGCCCGTTTCTGCCATCACTGTGGTGCTGCCCTGCCCGCCGCGGCCTCGTTGCCCGCGGCAGAGCGCCGCATCGTCACCGTGCTCTTCGGCGACCTGTCGGACTTCACCTCCTGGTCGGAGGACCTCGACCCGGAGCGGGTCGGCGCGGTGACCGACCGGGTGCTGGCCGCGCTGGCCGGCGCGGTGAAGACGTTCGGTGGGCACGTCGACAAGCTGACCGGTGACGGGATCATGGCGGTCTTCGGGGCGCCGGTGGCGCACGAGGACGACGCCGAGCGGGCGGTCCGGGCCGCCCTGAGCATGCAGCGCGCGGTCCGCCGGGTGCTGGACGACGAGCGTGGTGGTGGCGCGCCGCTCGGGCTGCGCGTCGGGCTGAACACCGGTGAGGTGGTCGCCGGCATGCAGGCCGGCATCGAATACACCGTCATCGGCGACACGGTGAACACCGCGGCCCGGCTGGCCGACGCCGCCGCGGTGGGCGGGGTCTACGCTGGCGAGCGGACCAGCGCCGGCACCCGGCACGTCGCGTCCTGGCGGCAGTTGCGGCCGTTGCGGCTCAAGGGGAAGCGGGAGCCGGTCCCGACGTACGAGTTGCTCGGCCTGCACGACGCGCCGGGCACCCGGTCCGGCCTGGGTGACGAGGCGCCGTTCGTGGGCCGGGAGACCGAGCTCGGCCGGGTCTCCGGCCGGCTCGCCGAGGCGATCGACTCCGGCACCCCGCGGATCATGGTGATGACCGCGGAGGCCGGGATAGGCAAGTCCCGCTTCGCGGGCGAGGTGAAGCGGCTCGCCCTCGATTACAACGGTCACGGCGCCCGGGTGCTGCGCGTCCGCTGCCGCGCGTTCGGCGAGCGCCGCCGCTACGCGCCCCTCGCCGACCTGGTCCGCAAGGCCGCCGGCCTGCCCAAGGACGTGGTCGCCACGATGGGCCGCTCGGTCGTCGAGGAGCGGCTGCGCAAGCTGGCCGGCAGGCTGGGCGCCCAGTTGGACACTGACCGGCTGCTGGTGCTATTGGGGTACGGCGAGGCCAAGGGCAACCAGGTCGGCCCGGCCGCGCCCGCCGACTGGCCACCGAGCGCCAAACGGGTCGACGCCGACGCCATTTCGGTCGCGGTGGCCGACCTGCTCAGCGCGCTCGCCGCCGAGACGCCGCTGGTGGTCATCGTCGACGACCTGCACGACGCCACGGCCACCACGATGGACGCGCTGGGCAGCACACTCTCGCTGCTGGACGGTGCGGTCGTGGTGCTGCTGCTGGGCCGGCCCGAGCTGGTGCGTACCGCGGGGGCGATGACCCGGCTGGCCGACGCCGAGGTGCACACCCTGCCGCCGCTGCGGGGCGCCGACGCGTCCCGCCTGCTCACGTCCTACCTGAACGGCGGCAAGCTGCCGCAGGCCGACAGCGACCGGCTGCTCGCGACCGCCCAGGGCAACCCGTTCTACCTGGCCGAGATGGTCACCCTGCTGATGGAGCGGGGTGCCCTCACCCCGGCGGTCGGCGCCAACGCGATCGGCCGCTGGCAGCTGGCCGCCGGCTCGCTCGGCAGTCAGCTGCTCTCCCGGGATCTCGCGGCAGTTCTGGCAGCGCGTATCGACGCCCTGCCGGCGGAACCGCGGGCCGTGCTGCGGGACGCGTCGGTGGCCGGGACGACCGTGCCGAGCGGGGTGCTCGAGGCCCTTCAGGAACGCCGGGCCGCCACCGACATGCTGCCCGGCGCGGTGCCGATGGTGGAACTGGAACGCGCCGTCGACGAGCTGCTGCAACGGCGCATGCTGCACCGGTCGCGCGGCGGCTACCAGTTCAGCACGCCGCTGATGCGCGAGGCCGCCTACGCCGGCATCGGCAAGGCCGACCTCGCCGAGCGGCACGCCTATCTGGCGAGCTGGGCAACCGAGGCGGTCGGCCGGCTGGGCCTGACCGACAACGAACGCGACGCCTTCATCGCCACCCACGTCGAGTGCGCGGTCGAGCTGGCCGACGCGGTCCGGTTGCGCCCGGACGCCGCGGCCCGCGAGGTGGCGCCGCTGGGCGTCGCGGCGCTCGGCCGGATGGCCCGGCGGGCGCTGGCCAACATCGAGCCGGCCGCCGCCATCGAGTACGCGGAACGCGCCGCCACCCTCACCAAGGACGGCCTGCCCCTTCCCGACCAGCTCGTGCACGCCCGTGCGCTGCTGCGCCTGGGCCGGGGTGAGGAGGCGCTGGCGTACGGCGAGAAGATCACCACCGCTGCCGAGGACGATCCGGTGTGCCGGGCCGAGAGCATGATCCTGGTCGGCCGGGCGTACGAGGCGCTCGGCGACACCGGCCGGGCCGTTGCTGCCTGGCAGGAGGCCCTGGAGGTGGCCACCGAGGCGCAGCTGCTGCCGGAGCGGGCCAACGCGATGCGCCGACTCGGCATGGCCGACTTCCTGGCCGGCAAGCTCAGCCAGGCGAGCAGCCGGTTCGCGGCGGCGTACCAGGTCACCCTGGCCGCGGGCGACCGGCACGGGCAGGCCTGGGCGTTGCAGAACCTGGCCTGGGTGACCACCACCCGGGGCGATTTCGCCGGCACCGACGCGGTGCTGGGCCGGGCCGCCCGTCTCTTCGCCGAGCTGGGCGACCCGGTGGGCCGGTCCTGGCTGCGCGGCACCACGGCCTTTGCCCGGCTGCTCGCCGGCCGGTTGCAGGAGTCCCGCCGGCTGGCCCGGATCTTCCTGCCCTTCGGTGACCGGGTCGGCGAGGGCTGGGCGGTCGGCACCCTGCGGGTGGTGGAGGCGTACGCGTCCGCCGAACTCGGTGATCTGGGGGTGGCCGACAGCCAGGCCCGCCGGGCGTTCCGCGAGTTCAACGAGCTCTCCGACGATTGGGGCCGGGGACTGGCCATGGTCGTCCGCGGCGCCATCGCGCGGAGCCTGAACGAGTTGGAGCACGCCGCCGATCTGCTGAACGACGCGCTGATCTACGCGGACCGCACCGGCCATCCGCTGCTGCTCGGCATGGCCGGCACGCTGCACGGCTTCGTCGCCCTGCAGCGGGGTGACCTGGCCACGGCCGAGGCCGACGCGCGCCGGGTGATGACCGCGGTCGAGCCGCACAACCCGCTGGCGCCCGCGCAGGTGGGGCCGCGGGTGCTGCTGGCCGAGGCGCGCAACCGGGCCGGGGACGCGGCGACCGCGATCGGGCTGCTCGCGCCGATCGCCAGTGACACCTCCACTCCGTCGCTGCTCTTCTCGCGGCGGCACGCGCTGGCGGCGTACGCGTCGGCCCTGCTCGCCGACGGCCGGGTGGATTCGGCGCTGACCTGGGTGGAGCGGGCTCGTGAGGTGCCGGCCGAGGACGTCCGCAGCGGCGTGATCGCGGCGATGGTGCGGGCCCGGGTGCTGGCCGCGGCCGATCGGTGCGCCGAGGCGCGGCTGGCTTCCGAGGAGGCGGTGCGATTGGCGTACGCGACCGAGCAGGCGAGCGAGCGGGCAACAGCGGAGGAACTACGCGATACGCTCGCCTTGACGGGGGTAGAACCGGCTGCGGCGGGAACTGTCGCCTACGCGTCTGACGTGCCCGGATGATCTTTGATCCGGCTGGCGTATTTTCTTTAGCGTGACGGAGACTCCGCCTGGCGCCCTGCCCGTACCGTACGTGCCAGGCATGTCCGGCTTGTCGGTCATGGCACGTGGGGGCTATGCCACCGTGTACCGCGCCACTCAGGACTCCGTCGGGCGGGAAGTCGCCATCAAGATGGAGAACCGGACCCTGGACAACGCCCGCGACCAGGCACGCTTCCTCCGCGAAGCGCGCGCGGCCGGCCGGATGTCGTCGCACCCGCACGTCGTCGACCTCTTCGACGTCGGCGTCACGGTCGACCAGCATCCGTACCTGATCATGGAGCTCTGCGACGGGTCGTACCTCGATCGCATGCGTGTCTCCCCGCTCAACCCGGTCGAGGCCCGCGACGTCGGCATCAAGATCGCGGACGCGCTGGTGCACTCGCACGCCAACGGCGTGCTGCACCGTGACGTGAAGCCGGCGAACATCCTGTACTCGCACTTCAACCCGGCCGTGCTCGCCGACTTCGGCCTGGCCGTCCTCGGCGAGATGCGCGACTCGTCGGTCACCCTCGAGGTACTCACCCCGGCCTACGCGCCGCCGGAGATGTTCCGGCACGACAGCCCGTCCGGCGCCTGCGACGTCTACGCCCTCTGCGCCAGCCTCTACGCGGTGATGAGCGGCCGCCCGCCGCGCTGGCAGACCGACCGCAGTCCGAGTCTGATCACCCTGATGGACCTCTTCCACCAGCCGATCCCGGACCTGCCCGGTGTGCCGCGCGCCCTGACCGACATCCTGCGCTACGGCATGGCCAACGACCCCGGCTCCCGGCCCACCGCGGAGCAGCTGCGCGACCTGCTCAACAACCTGCAGCTCGACCCGAACACCCCGCAGCCTCCGCCGACGGTCTACCGCTCGGCCAGCACGCCGAGCTACCAGCCGCCGCGGCCGCGCCCGATCGTGCCGAACACGCCGACCCGCGAGGACGACACCCCGACTGTGCACAATCCGGGCGCCCGCAAGGGTTTCTTCAGCCGCTGGTTCAGCTGAGAGCAAGATCCGGTGGTCTTGCGCCGTTGTCCGGTTCCGGCCACATTTCGGTACGGGTTTGCGCCGCCCTGCCGAACTACGCCGTCCCGCCGCACCGCGCGGCCGCCAGCCCACTCCAGGCCCCAGCGCGGCCGCCGGGCCTGAGCAGCGGGTCCAGCTAACCTCGAGCGCCGCTTACGACGCCGCGAAACGGCCCTGGATGTCGGCCGGCGAATCGAACGCTGCCGGCCCGGCCACAGGCCTGTGGACCAGGGCGAGCCGCCCGACAGGCAGGTAATAGGCCTGCCGTTGGGTGTGTGGGGGGCGGCTGGTGGATGCGGGCCGTCGGGCAGGTAGGTATCAGCGTGGCGGTTGGGTGCCTGGCGGGCGGCTGGTGGGCGCGAGCCGCCGGGCAGGCAGGTAATGGGCCTGCGGTTGGGTGCCTGGCCGGCGGCTGGTGGATGCGGGCCGTCGGGCAGGCAGGTATCAGCGTGGCGGTTGGGTGTCTGGCGGGCGGCTGGTGGGCGCGGGCCGTCGGGCAGGTAGGTATCAGCGTGGCGGTTGGGTGTCTGGCGGGCGGCTGGTGGGCGCGGGCCGTCGGGCAGGTAGGTATCAGCGTGGCGGTTGGGTGCCTGGCGGGCGGCTGGTGGGCGCGAGCCGCCGGGCAGGCAGGTAATGGGCCTGCGGTTGGGTGCCTGGCCGGCGGCTGGTGGATGCGGGCCGTCGGGCAGGCAGGTATCAGCGTGGCGGTTGGGTGTCTGGCGGGCGGCTGGTGGGCGCGGGCCGTCGGGCAGGCAGGTATCAGCATGGCGGTTGGGTGCCTGGTGGGCGGCTGGTGGGCGCGGGCCGTCGGGCAGGCAGGTATCAGCGTGGCGGTTGGGTGCCTGGCGGGCGGCTGGACCCGCTGCTCAAGCCCGGCGGTCGCGTTGGAGGCCCGGAGTGGCTCGTGGTCGCGCGGTGCGGCGGAACGGCGTAGTTCGGCGGGACCGGTCACGCGTACCGGAAAAGGTGAGTGAACCCGAGGGGAGCGTGACCGGAAAGCCGTTGTTACTCGGGGTCGAGGACGGCCAGGAGTTCGCCGGTGTCGACCTCGGCGCCGGGGTGGACCGGCAGGGAGGCCACGACCCCGGCGGAGGGCGCGTGGACCGGGTGTTCGAGTTTCATCGCTTCCAGGGTGAGCAGGAGTTCGCCGGCCCGGACGCGCTGGCCCGGCACCACCAGGACGCGGCGGACGGCGCCCGGCAGCGGGGCGATCAGCGAGCTCTCAGCGGTCTCGGGCGCCGGCAGCGGGAAGCGCGAGATCTCACGCAGCGCGACCGACCCTTCCGGACTGTCCACGTAGGAGACGTCGCCGACCCGGTGTACCAGAACGGTCAAACGGATGCCCTGCACGTTGAGGACCACCCGCTCGGCGCTCGCCTGGACCACGACGATCGGCGGATGCTCGTCCATCGGCGGCTGACCGAGGCCGGCCAGGTCGAGCTCCTCGGGGTCGACCGCGCGGACCCACCAGCCGGCCAGGTCGCCGTGCCGGTTCATCCGGTAGCCGACCTCGACCGGGCCGGTGGGGCCGTCGTAGACCGCAGTCTGTGAGCCGGACGGGACGTTGCGCCAGCCGGACGGGAGCGAACCGAGGACCGGGGCCGTGGCGCGCCGGGCGGCAGCACCGGCGAGGGCGGCGGCCAGGCAGGAGAGGCGTACCGCGTCGACTGAGGAGAGCAACGGCGCGAAGACCTCGGGATGCCGGTCCAGGAAGCCGGTGTCGATGTCGCCGGAGCGGAACGAGTGGTGGCGCAGCACCCGGACCAGCAGGTCCCGATTGGACACCACGCCGTGCACCTGCGCCCGGGCCAGCGCGGACGCCAGCATCCGGGCGGCCTCCTGGCGGCTCGGCGCCCAGGCGATCAGCTTCGCCAGCATCGGGTCGTAGTGCATGCCGATCGCCGAACCGTCCGCGACCCCGGCGTCCAGGCGCAGGCCGGGCTGCGGCAGCGGGCGGAACGAGCCGGCCACGTCGGGCACGGCGAACCGGTGCAGGGTGCCGGCGGCGGGCAGCCAGGCGTACGCCGGGTCCTCCGCGCAGACGCGCACCTCGATGGCGTGCCCCCGGATCGGCGGCGGTCCCGGCATCGGCAGGCTGCCACCCTCGGCCACCAGCAGCTGGAGCCGAACCATGTCGTAGCCGGAGACGCACTCGGTGACCGCGTGGTCGGCCTGCAGGGTGGGCGTGAGCTCGAGGAACCAGAAGTCACCCTTCACGTCGAGCAGGAACTCGACCGCGCCGGCGCCCACGTAGCCGAGCGCCCGGACCGCGACGATCGCCGCCCGGCACAGGTCCTCCCGCAGCGCCGGGTCGACCGCCGGCGACGGGGTCTCCTCGACGATCTTCTGGTAGCGGCGCTGCACCGAGCACTCCCGCTCACCGAACGGGACCACCGAACCCTGCGCGTCGGCCAGGATCGGCACCTCGATGTGCCGGACGTTGTTCACGTACGGCTCGCAGAACACGTCACCGCCGACCTCACGGCGCGTCGAGGCCACCGCCTCGGCCAGCGTGTTCGCGTCCCGGACGACGCGCATCCCGGCGCCGCCGGTCCCGGTGGCCGGCTTGATCAGCACGGGGAATCCGGGCACCTGGTCCGGGTCGCTGAAGCTCGGCAGCACCGGCACCTGGGCCTCGGCGACCAGCTTCTTCACGTCGGTCTTGACGCTGAGCGTACGCAGCGTGGCCGGCGGCGCCCCGACCCAGATCATCCCGGCGTCGAGCACCGCGGTGGCGAAGTCCGGGTCCTCGGCGAGCGCGCCGATGCCCGGGTGCAGGGCGTTCGCCCCGGCCCGCTGTGCCGCCGCGATCAGGGCCTCGGTCCGCTGGTAGGTGGCCGACGGGGTGTTGCCCGGCAGGTGGACCGCGTAGTCGGCCTCGATGACGTGCGGTGCGTTCGCATCGACGTCGGAGTAGACGGCGACCGTCTCGATCCCGACCAGTCGGCAGGTGGCGAACACCCGGCGGGCGACCTCACCTCGGTCGGCCACCAGAAGTCGTCGGATCACTGGTCTACCTTTCAGGGTCGGAACACACCCACGTGTCCGGCACCTTCCACGGCCGCGCTGTGCACCGCGGAGAGGCAGAGGCCGAGGACCGTACGGGTGTCGCGGGGGTCGATGACGCCGTCGTCGGCCGGGGCCGGCCCCTTGGTGGGCCAGCTGAACTGAAAGCGGGGTTCGTCGCTGCGGTCCACCGGGCGCTCCGCGTCGGTGGCGCCGATCGTGAGGACCAGGTGCGGCACCGCCGATTTGGCCACCGCGTGCACCAGCGGCGCGTCGTGCCGGGCGTCGGGTTCCTGCTCGCCGGCCGTGCCGTGGTGCTGCAGGAACAGCAGCGGGGTGGCGGTCGCGTTGGCCAGGTGCAGGAAGTGCACCGCCTTCTGCGCCTCGGCGGCCGAGCACGGGCTGCCCGGGGTGGCGAGCACCCCGATCGGGTAGCCGTGCAGCTCACCCCAGCCGGCCACCACCGTGGCCGAGCCGGGTTTGAACTCGTCGAAGTCGCTGTCGTCGAGGATCCGGGCGAGCACCTCGCGCGGCTCGAAACCAGCCGGGTCCAGGGCGGCCAGGGTCAGCAGGTCGTCGGCGTCGTAGCGGGGGGCGGCGGGGTCCGGCGTACGCGGCGGCGGTCCGTGTTTGCGCCAGTTGAGGCGGCGTACGCACTGCCGGGCCAGCCGCAGACCGTCCCGCTCGTCCTCGGCGAGCTGGTCGGCGGGCCCACCCGGCCCGGCCGGAACCACGGGAGTTGCCCGTACGTCGACGCCGGAGTGCCCGTTGGCCGTCCCGCGTACCGGCTGCGGGTGGATGGTGAGCACCTTGGCGTGCCCGCGCACCATGATCGTGTAATCGGAGAGAGCCGGCAGGTAGGCCGCGTCCCCGGTCGTCAGCCCGAAGATCACGCAGACGGTCGGCACCCGGTCGGCGGTGAGCCGGCTCAGCTCGCGGGCGATGCCGCCGGCCGGCGTTCCGCCGCCCGCCGACTCCACCAGGTTCACCAGGGGCAGGCGGTTGACCGACGCGATCCGCGCGGCCCGGCGGATCTTGTCAGCCGTGTACGGGTTGACCGCGCCCCCGTCCACCGTCGGGTCATTCGCGATCACCACACACTCGACGCCCTCGACCACGCCGACGCCGGTGACCACGCTCGCGCCCACCGGGTACTCGGAGCCACGGGCCGCGGCCGGCGACAGCTCCAGGAACGGGCCGTCCTGGTCCAGCAGCATCTCGATCCGCTCGCGGGGGAGCAGCTTGCCACGGGCGTGATGCCGCGTCACCCACTTCTCGCCGCCGCCGGCGCGCGCCTGGTCGAGCACGGCCTCGAGTTCGGCGAGAAGTTGCAGGGTGGAGCTGCGTCCCTCCAGGTAGGCGGGATCGCGGGGGTCTAGCGCAGTGTCGAGCACGGTCATGCCTGTGCCACCTTTTGCCATGCCCCTTCCTCGTCACGCCTCGGTGCCTCTCGGCCACCTCCGTAACGAGGATCCGTGCGGGTGCGACACGGATTCGGGTGCGGCGGCCCGGTCCCACTATCAGGTGGAACGGGCACGATTAAGGGGCCGCCCAGCCGGACGGCCCCTTATAAGCGCGTTGTGCTAGACCCGCGCGCGGCGAGCCAGCCGCTCCGGGTCCAGGATGATCACGCTCTTGCCGTCGAGCCGCAGCCAGGCGCGCGAGGCGAAGTCGGCGAGCGCCTTGTTCACCGTCTCGCGCGAGGCGCCGACGAGCTGGGCCAGCTCCTCCTGCGTCAGGTCGTGGGTGACCCGCAGAACACCGCCGTCCCGAGTGCCGAAGCGGCCGGCCATCTGCAGCAGGTTCTTCGCGACCCGGCCGGGCACGTCGGTGAAGATCAGGTCGGCCAGGGCGTCGTTGGTCCGCCGCAGACGGCGGGCCAGCACCCGGAGCAGCTGCTCCGCGATCTCCGGCCGATTGTTCAGCCAGGGCCGCAGCGACGACTTCTTCAGCCGGGCCAGGCGACTGTCCGTGACCGCGGTCGCGGTCGCCGTACGCGGACCGGGGTCGAAGAGGGAGAGCTCACCGAGCATGTCCGACGGACCCATGATGGAGACGAGATTCTGTCGTCCATCCGCAGCCCGGCGACCGAGTTTGATCTTGCCGGAGAGCACGATGTACAGGCTGTCGCCGGCCTCGCCCTCGTTGAAGACCACGTCGCCCTTACGGACTTCGATAGTGTCCATCTCCTTGGCGAGCGCCTCGGCGGCTTCCGGGTCGACACCCTGGAAGATCCCGCTGCGAGCCAGTACCTCATCCATCGCCGCACCTCCGAAAACGCGCAACGTCTGCGCTCGATCAGTCTAGGCGCATGCGGGCGGGAAACGGGCGGCCACCCCTTGATCCAGATACTGGATGGTAACCAGAATTGCCATGACCGCCAGTAACAATTCGGCGGTCCGGGCATATCAGGACAGGCCTTTCGTCGGTCGATCCCGCTTGCGGACCGACGGTATCGTCCCGGTCGATGAATCCGCACCCCCCGTCCCACCGTCGGAGCCTTTTCGGTCGGCCCGTCCTCACCGTCACCATCGCCCTTGCCGCCCTGGTTGGGGCCGGTTTGGGGGGAATCGCGCTGGCGCAGCGGGACGACGAAGAAAATCCGCGCTGGTCCGCGCCGCCGACCTCGAGCGCCCCGGTCGCCTCCCAGGATGCGCCGGTCGAGGAGTCCGCCGAGGTCGATTCGATCACGCTCTCCGCGACCGGCGACATCATCATGGGCAGCGCGCCCAACAAGCTCCCGGCGAACGGCGGCGACGGATTCTTCGACTCGGTCCGCAAGGGACTCGCCTCCGACCTGGTGATGGGCAACCTGGAGCAGCCGCTCACCGGGGACACCGGCACCTCCAAGTGCGGGTCGCCGCCGCGGCCCAACTGCTTCGCCTTCCGGTCGCCGCCGTCCTACGCCGGGCACCTCAAGGAGGCCGGGTTCCAGCTGCTCAACACGGCCAACAATCACTCCAAGGATTTCGGTACGCAGGGCTACCGCAACACGGTGGAGGCGCTCGAGGGCGCCGGGCTCGAGCACACCGGGGCCGAGGATCAGATCACCGTGGTGGACGTGCGGGGCATCAAGGTCGCGGTTGTCGGCTTTTCGTCGTACGCCGGAGCCAACCCCCTGAACGACCTGGATGCGGCCGCGGCCGTGGTCGAGGAGGCGAAGTCGCAGGCCGACCTCGTCGTCGTGCAGGTGCACATGGGCGCCGAGGGCTCGGACAAGACGCACGTGAAGCCGGGCAACGAGTACTTCTTCGGTGAGAACCGGGGCGATCCGATCAAGTTCAGCCACACCGTCGTCGACGCCGGGGCCGACCTGGTCGTCGGGCACGGGCCGCACGTGTTGCGCGGGATGGAGTTCTACCAGGGCAAGTTGATCGCGTACAGCCTGGGCAACTTCGCCGGTGGTGGGCGGACGCTGTCGCGGGACGGGGTGCTCAAGTATTCCGGGATCCTGCACGTCTCGCTGACCAAGGACGGGGAGTACACGGGTGGGAAGTTCCTGTCGACCTACCTGAACGACAACGGCGTACCGATCCGGGACAGCAAGAACGAGCGCGGCCGGAAGATGGTCGCGGAGCTCTCCGCCGAGGACTTCGACGACACCGCCGCCACGATTGGTGACGACGGGACGATCAAGCCGTCGGCGTGACCGACGTTGTGGAGCGTTCGACGTACTCTTTACCGGTGACTCGACCCCGCGCAGCGTCCGCATCCCGCTTCGCGCGGGAGACGGAGCTCGGTCGTAAGCGCCGCGCCCGCCGGATGAGCCGGGTGCTGACCGAAACCCATCCGGACGCGCACTGCGAGCTCGACTTCACCAATCCGCTCGAGCTGGCCGTCGCGACCATCCTGTCGGCGCAGACCACCGACGTCCGGGTCAACCAGGTCACGCCGAAACTCTTCCAGCAGTACCGGACGGCCGCCGACTACGCCGCGGCCGACCGGGCCGAGATGGAGCAGCTGCTCCGGCCGACCGGCTTCTTCCGGGCCAAGACCAACTCGCTGATCAAGCTCGGTCAGGCGCTGGTCGAGCAGTACGGCGGGGAGCTGCCGAACAAACTGGAGCAGCTGGTGAAGCTGCCCGGCATCGGCCGCAAGACCGCCAACGTCATCCTCGGCAACGCGTTCGACGTCCCCGGCATCACCGTGGACACCCACTTCAAGCGGCTCACCAACCGGTTCGGCTGGGTCGACGAGCAGGACGAGGTGAAGATCGAGTTCCTGGTCGCGGATCTGGTCGAGAAGCGTGACTGGACCATGCTGTCGCACCGGGTGATCTTCCATGGCCGGCGGGTGTGCCACGCCCGTAAGCCGGCCTGCGGCGCCTGCACGCTGGCCACCATGTGCCCTTCGTACGGGACCGGGCCGACCGAGGCGGCTGCCGCGGCGAAACTCCTCAAAGGCCCGCGGGCCCGTGATCTGGCCGCGGCCGCCGGCGTCGACCCGGACCTGGTCCCGCTGTCTGCGGTGCTCGCGCCGGAGGAACCGGCCGCTTCCGCTGGTGAGGAACCGGCCGCTCTCGCTGGCGAGGAACCGGCCGCTCTCGCTCGTGAGGAACCGGCCGCTTCCGCTGGCGAGGAACCGGCCGCTGAGGGGCCGGGGGAACTGTGAGCCGGTTCCGCGGGGGACTGGCGGTTGCGGCCGCCCTGCTGCTGCTCTCGGCGTGCACTGCATCCGCGGAACCGGACAAACCGCCAACCCCGTCGCCGTTCGGCGAGTGCCCCGCGCCCGCAAGCGCACCGGCCGTCGCGAGTGAGCTGCCGGAGCTGACCCTGTCGTGCTTCACCGGCGGTCAGGAGATCGCGCTCAGCAGCCTGCCGCGCCCCGCTGTGATCAACATCTGGGCGTCCTGGTGTGGGCCGTGCCGGGACGAGCTGCCGGTCATGCAGGGCCTCGCGGACCGCGCCGCCGGAAAGCTCACCGTGATCGGCGTGGACAGCCAGGACCGGCGGGAAGCGGCCGCCTCGTTCGCCACCGACAACGGCATCAGCATGCCGACCCTCGTCGACCCGGACGGCAAGCTCGCGATGGCGGTCAAGCAGGCCGGTCTGCCGGCCACCGTTTTCGTCGACACCGACGGCGGGGTCTACGTGCACCGGCGCGCGCTGGATGTCGACGAGCTGATCGAAAAGGTACGGGAGCACTTCGGCGTGACGGTGACACGATGAGCGAGCTTGCGAGCGAATCCATGGGCTCGGTTCTCAACTCGTCGCGACGCCGGAGCGCAGCGGAGGTGGCGCGATGAGTCAGGGACAGATCCTCCACCGGCCGGACGACCTGCCGTCCTGGTTCGAGCCGCTGCTGACCCGGGTCGGGCAGTGCCGTACCGAGGACTTCACCACGCTGCGCCAGCCGGCCGGCGGCGGTGGGCGCCACAGCGCCGTGCTGGTGCTGCTCGGCGAGAGCGAGCCGGCCGCTGACACCCCGGGCGGACCGGACCTGCTGGTGCTGCAGCGGGCCGCGACCATGCGCAACCACGCCGGGCAGCCCGCGTTCCCCGGCGGCGCGACCGATCCGGAGGACGCCGACGCCGCTGCCACCGCGTTGCGCGAGGCGGATGAGGAGGTCGGCCTCGACAAGTCGAGCGCGGACGTGCTGGCCCTGCTGCCGGACCTGTGGATCCCGGTGAGCAGTTTCGTGGTCACCCCGGTGCTGGCCTGGTGGCGGAGCCCGCACCCGGTCCGCCCGCGGCAGCCCGCCGAGGTGGCGCATGTCGCCCGCCTGCCGATCAGTGAACTGGCCGACCCCGCGAACCGTATCCGGGTGCGACATCCGAGCGGCTGGGTCGGGCCTGCCTTCCAGGTCCGGGGGCTGCTCGTCTGGGGTTTCACGGCGGGGGTGATCTCGGTTCTGCTGGACATGGCCGGCTGGACGCAGCCGTGGGAGCCGGGCCGCATCGTCGAGCTGCCGGACGCCGCGGCACCGGTACCCGCGGCGCGTGGCGGAGCGCCCGATGAGGTGGTGCCGTGACGTGCGCCTGACTTCTACGCTAAGTGAGTGCCTGTGGTCGATGTCTTCCTGATCGTGCTGATGCTGCTCTTCGCGGTCAGTGGCTACCGCCAGGGCTTCGTCATCGGTGCGCTCTCGCTGGGCGGGTTCTTCAGTGGCGTACTCATCGGTCTTCAGCTCGGCCCGCTGCTCGCGAAACAGTTCGCGGACGGCACCGTCCGGCTCGTGGTGGCCCTCGCGGTCATCCTCACCCTGGCCGTGCTCGGGCAGACGCTGGCCGGCTGGCTCGGCACCAACCTGCGGCGCGGCATCGACAGCAAACCGCTGCAGCACGTGGACGACGCCGGTGGCGCGGTCATCTCGGTGGTCGCCCTGCTGCTCGCCGCGTGGCTGGTCGCGGTTCCGCTCGGCTCCACGCCGTTCCCGGCGGTCAACCGGGAGTTCCGCAGCAGCGCGATCCTCGGCGGGATCAACGGGCTGATGCCGGAGGAGGCGCAGACGCTCTCCTCGGCGCTGCGCGACACGCTGGACACCAGCGGCTTCCCGGACGTTTTCGGCGGGCTCGCGCGTACTCAGGCCAAAGAAGTCGCCGAGCCCGACCCCCGGCTGAAGAACTCCGAGGTCGTGCAGACGTCGAAGCGTTCGGTGCTGAAGGTCCTGGGCGCGGCGCCGAGCTGCTCCCGGCGGATCGAGGGAACCGGATTCGTGTACGCCCAGGAGCGCGTGATGACCAACGCGCACGTGGTCGCCGGAACCCGCGAAGTGCTGGTGGAAACGTCCCGCGGCCAGCTCGAAGGCACCGTCGTGGTGTACGACCCGAAGCGCGACCTGGCCGTTCTGTATGTGCCCGGCCTGAAGGCGCCGATCATGCCGTTCGCCGGCAAGGAGGCCGCGACCGGGGCGAACGCGATCGTGCTCGGCTATCCACAGGACGGGCCGTACAACGCGCAGTCCGCCCGCGTTCGTGACGTCAGCCGGATCACCGGGCCGGACATCTACGACGCGAGCGACGTGACCCGGGAGATCTACACGATCAAGTCCCGCGTCCGCAGCGGAAACTCAGGCGGCCCACTGATCGACCCGAGCGGCGCGGTCCTCGGCGTGATCTTCGCGGCCGCGGCGGACGATGAGAATGTCGGCTTCGCCCTCACCGCGGACGAGGCAGCCGGCGTGGCCAAGGCCGGCCGCCAGAGCACGAAGGGCGTCCGCACCGGCGAGTGCGCCTGATCAAGCTTGAGTCCGGGTAGCCCGGCCCAGCCGCCGCCGAGCCGGGCTTGGCCTGTGGGCCCGGCGCCCCTTCCAGCCCAGCCCAACCCCGCGGTCCAGCCCAGCCCAGCTCACGCCCAGCCCAGCTCATACCCGGCCCAGCCGCACGCCCGGCGCGGCCCGGCTGGTTGCTCTGGGAGTGGGCGGTGGGCGCTTTCAGGCGGAGCGCCTGCTCCGCTCAAACCTGTCGGCGCGCTCCAGTCGGCGGCGAGTTCCAGCGACTTTCAGCTGGTGCGGGCTTCAGGTGGTGGCGCGGGCGAAGCGGCGGATTGTTATCGCTGCGGCGGCGGCGGAGATCAGGAACAGCAGGACTGCGATCCAGCGGGCGTGGCTCGTCTCCGACTGGATCGGTGCGGCGGCCGGGATGGCGCCGCCGCCCGCGTTCGAACCAGGCGCCGGCTTGGCCGCGTCTGGCTGACCGGAAGACTCCGGAGCTGACTGCGCCTGGCCGCCCGCGGCGGGCGCGCTGCCGAAACCGGCCACTCCGGGGGGCGGCGTGTTGTCCAGCGGGTTGGTGAGCACGATCGGCACGTCGGCGGTGAGCGCGCCGACCGGGTCCACCATGCCGAATCCGAACTCGGCGTCGCGGCCCGGAGCGCCCTGGTCCTTGGCCGTCCGGATCAGCCGGTTGATCACCTCGGCGGCCGGCATGTCCGGCCAGCGGGAGCGGATCAGCGCCGCGGTGCCGGCCACCATCGGCGCGGCGAAGCTCGTGCCCTGCACCTTCCAGTAGCCGTCCGGCCGGGCGCCGAGCAGGTGGGTGGCCGGCGCGGTGATCACGGTTTCCTTGCCGGTGATCGAGCCGGACCACAGCTTGCCGCCCTCACGCTCCATGCCGGTCACCGCGACCACGCCGGGTTCGCGTGCCGGGTACCAGACCCCGGCGGACTCGGGGGTGGTCGAGGCGGTGGCGTTGCCGGTGCAGGCGATCACCACCACGTCCTTGGCGAACGCGTAGTCCAGAGCCGCGGCCAGAGCGGCGCTGGAGCCGCTGCCGCCGAGCGACAGGTTCAGCACCTTGGCGCCGTGGTCGACCGCCCAGCGCACCCCTTTCGCCACGACCAGGGCGTCGTCGTAGCGGTTCTCCGCGTCCAGAACGCGTACCGGAAGAATCTTGGCCTTGGGGGCGATGCCCACGACGCCGGCGTTGTCGTCCGACCGGCCGGCGATGATGGCCGACACCGTGGTGCCGTGGCCGACCGGGTCGGTCGCGCCGTCGCCCTCGTTGTCCACCAGGTCGAGGCCGGGCAGCACCTGGCCTTCCAGGTCGACGTGGTGGGCGTCGACCCCGGAGTCCAGGACCGCGACCGTCACGCCGGTGCCGTCCGCGTACGTCCACGCGCCGGCCAGGTTCAGCGCCTGCAGGTGCCACTGTTCGGCCCGGGCCCAGTCCGGATCGGCCACGACCGGCTCGGCCAGCGGCCCGACCTGCGTCGGTGCGGGCGCGGCGACGGCTGCGGTGGCGGGGGTAGTGATCGCGAACAGTCCGGCCAGGGCGGCCGCGCCCCAGCGTGACCGGGACGAGGGCAGGCTCAGCACCGGCCACCACCGTGCGGCCGGAAGAGTTCGCTCACATCACTCACGAGTCGGCGTCGCCATTCTGAGACGGTCGGTCGGCTGGCGCCGGGCGCTGTGGCCCCGGCCACGGTCAAGGTTCAGTCGATGGAGGGAGATTACTCCCCATGGGTGGCGTGTCGCTGCGGTCCGTCGTCGCTAATCGCACTCCGAGTCTGTTCCTTTAGCCGAATCACGAAAGGGTGGCAGATGTGTCAGCTGTATCAGGCGGGTTCCCTCACGGCGGGTGACCAGGCGGCCACGTCCCGCAGGTAGCGCCGCCGGACGGACGGTGCCGAGTAATGCACCCTCCTCGGGTGGGCCGGACATCACCAGACCCGGCGCGGAGAGCTCGCGCAGGCGTTGGATCACCGGCTCGTACAGGGCCCGGCCCGCGCCGCCGGCCCGGCGGGTGAGGACCAGGTGCAGTCCGATGTCGCGGGCCTGCGGCAGGTACTCCAGCAGGGGCGTCAGCGGGTTCGCCGGTCCGGCCACCACCAGGTCGTAGTCGTCGACGAGGACGAACAGCTCGGGGCCGGTCCACCAGGAGCGGTCCCGCAGCTGCTGGGCGGTCACCTCGGGACCGGGCAGACGGCGTTGCATGTATCCGGCCACGGACTGCATCAGGTCCTGTGTCTGCTGGGCCTGTATGCCGTACCCGATGCGGTGTTCGGTCGCGGGCAGGTCCATCAGGCTGCGCCGGTAGTCGACCAGGATGACCCGGGCCTGCTCCGGCGCGAAGCGCCGGGTCACCGAGGTGGCGAGGGCCCGCAGGAACGACGATTTGCCGCACTCGGCGTCGCCGAAGAGCAGGAAGTGCGGGTCTGTCGCGAAGTCGATGGTCACGGGCTGCAGATCGGACTCCGCGATGCCGATCGGGATGCGCAGGCCGCTGCCGTGGTCAGTGCCGGAGCCGGGGTACGGGACGGACGCCGGCAACAACCGCACCGCGGGTGCCTCCGGGCCGTTCCAGGCTGTCGCCACCGCCTTGACCAGCCCCGCCGTGTCACCGAGCACTGCCACCTCGGGCCGGACCGTGAGCAGGTGGAGTCCGCGACTGCGATCGGCCGGGTTCTCCAGCACGCCGCGGCCGGGTCGCTGCTCCGGCACGGCCAGCGCGGCCCGCCGGTTGATGATCGAGTCGGCCGGGTCGCCGAGGCGCAGTTCGATCCGGGAACCGAAGAGGTCCCGGACCGCCGGGCGGAAGTCCATCCAGCGGGAGGTGGCGGCGGCGAGGTGGATCCCGTACGACAGGCCGCGGGTGGCCAGGTCGGTGAGGACCGGTTCCAGCTCCTCGTAGTCGTTGCGGAGTGTCGCCCAGCCGTCCACCACCAGGAAGACGTCGCCGAACGGATCGGCGCCCCGCCGCTGCCGGTAGCCCGCCATCGAGTCGACACCGAGCTCGGCGAACCGCTGCTCCCGCTCGGCGAGCAAGGTCACCATCTCGCCGACCGTCCGCCGTACGCCCTCCGCGTCCAACCGCCCGAACACCCCACCGACGTGTGGCAGGTCCCGCACCGTGCCGAGCCCGCCACCACCGAAGTCGAGGCAGTACACCTGCACCTCGGCCGGCGTGTGGGTCAACGCGAGCCCGCAGATGAGCGTCCGCAGCACAGTGGACTTGCCACTCAACGTCCCGCCGACCACCGCGACGTGCCCGGCCGAACCGGCCAGTTGCAGCCACATCACGTCCCGCAGCTGCTCGCGCGGTTTGTCGACGAGCGCGACCGGCACCTGCAGCCGTCCGTGCAGCGCCGGGTTGGCGACGGTCAGGCCACGCCGCGGATCGGTGACGACCGGACCGAGCAGGTCGTCGAGTGCCGCGGACCGTTCCAGCGGCGGCAACCACACCTGATGTGCCGGCGGTCCCTGCCCGGCGAGCCGGTCCACCAGCACGCTGATCAGCGTCTCCCCGGACGGGGGTTCCGCCTGCGCGACCGGCTCCGGCGCGGCCACATGCTGGGTGGTCCACGGGAGCACGCGTGGCCCGTCCGCGTCGCCCGCCGCACGTCCGCGCCCACCGCCTCGGCGTACCGGCCCGGAGGCGTAGGCGACCTTGAACCGGCTCAGCGGCTCGGTGCCGGACTTGAGGTAGCCGTGTCCCGGGGAACGCGGCAACTCGTACGCATCCGGGACGCCGAGCACCGCACGGGACTCCAGCGCGGAGAAGGTCCGCAGGCCGATCCGGTACGACAGGTGGGTGTCCAGCCCGCGCAACCGGCCGTCCTCCAGCCGCTGACTGGCCAGCAGCAGGTGCACGCCGAGCGACCGTCCCAACCGGCCGATCTGCAGGAACAGCTCGATGAACTCCGGCTTCTTCTGCAGCAGCTCGGAGAACTCGTCACAGATCACCAGCAGCGACGGCAGTGGCGGAAGCGCGGCCCCACGCTCCCGGGCCTGCTCGTAGTCGCGCAGCCCGGCAAAGTTCCCGGCCCGGCGCAGCAATTCCTGCCGCCGGATCAGCTCGCCGTCGATCGCGTCGGCCATCCGGTCGACCAGCGGGAGCGCGTCCTCCAGGTTGGTGATCAGGGCGGCGGTGTGCGGCAGCCGGTCCATCGACGCGAACGTGGCGCCGCCCTTGAAGTCGATCAGGACGAAGTTCAGCGTCTCGGACGAGTGGGTGGTGGCCAGGGCGAGCACGAGCGTACGCAATAGTTCCGACTTGCCGGAGCCGGTCGCGCCGATGAGCAGCCCGTGCGGGCCCATCCCGTCCTGAGCCGACTCCTTCAGGTCCAGCTCGACCGGCAGGCCGTCGGCGTTCACGCCGATCGGCACCCGCAGCCGCTCCCGGTGCGGCCGGGCACGCCGGGCGGCGGACACCGTGAAACTCTCCGGATCCGCGATGCCGAGCAGCTCGGCCAGGCCGGTCTCGACGGCGGTCGGCGAGCCGCCCGGGTCGGGTGCCGTGGCCAGGCGCAACGGGGCGAGTCGGCGGGCGACCGCTTCAGCCTCCGCCTCCGACAAACCGTCCGCCCGGCCGGCCTCGGCCTGCAGATCCATCGTGGACGTCAGCAGCGATCCGTCGTCGTGCACCGCGAGGACCAGCATCGACCGGTCCAGCAGGCGCGGTGGTGCGGCGTCGAGATCCAGCACGGTCACCCCGGCCAACGAATCCTGCAGACCGGTCGGCTCCACGCCGTCACGCACGATCACCAGATGCGGGACCGTTTCGCCCTCCTCGCCGGGGTGGAACCGGGGCCGTCCGGCGAGGACGTCGTCGAGCAGCGCCTCCACCCCGGCGACGGTGCCGGCCACCAGGCGCACCGGACCGAGGGCGTCGGTCCGGCTGGGATGGCGACCGTGCGGCAGCCATTTCACCCACTCCCAGTCCGCACGGTGCTCCGGCCCTGCGCACACCGCGATCAGCAGGTCGCCGGGTGGGTGGAAGACCGCCAGCTGGGTCAGCACCGCCCGGACCAGCGCGCGAGCGCCGGCGTCCGTCCCGCGGATGAAAACCCGTGCGAAGCCACGCAGCGACATCGCGACCGGCAGGTCGGGCACCACCGAGTACGCGTCGAGAAAGCGCCGCAACGCCCCGGCGGTCATCGGCTCCAACTCGTCCAGCGGCCGGGTCACCGGTGGCAGCAACGGAGTGGCCAGCGTCTGTGGGCCCAGCCCGACCCGCACCACCCCGAAATCCGGATCGGCCGGCCGCCGCTCCCACACCCGATGACTGCCCACCGTGGACCACAACCGCTGCGGATCGGGATGGCGATAGAGCAGGCCGGCCCGCTGCCGCTGCGCGGTGTCCCGGACCCGGCGGCGCAGACCGGAGAGATGCCGCAGATACTCCCGGCGGGCGGCGATCATCTCGGCCTTGCGCGGCCCGCCGGCCGCCCCGAACGACGTGGTCAGCATGGCCAGCGAGGAGATGCCGAACAGGCCGCCGATCACATACGCATACGGCCCGGAGCGGCCCTGGCCCATCATCATCGCCATGGCCAGCGTGCCGCCCAGCATCGGCAGCGCCATCAGCCACTGCTGCCAGCGGCCGGACACCTGCTCCGGGATCTCCGGCGGCGGATCGACCGGCAGCTCACCGCCCGGGATCTCCGGAGCCGGCCGGCGAGCGGACCGCTTGATCGTCACGGTGCCCACGGCTCCCCCTCGGACGGTAGCGTTCCGTACCCCGAGTGATTACGGGGCATCACGACCGGCCCATGCTAGGTAAAGTTCGGCCGGTCCCGCAGCCTCAAGTTCGTCGATGTGGATAACTCTCGTCGGCCCCTGTGGACAGAGGAAGGATTCCGGTGAGCGTCGGTCTGGCCCGCGTTACGATCAGTGCGCCACAGCGCCGCCTCGACGTCGCGCTCCCGGAATACGTTCCTCTCGCCGACCTTCTCCCTGAGCTGCTCAAACAGGCCGGCGCCGGTCTCGCCGACGAGGGCGAGAAGCACGGCGGCTGGGTGCTGCGGCGGGCAGATGGCGTCACTCTGAGCACTGGGCAGGGTCTGCACCCGCAGGGCGTACGCGATGGCGAAGTGCTTCATCTGGTCCCGGCTCGCGAGGAGTGGCCCGAACTCGAGTACGACGACGTGGTCGAGGCGATCGCCGAGGGCGCCCGGCGCCGCGGTGGGGTCTGGGCGCCGGTGGACACCCGGACGGCGACCCTGGTGGCCGCCGCCGTGCCGCTCACTCTCGGCCTGCTCGCGGTCCTGTCCGGCGGCGCGGGCTGGGCCGGGCTCGGCGTGGCCACGCTGCTCACGCTGGCTGCGACGACGGCTTCCCGGGCGTACGCGGACGCGCGCGCCGGTGTCGTCCTCGGTGGATACGCGCTGCCCTATGCCTTCGCCGGGGGCGCCCTCCTGGTGACCTCGGACGACGAGGCCGGCATCCTGACGCCGGTTCCCTGGCTAGGCGGTCCCGAGTTGCTCGCCGGGTCGGCCGCGGTGCTGCTCTTCGCGGCGTTCGGTGGGATAGGGGTCGCGGCGGGGATCCGGATCTTCACCGCCGGGGTGACGGCCGGACTGCTCGGGGCGTTGACCGCGGTGGCCGGGCTGATCACGTCTGCCGCCGGTGCGGCCGCGGTGCTCCTGTCGGTGGTGGTCTGTGCGATCGGCCTGCTGCCGCTGCTGGCGGTTCGGCTGGGGCGGACACCCCGGCCTGCGGTCGTTCCGCCCACCGGGGAACGGGAACACCTTGATCGCACGGCGGTTTTTGCGGCTGTCACGCGTACCGAGGAATTGCTCGCCGGCATGCTGCTCGGCCAAGCCGTCCTGGCGGCCGGGGCCTTCGCCGTGCTGGCCGCCGCCGGCACGCTTTCGGCCCGGGTCCTGATCGCGGTCAGCGCGGTCGCGCTGTTGCTGCGGACGCGTCTGTTCGTCGCCCGGCGGCAGCGCGTTCCGCTGCTGGCCGGTGGGCTCGCCGGGGTGGCGGCGCTCGGCGCTGATCTGCTGACAGCCGACCTGATCGGTACGGGCATGCTGCCCGTGGTCATTGCCGGATCGGTCCTGGTCGCGCTGCTCACGGTGGTTGCCGGAGCGACGTACGCGGAACGCCCGCCCTCGCCCTACATCGGCCGGGCCGCGGACATCGTGGATGCCCTGGCCGTGATCGCGGTGATTCCGGTGGCGTGCGCGGTCACCGGCCTGTTCACCGCGGTCTCCGGCCTGTCCTGAGGCACCCGCGCCTTCACTTGGCGTCCAGCTTTGCCCTGCCCGGTTTGTCGGTTCTTGCGGGACGGGAGGGGTGGATCCGGAGCAACGGAACGGAAAGGACGCCAAACGACCGCACCTGCGAGGCGTGGGCCCCGCAGGTGCGGTCGTCAGCGGTACGGCGGGAGCGTGCGGTCAGTGCTCTTCGCCCTCGGCCTCGGCGGCCTCGGCACGCTTGAAGGAAGCGCGGATCTCGTTCTCCGCCTCGATCCGGCCGACCCAGGTCGCGCCCTCGACGGACTTGCCCGGCTCCAGGTCCTTGTAGACCGTGAAGAAGTGCTGGATCTCCATCCGGTCGAACTCGCCCAGGTGGTGGATGTCGCGCAGGTGCTCCTGCCGCGGGTCCTCGTAGGGCACGCAGAGGACCTTGTCGTCGCGGCCCTTCTCGTCGGTCATCCGGTACATGCCGATCGCGCGGGCCCGGACCAGGCAACCAGGGAAGGTCGGCTCCTGGATCAGCACCAGGGCGTCCAGCGGGTCACCGTCCTGGCCCAGGGTGCCCTCGATGTATCCGTAGTCCGCCGGATACTGAGTCGCGGTGAAGAGGGTCCGGTCCAACCGGATGCGACCGGTCTTGTGGTCGACCTCGTACTTGTTGCGCTGCCCCTTGGGGATCTCAACCAGAACGTCGAAATCCATTATTCGCTCCCCTTTTGCTTGCCCGCTTGAATAGACCGGTCCGCCGGGCAGGGAAGCGGGGCATGGAGAGGCCCGCAGGATCCGCGCGCAACGGTGTGCCGGATGTCGCTAGTCTCCCCTAAGTCTGACGCCACGGGCGAGGAGGGGCGTGTGACGAGGCAAGATTCACATAACGGTCCGGACAATACCGGCGTGTCGGGTTCGCAAAACGGGCCGGACGGCGCTAGTCGGTCGTCGGATCGCAGCGGGGGACCTTCGTCGCAACCGCACACTCCGGGCCGTGCCGCGATCCCGGCGCCGGGAGAGCAGCCGCCGGGTTCCCCGCCGCCTACGCCTGCCCCGGAGCGGCAGCCTTTTCCCTGGCAGCAGGAGGAACGCGCGCCCTTTTCCGGTGCGCAGGCGGCCGGGTCTGCTTCGGTTGCGGTCGGCGCTCCGGCGGCGAGCGGATACCCGCCGAGCGGTCCCCAGCCGGTCGGGCCGTGGAACGCCCCGGCGGCGCCGCCGGGGCCCGCCGACCCGGACCAGACGCAGGCTTTCAGCGCGCCGGGAAGTCCTGCTGGTCAGCCCCAGATGATCAACCAGCCAGGGGGTGGGCAGGGCCGGGTTGCGAGCGGGGGCAACCCGGCGGAGCGCACCCACACGCCGGCGGAGCAGACGCAGGCCCACACGCCGGCGGAGCAGACGCAGGCCCACACGCCGGCGGAGCAGACGCAGGCGCTCAACACGGCGGCCGCAGCGACCGGCGGCTCGGCGGATCAGACTCAGGTGCTGGGCGTGCCGGGTCGGAGCGCCACGAGCGGTCCGCACTGGGCGCAAGCTTCTGCCGGGCCGGTCGCTGGACAGGGCGCCGCGCGGGAGCGGAATCAGGCGCAGGGTTCGAGCGGGCCCGGGGAGCAGACCGAAGTGCTCGGCCCGGTGGGCAATCGGGCAGCGGCGAGCGCGGCGCCGAAGGCTGCCGGGGAGCCGCCGCGGGCGTCCGGTGGGCCGGGTGAGCAGACACAGGTGCTCGGTCCGGTGGCCGGTGCGCCGCAGGCACCGAGCGCTGCCGGGCGGGCGGGTTCGGTAGCCCCGAGCATCCGTCCGGTAAGTGATCAAGGCCTGGTGGGCGGCCCGGATGCCGCAGGAGGCGCCGGGCGGGCGTCGGTGCCGCCCAGCGCCCCGCAACCGGGCACCGGAGCCGGCACGCTGCACCAGTCCGCCGGGGCGGCGGGCGCGGGCGCGGTTCATCAGTCCGCCGGGGCGGCCGGCGCGGGCACGGTTAATCAGTCCGCCGGGGCCGGCGCGCGGCATCAGTCGGCTGGGGCAGGCGGGCAGCATCAGTCGGCCGGGGCGGGCACGCTTCACCAGTCGGCTGGGGCGGCCGGCGCGGGCATGCTGCAGCAGGCAGGTGGGGGCGGCTCAGCCGGCACCGTGATTCAGCCCGGCGGCGGCGCTGGGGCCGGGACCAGCGGCGGAGATCGCCGGGAAGAGGCGGGACCCCGCAGATCTCGTACCAAATTGGTTTCTGCTCTTGCGGTGCTGATGCTGCTTGCGTTGGTGGCGGCTGTCGGTCTCGTGGTGCGGCCGGGGCCGGTTGATGAGTGGCTCGGGGCTACCCCGACCACCGCGCCCACCTCGGTGCCGATCACGCCGGAGCCGAGTCCGACGCCGGTGCTGGTCGCGGCGGAGGCAGCCGGGGTCACGCCGGACACGGCGGCGGTGAAAGCGGCGCTGGATCCGCTGGTGGGTGCGGCCGCGCTGGGGTCGACCGTGCATGTGTCGGTGCTGGATGTGGCTTCGGAGACGGTGCTCTACCAGCGCAACGCCGACCGGATGGTCACGCCGGCGTCGACCACGAAGGTGCTGACCGCGGCGACCGCGCTGGCGGCTCGGGGGCCGGCCTACCGGTTCCAGACGCGGGTGGTGGCGGGGGCGAACCCCGGCGAGGTGGTGATCATCGGCGGCGGGGACGTGACGCTGGGGGTCAACGCGAAGCGGCTCTTTCCCGGCGCGGCGCGGCTGGACAAGCTGGCTGAGCAGGTGAAGAAGGCGCTCGGTGGGACCAAGCCGACGAAGGTGCTGGTGGATACGTCGCTGTTCAGCGGGCCGGAGACCGCGCCCGGCTGGGGGAGCGGTGACATCGGGGCCGGGCAGGTGGCGCGGATCCAGGCGCTGATGACCAACGGTGGCCGGGTTCAGCCGGTGCACAACGATTTCGGGGGCGATCCGCGGTTCGCGGATCCGGCGCTGGCGGCCGGGAAGGCGTTCGCGAAGTTCCTCGGGGTGACCGCGGTGGGCCGGGGCAAGGCGCCGGCAGCCGCGGCCGGAGTCACGCCATCGGCTGGAGCAAGCCTGGAAGCCGGAGCAGGCCTGGCGGCCGGGACCGAGCTCGGGATGGTGGAATCGCCGCCGCTGGTGCAGGTGGTCGAGTGGATGCTGCAGATGAGCGACAACGTGCTGGCCGAGGCGATCGGGCGGCAGGTGGCGCTGGCCGCCGGCCAGCCGGCCAGCTTCGCCGGGGCGGCCGGGGCGATGTCCGCGAAGCTCACCGAGCTGGGCCTGCCGGCTGACGAAGCCGATCTGTACGACGCCAGCGGGCTCTCCACCCGCAACAACATCAGCCCCGACCTGCTGGTGCAGACGCTGTCCCTGGCCGCCGGCGGTGAGCAGGCCGCCCTGAGCAACATGTTCAACGGCCTGCCGGTGGCCGGCTGGTCGGGCACGATGCGGACCAGATTCGTCACGCCGAGCCCGAACCAGAGCGCGCAGGGCATCGTCCGGGCCAAGACCGGGACGCTGAGCGGGGTCAACACCCTGGCCGGGGTCCTGATCACCAAGGACGGCCGGGTGCTGGCCTTCGCGATCATGGCGAAGGGCGGGGCGAACGCGGTGACCGCCCGGTCGGCGCTGGACAAGGTGGCGGCCCGGCTCGTGCAGTGCGGCTGTTGATCTGGGGGTTTCACCTGAGTGCGGAGTGGAGCCGCGCGGGTACGGTGGGCTGCATGGCGCAGTTCGTTGACTGGGATTTGGCCGCCGCCACCGCGGGCGCCCTCTCCAAATCCGGCCCCGCGGTCTCCTTCGAGGAGGCCACTCAGGTGGTGTCCGAGCTGCGGAGCCTCACTGACGAGGCGGCCGGGCACGTGGCGGCGTACACGGGGCTGACCTCGCAGGTGGAGGTGCCGCCGGTACGGGTGGTCGACCGCCGCGACTGGGCGAAGGTGAACATCGCCGGTCTGCAGCAGGTGATCGGCCCGCTGGTCACCCGGCTCTCCGGGGACAAGCCGCCGGGCCCGCTGGCCGAGGCGATCGGGTCCCGGGTGACCGGCGTGCAGGCCGGCAGCATCCTGGCCTATCTCTCCGGTCGCGTCCTCGGGCAGTATGAGGTGTTCTCCGGCGACCCCGGCCAGCTGCTGCTGAACGCGCCGAACATCGTCGAGGTCGAGCGCAAGATCAACGCAGACTCCCGGGACTTCCGGCTCTGGGTGTGCCTGCACGAGGTGACCCACCGGACCCAGTTCACCGCGGTGCCGTGGATGCGTGGCTACTTCCTGGGCGAGGTGCAGGCGTTCGTCGACGCCTCGCAGGGCGGCGAGCACGTTTTGGAGCGGCTGCGCCGCGGTGTGGCCACCCTCTCCGACGCGGTCCGCGACCCGGAGAGCCGCCTGTCCGTGCTGGACATCGTGCAGACCCCCGGTCAGAAAGCGGTGCTCGACCGGCTGACCGCCCTGATGACGCTGCTCGAGGGGCACGCCGAGTTCGTGATGGACGGCGTCGGTCCCGAGGTGATCCCCTCGGTGGAGTCGATCCGGGCCAAGTTCAACCGCCGCCGCGAGAGCGGCAACCCGCTGGAGAAGGCGATTCGCCGCCTGCTCGGCGTCGAGGTCAAGATGCGGCAGTACGCGGAGGGCCGCAAATTCGTGCACGGCGTCGTGGAGCGGGTCGGGATGACCGGCTTCAACAAGATCTTCACGTCGCCGCTGACGCTGCCCCGGTTGGAGGAGCTGGGCGACCCGGACGCGTGGGTCGCCCGGGTTCACGGCTGATGGCCCGGATCCCGCCCCCGGTGGCGGCGATCCGCACGGCGGTGCGCCGCGCGCTGCCCGGCGACGGTCTGGTGCTGGTCGCCTGCTCCGGCGGGGCGGATTCGCTGGCGCTGGCAGCGGCGGCGCGGTTCATCGGCTCGCAGGTCGGCCTGATCACGGTCGACCACGGGCTGCAGGAGGGTTCGGACCGGCGCGCCCGGTCGGTCGCCGCCTGGGCGCGTGACGCCGGCTTCGACCCGGTGCGGATCGAGACGGTCTCGGTGGCCGGCCTGCCCGGCGGCCCGGAGGCGGCGGCCCGCACGGCCCGTTACGCGGCGCTGGACAACGCGGCCGCTGAGCTCGGCGCCACCGCGGTGCTGCTCGGACATACCCGGGACGACCAGGCCGAGACGGTGCTGCTGGCGCTGGCCCGGGGCGCCGGTCCGCGCGGGCTGGCCGGGATGCCGGCTCAGCGCGGGGTGTTCCGCCGCCCGCTGCTCGAGGTCGCCCGCTCCGACACGCGCAAGGCGTGCGCGGCGCTCGGGCTGGCGCCCTGGGAGGACCCGCACAACACCGACCCGGCGTACGCGAGGTCCCGCGTCCGGGCCTCCGCGCTGCCGGCCCTGGTCGGCGCGCTCGGCCCGGCGGTGGTCGGCAACCTGGCCCGGACCGCGTCGCTGGCGGCCGCCGACACCGCCGCACTGGACTCGCTGTCGGCCACGGCTTTGGAGCAGGCCCGGTCCGGGACCGGGCTGGCGGTGTCCGTTCTCGCCGGTCAACTACCGGCGATCCGCAGCCGGGTGCTGCACCGCTGGGCCCGCGAGCTGGGTGCGCCGGGCGGCGCGCTGGCACACCGGCACGTGGTCGCGCTGGAGGCTCTGGTGACCGGCTGGCACGGGCAGGGCGCGGTGCATCTGCCCGGTGGGATCGAGGTGGCACGCCGCTCGGGCGACCTCGTTCGGGTGGTTCCGACCCATATCAAGTGAGGCATCCGGATCGGAAACCGGCCCCGTTCGACCAACGGTAACCTCGATGGGGCAGGCTTAGGTCCATGGCTGATGGCTCTTGGTACGACGCCGACATCGACCACGTGATCATCTCGGAGCAACAGATCCGGGACAAGATCGACGAGCTCGCGAAGCAGGTCTCCGCCGACCACACCGAGGCAGTCGACGGGATTCTGCTGGTCTGTGTGCTGAAGGGCGCGGTCATGTTCATGGCCGATTTCGCCCGTGCGCTCGGGCGGCACGGTCCGTCCACCGAGATGGAGTTCATGGCCGTGTCCTCGTACGGGCAGGGCACGACCTCCTCGGGCGTGGTCCGCATCCTGAAGGACCTGGACCGCGACATCAGCGGCCGGCACGTGCTGGTCGTCGAGGACATCGTGGACTCCGGTCTCACCCTCTCCTGGCTGATGAAGTACCTGGAGTCGCGTTCCCCGGCGAGCGTCGAGGTGGTGGCGCTGTTCCGCAAGCCGGACGCGGTGAAGGTGCAGGTCCCGGTGCGGTACGTGGGCTTCGACATCCCGAACGAGTTCGTGGTCGGCTACGGCCTGGACTTCTCGGAGCGTTACCGGGAGTTGCCGTACGTGGGGGTTCTGAAGCCCGAGGTCTACGCCCGTAGCTGAACCGCTTTCTCAGCGTGTTCTCAGTATTGGTCGTTATGGGCGGTTTTGCACCTGAACCGCCCCGACTTGACGCCGGGTACGGGGTGTTCGCCCTGCCGCCTCACGGGTTCGCAATCGGTACCTACGGTGTACGGTCGAGTGACCAATGGCGTAGCGCCGGAGGGGCCGCCGACGGTGTCCGACCACCCGGGGCGGCGACGTTGAGGTGACCAGGACGCCGATCAGGAGGGTCCGGGCGCTTGGCGCCCGACAACAGTATGGAACGTACGCGTTTCTTCCGCCGCCCGGTGGTCTGGATCATTCTGGTGATCATCGGCGTAGTGGCGCTGAGCTCATTCTTCACCAGTGGTCCCAGTTACCAGCGGGTAGATACTTCGGTCGCCCTTGAGCGTCTGAACCAGCCCGGCATCGAGAAGGTCGTCCAGAAGGACAAGGAGCAGACGCTCCAGATCGATCTCGCGCAGCAGGAGCGGTTCAACGGCAAGTCGACCGACAAGATCGAGACCCAGTATCCGTACGAGGTCGGCGACGAGATCTGGAACCAGATCAACGAAGCCAAGTCGGCCGGCCGTATCACCGGGACGGTCAACGCCACGGTCTCCGGCGACAACATCCTGCTCAGTCTGCTGATCAACCTGCTGCCGATCGCGATCCTCGTGATCCTGCTGCTGCTGTTCATGTCGCAGATGCAGGGTGGCGGCTCGCGGGTGCTCAACTTCGGCAAGTCCAAAGCGAAGATGATCACCAAGGACACGCCGAAGACGACGTTCGCCGACGTGGCGGGCGCCGACGAGGCGGTCCAGGAGCTGCACGAGATCAAGGACTTCCTGCAGAACCCGGCGAAGTACCAGGCACTCGGCGCGAAGATCCCGAAGGGCGTGCTGCTCTTCGGCTCGCCGGGTACAGGTAAGACGCTCCTCGCCCGTGCTGTGGCCGGCGAGGCCGGGGTGCCGTTCTACTCGATCTCCGGTTCCGACTTCGTCGAGATGTTCGTCGGTGTCGGCGCCAGCCGGGTCCGTGACCTCTTCGAGCAGGCCAAGTCGAACGCTCCGGCGATCGTCTTCGTCGACGAGATCGACGCCGTCGGCCGCCACCGCGGCGCCGGCATGGGCGGCGGTCACGACGAGCGCGAGCAGACGCTCAACCAGCTGCTCGTCGAGATGGACGGCTTCGACACCAAGGGCGGCGTCATCCTGATCGCGGCCACCAACCGGCCCGACATCCTCGACCCGGCGCTACTGCGCCCGGGCCGTTTCGACCGGCAGATCCCGGTGGACAACCCGGACATGGAGGGTCGCAAGGCCATCCTGCGGGTGCACGCCAAGGGCAAGCCGTTCACGCCGGACGTCGACCTCGACTCGGTGGCCCGCCGCACGCCCGGTTTCTCCGGCGCCGACCTGGCCAACGTGATCAACGAGGCCGCGCTGCTGACCGCCCGTAACGAGAAGCGGGCGATCTCCAACGAGTTCCTCGAAGAGGCGATCGACCGGGTCATCGCGGGCCCCGAGCGCCGCACCCGGGCGATGAGCGACAAGGAAAAGAAGATCACCGCGTACCACGAGGGTGGGCACGCCCTGGTGGCGTACGCGTTGCCGCACTCCGCCCCGGTGCACAAGGTGACGATCCTGCCGCGTGGCCGCTCGCTGGGTCACACGCTGGTTCTGCCGACCGAGGACAAGTACACCCAGACCCGGGCCGAGATGATCGACACGCTGGCGTACGCGCTGGGTGGCCGGGCCGCGGAGGAGCTCGTCTTCCACGAGCCGACCACCGGCGCCGGCAACGACATCGAGAAGGCGACCGGCCTGGCCAAGGCCATGGTCACGCAGTACGGCATGAGCTCCAAGCTGGGCGCCGTGAAGTACGGCAGCACCGGCGACGAGCCGTTCATGGGCCGCAGCATGGGGCACGAGAAGTCGTACTCGGACGCGGTCGCCGCGGACATCGACGCCGAGGTGCGGGCGCTCATCGAGCTCGCCCACGACGAGGCCTGGGAGATCCTGGTCGAATACCGCGACGTGCTCGACAACATGGTGCTTGAGTTGATGGAGAAGGAAACCATCACTCAGGAAGACATGAACCGGATCTGCGCCCGGGTGGCGAAGCGTCCGCCGATGTCGCCGTTCAACGGCTTCGGCAAGCGGCTCCCGTCGGAGGCTCCGCCGGTGCTCACCCCCGCCGAGCGGGAGAAGCTGAAGGCGCAGGCCGAGGCGGACGGACAGATCGCGGTCGGACCGAACCCGAACGGTTCGGAAGGGCAGTAACAGATCAGCACGCAGGACGAACTCGATTACCTCGCCGCCCGTCTGGTCGACGGCAAGCTCACCGGTACGCCGGTGGAGCAGGCCGTCGACCTCGGGCGGATCGAGAAGGCGGTCCGGGAGATTCTCATCGCAGTCGGTGAGGACCCGGATCGTGACGGGCTTCAGCGCACCCCGGCCCGGGTGGCCCGCGCCTATGCCGAGCTCTTCGCCGGCCTGCGGGTGGACCCGGCGACCGTGCTCACCACCAGCTTCGAGGCGGACCACGAAGAACTCGTGCTGGTCCGCGACATCTCGGTGCAGAGCATGTGTGAGCACCACCTGCTGCCGTTCAAGGGTGTCGCGCACATCGGCTACATCCCCGGCACCGACGGGCGGATCACCGGGCTGTCCAAGCTGGCCCGGCTCGTGGAGGTCTATGCCCGCCGGCCGCAGGTGCAGGAACGCCTCACCTCGCAGATCGCTGACCTGCTGATGGCGCAGCTCGGGGCGCGCGGTGCGATCGTGGTGCTGGAGTGCGAGCACCTCTGCATGGAGATGCGTGGCATCCGCAAGGCCGGCGCGCGCACGGTCACTTCGGCGGTGCGCGGCGGTTTCCAGACCGACGGCAAGGTCCGCGCCGAAGTGATGGCCTTGATAAACGCCAGGTAGGACCGGACCCTCTAGATAAGGCTGCGGAACTGGTTGGCCGAGTCCATCGCGGCCCGGGTCAGCTGAGTCGCCTCGTCCAGCCGTCCGCGGGCCTGCTCCAGGCTCGCGATGGCGGCGGCCGTGGCCGGGTGGAACGAGCCCACCGCGGTCAGCCGCAGCAGCGCCAGAGACTGGTCCAGCTGATCGGCGACGGCCTGGATGCCGACCACCGCCCGCTCGGCGCCGGCCACCGACGCGGCCACGTTGACCTTGACTTCCTCGACGCTCGCCATCGCAGCCCTTTCAGCTGAAGAAGAACTTGAGGCCCTGACCCATACAGGTCAGCAGTACCGGGACCAGGCAGACGATCACGCCGGCGAGCGGGGTGCGGTCGGCTTTGCGGCCCTCGTCGCCGTACACGAAGCCGATCGTGGCCCAGCCCAGCCCGAACGCCAGCAGCGGCATGCTGAGCCCGCACAGCAGGGCGTAGTCCGGCGGTGAATCGGTGATCAGGAACAGCACGATTTGGATCAGCAGCACCACGGCCGCGAACGGTCCGTAGATCAGCACATTGCGCAGCCACGGCCGTTCCGGGCCCAGCGGCGCCGGGCCGACGAAGGCGTTGTCCGCGGCGTCCGCGGTGGTCCGGGCCGCACGCAGCGCAGCCAGCACCGCGGCCGGCCCACCGGCCACCCTTTCCATCGCCTCGGCCTGGTCGGTCGGCTGCGGCGTCAGATCGATTTCCGGTACGCCGAAGTCGCGCACCAACCTCGCTCGTTGCGGTGCGAGCCGCGCGCGTACCGCCGAAAGTTCCTGCCGTGCGGCCGCGACCGTCGCGGCATGCTCGCCCTGCGCCGAGCTCGCGGCCCGGCGCACCGCATCCAGATCCCGGGCCGCGGCCAGGTAATCCGCCCACGGGTCGTCCGGCGGCGGCCCCGCCTGGGCCGGGACCACGCCGTGCTGCTCCGCCTGATCCGTCACGGCACGTCACTTTCTGGATGGACGAACGGAACCACCGTCACCGTGCGGTCGGCCTGGCGATCGTGCAACAGCGCCCGGTTCTCCCGGGGATGCCAGTCGACCGCCCGGCCGAGCATCAGCGAGACGTCCTGCTGCGGCACGTTCAGGAAGAGCAGGCCGGCCACGTCCTCGCGGCCCATGCTGCCCCCGGTCTCCTCGCCGAACCGGCGCACCCCGCGCCACCAGGACAGCAGGTGGGCGCCGCGGCTCGGACCGTCCCGCAGCAGCTGCCGCAGGCCGGTCAGGCTGCCCGGCGGAGCGGCGTCCATCCCGAAGATCACCCGGTAGCCGGGGCGTTCCGCATCCAGCTCGGCGGCGAGGCCGGCGGCGTCGACCACCACCACCTCCTGCCGGTGGGCGAGCTCGGCGGCCAACTCGGCGGCCAACTCGGCGGCCACGGCGTCACCCTCAGCGACCAGCGACGCGATCACGAACCGAGCGGTACGCGGAGCGTGCGCGGCGGCGACACTGCGGGCCGCGGCGTCCAGGACCTCGGCGCCGGTCGGCAGGGAGCCCAGGATGGCCAGGTGCCGTCCCGGGGAGGAGTCCAGGGGGAAGGTGGCCGTCGACAGGCTGACGTCGATCACCCGGCCGACCAGGGCCGCGGGGCGACCCAGCCGGCCGGCCAGCGCGGCGCGGTAGGTGGGGTCGTCGGCGAGGTGCTGATGGGCGTACCCGGCGAAGACCCGGGGCGGCACCGCCTCCGGGTCGCGGGCGCCCCACAGCCGATGCCGCAGGTCGCTGAGGAGCGGCTGGTCAGCGTGCGGGTCGGGAAAGCGCACCACCCGTTCGTGACCGCGGGTGGCGCCGCGCGGGCCACCCAGCCCGCCGGCGGTGTTCACCACCGCGCTGCCCATCGGCAGGCCCGCGGCGGCGTCGTTGGTGGGCTCCAGCACGTCCCCACCGCCCGGCAGTGCGATCCGGACCGGGAACTGACCGAAGATCGAGTCCCGCTTGGCGTAGAGCGCTTCCACGCCGAGCACGGTCTGGCTGGCCAGGACCAGATGAATCCCGTACGACCGGCCCTTGCGCGCCAATGACTCGAGCAGTGCCACCGCGTCGGCAGCGGTCGGGTCGTTTCCGGCCAGCAGCACCTGGAACTCGTCGATCACGCAGAGGATCCGCGGCAGCGGTGTCCCCCGGCCCTCCTCGGCGACGACCGCCCGCAGATCCGCGAAGCGCGACACCCCGGCCCGCTTGTACGCCATCGAGCGGCGGCCCATCTCGGCGTCTAGCTCGCGCAGGACGGCCAGCCCGTACTCCCGGTCGGACTCGACGCCGACCGCGCGGGCGTGCGGCAGCCAGGTGCGGTCCCGCCGGGTCGGCACGAACTCCGCGAAGGACACGCCCTCCTTGAAGTCGAGCAGGTAGAGGGCGAGCTGGTCCGGCCCGTACCGGGTGCCCAGGCCGTAGAGCACGTTGATCAGGAAGGCGGTCTTACCGGCGCCGGAGCGGCCACCCACCATCCAGTGCGGGGTCAGGTCGTTGAACCGCAGCACCAGCGGCACATCTCCGTGATGGCCCACCACGGTCTCCACCCCGGCCGCCGCGTCACCGCCCCACATCTCGTCGGCGGCCTCGGGCAGCAGGTCGGCGAGTGTGACTCGGGAGGCCTCCGCGGTGTCCGCGGCGAGCTCGTGGCAGACCGCGTCGATCAGGTGTGGCGGCGGATCCTCGTCCAGGAAGACCGGGGCGTTCAGCCACAGCGCCTCGGGCGTCGAGCCGAACGTGCCGCCCGGCGGATCCCCGATGATCGCGAACGGGTTGCGCACCGAGATCGCGGTGGTCCGCGGCAGCGGCGCCTGCGTGGTCTCCGCGGTCAGCGGCGGAGGCGGCCAGCCGGCCACGATCAGATGCAGCCCGGAATCCGGTCCCTGCTGCGCCAGCGCCGCGATCCGGCGCAACTCCTCGCCCTCGGTCAGCTCCGGCAGGCTGGCGATCACGACCAGCATCATCCGGTCCCGCCGGTTGCGCCGGGTGGCGCCGCCGCGCACCGGGCGCAGCCACTTCTCCGCCTCGGAGAGCACGTCGCGAAGGCCCTGCCGATCGGTCGCCGGTGGCGCCATCAGCCCGGCGTCGGCCAGCTCCTCGAACGGGGCGAACACCGCGCCGCCGCCGATGCCGTCAACGGTGCGGACCAGCAGGGACCCGGCCGGGGAGGCAGCCAGCAGGCGCAGCAGCAGCGAGCGCAGCAAACCGAACACGCGCGGATCGGTGGCGGTCGCGTCAACGGTCAGGTGACCCGCGCCGAGCAATGGCACGACCGCTGGAAACCGGACGTCGTCCAACGGCTGAGCGACCCCCAGCCGGACGAATTGCGGCGTGCCCCCACCATCACCGAGCGGTGCGGTCGGCGACAGCGCGTCCAACGTGGCGCCCAGCCAGCCGGGCGCCAGCCGGTCGGCCGCTGTCCGCAACCGCTCGGCAAGCCGGTGCTGCTCCCGGGGGTCGACAACGGCCGGGGCGTACGCCTCCAGCGCGGCAGCGGCCGCGTCCACCGTCGCCGCCGCCTGCCGGTGCAAAGCAGCGGCCTGCCGGACCCGCAGAGTCGAATCCGCCACTGCCACCACCTCCTGTCCGCGGAATAAAACTTATCCCAGACCCGCGCATGCGCCGCGTTGCGTCCCCGATGCCACTTTCGCGCCGCACCGTGTTGCTTTGAACCCGGAGCGTGCATCAGTGGTATTCGCGGTCGAGGGGAGGCCGAAATGGGAGTACGGCTTCAGCTGGATCCGGATTCCATCGCCGCGGCCGGAGGGGTGCTCGCCGGCATCGCGCAGCGCATGGCCGACGACGTGGCCGTCCTGGAGTCCACCGTGCACGGGGCGGCGACTCCGTGGGGGGACGACGAGAGTGGCTCCGCGTTCGCGGTGGCCTATCAGTCGGTGCTGGGGCATGCGTTGGGTGCGCTCGGCTCGTACGTCCAGCAGATGGGTGATGCGGCGCTCAACCTGGCCGTTCAGGCTCGTGCTCTCGCCGACACCGACGCCGAATCGGCGTCGGCCCTCTCCGCTGCCGGCCTGGCTTCCGGTCTCTCCGCTTCCGGGCTGGCTTCCGGTCTCTCCGCTTCCGGGCTGGTTTCCGGGCCATGACCATCGAACTGCCCGCCGAACTGACCGAGCCGCTCGGCTGGGTCGGCCTCACCTGGCCGCAAGCCGACGAGGACCGCCTCTACGCCGACGGCCGGGCCTGGATCGAGCACGGCGGGCGGTTGCGGATCCACGCGGCGGAGGCCGACGCCGCGGCCCGCCGCGTCTGGATGGAGAACGAAGGCGCCTCCGTCGAAGCCTTCGAACAGTGGTGGAACGGCCCCGAGGGTCCCGGCCGCCACCTGGCCGATGCCGCCACCGCGGTAGAGCTGATCGGTGCCGGCCTGATCGCCATGGCCGGCGTGACCGTCGCCCTCAAGACGGCGTTCCTCGCCCAGCTCACCATCCTGGCGTTCCAGGTCGGGCAGGCGGTGGCCACCTCCTTCGTCACCGCCGGCGCCACCCTCGCCGAGATCCCGGTCTTCGTCGCCGCGAGCCGCCTCGCCTGCCGCGAGATCATCCACCGGTCGCTGCAGGTGATCGAAGGCGAGGTGGCGCAGACCTTCGCCCGCGCCGCCGACCTGCTGCGCACCGCCGGCAGCCACGCCGCGGCGCAGAGCGCCGGCCGGCTGGCCAGGCACTTCGGCCAGAACTCCGACTTCCACCGGCTGATGCGCGAGGTCGAAAGAGCCGATGTACGCAGCCCGCTCGACGGCGCCACGTTCTACTCCGGAGCTGCCTACGACGGTACGCGTATGCGGGCCTACGCCGAGGCCAACACCGACGGCGTCCTCTCGCTCACCCTGGAACAGACCCCCGGCGGCAATCGGTTCGACGCCCGAGCGCTGTACGAGGCCGGGTCGCCGGTCACCAAGGAACACGCCGACAAGATCTGGGGCCGATTGTCGGAACGGTACGCCGAGAACGCGGTCGGCGAGGTCACGGCCTGGACGCACGCCCCCAGCAACCGCAGCATCTGGCTCAACCGGGAACTCCCGGCCTTGCAGAACAACCCGAACGTGACCAGCATCAACGTCATCGATCCGGTATAGGAGCCTGACGTGCCCGTGCATGAGCTGCGAAGCCAGGAAGCCCAGCACGACTCCGGGGCCATCCTGCGCAGCCACGGCCGCACCGCCGTGCAGTTCGAACTGGACGGCCGGGTCCTCACCCTGGGCGTCGAGCGTGGCGTAGGCGGCGACGTGTTCTACCTGCCGGCCACCCTGCGCTGGGACGACGGCACTCCGCTATCGGCGGAGGCCGTGGCCCTGGTGCGTCCGGTCCTGGAAGAGGTGAACGCCTTCTGGGGTTCGTCATCAGAGTTCCGGGTCGCGGGAGAGGGGTGACCGCAGTGGACGATTACTGTCGTGGGTATGCAGCCGCGTGAGCCCGACACCTCGGCCGAGCCGTCGACGCCGGCCACCCCCATGGTGACGCCGAAGCCACCCCGCCGATCCGGCCGGTTGCAGTCCCGGCGCGCACGGCTGGCGCTGGCCTTGGGCGCAGGCATCATGGCCCTGCTATGCCTGGGCGGCGTGGGCCTCTTCATAGCCCTCTACGACGAAGCCACCGAAATCAATCGCACAGAGCCCGACGCGGTGGTGGACAGCTTTCTCGGCGCCTACCTTGTCGCCAGGGACGACAATGAAGCGAAGCTCTATCAATGCGAGGCCGGCGGCGATTTCGCCCAGCTTTCTCAGTACCGTGACGACACGGTCAGTCGAGAGCAGGAGTTCTCTGTGGGGATTTCGACATCTTGGTCCAGCCTTGAGGTGCAAACCGCCGGATCAACCGGGACTGTGAGCGTCGATCTCACCCGAACGGTCGCCAGCCAGGCAGGCCGTGACAGCAGCTCCTGGCAGTTTGCCGTTGTTGATCAGGATGGGTGGCGGGTGTGCGGCGCGACCCAGATCTGATTATTCGACCCAGAGGCGATTGACCGGCACTTCAGCGGTGCGAGGCGAACGGCCGGTCCACTGCCATCGATACCAATCCAGCTCTGTGCATACGCGGGCACAGACGTGGCCGTCTTCGCTCGTGTGAATCTCGGTGACCGCTCTCAGGTCGCGTTTTTCCGAGCCGCCGTCTTGAGGAATCTCCACCACTCGTCGGCCGGTCAGATGACTGGCATCGAGAGCCGGAAGAGGGGATCGCCGAGGCGGCTCATCCAGTGACACCAGCCGCGATGTCTCTGCATCGTGCAGGGTGAGCCCCGCCATTCCGAATTCCTCGACCCAGACACGTTCGACGGGGACGAGTGGAGCGAATACCTCGACCTGTTCTGCCTCGGCGCGGTACCACTCCGACTCGGGGATCACTGGCACGTAGGTGCGACTTCCTTGAACGACCTTCTCGTCCGCACGAAGATCGGCTCGCCACCCGTGTCCAGGTAGACCGATGATCACCCGGCGACCGCGAAGATTGCCGCCCATGGTCGCAGGCGTCGGCACAACCGGACGCGGTGCGTCTGACGTCCAGTTCGGGTGGGACGAGGAACTCGATGACGGGCCGCTCGTCATCCTTCACCACCCAAAGGCGCACCCTGATCGCGCATGAATTGCACCGGGTCCACCGCGCCAGCGCTCGAACGGTCATTGTTCATGTGGACCTCGAAATGCAGGTGCGGGCCGGACGAGTTACCGCTGGAGCCGACCCGTCCAATGATGTCACCGGCAGCCACCTGCTGGTTCTCTCGAACGAAGGGCCGTTGCACCAGGTGACAGTATCGTGTCATCACGTTGCCGGCATGCTGGATCTCGACCATCCAGCCACATCCGCCCTTGCCCGGATAGCCGTCCACATTGCAGCTCTTCCGGCCCTTGAAGTCCTCATCACACTTCACGAGCGATACGACGCCGCTGGCCACCGCACCGATCGGGGTGTACTTGCCGATACTCAGGTCGACGCCCTGATGATTAGGGCGCGCGGCGGTGCGGAAGCCGGAACCTACGCCTGCCCGTAGCGGAATGGTCCAACCGGAGGCGGCGATCTGCCCGGATGCCGCACAAACCATGGAAACCGAATCACCGACCGCAGCCGCCGCGCCGTCGGCCAACTGGTTGACGATCTGCGTCGCCAGCGGTTCGTGTTTGGCATACGCATCCGGATAGGCGCTGATCTGCACCGCCTGAGCGGCACGGGTCAGCGGCATCGTCTGCCAGCCCTCGACGGTCTTCAGCTTCTCGTAGAACTTGGTGCTGGCGTAGACCGGGTCCCGGACCTGTTCCGGCGTACCCCAACCGGAACTCGGCCGCTGCTGGAACAGCCCCTGCGAGTCGTGGTCGTTGCGAGCGCCCAGGTGACCGAGATTGACCAGACGAGACTCCTGCATTGCCGTCGCCACGGCGATCACCCAGGCGCGGGGCGGCATCTGCAGGTCCGCTCCGACGTTGATGATTACCGCGGCGTTGCGGATCTGTGCGTCACCGTAGGGGCGGAGTCGCGGTAGCTTCGAATCGGGATCGACTGGCCCGCCCTTGCCGCAGCCCAGCGAGGCATTCAAGTCGCTTTGGTTGTCGTCGCTGATTCCACCGAGCAACAGGACTGTCAGGCTGCCGCCACAGCAGAGCAGTGCAAGTGTCACAACCAGGGCGATCAGTAGGACGACCTTGCGCGGTCGTGGGAATCTCACGCTGCTTCCCAGTCGATGCCGTCGACGAGCCAGAGCCCGTCCGGCGCCACCAGCCGGAGGGTGAGTTTGCCGGAGTCCATGGTGACGATCGCGTTGACCATGGAGTCGTTGACCGCTACGAGGTTAGGTCGGCCGATCACCCGTTCCGCCGGCACTCCGGAGGGATCCACGCCGCGGAGTTGATCTGCGAGGCTCTTGGTGGCATTGGGCAGAAGGCGGTCACGCCACTTCTTCCCGGTTATGTCCGTGTGGTCGACCCACGCCGAGGCGAATGCGTAGGCCACTGCCTCAGGTTGTGCTTTACCAGGACGCGTTTTCGGAGTGGGCGGCGGCTCGGTGGAAACGACGCTGTCATCCTCGGACGGGTCCACACTGATCGCGGGTGCGGGACTTCCGCCGCCCAGGGCGGTAGTGGGCGGCCCGTCGGAGAAGAGCCGCCCGATGCCCACAACTGCCAGCACTATGCCGGCAAGCACGAGGGCAACCCCCCACCGGGAACGGAAAATCCCGGTGAGGCTGCGTTCGATGAAACCCGCCAAACCAACTCACCTGGCCTCGGAACGCACCCGCGGGCTGGCCGGTTCCTGCGTAGTCGACCCCGTCTCCGGGCGGTAGATGGCGTAGGAAGCAGGTCGCTCGGCTACATCAGGCTCGGCCCAGTCCGACGTGCTCCGGGTTTTGGCCGAACTGGTCAGACTCCGTTGCTCGCTACTGGCGACCGGTGCGTCGGTCCGCGTGGTTTCGGTGCCGTCCGGACGAGTCGCGACGGCGGTTGAGGCACCCTCCCCCGGGGGAGCGCTACGCGACGCACCCGAGTGGGCCGGGTCCTCGAGTCGCGCCTCCGGGCGTAGGTTTCGCTGCTCTACATATATCGGTCGCCCGTCCTTGCCGAACATCGGCTCCCGGGTGCCACCGCCCTCGGCCACCTCCAGCTTGGCCGCCTCCCGCACGTCTCGGAAGAAACGGCGGTGCCACGAGCCCGCTGACGCGATCGCGGCTGCGTTGTCCTTTCCGCCGAGCTGGGTGATCCGGCGGTATGGGCGAAGAAGCAGCCATCCAACCACGCCGCAGAGCCACACCAGAACGACTTGCAACCAGCCGGCGAGACTCGCCGTGTTCATGATCAAGTCGACGGCGAAGAGGTAGATGGCGGCGCCGGTGCCGAATATGGCGATGTTGAAGACCGCTGCGACCACCGCATTGCCAAGACGACGGATTCCGGAACTGGCCGGACGGAGCAGGCCGATTGTTCCAAGAATAGGTGCCGCGATCACTGCCCACCGGAAGATCAAGAACCCTAGAAGAACCAGAAGCGAGGCGGTGATGTCGAACATCGCGAACATGAATGCCGCGAGCATCGCGATGAAGCCCGCCCCGACTCGCTCCATGCCGTTGATGCCCTGGAGATACTCGTATGCCTCGGGGTCCTCCTGCTTGATCTGCTCGGCGACCCGCACCCATTGGGCCCTCTTCCGATCCAAGGTGGCGTCGCGCGTCGCAGGATTGGTGCGGATCTTTTCGACTTCCTCCCACTTCAGGGAGCGAGCGTTGTAGAGCGCCTCACCGTACTTCTGAGCGGTCTCGCTGTCGGCCGATCCGAGAAGACCACGGAGCCAGTTTCGGTAGAGCATGGTCTCGGTCGCGGTGTCGCTGGCACGCACCGCAGGGGGCCGCTTGTCGGTGCAGGCGTCCGGTCCGAGAACGCACCGAGGATTGGGTTCCGCAGGGCGAGGGCCCACGGCGTCGTGGACGACTCCCAGGGTGCCGATCAGGGTCTGGTCGGCGATGTTCGCGGAGCGCACCGGCCACGAAGCAATAGCCGTGACAATGACCATGATCAGGATTGCCCAGCCGGCCGTTGTGGTTGCCATGCCCATTTCGGCCTGCCGGGAACGCCACAGCAGGTAGATGCCGATGACCGCGAGGGTCACCACACCGAAGACGGTGAAGACCTTCTGGTAGACCGCCTTGGTCGCCTGGTCGACGAGCGGATCGGCCCAGCCCCACAGCGTTTCCGGATTCCAGGCGCGCTCGCGCAGCGCATTGGAGGCACCGATGACGGCGGTCGCGATCATGAACTCGCCGTTGGCGATGGTGTTCTCGATTTTGTGATCCGCGTCGACAATCGTGGACGCGCATCCGCCTTCGAGGTCGTAGGTCGTGTAGCTGTACCCGGAATACCCGTAATCGCTGTAGAGGCCGGGGAAGCTGCCGCTGTTCGAGGAGGCCGGGCGTTCGGCGAACCAGCCGGCCAGGCCGGAGTCCGGGGTGCTGGGTGTGGGGGCCGTCAGGCACTGGGCCCGCGTGCTTCCCACCTCGGCCAGGCGTTTCACGCAGCCCTGGATGTCCTGCTGCCACTCCTCGACGCTGCAGGCGCCGTTCGGCGCCTTCGCCGGTGCCGCGAACGCGTCGGAGGGCGCCGCCACCGCCCAGGCAATCGACGCCACCACGACCAGGGCCAGGGTCGTGATGAACGCCAACCCGCGCCGCACCATCTCACACCTCCAGGTCGGACGGCAGAGGAAGCGCGGCGGGCGGTGGTGTGCCCGGGGTCGTGTCGAGGTGTTCCAGCAGGCCCTCGACGTACGAGACGTCGACCCGGACCTTCTGGACCCGCCCGTCCACGTCCCGCATCACGAATTCCCGGAAGCCGAGCCGGTGCTGGGACGACGTGTCGACCTGGGAGAGGGAGGCGAGCGTCGCCTCGTACCCGTCGTGCACCGGCACTCGCAGGAGCCGCAGGGCCTCGGAGGCGATCTCCTGGTCTTCGGCGATGCGGCCGACGAAGACGGTGGAGACCAGGTTCTGCACGTCGAGGCCGAGGATGTCGCGTGGGTTCTGGGAGGCGACCAGGGCCGCGAGGTTCCATTTCCGGGAGTCGCGGGCGAGCCGGACCAGGAACGATCGGCCGGACCGCCAGCCTTCCATGAAGTGGGCCTCGTCCAGGCCGACCATCTTGCGGGACGACATCGAGCCGCCGTAGCAGCGGCGGACCGCCAGCCGGTGCGCGGTGTGCAGCATCGGCAGGGCCAGGGATTCCTCGGCCGACCAGTACTCCCGCTCGATCTTGAGGTCGGGGAGCCGCAGGCCGGCCATGGTGATGACGGTGAGCGCGGCGTCGGCGCCGAGCAGGTGCTGCGGCGGATGACCGAAGAAGAGCAGCGCCAACGGCATCTCGGCGGTGTCGAGCAGCAGGTTGGCGAGTTCCTTGCCCTCGTCGTCGTCCAGGCCCTGCAGGGTACGCACGACGTCGTCGAGGGTCGACGTCTCCTCGGCCGGCACCTGGCGGACCGCGTGCCGCAGCAGCGTCGCCGTGGACGCCTCCTTGGCGACCTGCGGCGGCACCAGCATCGAGCAGATGTCCTGGACCAGCATCCGGCGTTCGGCGCGGGCGTTCGAGACGGCGATCTCGTACTCCCGGTCGCCGGCCGGCCCGGTCGGGAACTCGGAGCGCACCGGCGTCGGGATCAGCGCATACGGCGCCAGGGTTCCCTGCTCGGAGCCGGTCAAATTCAGAACGCGACTGTACGGCCGCAGCTCCGGCATCTGACAGAGGCGAGCAAGCGGCCCGGAGGGGTCGAGCAAAGTCACCTGTACGCCGCGCCGGGCGTTCAGATAACCGAGCGCACCCATCAGCGTCGATTTACCACCACCGGGCTCGGCCACGAACACTCCGAGACCGGAGCGCTCCCGGACCTCCATCGGGAAATGCAGGTCGAGGAAGACCGGCCGGCGGCACGTCCCCGCGGTCCGCCCGATCAGGTCCCCGCGCCGGTCACCCACCGTGGAAGCGGCCTGGGGCAGAGCCGCGGCGAGCAGCTTCACGGGCATCCGGCGTACATATCCGGTGTTGGCAATGGGCTCGCCCGGGATGAACTCGCGGGCGAGCTGGTCCTGCCCCTTCGGGTGCTGCAGCGAGATCCGCAGCTCGCGGGAGTAGAGCTGGATCAGCCGCCGGGCCCGCTCCAGGCACTCCTCGCGGGTGGCGCCGCCGACCGCGATCCGGTGCCAGCCGTGCGCCCGGGCCGACTCGACCGGCAGGCCGGTGGTCATCTCGTCGCCGATCACCAGCGCCCGTTTGGCGAGCCGTTCCAGCTCGGGCGGGGCGTCGATGCCGTGCTCGGCGTAATCCAGCTGCTGCGAGCGGATCATCCGGAGCCGGTGTTCGAGGTTCTTGAACGAGCTGCCGGAGCCGAGGATGTCGATCCGGGAGGAGAGCTCCATCGGCCACGGCAGGCGCTCGTGGAAGTGCATCCACGGCTCGTGCCGCTCGGGGATCTCCAGTGGTTCCATCCGGCCGACCGAGAGGACAGCGACGTGCCGTTCTTCGCCAGACATCCGGTTGACCAGCTTGACCGTCGACCCGTACGGCGTACGGTAGCGCTCCACCTGCTCGGTCAGCGCGAGTAGATCACCGGTCTCCCAGTGCCCGTTCGAGACGGGCGAGAGCAGCCCGGGCGGGGCCATGCAGAGCGCCACCGACCGGTAGAGCAGCCACTCCAGCTCCTGCGGGGTGACGCGTCGCCCCCGCATGCCGAACGCGTTCAGCACCTCGTCGAACTGCTCGACCGTCCGGCCCAGCTTGCGCCGCTCGCCGTCGGAGGTGCCGCGGCCGAAGACCCGCAGGATCCGCTCGGAGAAGGTGTCGCCGAGGGAGCGCCGGGCGAAGGTCACCCCCAGGTACGTCTGCCCCTCCGCATGATTCACCGAGAGCAGGTGGCGCTGCGCCGCGACCAGGTGGTCGGACCACGAGGTGGCGCCGTGCACGTCCGCGAGGGGCTTGGCGGTGAACGAGTCGACCGTGCGGGCCCACTCGTCGGCCGGGAACGGGCGGGTGGTCCGGCGCAGGTGCAGGCGGAACCCGGCCAGGCCCGCGTACTGCTCGGAGATGGCGCTGAGCAGCGCCTCCCGCTCGGCGTCGGGCCGGAACGCCCAGCGCACCTCGGGCAGGTGGTACCAGGCTGTCACGGTGCTCTGGGTGAAGGTGAGGTGCCCGGCGATCTCGCTGATCGCCAGCTCCATGGCCGGGTCGCGATCGCTGAACTTGAGCTTCTGCGGCCGGAGCGCGACCGCCTTGGCCGGCTTCGGCTCCTTGCGCTTGACCGCCTTGCTCTTCTCCCGCTTGGCGGGCGCCTTCTCCCGGCGCTCGGCCGGGGCGCGCTCCGGAACCGGCACCGGGAGCGGCGCCGGTGCCGCCTGCTGCCACAACGGGACCGGCTCGGCGGGCAGCGAAGCAGGTGGCGAGGACTGCGGCCTCGACAAAGCCGACGATGCCGGCGATGAAGACGATGCCGGCGATGAGGAGGAAGGCGGCGAGATCGGCCAGTCGTCGAACTCGGACCAGTCGTCCTCCGGATCGACCTCCGGCGCGGGCGGCGCAACCGGTTCCGGCTCCGGGAAGAAGTCGGCCTTCGGCCCGACCGGCGCCCGGGTGAACGGCGCCCCGTTCCACCCCGGCGAACTCTCCGCGACCTCCGGCGCCTCCTCCCGGTGCCCGTTGGGCGAGGGCGGCGAATAAGGCGAGGGTGCGGAATAAGCGGCCGCCGAGGAGGACGGCGGCGAGGAGGGAGCAGGCGGGGAAGCCGGAGGCGCGAAGGGCGGCGGCGCCGAGGCCGGAGGGGCCGGCGGCGAGGAAACCGGGCCCGCGGAGGAAGGCCGGGCCGCGGTGGAAGGCCGGGCCGCGGTGGAAGGCCGGGCCGCGGTGGAAGGGGGCGGCGCTACCGCCGGCGCGGAGTCGTTGAAGCCGAACCCACGATCCGGATCCACCTCGGCCGGTTTCGCATAAAGATCACTCGGACGGGTAGCAGGGGTACGCACCGGAGTGGCGGTCCCGCCGAACAGGTCGAGGAAGGGCGAGTCGATGTCCATCGTGGTGTCGACGGCCGAACCCCGCGGACGAACCGGCTGCGGCGCCTGGAACACGCCCACACCACCGTGTCCGGGCGCGGTGACGAGCTCTTCGGAGTCGTCAGGCGAGGAGTAGTTGTCCGAACGCACACCGTTACTCTGCCTGCCTGTGGACGAGGCATCCGCGCGGGGATGCCCGTGCGGAGGAGTTCCGGTCATGCGGAGACTCCACCGAGATGCACGACGGCCAAACCGGTCATACCAACTCCTCCCGAACCCGGATGCGAGTGGCGACAAGTCTTGGATCCCGTTGCTCCACCGCGGGCTCACGGGTGCGGCGCCAGTCGGTGAGCGCGGTGCGGATGACGACCCGGGCCGGGCGGTCGGGGTCGACATGCCGGAACACGTACGACGTGGTGACCATGGCGAGGGCGATCTCCCACGCCGGGAAGGGGTCGAAGTCGAGCGTGATCAGGTAGTGGATGAACATGAAGAGCGGCACGAGCACGACGAACATCCCGTACTGCGCGTACGGCAGGTGGACGGGCAGTGTGTATCCGGGCGGGCCCAGATAGACGAGGCGCGCCCGGTAGATGTCGTCGTCGGTCCGGAGCCGCATCTCAGTTGAAGATCAGCTCGATGATCGATTCGCCCACGAAGAACAGCGTCGCTGCGCCGGCGATGAACGCCAGGCCCACGATCGCGATCGCCGAACTCGTCAGCACCTTCGAGATCTCGCCGCGACTGGCTCGGCCGATGAAGATCACGCCGAGGACCGCGAGCAGGATCGGAGCAATGTTGCTCGCGAAGAAGGTGACAATGCCTTCCGTGTTGATGCTGCCGGCTGGGGCCGCCAGGATGGCGAGCTCGGTGGCGATCATCGGTAAACCTCCCCGTGTCCGGTATGGGGGTTACGGACACGCTGCAGTTGTGAACCCGTACGGCAACGCCCATATCGTGCTACCTCTGACTCACCACGTCGAGTGAGCCGTTCGGGCACTGCCATGCTCATCTGCTCTCTTCGGTCACTTCATGATGCCCAGTTCCGAAGAGTACGGCCCGTACTTGCGAGCAACAAGCGCCCGTTTCGTTACCCAAGGTGATTGAGTGGTTGAATTTGAGTCACGTGGCATCGTACACGTGTTCTAAAGCCGGCCGCCCCGTACCCTTTGTCTGTGCCGACCACGCCGACAGACGCGCAGCTCACAGGTGCTGAACTGCTCCGCCGGGATCACCCGGTCGTGATGGGCGTCCTCAACGTCACGCCGGATTCTTTCTCTGACGGTGGGAGATACACCGACCTCGACGCCGCGGTTCAACATGGCATCGACCTTTTCCGCGCGGGCGCCCATGTCATCGATGTCGGCGGCGAGTCGACCCGGCCCGGCGCCGAGCGGGTGGACGCCGCAACCGAGATCAGCCGGGTGGTCCCGGTCATCCGGCGGCTGTTCGCGGAGGGCGTACCGGTAAGTATCGACACCACGCGTGCCGCGGTCGCCGAAGCGGCGCTGGAAGCCGGCGCCGCGGTGATCAACGACGTCTCCGGCGGGCTCGCCGATCCCGGCATGGCGGCGGTCGCCGCCGCCGCGCGCTGCCCCTGGATCCTGATGCACTGGCGCGGGCACTCCCGTGACATGCAGAAACTCGCCGTCTACCAGGACGTCGTCGCCGAGGTGCGCGACGAACTGCGGGCCCGCGCCGACGAGGCGATCGCCGCCGGGGTGGATCCGGGCCGGATCATCCTCGATCCCGGCCTGGGCTTCGCCAAGACCGCCGAGCACAACTGGGCCCTCAGCGCCCACCTCGAGACCCTGCGCGAGCTGGGCTTTCCGGTGCTTTTCGCGGCAAGCCGCAAGACCTATCTGGGTCGGCTGCTGGCCGGTCCGGACGGCACGCCGCGCCCGGTGGGCGGCCGCGAGGCGGCCACTCTGGCCACCTCGATCCTGGCGGTCGCGTCCGGCGCGTGGGGGGTCCGGGTGCACGAGGTGGGCGCGACCGTCGATGCGCTCGCCGTTTGGCGCGCCACGGGATCACCACGATTCATCGGTACGGCCTAAGCACCCGCTGCCGCGCGAAAGAGGTAACTGATGAGCGGACAGATCACCCTGACCGGCCTGCGGGCCCGGGGCCGGCACGGCGTCTACGACTTCGAACGGGAGCAGGGCCAGGACTTCGTCGTGGACGTCCGCCTGGACCTGGACCTGGGCCGGGCCGCCGCGACCGACGACATCACCGACACCGTGCACTACGGCGAACTCGCCGGCCGGCTGGTCGAGGTGCTCACCGGCGAGCCGGTCAACCTGCTGGAGCGGCTCGCCGACCGGCTGCTGGACGTCTGCCTCACCGACCCGCGGGTCACCGCCGCCGAGGTCACCGTGCACAAGCCGCAGGCGCCGATCCCGCACGAGTTCGCCGACGTCGCGGTCACGCTGCGCCGGAGCCGTTCGTGACCCGTGCCGTCCTGTCGCTCGGCAGCAACCTCGGCGACCGCTTCGCGCACCTCCGGGCGGCCGTCGAACTGCTGGACGCGAGTGTCGTACGCGTCTCGCCGGTTTATGAAACGCCTCCGTGGGGCGACAGCGCGCAACCGGCGTACCTCAATGCCCTTGTCCTTGTCGACGATGCCGGCGCGACCCCGCGGCACTGGCTGGAGCGCGCCCGTGCGTGCGAATCGGCCGAAGGCCGGGTCCGGGACCCGGAGCGCCGCTTCGGCCCGCGCACCCTCGACGTCGACGTGATCGCCGTCTGGGCCGCCGACGGCACCCCGGTGGTCAGTGACGACCCCGAGCTGACCCTGCCGCATCCCCGTGCCCACCTGCGGGCCTTCGTGCTGCGACCGTGGCTCGACGTGGAGCCGGACGGGCAGTTGCCCGGGCACGGGCGGCTCACCGACCTGCTGGCCGCGCCGGAGCTCGCCACCGACCTCGCCGAGATGAGCCCGCGACCGGATCTGTCGCTAGAGTCGAGGGCGTGAGCGCCAACCCCCAAGGCGGAGATCGCCGGACCGACCCGTCGCTGCGGCCGACCAGTATCTCGGTGCTCGTGGTGGCCGCGCTGGCCGCGGCCGCGGTGGGCTGGCTGCTGCTCAGCTTCACCTATTCACAGCTGCCCGCCCTGCCGTGGTCACCGGTCCTGGTGCTCGCCGTGCTGGCGGTCGCCGAGGGCCTGCTCGCGCAGAACACCAGCGCCCGCATCCAGCGCAAACCCGGCGCGCCGCCGGTCGAGCCGCTCGCCGTCGCCCGCTACGCGGCGCTGGCCAAGGCCTCCTCGCTGGTCGGCGCGATCTTCGCCGGCTTCTCCGCGGGACTGCTCGGCTGGCTGCTGCTGGAACCGACCCGGGCCGCCCGGGAGGACGTGCCGGCCACGGTCGGCGCGCTCGTCGCCGCGCTCCTGCTGATCGGTGCGGCGCTGTGGCTGGAGCGCTCCTGCCGGGTGCCCGAGCAGCCCGACCGGGAGGACGACGACTCCGATCGTCCGACCGGCCGACGTTGAAGCTTGTCGAAGCCATCTAGCCTCTGAACTGAGGCCATCTCTTATCCGTATGCTTTGCGGCGGGCGGCCCACAGCCGGAGTAGCGTGCGCCTCGAACCGCTCGTGGAGGCGTGAGGAGGCGCGGAGCATGGCCTACGACGAGACCACTTTCCGCAGGCCTGGTGGCGACGAGGACACCCCGACCGACCCAGCGGCGTACCGGCGTCGGGTGCAGTACGACGACACCGCGGGCACGACTCTCGACCAGTCGCTGCGGGCGCCGGTCACCACGGGCGCCCTGCCGGTCGTGGAGGACGAGCGGGACCGCCTCGGCATCCACCTCGGGTGGGAGGTGGTGCTCCTGGTCGCCGCGGGCGTCATCGGCTTCCTGCTGTTCCGGGAGGACTCCGGCGCGCTGCAGCGCCCGGCCCTCGACACGCTGCTGGTCACCGGTGCGGCGATCGGGCTCCTCACCCTCGGGGCCGGGTTGAGCCTGCGGGCCGGCGTACCGAATCTGGCGCTCGGCCCGATCGCTCTGGCCGCCTCCCTGCAGTACGCGGAGAACAGCGACAAGGGCCTGCTCCAGGCCCTCGTCCCGGCCCTGATCATCGCGGCGGCCGGCGCCATCGTGGTTTCTGTCCTGGTCGCCGGCCTGCACGTGCCGGCCTGGGCGGCCACCCTGGCGGCCGGGTTCGGCGCAGTGGTCTACGTCCAGTTGCGGGTGGCCCCGGTCGACGTGCAGGGCGACTGGGACCCGACCGACCAGGCGTTCCTGATCTTCGGCGGGTTCGCGCTGCTGGCCGTCCTGGGTGGCGGGCTCGGCGCGGTCGGCCCGGTGCGCCGGTTCGTCGGCCGGATGCGCCCGACCGCCGACCCGGCCCGGCGTCGTGGCGTCGCCGCTGTCGTACCGGCTGTGCTCGCCCTGGTCCTCTCCTCACTCTTCGCGGTCGGCGCCGGCGTCCTGATCGCCGCTCAGGCCGGCAAGGCCGGCGAGCCGATCGTCCCGGGCACCGGCCTGGAGTGGACCGGCATCGCCATCGGCCTGGCCCTGCTCGCCGGCACGAGTGCGTACGGTCGGCGGGGCGGCATCTTCGGCACTCTGTTCGCGGTGACCGCGCTGACCCTCTTCCTCGACTACGAGTCACGCCGCGAGCTGGACATCGCACTCTTCGCGATCGCCGCCAGCCTGATGGTCGCCGGGCTGCTCATCACGCGGCTGGTGGAGACCCACGGCAGCCCGTACGCGTCCGGTCCGGAGGAGTGGAACGCTGCGGCGTCCAACGGCACCACGTGGTCGCCGACCCTCCCGGAGACCTGGAACACGCCGGCCACGCCGCCCGCTCGCAGCGACCGTTGGGACGACGGCCCGTGGGGCGCCGCGCGCTGACTATGCTTCGTTCATGACCACGCCCAGCTTCGCCGAACTGGACGCCCTGCCCACCGAGGTGCTGCGCCAGCGGGCCTTCGCGAAGGCCCGTCACCACCACGACCTCAAGTTCTACTGGTCGGTGCTGAAGCATCTGCCGGACTCCGACGAGGCGGCTGCCCTCGACGGCGCGCCCAACTCGATCGGGCCCACGGTCGACGAGGCGGTCGCGCTCTGGCGCGAGCTGGAGGGCCGCGACCTCGGCGAGCAGGAGCCCCTGCTGCGGGCCGCGTTCATCGACTATCTGAGCAAGTGATGCTCATCGTTTGAGAGTCGTGGCCCGCAGGGAAATAGCGGGCCATGGCTCTCGGTAACCGATATAAGACCGCGCCGGGTGCAGGGACACTCGCCGCGCTCGTACTCGTACTCGTCTTCGGCAGCCCTTGGTACTCGGACTGGGCGCTGGAGAACACCGACCCGGAGACGGCCGGTGGCTGGTGGCTGCGACTTCTCGCCTGGCCGCACTGGAGTTTCGACACCGACGACTCGCTACGGGACGTGATCGTCGGCGACCTCAAGGCGATCCTCGTCGTGGTCCTGACGTTCCTCTTCCTGGTCCTGCTGCCCGGCTCCCAGCTGGCCCGGGCACGCGGCACGATCAGCCAGTTCTTCGCCGGCTGGGCCGCGTACATCTTCGCGGGTGGTTTCGCGGCGCTGCTCGCCACCCTGTTCCTCTCCAACCCCTCACTGCTCGGCGCGTTCCGGGCGGCCGGCGCAGGCGCCTCGTACGGCCTGTTCGTCGGCTGGATCGTCGGTCTCGCCTCCCTGGGTGGGTGGCGCGGAACCCGGTGATCGTCAGACCTTCGCCGGCACCTCGAACACGGCCGCCCGGGACACCGTTCCCACTGGGCGGCCGTCGTTCGTCACCAGCACGGTCTCGGTCGCGTCGGTGAGCATCAGGGCCAGGGCGTCGTGCAAGGTGGCGCCGGAGTCCACGGTGGGCAGGCCCTCCGCGCCCGAGCCGTCGGACGGGGTCATCACCTCGCGGACCGGGGTGACAGCGAGCCGGCGGATGCCGCGGTCGGCGCCGACGAAATCGCGTACCTCGGGGGACGCGGGGGTGCTCAACAGCTCGGCGGGCGGCGCGAACTGCAGCAGCCGGCCGCCCTCGGCGAGGACCGCGATCCGGTCACCCATCCGGACCGCCTCGTCGATGTCGTGAGTGACCAGGACGATCGTCTTGCGTACGGTCGCCTGCAGGCGCAGGAACTCCTCCCGCAGCCGGGCCCGCACGATCGGGTCGACCGCGGAGAACGGCTCGTCCATCAGCAGCACCACCGGGTCCGCGGCGAGCGCCCGGGCCACGCCGACCCGCTGTCGCTGACCGCCGGAAAGCTCGTGCGGGTATCGCTTGCCGTACTTCGCCGGGTCCAGCCCGACCATCTCGAGCAGCTCGTCGGAGCGGCTCTCGATCCGCTTGCGGTCCCAGCCGAGCAGGCGCGGCACGGTGCCCACGTTCGCCCGGACGGTGTGGTGCGGGAAGAGTCCGACGTTCTGGATCACGTAGCCGATCTGCCGGCGCAGCTCGACCGGGTCCTGCTCCAGGATGTTGCGGCCGTCGATGGTGATCACGCCGCTGGTCGGCTCGATCAGCCGATTGATCATGCGGAGAATGGTCGACTTGCCCGAACCGGAAGGGCCGATCAGTACGGTGAGCTCGCCGGCGCGTACGTCGAGGCTGAAACCGGAGACGGCGGCGGTGCCGTCCGGGTACACCTTGCCGACGTTCTCCAACGTGATCGATGCCGCGGTAGCGTCCACGTATGCCCTTCCTCTCGTGGGGCCCGGCGCTGCTCACGCCGGTCGCCGCACCCGCCGATGACGGCCCGGGGAACCCCTGGTTCTCCTGGCGATATGTCCAGGAGAACGCCGACGCGCTCGGTGCCGCCCTCAGCTTCCACGCCGGACTGACCGCACAGACGGTCCTCATCGCCCTGGTGGTGGCACTGCCGCTCGCCGTCGCCGCCTACTGGATCAGACCGCTGACCGCGCCGATTCTCGCACTCTCCGGCGTTCTCTACACGATCCCTTCGCTGGCCCTGCTCGCCCTGCTTGCCCCGGTGGTCGGCACCACCAGCACCACGTCCGTCCTGATCGCCCTGGTGATGTACGCGTTGCTGGTGCTCGTCCGCAACGCGCTGGCCGGGCTCACCCAGGTGCCGTCCGAGGTGCTCGAGGCCGCGGCGGGCATGGGATACGGCCGGCTGGGCCGGTTGTGGCGGGTGGAGCTGCCCCTCGCCCTCCCCGGCATCCTGACCGGGCTGCGCCTGGCCACGGTCTCGACGGTGGCCTTGGTCACAGTGGGCTCGCTGATCGGTCAGGGCGGACTCGGTGACCTGATCCTGAGCGGCTTCCGGAACAACTTCTACAAGGCGCAGATCATGACCGCGGCCCTGCTCTGCGTCGGCCTGGCGCTCGTCCTCGACCTGGTCCTGGCCGGTCTGGGACGGCTGCTGACGCCGTGGACGAGGGGTCTGGCATGACCGCCTGCACCGAGCGGCACCCGGCCGGAGTGACGGACGACCTCGCAGGCGAGGGCCAGAAGGGCATGCCGAAGGAGAAGAGCACCACATGAACTACTTCCAGGAGGGAATCGTCTGGCTCAACGACCCGCTGAACTGGACCAACCCGGGCGGCCTGCTGGACCGGCTCGGCGAACACCTGGTGATCAGCTTCTGGGCGGTCCTGCTCGGCTGCCTGGTCGGCTGGCCGATCGGCATCTGGCTCGGGCACCGCGGGCGCGGCGGCGGCGCGGTGATCACCGTGGCCAACCTGACCCTGGCGATCCCGACCCTGGCCCTGTTGACCATCCTGCCGCTCACCCCGCTCGGCTTCGGCAAGCCGCCGGTGGTGGTGGCGCTCGCCGTCTTCGCGGTGCCGCCGCTGCTGGCCAACGCGTACACCGGACTGCGGTCGGTGGACCCGGAGACCCGGGACGCGGCGCGGGGGATGGGTCTCTCCGGCGGGCAACTGCTGCGGCAGGTCGAGCTGCCGCTGGCGGTTCCCTACCTGGCGGCTGGTCTGCGGACCGCGGCGGTCCAGGTGGTGGCGACCGCGGCGCTGGCCGCCTTCGTCAACGGCGGCGGGCTCGGGCAGATCATCAGCGCCGGGTTCGGCATCGGGATGAGCAACGGCGGCGGCGGTCAGATCGTCGCCGGCGGCATTGCTGTGGCGTTGCTCGCACTCCTGGTCGAAGGGCTGCTCGCGGTGGTCCAGCGCCTGGTCACACCCCCTGCGCTACGTCCACGGGGACGCCGGGCCACGGCTGCGGCGGTACCGGCCGGGTAACGCTCCGGCATCAGATGATGATCTTGTCATACCTGAAGAGTAGGAATAGCTAGAGGTTTCAGCGGGCGTCGCACTTCCGGCTGCCCGTCGGACACGCGGCACGGCCATTCGGGCCGCGCCGGGACACAGAAGGCGGCAGTAATGCGTAGACATCTCTTCCGGGCTGCCGGCGTTCTCGCCGTGGCCCTTGTTCTGACCGGCTGTGGAGACGCTGGCTCGTCCGGCACCGAGGCGCCGCCGTCGGCGGCGGCCGGCGGAGGCCAGGGCTGTGCGCCGGTCGCCGGTGACGCGCTGGTCGTGCTCGACGACGACAAGCAGCTGCAGAACACGGACAACATCATCCCGGCCATCAACAAGAAGGCCGCCACCCCTGAGCTCATCGCGGCGCTCGACAAGGTCTCGGCCGCGCTCGACACCACCAAGCTGATCGAGCTCAACAAGGCCGTCGACATCGACCGCAAGTCGTCGAAGGCGGCCGCCGAGGAGTTCGCCACGGCCAACAACCTGACCGCGGGCATCGCCAAGGGCGCGGGCGGCAACATCACCGTCGGCGCCGCCAACTTCAGCGAGAACGCGACGCTCGGCGAGCTCTACGGCATCGCGCTGACCGCCGCCGGCTATACCGTCAAGGTGCAGCAGATCGGCAACCGCGAGCTGTACGAGCCGGCGCTGGAGAAGGGTGACATCCAGGTCGTCCCGGAGTACGCGGCCACCCTGGCGTACTTCCTGGCCGGCAAGGTCGAGGGCAAGGACGCCAAGGACCCGTCCTCGCCGGACCTGAACACCACGGTCACCAACCTGAAGGCCCTCGGTGAGAAGACCGGCCTGGCCTTCGGCGCGCCCAGCCAGGCGCAGGACCAGAACGCGTTCGCCACGACCCAGGCGTTCGCCGACAAGTACGGCGTGAAGACCCTCTCCGATCTGGCGGCCAAGTGCTCCGGGGCGGCGACGGTCCTGGGCGGCCCGGCCGAGTGCCCGCAGCGGCCCAAGTGCCAGCAGGGGCTCGTCGAGACGTACTCGTTCCAGGCCGGCAGCTTCAGCACGCTGGACGCCGGTGGCCCGCTGACCAAGACCGGCCTGAAGCAGGGCACGATCTCGGTCGGCCTGGTCTTCAGCTCGGACGGCGCACTGGCAGCCGGCTGATCCCGTCCGGCTGCTGCGATATCCGGGGCGCCGCGACTCCCCGGCTGCCGGAGCTTCCCGGCTGCGGGGGCTTCCCGGCTGCCGGGGCTTCCCGGCCCCTCGGCCTTCCCGGCCCCTCGGCCTTTCCGGCCGCTGGGCTCCAGGTCCGCGGGCTTACCGGCCCAGGGGCCCCACTTCCGCGGGCCTCCTGGCGGCCGCGGTTTCCCGGGCCGGGCTCGCGGCCGCGCGGGTGAGCCGAAAAGGCCGAGCATCGGGGCTGTCTGTGCCCGTCCGGTGCTCGGCCGTTTCGTCTCGGGCGCACTCTCGGTAACATCTGCGCCCATGCCGGAACGGGACCCGCAGGCGGGACACAACGCACGGCTGCTCCGTGGCCTGGTTTGGGCAGGCGTGGCGCTCGCCCCACTCGGAGCCGCTGTCGTGCTGCTCGGCTCGCCGCGCTTCGCGGTCCTGCTGGTCGCGGTGAGCGTCGTGCTGGTCGGTGCGTCGCTGCTGGTCCGCAGCGATCCCGAGCTGCTCAGGATGGACGTGGAGGACCGCGTCGCCGAAGAGGTGGAGGCACTCCGCCGCGAGATGCGGGCCGAGTTCGCAGCTGTCGCCCCGGCCCCGGTCCCGACCGGCGGCCCGGAGGGCGCGCGTCCCTCGCGTCCCCCGCTTCCGCCACGCAACCCCGGGGGCCGCGCACAGGTCGGCGTCCCTCCGATCGACGCCGGTCACGCTGCGCAGTCCAGCTTCGGCCCCGGCTATGCGGCCGGCCCAGGCGACTTCGACGGCGGGCACCCGGCCGGCGCTCCCTACGGCCCCACCTACGATCCAGCGGCCGGCTTCGACGCCGGGCCGGGATACGACTCGGGCGGCTTCGAGTACGACGGGGGCTTCAACCAGCCTGCCGGCCCTGGCTTCGACGCCGGCCCCGGCTTCAACGGTCCGGGTTCCTTCAGCGGCCCGGCCGGTCCCGAGTTCGCTGCCGGCCCTGGCTTCAACAGCCCGGAGTCCTTCAGCGGCCCGGCCGGTTCCGGGCTCGCTGCCGGGCCGGGCTTCGACGGGTCGGCTGGTCCTGGGTTTGATGTTGGACCGGGTTTCAACGGACCGGCTGGGCCTAAGTTTGATGCTAAGCGGGGCTTCGACGGGTCGGCTGGGCCTGGGCTTGGCGCTCGGCCGGGCTTCAGCGGCAGGGGGTCCTCCGACCGCCCGGCCGGGCCCGGGTTTGATGCTGGATCAAGCTTCGAGGGCGCGGCTGGCTCCGGATTTGATGCCGATCCGGGTTTCAGCGGATCGGGCGGCTCTGCGGGCCCGGGATTTGCTCCGGGATCGGGCTTCGATGGGCAGGCCGGCTTCGGCGCGGGGCCTGGCTACGACGGTGATGCTGGTTTCGTGGCCCCTCCTGCGGTTCGTCCCACGAATCCCGGGCGTAACACCGGTGGGCGGGCCTCAGTTCCGGCTCCCGGCCCGGCGCGGCCGATCTCTCCGGCCCGGAACCCAGGGGTCGCCTCGGCCGGACGCGCCTCTGCGGCCGTTCCCGGAGCGTCCGGGTCGGCCTCGGTGCAACGTTCGGCCCCGCCGGCGCCGGCCGGTGCTGCCTCTGTCCCCGGACCGCGGCCGGTCGGCGGATCGGCTCGCGTTCCCGGCAACGCCCCCATGTCCGGAGCTGCCCACGTCCCTGGCCCGCCTCCGGTCGCCCGGGCCGGTGTCGCCTCCGTTGCTCCGCCGCCCGGACCGGGCCTAGTACCCCAACCCCGCGCCGCGGCCGCCGGGCCTCCGCCGGGAGCCGGCCCGGTTCGAGGGGGCGCTGCCGTGCGGCCTGGATCCCAGTACGGCCGGCCGGAAGCCCTGAACGGTGACTTCGGTGCCGCCAGCGGTTACGAAGGTGCCGCCAGCGGTTACGAAGGTGCCGCCAGCAGCTACGAAGGTGCCGCCAGCGGCCACGAAGGCATCGGCAACGGCCATGGAGGCTCGGTAGGCGGCTACGAAAGCGCCGGCAACGGGCATGGAGGCGCGGCGGGCGGTTATGGCGGCGGTGACGGCTACGACGGTGCCGGCCAGTACGGATCCGCCCAGTACGGCGGCTACGACGGCGCCGACTACGAAGACGCCAACGGGTACGGCAGCGACTACGACGGCTATGACGGCGCCGACGGACACCAGGGCTATGACCAGGACCGCGGTGGTCGACCTCAGGCCGAGCAACCGGTCGACTACAAGGCCCGTCGGCACCGCCCGTCAGCGAACGACACCAACGTCGGCACCCTGGCCGACTTCGCCTCCTACGGTGGCCATCGGTAAGGCCAGCGGCCACGAGAGGTCGGCGGGCCAGGCGAGCTAGCCAGGAGAACCTAGTGGGCTGGGGCCGGGGCCGGGCGAACTAGCCCGGGGCCAGGCGAGGCCAGCGCGCCACGTCGGGCCGGCAGGCCGGGCGAGGCTGGCAGGCCGGGTGAGACGGGCGGGCGCGTGAGCCGGTGGGCTAGTCGAAGGCGGGAACGGCTACTTGTCGATGTCGCCGACGACGAAGAACATTGAGCCGAGGATGGCGATCAAGTCGGGCACCAAGCAGCCGGGGATCAGCGTGGCCAGCGCCTGCACGTTCGCGTACGACGCGGTGCGCAGCTTGAGCCGCCACGGCGTCTTCTCGCCGCGGGAGACCAGGTAATAGCCGTTGACGCCGAGCGGGTTCTCCGTCCACGCGTACGTGTGGCCTTCCGGCGCCTTCACCACCTTCGGCAGGCGTACGTTGACCGGGCCGCCGATGCGGTCCACCTGGTCCAGGCACTGCTCGATCAGGTCGAGGGACACGAGCACCTGCTCCAGCAGCACCTCGAACCGGGCGTGGCAGTCGCCGGCCGTCCGGGTCACCACCGGGACGTCCAGCTGGTCGTAGAAGAGGTAGGGCTCGTCCCGGCGTACATCGAAATCCAGACCGCTTGCCCGCGCCACCGGGCCGGAGGCGCCGTAGGCTGCGGCCTCGGCGGCGGTCAGGACGCCGACTCCGACCGTGCGTGCCATGAAGATGTCGTTCTTGTGGATGATGTTGTCGAGGTCGGGCATCCGCCGGCGGACCGCCGCGACCGCGGCGCGGGCGCGCTTGGTCCACCCGGCCGGCACCTCTTCTTTCAGGCCGCCGACCCGGTTGAACATGTAGTGGATGCGGCCGCCGGAGACCTCTTCCATGACCGCCTGCAGCGTCTCCCGCTCGCGGAACGCGTAGAACATCGGCGTGATCGCGCCGATCTCCAGCGGGTAGGAGCCGAGGAACATCAGGTGGTTGAGCACGCGGTTGAGTTCGGCGAGGGCCATCCGCAGCCAGACCGCGCGTTCCGGCACCTCGATGCCCATCAGCCGTTCCACGGCGAGGACGACGCCCAGTTCGTTGGAGAACGCCGACAGCCAGTCGTGGCGGTTCGCCAGCATGATGATCTGCCGGTAGTCGCGGACCTCGAAGAGTTTCTCCGCGCCGCGGTGCATGTAGCCGACGATCGGCTCGCAGTCGACGACCTTCTCACCGTCGAGGGTGAGTTTGAGCCGGAGCACGCCGTGCGTGGAGGGGTGTTGCGGCCCGATGTTCAGCACCATGTCGGCCGTGTCCAGGCCGGCGCCGGTGCCGACCGTCATCTCCTGCAGGGCGTCCATCAGAGCATGGTGTCAGACGAAGGGGATTTCCACGCCGACGGTGTGCCAGAGCCACCAGTGGTCGCCCAGGCCGGCCGGGTCGATCAGCTCGGCGGCGCTGCCCGCCGCGGCGAGCGCACGCAGGTAGGCCGCCGGGTCGGTGCGGGCAAGGTCGAGCGGTGGCCGGGCGCCGTCCACCCCGAGCGCTTTCAACGCCGCACGCTGGCGGATCATCCGGTACGGCGTACCCGCGGCCATCGCCACCGCGTCCATCGCGACGTGGGCTGTGACGTCGCAGCTGCCGTCCGGGACCGGGGTCACCTGCCGGCCGTCCCGATACCCGGTGAGGGTGCCGAACGCCGGCCGGTCGTCGCGCCGGTGCCCGTAGTCGACGCAGAGTGCGGCCCCCCGGCGTACCGAGGCGACCGCGTCGGCCCAGGCGCTGTCCCGTGGCCAGCCGATCTCGATCCGTCCCGGGCCGGGCCACCAGCGGCTCAGCCAGAACAGGTCGGCCGCGTCGGCCGGCGCACCGAACGTCTCGGCGCCGGTGACCCGGTCCACCAGCACTTTGCGCAGCACCCCGCCCTCGTCGATGTCCACGACGTCGAGAGGCACGTTGTCCAGCCATTCGGTGGCGATCAGCAGCCCGACGATCGACTGCGGGATGTCCCGTCGCCAGTGGATTTCCGGGTGCAGCCCGTCCGGCCGGGGCACGACTTCGACGGCGGTCAGGCGTACCCGGTCCGGCAGCTGTCTGCGCAGGGCGGTGAGCAGTTCGCCGCGTCCGGCGCCCACGTCGACCAGGTCGAACGTCTTCGGGTGGCCGAGGGCGGCGTCCAGCTGCTCGATCACCTTGAGCAGGGCGCCGGCGAACAGCGGGGAGGCGTGCACGCTGGTGCGGAAGTGATCAGCGGGACCACTGCGCGGCCGTACGAAGAAGCCGCCGGACCCGTACAGGGCAGCCTGCATCGCCAGCCGCCACCCGATCGCCGTCATGCCGTCAGCGTAGGCAGCCAGAAAAAGCGGGCTCAGGCCTGGCGGTGGGTGGCCGAACGGTGGAGGGCGCCCTCGTGCAGTTCTTCACACGTGGTTGCTACGAACGTGTCAACCCGGCGCATACTGGCGCTCGACCGGTACCCCGACACTGAGGACTGGATCCATAGATGAACGCTTCGACTGTCGGCGTCATCGGCGCCGGCCGGGTGGGCGCTGTGCTGGGCGCGGCGCTGAGTTCGGCCGGGCACCGGGTGGTCGCCGCCGCCGCAGTTTCCGCCGCCTCCCGCGAGCGGGCCGCGCGCCTGCTGCCGGACGCCGCCATCCTCCCTGCTCACGAGGTGGCTCAGGCCGCCGAGGACCTGCTGCTGCTCGCGGTGCCGGACGACACCCTCGCAAGTGTGGTGGCCGGTCTGGACCGGACCGGGGCGTTGCGCGCCGGGCAGGTCGTGGCGCACACCTCAGGGGCTCACGGACTCGCCGTTCTGGGCGATGTGAACGGCATGGCCCTGCACCCCGCGATGACCTTCACCGGCGCGGACTCCGACCTGGACCGGCTGCCCGGCATCGCCTGGGGCGTCACCACGCCGGACCGGGCCTTCGCCACCCGGCTGGTCGCCGACCTGGGCGGGGTGCCGGAGTGGGTGGCCGAGGACTCCCGGCCGCTCTACCACGCGGCCCTGGCGCACGGCGCGAACCACATGGTCACGCTCGTGAACGAGGCCGCCGATCTGTTGCGGTCGGCCGGTGTCGGGCAGCCCGGCCGGGTGCTGGCGCCGCTGCTGACCGCCGCGCTCGACAACGCGCTGCGGATGGGCGACACCGCGCTCACCGGCCCGGTCTCCCGGGGTGACGCCGGCACGGTCGCCAAGCATCTGAACCGGATGCCGGCCGACGCGATCCCGGCCTACCTGGCGATGGCCCGCCGCACCGCGGACCGGGCGATCGCCTCCGGCCGGCTCCGCCCGCAGGACGCCGCCGCCCTGCTCGACGTTCTGGCTCAGACCGAGGTTAGGGAGACCGCGTGACTTCGCTTGTGCACACCCGCGCTGAGTTGGCATCGGTGCTGGACCTGGCCCAGGGTGAGATCGCGGTCGTGATGACCATGGGCGCGCTGCACGAGGGTCACCGGCAGCTGATGCGTGAGGCCCGCGAGCGCGCCGACTTCGTGCTGGTCACGATCTTTGTGAACCCGCTGCAGTTCGGGCCGGACGAGGACTACGAGAAGTACCCGCGCACCCTCGAGACCGATGTCGCGGCCTGCGCGGACGAGGGTGTCTCGGTGGTCTTCGCGCCGGGCCGGGACGACGTCTATCCCGGCGGTGCGCCGTCGATCACGATGCATCCCGGACCGCTCGGCGACATTCTGGAGGGCGCCAGCCGGCCCGGTCACTTCTCCGGGATGCTGACCGTGGTCGAGAAGCTGTTGATGCTGACCCGGGCGGACGTCGCGTACTTCGGGGAGAAGGACTTCCAGCAGCTCGCGCTCATCCGGCGGATGGTGGCCGACCTGGAACTCGGTGTCGAGATCGTCGGCGTTCCGACCGTACGCGAGCCGGATGGCCTGGCCCTCTCCAGCCGCAACCGGTATCTCTCGGCCGAGCAGCGCCGTTCGGCGCTGGCGCTGTCTCGCGCGTTGCGCGAGGGCGCCACGCACAGCGACCCCGAGTCGGTCCTGGCCGCAGCTCACAAGATCTTGGCAGAGGAGCCCGGGGTACGCGTGGACTACCTCTCCCTGACCGGCCCGGACCTGGGCGCCGCCCCGGAGGAGGGGGAGGCGCGCCTGCTCGTGGCCGCCAGAGTCGGCACCACCCGTTTGATCGACAATGTCCCGCTCCGTCTGCAGAAGGGCGCCTGAATGCTCCGCACCATGCTGAAGTCGAAGATCCACCGGGCCACCGTGACCCAGGCCGACCTGCACTACGTCGGTTCGGTCACCGTCGATCTGGATCTGCTGGAGGCGGCCGATCTGATTCCGGGTGAGCAGGTGGCGATCGTCGACGTCACGAACGGCGCGCGCCTGGAGACGTACGTGATCCCGGGCGAGCGGGGCAGCGGCGTGATCGGCATCAACGGGGCCGCCGCGCACCTGGTGCACCCCGGTGACCTGGTCATTCTCATTTCCTACGGGCAGATGGACGACGCCGAGGCGCGCGCCTACCAGCCGCGGATCGTGCACGTGGACGCCACCAACAAGATCATCGAGCTGGGCGCGGACCCGGCCGAGGCGGTCGCCGGCATGGTCGACGACCTGGTACGGGGAGATCTCACCCTGAACGCCCGCTGACTTTCCGGAACGCCGCCGGTATCCCACTCGATCACCCTATGATCGACAAATCGGACACCGGCGGCGTACGGGGAGGCGGGGTTCATGCGAAGGTGGGGGCTGGCCGCCGCGAGCCTGATCCTTCTCGCAGCCGCGGGCTGCGGCGACGGCGGTGACATCGACGGCGACCTGACCAACAACTGGGGCGCCATGGCGGCGGCAACCGGCTTCCAGCCGGCCGCCGAGACCTGCCACCTCTCCAACTTCGCCGTCTCCGGGCCGCGGGCCACCTACGAAGAGGTCGACTGCGACGTCCTGCACCGCACCGAGACGGTCTTCGTCGGCGAATACAAGGCGCCGGCCGCGGACGCCGCGGCGCCGCCGGAGAACACCTCGGCCGGTGCCCGCGCCGCCTACGAGACGTGCGACGAGAAGACCACCCAGTACGTCGGCGGCCCCTGGCGCAACGCCCGGCTCTGGATCGGCGTCACCCACCCGTCTCCGGCAGCCTGGACCGGCGGCTCCCGTTGGTTCCGCTGCGAGGTGGTGGAACTCGACTCGATCGAGGACGACGGCGCCCTGGTCCAGCGCGAGGGCAGCGTCCGCAACGCGCTCGCGGACCCGTCCTCCGACCTGATGCTGACCTGCTACGCGATCGACCTGAACAAGTCCGGGGCGATCGACACGATGCCGGCCGCGGAGTGCACCGAGAAGCACAACGCCGAGTTCACCGGCATCTACGAGGCGCCGGAGAAGGCCTCCTACCCGAAGGGCGACACGGCCTGGGAGGAGTTCCACGACGGGTGTCGCAGCGTGGTGGCCACCTATGTCGGTGTCCCGGACGACGATGACCTGCAGTACCGCACCGGGGTCGTCTCCCTGCCCGGCAATGCCGACGTGTGGGCGCAGGGTGACCACGGGGTGCGCTGCTACCTCTGGCTGGACGGCGCCGAACTGACCACGTCGCTCAAGGGCAAGGGGACGAAGGCCCTTCCGGTCCAGTACAAGTGAACCTTTTTCAACGTGGCGAGGGCGGTCCCACCTTGCGCCGGCCAACGGCCCGGACGTATCGGGCCCGATGCCAGGTTGAAAAGGTTCAGAGACGATGACCACTGATGGTGCCCCCGCTGCGACGTTTCCGTGAACGCGGAGTGTACTGAAACACATGTCTCCTCTCGCGGATCTCCCGGCGCTGCCCCGCCGGCTCGCCGCCGCCGAGCCGGGCTGGACCGAGACCACCGACGTCCTGGTGGTCGGCTCCGGCATCGCCGGCCTGACCGCAGCGCTCCACCTGCGTGAACACGGCCTGCACGTCACAGTCGTGACCAAGGTCAACATCGACGACGGCTCGACCCGCTGGGCGCAGGGCGGGATCGCCGCGGTGCTCGATCCGCTGGACACCCCGCAGGCGCATGCGTACGACACCGAGATCGCCGGCGTCGGACTGTGCGACCCCGACGCGGTGCGGGTCCTGGTGGAGGAGGGCCCGGCGCGGATCCGGGAGCTGATCCGCCGCGGCGCCGAGTTCGACCGCAACCCGGACGGCTCGCTGATGCTGACCCGCGAGGGCGGCCACCGCGCCGACCGGATCGTGCACGCCGGCGGCGACGCGACCGGTGCCGAGGTGCAGCGGGCCCTGCACGAGGCGGTACGCCGCGACCCGTGGATCCGTCTCGTCGAGCACGCCCTGGTCCTGGACCTGCTGCGCGCTGCGGACGGCCGGGCCTGCGGGCTCACCCTGCACGTGCTCGGCGAGGGCAGCGAGGACGGCGTCGGCGCGATCCTGGCCCGGGCCGTGGTGCTGGCCACCGGTGGCATGGGTCAGATCTATTCGTCCACCACCAACCCGTCGGTCTCCACCGGCGACGGTGTGGCGCTCGCCCTGCGGGCCGGCGCCGCGGTGACCGACGTCGAGTTCGTGCAGTTCCACCCCACGTCGTTCGTCGGTGGCAACCTCAACTCGGTGCAGCGGCCGCTGATCTCCGAGGCGCTGCGGGGCGAGGGCGCGTACCTGGTGGACGAGGCCGGCGAGCGCTTCATGGTCGGGCAGCACGAGCTGGCCGAGCTGGCGCCCCGGGACGTCGTCGCCAAGGGCATCTACCGGGTCCTGCGGGCCACCGGCGCCGACCACGTCTACCTGGACGCGCGCCACCTCGGCCGGGAGTTCCTGGAGGGCCGCTTCCCGACCATCATGGCCTCCACCCGCGGCGCCGGGGTGGATCCGGCGACCGACCTGATCCCGGTGGCCCCGGCCGCCCACTACGCCTCCGGCGGGGTCCGCACCGACCTGCACGGCCGCACCAGCATCCCGGGCCTGTACGCCTGCGGCGAGGTCGCCTGCACCGGCGTGCACGGCGCCAACCGGCTGGCCAGCAACTCCCTGCTGGAGGGCCTGGTCTTCGCCAAGCGGATCGCCGACGACGTGGCCCGCGACCTGCCGCAGCAGGCCGACCCGGTGCGCGCCGCCGCCGGCCCGTCCTGGGTCGTCGACCCGGCCACCCGCAGCGACCTGCAGCGCGCGATGACCCGGGGCGCCGGCGTGCTCCGCTCGGCCGACTCGCTGGACACCGCCGCCAAGGAACTGGCCCGGCTCGCCGAGCAGCGGTCCCGCCCGAACACCGCGGCCTGGGAGGCGACGAACCTGCTCACCGTCGCGACCGCCCTGGTGGCCTCCGCGCAGAGCCGCCGGGAGACACGCGGCTGCCACTGGCGCGAGGACCACCCGACTGCGGCCGACGAGTGGCGCGGCCACCTGCTCGACGCCGTTTCGGCCGACGGTTCACTGACCCAGACCTTTCAGGAGATGGCGTGATCGAGCACGGACTGAACCTCGCCGAGGTGGAGCGGATCGTCTTCACGGCGCTCGCCGAGGACCTCGGTGACCCGCCCCGTGACGTGACCAGCGAGGCGACCATCCCGGCCGACCAGGTGGACACCGCCGAGCTGGTGGCCCGGGCCGACGGTGTGATCGCCGGGCTGCCGGTGGCCGAGCTGGTCTTCGCCGTCACCTCGGCCGGCACCGCCACCTTCCAGCAGATCGCCGCCGAGGGCGACCGGGTCCGCCGGGGCGACGTGCTGGCCACGATCACCGGGCCCACCCGGGCGCTGCTCACCGCCGAGCGCACCGCGCTGAATCTGATCAGCCGGATGTCCGGGGTCGCCACGCACACCCGCAAGTGGGCGGACCAGCTGGCCGGCAGCAAGGCCACCGTGCTGGACACCCGCAAGACCACGCCCGGCCTGCGGGTGCTGGAGAAGTACGCGGTCCGGACCGGCGGCGGCACGAACAAGCGCATGGGCCTGTACGACGTTGCGATGATCAAGGACAACCACAAGCTGGCGGCCGGCACCATCTCGGCGGCGTACCGGCTGGTCCGGCAGCAGTTCCCGGACGTGGAGGTGCAGGTCGAGGTCACCACGCTGGCCGAGGCGCACGAGGCGGTCGGCGCCGGCGCCTCGTTCCTGCTCTGCGACAACATGACGCCGGAGCTGCTGGCCGAGGTGGTCCGGGAGGTCGGTGACCGGGCACAGCTCGAGGCGACCGGGAATCTGACCCTGGAAACGGCGGCGGCGTACGCGGCGACCGGCGTGGATTACCTGTCGGTCGGCGGGCTGACCCACTCGTCCCCGATCCTCGACATCGCCCTGGATCTCAGAGCGCGCTGAGCCCCGTACACAATGGGTGTCTTGATTTTGATTCTTAGGGGCCTCCGTGCTGCTCTGCATTGACATCGGTAACACCAACACCGTGCTGGCGACCTTCGACGGCGACAAGCTGGTGCACAACTGGCGGATCAAGACCGATGCCGCGTCGACCGCCGACGAGCTGGGCCTGATGTTCCGTGGCCTGCTCGCCGGCGACGCCGTGGAGATCACCGGGGTGGCGGCCTGCTCCACCGTGCCGGCGGCGCTGCGCAACCTGCGCACGATGCTGAAGCGGTACTACGGCGACCTGCCCAATGTGATCGTCGAGCCGGGGGTGAAGACCGGCGTGCAGCTGGCCATCGACAACCCCAAGGAGGTCGGCGCCGACCGGGTCGTCAACACCCTGGCCGCGCACGCCCTCTACGGCGGACCGTCGATCGTGGTCGACTTCGGCACCACTACCAACTTCGACCTGATCAGCGCGAAGGGTGAGTTCCTCGGCGGCGCATTCGCGCCGGGCATCGAGATCTCCTTCGACGCGCTGGCCGCCCGTGCCGCACAGCTGCGCAAGGTCGAGCCGACGAAACCGAAGTCGGTGATCGGCAAGAACACCGTGGAGTGCCTGCAGGCCGGCCTCTACTTCGGCTTCGCCGGCCAGGTGGACCGGATCGTCGAGCGGATGATCGAGGAGATCGGGCCGGTCCGGGCGGTGATCGCCACCGGCGGTCTGGCCTGGCTGGTGAAGGACGAGTGCCGCACGATCACCGCGCACGAGCCGATGATCACGCTGATCGGGCTGCGGATGGTATATGAGCGGAACGTCTGAGAACGGCTGAGTACGCTTTCCAGGACCTTTCCGCTCCACTCCACAGGAAGTCTTGCCGTGACCGAGCAGAACACGCCAGCCGTCGACCCCGCCGAGGACCTTCCCGAGCAGATGCGGGTCCGCCGGGCGAAGCGGGACCGGCTCCTGGCCGAGGGCGTGGCGCCCTACCCGGTCAACGTCCCCCGGACCGCCGAGCTGGCCGAGATCCGGGTCAGGTACGCCGACCTGCCGACCGACACCGCCAGTGGTGACCAGGTCTCGGTCACCGGCCGGGTGATCTTCGTGCGCAACGGTGGGAAGCTCTGCTTCGCCACCCTGCGAGCCGGCGACGGCACCGAGCTCCAGGCGATGTTCTCGCTGGACAAGGTCGGCGCGGATTCGCTGGAGGAGTGGAAGCGCGCGGTCGACCTGGGCGACCTGGTCGCGGTCACCGGCGAAGTGATCACCAGTCGCCGCGGCGAACTGTCCGTGCTCGCCGATTCCTGGACCATGAGCGCCAAGGCGCTGCGCCCGCTTCCGGTCGCGCACAAGCCGCTTTCCGAAGAGACCCGGGTACGCCAACGCTATGTCGATCTGATCGTCCGCCCGCAGGCCCGGGACATGGTGCGTACTCGTGCTGCGGTGGTCCGTAGCCTCCGTGAGTCGCTGTTCCGCCGCAATTATCTCGAGGTGGAAACGCCCATGTTGCAGTTGCTGCACGGGGGCGCCACGGCCCGCCCCTTTGTGACGCACAGCAACGCACTGGATACGGATCTTTATCTGCGGATCGCGCCGGAACTGTTTTTGAAGCGAGCCGTGGTCGGCGGCATCGAGCGCGTCTTCGAGATCAACCGCAACTTCCGGAATGAGGGCATGGACTCCACGCACTCTCCGGAGTTCGCGATGCTCGAGGCGTATCAGGCGTATGCCGACTACAACGTGATGCAGCAGCAGGTCCGGGAGTGGATTCAGGAGGCCGCCTTCGCGGTCGCCGGATCGCACGTCGTGACCCACATGGACGGTACCGAACTGGACCTCGGCGGCGAATGGGCACAGATCACCCTTTTCGGATCCGTTTCCGAGGCGCTGGGCGAAGAGGTCACCGTGCAGACCGACCTGGCGCAACTCCAGCGGTACGCGGAGAAGGTGCAGCTTTCCGTGGACCCGAAGTGGAGCGCCGGCAAGCTCGCCGAAGAGCTTTTCGAGCACCTGGTGCAGCCGACTCTGCAGGCGCCCACGTTCGTCCGGGACTACCCGGAGGAGACCGCGCCGCTCACCGCGCCGCACCGCGAGACGCCCGGCCTGACCGAGAAGTGGGATCTCTACGTCGGCGGTTTCGAGCTCGCCACCGCGTATTCCGAGCTGGTCGATCCGGTGATCCAGCGGGAGCGGTTGCAGGCACAATCCCTGCTCGCGGCCGGTGGCGACGCCGAAGCGATGCAGCTCGACGAGGATTTCCTGCGGGCCATGGAGTACGGAATGCCGCCCACCGGTGGCATGGGAATGGGAATCGACCGGCTGTTGATGGCGCTCACCGGCCTGGGCATTCGGGAAACGATCCTCTTCCCCTTGGTCCGGCCCGAGTAGTTACCGGGCATTATCTCCCCCCGCCATTGACGGGCTATGCGTCCCTGGCGTTATTGTCTTCCCATTGCTGGGGAGAGAACCTGTGTTCGGGAGGGATAACCGCGCGTGGCGAAGCAGATCATTCACAAGTTGGTCGATGACATCGACGGTGGCGACGCCGACGAGACCGTGAAGTTTGCGCTCGACGGCATTCAGTATGAGATCGACCTCTCGGAGAAGAACGCCGCGAAATTGCGGGAGGTGTTCGAGCCGTACCTCACCGCCGGGACCAAGGTGGCCCGTGGTGGTGTTGTGGTCGGCGGCCGCGCGGCGCGTGGCCGCGGCGGCGCGACTGCCGACCGGGAGCAGAACAAGGCGATCCGGGAGTGGGCCAAGAAGGCCGGGAAGGACATCTCCGACCGGGGCCGGATCCCTCAGGAGATCGTGGACGAGTTCCACGCGAAAGGCCCGGGACGGGCCTGAGCCCCTAGTGTCCGGCACGGCGCCTCGGCGATGAGGGCGCACCGCTTCGGCGGTGCGCCCTCTCCGTGTCTGTCCCCAAGTTATCCACAGGGGCGGGCGGAGTTGTCCACAGCCTGTGGATCGTCGCGATTTCGCTGTACGCGTACACGTTCGGGTGGGGGAACAGCCGTTGAGCGTGCGAAGTTGGCTAAATCAACGTTGCGGATCGTTTCGAAGGGTCGCGAGGGCCCAGCGGAGCCCGCTGGCGGCGATAGAGTTACAGCACGGGCATCACCGATGCCCGTGCGCTGGCCCCGCCAGTTCAATTGGCGCACGGCACGTGAGGAGCACGAGGGCATGTTCGAGCGGTTCACCGACCGAGCGCGACGGGTTGTCGTCCTGGCCCAAGAAGAGGCCCGGATGCTCAACCACAACTACATCGGAACCGAACACATCCTGCTCGGCCTGATCCACGAGGGTGAGGGCGTCGCGGCCAAGGCTCTGGAGAGCCTGGGCATCTCTCTTGAGGGAGTGCGGCAGCAGGTCGAGGAGATCATCGGTCAGGGCCAGCAGGCGCCGAGCGGGCACATCCCGTTCACGCCGCGCGCCAAGAAGGTTCTCGAGCTGTCGCTGCGTGAGGCGCTGCAGCTCGGCCACAACTACATCGGCACCGAGCACATCCTGCTCGGCCTGATCCGCGAGGGTGAGGGCGTCGCCGCCCAGGTGCTGGTCAAGCTCGGCGCCGACCTCAACCGGGTCCGCCAGCAGGTCATCCAGCTGCTCTCCGGCTACCAGGGCAAGGAGCCGGCCGCGGCCGGCACGGCCACCGGCGAGGCGGCCCCCTCCACGTCGCTGGTCCTCGACCAGTTCGGGCGCAACCTGACCCAGGCCGCGCGCGAGGGCAAGCTCGACCCGGTCATCGGGCGGGAGAAGGAAATCGAGCGGGTCATGCAGGTGCTGTCCCGCCGGACCAAGAACAACCCGGTGCTGATCGGCGAGCCCGGCGTCGGCAAGACCGCCGTGGTCGAGGGTCTGTCCCAGTCGATCGTCAAGGGCGAGGTGCCCGAGACGCTCAAGGACAAGCAGCTCTACACGCTGGACCTGGGCGCGCTGGTCGCCGGTTCCCGCTACCGCGGTGACTTCGAGGAGCGCTTGAAGAAGGTGCTCAAGGAGATCCGTACGCGGGGCGACATCATCCTGTTCATCGACGAGATTCACACCCTGGTGGGTGCGGGTGCCGCCGAGGGCGCGATCGACGCCGCGAGCATCCTGAAGCCCATGCTCGCGCGTGGTGAGCTCCAGACCATCGGCGCCACCACTCTGGACGAGTACCGCAAGCACCTGGAGAAGGACGCCGCTCTCGAGCGCCGCTTCCAGCCCATCCAGGTCGGCGAGCCGTCCCTCGCGCACACCATCGAGATCCTCAAGGGTCTCCGCGACCGTTACGAGGCGCACCACCGGATCAGCATCACCGACGCCGCCCTGGTGGCCGCCGCGACGCTGGCCGACCGGTACATCTCGGATCGTTTCCTGCCGGACAAGGCGATCGACCTGATCGACGAGGCCGGCGCCCGGATGCGGATCCGCCGGATGACCGCGCCGCCGGACCTCCGTGACTTCGACGAGCGCATCGCCCAGGTCCGCCGGGACAAGGAGTCCGCGATCGACGCGCAGGACTTCGAGCGGGCCGCGCAGCTGCGCGACAAGGAGAAGCAGCTGCTGGGCCAGAAGGCGCAGCGGGAGAAGGAGTGGAAGGCCGGCGACCTGGACGTGGTGTCCGAGGTCGACGACGAGCAGATCGCCGAGGTTCTGGGCAACTGGACCGGCATCCCGGTCTACAAGCTCACCGAGGAGGAGACGTCCCGCCTGCTGCGCATGGAGGACGAGCTCCACAAGCGGGTCATCGGCCAGGAGGACGCTGTCCAGGCGGTTTCGAAGGCGATCCGGCGTACCCGGGCCGGCCTGAAGGACCCGAAGCGGCCCAGTGGTTCGTTCATCTTCGCCGGTCCGTCCGGTGTGGGTAAGACCGAGCTGTCCAAGGCGCTGGCGGAGTTCCTGTTCGGCTCCGAGGACGCGCTGATCCAGCTGGACATGTCCGAGTTCCACGACCGGTACACGGTGTCGCGGCTGGTCGGTGCCCCTCCCGGATATGTGGGTTACGACGAGGGTGGCCAGCTGACCGAGAAGGTGCGGCGCAAGCCGTTCTCGGTGGTGCTGTTCGACGAGATCGAGAAGGCGCATCCGGACGTGTTCAACACGCTCCTGCAGATCCTGGAGGACGGTCGCCTGACCGACGGCCAGGGCCGGATCGTCGACTTCAAGAACACGGTCATCATCCTCACCACCAACCTCGGTACCCGGGATGTGGCGAAGGCGGTGTCGCTGGGCTTCCAGGCCTCCGAGGCCGAGGAGTCGTCGTACGAGCGCATGAAGATCAAGGTGAACGACGAGCTGAAGCAGCACTTCCGCCCCGAGTTCCTGAACCGTATCGACGACACGATCGTCTTCCACCAGCTGCGTGAGAAGGAGATCCTCCAGATCGTCGACATCTTCACCGCCCGTATCGAGGGTCAGCTCAAGAACAAGGACATGGGTCTCGAGCTGACCGACAACGCCAAGAAGTACCTGGCGGCCAAGGGCTTCGACCCGGTCCTCGGCGCCCGGCCACTGCGCCGGACCATCCAGCGCGAGCTGGAGGACACCCTGAGCGAGCAGATCCTCTTCAACGAGCTGCGCCCCGGCCAGATCGTGGTCGTGGACTGCGAAGGGGACCCGGCCCAGGTGGAGAAGTCCAAGCTGGTCTTCCGCGGCGCTGAGAAGGGCGTGACCGTGCCCGACGCGGTGCCGGCCGACCTCGGGGCCGCCACCACCGAGGAGTGACCCTCCTCTTCGCCTGATCGATTCGGCCCGGCTGCGCGATGCAGCCGGGCCGAAATCGTTCGCGCCCGGGAGGCGGCGTCAGCGAGCATCAGACGATGCGTGAGATTCGCGCCGTGTACGACGAGCGCACCATCACCGTCTATCAGGCCTACTCGCCGGCCATCGCGGAGCCGGCTCTGCGGGCTGGGCGGTTCGTGCCGCCGTTCAAACGGGACCGGATGACCTGGGTCAAGCCTTCGTTCCTGTGGATGATGTACCGCTGTGGCTGGGCCAGGAAGCCCGGCCAGGAGCGGGTGCTCGCGGTTTCGATCACGCGGGCGGGGTTCGAGTGGGCGCTGGCCAACGCTGCGCTCAGCCACTATGTCCGGGGCGTTCACGCTGATCGGACGGAATGGCAGCGTCAGCTCAAAACGGCGCCGACGCGGGTGCAGTGGGATCCGGAGCGGGATCTACGTCTGCGGGAGTTGCCCTATCGGTCGCTGCAGCTGGGCCTGGGTGGGGTCGCCGTGCCGAGTTACGTGGATGAGTGGATCACCGGGATCGTCGACGTGACCGGATTGGCGCGGGCGATCCGTGGCCATCTCGACGCCGGCAACGAGAGCGCCGCCGCGGCCCTGTTGCCGGCTGAGAAGGTCTATCCGCTCCCGGCAGAGCTCATAGGCGCTGAACTTCGCCGGGTGGACGGTCGCCGGCCAGGATGAAGTCGTCTGAGCCGAGCAACTCGACCAGGCCGTCGTCGACCAGGCCGGAGAGGGCGCGGGCGCGCTGCACCTCGTCCTGCCAGACCAGGTCCAGGCGCTGGCGGGGGACCGGGCCGGTGGCGTGCCGGAGGACCTCCAGGATCAGGCCGCGCACCTGGCGATCTGTTCCGGCGTACCGTTGCGGTTTGCGGCTCGGCCCTTCCGGCAGTGGCTCGCCTCGGAGCCGCCAGGCGCAGACATCGTGGAACGGGCAGTCGACGCATTTCGGTGAGCGGGCGGTGCAGACGATCGCGCCGAGCTCCATGAACGCGATGCTGGCCTTCGCGGCGCGCGGCACGTCGTCGGGTAGCAGGGCTTCCATCGCGGTCAGATCGGCTGCGGTGGTGGCCGGGCCGGCGTCGGGTTTGCCCTCGACCGCTCGGCACACCACCCGGCGCACGTTGGTGTCCACGACCGGGTGACGCTGCCCGTACGCGAAAGTGGCCACCGCCCGCCCGGTATAGGTGCCCACCCCCGGCAGGGCCAGCAGTTGATCCAGGTCGTCGGGGACCCGCCCGTCGTGCCGTTCCACGATGGCGACCGCGCAGGCGTGCAGGCGCATCGCCCGGCGCGGGTAGCCGAGCCGCCCCCACATGCGGATCGCCTCGGAGACCGGGTCGGCGGCGAGGGCGGCCGGGTCGGGCCAGCGGGTCATCCAGGACCGCCAGGCGGGCTCCACGCGTACCACCGGGGTCTGCTGGAGCATCACCTCGCTGACCAGGACTCCCCACGGTGTGGTGTCCGGTTGCCGCCAGGGGAGATTGCGGGCATTTGCCTGATACCAGGCGATGGCGTCGTCGGCGAGAGTCATAGCCCGTTTACTGTAGGCGGGTGCATGAGCTAGCCATCACCGTCATCGGTCCGGACCGGACCGGCATCGTCGCCGACGTGGCCGAGGCGCTCGCCGAGGTCGGTGCGAACCTGACCGACTCGACGATGACCCGTCTGCGCGGTCACTTCGCGATGACCCTGATCTGTACCGGTCCGACCGCCGACGAGGTGGAGCAGGCGCTGGAGCCGATCTCGTCCGGCGGCCTGCTCGCCACGGTCCGCAAGGTCGAACCCGAGGCGGACGGCGCGGTGCAGGGCGAGCCCTACCTGGTGAGTGTGCACGGCGCGGACCGGCTCGGCATCGTCGCGGCGGTCACCCGGGTGGTGGCCGGGTCGGGTGGCAACATCACCGATCTCACCACTCGGCTCACCGGCCCGCTGTACGTACTGGTCGCCGAAGTCGACCTGCCCGCCGGCGCCGGTGAGGAACTCGCCGAGCGTCTCGCCGTGGCCGCCGCCGAGCTGGGCGTCGACGTGACCGTGCGGCGCTCCGATTCGGAGATCCTGTGAGCGACCCCGACGTGCACTGGACCGGCCCCGAGGGCCGGGTGTTACCGGTGGTCACCGCCCCGGCGAGCGTGCTGAGCACGGTCGGCGCGGAGGTCGACCCCACCGCGCCGGAGATCGTCCAGCTCGCCGCCGACCTGGTGGCCACCATGCGGGTGTCGCCGGGCTGTGTCGGCCTGGCCGCGCCACAGGTCGGGGTCGGCGCGCAGGTCTTCTGCGTGGACGTCACCGGTCACCCGAAGGCGGCGACCACCCACGGCACGTTCGTGCTCTGCAACGCGAAGATCATCGAGGCGAGCCGGTGGCGGCCCGGCCGGGAGGGCTGCATGTCGGTGCCCGACCTGACCGGTGACGTGAAACGCGCCGGGCGGGTCGTGGTCGAGGCGGTGCTGCCCGGCAGCGGCGAGCCGGTCACCGTCGTCACCGACGCGTTCGAGGCGCGGGCCCTGCAGCACGAGATCGACCACTGCGGCGGAAAGCTCTTCCTGGACCGGGTTGCCGGAGCACACGCCATCTACCAGCGCAAGGTCTATCAATAGAAGAAACCTAACGAGCGATTCGCGAGTTGGTGTCGCATAACCGGCGCGTCGTGCACCACACGCGAGGCTTCGTGGGTTTACGGTGGCCCCATCATGCGTGCGACGGTTGGTCCTCTGCCTTCCGCTGTCTACTGGCGGCGGCGTGCGGTCGTGCTGGGCGCAATCCTGCTCGGCGTCATCGTGCTGTTCATGTCCTGCTTGGGTGAGGACGACGAGAACCCGCGTACCAAGAACGCGGCCTCGCAGTACCCGACGCCCGCACCGGCCTCGGACAACGGCTCACCCTCGCCGGACCCGTCCTTCCTGGACGACGGTCCCGGCGTCGGTCAGGCGCTGCCCGACCCCGCCGACCTCCAGCCGCAGCCGAACGAGGACGACGAGCTGCCCACGACCCTGCCCAGCCAGGGCGGCGGCACGGACGCGAACGTCAACGTGCCGGCCGACGCCGCCTGCGCGGACACCGAGATCTCCGTGACGCCGATCCCAGCCGACACCACGGTCCGCCGCGGCACGCCGGTGAACATCCGTCTGAAGATCAAGAACATCGGTACGCGTACCTGCAACCGCAACGTCGGCGCCGACGCCCAGGAGCTCTACCTCGAGTCGGGCGCCCAGAAGCTGTGGTCCTCCGACCCGTGCAGCACCGCGAAGGGTGACGACGTCCGCTCCTTCGCCCCCGGCGCCGAACGCGAGTACCAGGTCACCTGGAACGGCCGCCAGAGCTCCCGCTGCGCCTCCGGTCAGGCCGCCGGTCCCGTGGCCCCCGCCGGCCAGTACGAACTGCGCGGCCGCCTCGGCACCATCGTCAGCCAGCCGGTGGCACTCTCCGTGGTCGCCTGACGCTTGGTCGCGGCACTAGAGCTCTACCTGGACGTCGACGCGACCCGCAGGCTTCGCACCCTCTGGCGTGCCCTGGAAGCCGAAGGCATCCCCACCCTCGGCTCCCTGCACCAGAAACACCGCCCGCACGTCTCGCTGGCCGCAGCCCACCGCATCGACCCGGCGGCCGCCGCCGAGGCCCTGTCCGGCTTCCCGGTAGCCCGCCCTCTGACGCTGAGCATGGACTTTGTGGGCCAGTTCGTAGGCCGCGTCCTCTGGCTGGGCATAACCGTCACCGAAGACCTGCTCACCCACCACCGCGAGCTCCACGACCGCCTGTCAGCCGGCGGCGTCGAGGTCTGGGACCACTACCGCCCGGGCCGCTGGGTGCCCCATTGCACGGTCTCCCTCCGCGTCCCCAACCCGATGATGGCCCCGGCCATCCGCCGGTGCCTGGAGATCCTTCCGCTCACCGCCGAAGTCACCGGCGCAGCCATAGCCGACCACGCCAACGACATCTCCCACCCCCTATAACCCCCAAGATCAAGCCCTTCCCCGGTACGCGCGACCCCGCCCAACAAATTTTCCCCGTCCCCCACTACGAGGCGACGTAGCAGCCACTCCAGGCCGCCCGGCCCGCGCCGGGCTTATGCACATCCCGGCGCAGCAGACCCGGCTGCCCACCCGCGCCCACTCACCCAACAGCCGACCATGCCAGCTGGCTCCCACGGCTGTTTCGGCCCCTCGCAAACAGCCATCAGAGCCAGCCGCATCGGGCCGGCTGGCCGTCACGGTTGTTTCGGCCCCTCGCAAACAGCCCTCAGAGCCAGCCGGATCGGGTTGGCTGGCCGCCACGGCTGTTAGATGGCCCGGGGCGCGCCACTCGCGGCCAGCCGAATCCGGGGGCTGGCTGTCTCTCATGGTTGCTTCGAGCGTCCGGATACAGCCGTGAGAGCCAGCCGGGCCGGGCTGGCTGGCTCTCACGGCTGTTTCAAGCCTCTGGGAACAGCACTCAGAGCCAGCCGGGTCTGGGCGGGAATGGACTTCGGGGAGCCCAGCGGGGACGTTCCGCCGAGCTCCCCGAAGTCGTGAGGGAGGTTGTCAGGTCAGGCGCTGTGGCGTCCGCGGCGGGCCTGCCGCGCCACTACCACCAGGCCGCCGCCGATGAGCAGGAAGCCGAGCGCGTAGAGCGCCAGCCCGCTCGTGTTGGAGCCGGTGATCGGGAGGCCGTCGTCCGGGGTGGGCGACGAGACGACGGGTGACGGGACGGTGGCCGGCGTTGAGGAGGTCGGCGCGGCTGAAGCAGGCACAGAAGTGCCAGGCGCGGCCGAACTGGGGGCTGAGCCCGGCACGGAAGCACTCGGCGGGGCCGAGCCCGGCGTGGACGAGCCAGGCGTAGAGGCGCTAGGCGTAGAGGCAGGCGTGGACGAGCCGGGCGTAGAGGTGGGCGTGGAAGAGCTGGGCACCGAGGCAGGCGTCGACGGCGGGACGACAGGTGCGCAGTCGGCCGGCTGGGACCACGAGCCGGTCGTCGTCTTGAAGCTGTTGTCCCGCACCGACACCGCGCCCGACGGGCGGGACGTCAGGTCGGCGTGCTTGCCCGGCCGCACCACGATCCGCTTGCCGCCGACCACGAACGACGCGTTCACGCCCGCATCGGCCGCATTGGCCAGGCGGGTGTGCAACACGCCGTCGCAGTAGCTGCGGAAGGTCACCGACGGTTTCGGCGTGCAGGCCGCGCTGCCGCCGTTGTACCAGCCGCGGCCACCGGTCGAGCGGCTCCCGATGCCGTCGGGCGAGCCGAGCTTGGAGTCGTTGTACACATAGCTGGAGGTGATCTCGTTGACGATCCCGGTGCCGAAGATGGCGTCTACCTGGGTGTAGCAGCCGGGTACGGCCACGTCGAGGGTGACGCTGCGCCGGTCCGCCCCGATCCACGCGCTGTCGGTGTCGTAGACGAACTGCGGCACCGCGAACTTCGCTGCCCGCGTCGTGTACGAGACCAGCGAGAACGCCTGCTCCTCGCCCTCGCAGAGGGGCTGCACCGCGGTGATCGTCACGTTGCCGCCGGGCCCGTCGAACTTGTGCTGGTACGTGGCGGCCGCGGCGGTGACACAGCCGGTCGTCGCGTTCGCGGCCGGCATGATGCCGGCGAGAGCGGCTGCGACGAGCGCGACGCCACCGAGAGCGAACAGGAAACGGCGCAAGATCGGCCCCCAACGGATCGGGTGGGGGCGGTCTCACCACTGACTCCCCGGGCCGCAATGCGGTGACCGATCGAAGCTCGGCCCGGATCACAATCTCCCCAATTCTGGGCGCTCACGACAATCCGTCGTGGCGTGTCAGAAGGCTAGGCGCAGGGCCCGCGCAGGGAAAGACCCGATTACTGTGCGTACTGACGGCCGTCGAGAAATCGTGCCCGATTCAGACGTCTCGGGCGGTTGGCGGGCCGCAATGTCCGCATCTCGAGTGGCGCATATCACAGCAGTGACGGAGAGTTAGACGTAGCGCTCGAGGATCGACGCCTCGGCGAGCCGGGAGAGCCCCTCCCGAACCCCGCGGGCCCGGGCGTCACCGACCCCCTCGACCGCCTGCAGGTCCTCGACGGTCGCCCCGAGCAGCCGCTGCAGGCTGCCGAAGTGGTCGACCAGCCGGTCCACGATCTGGCCGGGCAGCCGTGGCACCTTGGCCAGGAGCCGGAACCCGCGCGGGGAGACCGCCGCGTCCAGCGCGTCGGAGGCGCCCGGGTAGCCGATCGCCTTGGCCACCGCCACCAGGTCGATCATCTCGGTGGCGGTCAGCAGGTCGAGCTCGACCAGTGCCTCGTCCAGCGTGCGCGCCTTGCGGCCGACCGGCAGGTAATCCCGGATGACCAGGGTGCGATCGGCGTCGACGCCGGCCATCAACTCGTCGAGCTGGAGGGCGAGCAGCCGGCCGTCGGTGCCGAGCTCCACCACGTATCCGGAGATCTCATCGGCGATCCGCCGGACCATCTCCAGCCGCTGAACGACGGCCACCGCGTCGCGGACGGTCACCAGGTCCTCGATCTCCAGCGCGGAGAGGGTGCCGGAGACCTCGTCGAGCCGGAGCTTGTAACGCTCCAGGGTGGCCAGTGCCTGGTTGGCCCGGGAGAGGATGGCGGCCGAGTCGTCCAGGACGTGGCGCTGACCATTCACATAAAGCCCGATGATGTGCATGGACTGGCTCACCGAGATGACCGGGAAGCCGGACTGCTTGGCGACCCGCTCGGCGGTGCGGTGCCGGGTGCCGGACTCCTCGGACGGGATCGCCGGGTCGGGCATCAGGTGGACGGCGGCCCGCACGATCCGGGTGCCGTCGCTGGAGAGCACCACCGCGCCGTCCATCTTGCACAGCTCGCGCAGGCGGGTCGCGGAGAACTCCACGTCGAGGGGGAAGCCGCCGGTGCAGATGGTCTCCACCACCGCGTCGTAGCCCAGCACGATCAACGCACCGGTCCGCCCCCGCAGGATGCGCTCCAGACCGTCGCGCAGCGCGGTGCCCGGCGCCATCAGGGCTAGATTGGCGCGGAGAGGATCGCTGGCGCCACCGGTGAGACCGGGGCCGAAAGCTGGTGTCATCGCGCGATGCCCCGCGCCGTTGACGCCGGGTCGCGGCGTGGAACTGGCGGCGGGCTTGGAACCATCGCGGTCGAGCGGCACCTGGACATTCTACGGACTGTCATCCACAGCAACGAGGGATGGTTCGATGAATGCTCCGTAGCGTGATGATTCGTAACCATCAGTCACTTCGAACCGTGCTCGGCCGAGGCGCGCGCTGCGCTCTGCAACGCTGATCGCAGGTCGCCGACCTCGATCACCTCCATGCTCTTGGGAGTGCCGGCCGCCCCGTCCGGCCCGCAGCCCGGTGGCACCAGCGCGACCTTGAACCCGAGCCGGGCCGCCTCGGCGAGCCGCCGGCCCACCGCACCCACCCGGCGGATCTCCCCGGTCAGGCCGACCTCACCGATCGCGACCAGGTGCGGCGCCATCGCCAGATCGAGCCCGCCGGACGCGACCGCGAGAGCCATCGCCAGGTCAGCGGAGGGCTCGACGAGCCGGATGCCGCCGACGGTCGCCGCGAAGACCTCCCGGTTGTAGAGCTTCAACTGCTTGGTCCGCCTTTCCAGCACCGCCAGCACCATGGCGAGCCGGGCGCTGTCGAGACCGGACACCGTGCGCCGCGGCGATCCCTGCACCTCCGCGCCGATCAGCGCCTGCACCTCGGTGACCAGCGCACGCCGCCCCTCCATCGCCACCGTCACGCAGGTGCCGGGCACCGGCTCGAGATAGCGGGTGAGGAAGAGCCCGGACGGGTCCGGCAGGCTGCTGATGCCGCCCTCGTGCATCTCGAAGCAGCCGACCTCGTCGGCCGCGCCGAACCTGTTCTTCACACCGCGCACCAGGCGCAGCGACGAGTGCTTGTCGCCCTCGAAGTGCAGCACCACGTCGACCAGGTGCTCGAGCACCCGCGGGCCGGCGACCTGACCGTCCTTGGTCACGTGACCGACCAGGACAGTGGCGATGCCGCGCTCCTTGGCGATCGAGACCAGCGCGGCGGTCACCGCGCGCACCTGGGTCACGCCGCCCGGCACGCCCTCGGTGCCCGGCGCCGAGACGGTCTGCACCGAGTCGAGCACGAGCAGGCCGGGCTTGACCGCGTCGAGGTGGCCGATGACCGTGCCGAGATCGTTTTCCGAGGCGAGGTAGAGCCGGTCGTGCAGCGCGCCGAGCCGCTCGGCCCGCAGCCGCACCTGGCTGACCGACTCCTCACCGCTGACCACCAGCGACGGGGAGCCGGCGCCGGCCGCCCACTGCTGGGCGACGTCGAGCAGGAGGGTGGACTTGCCCACGCCGGGCTCGCCGGCCAGCAGCACCACCGCGCCCGGGACGAGGCCGCCGCCGAGCACCCGGTCGAGCTCACCGACGCCGGTCGCGACGGCCCGGGCCGGGGCGGCGCTGATCTGCGCGATCGGCCGGGCCGGCTCGGCCGGCATGCGGGAGCTGACCACCCGGCCGGAGACCAGGGGTGCGGACACCGTGGACTCGATGATCGAACCCCACTCGCCGCACTCCGGACAGCGGCCCAGCCACTTGGGTGGCTGATGGCCGCAAGCGTCACAGACGTATGCCTGGCGGGGGGCCTTGGCGGTCGCTCGAGAGGATGTCACCCCGACAAGCTAGCCGGAGGGTACGACAATCCGGCTCAGTGGCCTTCGCCTTCACCCTCGGCCCCACCGGTCTCCCGGGGCGCCGGCGTGACCGGGGTCGAGACCGGGGCCTGGAGCACGAGAGCGGGCGAGCCGTCGCTGAACTCGAAGACCAGGTTCACCGACATGCCCGGCTTCAGATCGTCGGAGAGGCCGAAGACCTGGAGCAGTTCCTTGTCGGTGGGCCGGAACAGCGCCGAACCCTGCGCCGGGAGCACGACCTGCGCGGGCTTGATCGTCACAGCCGGCGCGGACGGCCTGAGGCCCGCACCGGGCGCCTCGGAACCGCTCGGCGACGGCACCTCGGAGGCGTGCACACCGGGCTCCTCAGAACCGTGCGCACCGGGCTCCTCAGAACCGGGCGCGGCGGGCGCGGTGCTGGCCGGCGCGATGCCGACCTGCCGGCCCGAGACGACCTGACCCTGCTCCGTCGGCTGGCTGCTGATCGCGACGGTGATCGGGTTGTCGGTCTGGTTGTAGAGGCTCAGCTCGATCGGGGCGTCACTTCCGGCCTTGTACCCCTCGGTGCCGTGGTAAGGGATCACCAGGTTCCGGATGTACACGCTGCCGTGCAGCGTGTCCCTGTCGACGCCGGCGATCGGCGTGTCCAGGATGGCAGTCTCGGCGACCTGACCGGCCGAGCAGCCGCCCAGAGCCAGCGCAGCGACCGTGGCAGCACCCGCGACCAGAGCGGCGCGACGGGTTCGCAGCGAGCGCATCACACGATCCTCCAAATAGAGACACCCACGTGTCAGATCAGCCTAATGGGCGGCGATCCGCCGCGTGCGCCGACCCATCCAACCGGCCATCTTGATCACTGATCGCTCACGCCACCCGGCCGCTGAGGACCAGGAGCAGGACGTCGATGAGGGCCACCACGATCACCGCGCGGAACAGGGCGACCGGCCGTCCGGTTGCGCGGCGCGCCGCGTACCAGCCAAGGGGAAGGACCACGACGGCGGCCGCTGCCGCTGCCAAGCCGGGCCACGTGGGCGGGCCGGGCGGCCCGAAGACCAGCGTGAGCGTCGCTGCCAGCAGGAGACCCGCGGCGGCCGCCTGTGACCAGCGGGCGCCGATCCGGTGCGGCAGGCCACGCACTCCGGTCGCCGCGTCGTCGGCCAGGTCGGGCAGCACGTTGGCGAAGTGCGCGCCACCGCCGAGCAGCGCGCCGGCGGCGACCAGCCAGACCGGCGGCGCCGGATGCCCGGGCAGCGCGACCACCACGAAGGCCGGCAGCAGACCGAACGCGACCAGGTAGGGCACCACCGAGAAGGCGGTCGACTTCAGCGGCCAGTCGTAGAGCAGGGCGAAAATGCCGACCACGGAGATCACGAGGGTGGGCGGGAGGCCGAGCGGCAGCGCGGGGAACGGGATCGCCAGGGAGGCGATCAGACCCGCAAAGCCGACGGTACGCCGAGACACCGCCCCCGCCGCCACCGGCTTGTCGCGCCGCCCCGCCTGCTCGTCGCGTTCGGCATCCAGCCAGTCGTTGACCCAGCCCACGGCGAACTGGGTGGCCGCCACCGCGAGCGCGACCAGCAGCAACCGCCACCCGCGATGGCCGACGCCGACGGCCAGCAGGGTCATCGCGGCCGTCACCGCCAGACCCGGCTCCGGATGGGCGGATCGGAACAGGGCGAGTGCACGCGACATGACTCGCAGTGTGGTGCTTGTGCCGTTCCCGTGCCAGGCTCGATCACATGCTGTCGATGCAGCGCAACGATCCACGTCAGTACGACGACATGGTCGGGGAATGGTGGCGTCCCGGCGGCGACTTCGAACTTCTGCACTGGCTCGCCGCGTCCCGCGCGGCCCTGATTCCGCCGGCCACCACCGAGGGGGCGATCCTGGTGGACGCCGGCTGCGGCGGCGGCCTGCTCGCCCCGCACGTCCGTGCGAAGGGCTACCGCCACATCGGCGTCGACCTGGGCCGTCCGGCGCTGGCCGAGGCCACCCGCCAGGGAATCCACGCGGTCAACGGCGACGTCACCGCGCTGCCGCTCGCCTCCGGCGCTGCCGACGTGGTCGCGGCCGGCGAGATCCTGGAGCACGTCACCGACCTGCCCGGTACGGTCGCCGAGCTCTGCCGGGTGCTGAGCCCGTCCGGCCTGGTCGTGCTGGACACCGTCAACGACACCGGGCTGAGCCGCTTCATCACGGTGACCGCCGGCGAGCGGCTGGGGATCGCCCCGGTCGGCCTGCACGACCCCGAGTTGTTCGTCGCGCCGGAGCGCCTGGTCGCCGAGTTCGCCCGGCACGGTGTCGACCTCCGGGTCCGCGGGGTTCGCCCGAGTCTTTCCGGATTGTTCCGCTGGCTGGCGTTACGCCGTACCCCGAACGGCCGCCCGCTGGGACGGATCGTGCCCACCTTTTCCACCGCAGTGCTGTATCAGGGGAGCGGCCGAAGGGTAGGGGAACCGGCATGATCGACGAAGCTCGACGGCTCACTCCGCGATTCGCGGCCCGCGCCGCCGCCAGCGATGTGGACGGCTCCTTCCCCGCCGAGGACTTCGCGGACCTGCGCGACGCCGGCTTCTTCGGCCTGATGGTGCCCACCCACCTCGGCGGCGCCGGCGCCGGCTTCGCCCAGTACGCGGAGGTCGCCTACGAACTCGCCCGCGGCAACGGCGCCACCGCCCTGATCTTCAACATGCACGCCTCGGTGACCGGCGCCCTCAGCGGCGTCACCGACGGGCTCGCCGACGCTCTGGGCCTGCCACCGGAGGCGCTGGCCGCCCGCGACGAGTACCTGAAGGCGGCCGCCGGTGGCAGTTGGTACGCGGTGGCGATGAGCGAACGCGGCGCCGGCTCCCGGCTGTCCCGGATGACCACCTCCTACCGGGCGGTGGACGGCGGCTACCGGATCACCGGCGCCAAGACCTTCTGCTCGGGTGCGGGGCACGCGGACGCGTACCTGATCGCCGCCCGCAACCCCGACGATCCCGCCCAGGTCTCCCAGTTCCTGGTGCCGGCCGGTCCCGGCCTGCGGGTGGAGCAGACCTGGGACGCGCTCGGGATGCGCGCGACCGGCTCGCACGATCTGCACATCGACGTCACCGTTCCGGCCTCCGCGCTGCTCGGCGGGGTGGAAGGGCTGGCCCTGGTGGTGGCCCAGTTGGCACCGCACTGGATGGTCGCCAGCTATGCCGCGGTCTACGTCGGCGTGGCGCGGGCGGCGGTGGACGCGGCGGTCGAGCACGTCACCAAGCGTGGCCTCACCGGATTACCCGCGGTGCGGGCCCGGATCGGCCGGGCGGACGCCGCGGTCGCCGCCGCGCACCTCGCGGTCCGGGAGGCGGCCCGCCGGGTCGACGAAGCGCCCGGCGACGCCGAGACGAACCGCTGGGTGTGGCGGGCGAAACTGCTGGCCGGCACGACCGCGGCCGAGGTGGCCGCCTCGATGCTGGAGGCCGCGGGCACCTCGGCGATGCGCCGCGGGCATCCGCTGGAACGGCTCTACCGGGATGCCCGGGCGGGTTCACTGCAACCCGCCACCAGCGACGTCTGCGCGGACTGGCTCGGCGTGGACGCGCTCGGCGGCGACCCGGACTCCGACGGCGTGGCGCCACGCTGGTGAACGCCGTGATCAGCGGCCTCGGCGTCGCGCTTCCGCCCTCGGTCTCCCAGGACGACATCTGGTCCGGGTATTTCGCCCGGCACCACACCGGGGCGCGGCTGGCCCTGGCCCGGCGGATCTTCGAGAACTCCGGCGTACGCACCCGCCAGGCCGCGGTGAATCCCCTGCTGGAAGACGTCTCCACCTGGTCCACCGAGCGCCGGATGCGCCGCTACCAGGTGGAGGCCATCCCGCTGGGCAAGGCGGCGGTGAGCCGGGCCCTGGAAGACGCCGGGGTGAGCGCCGGCGAGCTCGGTCTCTTCGCGGTCTGCTCGTGCACCGGCTACGCCACGCCGGGGCTGGACATCCTCCTCGCCCGGGATCTCGGGATGTCACCGAGCGTGCAACGCCTCTTCGTCGGGCACATGGGTTGTTACGCCGCGTTGCCGGGCCTCGGGACGGCGAGCGACTTCGTGGTGGCCCGCAACCGTCCCGCTCTGCTGCTCTGCGCCGAGCTGACCAGCCTGCACCTGCAGCCGGCGAGCACCCGCACCGACATCCAGCAGATCGTCTCGCACGCGCTCTTCTCCGACGCGGCCACCGCCGCGGTGCTCACCCCTCAAGATCAACACCCTTCGGGGTACGCCGTACGCGAGGTCGCCGCGATCACCGACACCACCACGGCCGACCACATGACCTGGGAAGTCACCGACCTCGGCTTTCGGATGGGCCTGTCACCGCAGGTCCCGTCGGTGCTCGCCACGCACGTCCGCGGGCTGGTCGACGACGTGCTCGCGCGGCACGGCCGGAGCATCGCCGACGTGGACGGCTGGGCGGTGCACCCGGGCGGTCCGAAGATCCTCGACGTGGTCCAGGAGCAGCTCGGGCTGGACGATGCGGCGCTCTCGGCCTCTCGAGGGGTGCTCTCCGCGTACGGAAACTGCTCCTCACCCACTGTATTGCTGGTGCTGGACGCCCTACGCCGCCGCGAGCGTCCACCGCGCCGGATCGTGATGCTCGCGTTCGGCCCCGGCCTCACCCTCTATGTCACTCTTCTGGAGGCCTCTACGCTCGGAGCGTGAGCGGCGAACGGGGACGCGGTGCGGTGCTGCATCTGCTGACCGCAATGATCTTGCTGGGCGGTGGGCTCTGGTGGTGGCAGACCGCGCCACGGCAGACCACCGACCCCCGGCTGCTGCACTGGCGGCTGAGCGCCGAGCAACTCCTGCCGGACGTCGGCGACCAGGAGATGGCTACCACCCTGGCGCTGCAGGACGGTGCCGGGCACGAGGAGGTGGCCGACGTCGGCCACGGTGAGTTCCTGGTCTCGGTGATCTGCGCGGGCGACAACGGCAGCCGGGTGCGGGTGAGCCTCAGCCGTTACGACTCCGGGCGGGGGATGCGGTGCTCCGGCGCGCGTACCCCCGAGGTGTTCACCGTGGGACTCGCCGACAACCTGCATCTGCGGGTCAACGTCGAAGCCGCCGGGCCGGTCGTCTTCCGTTACACACTGCAACGGATGGACCGTTAACGGCTCAGCTGTGGAAGGTACGGCAGGATCACTTCGGCCGACGCGACCCGCGGCATTCGCTGCACGATCTTCCCCGGCTTGTCGACGAGGAGCACCGCCGCTGTCCCGTCCGGTGCGCCCAGATCCAGCTTCTTGCGCAGGGTGTCGGTCTGGTCGCGCAGGTGGGTGACGACCTTCCCGTCCGCCTGCGGGGTCCGGGCCGGTGGGAGGGCCAGCGTCGTGGTCGGTGTGGTCCTGGCGGCCGTGACGACGAGAACCGCCGTCCCCGAACTGACGCCGGCCACGGTGCCGGTGATCAGGTCGTTGCAGGAGCAGCCGTCGGTCAGCAGCACGACGGCCGGCAACTGGCCGGTGAGCGAGACCAACTGACCGTCCGGCCCGATCATCTCCAGCGCGGGCAGCGTGCCGGTCGGGCTCTGCGTGGCGGCGGTGCGCTGGGTGGCGGGCTGCCGCGGCGGCCCTGGCCAGGCCGAGGCGAACAGGCTGGCCACGGTCACCAGGATGGCCATCGAGATGATCAAAACAGGGGTACGCACGGCGAGCGCGCCGAGCTTGCGGAGCTTCTGCCACGGGGTGGGCGGCGGCGCCGTGTTGAGCTCGGCACGGACCGCGTCGACCTCGTCGGAGAGCTCGGAGAGATCGTCCGGAATGACGATGACCCCCCACTCCTCGGGGAGGTCCGGAAGATCATCGGGGGTACCGCCGTCGGGCGGCCAGCCGTTGTTGTCGCTTGCGCCAGCCATGACTCACCTCCCCCCTTACCGACCAGATCTTGCTTCGGTCGGGGAACTTCCGTCCAGCGTCCCCTACCCGGGGGTCGCATCGCCAGTGGTGCGTCGTTCCTGACCTTAGCGATAAGCTTGATCTCACAAAGCCATCAGGTCCGAAATTTCCGACTCGTTGGCGGGAGACGTGACGCCGCGGTCACTTTGTGTTACTTAGGCAGCTTCTTGCGCCGGTGTCAAGCGGGAGAAAGCCCCATCACAGGGCCTCTGAGCTGCACTAACAGTGACCGTCAGGGCGAGACACGGCCGCCGGAGCGTGTTACCCTAGACACAGCGAAAGGGGTTTCGAACCTATGGTTTTCAGTGTCGGCGAGACCGTTGTTTACCCCCACCACGGGGCCGCACTCATCGAGGCAATCGAGACTAGGGTCATCAAGGGCGTTGAAAGGCAGTACCTCGTTCTGCGTGTCGCCCAAGGCGATCTTACTGTTCGAGTGCCCGCTGAGAATGCCGAGGAAGTCGGCGTGCGCGAAGTGGTTGGCGAGGAAGGCCTGGGTAAGGTCTTCGACGTCCTCCGCGCCCCGCACACCGAGGAGCCGACCAACTGGTCGCGGCGCTACAAGGCCAACCTCGAGAAGCTCGCTTCCGGCAACCCGCTGAAGGTTGCTGAGGTTGTTCGTGACCTCTGGCGTCGTGAGCGTGAGCGTGGCCTGTCGGCGGGCGAGAAGCGGATGCTCGCCAAGGCTCGTGACATTCTGGTCGGCGAGGTGGCCCTCGCTGAGAAGAGCACCAAGGACGAGGCTGAGGTCCTGCTCGACAAGGTCCTCACCGAGGCCTGATCCACCCGACGCAAGCACTCCTCAAAACTGTGTCCGACGACCGCGACGTGACCGCGCAGCTCAATGCTCGCGGTGACGTCGCGGTCGTCGTTCCAGCCGCTGGTGCCGGGCTTCGCCTCGGTCCCGGCGCCCCCAAGGCCCTCCGCCTCCTCGAGGGCGAGCCGCTGCTGGTCCACGCCATCCGGCGGATCGCCGCAGCGCCTTCGGTCCGCATGATCGTCGTGGCCGCCCCACCCGCCGAGGTGGACGCCGTGCACACCCTGCTCGCCGCGATCGCCCCGGTCACTGTCGTGGCCGGCGGCGCCGAGCGCCAGGAGTCGGTCGCTGCCGCACTCGCCGTCGTCCCTTCCGACGTCGGCATCGTGCTGGTCCACGACGCGGCCCGCTGCCTGGCGCCGGTCTCCCTGGTCGAGCGGGTCGCCGCCGCAGTCCGCGACGGTGCCGACGCGGTCATCCCGGTCCTGCCGGTCGTCGACACCATCAAAGAGGTCTCCCCCGAGGGTGCCGTCCTCGGCACGGTCGACCGCTCAGTGCTGCGGGCCGTCCAGACCCCGCAGGGCTTCCGCGCTTCAACCTTGCGGGCCGCCCACGCCGCGGCCGCCGACAGCCACACCGACGATGCCGGCGCCGTCGAAAAACTCGGCCGTCCGGTGGTTTGTGTCCCGGGCTCCGACCTGGCCTTGAAGATCACCAGGCCGATCGACTTGGCGTTGGCCACTCACCTGCTTACCTTGCCGGACCCTGACGCCCCGGCGTAACCGGTCCAGCCACATCGCGGCTCAACTCAGTGTCGGCTCGTCCGGTGTTGGCTCGGCCTAATCGCCTTGCCGGAGTCTTTGGCCGGGCCGAGCCAGCGACTATGACCGTGATCGCCACTCTGCTCGGCGTGGTGCCTCGATTCGTGGCCGCGCAGCCATTGTCGATCTTCTGGAATTGCGGGAGCTAGGGGTGGGCTGGAATTCACAGGATCTCGCGGCGGTGCGATCTGCGAATCAGTGCCGGCGTCCTTGAGTGGAAGTAGCGGAATCGCTTTCGGCAGGGCCTTTGTGTGACTAGCCAAGATCGTGGAATTGGGTCCGGCGTAGGCTGCCGGGGTGATCGTTCCGCGGGTCGGCATCGGTACCGACGTCCACGCCTTCGACCCGGAGAGGCCCTGCTGGGTGGCGGGTCTGCACTGGCCCGGCGAACCCGGGCTGGCCGGGCACTCCGACGCTGACGTGGCGGCGCATGCGGCCTGCGATGCGCTCCTCTCCGCGGCGGGGCTCGGGGATCTCGGGAGTAACTACGGGACGAGCCGGCCGGAGTGGGCCGGCGCATCCGGGGTGGCGTTGCTCACGGAGACGGCCCGTCGGGTGCGAGCGGCCGGCTTCGAGATCGGCAACGTTTCGGTGCAGGTCATCGGCAATCGGCCGAAGATCGGGAAGCGGCGGGACGAGGCGGAGAAGATCCTCTCGGACGCGGTGGGCGCCCCGGTCACGGTCGCGGGAACCACAGCCGACGGCCTGGGCCTGACCGGTCGCGGCGAGGGTTTGGCCGGCACAGCCGTAGCGATGGTCTACGCCACCACCTAGTCGATCTTGGATCTGCCGTGCCCCACCTGGGCCGGCGGCCGTATCGATCATGGGCCCGTGCGTATGGACACCTTCCAGGTCGAGGTCTGAGCTAGCAACGCTGAGCGTCAGCCGACCCACCCAGCTGACACCCAATGCGCCTTGAACGGCCGGGAAGCAACGCTCCGGGTCAGCCGAGAAGTTTGGCTGACGGTCAGCGCTCCTTCCGCGGTTAGGAAGCGACGCTCGGCGTCAGCTGGGGGTTCGGCTGACGGTCAGTGCTGTTTCCGCGGGCGGGAAGCGACGTTCGGGGTCAGCTGGGGTGTTTGGCTGACGGTCAGTGCTGTTTCCGCGGGCGGGAAGCGACGTTCGGGGTCAGCTGGGGTGTTTGGCTGACGGTCAGTGCTGCTTCCGTGGGCGGGAGGCGACGTTCGGGGTCAGCCGAGAAGTTTGGCTGACGGTCAGTGCTGCTTTCGCGGGCGGGAGGCGGCGCTCGGGGTCAGCTGGGAAGGGTGGCTGACGGTGGGTGCGGCCTGGTGCGTGGGAGGCGGCGGTGGGTGGCAGTTGGAGATGATCAAGAGGCCGGGGCAACGGGGTGGCTGCGGGGAGGGATTGGCGCTGGGGATGTGGGTGTTGATCGTCACGGGGAGGGGCGGGGGTGGCATCGGGCATGATCACTTCCATGATCGGCTCGCTGCCAGATGTTGCTCGACGGTTGATTGATAACCCCACCTATGCGGTGCTTACCACCTTGAATGCGGATGGGACGCCACAATCTACTGTGATCTGGGTTAAGCGGGACGGTGGGGACGTGCTCTTCTCCACGGTGCGCGGGCGGCGGAAGACGATGAACATGGAGCGGGACCCGCGAGTTTCGATCTGTGCGTTCGATCCGGCGCAGCCGTATTCGTACTGCACGGTGGAGGGGACGGTTGCGCTCAGTGACGATCAGGCGGATCTGATCGGCGAGTTGAGCTACAAGTACGCGAATGAGCCGTGGACCGCGGACGGGCCGGAGACGGTGCGGGTGGTGTGCCGGGTCACCCCGACTCGAGTGATCTCCAGGTAGAGCGCCTACGCTCGGCAACGTGCCCGCCCCCTTGGAGCCTGACACCACGCCGGAGGAACACCGGCAGCGAGCCCTGCTGCTCGCCGACCTCGGCCGCTACGACGAAGCCGCTGAAGAGATCGCTTCCGGTCTGCAATCGGCGCCGCAAGAGACCGCACTTCTCGCGACTCTGGCCCGCATTCACCTGGCTGCTGATCAGCCGGTTGAGGCGCTTGCCGCCGCTGATCGGGCTGCCGCTGCGGTTCAGCCGCCGGAGCTGTCCGCCCTGGTCGTTCGGGCCATGGCGCTCACCGACAGTCGGCGGTACGCGGATGCCGCCCGTGTCGCCGGTGAGATTCTGCAGAATTGGCCCGATGACGCGTACGCGCAACGGACCGGAGCCGCCCTGCTGAGTGAATCGCGCAACGGCCAGGAGGCGCTGAACGCCGCGTGGCACGGCGTGCGGGTCGCGCCGACGGAGGCCGAGGCGCACCTGGTTCTGGCCGTCGTCGCGGCTCGGCTGCGGCTGTTCGATCTGGCGCAGCGGGCCTACGGCGAGGCGCTGGAACTGGATCCGGAGATCGGGGACGCGGGCCAGGGGCTGGGCATCGTGCGGTTCGAGCGCCGCCGGTGGGCGCGGGCACTGGAGGACCTGGCCGAGGAAGCGTCCCTCGGGGTCCCGCCGGGTAGCGGCGCCGCAGTGACCGAGCCGACCCCGAAAGCAGAGCCGGGCTCGAAGGGCGAGCCGGGCTCGAAGGGCGAGCCGGGCTCGAAAGGGGAGCCGGGCTCGAAAGGGGAGCTGGGCTCGAAAGGGGAGCCGGGACCAAGGGTGGAGCCGGCCCCGTTTGACGAGGTCGTCCGGCCGCGGCGCTCGGTTCTGGACAACTCGGAGCAGTCGGCGGAGTCGGTGCGGGAGACCGTCCAGTTCGGCGCCGGCGGCACACTGGTCGCGGCCGTGCTGACCGCTGCGATGACCATGATCAGTACGGGAATCTCGCGGATCTGGGGCGGCCTGATCGGCGTACTCGTCTTCGGTGCGATCCTGTTCTGGTTCCGCAGTCGGCTCACGGAGCCGGCGGGTGCGGTGCTGGCCCGGCTGCGGGCCGCCGACCGCCGGCTGGCGGTCGCGGCCTACCTGACCTTCGTCGCCCCGGCCTTCCTGATCCTGTACGCGGCGATCGGCGGCCTGGCCCCGCTGGTGATCGCCATGGTTCTCGCTGCGGTGGCGGAATTCCTGGTGGTGACCGGGAAACGGTGACGTGGCGGGCAAAAGCGTGGTTGTCCGTTTCTCGCACCGTCCATTAGGTTCGATTTCGTGTCGACGATGGTGCCTCCGCTCTATGCCGGGCTCGTCGATGACGCGTCCCTGCTCCCGCCCAGCCCGATCGGTCTGACCGACGGCGTCGCCAAGTATCACGAGCACACCGGTGCGTGGTATGCGGACCTGCTCGGTTCGCTGCTGGTGCCGGCCTCGATCGTCAGCACCGAGCCGGTGCCACGCATGGCGGCCGGTCTGATCGGCGACGTGCCGGCCGCCGCGCTGCCGGTGACGGTCGAGAAGTTGCGGGCCGCCGGTCTGGTGATCGAGCACGTCGAGGCGGCGGTGGCGCGCCGCGGCGAGGATCCGCAGCCCGGTCTCGATGCGCTGCGTGCGTTTGCGGCCGCCGAGCGCGGTCTGCAGCTGTACGCGGAGATCCCGCTCAGCTGGGGTCTGCTGGCCGCCCTCGACTCGGTCGCCGAAGCGCGTGCCGCGGGTCTGGCGATCGCCCCGAAGTTCCGGGTCGGCGGCCTGGCGGCTGAGCTGTTTCCGACGCCGGTCGAACTGGCCGCGGTGATCTGCGCGTGCCGCGACCGGGAGCTCCCGTTCAAGCTGGCCGCGGGACTGCGGCATGCCACCCGGCACACCGATCCGGAGACCGGCTTCACGCACCATGGGTTCCTGAATGTGCTGGTGGCGACGGTGGCCGCGGCGAACGGCGGTGAGGTGGCGGAGGTGGCTGAGGCGCTGGCGGCGACCCATCCGGTGCCGCTGGTCGAGCCGGCCCGCGCGTACCGGGACGGGCCGCGGCCGCTGTTCGTCGGGTTCGGCGCGGCGAACGTGGTCGAGCCGCTCACCGAGCTGGTTCGGCTCGGCCTCATCAACGGCGGCTACGAGTAGCCTGGAATACTTACCGTCCGTGACCCGGGTGCTGATTCGAACCGCGGTGGCCCTGGTTGTTCTGGCGGCGGCGGTGCTGGTCGGGTGGCGGGTTCTCGCGCCGGCCGAGGTGCTGGCGACGGCGAACACGCCGTACCCGCCGATCTCTTTGCGGACTGCGGGCGTTACCGGGCGTACCAATCTTGCGCCGCTCGTGGTTGACGGCCGGGTTCGGGTCTATGCGGCGAAACACCAGGTCAAGGCGGATGGGCCGGTGGATGGGCGGACGCTTTACACCGCTCGGTGGTCGTTTCGGCGCTGGCCGGAGCAGCTCAGTGGGGTGGCGGCCGGCGGGACTGCGGTGATCACGCGGTGGTCCGATGGGGAGCTGGTGGCGCTCGATGCGCGTACCGGGAAAATCACCTGGAGACAGGATGGGCCGGACTCGCCCGGCTATGCCGGACATCGCACCGGGGCCGCGGCCGTCTGGAGCCCGCCGGGTCTGCGCCTTGCTGCCGGCACGGTTGTGGTTACCGCAGGTCAAGAGCTTGCGGGGTACGAGTTGAGCACCGGCGCCGAGCGATGGCAAGTGTCCGTGCCGGAGGGGTGTGCGGAGGGCTTCACCACGTTGGGTGGTGCGTACGTCTGCGCTACCGGTGCCTATGACACCCGGTCGGGGGCGGTGATCTCGGGCTGGCCGGCTGGACCCCATGTGCCGGTCGGCTGTGATTCGGGGGGCTCGGGATGTGTGGGGTTCCGGGATGGGGCTGGGCAGGGCTGGCTGGCTGACGGGGATGTGCTGCGGCGGGTTCCGGCTCTGGATGCGATGGGTGCCACGATCGCGGCCGGTGTGGTCGTTGCTGGGTCGGAAGGTGGGGTCAGCGCGCGGTCCGTGGAGGGGGCTGAGCTCTGGAACCGGCCGGGTGCGGCGCAGGTCCTTGGTGGGACGTCGACCGACGTGGTGCTGCTGACCTCGGGAAACATGCTGGTTTCGGTGAATGCGCTGACCGGGGTGGAGGTGCACTCGTTTCCGCTGGCCTATGGGAGTGAGAGCACCGAGTGGAAGGCCGGTCGGTATCGGTTGGCGGGCCGTTATCTGGCTCTGGAGCGGTTGAACGTGGACGCGCCGGATGATCCGGAGTCGCCGATCTACTACTTGACGCTCGACACCGTGATCATCGCTGCTCTTTAGCTGGTGCCGCGCTGCTTCGGCCCTGATACGACGCTGAGCGTCAGCCGGGCGGCTCGGCTGACCGGGAGTGTTGCTTCAGCGGGCGGGAGACCGCCCTGGCCGTCAGCCGGATGGCTTGGCTGACCGGGAGTGTTGCTTCAGCGAGCGGGAGACCGCCCTGGCCGTCAGCCGGATGGCTTGGCTGACCGGGAGTGTTGCTTCAGCGGGCGGGAGACCGCCCTGGCCGTCAGCCGGATGGCTTGGCTGACCGGGAGTGTTGCTTCGGGGGTCAGGCCAGGTGGGGGAGTAAGGCTGACCAGGCCTCCTCGGCGGCGCCTGCGATGGGGCCGTCGTCGTCGCTCAGGGTGGCGGGGATCACCGGTGGGGGCAAGTCTCGGTGGATCAGCATGAGGCCGTCGAGGTAGGCCGCTTGGACTGCGTCGGGGACGGTGGCCAGTAGGTCGGCGCCGAGGCCGCCGACGGTGATCAGGTCGACGTCGAGGCCGTTGACCAGGCCGGCGATGCCGCGGCCCAGAGCTGTGCCGATGACCCGGAGCGCGGCGAGGGCGGCCTCGGCATCGGCCGGGCGCTGGGCGGGCGAGCCGGCGCCGGAAGAGGGCTGGCTGAGACCGGTAGAGGGCTGGCCGGGACCTGGTGGGGGGTTGAGGGGGGTTCGGGCCGCTAGGAGGACTCGGCGGGCGTAGGTGATGGAGTCCCGGGGTGGGGGGTCGCCGAGCAGGCGGGCCAGGGCCGCGCCGTCCACCGCGGTGCCCCAGCAGCCGTGGGCGCCGCACGGGCAGGGCAGGGACGGGTCACCGAAGGGCATGTGGCCGAATTCGCCGGCGGCGCCGCGGGCGCCGATCATCGGGCGGCCGTTCTCGACGACGGCGCCGCCCAGGCCGGCTTCGATGCGGACGTGCAGGGCCACTGCGGCTCCGGCGGCGGCGCCTCGGCGGGATTCGGCGGTGGCGGCGAGGGTGGCGTCGTTGCCGGCTACGAAGACCTCGGCGGCCGGCCACAGTTCGGTCAGGTCGACGTCGTGCCAGTTCAGGCCGGAGGCGTCCAGGCGGAAGGTGCGGGAGACGGTTCCGGGGACCGAGACGCCGATGGCTCGTGGGCGTTGCGCGTACCGGGGAAGGATTTCCGTGATGGCGGCCTTGACCGCCGTGCGGACCGCGACCCAGTCGGTGGCCGCGTGCCGGCGCGAGTGGGAGGCGGTGGCGGTGCCGCCCAGCTCGACCACGTCGATCCGCCAGCCCTCGTGGGTGATCGCGACAGCCAGCACGAGCGGGCCGTCCGGATGGGGCAGGAGGACGGTGGTCGGGCGGCCGCGGGTGCCGCTGGGGGCGGCGGGGGCTTGGACGAGGAGCTTGGCGCGGCTGAGCTTGGTGACGAGTTCGGTGGCCGCGCCGGTGCCGACGCCGAGCAGGCGGGCCGCGTCGGCGCGGGTCACGCCGGGGCGGTGGTGCACCACTCGGAGCAGTTCGGTGGAGCGGGTCGTCACAGTCGGTCTCCCTATATTTGCTCTAGATCAGAGCTTATTCTGCGGGGGTGAAACTCAACCGCCCGGCGCTGATCGTCCTCGGTGCCTCCACGTTCTGCTACGTCACCGCGGAAACTCTCCCGGTCGGCCTGCTGCCGGAGATCTCCGGCGACCTCGGGGTGACCGAGGCACAGGTCGGGTTCCTGCTGACGAGTTATGCCGTGGTGGCCGCGCTGAGCACCATCCCGCTCACCGCGCTCACCATGCGGGTGCCGAGGCACAAGCTCATCGCCGTCACGGTAGCGATTTTCGCGCTGTCACAGGGGGCGGCAGCGGTCGCGCCCACCTTCGAGGTCCTGACCCTGACCCGGCTCGTCTGCGCCCTCGCGCACGGGGTGTTCTGGTCGGTGATCGGGCCGATCATCGTGCGGCTGGTGCCGCCCGGGCAGGGTGGACGGGCCACGGCGATGGTCTTCATCGGCAACTCGCTGGCCATCGTGCTCGGCGTGCCGCTGGGTACGGCCCTAGGCCAGCTGCTCGGCTGGCGGGTGGCGGTCGGGCTCTTCGCCGCAGCCGGGGCGATCTGCGTGGCGCTGCTGATGGCGGTGCTGCCCAAACTGGACCCGCTGCCGCGGGACCGGGCGGCGCGGACCGGGGAGCAGCTGCTGGGTGCGGTGCGGATCCTGCGGAACGGTTCGGTGGCCCGCCTCTGCCTGATCACGATGGTGCTGGTGGTGGGACACTTCGCGGCTTACACGTACATCGCTCCGCTGGTACGCCGGGACGCCGGCCTGGACGGCGCCGGCCTGAGCGCGCTGCTGCTGGGCTACGGCGCGGTCGGGCTGCTCGCCAACTTCCTGGTCGGCCGGTACGTCGATCGGCGGCCGGGTCCGCTGGTCATCGGCCTGACGGTGACGATGACGATTTCGGTCGCCCTGCTGGCGCCGGTGCTCGGACCGGTCCCGACTGTGGTGGCTACGCTGCTCTGGGGCGGCGCGTTCACCGCGATTCCGGTCTTCCTGGCCGCGGCGGTGCTCCGGGTGGCGCCGATCGCCCGGGACGCGGCGTCCGCGGTCTACGTGGTGGCGTTCCAGATCGGCATCGGCGGCGGCGCGTTCGTCGGTGAGCGGCTGGTCAGCGCCGGTGAGCTGGGCGCGCTGCCGCTGCTGGCGGCCGGGTTGGCGCTGGTCGCCTGCGTGCTCGTGGTGTTCTCGCCGGTGGTCTTCCCTGCTCGGATCAGCAAGGAAGACCACGACCGGGCCGAGGCAGCCGCCGCGCTGCATTGAGCGGAGCTCAGACGAGTGCGGCCTCCGCTGCGGCGAGGAACAGGTCGTTCTCCTCGGGGGTGCCGACCGTGACGCGGATCCCCTCCGGGTGGAAGCCGCGCACGATCACACCCCGGTTCTCGCAGGCGGCGGTGAAGTCGGCGGTCCGGTCGCCGAGCGGCAGCCAGACGAAGTTGGCCTGGCTCTCCGGAACCTCGACGGAGAGCTTGCGCAGGGCCTCGGTGAGCCGGGCCCGCTCGGCGACGACCAGGGCGCAGCGGCGGCGTACCTCGTCCTCCTGCTCCAGCGCGGCCAGCGCGGCTGCCTGCGCGACTGTGCTGGTGGAGAAGGGGGTGACCACCTTGCGTACCGCGGAGGCCACCTCGGGCTGGGCGACCAGGTAGCCCATCCGCAGCCCGGCCAGGCCCCAGGCCTTGCTCATGGTGCGAAGCACCACGACGTTGGGCCGGTCACCGTACGTCTCCAGCCCGTCCGGCACGTCCGGGTCGGTGACGAACTCCCGGTACGCCTCGTCGAGCACCACCAGCACGTCGGACGGCACGTCGGCCAGGAACCGGTCGATCTCGGTCTTGCGCACGCTGGTGCCGGTCGGGTTGTTCGGGTTGCAGACGAAGACCATCCGCGTCTGGTCGGTGATCGCCTCGGCCATCGCCGCCAGGTCGTGCCCGTGCGCCGCGGTGTTCGGCACCCGCACGCTGGTCGCGCCCCCACCGGCGGCGATGATCGGGTACGCCTCGAAGGACCGCCACGAGTAGACGATCTCGTCGCCCGGCAGGCAGGTCGCCTTGGCCAGGATCTCGGCGAGCGCCACCGACCCGCAGCCGGTGACCACCCGCTCCGGGTCCACCCCGAACCGCTCGCCGATCGCGTCGCGCAGCCGGATCACACCCATGTCGGGGTAGCGGTGCACGGACCGGGCCGCCTCGGTCACCGCTTCCACCACGCCGGGTAGCGGACCGTACGGCACCTCGTTGCTGGCCAGCTTGATCGCCTCGGCGATGCCCAGCTCACGGGCGAGGTCGGCGACGTTGCGCCCGGGCACGTAGTTGGGCAGCGCGTCCAGGTCGGCGCGGGTCAGCCGGGTCATTGCGGTCCTCCGGGTGTGGTCGTCGGTCGGGTGCCCGGCGGAACGGCGACGACGACTGTCGCCGCCGTCTTGTCGTGCCAGGCCTGTCGCAGGCGGGGGTCGAAAACGGGGGACAGCGAGGCGATGAACTGGACGATCAGGCCGACGCCGCACCACCAGAACAGCGTCCACATGCCGAGCCGGGCCCAGCGGGTGAAGGCCCGGGCGAAGCCGAGCGGCCCGGTCTTCTCCACCGGGAGCACCTTGATCCCCATCGCCCGTTTGCCGAGGGTCTGGCCGCGGGTAGCGGTCGAGGGCGCCTCGTAGAGCAGCCACAACAGGGTGGCGACGGTCAGGATGGCGATCGAGAGGGTCTGCATGCGCGCGGTCGGCTCGACGGTGACGTTCTGGTTGCCCGCCGCGACCTGCCGCATGTACTCCTGGAAGATCGGCGCGAAGTCCTGCCAGTACTGATAGATGAACCAGCCGTTGACGAAGATGTTGAGCACCAGGACCGCGGCGATGTCGATCAGCCGGGCGGTCAGCCGCCGGCCCAGGCCGGCGAGCGGGAAGCCGTGCGGCATCGCCTGCGGCATGGGATAGAGGTACGCGTGCATCGGCTGCCCCGGTTGACCGGGCTGGCCGGGCGGCGGCTGCCAGCCGGGCGGGGGCTGCTGCCACCCGGGCGGCGGCGCCTGCGGGCCCGGCTGCTGGGGGCCCGGCTGCTGCGGGCCCCAGCCGGGCTGCGGTCCCCAGCCGGGCGGCGGACCGTATGCCGGCGGCGTGGTCGGCTGAGCGGGGTATCCGGGTGGCGGCGCCTGGAACGCCTGCGGCTGGGGTTGCGGCGGCGCGGGCGCGGCCGGAGTGACCGGCGGCTCCGCCTCGACGGCGGGCGGCCCGTCCGGTGGGACGGCGTCGGCCGGAATGGCCTTCCCTAGCCAGCCCTCACCGTCCCAGTAGCGCTGGGTGCTGGTGTCGGCCGGGTCCTTGTACCAACCCGCGGGAAGGGAACTCATGCGCAAACCTTTACCACGACAGCCTGACGGTTCCCTGCGGGCCGGGTCCCTTTCCTACGGTGCGTGCGGGCCGCGCGGTTGGGCAAGAGGCGCACCGGAAGTTGGTCAGACTGTGCAGGAGGTGGGGTAGGTTCCCCCGATGAGTGAGCAGACTGTCCAGCTCGATGACCTTGACGGCCGCCTCATCGCGCTGCTCGCCGCGGAGCCGCGGATCGGTGTGCTGGAGCTCTCCCGGCGGCTCGCGGTGGCCCGTGGGACGGTCCAGGCCCGGCTGGACAAGCTGATCGCGCGGGGCGCGATCAAGGGCTTCGGCCCCGAGGTGGTGCCGGCCGCGATCGGCTTCGGCGTCACCAGTTTCGTCACTCTGGAGATCCGTCAACGGTACGGTCATGACGCCGTGGCCGAGCATCTCGCGGAGATTCCCGAGGTCCTCGAGGCGCACACGATCACCGGCAGCGGGGACATCCTGTGCCGGATCGTGGCCCGGGCCAACGCCGACCTGCAGCGGGTGATCGACCAGATCGTCGGCTACGAGGGCATCCTCCGGGCGCACACGATCATCGCGCTGGCCGAGCTGATCCCGTATCGAACCGTGCCGCTGGTTCGCGCAGCAAACCGGCAATAGGCCCCGACACGGACTTTTCGCGCTCGCGGGATAAGTGGATCGAGGTCATTACCGTGTCCGCATGTCCGGGGCTGGGAAGGGACTCGCGCTGGCCGCCGCCGTGACCGTCACGGTCCTGGCGAGCACCGGCGTGTGGAACCCGTTCCCGCAGATGTGGTCGTGGATCAGCACGAGTGGACCGGTCGCGCCCGGCGCACGCTGGCAGCAGGAGCTCGGCGGCACCCCGCAGAGCGTGGCCATCGCCGGGGACGCGGTGATCGTCGAGTACCGGACCTCGGTGGAGGCGTACGGGCTGACCGCGGCGGTTCCGCTCTGGTCGTCGGACGCGGACTGGGCGTCGATCGCCGGCAAGGGCTCCGACGCGGTGGTGGTCACCGGCCGGCTGCTCACCAAGGGCTATCAGGTGCTGGACCCGCGTACCGGGGTGGAGCGGCGGTCGGACACCACGGCGAGCGCGGTCTGGACGTACCAGGACGCGATCGTCGACCTGAGCTGCTCCGGGGGTGACGACTGCCGGCTGACCGCCTGGGACCCGAAGTCCGGCACCCAGCTCTGGAGCGTCGGTACCGGCAGCATCGGGTTCGTCCTGGACGCCGCCAACCCGGACCTGCCGGACACCCGCCGGCTCACCACCGACGACGTCGACGACGACGTGGCCGGACCGCCGGTGCTGCCCGGCCTGCTCGGGATCCCGGACGACGGGCAGGTCCGGGTGATCGACACCGCCACCGGCAAGCTGGTGCAGACCGTCCGGCCGGAACGCGATCAGCGGGTCGCCGTGGTCGGTGGACGGGTGCTGACCGTGACCGGTACGCCGCGCGACGGCACCTGTTACTACGGGGTGGTCGCCACCGCGCCGCCCCGCAACGCCGTGGTCTGGCAGCGCGACGGGCTGAACCTGCGGACCGCGGAGAACGGGTCGGACTGCGAGCAGGGACGCGACCCGGCCGGCGGCTACAACGTGGTGCTCGGCGTCGACCCCTACGGGCGGGAAGTCCTGATCAACGGGTACGACGGGCGCAACCTCTGGTACGGCGACAAGGACTCGGACGTGGTCGCCGTGAACGACGCCTACGCGGTGATCCGTAAGGACGACACGTTGCGCGGCTACTCGTACAGCAAAGGCAAGGCGGTGTGGCGGCAGGCCGGCACGAGCGCGGCTCTGACGCCGCACGCCGTGATCGTCCTGGGCAAGAACCGGGTCACGGCGCTCACTCCGTCGAGTGGGGCTGTTCGTGCTGATGTGCGTACCGATGCGAAGATCTTTGCCGTTGGACCTGATGGAATGATCGCCGTCTCCGGCCGCGACATGGCCTACCTGGCGTTCTCCTGAGGTGACCCGGCGCGCGAAGCGCCGGGACGGGTTCGCGTACGGCTACCCGGCTGGCCTAGGCTTGCCGCTCATGAGCAGAGGCGCCGCTTTCACCTACTCGCCGCTCTTGCCGACCGGCGCGGACCAGACCGAGTACCGCTTGGTCACGGACGAGGGTGTGGACGTTGTCGAGGGCCCGGGCGGGCGACGGTTCCTGACCGTCGAGCCGGCGGCCCTGACCCAGCTCACCGCGGAGGCGATGCACGACATCGCGCACTACCTGCGGCCGGCGCACCTGGCTCAGCTGCGCTCGATCATCGACGACCCCAAGGCTTCGCCGAACGACCGGTTCGTCGCGCTGGACCTGCTGCGCAACGCCAACATCGCGGCCGGCGGCGTGCTGCCGATGTGCCAGGACACCGGCACCGCGATCGTGATGGGCAAGCGCGGCCGGCACGTGCTCACCGACGGTCAGGACGAGGCGGCCATCGCGCTCGGCGTCTACCAGGCGTACACCCGGCTCAACCTGCGCTACTCGCAGCTCGCCCCGATCACCATGTGGGACGAGAAGAACACCGGCACGAATCTCCCGGCGCAGATCGAGCTGTACGCCGAGGACCCGGGCGGCCAGCCGGATGCGTACAAGTTCCTGTTCATGGCCAAGGGCGGCGGCTCGGCCAACAAGTCGTACCTCTACCAGGAGACCAAGGCGCTGCTGAACCCGCAGCGGATGATGCAGTTCCTGGATGAGAAGTTGCGCCTGATCGGCACCTCGGCCTGCCCGCCCTACCACCTGGCCGTGGTGGTCGGCGGCACCAGCGCCGAGCACGCGCTCAAGACCGCCAAGCTGGCCAGCGCGAAGTACCTGGACAACCTGCCGACCTCGGGCACGATGCTGGCGCACGGCTTCCGTGACCTGGAGCTGGAGGCCGCGGTCCTGGAGTTGACCCGGGACTTCGGGATCGGCGCCCAGTTCGGCGGGCGGTACTTCTGCCACGACGTCCGCGTCATCCGGCTGCCCCGGCACGGCGCGTCCTGCCCGGTCGCGATCGCCGTCTCCTGCTCGGCCGACCGCCAGGCGGTCGCGAAGATCACGCCGTCCGGGGTGTGGCTGGAGCGGCTGGAGACCGACCCCGCGCGCTACCTGCCCGACGTCACGGACGATCACCTGGAGTCGGAGCAGGTCGTCAAGATCGACCTCAACCGGCCCATGTCCGAGATCCGGGCTGAACTGAGCAAGTATCCGGTCAAGACCCGGCTGTCGCTGACCGGGCCGCTGGTCGTGGCCCGGGACATCGCGCACGCCAAGATCGCCGAGCGGCTGGACGCGGGCGAGCCGATGCCGCAGTACATGCGTGACCACGCGGTCTACTACGCCGGCCCGGCGAAAACCCCGGAAGGGTACGCCTCCGGCTCGTTCGGCCCGACCACGGCCGGCCGGATGGACTCGTACGTGGAGAAGTTCCAGGCGTCCGGCGGCTCGATGGTGATGCTGGCCAAGGGCAACCGGTCCAAGCAGGTCACCGACGCCTGCAAGACGTACGGCGGGTTCTACCTGGGCTCGATCGGCGGCCCGGCGGCCCGGCTCGCCCAGGACTGCATCCGCCACGTCGAGGTGCTCGAGTTCCCGGAGCTCGGCATGGAGGCGGTCTGGAAGATCGAGGTCGAGGACTTCCCGGCCTTCATCGTGGTCGACGACAAGGGCGAGGACTTCTTCGCCGAGGTCACCAAGCCGGTCCTGGGGATCGGCCGCCGCTGACCTCGGCGAGCCGCGGCGACGGGGTCAGGCGCAGTAGCCGGCGACGGGGGTCAGCCACTCCTGCATCTGGGGCCTGAGCGTGCGCTCGAGGTCCTTGGCGGTCTTGACCTTCTCGATGTAGTCCCGGGTCTTCGCGCTCTTCTCGAGTTTCGCCGCGGAGGTCTCGCCGGCCAGCTTGAGGTCGGGGTTCTGCGCGGCGACGGTCTCCTTGCGGATCTGGGTGCCGACCGCCTTCAGTTCGGCGGCCGCGACCTTCTCCGCCTTCTTGGCCTCGTCGGTCTGCTTCGCCTCCTTCTGGGCGATCATCTTGCCCATGGCGGCGCCGAACTCGCCGGCCAGCGCGGCGCTGAAGATCTTCTCGAGCCGTCCGCACACCTTCTCGGTGTCGGCCGAGTAGTCCGGAGTGGCCACGGTGGCGGTCGGCGTCGCGGAGGTGACGCTGGCGGCGGCCGGAGCGCCGATCTCGCTGGTGTCCGCATCGCTGTCACAGGCGGTGCCGGCCAGCAGCACGCCGCCGGCGAGCACGGCCAGGATGGCGCGTCGCATCAGAGATCCTCTTCGTCGGGGGCAACCAAACTCCGCCGACGGTACGTTCCGTTGCGGCTCGCGTCCAACCGTGAGTGATCATCAAGATACGAACGGGCCCGCCCGCGATTGCTCGCGGACGGGCCGCTCGCCCCCGTTCACTGCTTGACCGCTCCGCTGCTCTGGGGGCGCCTCGGAAGCGTTGGGCAGCGAAGCGGTGCTGGGAACAAGCTTGCGGTACGCCGCTCTCGTTCCGCTGTCGAATCACTACCGCCGATATCGGCTAGGCTTCCGAGCACGGCACAGGGGGACGGGGGGACGCCTTGCGCTACCGCATCCTGGGGCCACTCTCCGTCACCGTTGACGAGCAGACGGTGGCCGTCACGGCAGGACGTGACCGGATCGTGCTCGCCATGCTGCTGTTGCACCCCGATCGCATCGTCGCTCTGGGCAAGCTCGCCGAGGCGGTCTGGGGCGCCGACCCTCCGGCCACCGTCCGTGGACAGTTGCAGACCTGCGTCTCCCGGCTGCGGCGGACGCTGCCCGGCGCCATTCTGACCGACCGCGCGGGGTACGGCCTGCAGGTTCAGCCCGGCGAACTCGACGCGCAGGTCTTTCTCGACCTGATCGGGGAGGCGCGGTCGGCCGGGGAGGCGGAGGCCGCGCGCCGGGCGTACCGGAAAGCTCTTGATCTCTGGCATGGCCCGGCCTGTGCCGAGATCGACGCGCCGGCCGTGCGCCGCGCAGCAGCCACCTTGGACGAACTGCACGCCGCGGCGACCGAGGACTGGGTGGATCTGGAGCTCGACGCCGGCACCGACCGGGACCTGCTCGGCGACCTCGCCGCCCTGGTCGAGCGGTACCCGTTGCGGGAACGACTGCGTGGCCAGCTCATGATCGCCCTCTGCCGGTCCGGGCGGCAGGCCGACGCGCTCGCCGAGTTCCGCCGGGCCCGCGACACCCTGGTCGAGGAGCTCGGCATCGAGCCCGGCAAGGAACTGCAGGAGCTGCACCTGGAGATCCTCAGTGGCCAGACTCCGGCGTCGCGACGGCCGGCCGTCCCGGTGCGGTGCCTGCCGCGGACGGTCCGCGACTTCACCGGCCGTGCCGATCTGCTGAAGCGGCTGGTCGACGAGACCGCCGAGTCCGGTGTGCTGGTGGTCGACGGGATGGCCGGCAGCGGCAAGACGACCCTCGCGCTGCACCTCGCGTCGCTGGTCGGCGAGCAGTACCCGGACGCGCACCTCTTCGTGGACCTGCAGGCACACAGCGAGGAGGAGCCGCTGGAGCCGGCCGACGCTCTGCTCGTGCTGCTGCGGCAGCTGGGTCAGCGGGCCGAGACGGTCCCGGACGATCTGGTGGGCCGGGTCGGGCTGTGGCGTACCGAGCTGGCCCGGCGGCGTGCCCTGGTGGTCCTCGACAACGCGGCGTCGAGCGCGCAGGTGGCCGATCTGCTGCCGACCTCGGCGGGCAGTCTCGCGCTGGTGACCGGCCGGCGCCGGCTGACCGGGCTGGACGGGGTACGCCCACTGTCGTTGCCACTGCTGTCGCCGGAGGAGTCGGTCGCCCTGCTGGCCCGGATCGTCGGCGACCGGGTGGCGGCGGAGCCGGAGGCGGCGGCCGACGTGGTGCGGCGGTGCGGTGGCCTGCCGCTGGCCATCCGGCTGGCCGGAACCCGTCTGGCGTACCGGCCGCGGTGGCAGGTGGCGGATCTGGTGCAGCGTCTCGCTGAGGCGGCGCTGCCCGAGCTGGCGGTGGAGAACCGCACGGTGGAAAGCGCGTTCGCGCTCTCCTACGGACAGCTGGACCAGGCGGCGCGGCGTTTCTTCAGCCTGCTCGGCCTGCACCCGGCCTCGTCGCTGGACGCACCCGCGGCCGCCGCGCTCGCCGGCCTGCCGCTGGACGAGGCCGAGGGACTGCTCGACGAGCTGGTGGACATGCACCTGATCGAGGAGCCGGCGGCCGGGGTGTACCGGCTGCACGATCTGCTGCACGAGTACGCCGCGGCGCTCGCCGACGGACTCCCCGGGCCGGAGCGCAGCCGCGCGGTGCGTGACCTGGTCAATCTCGAGACGTTCTCGCTGGCGACCACGACGACCGCGTCGCATCAGCAGATCGTGCAGCGCGATCTGCGGACCGTCGAGAACCGGCGGCCGGACCTGGTGGAGGCGATCGCCGATCCGATCGGGCGGTTCGAGCGGCACCGGCCGGACCTCGGAGCGTTCCAGGACGCGGCAGTGCGGTCCGGTCATCCCGAGTACGGATGGTTGATCCCCCGGGCCGCCTGGTTCCAGCTGTTCCACCGCGGCTACAGCCATGACGGCACGGTTCTGCACGAGCGGGGCATGGCCATCGCCCAGCAGCGGAAGGACGACGAGGGCATGGCGATGACGGCCAACTACCTCGCGTCCTTCCTCTACCGGACCGGGTCGTACGACCGGGCGCTGGAACACCTGCGGACGGCCATCCGGATCCGGGAGAAGCACGGCGACCGGACCGCGGTCGCCGGCGCCCTGGGCAACATCGCGGCCGTCCAGGTGGCGACGAACCGGTTCACCGAGGCGGTCGAGACCGCGCGCGAGTCGCTCCGGTCGCATCCGGGGGGCATCTCCGCGATGGTCGCGCAGACCCAGCTCTCCGTCGCCTGTCAGAAGCTCGGCCGCTGGCCGGAGGCGCTGCGGATCGACCGGAGACGTCTGCTGGCCGCGATCGAGTCCGGCGACCTCCCCGAGAAGGCCGGGTGTCTCGTCCACATTCAGCGGAGCAAGCGCCGGCTCGGCCTGATGACACCAACGGCGGCGCAACGGTACGTGGAACTCGCTCTTCGCCTGATCAGGAGGCAGGAACTGGTGATGCTGGAGGCTGAGGCGCGTACCGAGCTGGGGACGGTCCTGGCCGAACAGGGCGCGTTCGAGGCGGCCCTGACCGAGCATCGGCGAGCGGTCGAGCTGACCGAACGGGTTGGCGACACCCGGTTCGCGGCCGAATTTGTGCACGACTACGCCGTCACGCTGCACCGGTCGGGGGATGTTCCGGCGGCTCGGGAAGCCTTCGAGCGGTCGTTGCGGCTGGCTCGGGCGGCGGGTCAGCCGTACTCGATCGCCCGGGCCGCGGCCGGCCTCGCGAACTGCCTCGACGACGGCGGCCGGGAGCAGAAGCAGAGGGGTGTGCCACGTGGGTGACGTACGTTTTCACATCCTTGGCCCGTTGTCGGTGACGGCAGACGGCCGGCCGGTGGTCATCAACGCCGACCGGGACCGGGTCGTGCTGGCGATGCTGCTGCTGAACCCGGGCCGGATCGTCGGGTCGAGCGAGCTCACCGAGGCGGTCTGGGGCGCCGATCCGCCGACCACCGCGCGCGGTCAGCTGCAGACGTGCATCTCCCGGCTGCGGCGGGCGCTGCCCGCCGGCGTGATCATCACCGATCCGGCGGGGTACGGGATCCGGGTGGGCCCGAACGAGCTGGACGCACTGGTCTTCGCTCGTCTGATCGGTGAGGCGAACTTCCGGGCCGCGCTGGATCTGTGGCGCGGTCCGGCGCTGGCCGAGATCGACTCGGCGGCCGTGCGCCGGCAGGTGGCGGTGCTGGACGAACGGCATGCGGTGGCCGTCGAGGACTGGGCCGACCAGGGACTGGCCGCCGGTCGCGAGCGGGAGCTGCTGGGTGAGCTCACCGCTCTGGTGGACCAGCATCCGCTGCGGGAACGATTGCGCGGCCAGTTGATGCTCGCGCTGCACCGGTCCGGACGGCAGGCCGACGCGCTCGCCGAGTTCCGCCGCATCACCGCGGTGCTCGGCGACGAGCTCGGCATCGAACCGGGCAAGGAGCTGCAGGATCTGCACCGCGAGCTGCTCGCGGGCGAGGCGCCGGAGGCTGTTCCCGCGGTGCGCTGCCTGCCCCGGACGGTCGGCGACTTCACCGGTCACGGCGACCTGGTCGGCCGGCTGATCCGGACCATCGAGGCGGACGACGGGTCCGGGCCGGTCGAAGTGGTGATCGACGGCATGGCGGGCAGCGGCAAGACCACACTGGCGCTGCACGTCGCCGGGCTGGTCGGCGAGCGCTACCCGGACGCGCATCTGTTCGTGGACCTGCACGGGCACAGCGAGCAGCAGCCGTTGCCGCCGGCCGCCGCGCTGCTCGTGCTGCTGCGCCAGCTCGGGCTCGGCGCCGAGACCATCCCGGCGGGCCTGGTGGACCGGGTCAGCCTGTGGCGTACCGAGGTGGCCCGGCGGCGGGTGCTCGTGGTGTTCGACAACGCCGGATCCAGCGAGCAGGTGGCCGACCTGCTGCCCACCGCGCCCGGGAGTCTGGCGCTGGTGACCAGCCGGCGTCGGCTGGCCGGGCTGGACGGGGTGTACCCCGAGGCGCTGCCGTTGCTGGACCCCGACGAAGCGGTGACCCTGCTCGCCCGGATCGCCGGGGAGCGTGTCCGGGCCGAGCCGGAGGCGGCCGCCGAGGTGGTGCGGCGCTGCGGCGGGCTGCCGCTGGCGATCCGGCTGGCCGGGTCGCGGCTGGCACACCGTCCACGCTGGCGGGTGTCCGACCTGCTCAGCCGGCTCGGCGCCGCGACGCTGCCCCAGCTGTCCGCCGAGGACCGGACCGTGTCGAGCGCGTTCGCACTCACCTATCGCCAGCTGGGCGAGCCGGCCCGGCGGTTGTTCCGGCTGCTCGGGGTGTACCCGGGCGCCGGCTTCGACGCCCACGCCGTGGCCGCGCTGACCGGGCTGCCGTACCAGGCGGCGGACGACCTGCTGAACGACCTCGTCGACGTGCACCTGCTCGAGAACCCGGCGCGGAACCTGTTCCGCCTGCACGACCTGCTGCGGGAGTACGCCGTACTCCTCGCCGCCGACCTGCCGGGCGAAGTGCGCCGCGAGGCGATCGTCAACGTGCTCGACCATCATCTGCACGCGGCCGTGGCCGCCGCGACGGACACCCAACGACCCATGCTGCAGCGTGATCTGGGCGCGGCCGAGCCGCTGCGCCCGGACCTTCTCGCGACCCTGACCGACCCGGTGGACCGGCTGGAGCGGGAGCGGCCGAACCTGACCCTGTTCATCGACGCCGCGGCCGGGGCCGACGCGCGGCGGTACTGCTGGACGATCCCCCGTGCGGCCTGGCCGACGCTGTACTTCCGCGGGTACCACGACGACTTCCTCGGGCTGTTCCACCAGGCGCTGGCCGCGATCGAGAACGACGGCGACAAGCACGCCATCGCGACGATCGCGAACTATCTCGCCGGCAGCTACAGCCGCATCGCCGAGCACGACACCGCCCGGTCGTACCTGGAACGCTCGATCCAGCTCCGTACCGAGCTGGGCGACATGGCTTCGGTGGCGGTCTCGTACGGCAACCTGGCGAGCCTGCACGACGCCATGGGCCGCTTCGCCGATGCGATCGAGGCGCTGCGAACCACGCGCCGGCTCCTGATCCTGACCGGGCGCGACCCGGTCGGCGCCCACACCCCGCTCATGCTCTTCGGCGTCATCCTCGGCCGGCTCGGGCGGTACGAGGAGGCGGTGCGCGAAACCCGCCTGCAGCTTCTGGCCGCGGTGGCCCGGCGCGACGACGAATGGATCGCCCTCTGCCTGGACTACCTGCAACGGCTCCGATTCGCGGCCGGCACCCTCTCGGCGCCGGACGCGCGGCGCTACGTCCGTGCCGCGCTGCGCCTGCTGGAGCGGGCCGCCTCCCGGTACGGGGTCGGTGACGGGCACAACGAGCTCGGCCGCCTGTTCCGGGCCGAGGGCCGGTACCCGGAGGCGATCGCCGAGCACCGGATCGCGCTGGACATCGTGAGCCGCACCGGGGACCGCCGTCAGCAGGCCGACTTCCGCTACGACTACGGCACCACGCTGGCGGCTTCCGGTGACCTTTCCGGTGCGCGGGAGGCGTACCAGGAGTCGTTGCGCATCGCGCAGAGCGCCCGCCAGCCGTACCTGATCGCCCGGGCGCAGGCCGGCCTGGCCGACCTCCTGGCGGACGCCGATCCGGCGCAGGCGCGCCGGTTGTGGGAGTGGGCGCTCGCCGCTTTCGAACAGATGGACGTTCCGGAGCGGTTCGACGTCGCGCAACGGCTGAAGAACTGCGATCCGGCCACCGCGGAGGGACGATGGTCCGGTGACGACTGACGAGAGCGGCTTCCGGATCGAAAAAGACACGATGGGTGAGGTGCGGGTGCCCGCCGACGCCCTCTGGCGGGCACAGACGCAGCGCGCCGTGGAGAACTTCCCGATCTCCGGCCGGGGACTGGAACCGGCGCACATCCGGGCGCTGGCCCGGATCAAAGGGGCCGCGGCCCGGGCCAACGGGAAGCTCGGCGTGCTGGAGGACGACCTCGCGCAATCGATCGCGACCGCGGCGGCGCACGTCGCCGACGGTGGCTACGACGACCAGTTCCCGATCGACGTCTTCCAGACCGGTTCCGGCACGTCGTCGAACATGAACGCCAACGAGGTGATCGCCACCCTGGCCTCGCGCGCGCTGGGCCGGCCGGTGCACCCCAACGACCACGTCAACGCGTCCCAGTCCAGCAACGACGTCTTCCCCTCCTCGATCCATCTGGCCGCCACCGAGGCGGTCAGCCAGGACCTGGTCCCGGCGCTCGAGCACCTGGCGACCGCCCTGCGGGCGAAGGCCTCGGCCTGGGCCGAGGTGGTCAAGAGCGGCCGCACGCATCTCATGGATGCCACGCCGGTCACCCTGGGTCAGGAATTCTCGGGGTACGCCCAGCAGGTCACCAACGGCGTCGAACGGCTGACCGCGACCCTGCCCCGGCTCGGCGAGCTCCCGCTCGGCGGCACCGCGGTCGGCACCGGGGTGAACACGCCGCCCGGTTTCGCCCCGGCGGTGATCGAGCTGCTCCGCGACGAGACCGGCCTGCCGCTGAGCGAGGCCCGGGACCATTTCGAGGCGCAGGGCGCCCGGGACGCGCTGGTCGAGGCGTCCGGACAGCTGCGGGTGGTGGCCGTCGGCCTCTACAAGATCGCCAACGACATCCGCTGGATGGGCTCGGGTCCGCGGGCCGGCCTGCGCGAGCTGCGCCTGCCCGACCTGCAGCCCGGTTCGTCGATCATGCCGGGGAAGGTGAACCCGGTGGTGCCGGAGATGGTCCGCCAGGTCGCCGCCCAGGTGATCGGCAACGACGCGACGGTGGCCTTCGCCGGCACCCAGGGCGACTTCGAGCTGAACGTGATGCTCCCGGTGATGGCCCGCAACCTGCTCGAGTCGATCCGGCTGCTCGCCGCCGCCTCCCGCCAGCTCGCCGACCGGTGCGTCGCCGGGCTGGAGGCGAACGAGGAGGTGGCCCGGGCGTACGCGGAGGGGTCGCCGTCGATCGTCACCCCGCTGAATCGGTACCTCGGGTACGACGAGGCCGCAGCCATCGCCAAACAGGCACTTGCCACCGACCGGTCCATTCGTGACGTCGTTCTCGAACGCGGACACGTGTCGTCGGGCAGACTCACCGAGTCGCAGCTCGACGAGGCGCTGGATGTACTCCGTATGACCAGACCGTGATGATAAATAGACGGTCTCTCATCTTGCGCTGAGCGACCTTTCTCGATGTGATCCTCCTAGCCAACTCCCAGGAGGAACGCATTCCATGAGAAGACGCGTCGTCACCGGGGCCGTCGTCACCGCGACGGGCCTCGCCTTCCTGGCTGCCATACCTGGCTCTGCCGCGGCGGAGCCAGGTAACGCAGTCGACTACACGGTCGTGGCCGCCGACGGTGCCTCCGCGGCGGAGGCCACCGCCGCCATCAAGGCCGCCGGCGGAAAGATCGTGAGCAGCAACGACGCCGTCGGCGTCTACCGGGTCACCTCGACCGACGCCAAGTTCGGTACCAAGGCGACCGCGACCGACGCCCTGATCGGCGCGAGCGAGCGCCGGGCCATCGGCCACGCTCCGAACCAGCTCGAGAAGGTCGACCGCAACGCCCGTACCGGTAGGGGCGGCAAGGGCGGCCCGGCGAAGCTGGACCCGCTGGACTCCAAGCTCTGGGGCCTCGCCATGGTCCGCGCGGACAAGGCTCGCAAGATCGAGTCCGGTGATCGCGGCGTGACCGTCGGCATCCTGGACACCGGTCTGGACGCCTCCAACCCGGATCTCGCCCCGCACTTCAGCTCCAAGCTGTCCCGCAACTTCGCGCCGGACCTGACCGACGTCGACGGCCCGTGCGAGGTGGCGAGCTGTGTCGACCCGGTCGGCACCGACGACAACGGCCACGGCACGCACGTCGCCGGCACCATCGGCGCCGCGGCGAACGGCATCGGCGTCTCCGGCATCGCCCCGGACGTCACCCTGGTCGAGCTCAAGGGTGGCCAGGACTCCGGCTACTTCTTCCTCGACCCGGTGGTCAACGCGCTCACCCACGCCGCCGACTCCGGCCTCGACGTGGTCAACATGTCGTTCTACGTCGACCCGTGGCTCTACAACTGCACGGCCAACCCGGCCGACAGCGCGGAGGACCAGGCCGAGCAGCGCGCCATCATCGCCGGCATGAAGCGGGCCCTGCAGTACGCGCACCGCAAGGGCGTGACGCTGGTCGGCGCGCTCGGCAACAACCACGAGGACCTGGGCAAGCCCCGGACCGACATCTCCAGCCCGGACTACGGCGCCGACCCGTACCCGCGCCCGATCGACAACAGCACCTGCTGGGACCTGCCGGCGGAGGGCCCGCACGTCATCGGCGTCTCCTCGGTCGGCCCGTCGAAGACGAAGTCGGACTTCTCGAACTACGGCCTCGAGCAGATCTCGGTCGCCGCGCCGGGCGGCTGGTACCGCGACGGCTACGGCACCGACACCTTCCAGACGGCCGGCAACCAGATCCTCTCCACGTACCCGCTCAAGGTGCTGCAGGAGGAGGGGCTGGTCGACGCGGACGGCAACATCACCGCGGACGGCGAGGGCCTGGTCTTCAAGGAGTGCACCAAGGCCGGCAAGTGCGGCTACTACACGTACCTGCAGGGCACCTCGATGGCAGCGCCGCACGCCTCCGGTGTGGCCGCGCTGATCGTCAGCAAGTACGGCTACCCGGACTTCCGCCGGGGCGGCAAGACCATGGCTCCGGCCCTGGTCGAGGCTCAGCTCTACCGCTCGGCGGCCGAGCAGGCCTGCCCGGAGCCGCGCCTGCAGAGCTACGTGCGGGAGGGCCGCTCCACCGAGTTCGACGCGCTCTGTGAGGGCGGGAAGAACTTCAACGGGTTCTACGGTTACGGCATCGTCGACGCCTACGCGGCGGTCGGCGGCCGCTGACCTGCGGTTTCCTTGGGGGTGCTTGTTCCGCGATCGCGGAACAAGCACCCCTTTGCCGCCCTAGCATCCGGGAAGTGAAGGCCCTACGCGCAGTCGTGTCCGGATTGACCCTGTTGGCCCTGCTGCCGCTCACCGCCGGTCCGTCGGCCACGGATTACACCGTGGTCGCGGCCGACGGGATATCCGTGCGCGAGGCCACCGCCGCCATCCGCGCCGCCGGCGGCACGGTCCTGAGCAGCAACGAAGCCGTCGGCGTCTACCGGGTCACCTCGGCCGACGCGCGGTTCGCCACGAAGGCCGCCGGCTCGGCGAAGCTGATCGGCGCCAGCGAGCGGCGAGCCATCGGCCGGGTCGCTGTGCACCCCGCCGCGCGTGCCGTCCCGGCCGCCGACGTGCCACCCGGCCCGGAGAACCTCGACCCGCTCGACACCAAGCTGTGGGGCCTGCGCATGATCCGGGCGGACCTGGCCCGCAAGGTGCAGCGCGGCGACCCGGGAGTGACCGTCGGCGTGCTCGACACCGGTCTGGACGCCGGGCACCCCGACCTGGCGCCGCACTTCAGCCGGGCGCTCTCCCGCAACTTCGCGAAGGACATGCCGGACGTCGACGGTCCGTGCGAGGTGGCCGGCTGCCTCGACCCGGTCGGCACCGACGACGGCGGGCACGGCACGCACGTGGCCGGCACGATCGGGGCGGCCGCCGACGGTCACGGGATCTCCGGCGTCGCGCCCGGCGTCACCCTGGTCGAGCTCAAGGGTGGCCAGGACTCCGGTTTCTTCTTCCTCGGGCCGGTGGTCGACGCGCTGACGTACGCGGGCGACGCCGGCATCGACGTGGTGAACATGTCCTTCTTCGTCGACCCGTGGCGCTACCTCTGCCCCGCCAACCCGGCCGACAGCAGGAAGCAGCAGGCCGAACAACGGGCCATCATCGCCGGGCTGAACCGGGCGCTGAAATACGCCCACCAGCGGGGCGTCACGCTGATCAGCTCGCTCGGCAACGCGCACGAGGACCTGGGCCGGCCGCGGGTGGACACGAGCAGCCCGAACTACGGCGCTGAACCGTACGACCGGAAGGTCGACAACAAGACCTGTGTGCACATGCCGCAGGAGGGGCCGCACGTCGTCAACACCACCGCGCTCGGGCCGTCCGGTCGCAAGGCCGACTACTCGAACTACGGCGTGGAGCAGGCGGAGATCGCGGCGCCCGGCGGCGACCAGGGCGACGGCTACGGCGTCGCCGGCGAGATCCTCTCCAGTTACCCGAAGAAGGTGCTCGAGGCCGAAGGGCTGATCGGTACGGACGGCGAGATCACCGAAGCCGGCAAGGGCGCCGTGCTCAAGGACTGCTCGTCCGGCGCCTGCGCCTACTACATGTACGCGCAGGGCACCTCGATGGCCGCGCCGCACGCCACCGGAGTGGCCGCCCTGATCGCGAGCCGCGGTGTGAAGGCGGTCGAGCGGGAACTCCTCCGTACCGCGAGTGATCGTCCGTGCCCGAAGCCCCGGCTGCAGAAGTACCCGGACCGGCCCGCCGAGTTCGCCGCCCGCTGCGAGGGGGACGCCGAGTTCAACGGGTTCTACGGGCACGGGATCATCGACGCCTACCGGGCCGTCGGCGGCGTCTGATCCGCGGCCGGCCGTGTCGCCCGGGCGGGGCGGCCGGCTGCTGGAGATGGCCGGTACCCTTGACCGGTGACGCTGCGCTTGTATGACACCGCGACCCGATCGGTCCGGGACTTCGTCCCGATGACGCCCGGTCAGGTGGGGATCTACCTGTGTGGTCTCACCGTGCAGTCGTCGCCACACATCGGCCACCTCCGCTCCGCGGTCAACTACGACGTTCTGCGTCGCTGGTTGCTGCACGAGGGCCTGGAGGTCACGTTCGTCCGCAACGTCACCGACGTGGACGACAAGATCCTGCAGAAGTCGCTGGAGCAGGGCCGGCCGTTCTGGGCGATCGCCTACGAGAACCGCCTCCACCTGGATCGCCACTACCGCGAGCTGAACGTGTTGCCGCCCACCTACGAGCCGCTGGCCACCGGGCACATCACCGAGATGCACGAGCTGATCCAGAGTCTGATCGAGCGCGGTAATGCGTACCCGGCGGCCGCCGGCAACGGCGACGTCTACTTCGACGTGCTGTCCTACCCGGAGTACGGCGCGCTCTCCGGCCAGCGGCCGGACGACATGCGGGCCGCCGGCGACGCCCCGGAGCGGGACAAGCGCGACCACCGCGACTTCGCCCTGTGGAAGGGTGTGAAGGCCGACGAGCCCCAGGATGCGTACTGGTCGTCGCCGTGGGGCCGGGGCCGGCCCGGCTGGCACATCGAGTGCTCGGCGATGGCCCGGCGCTACCTCGGCGACGAGTTCGACATCCACGGCGGCGGCCTGGACCTGACCTTCCCGCACCACGAGAACGAGATCGCCCAGTCCAAGGCGGCCGGGCTCGGGTTCGCCCGCTACTGGGTGCACCACGCGCTGCTCAACCTCGGCGAGTCCAAGATGAGCAAGTCGCTGGGCAACGTGATCGACCTGGATTCGCTGGGTGAGTCCGGCATCCGCCCGGTCGAGCTGCGCTACTACCTGGGCAGCCCGCACTACCGCTCGCGGATCGACTACACCGACGAGGCGCTCCGCGAAGCCGCGGTGGCGTACCGGCGGATCGAAGGATTCGTGCAGCGCGCCGCCGAGGTGGTCGGCCCCGGCCGGCCCAAGGCGGTGCCGCCGGCCTTCGCCGACGCGATGAACGACGACCTGAACACGTCGGCCGGGCTGGCGATCGTGCACGACACCGTCCGGGAGGGCAACACCGCCCTCGCCGCCGGTGACGAGCCGGCCATCCGCGGCGCGCTGACCGCGGTCCGGGCCATGCTCGGGGTGCTCGGCCTCGACCCGCTCGACCCCGCCTGGGACGGCGGCGAGGGCGGCAACGACCTGAAGCCGGTTGTCGACTCACTGGTCGCGCTGGCACTGGAACAGCGGGCGCAAGCCCGTGCACGGAAAGACTGGGCGGCCGCCGATTCGGTGCGGGACCAGCTCAAGAACGCGGGTATTCAGGTGGAGGACACTCCGGCCGGGCCGCGCTGGACGGTAGGAGAGCAGCACTGATGCCGGGAAATTCATTCAACGCGAGCAAGCGGACGACGTCGAAGAAGGGCGCGGCCGGCGGATCCGGTGGCAAGAACCGGTCCGGGCTGAAAGGCCGGGGCAAGACCCTGCCCGCAGACGAGCGGCCCTGGCACAAGGGGTATTCGGGCACCGAGAAACTGCCCGAGAAGACCGCGCGTAAGCAGGACAAGGAACGCCGGGCAGCGGCGGCCGAGGGTCGTGCGCCCAAGGTCGGCATCCCCGGGACCAAGGACACCACCTGGGGCCGGGGCGGCGGCCGGGCTCCCGGCATCACCCGCGCCCAGACGACGCGCGGCCGTGCCGGCGCCGGTCCGCGTGGTCCGCGGGTCGCGCCCGGCCGGCGGTCCAACCCCACCAAGGAAGGGCCCGAGCTGCTGCTCGGCCGCAACCCGGTGGTCGAGGCGCTGCGGGCGCTGGTGCCGGCGACCGCGCTGTACGTGGCGCAGGGCATCGACATCGACGACCGGGTCTCCGAGATCGTCCGGACCGCCGGGGACCGGGGCATCCCGATCCTGGAGATCAGCCGCAACGAGCTGGACCGGATGACCGGCGGGGTGCTGCACCAGGGCATCGGCCTGCAGGTGCCGCCGTTCGCGTACGAGAACTTCGACGACCTGGTCGCCGCCGCGCTGGAGCAGACCGCACCGCTGCTGGTCGCGCTGGACGGCATCACCGACCCGCGCAACGTGGGCGCGGTGATCCGGTCGGTGGCCGCCTTCGGTGGGCACGGCGTCTTCATGACCGAGCGCCGGGCCGCCGGGATCACCGCGACCGCCTGGCGCACCAGCGCCGGCGCTGCGGCCCGGGTCCCGGTCTCGCAGGTGGTCAACCTGACCCGGGCGATCAAGGCGGCGCAGAAGGCCGGCTTCACCGCGATCGGCCTGGACGCCGACGGCGAGACTGATCTGTACCAGTTGGAGGCCGCCGTCGGCCCGCTGCTGGTGGTCGTCGGCTCCGAGGGTCGCGGCCTGTCCCGCCTGGTCGGCGAGACGTGTGACCTGCGGGTGAGCATCCCGATGGCCTCCGACGTCGAGTCGCTGAACGCCAGCGTCGCCGCTGCGGTGACGCTCGCCGAGGTAGCCCGCCGCCGAGTACACGGCTGACCCCGAACAACCCTCACGGCCAGCCGGATCTGCCCAGCTGGCCGTGAGTGCTGTTTCCAGGGCCGTTAAACGACCCTGAGCGTCAGCCCGATTCTTCGGCTGACGGTGAGTGCTGCTTCGTGGGCCCGGAGACGACCCTGGGCGTCAGCTGGGTCTTTGCGGCTGGCCGTGAGTGCTGTTTCCAGGGCCGTTGAACGACCCTGAGCGTCAGCTGGCCATGTGCTTCAGCCCGGCGGGGGCGTTGGGGCCTGGGGTGGCTGGTGGCCGCCCGGGAGCGCCGGATCAGGTGTGGATTCGGCGGGGGGCGGCCTATGCCCGTACCGGGAAGGGTCTAGAAGTAAGCGCGCAGCGTGCCGCCGTCGGTGAGGTAGAGGCGGCCGCCGGCTACGGCCGGTGGGTAGTTCTGGTCGCTGGGCATGCCTCCGCGCGGGCCGCGGCCGGTGGCGGCATCGACGATCTGTAGCGGTGAGCCCATGCCGGACGGGCTGTAGAGCAGGCTGCCGGCGCGGACCGGCTGGCCGGCGGCGCCGGGCAGGTGGACGGACCAGAGTTTGCGGCCGGTGCGGGCGTCCAGGCAGACGACGCTGCGGTATCGCGGGAAATAGACCCGCTGGTCATCGGCGGTCACCGAGGGTGACGGCCAGGTGGACTTCCAGATCGGTACGCCGGTGGCCGCATTGACCGCCGTCAGGCCACCGCCGGCGCCGCCGACGTAGAAGCGCGTGCCGGCCGGATCGCTGCCGACCGCATACCAGTCGGACGGGGTCTGCCAGAGGGTCGCGCCGGTGCCGATGGCGACCGCGCGGGAGCCTTGACCTTCGGTACGCAGCAGCAGTCGCCCGCCGGCGGAGAGCAGGCCGTCGCCTCGCGTGCCGGTCAGCCGCCACAGCCGGTAGCCGTTGGAGAGCCGGTACGCGGTGGTGCTGAGCGCGAAGTCGGGCCGGGTGTCGACCACGGCCACACCCCGGTCGACGACCATGTCCTGCGCGGGACCGCCTAGCGGTACGTCCCACAGGCGCTGCCCGCTGCTGCTCTGGAAGGCGGTCAGAAAGCTGCCCTGACCGTCGCAGGCGTAGGTCAGGGTGATCAGCTTGCCGTCGCCGATCGCCATCCGGGTGACGCCCCGGCCGGGCAGTCCGGCATGCCAGCGGCGTGCCCCGGTGGCCGGGTCGTAGGCGCCGATGCCGCCCGGATCACTGGTGTAGACGTTGCCGCCGGAGACGAGCGGGTCCCGGCCGATCTCGCAGTCCGGCGCGCCGTGCGTCGGGATCTCCCAGCGCTTGGTGATCGAGCCGACCGTGCCGGCGGTGAGCCGGTTCTCGGCCGGGTTGAAGTAGGTGGCGCCCGGCCCGAAGCCGGGTTGGTTCCACTCCGAGGCGGGGGCGGGGAGCGGCAGGGTGAGGGTGAGGGCGGCGGCCAGTGCGGCCGGTAGTACGGAGCTCATACAAGATCAACGAATGGGGCCCCCGATCGGATCGAGGGCCCCACGTCGTCTTGCTGCGGTTTTAGCTGCCGATACCGATCTCGACCCGGCTGCCGATCTTGCCGTCGGCGGTGCCCGGGTAGTAGAAGACCTTGCCGGTGGCGTTGTCGGTCACCAGGAGGTCCTCGTAGCTGTCACGGTTGAAGTGACCGGCGGTGAGTTCCTTGACGCCGTTCCAGCCGCCGGTGCCGATCTCGATCCGGGTGCCGAGCGTGCCGTTGCTGCCGCCCGGGTAGAGCCACAGCTTGCCGGTCGCCTTCTCCACCGCGATCAGGTCGTTGTGATCGTCGCGGGTGAACTTGCCGGTGACGAACTTGTCGTAGCCGTTCCAGCCGGTGGCGGTGCCGACCGCGACCCGGCTGCCCAGGGTGCCCGCGGCGGTGCCCGGGTAGAGGTAGAGCTTGCCGTCCCGGACGTCCACGGCGAGCAGGTCCTCGTAGGCGTCGGCGTTGAAGCGGCTCGCGGTGAGCTTCTCCATGTTGTTCCAGCCACTGAGGCCGATCTCGACGCGGGTGCCGAGGCCGGCGCTCGCGGTGCCGGGGTAGAGCCACAGCTTGCCGGTGCTCTTCTCCACGGCGATCAGGTCGTCGTAGTTGTCGCTGTTCAGGCGGCTGGTGGCGAGCTTGTCCATGCCGTTCCAGCCGCTGTTGCCGATCAGCACGCGGGCGCCGAAGGCGTCACCGGCGGCGGTACCCGGGTAGAGGTACAGCCGGCCGGAGGAGACCTCGGTGGCGATCACGTCGGTGTAGGCGTCGTTGTTCAGCGTGGCGGCCTCGAAGTTGACCAGACCACGGGCCCGGGTGTGCCAGCCCTGCGCGGTCGCGGTCGAGCAGGCCTGCTGCACGACCCGGGTGCCCTGAGTGGCCGCGTTGTTGAGCAGGCCCATGCACATGCCGCTGTTGAGGTTCTTCAGCCGGGTGAATCCGGTGCTGTCGGCGGTCGCCGCCCACTGCTGCTCCCTGCCGTTCGTGCAGGTCCACTGGATGACGTAGGCGTTCGCCGCGGTGGACGCGGACCCCATGGCCAGGCACAGGCCGCTGTTGACGTTGCGGATCTGGTAGTAGCCGGCGGTCTTCGGGAAGAACTGCCAGCCCTGGTCCTTCGCGCCGCTGCACGGCCACTGGATGATCTGGGTGTTCCGCTCCTTCGCACCGGACGGCACACCCATGCACATGCCGGTGAGGCCGCTCTGGATGCGGTCCGGCAGGTCCGGGCGTACGGCGTACTGGCCGACCCGGACGAAGTCGTTGACCACCTGGGCGTTACCGGCCAGAGCGCGGCGGCCGGCCAGGGCCAGGTTGCGGTTGCCGGCCGCGTCGGCCCGGGCCACCACGTCGTTCGCCAGCTTGCGGTCGGCGGCCTCGGCGGCGTCCAGGGCCTCCTGGATGTCGCGGTCCCGGGCCTGGTGGATCCCGGTGTCGATGAACGCCTTCCAGACCGCCGGGTCGAGGCTGCGGACCGCGGCGATCGCGGCGTCCTGGACCTCGGTGCCCGCCTCGGTGAAGTTCCAGACCTCGGTGATGAAGTCGCGGTCGGGCAGGGCCAGCAGCTGCTCGGTGACCGGCATGCCGATGCGGTTGGCGGCGAACTGCTTGGCAGCCCGGGCGAGGGCGGCGGCCTTCTCGGCCTCGGTCTTGGCGTCGTCCTTCGCGATCCGATCGGCCGTGTCCTGCTGTGCGGCGGCCGCCATCCCGGCGCTGATGAACGCCTGCTGCTCCTCCGCGGTGCCGGCGAGGGCGGCCGCGGCGGCGGACTTGACCTTCGGCCAGTCGGCGTTGTTCTCGACCAGGTCCCAGATCTGCTGGATGAAGCTGGTGTCGGTGGCGTTCAGCAGCTCAGCGCCGGCGATGACGTTGATGCTGGCCGCGGCGGCGGCGCGGGCCGCGTCGGACTGCCGCTTGGCCTCGGCCTCGCGCTGCTCCCGGGCGACGTCGCGATCGAAGGCCTCGAACACGCCGGTCACGATGAACTCGTGGCAGGCGAGCTCGGTGGCGGCCGGGTTCTCCTCGTCGGCGACAGTGCCGAAAGCCTGTTCCGCAGCGGCAGTCACCTCGAGGTGGTCGCTGTTGTCCTTGAGGCGCTTCCAGAGCTCGATGATGAAGTCGCGGTCCGCGAGCTCCTGAAGCGCGTAGTCGTCGCCGTAGCCGAACTTGATCGCGACGGCCAGCTTGTCGTTCGGCTCGGCCGCGGCGGCGGCGAGCACGGTTCCGGAGAGTGCCGGTGCGGCATGGGCCACAGCCGGTACGACTGTGGCAAACGTGGCCGCGGCCAGGCCGACGGTCAACAGCCGCCGGCCTAGTGCGCGGGAGTTGGCAATCATGTGTGGTGGTTCCCCCGTTCAATGGGACTGGGGAGACGCCGGCTGTTCTCTCGTCCCGCCGGCGTCTCCATGTGGGTGATCAGAAAATTCGCGGGTAGGCGGCGATCGTCCAGCCGCTGCCGACGATGCGAGCCGCGCCGTTGTACAGCGCGCTGTCGCCGATGACGCCGTTGGACGGCCAGGCGCGCAGTTCGCCGTTGGCGGCCTGGCCGATGATGTCGGTCCGGCCGTCGCCGTTGAAATCACCCGAGACGATGCGCGGGTACGCGGCGACGGTCCAGCCACGGCCGACCGAGCTGAACGCGCCGGGGAACAGCTTGTCGGTGCTGATGTCGCCACTGGATGCCCAGCCACGGAGCTGGCCGTCGGCGGCCTGGCCGATGATGTCGGTCTTGCCGTCGCCGTTGTAGTCGCCGGTGAGGATGCGCGCGAAGTTGGCGGTGGTCCACCTGCTACCGACGACCTTGTACGACGCGAACAGCTTGTTGTCGGCGATGGTGCCGGTCGACGCGTAGGCGTGCAGTTCGCCGTTGGCGGCCTGGCCGATGATGTCGGTCTTGCCGTCGCCGTTGAAGTCGCCGGTCACGATCCGCGGGTAGGCGGCGACCGTGAACCCGGTGCCGACGGATCCCGACACCGTGAAGAGCTTGTCCGCGGCGATGTTGCCGGTGGACGCCCAGGCCCGCAGCTCACCGGTGGCGTAGTTCGCCATGATGTCGGTCTTGCCGTCGCCGTTGAAGTCCCCGGTGATGATCCGCGGGGTGTTCGTGGTGTTCCAGGCGCGGCCACCGACGACCTGGTAGGCGCCGTAGATCAGCTTGCTGTTGCCGATGGTGCCGCTGCCCCGCCAGGCGCGCAGCTCGCCGGTGGAGGCCTGGCCGATGACATCGGCTTTGAAGTCGCCGTTGAAGTCACCGGTGATGATGCGCGGGATGTTGGTGGTCGTCCAGCCGCTGCCGACCAGGCTGGCGGCGCCGGGGAAGAGCTTGTCGGTGGCGATCTCGCCGGTGGCCCGCCAGGCGTGCAACTGGCCGGACGGGTTCTGGTTGCCGAGGTCGTCGATGCAGTCGCCGGTGAAGTCGACGGCGTTCACCACGCCGCCGGTCTGCGCCCCGCCGTCCACGACGCCGGAGGTGTTGCAGCGCAGCCGCTCGGCGCGGTCCAGTTCGTACGCCGCGTACTGACCGGTGCGGAGGAAGGTGCTGACGTCGACGGCGGTGCCGGCCAGGGCGGTGCGGGCGGCTGCGGCGAGGTTGCGCTGGAAGGCGGCCTCGGCGCGGGTCAGGATGTCCTGGACCAGCTTGCGGTCGGCGGCTTCCACGGCGTCCAGGGCCTTCTGGATGTCGCGGTCCTTGGCCTCGTTGACGCCGGTGTCGATGAAGGCTTTCCAGACCGTCGGGTCCAGGCTGCGGACCGCGGCGATGGCGGCGGCCTGCACCTCGGTGCCGTCCGCGGCGAAGTTCCACACCTCGGTGATGAAGTCGCGGTCGGGCAGGGCGAGCAGTTGCTCGGTGACCGGCATGCCGATGCGGTTGGCGGCGAAACGCTTGGCGGCTTCGGCGAGGGCGGCGGCCTTTTCGGCTTCGGTCTTGGCGTCGTCCTTCGCGATCCGGTCGGCGGTGTCCTGCTGGGCGGCGGCGGTCAGGCCGGTGGCGATGAACTGCTTCTGGTCCTCCGCCGACCCGGCGAGCGCCGCGGAGGCAGCGGCCTTGACCTTGGGCCAGTCGGCGTCGTCCTCGACGTGGTTCCAGATCTGCTGGATGAAGCTGGTGTCGGTGGCGTCCAGCAGGTTCTTGCCGGCGACGATGTTGATGCTGGACGCGGCGGCCGCGCGAGTCTCGTCGGAGAGTCGCTTGGCCTCGGTCTCGCGCTGCTCCCGGGCGATGTCACGGTCGTAGGCAGCGTGCACGCCGGTGACGATGAACTCGTGGCACGCCTTGTCCGCGGCTTCCGGATCCTCCGGGTCCGACGTGGTGAAGGCCTGCTCGGCGGCGAGGCTGACCTCCAGAAAGTCCGGATCCTCCTTGAGCAGGTCCCACAGGCCGACGACGAAGTCGCAGTCGTTGCGCTCGACGAGTGTGAAGTTGTCGCCGAAGCCGAACTTCACGGCGACCGCGAGCCTGTCGTCGTATTCAGCCATCGCCAGATAGGCGGCCGTGGCGCGTTCGACCGGCGCGGCCTGGGCGACGGCCGGGACGACCGTGGTGAGGGTGACTGCGGCGAGCCCGGCGGTCAACAGCCGCCGAGTCAGGGCGCGGGTGGAGATGGTCATGTGTCGGTCCCCCGATCAGAAGATTCGCGGAGTGTTGGCGATGGTCCAGCCGCCGCCGACGATCGGATAGGCACCCGGGAACAGCTTGCTGTCGCCGAAGACGCCACTGGACGCGAAGCCGCGCAGTTCGCCGTTCGCGGCTTGACCGAGGACGTCGGTCTTGCCGTCGCCGTTGAAGTCGCCAGTCACGATGCGCGGGATGTTGGTAGCGGTCCACCCGGCGCCGACGATCGGATAGGTGCCGGAGAACAGCTTGCCGGTGTCGATGACGCCGCTGGACGGGAAGCCGCGAAGCCTGCCGTCGGAGGCCTGGCCGATGAGGTCGGTCTTGCCGTCGCCGTTGAAGTCGCCGGTGATGATGCGCGGGATGTTCGTGGTGGTCCAGCCGCCACCGACCACCTTGTACGCGGCGAAGAGCTTGCCGTCGGCGATGCTCCCGGTCGACGCGAAACCGTGCAGTTCCCCGCTGGCCGCCTGGCCGATGATGTCCGTCCTGCCGTCGCCGTTGAAGTCGCCGGTCACGATCCGCGGGTACGCGGCCACCGTGAATCCGCTGCCCACGATCCCGGACGCGGCGGTCGTGAAGAGCTTGTTCTCGGCGATGTTGCCGGTGGACGCCCAGGCCCGGAGCTGACCGTTGGCGGCCTGGCCGATGATGTCGGTCTTGCCGTCGCCGGTGAAGTCGCCGGTGATGATGCGCGGGATGTTGGTGGTCGTCCAGCCGCCGCCGACGATCCGGGCCGCGCCGGTGAAGAGCTTGTTCTCGCCGACGGTGCCGGTGGACGGCCAGGCGCGCAGCTTGCCGTCGGAGGCCTGACCGATGATGTCGGCCTTGAAGTCGCCGTTGAAGTCACCGGTCACGATGCGCGGGATGTTCGTGGCCGTCCAGCCGCCGCCGACCAGGCTCGACGGGCCGACGAACAGCTTGCCGGTAGCGATCTCGCCGGTGGCACGCCAGGCGCGCAGCTGACCGGACGGGTTCTGGTTGCCCAGGTCGTCGATGCAGTCGCCGGTGTAGTCGACGGCGTAAACGACTCCGCCGGCCTGGTTCGGGCCGTCCACGACGCCGGAGGTGTTGCAGCGCAGCCGTTCGGCGCGGTCCAGCTCGTACGCGGCGTACTGGCCCGTACGCAGGAAGGCGCTGACATCGGAAGCCGTGCCGGCGAGCGCCTTGCGGGCGGCCGCGGCGAGGTTGCGCTGGAAGGCGGCCTCGGCGCGCGCCAGGATGTCCTGCACCAGCTTGCGGTCCGCCGCTTCCACGGCGTCCAGGGCCTTCTGGATGTCGCGGTCCTTGGCCTGGTGGACGCCGGTGTCGATGAACGCTTTCCAGACCGCCGGGTCGAGACTGCGCACGGTTTCGATGGCCGCGATCTGAACCTCGGAGCCGTCCGGGGCGAAGTTCCAGACCTCGGTGGCGAAGTCGCGGTCGGGCAGGGCCAGCAGCTGCTCGGTGACCGGCAGGCCGATGCGGTTCGCGGCGAACTGCTTGGCGGCCCGGGCCAGTGCGGCAGCCTTCTCAGCCTCGGTCTTCTCCTCGTCCTTCGCGATCCGGTCCGCGGTGTCCTGCTGCGCGGCGGCAGTCAGCCCGGTCGCGATGAACTGCTGCTGCTCCTCGGCGTTCCCGGCGAGGGCCGCGGAAGCGGCAGCCTTGACCTTGGGCCAGTCGGCGTCGTTCTCGACGGCATCCCAGATCTGCTGGATGAAGCTGGTGTCGGTGGCGTCCAGCAACGCCTTGCCGGCGGTGATGTTGATGCTGGACGCGGCCGCGGCACGGGTCTCGTCGGAGAGCCGCTTGGCCTCGGTCTCGCGCTGCTCCCGGGCCACGTCGCGGTCGTAGGCGGCGTGGACACCGCTGACGATGAACTCGTGACAGGCCCGATCGACGGCTTCCGGGTCGTCCGGGTCCGAAGTGGTGAAAGCCTGCTCGGCGGCGAGGGTGACCTCGAGGAAGTCGGGATCCTCCTTGAGCAGGTCCCAGAGGCCGACCACGAAGTCGCGGTCGTCGCGTTCCACGAGCTCGAAGTTGTCGCCGAAGCCGAACTTCACGGCCACGGCGAGCTTCTCGTCGTAGTCGGCGAGGGCCAGGTACGCGGTCGTGGCGCGTTCGGCCGGTGCGGCGTGGGCGACGGCCGGGACGACCGTGGTGAGGGTGACCGCGGCGAGCCCGGCGGTCAGCAGCCGCCGGGTCAGCGCGCGGGTGGAGACAGACATGTGCGTATTCCCCCGTAGTGTGTGGTTTCGGCCGATCAGAAGATCAGGTTCAGGCCTTGCCAGCCGCTGCCGATCGCGGTGCCGCTGTTGAGGAAGCCGTCCTTGCCGTCGCCGCGGTAGAGGCGGAGTTCGCCCGAGGTGGTCCGCCCGATGACGTCGGCGAGACCGTCGTTGTCGAAGTCCCCGGCCGACAGCAGCGTGTTGAAGCCGTTCCAGCCGGTGCCGATGACGATGCCCCTCGCGTTCAGGAAGCCGTTCTTGCCGTTGCCGCGGTAGAGGAGCAGGTCGCCCAGAGAGTTGCGGGCGATGACGTCGGCGAGGCCGTCGCGGTCGAAGTCGCTGGGTGAGAACAGCGAGTTCAGGCTGCTCCAGCCGGTGCCGACGGAGATGCCGTTCGAGTTGAGGAAGCCGTCCTTGCCGTTGCCGCGGTAGAGGAGCAACTCGCCCTGGGAGGTACGCCCGATGACGTCGGTGAAGCCGTCGCGGTCGAAGTCGCCGGGTGAGAACAGCGAGTTCAGGCTGCTCCAGCCGGTGCCGATGGAGATGCCCCGGCCGTCGACGTATCCGCCCTTGCCGTTGCCGCGGTACAGGAGCAGGGTGCCCGCGGAGTTGCGCCCGATGACGTCGGCGAGGCCGTCGCGGTCGAAGTCGCCGGATGAGAAGACGGCGGTGAACCCGCTGAAGCCGGAGCCGAAGGAGACGCCGTCGTCCAGGAAGCCGTTCTTGCCGTTACCGCGGTAGAGGCGGAGTTCGCCCTGCGCGGTACGCCCGACGACGTCGACGAGGCCGTCGCTGTTGAAGTCCCGCACGGGCTTGTCGACCGGGTAGTTCGGCACAGTGCCCGGCTCGCCGGGATCGACCGGCGACTCGGAGATGGTGATGTCGTCGATCAGGCCCCGGTAGCCGCCGATGTTGTTCGACTGCTCGTAGCCGACGTTGAGCCCGGTGACCTGCTTGCCGGCCAGCGCGCTGCCGAGCGGCACGACGACCAGGTTCCACTGGTCGGCGGTGAGCTTGCTGCACTGGTGGGCCGGGTGGATGCGGTTGCCGCGCTGGTCCTTGAGGCCGGAGTCGCGCAGGTACGTGCCGTCGCTGAACACGAGGTCGATGGCGACGCACGTACTGTTCCGGGTCTTCACGCCCGGCCGGGCGGTGCTGCTGTCCGGCTTGATCCAGTACGACAGTGTGGTGGCGGGCTTGACGGTGATCCGGCTCAGTGCCATCGACCGCAGGTAGGCCGAGGACTGCAGGGTGTTGTCGTCCGAGCCGGAGTAGACCAGGGCCGCTCCGCCGGTGTGCCCGGTCCCGGTGCCGACGCCCAGCGCCGCCTTGCTGACGTTCACGACGGCGTTCGCCGCGGCCGGGCTGTTCGACCAGGTCGGCTGCACGTCGCCCGACTCGAAACCGGTCCTCAGGTCGAGGTCGTACTGGCCGACCCGCAGGAAGGTGTCGAGCTGGGTGGGCGTACCGGCGAGCGCCCTGGTGGTGGCGTGCAGCAGGTTGAGGTCGCCGTTCGCGGTCGCCGTCGCCTTCAGCTGCTCGGCCAGGGCGCGGTCGGCCTGATACTTCTTGTCCAGCGCGATCTGGATGTCGCGATCCTTGGCCTGATGAATGCCGGTCGCGATGAACGTCTTCCAAACCGCCGGGTCGTTGCTGCGGGCCGCGTCGACGGCGGCGGCCTGAACCTCGGAGCCGTCCTGCGCGAAGTTCCAGACCTCGGTGACGAAGTCCCGGTCGGGCAGGTTCAGCAGCTGCTCGGTGACCGGCAGGCCGATCCGGTTCGCGGCGAGCTGCTTGGCCGCGCGGGCCAGCTCGGCGGCCTTCTGCGCCTCGGTCTTCTCGTCGTCCTCGCGGATGCGGCGCTCGACGGCCTCCTTGGCGGCGGCCGCCATACCCGAGGCGATGAACTGCTTCTGCTCCTCGGGGGTGCCGTCGCGGACCTCCGCCGCGGCGTTCTTGACCTCGACCCAGTCGGGGTCGTCCAGCACCCGTTCCCAGATCTGCTGGATGAACTGGGCGTCGGTGCCGTTGAGCAGGGCCGCGTCGGCGATCACGTCGATGCTGGCCGCAGCGGCCGTACGGGCCACATCGGACTGCCGCTTCGCCTCGGCCTCGCGCTGCTCCCGGGCCACGTCGCGGTCGTAGGCGGCGTGGACGCCGGTGACGATGAACTCGTGGCAGGCGCGATCCGCGGCCTCCGGATCCTGCGGGTCCGAAGTGGTGAACGCGCGCTCGGCAGCAAGCGTGACTTCCAGGAAGTCGGGGTTCTCCTTGAGGAGAGTCCAGAGGCCGATGACGAAGTCGCGGTCGTCGCGCTCGATGAGCTCGAAGTCGTCGCCGAAACCGAACTTCACGGCGACGGCAAGCTTCTGATCGTAATCGGCCAGCGCGAGGTAGGCGGCCGTGGCGCGTCCCGCCGGCGCGGCGTGCGCGACGGCCGGGACAGTCGTGGTGAGAGTGACCGCGGCGAGCCCAGCGGTCAGCAGGCGCCGCGTCAGAGCGCGGTGCGAGGCAGTCATGTGTGTATTCCCCCGTGGTGAAGACAGCGACGTGCATCCATGAGCGGGCCAGGGACCATCCGGAACCCAGCCTCGTCGCAGGTCCGCTCTTCGGGGATGGCTGACATCTGATCGTGCCGACCGGGCATCGGCCGGGCGGTGGATGCAGACGGGAACGGTAACGGCTGTCGATGGCACAGGCAAGAACGGAAAGGTGAGAAAACCGCCCCAAGATTCCATCGATGCAGGTGAGCGGCGGTTAGTGATAGATCGCTCCTGGATCCGGGGTGGATCTCGATAGCTGTCCATGCTTAGATGTCACGGATCGTGGGGGCTTGACGACAAATCCGCTAACAGCGGTGTTCGCCCCCACGTGGTCTTTTCTGCCAACAGATCTACGGGGGATCTTGTGCGGCGTACGGGTGAAGTGCTGCCGGAGTCGGCGTCAATGCCATGCAGCGTGCGGGGTTTGCTCGCGGACTGAGTCCCTTTTCCTCCTCCCCTTTTGCTGCTGTGACGTGGACGGGTGTTGTGGTGACAACTTCGGTACGGGCGCGCCTGCGCATGTGGATTACGGCGTCGCTGGCTGCAGCGATCGTGGGTGCGGGCCTGCACGCCCCACCGGCGTCGGCGGCCGAGCCGACTCCGACTCCGACGGTCTCGGAGATCCAGGTTCCGCCGCTGATCACCGAGTCGTGGAACGGCTCGACCGGTGTGGATGCGATGGCCGAGCGGTGGCGCAAGGCAGTCGCCGACATCGCGGAGCTGACTCCGGAGCCGGAGGTCCGCGACGCCGCGCTGGCCGCGCTGGCTACCGCGGATCCGGTGATCATTCAGAAGTTCGCGATCACCGACAAGCCGGCGCTGGACAAGCAGATCGCGGCGCGGAAGACGAAGGAAGCTGCCGACAATCTGGCGGCGATCAAGGCGCTGAAGGGTACCGGCGGGAAGCATTTCAACGCCGAGGTCGACCGGGTGCTGGCCGGTACCGACAGCGACCGGGCGGCGTTCTTGGCGTACGGCGCGGCCATCGCCCGTGACCGTGATGCCAAGGAAGCCAAGGACGCGGCTGAGCGGGCTGCGGCGTTGCGGGAGCGGGTTCGGCTGATCGCCGCGACGGCGCCGGCGGAGTCGAACGTCAAGCGGGCCGCGGAGGCGGCTTTCGCGGGCGATGACGACGCGATCAACACGTTCCTGACCACTGGTTATCTGGTTGCGGCGCGGGCCGACGCGGCCGAGCGTGAGCAGTATCTGAAGGACCTCGAGGCGCGGAACAAGGCGGCCGAGGAACTGACCGAGTTGGCGCGCAAGTCGGCGGCGGCGAATGAGGCACGGACCCGCCTGTTGGCGGCGCACGGCGAAGGCGTGCGTGCTCTGCAGCAGGCGTCGAACGCGATGGCGGCGGCCGCGAACTCTGCCCGGCACGCGTCCCGGGTGCTGGCCGGCAGTGGTACGGCGGCGTCGAAGGCGACCGAGTTGGCGGCGGCGAATGCGGAGTCGAAGCGGCAGCTCGGGTACGCGCAGACCGCGGCGACCGAGGCCGCCCGATCGGCGCAGGTGGCCACTACTGCGGCGAATGATCTGATCGAGATCGGCCTGGAGTACGGCGCGGAGTGGTCGCAGATCACCCAGGGCATGAGCGAAGCCGCCACCGCCGCGGTCGGCGCCGCGCAGACCGCCGTGCACGCGGTCGACGCGACCGTCGCGACGAACAACGCGGAGGATGCCCAGGCGAAGGCTGAGGCGCACGCGCAGCAGGCGATCAAGTGGCGTCAGCATGCGGAGGAGCACGCGAAGTCGGCGGCGAAGCTGGCGGCTGCTGCGGCGAAGCAGGCGGCGGCGGCGAAGACGGCGGCGGCGCGGGCGAAGAAGGCGCGGGAGCAGGCGCAGGCTGCTGAGGCGAAGGCATGGGAAGAGGCGGAGAAGACCCGCCGGCACCGCCAGGAAGCTGAAGCGCAGGCCGCGGAAGCCAAGCGACAGCGGCAGATCGCCCAGCAGGAAGCCGCCAACGCGGCCGCACACCGCGCGGAGGCGGAACGGCAGGCCGCAGCGGCCCGCAACGCCCGTGCCAACGCCGAAGCCCAGGCGGCCATCGCCAACGGCGCACGCGGACGGGCCCAGGACGCCAACAACAAGGCCTCCGCTGCCGATACGAAGGCGTGGGGCAAGGAACGAGAGGCGGCCGCCGCCCGGGACGCGGCGCTCGTCGCGGAACGGGACCGGCAGACCGCCCAGGCCAAGGCGCAGGCGACCAAGGCGTGGGTGGCGTCGGCCGACAGCGACAGCGCCAAAGCGGAAGCCCAAGCGGCGGCGAACGAGGCGGACGCCGAGTACCGGACCGCCGACGGCGCGGCCAAGTCAGCACGATCGTTCGCCAACACCGCCACCGGCGCAGCCGCGAACGCGCGCGGTGCGGCTACCCAGGCCAGGCAGGCCGCCGAGCGGGCGTGGGCGGCTGCGGTGCGGGCGCGTGCCGCCGCGGACGCCGCGGACGCCGCAGCCGACCGGGCCGAGGCGTCGGCGAAGGCGACGCATGCGGCACGGGTACGGGCGGACGCGAAAGCGGCCGTGGCGACCGCACAGCAGGTGAAGGCGGCCCAGGCGGCGACCGCGGCGGTGAACCTCGCCGGGCAGGCGGCCGAGCAGGCGATGCGGGCGCTGTGGGCAGCGGACCGGACCAGGAGTGAAGCCGAGGCCGCCACCAGCGAGGCGGTTGCCGCCGCGGCACAGGCCGAGATCGCGGTGACCGCGGCAGCGGCGGCGCGGCAGTCGGCGGCGGGCATCGCGGAGCCGGCGAACACCGCGATCGGCATGGTCAGCCCGTTCACCGGCGCCGACATCGACGCCGACTTCGTGAAGCTGGTGGCCGAGCAGGCCAAGACGATCGGTGCGGAGCAGGCAGCTGCGGCGCAGGCTCGCGCCGAGGAGGCGCTGGTTGCGGCGACCAAGGCGCAGCAGGCCGCGGACCTGGCCAACGCGCAGGTCAAGCCGGCCTATGTGGCGGCTGCAGCGGCAGCCAAGTCGGCGGCCGACGCGGCACAGTCGGCAGCTGAGGCGAAGAAGTACGCCGCCCAAGCGGCCGCCGACGCTGCGGCCGCTCGTGCCGCGGCGGCCAGCGCCGGCCGGGCGGATGCGCAGGCCCGTGCCGACGCGCAGGCAGCCCGGCAGGCGGCGAACGAGGCCGCCAACGACGCCGCGATCGCCGGCCGCAGTGCCCAGCAGGCGCAGAACGACGCGAACGCCGCCGAGAGCGCCGCCTCCGCGGCGGAGAGCGACGCCGCGGCTGCCCGTGGCGCTGCGGACCGGGCCGAGGCCGATGCCGCTGACGCCAAGAAGTTCGCTGAGGACGCGCAGAAGCACGCGGACAGCGCCGCCCAGGCGGCGAGCAAGGCACTCGAGCACGCTGTCGCAGCTCAGCAGGCGTACGAGCGGGCCGAGGAAGCCGAACGCAAGCGGCTCGAGGAGGCGCTGAAGAACGGTTCCGGGCTGACCCCGGAGCAGGAGCAGTCGCTCCTCGAGGGAATGAGCGATGCGGATCGCGCGGCGTACGAGGCAGCCAAGGAAGCAGCCGGCCAGGGCTGGCAGGACTTCATCAAGGAGAACGGTCTCGAGATCCTCGGCGACCTGTTCCTCGGCGAGATCCTCACCTGCGTCAACGAGCCCAGTTGGAGCGCCTGCTTCTGGGCCGTCCTCGAGCTCGTGCCGTTCGGCAAGCTGAAGAAGCTCGGGAACCTCTGGGACATCTACAAGAAGTACAAGAAATTCGCCGAGAACAGCCGGAATGCGCGCAAGAAGCAGGACGAACTCCTGCAGAAGGAAAAGAAGCGGAAAGAGGAGGAAGAGGCGCCTTCGTGCCCCTACACGCCTCCGGTCACCCCTCCGCTGAATGCATTCCGGGCCGCGCCCGCTTTCTTCGGCAACAGTCTCGGATCGGGCGGCCTCCAGACGCTCTACCGCGCGGTGACCGCCGGTTGGATGTCGGCCGCGAACAGCACTGTCCCGTGCAAGAAGGGGCAGCCGGACCCGGCCAGTCAGGGCGGCAACGTCTCGCTCGTCGCCGACAAGATCGCCATGCACGCGAACGGCCGGTCCATCCCCGGCGTGGACGACGAAGATGTCGCGGAATACATCGAGGACCTCATGCGCGGCAAGCCGGGAATCAAGATGAGGGACACCCCGTCGGGAACTCCGCGTTGGGGATGGTGGGACTCCAAGAGCGGCACGATGGTCATTCGTGAAGGCGACAACGGTACATTCATGCAGCCGGACCGGGGCTATGACTACTTCTTGGAGCAGGTGAATGAATAACGGCTGGGCGAAGTGGGCGCCGGCGACGGAGACGACCTGGAGTCGGCTTCCGGCCGATGCCATGGCATTGATCGACGTCGCCGATGCCCACCGCCTGGCCGCGGAACGGGCCCGGCTGCCGCAGGCCACCGCCCGGATTCTCGCTGAGCCGACCTATTCCGTCCGGAACAGATTCCGCTATTGGGAGCGGCTGATCCGCCGGATGGAGGAGGGCTGGGCGCCGGACGGCTTCTACCTCGTCGACGAGTACGTCAATGATCTGGAGTCGCGAGATCAGATCGACGTCCTCGGCGCTGCGGAACCGGGTTTGCTGACCGGTCCGCTGGGCGAATTGCTGGCGTCCCTCGACCACCGATTCCTGGCCGCGACGCTGGACGACGGCGGCGCCGAGCTGCGGTTGCAGGCGCCGCGGCTCGGTGAGCTCGAGGGGCTGAACGCCAGGTGGCGCCGAGTTCCGCGGGTCAACCCCTGGAGTTGAGAAGAGCCCCCGGTCGGGATCGAACCGACGACCTCCCGTTTACAAGACGGGTGCTCTGGCCATCTGAGCTACAGGGGCGTGCCGGCATCAGCATAACGTCCTGTGATGCGGTCACCGTCTTGGCAGGCCAGGGAAAAAGAAATACGGTGGCGGGGCTGTTCCTTCTACTCGGATCGTCCGGCACGTTCCTGCCGGTGGAAAGGAAGTCGATTCACCATGGCTACCGTCACGTACGACAAGGCCTCCCGGATCTACCCGGGCTCTGAGCGCCCCGCGGTCAACGAGTTGAACCTCGAGATCGGCGACGGCGAGTTCCTCGTCCTGGTCGGCCCCTCCGGTTGTGGTAAGTCCACCAGCCTGCGCATGCTCGCCGGCCTGGAGGACGTGGACCGCGGCCGCATCCTCATCAACGACAAGGACGTCACCCACCTCCCGCCGAAGTCCCGTGACATCGCGATGGTGTTCCAGAACTACGCTCTCTACCCGCACATGACGGTGTACGAGAACATGGCGTTCGCCCTGAAGCTGCGCAAGACCCCGAAGGCGGAGATCGACCGCGCCGTCAAGGAGGCCGCCGCGCTGCTCCAGCTGGAGGAGTACCTGTCGCGTAAGCCGAAGGCGCTCTCCGGTGGTCAGCGTCAGCGTGTCGCCATGGGCCGCGCGATCGTGCGTCAGCCGCAGGTGTTCCTCATGGACGAGCCGCTGTCGAACCTTGACGCCAAGCTCCGCGTCCAGACCCGTTCGCAGATCGCCTCGCTGCAGGCGAAGCTCGGCGTCACCACGGTCTACGTGACCCACGACCAGGTCGAGGCCATGACCATGGGTCACCGGGTGGCGGTCATGCTCGACGGTGTGCTGCAGCAGGTGGACACCCCGCGGGCGCTCTACGACACCCCCGGCAACGTCTTCGTCGCCGGCTTCATGGGCTCCCCGGCCATGAACATCAAGACCGTTCCGCTGACCGAGAGTGGCGCCACCTTCGGTTCGCTGAACATCCCGCTCACCCGTGAGCAGGTCGCCGCGGCCCAGCAGGGCGGCGACGGCAAGGTCACCATCGGTTTCCGTCCGGAGGCTGCCGAGGTCGTCGGCCAGTCGGCCGACGCGCTGCCGATCGTGGTGGACCTGGTCGAGGACCTCGGTTCCGACGCGAACGTCTACGGCCACTCGGAGGTCGGCGGCGGCTCGGAGCGCTTCGTGGTCCGGACCGAGCGTCGCTACATGCCGCACATGGGCGAGACGGTCTACATCCGGCCGCAGACCAACGCGCTGCACGTCTTCAACGCCGGCTCCGGCGTCCGGGTCTGATCTGAGTAACTGAGAATCGGGCGGTCTCCCTGACGGGGAGGCCGCCCGGTCTCATCAACGGCTCAGCCGGCGAAACGGTAAAGCACGAACTGCTCCTTGCCGACACAGGCCAGCAGCGACGTGTTCCACGAGCAGGTGGCGGTGTACACGTCCCGCACCTCGCCCATGTCCACCGGATCGTCGCCGAGGTGCACTCCGGACAGCGTCCGGTTGCCGACCGACATGGTGAGCGGGTCGGCGAAGCGCAGCAGGTTGCCGCCGTCGATCCGGGCGGCCCGTCCGGTGGCGGTCCACACTTTGGCGCCGTCCTTGTCGAGCAGCGCGACCTCGTCGGTGGACGAGTTGGTGGTGGCCAGGACCGAGTCGCCGACCGGCGCCAGGGATTCGATCTCGGGCATGTCGGTCCGCCAGATCTCGCCGCCCTTGACGGCGTCGACCGCGACCACGCGGTCCTTCTTGCGGTCGTAGCCGTCCGTCTCGACGAAGCAGAGCCGATCCTCGCCGCAGGGTGCGAACTTGCTGATCGAGGCGTCCGGCCCGGCGGTGTAGAGCGTCACCGGCAGGCCGAGCTCGTCGAGCGCGTACCCGAAGATCTTCTGCGCGTTGCCGGTGGAGTCCTGCACGTACAGCCGGCCGTCGTGGGCGAGCACCTCGTTGCTGGTGGTGGCCACACTGTCGCGGGATTTGAGCAGTTTGCCGGAGTCGATGTCGTAGACGTTCGCCGAGCTGTCGCCGTTGATCTGCACGATCCGGGCGTCGCCGTAGGCCGGGTCGAGGAAGCGGCCGAAGACGCCGGCCGGGCGGGCCAGATCGTCCGCGGTGCTGACCGGCACCATCAGCGACGAGTCCTTGTCGTCCTGCTCGAGTTTCACCTTGCCGGTGGCCAGGTCGATCCAGAGCAGCCGGCCCTCGCCGCGGTCGGACAGCACCGCCGTCTTCGCCCCGAAATGCATGACGTCCGAGCTGCCCATCGGCCATTCCCACAGCTTGCGGCCGTTGTCCTCGGCGTCCAGGAAGACCATCTGGATCTTGCTGGACGAGGTGAGCGTGGAGAAGACGGCCACGCCCGCGGGGAGTGCCACCATCTGCTGCCAGGCGGTGGCGCCGGGACTGGACACCCTGGTGCGCCAGAGTTCGTCGCGTGACTCGGCGTCGACCGCGACCACGCCGAGATTGCCGTCCGAGTCCGAGCTGGCGTAGTAGACCCGGTCGCCGGCCACCTCGGCGTTCGACCAGCTCGACGAGATCGGCACCTGCGCGTCGTACCGTTTCTCCTGGTCCAATGAGTGGAAGTCGAGGGCCGGGTAGCCGGGCCAGAAGATCACTGCGGCGGCCACGCCGAGTGCGACGGCGCCGGCTGCGCACGCCGCCCAAACCCCTTTCCGGTACGACCTACGCACGCTTTTCGTAGCGTCCGGTGCCCCTTCCTGCGCCCCCGGAATGGTCCACGTCGAGTTCGGCTGGGCCGGCGCGTGCGGGTCTGCCAGGTGGTACGGAACGTGCCCGTTGGCAGCGATCGCCGCAGCCTCGGCCGCCGCCCAGGGGTCGACCGGATCCGCATACTCCCGGTCCGGCCCGGAGCCGAGCCGTTCCGTCCGCTCACCCTCGTCCGGGGTCTCGCTGCGCGCCGGAACCGCCATCTCGCCGCCCTTCTCCGCCACCGTATCGGCACGTCATGCTACCGAGCGCAGCGAAGGCGACGAGTACGCCGGACGCGCGGAGACCCTGACTATCGTGGGCGCCATGCGCATCGAACGTGTCACCGCCGTCGCTGACGTGCATCGCGCGGCCGATCTCTTCGACGCGCCACCGCTGGAGGCCGCCACGCAGCGCTTCCTCGCCGACCCCACGCACCACCTGCTCCTGGCGTACGACGACGCGAACCGCCCGATCGGGATGATCTCCGGGGTGGAGACGACCCACCCGGACAAGGGCACCGAGATGCTGGTCTACGAGCTGGGTGTGGCACCGGTCGCGCGGCTTCAGGGGATCGGCACCGCGCTGGTCGACGCGCTCGCCGAGGTGGCCCGGAACAACGGCTGCTACGGCATGTGGGTGGCCACCGAGTCCGACAACAAGGCGGCGCTCGCCACCTATCGCCGGGCGGGTGCGCTGGAGGAGATGACGTTCACCCTGCTGAGCTGGGATCTGTCGGTGGAGTCGCCAGAGAGCTAGGGCGGTCCGACACCGGCCAGACGTACGGCAGGTCGTCGGCGAGGTCCGGGCCGAACAACGGCCGGTAGTGGTCCGGTTCCTTGCGGAGCAGCGCGGACCGGTGACTGCGGTGCACGTCCTCGTCGCCGAGCCAGGGCGGGAGGTCGCCGGCCGCGGCGAGTTCCTGTTCGGTCCGGACGGTGTCGATGCCGGTGGCCGCCCGCAGGTCCACCAGGAGCGTGGCGGCACAGGTGTCGGCGCGACCGGTGGCGGTCCACACATCGCACATGTCCAGGCCGTACCGGACCAGGGCTTCCTCGTACCCGTGCCACATCTTGACCGCGGGGTGGTGTCGCCACCCGTACCCCGGCTGGGTCAGACCGCGCAGCACCTGGATGGTCTCGACGCGCTGCTTGCCCAGCCGCTTGGTGTCGAGCGCCTTGGCGCTCGCGATGAAATCCGGGAACGGCAGAAAGGTCTGCATGCCCTGATTGTCCGCTGCCCGATGCGTGCGTGCCCGGGTACGCGAAAGCGCGCGCCGCTGGACGTTGACGGCGCGCGCTTTCGCTGGGGCAACGACTACTGGCCGCCGAAACCTTCGACCGGCTCCTCGTGCAGGCGCGGGTCGTCCACCTCGGCGGTGGCGGGCGCGTCGGTGTCGGCCGGAGCCTTCGTGGCGCTGGCCGACTGGGTCGGCCGTGCGTCGAGAGCCGGGTCAACCGGGCGTGCGTCGCGGGCCGGGCTGACCGGGCGCGCATCGCGGGCCGAGCGTGCGTCGCGGGCCGGACGCGTGTCGTCGGCTGGGCGTGCGTCGTCGGCCGGGCGTGTGTTGTCGGCCGGGTTCACCCGCACCGGGGCGCCGCCGAGCGGCAGCCCGGCGACGTCCGACCGGAAGTCGACGATCTGCTGCTGGAGGTCGTCGACCGTGGTGGTGCCGTCGAGCCCACCGAGCAGCGGGAAGTCGGCACTCTGCCGCTCGGCGCGAGCCGTCGGGCGCTCGTCGGCGGCCGGTGTCCGGGTGTCGGTCCCGGCTGCCGTGGGCGTGCCGGCCGGCGTGAGGCCGCCGAAGACGGTTCCGCCGGCGATCTGGTCGACCGGCACGTTGGCCAGCTTCATGTCCTGGCCGGCCAGCGGCATCGGGATGCCCTGGATGGGCAGGCCGCCGAGCGGGCCGCTCGGCTCGTCCTGCGGGGCGGGCACGGTCCGGCTGATCACGTCGGCGGCGGGCGCGAGCCGGCGCCGGTCGGCCGGCTTCCCGGTCCGCCGGCCCTGCTGCTGCCCGGGGACCGCCTCGGTCAGCCCGTTGCCGGTGCCCGGCTGCACCGCGAGGAGCTGCCGGTCGCCGGGTTGGAAGGTCACCAGCGGTTCGCCGCTGAGCGGATCCGACGCGACGGGGCTGGACAGCCGCCAGTCGTTGGTCGGCTCCAGCGCGTGGCCGAGGGCGGTCAACGGCCCGTCCACCGCGCTGGGGTTCGGCAGCTGATCAGCCCGGGCGGGCGCGGCTCCGAGGAGGAGCAAACCACAGGCGATCGCTCCGGCACTCCACAACTTGCGCACTTGAATCTCTCCAGCCACATCGGACGATGGGGTTTGGGGACATACCCACCAAGTCGGACGAATGGTTCGGATGTGGCAACGAGCGGCCCCGCGAGCGGGTTCCGGCTGACTACGATCTGCGGACGTGAGTGTCGTTCCCGCCGAAGACGTTGCCGACTCCCCACAATCCACCGGGGACAACCGTCCTCACCTGGTGCTTTGCGGCGCTGACGCACTCGTCTACACGCTCGCCGAGGAGCTGGCGAATTCCCGGCACCGGATCCGGATCACAGTGATCACTCCGCACCGGTTGCGCCCGGATGTGCCTGATCTGGCCGCGCTGCGGGAGCACGGCGTCGAGTGGCGCAAGGCCGACCGGCTGGACGAGCGGACGTTCCGCGAGGCCGGGCTCGCCGGTGCGACGGCGCTCGCGCTGATCATGCCGGACGACATGGTCAACCTGCACGCCGCGCTCTGCGCCCGCGAGGTGGAGGCGAACCTGCGGGTCGTGGTGCGGATGTTCAGCACCGGGCTCGGCGACAGCGTGGTCCGGCTCTTCCCGGACTGCGCGGTGCTCTCCGACGCCGAGATGGCCGCGCCGGCCTTCGTCGCGGCGGCGCTGGGCGAGGTCGCTCCGACGCACTTCCGGCGCGCTGACCGTACCCTCTATGTCGCTCACCGCTCCGACGTCGCCGACCGCCGGATCGTGCTCACCCTGACCACCACCAGCGCCGATGGCGCGGTCGAAGTGTTGCCGGCCGAGCCGGGGCGCGAGGCGGCGCAACCCGGCGACCTGGTCCTGGCCGAGGCCGTCGGCCGCCGGCCCGGCGAAGACGTGACCCGGCGGCTGCTGGCCCGCGCCGGACGCCGTCGCCGGCCGTTCCGGGCGATCGGGCGGGTCTTCCGCGCCGCGCTCAACCGCAAACTCGGCATGGCAGTCCTGATCACCGTGGCGATCACGATCGTCGCCGGCGCCGTGCTGAGCCGGTTCGACCAGCCGCACTACGCGTTCTGGGAGTCGATCTACGTGACGCTGCTGACCGCGGTCGGCTCGTCCGATGTGGAGGTCGGCCGGCCCGCGGTGGCCCAGATCGCGCAGCTCGTGCTGACCCTGGCCGGCCTGGCGATCATCCCGCTGATCACGGCCGCGGTGGTGGACGGCATGGTGAACGCGCGCCTGGCGCTCAGCCAGGGCCGGATCGCCGGCGGGATCCGCGACCACATCGTGCTGGTCGGTCTCGGCAACGTCGGCACCCAGGTGCTGCGGCAACTGCACGACCTGGGCATCGCGGTGGTCGCGATCGACCGGCACGCGGAAGCCCGTGGAGTGAAGGCCGCCCGGCACCGCGGCGTTCCGGTGATCGTGGGTGACGCCTCGTCGGAAGAGACCCTGCAGGCCGCCTCGATCGACACCTGCCGGGCGCTGGTCGTGCTCTCCACCAACGACCCGGTGAACCTGCAGGCCGCCCTGCGCGCCCGGAGCGCCCGCGAAGATCTGCGGGTGGTGCTGCGGCTCTTCGACGACGACTTCGCGAAACGGGTCGAGTCGGCGTTCCAGATCGACATCTCGCGCAGTGTGTCCCGGCTGTGCGCGCCGGTGTTCGCGGCCGCCCTGCTGGAACGGGACGTGCACGCCACCATCCCGGTCGACCGGCACGCCGTCATGGTCGGCACGGTCACCGTCTACGCGGGCTCCACCTTGGACGGCGCGCCGCTGGAACACGCCGACCACCCCGGTGCGGCCCGGGTGATCGGCATGTCCGCCGCCGGTGAGGAATGGGTCGACTGGGTGCCGGATCGCCGGCGGGTGCTGGCCGAGGGCGACCGGATCCTGGTGGTCGCCCGGCGCGGTGGCCTGCGGGCGCTGGTCGAGCTGGCGAGCCCGCCGCTAAACCAGGCCGCCGCTCAGTGAATCCGCCTCCACACCCAGCACGGCCTGCTCGTCGGGCTTGTTGACCAGCACCTCGGTCAGGTACGACTGCACCGCCGGAGCCATCCCGACGTCCCGCCCGGCGCGCTCGGACAGCAGCCACTTGTGCTGGATGATCTGCGAGAAGATCTCCTGCGGCTCCAGCTTGCGGCGCAGGTGCGCGGGCACCGCCCGGACCACCGGCTCGAAGACCTCGGTCAGCCAGCGGTGCGCGGCCTGCTGCTCGTCGGTCAGGTGGCTCTCCGCCCGGTACGTGTCCAGGTCGTTGAGCAGCTGCCGGGCCTGGTTCTCCTCGGCGTCCAAGCCGGTCAGCCGCATCAGCCGCCGGGTGTGGTAGCCGGCGTCGACCACCTTCGGCCGGACCTTGTAGCCGCCGTCCATGGTGGACATCGACACCTCGGCGACGTCGAAGCCCATCTCGTTGAGCCGCCGGATCCGCCGCTCGATGTGGTGCCGGGCGTCCTTCGCCACCTGCTGCTCGTACGTCACCTCGTGCCACAACCGGTCGTAGCGGGCCACGATGTCGTCGACCACCTTCTCCGGGTCGATCGACTCGTGCAGCAGCTCGGCGGCCTGCAGGTCGAGGCACTCGCCGAAGATGTTCAGCCGCAGGATCTCGATGTCCTCGCTGCGCTGCCCCTCGGAGAGCTTCGGGTACAGATTGCCGGTCTCGGCATCCACCAGGTACGCCGCGAAGGCGCCGGCATCCCGCCGGAACAGCGTGTTCGACAGCGAGCAGTCACCCCACGAGAAACCGGTGAGGTGCATCCGCACGATCAGCGCGGCGAGGGCGTCCAGCAGCCGGTTCATCGTCTCCGGCCGCAGCACGCGGGAGAACAGCGCACGGTACGGCAGCGAGAACTGCAGATGCCGGGTGACCAGAACGGTCTCCAGCGGCTCGCCGTCCTTGGTCTGCCGGTCGGTGGCGATCGCGATCGCCTGCACGGCCGGGAAGTCGATCCGCTCCAGGGCACGAAGCAGGTCGTACTCCTTCTCGGCGATCCGCTCCCGGGTCTCCTTCATCGCGTAGACGACGTCGTTCAGCTTGACGAACCGGACGACGTGTCGCGAAATGCCCTGCGGAAGTGCGACCAGGTGGTCAGCCGGCCAATCCTCGAGCGGAATGTGCCACGGCAGATCCAGCAACGCCGGGTCGATGAGGGCGGACGTGATGCGCACCGACCAAGTGTGCACTTTCGTGCGGCGCGTCGCGTCCGTACGTGGCTCGTTACACAGGTGCGAAACGGGCCGACGAACGTAGCGGGAGTGGCATGCGACGCAGGACAGGCATCGTGATCGGAACGTGCGCCGCATTGGCGCTGGTCGGAACGGCCGGCGCGGTGGCGTTGACGCACACCGGCGATCGGCCCGTCGGCACCTGGCACGAGGCGCCGGGTGTGGCGCGTACCCCGGTGGCGGTGCATGGGGAGGCGCCCACCGCGACCGTCCCGGTGCCCGAGGCGGGCCGCGTGGCGGAACGCCCGGCGGCGAAGACGAAGCCATCGCCGTCCGGAAGCGCGGCGGCCCCCGAGGGCCGGAGTGAGGCACACGACCGTCCGCTCGAATCAGCGCGGGCCGAGTCGACCGGACGGCAGCGGATCGGTGAACTGCTGTCGGTGAACCGGCTGCTCGGTGCGCTGTCCGGGCCGCAGAAGGAGAAGTTCCACTACCCGGGGGCTTCGTACGTCAAGCTGCACTTCGACCGGATCGCGATGCTGCCCGGCGACTACCTGACCGTGTCGAACCCGGAGGGCACCGAGTCCTACCGGTACGACGCGGGTGACGCGGACAGTCGCTGGGCGATGTCGATCACCGGTGACACGGCGGTTCTCGAGGTGCATCGGGCGGTCGACCCGCTCGGGCTGGGGTCGGCACTCGGCCGCCTCGGTGTGCACGTCGACCAGGTGGCCCGCGGCTTCGGGCGGGGCGAGTCAGCGCCTGCTTCGCCGGGCCGGGAGGAATCGGTGTGCGGGGCCGACACCTCCACCGACGCTGTCTGCTACCAGACGAAGGACCGGGTGGCGTACACCAAGTCGAAGGCGATCGCCCGGCTGCTGATCAACGGGACCGAGCTCTGCACCGGCTGGCGGGCCGGCCCGAAGAACCGGATGATCACCAACAACCACTGCCTGACCACGTCGGGCGAGGCGTACGACACCGAGGTGTGGTTCAACTACCAGTGCGCTCGGTGCGGCGGGTACGACGTGTTCAAGCCGACCAAGGTCTGGGGCGACAAGGTCCTCGCCACCGATCGGGTCCTCGACTACACGCTGTTCACGGTCAGCGGGTTCGCGTCGATCGAGAAGTTCGGCTACCTCACCCTGGACACCGTGCGGCCGGCTCGCGGGCAGGCGCTCTACGTGCCGCAGCACCCCGCCGGTGAACCCACCCGGATCGCCGGTGGCCAGGGGGACAAAGCGGGCAACTGTGCCGTCGACAACCCGGACTACACGGGTTATGCCGCGCACTCCGATGTCTCCTACTATTGCGACACTGCTGGTGGTTCGTCCGGTTCGCCGGTGCTGTCCCGGGCCACCAACAAGGTCGTGGCGCTGCACCACTTCGGCGGATGCCCCAACTCCGGCGTACGAGGGGACCTGCTGGCCAACCGGTTGCGCGCGCACCTCTAGCGTTGGAGGCGTGACGTCGACGATCGCGCCCACGCGTACCACCGCCTGGTGGCCCGACCAGCTGGCCCTGGCCGGATTCGCGGCGCTCTCGCTGATCCTGGCGAAGGGCTGGCTGCTGGGCTTCGACCAGGCGGTCGCCGACTGGGCCTTCGCCAACCAGCCGGACCCCGCGTACTGGACCGCCCGGGTCCTCAACTACCTGGGCCAGGGCGGCCAGGTGCTGATGCCGGTCGCGCTGATCCTCACCGGCATCCTGTACTACCGCACCCGCTCGATCCGCGCGCTCTTCCCGTTCGCCGCAGCCTTCATCCTGACCTACCTGACGATCGGCCCGGCGAAGATCTTCTTCGACCGGGCCGCGCCGGCCTTCGACGGCCCGGACAAGACGATCCTCTTCAACCCGCACGCGTCCGGCATCTACGCGATGAGCTATCCCTCCGGCCACATGGGCAACGTCCTGGTCTGGTACGCGGTCTTCGCCATCCTGCTCACCGCCCTGCTGCGCCGCCCCCTCACCCGCCGCGAATGGCTGGCCTTGCGAGTCGCCCCGGTCGTGATCGTCTTCGCCACCACCGTCTACCTCGGCTACCACTGGGTCACCGACTCAGTCGCCGGCGTCCTCCTCGGCCTGGTCCTGGCCCGCTTGCTGGAGCGCATCCCGTGGGACGCGCTGCCGCTCCCCAGCCGCGGTTGGTCACGCCCGGCAGGCCTCTGACCTTTTATCGGTACGGGTCAACACCGTCCCCCATTTCCTGACCGTCCCCGCCCTACCACGCGACCAGCTGCCACTCCAGGCCCCAGCGCGGCCGCCGGGCCCATGCAGCTACTCAAGCTCCCCGGCCCCCGCCTTTCGCCACCCTCAGCCCCGGCCTTTCGCCCACCCTCAGCCCCGGCCCAGGGTCCGAGCCTCAGCTCCGGCGCGATCCTCGTCCCACCGCGACCAGCGCCGCCGCTGCCCAGCCGATCGGGCGCTGGTGACCCAGCTGGTGCTGATGGCTGTTTCAGGCCTCCCAAACAGCCGTGACTCCCAGCCGGTTTGCCCGGCTGTCGCCGAGTGCTGCCTCGGGCGCTGCGAAACGACCCTGAGCGCCAGCTGCGTTGGTCCAGCTGACGGTGGGTGCTGCTTCGCGGGCCGGGAAGCGACGTTGGGTGTCAGCCCGTTGGCCCGGCTGACCGGGAATGCTGCTTCGGCCGCCGCCCAGGCATGGAATGGGGACGGGTTGGGTGTTTGGGCGGCGGCTGGGCAGGCTCGGCCGCCGTGGAGGCATGGAATGGCGGGCCGGTTAGGCGCCTGGTCGGCGGCTGGGGAGGTTCGGCCGCCGCCCAGGCATGGAAGGGCGGGCTGGTTGGGTGCCTGGTTGGCGGCTGAGAGTGGTGGGGCCGTCGTGTTGGCAAGTCGAGGGGGCGGGATGTCGCTCTCGGCGACAGCCGAGGCCGGAGGGGTGGGGAGCGGCGCTGCGAGTCCGAGTGGCTGCCGGGCTGGCCTGCGGGAGTGGCTGCTTAAGCCCGGCGGACGCGTTGGGGCCTTGACCCGCTGGTGGATCGCGTGGCTCGGCGGGACTTTTCGAAAACTCGTACCGGGAAAGGTTTTAGATCCATGCCCCTGCACGCATGACCGACTTGACCGTTAGGTCCGAGCTGAGGGTGACCACGTCGGCTCGGTGGCCGGGGAGCAGGGAGCCGACCTGGCCGGCCAGGCCGAGCAGGCGGGCCGGGGTGGTGGCGGCCATCGCCACCGCGTTGACCAGAGGGAGGCCGGCTGCGACCGCGTTGCGGAGGGCGACGTCCATGGTGAGCGTGCTGCCGGCGATGGCGCCGCCGGCGGCGAGGCGGGCCACCCGGTCGGCGACGATCACTTCCTGGCCGCCGAGTTCGTAGTGGCCGTCGGGCATGCCGGCGGCGTCCATCGCGTCGGTGACCAGGATCGAGCGGTCAGGGCCGGCGGTGGTGGCGGCGAAGGTAAGCATGCCGGGGTGCAGGTGGATGTTGTCGGCGATCAGTTCGACGGCGGCGCTCGATGAGAGAAGGCCGACCACCGGGCCGGGTTCGCGGTGGTGCGGGGGGCGCATGCCGTTGAACAGGTGGGTGCCGAGGGTTGCGCCGGCTGCTACGCCGGCTTGGGTCTGGGTGTACGAGGCGTCGGTGTGTCCGATTGCGGCCAGAACGCCGTTCTCGTGCAGATAGGCGATCGCCTCGAGGGCGCCGGGCAGTTCGGGGGCGATGGTCATCATCCGGACTGCGCCTTCGCCGATCTTGATGAGTTCGGCGAGTTCGGCGGGGACCGGGTCGCGCAGGAAGGCCGGGTTCTGCGCGCCGCAGCGGGCGCCGGAGAGGTACGGGCCCTCGAAGTGGATGCCGGCCAGCACCCCTTCGGCGACGAGCGGGCGGTACGCCTCGGTGGCCGAGCGCATCAGCTCGAACGGCGAACTCACCAGGCTGGCCAGCAGCGTCGTGGTGCCGTGACCGAGGTGGAAGGCGGCAGCACCGCGGGCCGCGTCGGCGTCGCCGGTGGTGAAGGTGTGCCCGCCGCCGCCGTGGCAGTGCAGGTCGACGAAGCCGGGCACGATCACGTCGTCGCCGGCGGCCGGGTCCGGCACGATCGCGGCGATCTCCGGCCCGTCGAGGTCGAGGTGACCGGGGATGACCGCGGTGGGGGTGACGATGCGGCCGGAGATCCGGGTCATTCTTGTCCTAGGTGATCGAGAGCGAGCAGGGCGGAACCCAGGCAGCCGGCGGTGTCGCCGAGTTCGGCCCGGACGATCTCGGGAGCGCGGTGGAACGTGATGCCGCGGGTCACGGCGGCGCGTACCGGCCGCAGCAGGTCGTCGCCGGCCTCGGCGAGCCCGCCGCCGAGCACCACCACCCCGACGTCGTAGAGGGCCTGCGCGGTGAGCAGCCCGGCCGCGAGGGCTTCGGCGGCGTCCTCCCAGACCTCGCCGGCCAGCTGTTCGCCGGCGGCGGCCCGGGTGGCCACGTCGAACGCGGTGGCGTCGGGGTCACCGGAGAGTTCCGCGTATCTGCGGCCGATCGACTTGGCCGAGGCCTCCGCCTCCAGGCAGCCGAGCAGCCCGCAGCCGCACGGCCGGCCGCCGGGGCGGACCACCACGTGGCCGAGCTCGCCGGCGGCGCCGTGCGCGCCCGGATAGCCGGTGCCGTCGACGACCAGGCCGGCCGCGATGCCGGTGCCGATCGCCACGAACAGCACGTGCCGGCGGCCCCGCCCGGCGCCCAGACGGGCTTCGGCGAGGGCGCCGACGCGGACGTCATGGCCGAGCGCGGCGGGCATACCCAGGCGCTGGGCTGCAAGATCACGAAGGGGTACGTCACGGAAGCCGACATTCGCCGACCAGACCGCGACGCCGTTCAACTCGTCGACCACGCCGGGCACCGCGATGCCGGTGGCGACCGGGGTGAGCCCGTCGGCGCGCGCCTTGCCGGCCAGCGACTCGGCGATGCTCAGGATGTGCTCGGTGACCGCCTCGGGACCGCGGTCGGCGTGCGTGGGGTGCCGTTCCTCGTGGACGACCGTGCCTTCCGGGCGGACCAGGGCGCACTTCATGCCGGTGCCGCCGACGTCCAGGGCGACTACGACGGGGCTCGTCACTGCAGGACTACGGAGCGGGTGAGGTTGCGTGGATTGTCCGGGTCGAGGCCCTGGGTGGTGGCGAGCAGCACGGCGACCCGCTGGGCCAGGATCAGGTCGGCCATCGGGTCGAGGGGTTCGCGCCCGCCGACCCAGCGGCCCAGGGAGGCGTAACCGCCGTGGTGACGGCTGTGCACGTACGCCGCGCCGGTCGCCTCCACCTCGTCGGCGAGCCCGGCCGGGACGTCCCCGAACGCCCACACCACGCGACGCGGGCCGGCGATCGAGATCGGGCCGTGCCGGTAGTCCATCGCCGGGTACGACTCGGTCCAGTAACCAGCCGTCTCCCGGCACTTGAGGGCGGCCTCCTCGGCCAGCCCGACAGTCCAGCCGCGGCCCAGGAACGTGATCTGGTCGCAGAGCGCCGGGTGCACCGGCAGCGGCAGCCGGACGGCCACCTCGCCGTCCATCGCGACCGTCTCGATGTCGTGACCGAGGTGGGCGCGGAGCACCGCCAGCACGCTGGTGGCGAACCGGGTCTGCACGACCGATTTCTCGTCGGCGAAGTCCAGCACCACCGCGTGGTCGGCGATGTCGGCGGCCGGCTGGGCGGCATCGGCGGTGATCACGGTGACCGGGGTCCGCTCACCGACCGTGCGCATCAGGTCGACGACCTCGGTCGTGGTCCCCGAACGGGTGATCGCGACGAGCCGGTCGTAGCGGCGCCCGTACGGGAAGTCGGATGCCTGGAACGCGTCGGTCTCGCCGTGGCCGGCCTGTTCGCGCAGCACCGCGTACGACTTCGCCATGAACCACGAGGTGCCGCACCCGACGACGGCGACCCGTTCGCCGCGCTCGGGCAGGCCCGGGGATCCGGCTAGCTTCGAGGCCCGTCGCCAGCACTCCGGCTGGGTGGCGATCTCCGCTTTCACATGGCTCATGGCTGTTCCTCACCGGTAGTTGCTGCGCATTCGCGCTCGGTTCCCGGGTCTTTCGCGCGTTATTGTGCTCATGACGGTGGCGCGGGGGCAAGTTCCTCCGGGCCTTCGCGCATCGGGTCGCTTTGCTTCCGGGCCTTTCGCGCACTAATGTGCACACACTTATCATGGAACGTGCATCTGGGAGTGTCGGGTGGACCGGTACGCGCGGTGGAATGCCCTGCTCGAGCTACTCACGGAGAGCGGCCGGGTAACGGTCGAGGAGGCCTCCGACCGTCTCGACGTGTCCCAGGCCACCATTCGCCGCGACTTCGACCAGCTCGCGCAACAGCAGATGATCACGCGCACCCGCGGCGGTGCGGTTGCCAACGGAGTCTCGTACGACCTGCCGCTGCGGTACAAGAGCGCGAAGCACTCCGCCGAGAAACAGCGCATCGGTGAGGCCGCCGCACGCCTGGTCACCCCCGGTCAGGTCGTCGGGCTCAACGGCGGCACCACGATCACCGAGGTGGCCCGGGCCCTGGCGGTCCGCCCAGACCTGAACGTCAGCGGTGACGGCGCTCAGCTGACCGTGGTGACCAATGCCCTGAACATCGCCAACGAGCTGCTGGTCCGCTCGCGGATGAAGATCGTGGTCGCCGGCGGCGTGGTCCGCCCGCAGTCCTTCGAGGTGGTCGGCCCGCTGGGCGGCGCCCTGCTGAAGGAGGTCACCCTCGACATCGTGCTGCTCGGCGTCGACGCCTTGGACGTCGAGCTCGGCGCGGCCTCCCACCACGAGGGCGAGGCCGCGATGAACAGCCTGATGGTCGCCCGCGCCAAGCGTGTCGTGGTGATCGCCGACTCCTCCAAGCTGGGCGGACACGCGTTCGCCCGAATCTGCCCGATCACCAAGGTCGAGACCCTGGTGACCGACTCCGGCGCGCCGGCCTCGGTGGTCGCCGCCTTCCGCGAGGCCGGCGTAGAGGTGATCACCGCCTGACGGAGCGCCACCGGGGACGGGGCGCTCGACTCGGTCTTACCAAGACGGACCGGATGAAAGAGCATCTCGCCGAGAGGGGCTGAGCGTGTCAGAGGGGGATGCGGCTTCGCTCGAAGAGGTTGAAGGGGTGTTCTGGGGCGGGCCGCCGACCGGATCGTCGCGGCTGGTTGCGACCGTTCATGAGCTGCGTCGCCGTCCGCTTGCGGAGCTCGGGGTGGAGGACCTTCGGGTGTTGATCGGGCAGCAGGTGGGCCTGCCGGTTCTCGTGCCGCGAGCGGTGCGGGTGCTCGAAGCGGACCCGCTGGCTGAGGGCGACTTCTACCCGGGTGATCTTCTCGTCGCGGTGATTCGGGTGCCGGCCGCCTACTGGGTGACCGACCGCGATTCGCGGGCCCGGCTCGAGGCCGTCCTCGCGACCGTCGAACCCGGCGAGGTGGACGACGAGACCAGGGCGGAGATCAACAAATTCGGGCGGGCCGAAGGCTGATGGGATCCCCGGAGTGGCGCCTTTGACCTAGGGTGCGGCGAATGACCGCCGTACTCGAGATATCAGGGCTGCGGAAGACCTATCGCGGCCGTAAAGGTGTCCGGAACGCGCTGGATGGCTTCGACATGGTCGTCGAGGCCGGGCAGGTGCACGGATTCCTCGGCCCGAACGGCTCCGGCAAGACCACCACGTTGCGTACGCTGCTCGGCCTGATCAAGCCGAACGACGGCCGGATGGCGATCCTCGGCCGGGAGGTGCCCCGGCACCTGCCCGAGGTGGCCAGGGAGGTCGGCGCGATCGTGGAGAGCCCGCAGTTCTTCGGCAACTTCACCGCTGAGGCGACGCTGTCGCTGCTCGCCGACGCCGGGGGTGTGAACCGCAACCGGGTCTACTCGGTGCTCGATCTGGTCGGGCTGCGGGACCGGTCGAAGGAGCGGGTGAAGACCTATTCGCTCGGCATGAAGCAGCGTCTCGCGGTTGCGTCGGCGCTGCTGAAGGAGCCGAAGCTGCTGATCCTGGACGAGCCGGCGAACGGTTTGGACCCGGGCGGCATCCGGGAGATGCGCACCCTGATGCGCGATCTTTCCGCGGCCGGGATGACCGTGTTGCTCTCCAGCCACATCCTCGGCGAGATCCAGTTGATCTGCGACTCGGTGACGATCATCTCGGCCGGGCGGCGGGTGACCTCCGGTTCGGTCACCGAGGTGCTGGCCCAGCACCGGTCCGGCGCGGTGAAGGTGCGCCTGGAGCCGGGTGTGGACCTGTTCGGCGCGGCGCAGATCCTGCGTGCGGCCGGCGCCGAGGTCACCCTGGAGACCGATCACTTCACCGTCGGCAACGCGAGCAACCCGGCGCAGATCACCAAGCTGCTGGCCGAGAAGCAGATCTACGTGGCCGAGCTGACCCCGGTCGCGGCCGACCTGGAGGACGTCTTCCTGGAGCTGACCGGCACCGCGCCGGTCGAGGGCCAGAACCGCCAGGTCGATCAAAGCGCAATGTCGGCGGCAGGAAGCGCGGCGGGAAGTGCGGCGGGCAAGGGTGGGTGGGGTCAGTGAGCCTGGCACGTGCCGAGTCGCGGCGGCTGTTCAAGCGCCGCTTCACGAAGTTCCTCATGGTCGGTGTGCTGCTCGTGCTGGGCGCCGTCGCGGTCGGTGTGTTCTTCTCCAACGAGAAGGTCACCGATACGCAGATCGCGCAGGCCAAGGCGGACGCCGACCGGGACTACCGGTCGAACCTGGAGCAGGCGGCCCGGGACAAGGAGCGGTGCATCGCGGCGCAGGGTACGCCCGAGGCCGCGAACTGGGGCACCGACTGCGAGAACCTCTACACGCCGACCCCGGAGGACTTCAACTACGTCTGGTACCTGCCGCCGAGCTTCGAGTTCCGTGCCGAGTTCCCGGACATGATCTCGGTGTTCGCAGTCGTGCTGGCCGCGGCGGCGTTCCTGATCGGAGCGTCCTTCGTCGGCGCCGAGTGGAACAGCGGCGGCATGATGAACCTGCTGCTCTGGCGGCCGCAACGGCTGCGGGTGCTGGGCACCAAGCTCGCCGTCTTCCTGGGCTGGCTGATCAGCGGCACGCTGCTGCTGGCCGCGGTGTGGACCGGGCTGTTCCGGCTGATCGCCGAGTTCCGGGGCACCACCGACAAGCTGACCTCGGGCGTGTGGCAGTCGCTCGGCCTGATGGGTCTTCGCGGCCTGGCGCTGGTCGTGGTGGGCGGCGCGCTCGGGTTCGCGCTGGCCTCGCTGGGCCGGCACACCGGGATGGCGCTGGGTGCTCTGATCGGCATCGGCGCGGTGCAGATCGGGGTGTACGTGATGGCCCAGTTGGCCAAACTCGCCTACCCGGACGCCTATCTGGTGCCGCTGTGGCTCTTCGCCTGGCTGTACAAGGAGTTCGTCGTGGAGGACTACGCGTCCTGCGATTTCTCCAGCACGGCGGGTTGTGAGTACGCGCAGTTCACGATGACCTGGCAAACGGCCGGCACGGCCATGGCGGCGCTCGTGGTCGTCATCGTGGGCGCTGCGATGTGGACGATGCGTAAGCGCGACATCACCTGAGGTAACGTACGCGGGGATCGTCGGGGGCGCTTATGCTGCTGACGATTCCCCGTCCACCACTTGGGAGTGCCATGCAGCCCGCCGCCGAACCGACCGGAGAGCAGCAGCACATTCCGGTTCCGCGTGCCGCGGAGCCGTCCGAGGCGCTGCCGCCCGCGCCCGAGCCGGAGTCGGCCGGGCTGACCGAGCGGGAGCAGGGCATCCTCGCCTTCGAGGCGAAATGGTGGAAGCATGCCGGCGCCAAGGAGCAGGCGATCCGGGACACCTTCGGGCTCTCCTCCACCCGCTATTACCAGCTCCTCAACGCGCTGCTGGACAACCCGGCCGCGCTCGAGCACGACCCGGTCCTGGTCGGGCGGCTGCGGCGGCTCCGGTCGGCCCGCGCCCGCACCCGGAGGCGCTGATCAGGGCTGGTGCGTCTGGGCGTACGCCTCCAGCCACGCCACCTGGCCGGCGTCGAGCGACGCCCGCACCCGCTTGCGGGCCGTCGCCACATTGCCGGCCGTGACCGTCGAGGCCTCCAGCGAGTCCCGCATCGCGGCCAGCGCGGACTCGCGGACCAGCGCCGCGCAGTCGGCGGCCGAGAAGCCCTCCAGTTCCGCCCCGAGCTTCACCAGGTCGACCGTCTCGTCGAGCGGCACCGCCTTGGCCGACGCCCGCAGGATCGCGGTGCGGGCCTCGGCGTCCGGCGGCGGCACGTAGACCAGCCGTTCCAGCCGGCCCGGGCGCAGCAGGGCCGGATCGATCAGGTCGGGCCGGTTGGTGGCGCCGATCACCACGACGTTGCGCAGGTCCTCGACCCCGTCGAGCTCGGTGAGCAGGGCGGCCACCACCCGGTCGGTGGTGCCGCCGTCGGTGGCCTGCCCGCGGGTGGGCGCCAGCGCGTCCACCTCGTCCAGGAAGACCAGGGTCGGCGCCGCCTCCCGGGCCCGGCGGAACAGCTCGCGGACCGCCCGTTCGCTGTCGCCGACCCACTTGCTGAGCAGCTCCGCGCCCTTCACCGAGAGCACGTTCGCCTTGCCGGTCCCGGCGATGGCCTTCACCAGGTACGTCTTGCCGCAGCCGGGCGGCCCGTAGAGCAGCACCCCGCGCGGCGGCGAGACCCCGAGCCGGGCGAACGTGTCCGGATAGGTCAGCGGCCACAGCACCGACTCGGTGAGCACCTGTTTCACGTCGGCCATGTCGCCCACGTCGTCCAGGGTCACCGCGGCCACTTCCAGGGTGGACTCGGCCATCGACGTCGGGCGTACCACGTCCAGCGCGGCCTCGAAATCCGCCATGGTCACGGTGGGTGACTCCGCGTCCTTCTGCCGCAAGGCGGCACGCACTCCGGCTTCGCGCGCGAGCGCGCCGAGGTCGGCAGCGACAAATCCGGGGGTACGCCCAGCGACATCATCCAGCCGCACGTCCTCCGCCAGCGGCATCCCACGAGTCAGGGCGCCCAGCTGTTCCCGGCGCATCGCGGAGTCCGGCAGCGGCACGGTCAGCTGGACGGCGAGCAGGTCGGGCGCGCGCAGCGACGGGTCGACCGACTCCGGGTGGCTGGTGGTGCAGACCACGGCTGCCCCGTCCGCCACCGTCTCGGCCAGGACCTGCCGGAACACCGTGGAGATCGGGCCCGGCTCGTCCCGTGGGGCCAGTGCCTCCACATCCGAGATCAGCAGGACGGCGGGGCCGTCACCGCGTACATCCTGGGCCAGCTCGCGCAGCCGCGCGGCCGCAGCGTTGTTGGTCAGCGCGGCCAGCTCCGGCGCCCAGATCGGCCGCACCCGCGCGCCCACCGCCGCGCTCACCGCGCGGACCAGCGCGGACTTGCCGGACCCCGAAGGACCGGAGATCAGTACGCCCAGCGACACCTTGGTGCCCAGCCGGGACAGCACCTCCCCGTGGTGGAAGCCGAGATCGAGCAGCTCCTCGAGCTCCTTGGCCTGGGCCCGCAAACCGGGCAGGTCGTCCAGGCTGGGCGGCGGCACCTCGGGGTCGGTGGAGGCGGGCGCTCCGGCCCGGGACGGGCTGGCGGTGGCGGTGCCGCCGGCCGACGCCGGACCGTCTTGCCAGGCGACGACCGTGTCCATGGTGACCAGGGCGGCATCGGCGTCGGTGAGATCCGTCACGGTCAGCAGGGTGCTGGTCCACGCGTACCCCACCCGGTTGGCCAGGCTGCGCCGTGCGGCCTCGACCAGGGATCGGTGCCCAGCCTCCGGCAGCACGTCCTGCGGCAGCAGCGAGACGTCGTCCCCGGCGCTGACCACCTTGCCCAGCAGCGCCAGCCGCAGCATCTCCGGCGAGACCACGGCGACGATCTCCGGCGGTCCGGACAGGGTGACCCGGCGGGCCGCCACGACCGGCACCGGCGTGACCGTGACCTGGCCGCCGTCGCGCATGCCCAGGTTGCCGAGGGTGAGATCGTCGGCGTAGAGCAGGGCCCGGCTGGCGGACGACTCGGCGCGCGCGACGATGCCGGCGGTGGTCCGGGTGCCGGTCAGGCGTACCGGATCGCCCGGGCGCAGCGCCAGGGCTGCCATCACTTCGGGATGTAGGCGTACGATGCCGCGACGTGCATCCAGGGCCGCGGGGCGCAGCGTCACCGTCAGCGTGAGATCATCAGCCACCGCGGATGCCTCCGTTTGATCGTGGGGGCTATGCGGTGTCCACGCTATCCGGCTCTGCCACGCCTTCGGGGAGGCCATTGATGAGGCGCAGTTCTCTCGTTGTGATGACCGCCGTGCTCGCACTCACCGCACTCGCTGGGTGCAGTGACGACGAGGAAAAGGCGGGTAACGAGGCCGCCGCTCCGCCGGCCGCCGCGCCGGTCGTCTCGGACGACGTCGCCGAGACGGCGCCGCCGGGTATCGAACGGCCGGGCGGCATCGACGCCCAGGCGCCGTCGGCCGGAGCGCTCAACCCGTTCACGATCACGGCGGGTGGTTTCGGGCCCTACCAGGTCGATGAGCCGCAGGCCGAGCTGGTCGACGCGGGCAGCGTCAGCGGTCTCAAGGACGCCGCCGGTTGCACCGCCGCCACCGGCAGCGTCATGTTCGGCAAGCCCGACGTGTACTTCGCCCAGGGCAAGCTGGCCGTGTTCGTCACCAAGAGTGAGAACGCGCGGACCGGCACCGGCGTGGGAGTCGGCTCGACCCTCGCTGACGCGCAGGCGAAGTACCCCAGCGGCAAGCTCCTCAGCGGCGCCGGTGGCGCGCAGGCCTGGCAGGTCGTCGACGGCACGAACGCGCTGATCTTCTCGACCAGCGCGGACAAGGTGACCGCGGTGGCCGGTGGCCTGGCCGCCAGCGTGGAGAAGAACTTCACCTCCGGCACGGGCTGCTGACCGGTTCACAGGCATCGCTCAGCCGCGTGCGGCTAGCGTTTGCGCCATGTCTGCCCTGACCGCCGGGTTGCGCCGTGCGCTGCCCCGGCTCACCCGGCGCCGGGCGATCGCTGCCGTGGTGGCGTTGTTCCTGATCGCCGCCGCGGCCGTCTGGGCCGTACGCCCGGAGCGTGACTCGTGGACCGAAGAGGATCTGCTGCTCACGATCCGTTCCGGGCCGGCCGGTGATCAGCCGGTCGAGCTGGACGCCCGCTTCTACCTGCCCCGGGAGCGCTCCGGGAAGGTTCCGGCGGTGCTGCTGGCGCACGGCTTCGGCGGCAGCAAGAACTCGGTCCGCGCGGACGCCGAGTCGCTCGCCGACCGCGGGTACGCGGTGCTGGCCTGGACCGCCCGCGGCTTCGGCCGCAGCGGCGGCGAGATCCACCTGAACAACCCGGACTACGAGGTCAAGGACGCCCAGGGCCTGCTCGACTGGCTGGCCGCCCGGCCCGAGGTGACCACCGACGGATCCGGCGACCCCCGCGTCGCCGTCGTCGGCGGCTCGTACGGCGGCGCGCTCGCCCTGCTGCTGGCCGGCCAGGACCAGCGGGTCGACGCGATCGTCCCGCAGATCACCTGGAACGACCTGGGCACCGCCCTGGTCCCGCAGTCCGCGGCGACCGATGCGGCCGGTGTCTTCAAGAAGAGCTGGGCCGGCTACTTCTTCGGCAACGGCACCGCCTCGCTGTCGGATGCCGCGCTCGGCGCCGGCGCCCCGCCTGCCGAGATGACCGGTGATCCCGCCTGCGGCCGGTTCGCCGAGGACATCTGCAAGGCGTACCTGCAGATGGCCACCACCGGCATCCCGGACGAGAACACCCTCGCCCTGCTGCGCAGATCCAGCCCGGCCACGGTCCTCGACAAGATCAAAGCGCCGACGCTGCTGATCCAGGGCGCCGTCGACACGCTCTTCCCGCTCTCCGAGGCGGACGCCAACGCCAAGGGCATCGCCGCGACCGGCACCCCGGTCCGGGTCGCCTGGTTCACCGGCGGCCACGACGGCGGCGAGGGGCCCACCTCGGACTCGGATCGCCTCAAATACCTCACGGTCCAGTGGCTCGACCACTACCTGAAGGGCGAGGGCGAGGCGCCCGCCGACGATTTCACCTGGTCACGGGTGGCCGGCTTCAGCGCCCTGGACCGAGGTCTGGTCACCAACGGGTACTCCGCTGACGCGTACCCCGGACTGGCCGGCACCGGAAGCACCGAGATCACCCTGCAGGGATCGGCGCAGCCGATCGCCAACCCGCCGAACGGGAACCCGGGCGCCATCTCCTCGATGCCCGGCCTCACCAGCCGGCTCAGTTCGCTGCTCAGCGGCGGTGTCGCGCTCGACGTCGCGGGTCAGCACGCCGTCTTCCAGTCGGCGCCGCTGACCGGCCCGGTCGAGGTCGCCGGCTCGCCGACGGTCCGCCTGCGGGCGGCGTCGCCGACCGGCGAGGCGGTCGTCTTCGTCAAGCTCTACGACGTCGACGCGAACGGCACGGCCACGCTCAGCGCCGGCCTGGTGGCGCCGGTCCGGCTCACCGGCCTGCCGGCCGACATCGCCGACGCCGAACCGGTCACCGTGACGCTTCCGGCGATCGTCCGCCAGATCGAGGCAGGACATTCGGTACGCGTGGCGGTCGCCACCTCTGACCAGGCCTTCCTCACGCCCGCGCAGCCCGCCACGTACACCGTCGCGGTGGAGCCGGCCCTGGTCCTGCCGACGCTGACCGGTACGCCGATCGCCGATCCCGGCAGCATCTGGTGGTACGTCCTGGCCGCCGTCGTCGGTGTGCTCCTGCTCGGCCTCGTCGTGTTGCTGCTGGTCAACCGGGTTCGGCATCGGCGGCGCGACGTCACCGTCACCGAGGAGTACGCGGACACCCCGCTCGTCGTCCGAGGGCTGCGCAAGGCGTACGGGGACGGGTTCGTGGCGGTCCAGGAGATCGGCTTCACCGTCGAGCGGGGGCAGGTCGTCGGCCTGCTCGGGCCCAACGGCGCCGGCAAGACCACCACGCTGCGGGTGCTGATGGGCCTGACCCAGCCGACCGAGGGCGAGATCCACGTCTTCGGGCACCGGCTGGTCCCGGGCGCGCCGATCCTGTCCCGGGTCGGCGCGCTGGTCGAAGGGCCCGGCTTCCTGCCGCACCTCAGCGGCTACCAGAACCTGAAGGCGTACTGGCAGGCCACCGGCCGGCCGTGGGCGGACGCCCGCTTCGACGAGGCTCTGGAGATCGCCGGCCTCGGTGACTCGGTGCACCGCAAGACCCGCAAGTACAGCCACGGCATGCGCCAGCGGCTCGCCATCGCCCAGGCCATGCTCGGGCTGCCGGAACTGCTGGTGCTCGACGAGCCGACGGACGGGCTCGACCCGCCGCAGATCGCCGAGATGCGCCGGGTCCTCCAGCGGTACGCCACCGACGGCCGGGCCGTGCTCGTCTCCAGCCACCTGCTCGCCGAGGTGGAACAGACCTGCACCCACGCCGTGGTGGTCAACAAGGGGCGGATCGTCGCGTCCGGGCCGGTCAGCGAGATCGTCGGGGAGTCGCCGTCGGTGCAGCTCGACGTGTCCGACGTACCGGCCGCCACCCGCGTCCTGGAGGACCTCGGCGTGCGGTCGGTGAAGCCGGAAGGCGCCAGCGGCCTGATCGTCGACATGAACGGGACCGCCCGCTCCGAGCTGGTCGCCTCCCTGGTCGAGGCCGGCATCGGGGTGGACCGGCTGGTGCCGCGCCGCCGCCTGGAGGACGCGTTCCTGTCGCTGGTCGGCGACAACTCCCGAGGAAGTGGGGACCGATGAGCACGCTGGAAGCCGCGGCCGGCTACCGGCCGTCGCGCACCCTGCCGATCTGGGCCGAGGTACGCCGGCAGGCCTCGCGCCGCCGCACCCAACTCGCTCTCGGGTTCATGGTGCTGCTGCCGGTGATCATCCTGCTGGCCTTCGAGTTCGGCGGCGAGAACCGCGGCGACGAGGACGGCGACGGCGGTGGCGCGTTCAGCAGCATCGCCGACCTGGCCACCTCGGGCGGGCTCAACTTCACGCTGTTCTGCCTCGCGGTGTCGGCCGGGTTCCTGCTGGTCGTGGTGGTCGCCCTGTTCTTCGGCGACACCGTGGCCAGCGAGGCCAGCTGGGGGAGCCTGCGCTACCTGCTGGCCATCCCGGTGCCGCGGGCCCGGTTGCTCGGCGTCAAGCTGATCGTCGCCGCCGGGTACTCGCTCTTCGCCCTGCTCCTGCTCGCCGGCACGGGCCTGCTGATCGGCACCGTGCGCTACGGCTGGGGGCCGCTGGGCAGCACCATCGCGGCGGAGATCCCGCCCGCTGAGGGACTGCTGCGGTTGCTGGGCATCCTGGCGTACCTCGCGGTGACCCTGCTGGTCGTGGCCGGCCTGGCGTTCCTGCTGTCGGTGCTGACCGACGCGGCCCTGGGCGCGGTCGGCGGTGCGGTGATGCTCTGGATCCTCTCCAGCATCCTGGACCAGATCACCGCCCTGGGCAGCATCCGCAACATCCTGCCCACCCACTACACGGACGCCTGGCGTGGCATCCTCTCCACCCCGGTCCAGACCGAGGACCTGGCCAAGGGCGCGATCTCAGCGGTCGTCTACGCCGCGCTGCTGTGGTCGCTGGCCTTCTACCGCTTCACCCGCAAGGACGTCACCTCCTGACCGTCCCACCGCCGTCCCCGGCGCCCCGCCGGCGGCCAGCCACCCCCGGGCCGTAGCTCACGCTGGTTACGCCAGCCCGGTTAGACGCCTGGGCTGAGGTGAAGGCAGGGCGGGTGGGGTGGGGTTTGGGGTGAGCGCAACCAGGCACCCAGGTCGCCCGGGGCGGGGAGCGGTTTGGACGCGTAGCGGCCAGCGAGCCGGGCCGGGCCCTCGGCGGGAGCGACGGCCTGTACCCGGCACCCGGATGCGACATTCTGATCTTGAATTGATCTTGGTTGGGGGACAGCCTGCCGGGGAGAGGGAAGTCGCTCACACCTCGGGAACTCGTGATGGCGTTCACGGAATCTCGTCGTAAGGTGTGGGAAACAACTGAATACCTCATCCAGAGGGGCTGAGGGATACGGCCCGTTGACGCCCCGGCAACCACCACGCATGTCTCGATGACGAGGCCGCCGCGTGAGCAGGTGCTAATTCCGTCCCCGTTTCGGCAGGTCGCCGCGGGGAAAGATGAGAGGGAAGGCCTCGATGACGTCTACCGTCAACGCACCCAGCGCTACCACCACCTCGCCCGCTCGTGGCCTCGTCTGTCGTGCCTGCGGCGCGGAGTACCCGCTGGCCGCGCAGCACGCCTGTTACGAGTGTTTCGGCCCGCTCGAGGTCGCCTACGACGAGGCGTCGCTCGCGCGGGTCACCCGGGCCCAGATCGAGGCGGGCCCGCAGAACATCTGGCGTTACGCGGGGCTGCTGCCCGCCGGGCAGGACCCGGCCACCCGGGTGAGCCTCAACCCCGGCCTCACCCCGCTGGTCAGCGCACCGGCCCTGGCCGCCGCGGTCGGCCTGCAGGCCCCGCTGTACGTGAAGGACGACTCGGCCAACCCGACGCACTCGTTCAAGGACCGGGTCGTCTCGGTGGCCCTGACCGCCGCCAAGGAGCTGGGCTTCACCCGGTTCTCCTGCGCCTCCACCGGCAACCTGGCCAACTCGGTGGCCGCCCACGCCGCCCGGGCCGGTGTGCCGAGCATCGTCTTCATCCCGGCCGACCTGGAGCCGGGCAAGATCATCACCACCGCGGTGTACGGCGGGGGCCTGGTCGCCATCGAGGGCTCCTACGACGACGTGAACCGGTTGTGCAGCGAGCTGGTCGAGACCGACGAGTTCGAGGACACCGCGTTCGTCAACGTGAACGTGCGGCCGTTCTACGCCGAGGGCTCCAAGACGCTGGGCTACGAGGTGGCCGAGCAGCTCGGCTGGCGCATCCCGGCCCAGGTGGTCATCCCGATGGCCTCGGGTGAGCTGCTCACCAAGGTGGACAAGGCGTTCACCGAGCTGGTCGAGATCGGACTGGTCGAGGCGCCGGAGGGCGGCTGGACGGTGTTCGGCGCCCAGTCGGCCGGCTGCAACCCGATCGCCACGGCGCTGCACAACGACACCGATGTGATCACCCCGGTGAAGCCGACCGGCATCGCCAAGTCGCTCAACATCGGCGACCCGTCCGCGGGGCCGTACGCGATCGAGGCGGTCAAGCGGACCGGCGGCTGGATGGACTTCGCCGACGACGACGAGATCCGCGAGGGCATCCGGCTGCTCGCCGAGACGACCGGCATCTTCGCCGAGACCGCCGGCGGCACCACGGTCGCCGTGCTCAAGAAGCTCGTGGCGAGTGGCAAGCTCGACCCGGCGAAGGAGACCGTCGTCTACAACACCGGCGAGGGTCTGAAGACTCTCGACGCCGTTGCCGGCCAGGTTGGACCGACACACACGATCAAACCGTCGCTGCGTGGAGCCCGCGAAGCTGGCCTGCTGGGATAGCTCTGTGTAACCGGCTGTCAGCCGGTTGTCGAAGATTCCCTCCTGGAGGGACTTGCGATCCGATCTCCGGATCGGCAGGATGCATGACGCGGGAGGACGCGACGCCGTACGAGGCCCCTCACCTGAGCTTGGCGACAATCTCCGAGGGACCCAACGACCCCAGTGCTGACCCATGCGGAGGCAGTGGTGCGTCCGTCCTCCCGACCAAATTCCTACCGCCGCTTCCAGCGGGCCGCCCACGGCCGCAGCGGCAGGTCCTCGGGATAGCCGCCGTCCTTCAGCCCGGCCCTGCGTTCGAAGAAGTTGCGGACGCCGTAGGACCTGGTCAGGGAGTACGACCAGCCGCAGGCCAGCCAGTAGGCAGGCCAGAAGAGCGGTCCGAGTACGGCGTACTGGCCGGCGTGCCGGCTCTCGTGGGCCAGCAGCGCCGCCCGCTCCTCGGCCAGCAGCCAGTCCGCGGTGCGCCGGGTGAGGATCACCGAGCCGACCGTGAAGCACGAGTTCGGCGGCACCCGCAGCCGGTATCCCTCGGCGATGATGATGCCGTCGCGGCCGCGCCGGACCCGGGCCCCGGACAGCAGCGCCAGCAGCAGGCCCGCGCCGGTGGTCCCGTTGATCGTGGTCAGGAAGGTGCGCGTGCGATGCCGCATCAGATCCTCCGCCGCATCTGCAGCTCGGCGAGCGCCGGGACGGTCGGGTGGCGCAGCCGGACCCCGGTGTCGGTGAAACCCAGTTTTTCGTACGCCCGGACGGCCCGATCGTTGCCGACCACCACTTCCAGCATCAGCTCGTTGCGCCCGGCCGCGGCGGACCAGTCGGCCACCGCGTCGATCAGCTGGGCGAGCACCTTGCCACCCCGGTACGCCGGAGTCAGGTACACCGCGAAGACCACGGTGCAACCCGGCTCGTCCGGGACGGTGGTCCCGCCGGCGTGCCCGATCAGCGGCCCGCCCGGGTCGGCGATGAACTGGGCCGTCTCCGGGCCGGTGGCGGACTGCCGGATCCGCTGCCGGTAGTTCTCGTGCGGACGGGCGGCCGCCTGGGCCAGTGTCTCCAGGAAGGCGAGGGGACTGTCCGCCAGCATCTCCAGGCGCAGCGCGCGCATCCGCCCGGTGTCCTCGGGGATGACCCGGCGCACGGTCCAGTTCTCCATGTGGTTCTCACTACCGGGCGGACGGCGTCGCGGCAACCGGCTTGGCGTAAAGAGGACGCCCGACCTGGGCCTCAAGATCTTTGCCGGGAAACCGCGGCCTGTTCGAGGGTTTCGCGGGAAGATGGGGTTTCTTGCACTCGCCATCGGAGAGTGCTAAACAAGTGATTGGCACTCGCGCCTGCTGAGTGCCAGCAGGTCGGGACGGTGGGGTTCCGGTCGCGGCGTCGCCATCGGCGCCGGGGCACGGAACCGGTCGTCGCGGGCTATCCGGCTCGGCCTGAGGACGTCACATCGCCAGGTGGTGACGTCCACAGACGTTCCTCAACGTGCGGAGAGCGGGGCCGAACAGGCCCGGCGCCGCGGATGTCCGGGAGGACAACGCCGTATGGCCAAGATCATCGCATTCGACGAGGAGGCTCGTCGGGGCCTCGAGCGGGGCATGAACCAGCTCGCCGACGCGGTCAAGGTGACCCTCGGTCCCAAGGGCCGCAACGTGGTTCTCGAGAAGAAGTGGGGCGCCCCCACGATCACCAACGATGGTGTATCCATCGCCAAGGAGATCGAGCTCGAGGACTCGTACGAGAAGATCGGCGCTGAGCTGGTCAAGGAGGTCGCCAAGAAGACCGACGACGTGGCCGGTGACGGCACGACGACGGCGACCGTTCTCGCCCAGGCCCTGGTCCGTGAGGGCCTGCGCAACGTCGCCGCGGGTGCGAACCCGATGGCCCTGAAGCGGGGCATCGAGGCCGCGGTGGCGAGCGTCTCCGAGGGTCTCTCGCAGCTCGCGAAGGACGTGGAGACCAAGGAGCAGATCGCCTCCACCGCCTCCATCTCCGCCGGTGACTCCACGGTCGGCGAGATCATCGCCGAGGCCATGGACAAGGTCGGCAAGGAAGGCGTCATCACCGTCGAGGAGAGCAACACCTTCGGCCTCGAGCTCGAGCTCACCGAGGGTATGCGCTTCGACAAGGGCTACATCTCGGCGTACTTCATGACCGACGCCGAGCGCATGGAGGCCGTCTTCGACGACCCCTACATCCTGATCGCGAACAGCAAGATCTCCGCGGTCAAGGACCTGCTGCCGGTCCTCGAGAAGGTCATGCAGTCGGGCAAGCCGCTGATCATCATCGCCGAGGACGTCGAGGGCGAGGCCCTGGCGACCCTGGTGGTGAACAAGGTCCGTGGCACCTTCAAGTCCGTCGCCGTCAAGGCCCCGGGCTTCGGTGACCGCCGCAAGGCCATGCTGGAGGACATCGCCATCCTGACCGGTGGCGCCGTCATCAGCGAAGAGGTCGGCCTCAAGCTGGACGCCGCTGACCTGTCCCTGCTGGGCCAGGCCCGCAAGGTCGTCATCACCAAGGACGAGACCACCATCGTCGACGGTGCCGGCAACGCCGAGCAGATCCAGGGCCGGGTCAACCAGATCCGCGCCGAGATCGAGCGTTCGGACTCCGACTACGACCGTGAGAAGCTGCAGGAGCGCCTGGCCAAGCTGGCCGGCGGTGTTGCGGTGATCAAGGTCGGCGCGGCCACCGAGGTCGAGCTGAAGGAGCGCAAGCACCGCATCGAGGACGCCGTTCGCAACGCGAAGGCGGCCGTCGAGGAGGGCATCGTCCCCGGTGGTGGCGTCGCGCTGGTGCAGGCCGGCAAGACCGCGTTCGACAAGCTGGACCTGACCGGCGACGAGGCCACCGGTGCCAACATCGTCAAGGTCGCGCTCGACGCCCCGCTGCGTCAGATCGCCGTGAACGCCGGCCTCGAGGGCGGCGTCGTGGTGGAGAAGGTGCGCAACCTGGCGGCCGGCCACGGCCTGAACGCTGCCAACGGTGAGTACGTGGACCTGCTGGCCGCGGGCATCATCGACCCGGCCAAGGTCACCCGCTCGGCGCTGCAGAACGCCGCGTCGATCGCCGCGCTGTTCCTCACCACCGAGGCCGTCGTGGCCGACAAGCCCGAGAAGACCCCGGCTCCGGCCGGCGCCCCGGGCGGCGGTGACATGGACTTCTGAGTCCATCAGTAACACCTGAAAAGGGCGGGTCGCCTCGGCGGCCCGCCCTTTTCAGCGCTCCCGCCGGGGTTCGGCCGGTTCAGTGCTCCCGCCGGGGTTCGGCCGGTTCAGCGCTCCCGCCGGGGTCCGGCCGGTTCAGCGCTCCCGCCGGGGTTCGGGCCGGCCGGCGAGCCAGTGCAGGGCGATTCCGGTGAGCACGGCGGCCGCGCCGTATCGGACCACGACGAGCACGTCGTGCCCGGTGAGGGGCAGGTCGCGGGCCGCAGTGACGTGCACCGTGACGGTTCCGGTGGCGGTGCCGCCCCGGCCGTCGCCGATCGTGTAGGTGAAGGTGTCCACCCCGGTGAAGCCCGCTGCTGGGACATAGGTGACCTCGCCCGCGGCGTTCCCGGTCGCTTCGCCGTGTGCCGGAAGACCCAAGTCGACGATGGTGAGCGGGTCGCCGTCCGGGTCCGAGTCGTTCCGCAGGGGCTGGAACGTCACCCGCTCGCCGGCGGTCACCATCGTGGCGTCGGCCGCGACCAGCGGAATCCGGTTCGGCGGGTTCGGCGCTGACGGCGGGGTCGTGGGCGTCGGCGTCGTGGCCGGCGGGCTCGCCGGCGGCAGCGTCGTTGTGGGCGGGGCCGGCGTCGGTGCGGTGGTGACCGGCGGCGGGGTCGGCGCGCTGGTCGGGGGGAGCGTCGGGAGAGGCGGCAGCGGGTCGCCGACCAGCACGACGATCGTCGCCTCAGCCGCGTTCCCGAACGCGTCGACCACCGTGTAGGTGAAGGTATCGGTCCCGGAGAACCCCGGATTGGACCGGTAGGTGACGGTTCCGTCCGCGTTCAGGACCACGGTGCCGTGTGCCGGCGTCCCGACGGAGACGATGGTGACCGGCCGGCCGGCGTTGTCGGCGACCGGGAGCGGGACGGCCACCGGGTCGCCGGGCTTGGTGACCGTCGCCCGGTCCGGCACCTTCGGCGGCGCGTCGACGGTGATCGTGACGTTCGCGGTGACCCGCTGCCCGGCATCGTCCTGGGCGGTGTATCCGAAGACCGCCGGACCGGAGAAGCCGTCCGGCGGGGTGAAGGTGACGGTGCGCGCCCCGTACGTCACGGTGCCCCGTGCCGGCTGGGTGACCGCGACGACGGTGAGCGACCCGGCCGGGTCGACGTCGTTGGCGAGTACCGGCACGATCACCGCACGCCGGTAGGGGGTGTCCTGGAAGTCCGCTACGGCCACCGGCCGCCCGTCGCTGACGGTCACCCCGACAACTGCCGTGCCGAGCCCGCCGGCGCCGTCGCTGACCGTGTAGACGAAGGTGTCCCGGCCGAGCCAGCCGGCCGCCGGGGTGTACCGGATCCGCCCGCCCGACACGGTCGCGGTGCCGTGCCCGGGCGAGCCGGGTGAAGCGATGACGAGCGTCTGGCCGGTGTTGACGTCGCTGTCGTTGGCGAGCACGTCGATCGTGACGGTGCGGCCGGTCAGCACCCCGCCCTCGTCCGGCCGGGCGATCGGCGGCGCGTTCGCCACGGTCACGGTGATCTGGCCGGTGGCGCGGTTGCCGAGGGTGTCGCGTACGTCGTACCCGAACGTCTCCACACCGGCGAACGCGGCGCTCGGGGCGTACCACACGCTCCCGTCCGCGTTGAGTCCTGCGGTGCCGTGTCCCGGCGTCCCCACCGAGACGACGGTCAGCGCATCCCCCTCCGGGTCGGTGTCGTTCCCGGCGACCGGGATGGTCACCGGCGCCGCCGGGCCGGTCGACGCCGTGTCCGCCACCGCCACCGGCGGCCCGTTGATGGTGATCGTCACCGCGCCAGTGTCGGTCCGTCCCAGGTCGTCGGTGAGCACGTAGGTGAACGTGTCCAGTCCGGTGTTGCTGCCGGTGGACCGGTAGGTGAGCGTCCCGTCCGCGTTCAGCGTCACCACACCCTTGGCGGCCGCACCGGCCGACGCCACGGTGAGCAGCTGCCCGGCGTTCGGGTCGGTGTCGTTGTCGAGGACCGCCAGCGGCGTGGCCACCTTGGGGTGGGCCACGAAGGCGTCGTCCACGGCGATCGGCGCGGCGTTGCGTACGGTGATGGTCAGCACCGCCGAGTCGGCCAGCCGCTCCGGATCCTCGATGGCGTAGCTGATCGAGTCGGTGCCGTAGAAGCCGGCCGCCGGCGTGTAGGTGAGCGTCCCGTCCGGGTTCCGGACGATCGTGCCGTGCGCCGCAGCAGCCACGCCGGCCAGGGTGAGCAGGTCGCCGTTCGGGTCCTCGTCGTTGTCGAGCACAGCGACGGTGACGGCCGTGCCGGTGTCGGTGGCGGCCGCGTCCGGCCGGGCGACCGGCGCCGAGTTGACCACCCCGATCGTCACCGCCGCGGCGGAGGACCCCTGCCCGTCACTCAGCGTGTATCCGAACGTTTCCGGCCCCCGGTGCCCCGCGCCCGGGGTGTAGGTGATCATGCGACCCGGCCCGATCGACACCGTGCCGTGCGCGGGCAGGGCGGTCACGGTGATCGTCGCCGGAACGCCGTTCGGATCGTCGTCGTCGTTGGCCATCACGTCGATCGCGAGCGGCACCCCGGCCTGCACGGTCACCGCGTCCGGCCGGGCCACCGGCAGCGCGTTCGCCACGGTCACGTCGATCCGCCCGACGTCGCTGCCGCCGTGCCCGTCGTCGATCGTGTAGTCGAACTGATCCGTGCCGGAGAAGCCGGCGTCCGGGGTGTACCGGATGGTGCCGTCCGGCTGGACCGTCGCGGTGCCGCGGGTCGGATTGGCCGTGCCGCTCACCCGCAGCACGTCGCCCGGATTGGGGTCGGTCGCCCACGGGCTCAGCACGGCGATGTCCAGGTACTGCCGGTAACCGGTGCTCACGACCCGGTCGGCGGCGACCGGGAGGGCGTTGCGGACGGTGACTGTGACGGTCGCGGTGGAGGCGGCGTGGCCGGTGTCCTCGGCGGTGTACGAGAACGCGGCGGTCCCGGAGAACCCGAGCGGCGGCTGGTAGAACACCTCGTTGTTGACGATCGACGTGCTCCCTGTGCCGGTCGGCGGCTGGTCGACCGAGATGATGGTCAGGTAGTCCCCGAAGAGGCTGTTCGGGTCGGTGTCGTTGTCGAGCACGTCGATCGACTTGCCGGTGTTGTGAGCGGTGTCCGCCACGTCGTCCGCCGCGGTCGGCGCGGCGTTCTCCACGTCGATGTAGACGTGGCCGACCGCCTGCCCGCCGTACAGGTCCTGGATCGTGTAGGTGAAGTGCGCCCGGCCGGTGAAGCCCAGCGCGGGCGTGTAGGTGAGCAGCGGACCGACCTGCAGGACCGTGCCGGTGCCGGGCGCCGGCTGGCCGGCCGCGACGACGAACGGCAGGTCGAGAGTGTTCGGGTCGCTGTCGTTGTCCAGCACCGAAATGATCACCGGGGTCCCGGCCCGGGTGTTCTTCTCGTCGTCACGCGCGATCGGCAGGGCGTTTGCCGTGGTCACCGTGGCAGTGGCGGTATCGGTGCCGCCGTTGCCGTCGTTCACCTCGTATCCGAAGGTGTCCGCCCCGGTCCAGCCGAGCGTCGGTGTGTAGGTGACGGTGCCGTCCGCCGCCACCACCGCGGTGCCGTGACCGGGCGCCGAGACGATCGAGACCCCCAGGCCACTCGCGGCATCATCGGGATCGCTGTCGTTGCTGCGTACGTCGAACGTGACCGGAACACCGTTCGTGGTGCCGGCGCTGTCGGCCACAGCCACCGGCGGCGAGTTCACCGCGACCGACGCGGTGCCGGTGTTGTTGCCGCTCACCGTGTCCCGCCCGTCCCCGGAGACGGCCAGCGTCGCGGTCGCGTCCGCCGCGGCGGCCCCGGTCACGGTCGCCGGGATCGTGACGTTCGCCTGGTGTGTGGCGAGCAGCGGCCCGAGCAGGCAGGTGACGACCTGGCCGGCCGCGGTGCACCCGGTCGGCAGGGTGTCCGGGGTGACCCCGGCGGGCAGGGTGAGGACGGCCCGGACGGCCGGTTCCGGATGCGGGCCGGCGTTGGTCACCGTCGCGGTCCAGGCGACCGGGCGCGGGGTGGCGGCGCGTTGCAGGTACGCCGGACTGACGGTGAGCGCGGCGGCCAGGTCGGCGTCCGGCTGGTTGACGGTGCTGGCGACGGTCCCGCCGACCGAGGCCACGGCGACGCTGGTGGTGCGGCCGGTGTAGCTGACGTTCACCAGGTTCGCGATGGCGTACCCGCTGGGGGCGCCGACGCCGACCCGCACCCGGAACGTGACATACGTCGTCCCCTGGTACGGAATGCTGCCTAATCGGAACACGGCTGTGCCGCCGCTGACCTCACCGCGGTCGCCGTCGACGGCGTCGCTGAACGCCGACCCCTGGACCGTCAGGCTGCCCGGGACGTACGTGGTGTAGACCGGGATCGCGTCGGCGAGCGTCACCCCGTCGGCGATGTCGTTGCCGTCGTTACGCACGGTGATCCGGTATTCGATCTCGTCGCCCGGCACCAGGACGCCGCCGTTGACGTCGGTCGCGGTGGCCGTGGTGACGATCTTCGGGGCGTACAGGTCGATGGCGATCGTGATGACACCCGGGTAGTAGGTCTCTCCGGCCGTGGTCATCGTCAGGGTGGCGCTGGTCGCCGCGTTGGCCAGCTTCCCGGACGCGTCGAACTGGTCGATGTCGACCCCGAACAGGTTCGAATAGGCCGGGTTGCGCCCGGCGACGCTCACCCCGCCGTCACTCACCGTGCTGTTGAAGACGTTGTTCGCCGGGTTGGCCGCGTCGCTCAGCGACTGCCCGTTCAGGCGCAGTCCGTCGCCGGTCTTGCCCAGGTCGCCCTCGTACGCGACCGCCCCCACCTCGGCGTTCACGATGCCGGTGTGCGGCGCCTCGAAGCCGGTCACCGGGATGTTGACGCTGCCCGACGCGATCGAGCCGAACCCGTCGTAGACCCGCAGGCTACGCAGGTCCTCGGCGGGATTGCGGTACGCGATGACCAGGGTCCAGCCGGCGTACCGGTCGGTGCCCCGCCCGGACTGGATGTTGGCCACCGCGTACACCCCGTTGCCGGCGCCGGCCACCAGTCCGGTGACGTCGGCGAAGCCCTGGTAGGCCCCGGTCGGGCTGATCGTGTAGAGGCTGGAGGCGGTGATCGGATGCCAGGTCGCGCCGGACGGCGTACGGAATAGGACCTTGTTCTTGTCCGGCGCGGATGGCGCCGCGGCACCCAGCAGCGCCCCCAGCGAACTGCCCGCGCTCGGGTCGGCGCCCCAGTACAGGCCGGCGAAGAGCACGCTGCTGCCGGCCGGCATGGTGATCGTCGCGTTGCTGTCGTTGAACGTCGCCGCGTCGCCGTCCGCGTCGGTGAAGACCATCGGATAGCCGTTGTCGTTCAGTTCCTCGTTGAGGCTCGAACCCGTGCCGTTGCGCGCCGCCGCGCAGGTCGGTGTGAGCAGATGCACCGGGCAGGTCAGGTTCGCGTTGCCGCGCAACATGATCGAGCCGTTCGCGTTGACGTCGAACCGGGTGGTGAACGGCGTGGTGATCGCCGCCTCGACCCGGGCCGGCGGCAGCATCGTCAGCATCACGGCCAGGACGAGCAACAGGATCCCGGCGCTCCGTCCGCGCACCCACTCACGCTAGGGAGAGCGAGTGGCCGGGCGGGCGGGAATCGGAAACGGTGGATCGCAGAAGGATTCCCTCGCCGGGGTGAACGGTCGGGGCGCTAACGTGGGACGGGTGCGTGATCCCTCCGTCTCCCGCTACTCGGCCGGCCGGCTCTCTCCGATCCGCCGCACGGCCGATCTCCGGCGGCTCCGTGACGAACAGTTCGACGTCCTGGTCGTCGGCGGCGGCGTCACCGGCGCCGGCGCGGCGGTCGACGCGGCCTCCCGCGGGCTGAAGGTCGCCCTCGTCGAGGCCCGTGACTTCGCCGCCGGCACCTCCAGCCGGTCCAGCAAGCTCATCCACGGCGGCCTGCGCTACCTGGAGCAGCTCGAGCTGCACCTGGTGCACGAGGCGCTGACCGAGCGCGGGCTGCTCGCCACCCGGCTGGCCCCGCACCTGGTCCGCCCGGTGCCGATCCTGGTGCCGCTGCCGGCCGCGGGTGTGCCCCAGCGGGTGTGGCAGCGGGGCTACTACGGGCTCGGCGTGGCGGCGTACGACGCCTTTGCCGGCATCTTCGGCTCCGGCCGCGGCATGCCGCTGCACCGGCACCTGAGCCGGGACGGCGCCCGCCACCTCTTCCCCAGCCTGCGGGCCGACAAGATCAGCGGCGCGATCCGCTACTTCGACGGGCAGATGGACGACGCCCGCCTGGTGGTCAACCTGGCCCGGACCGCGGCCAGCCTGGGCGCGGCCGTGGTCACCAGCGCGCGGGTCACCGGCTTCGTGCGCGAGGCCCGGCAGGTGGTCGGGGTCAAGCTGCGCGACCTGGAGTCACCCGGTTCGGAGGAGTTCGAGGTTCGAGCGAAGACGGTCGTCGCCGCCACCGGAGTGTGGAGCGACGACATGTCGGAGATGCTCCGCGACGTGGGCGTCCGCCCCGGCCTGCGGGTCCGCGCCTCCAAGGGGGTGCACCTCGTGGTGCCCCGCTCGGCGATCACCGGTGAGGCCGGCCTGATCCTGCGGACCGCCACCTCGGTGCTCTTCGTGCTGCCCTGGGGCGGGCACTGGATCATCGGCACCACCGACACCGACTGGCAGCTCGACCGGTCCCACCCGGCCGCCTCCGCCCGCGACATCCGGTACCTGTTGGACCAGGTCAACACCGTGCTGGACCGGCCGCTCACCACCGACGACATCGAGGGCGTCTACGCCGGGCTGCGCCCGCTGCTCTCCGGCGAGGCCGACTCGACCTCCAAGCTGTCCCGTGAGCACGCCGTCGTCGAGCCGATGCTCGGGCTGATGCTGGTGGCCGGCGGCAAATACACCACCTACCGGGTGATGGCCGCCGACGTCATCGACCGGGCGGTGCGCCGGCTGGGCGGTCCGGCACGGCCGTCCCGCACCGATCAGCTTCCGCTGCTCGGCGCGGACGGCTACGCCGCCGCGTGGCGTGACCGGCAGGACATGGCGAGGCGGCACGGCGTCACCACCGGGGTGGTCGAGCATCTGCTGGAGCGGTACGGGACGCTGACCGTACATCTTCTGGCGATGATGGCTGCCGACCCGGCGCTGGCCGCCCCGCTCGCCGGCGCCCCGGAATACCTCGCGGTCGAGGTGGCGTACGCCGCTCTCGCCGAAGGCGCGCTGCACCTGGACGACGTGCTCACCCGGCGTACCCGGATCTCGATCGAGACCGCGCACCGGGGCGCCGAGACCGCCGCGCACGCCGCCGAGGTGATGGGTGAGGCGCTCGGCTGGGACGCGACCGTGCAGGCCAAGGAGATCGAGCACTACCTCGCCCGGGTGACCGCCGAGCGCCAGTCGCAGACCATGCCGGACGACGCCACCGCCGACGCGGCTCGGCTCGGCGCGGCCGACGTCCGCGGGCTGGCCGCCGACCGGCACGTCGAGCTGCTCGAGATCGATCTTTGATCCTCGTCGACGAACCTCGCTGGCCGGGTCGCGGCTGCCTCTGGTCGCACCTGGTCAGCGACGTGTCGTTCGACGAGCTGCACGCGTTCGCGGAGATGCTCGGCGCGCCGCGGCGGGCCTTCGACCGGGACCACTACGACATCCCGGAGTTCCGGTTCCGCAGCGCGCTCTGGCTGGGCGCCACCCTGCTGCCGTCCCGGGAGCTCGCCGCCCGGCTGCGGGCGTCCGGGCTGCGCCGCCCGAAGCATTTGAGTCAGGCGAGTTCGTCCAGCTCGGCCTGAAGGTTGGCCCGGGCGCGCGACTCCCACTCGTCGTGGATCGGGGCGAGGCGGTAGATCGCCGGAAGTCTCAGCAGCTCCTGCAGCACCTGGGTGCGGCCGGCGCGGAAGGCGTCGTCGGGCACGTGGGCGTACTCGCGGCGGATCGCGCTGGTGTAGTGGGCGTACCGGTCTGCCGCACTGGCGAGAATGGCCAGGTCGGCGTCGCAGAGCAGCTCGCCGTCCGGGTCGTCCTCGCCGGTGGCGTGACCGGCGGTCAGCCCGACCAGCCGGGCCACCTCGCCCGCCACCTCGGCCGGCGCGCCCAGCGTCAGCAGCAGCCCCTCGGCGAACTCGGCGCTGTCCCGCTCGTTGGCGTCGCCCAGCGCCCGCGGGTCGTAGACCGCGTCGTGCATCCAGGCGGCCAGGCGTACCCGGTCGGGGTGCGGGGCCAGCCCGGCGAACTGGTCCACCACGTCGAGCACGGACGCCAGGTGGCTCACGTCGTGGTAGTGGCGCTGCGGCTCGGTCCAGCGGCTGAGCAGGTGCTGCGCGGCGGCGTCCAGGTCGGCGTCGCTCGCGGTGGCGCCGGCGCCGCGCGCCGCCGCCCGGAAACGATCGGGCAAAGATGTCACCTCAGCATCCTGGCACGTAGGTTGAGGCCATGATCGGCGACGGGTTGGCGGCTGTCCCGGGCCGGGCCCGGGCCGGACTGATGCTCGCTGTCCAGGCCGGGCTCGCCGCGGGGATGGCCTGGTTCGTTGCGCACGACGTGTTCGAGCGGCCGATGCCGTTCTTCGCGCCGATCGCAGCGGTGATCGCACTCGCGTCGTCGGTCGGTCAACGGCTGCGGCGCACCGCTGAGCTGGTGCTCGGGGTCGCGGTCGGCATCGGCATCGGTGACCTGATCATCCTGCTGATCGGCGCCGGGCCGGTGCAGATCGGCCTGGTCGTGTTCCTCGCGGTGCTGGTGGCGACGTCAGTGGGTGGCACTCCGGCGTTGATCGTGCAGTCCGCCTCGTCGGCGGTGCTGGTGGCGACGTTGACCACCACCACCGAGCAGCCGTGGACCCGGTTCTTCGACGCCCTGGTCGGCGGCGCGGTCGCGCTCGCCGTGATGACCGTGCTGCTGCCGATCAACCCGCTCACCGTGGTGAAACGGGCCGCCGACCCGGCGCTGCGGGCGTTCACCGCCGGGCTGCACGAGGCGTCCCTGGGCCTGGCCGAGGGCGATCCGGACGTGATCGAGGCGGCGCTGGCCCGGTTGCGCGCGGCCGAGGGCACGTTCGCCGCGTTCACCGCGGCGATCGACGCGGCACGGGAGAACGTCGCGTTCGCCCCGGCGCGCTGGCGGGCCCGCGGCGCCCTGGCCCAGTACGTCGAGGGCGCCCCGCAGATCACCTACGCGCTGCGCAACGTCCGGGTGATGATCCGCCGGGCGCAGACCGCGCTGAACGACCGGGAGCGGGTCCCGGAGGTGCTGCCGGCCTCGGTGCGGCACCTCGGCGACGCCGTCGACCTGCTCCGGGAGGAGTGGGCGGAGGGCGCCGACCCGGTCGCCGCACGCAAACGGGCGCTGCAGGCGGTCTCCGAGTCGGGGCGCGCGCTGCAGGACGGGGTCGGATACTCCGGCGGCGTGGTGGTGGCACAGATCCGGACCGCGGTCGCGGACCTGTTGCGGGCCACCGGTGTGGAGTACGCGGAGGCCACCCGCCAGGTCCGCGACGCCCTCGGCTGGCACGGGCGGTCGCACGGCGCCCGGAAACGACCGGGTCGATCGCGTCCTTCTTGATCTGTTTCACGCTCCTCGGGCGAGTCGGACGCGAGTCCGGTGGCTAGGCTGGCGGACATGGCCGACGACTCGCCGCCCGGAGCGCCCGATCCGGCTGCCCATCCGCAGCCGGTCAACCCGCAGTCCGGGCCGCCGTCGCTCGGCGGGCCCGGGTCCGAGCCGGGCGCCCACGTCCTGCCGGACACCGTGGCGCCCGATCCCGTCCCGCCGTACCCGGTGGCGACCGACGCGGCGGCGCCGATCCCCGGCCGGCGGATCGGCTGGCGTCGCTGGCTGCCGATCGCCGCCGTGATCACGCTGATCGCGCTCGCGGCCGTCGGCATGCTCATCTTTTTGGGCTACAGCCTCGGCATCACCGGCCTCGCCATCGGCCTGACCGCGGCGATCCTTCCGGTCCCGCTGCTGGCCAGCGCCTTCGCCTGGCTGGACCGCTATGAGCCGGAGCCGGTGAAATACCTGGTCTTCTGCTTCGCCTGGGGCGCGGCCGTGGCGACCGCGGTGGCCCTGCTGGTGAACACCGGCGCGGCGTACCTTTTCAGCGAGTTGGGCCTGCCGGACGCGCTGGTCGCCGTCCTGATCGCCCCCTTCATCGAGGAGTCGATGAAGGTGCTCGGCCCGCTGCTGCTGTTCTGGCGCCGCCGGGCGGAGTGGTCCGGCATCACCGACGGCATCGTCTACTGCGGTCTCTCCGCGCTCGGCTTCGCCATGGTGGAGAACGTGCTCTACCTCGGCGGTCACGGGTACGCGGCGGGTGTCGACCAATACGGCCCGGCCACCGGCCTGCAGAACGTCTTCCTGATCTTCATCGTGCGGATCCTGTTCACCGGCTTCGCGCACCCGCTCTTCACCTCGATGGCCGGCATCGGGCTGGGCATCGCGGCGCGCTCGGCGGACCGCACGGTGCGCTGGCTCGCCCCGGTCGCCGGCCTGCTCGCCGCGATGATCCTGCACGGGCTCTTCAACCTGCTGCCCACGCTCACCGCCGCGACCGGCGAGATGCTGATCATGCTGTACGGCTACCTCGGCTTCATGGTGCCGTTCTTCTTCGCCGTGGTCGGTTTCGCCGTGGCGCTGCGCAGCTGGGAGGGCCGCCTGGCCGAGCGGACCCTGCACCACTACGTGCAGGCCGGCTGGTTCGCCCCGCCGGAGGTGGCCTCGCTGGCCAGCCTGGGCCGGCGGCACTCGGCCCGGCAGTGGGCCAAGCGGGTCGCCGGTCCGGCCGGGCACCGGGCGATGCGCAGCTTCCAGTTCGCCTCGACCCGGCTGGCGCTGCTGCGCGACGGCATGCAGCGCGGCCTGGAGCAGCATCCGCGGGAGCTGGAACGGGCGCGGGCCGAGGAGCACGAGTTGCTCGCCGCGATCACCGGTTACCGCTCGGTCTTCGCCGGGCGTGATCCGCAGACCCCGCCGGCCTGGTGGGACGGGCAGAGCTACCGGATCACCTTCCCGGACGGGGTGGTGCGCAGCGTGGCGCCGCCGCCGGAGCCGGTCATGCCGGTGCCGATGCGGCTCGCTCCGCCGCCGATCTATCCCGCCTACGGCGGTTACCCCGGCCAGCAGCCCGGCTACCCGCCGCCGTTCCCGCCGGCGCCGGGCTCACCGCCGCCGTTTCCGCAGGCCCCGGGTTCGCCGCCGCCGTTGCGCGGCAGTTACCCGGACCCCTGGCAGCCGCCTCAGAGGTAGAGGCCGGTTCCGTCCGACTCGACGCGGGTGGCTGCGACCGCGTGCACGTCCCGTTCGCGCAGCAGGACGTACTCCTTGCCGTGCAACTCCACCTCGGAACGGTCGTCGGGGTCGAAGAGCACCCGGTCGCCGACCACGATCGAGCGGACGTTCGGCCCCACCCCGACCGCGGTCGCCCAGGACAGGCGCCGCCCCATCGACGCGGTGGCGGGGATCACGATGCCCGCGGTGGATCGGCGTTCCCCCTCGCCGCCGTCCTGACGGACGAGGACGCGGTCGTGCAGCATCCGGATCGGCAATCCGGTGTCGGTCTGGGCTTCGGTGCTCACAACCGCAGACGGTACGCCGGTGTCACGCGTGGCCCGGGTGCCGGGGGGAAGGCGATTCGGGCAGCAGGGCACTACCGTGACTACTGCGCACTGCAATGGTCAAGGGGGTAGGCGGTTGAACCGCTTGCAGCGGGTCCGGGACAACTTGAAGAAGGCCTACGACTCGGGGCGGGACTCCGTGCGGCTGGCCCGCACCGAGAGCCCGCCCCCCGAGCCGTACGAGGTCGAGTTCGCCCCGCCCCCACCCGAGCCGGAGATCGTGCACCACTCCACGAGCAGCCGGGACGACGCGGACGTGCCTCAGCCGTTGCGCATCGCCGCGGCCTGGAGTTGGCGGCTGATCGTGGTCGGCGTGATCGGCTGGGCGCTGCTGCGGCTGATCGGCATCGTCAGCATCGTGGTGATCCCGCTGGCCATCGCCCTGCTGCTCTCCGCGCTGCTCGGCCCGGCCGTCGGCTGGCTGCTGCGGCTGCACGTGCCCCGGTCGTTCGCCACGTTCCTGGTGCTGATCGGCGGTCTGGCCGCGGTGGCCGGCACGTTGACGCTGGTGGTGAACCAGTTCATCGACGGCGTGCCGCAGCTGACCGAGAACGCCAGCGCCGGTGTCCGCCAGATCCAGGAGTGGGCGCGGACCGGCCCGCTGCACCTCTCCGACGACCAGGTGGACCAGGCGATCGACTCGGCCCAGGAGTGGGTCAACTCGAACACCTCGCAGCTGACCTCGACCGGTATAGCGACTGCGGCCACCATCGCCGAGGTGGTCACCGGCCTGCTGCTGGTGCTCTTCGCGACCTTCTTCTTCCTGCGGGACGGGCGGCAGATCTGGCGGTTCACGGTTCGCCTGTTCCCGGTGAACGCGCGCTGGTCGCTGGCCGACGCGGGCGACGCCTCGTGGGCCACGCTCGGCGCCTACGTCCGGGCCACCGTCCTGGTCGCGTTCATCGACGCGCTCGGCATCGGCCTGGCCCTGCTGATCCTGGACGTGCCGTTCCCGTTCCCGCTGGCCGCGCTGGTCTTCCTGGGCGCGTTCATCCCGATCGTCGGCGCCAGCGTCTCCGGTGCGGTGGCCGTCCTGGTCGCCCTGGTGGATCAGGGCTGGGTGGTCGCGCTGATCACGCTGGGCGCGGTGATCCTGGTGCAGCAGCTGGAGGGGCACGTGCTCCAGCCGCTGATCATGGGCCGGGCGGTGGCCATCCACCCGCTCGTGGTGATCATCGGGATCGCCTGCGGTGTGGTGCTGGCCGGCATCATCGGCGCGCTGGTGGCGGTGCCGATCATCGCGGTGCTGAACACCGCGATCCGGCGCCTGTCCCGGCGCCGCCCGGAGGTCCCGGCGGACGCCGTGGTGGTCACCGCCGGGAGCGCAAACGACTGAGGGCGGGACCCCGTACGGGGTCCCGCCCTCATCACAGAGCGTGGGCGATCAGACGGTGGCCACGGTCAGCGCGACCTCGTTGACTCCACGGGTGGCGTCCACCTCGAGCTCGCCGTTGCCGAACCGGCTGAGCGCCCGCACGGTCCAGGAGCCGGGTGCCGCGAAGAAGCGGAACACGCCCTCGGGGGAGGAGACGACCTCGGCGGTGAACTCGCCGGAGCCGTCCAGGAGGCGGACGTACGCCCCGCCGACCGGCTCGCCCTCGGCGGTCCGGACGAAGCCGGTGATGACCGTCTCCTTCTCCAGGTCCACGCTGCTGGGGAGGGGCGCGGACTGGTCGGGGGCGGCGCAACCGGCCGCGACGTTGGCCGCGGTGTTCGCGGTGGTAGGCAGAGTCATGATCACGCCTTTCCGGGTTCGTCGCCGAGCGCGATCGGCACGCCGATCAGCGAGCCGTACTCGGTCCACGAGCCGTCGTAGTTCTTCACGTTCTCGTGGCCGAGCAGTTCCTTGAGCACGAACCAGGTGTGCGAGGAGCGCTCGCCGATCCGGCAGTAGGCGATGGTGTCCTTGCTGCCGTCCAGCCCGGCCTCGCCGTAGATCTTGGCGAGTTCCTCGTCGGACTTGAAGGTGCCGTCCTCGTTGGCCGCCTTGCTCCACGGCACGCTGAGCGCGGTCGGGATGTGGCCGCCCCGCTGCGACTGCTCCTGCGGCAGGTGCGCCGGCGCGAGGAGGCGACCGGCGAACTCGTCGGGGCTGCGGACGTCGACCAGGTTCTTCACGCCGATGGCCTGGACGACCTCGTCGCGGAAGGCGCGGATCTCGAGGTTCGGCGCCTTCGCCACGTACTCCGTCTTCTCGCGGACCGGCACGTCCTTGGTGTAGACGCGGGCGTCGAGCTCCCACTTCTTGCGGCCGCCGTCGATCAGCTTGACCTGCTCGTGGCCGTAGAGCTTGAAGTACCAGTACGCGTACGCCGCGAACCAGTTGTTGTTGCCGCCGTAGAGGATCACGGTGTCGTCGTTGGAGATGCCGCGCTCGGAGAGCAGAGCGGCGAACTGCTCCTGGTTGACGAAGTCCCGGCGGACCGGGTCCTGCAGGTCCTTCTTCCAGTCGATCTTGATCGCACCGGGGATGTGGCCGCCGTCGTAGGCGGTGGTGTCCTCGTCGACCTCGACGAAGACGAGGCCCGGCGTGTCCAGGTTCTGCTCGGCCCACTCGGCCGAGACGAGTGCGGTGTCGCGACTCATCGGTTCACTCCCTGTGGAAGGTGGGTGGAGGGAGAGTCAGCGCACGGAAGTGTTTCTCAGTCGCACTCCGCGCGGACCCATCGGTTAGTTGGGATCACGGGCTGCTGTGCGACGGCGCCACTGCCGGACAAAGAAATGCCCCGGGCTCAAAGGAGAGTTAGGTGCTCAGCACCGAGTGGCCCCGTCAGTTGACAGGGCGACACAGGCACGCGGCCACGCGGCACAGGTCGACCGCGCGCCTCTTCGTGAGCAACAGGCTCATGGGAAGCGACACTACCAGCGGGCCCACACCGCGGAACAGCTCCGACCACCATCCGGGAACGGCTGATGCCTGTGAGTTGTCATACCCCGGCCGCGGAGAGGTTCACGTTCTCCGCGCCGGCGGTGACCCGCAGTCCCTCCGGCAGGACCTGGACCTCGCGCAGGTCGAGGTTCATCGGGAGCTCCGGGACGGCCAGGTCGAAGGCCAGGTTCTCGGCGAAGCGCGAGACCGCGGCCTGGATCAGCGGGTTGTCCGGCAGACTCGGCGCCGACACGTCGGAGAAACGAACCCGAACCACGCCCTCGGCCACGGTCAGCTCGGCCGTGCCGGCCAGGTCGATCGGTTTCTGGCCGGGAATCGACAGCGGGGCGGAGCCGACCAGCTTGCCGTCCTTCTCACTGAGCTGCACCCCGTCCCGGCCGACCAGCTTGGCGAGCTGCGCGTAGTCGACGGTCCCGGTGCCGCTCACCGTGCCGGCGACCACGTCGCCCTGGCCGCTGCGCACGGTGTCCAACGGCGCCTTGACGTCGCGGGCGTGGATGTCCAGCAGCGGCATGGTGATGTTCTCGCCGGTGCCGGTCGGTGCGGTGAAGTCCGGCAGCTCGATCCGGATCTCCTGGTAGTCACCGGCCAGCACCTGGGTGAGGAACGGGATGCCGGCGATGGTGACCTCGGGTTCCCCGCTGGTCGCCTTCTGGTTCGCCAGCTCCTCGGTGACCCGGGTGGCCAGGACCCGCTCGGCGTAGGAGGCGCCGAAACGGTCCAGCACGACCAGGCCCGCGAGCAGGAGCAACAGCAACACCAGGACGACGGTCAGCAGCGCGCGGCCCCGGCGGCGTCGTGGACGTTCCGTTTCGTACACCTCGGCCACTGAACCTCCCCGGTCCGCCCGCTTGTCTGGGGAACGTACATGCCCCGGCTGAGGGTTCACCGAAACTGAGGTGTCAACTCAGGTAGAGATGCGTCAGCGCGTACGCCGCTGCGGCAGTCAGTGCGAGACCGCCGAGCGGGCCCTGCATATGCCGGGCCAGCCAGAAGGTCGGGGCCTCGCCGGCCAGCCGGCGGCCGGCCTCGCCGAAGTTCACCGCGAGGTCGATGAGGTTCGCCGCGACAGCGGCGACCAGGCCGAGCACCGCGCCCTTGGCCGGGGTGAACGGCAGCACCAGGTAGCTGCCGAGCATCGCGCAGGCCAGCGTGCCGAGCATCGCGCCGAGCACGACGCCGGTCGCGCCGCGCGGCACCTGCGCCGCGATCCGCGGCTTCGGGAACACCGCGTCGGTCAGCCGCGCGACCAGCAGGGCCAGCCCGGCGCCGGTGCAGCACACCAGGATGGTCTGCGCGCCGAGCGGCTGGCGGACCAGCACGAGCAGGATCGCGTACGCCACCGCGCCGAGCACGATGAGCAGCGTGCTCCGCCACGAGTCCCGGGCCCGCTGCCGGTCCTCGGCGCGGATGAACTGACCGATCATCGCGGCCACGAAACCGCCGAGGGCCACCCAGATCAGCGGCAGGAAGCGGGCCGGTTCACCGGTGACCGCGAGGTAGTCGGCGGCCAGCGCGGTGAGCGCGACGATCGCTGCGGTGGCGCCGGCCGCCGGCGGGTGCAGCGCCATGGTCCAGGCCAGCAGGCCCAGCAACTGCACCCCGAAGAGCACGATTGCGTACGAGAGACGCGCGTCCGGACCGGTCGTCTGAGCGCCCAGCGCCACGGCGACGGCGAGGAGCGCGGCGAATCCACCGATCGCGACCGAGAGCTTCGGGCGCACCGGGACGACCTCGATCTCCTCGAACTCCTCCTCCTCGTCCTCGTCCGACGACGGATGCCGGCCGTCCTCGTCGTCCTCCGGGACAGCGCCGTAGAACCCGGCCTTGGGCCGGCCCGGGTTGCGGGCGACGTGCTGGGAGGCTTCGGCGTCCCAGGGATCGTCCTGCGGCATGGAGGGAAACACGACTGCGATCGTGCCAGACGCGTGACCGTCGTCCCAATCGCTGCGCGATCAGGGCCGGTTCGCGCCGGTGGGTTCCGGTAAAAGGCTGGTTAACGAATCCATCGAACAGCCACCTTTCCGGCGTTCCTTGCATCACTTGCGTGTGCGACAAGGGCGTCGAAGGAGCTGCATCGGTTAAGGTGAGCGCAACCCACCCGTCGGTGACGCCGGGCCCAGTTCTCCGGTAGCGGAGCTTTGAGCTGCGCAAACCGGGTCACCCGAGCGGCGCTGAGCGCTGCGAGGACGGAGGTGAGTGTGGAGATCCTTCTGCTGGTGACGGCACGTGCCGGCGAACCATCCGCCGTGCTGCCCGCCCTGGACCTTCTGCCCCACTCAGTACGTACTGCCCCCCGTGATGTGCGCACCCTGGTGTCCGGGCCGAGCCCCGACGCCGTCCTGGTCGACGCCCGCTCGGAGCTCTCCGAGGCACGCGCCACCTGCCGCATGCTGCACGCCACCGGCATCGGGGTCCCGCTGATCGCGGTGGTCACCGAGGCCGGCCTGATCGCCCTCAACGCCGACTGGGGTGTCGACGACGTCATCCTGGCCAGCGCGGGACCCGCTGAGGTGGAGGCCCGCCTGCGGCTCTGCGTCGGCCGGCTCAACAACGCGACGGCCGGGGCGGGCGGCTCGATCCGGGCCGGCGAGCTCAACATCGACCCGGATACGTATGCGGCGAAGCTCAAGGGCCGCCCGCTCGACCTCACCTACAAGGAGTTCGAGCTCCTCAAGTTCCTCGCCCAGCACCCGGGCCGGGTCTTCACCCGTGACCAGCTGCTCCGCGAGGTCTGGGGCTACGACTACTTCGGCGGTACGCGTACGGTCGACGTGCACGTGCGGCGCCTGCGGGCCAAGCTCGGCTCGGAGTACGAGTCGATGATCGGCACCGTGCGCCAGGTGGGCTACAAGTTCGTGGTCCCTCCGTCGGGCCGGCAGCTGCCGGACAACGATCCCGTGTCGATCCCGGTCTGACCTAAGATCACGACATGACGATGCGACAGCCGGTCCGTGCCGCGGACCGGCTGTCCGCGTCTGAGGTGGACGACGTTCTCGCCCTGGCTGCGGCCGCGGGCGAGCTGGACGGCGTCTACCCGCTCTCCGAGGACGTCGTTCTGCGGGTTCGTGGCGACGTGCCCTACGACGGCGTACATCTGCTGTCCTATTCGGGTGACCGCCTGGCCGGCTATGCCTTCCTGGAGGGCTCGGCCGGCGAGCTGGTGGTTCATCCGCAGTTCCGGCGGGCCGGGCACGGCACTGCTCTGCTGGCCGCGGCCGGCGAGGGTCCGCTGAAGTTCTGGGCGCACGGTGACGATCCCGGCGCCGCCACCTTCGCCGACCGCAACGGCTTCACCCGCGCCCGGGTCCTCTGGCAGATGCGCCGCTCGCTTCTCGAGCCCCTGCCCGAGGTGCCCCTGCCGGACGGGGTCACGCTCCGTGCCTTCAATCCGGACGCCGACGAGCAGCGCTGGCTCGAGGTCAACGCGCGGGCCTTCGCCCACCATCCGGAGCAGGGCCGCTGGACCCTCGACGATCTGCGTACGCGTGAGGCCGAACCCTGGTTCGACCCGGCCGGCTTCCTGCTCGCCGTCGACATCGCCGACACCCTGCTCGGCTTCCACTGGACCAAGGTGCACCCGGCCACCGGTGACGAACCGGCGATCGGCGAGATCTATGTGCTCGGGGTGGACCCGGGCGGCCACCGTCGCGGCCTCGGCAAGGCGCTGAGCGTGGCCGGCCTGCGGCACCTCGCCGACGCCGGGCTGACGGTGTCCAACCTCTACGTCGACGAGTCGAACCCGGCTGCGGTGAAGCTGTACCGCGGGCTCGGCTTCGAGGTCTACAAGACCGACGTCAACTACCAGCGGCCCTGAGGCTCGTTTCTCGCACTCTGGGCGTGCCGCTTGGTCACGCCCGGGACAAGCGGGTGTCTCGCTGCGGTAACAACTAGCCCGAAATATCCGGCATATCGGGTAGCAGGGGCGTCGTTCACTTAACGGACAACTTCATCTCGGTGGATGGCTACCTTCTGGGGCCGACGTGTTCACTCCCAGTTCATTTGCGACCGGGGATCCGGTCACTTGGCGCTCTTAGCTTTTGCCGTGTGAGCCGGTGAGAGGCCGGCGGCAAGTGAACCCGAAGGGAAAACCGTGAAGCTCCAGCGGGCTGGTTTCGTGGCCGGCATTGCTTTGACTGCGACGATCGCGCTCACCGCGTGCGGTTCGGACAACGAGCCCACCGGCAGCGGTAGCGGCGCATCCGCCGCTCCGGGCGACTGCGTCAGCGGCAGCCTGACGGCTCAGGGCTCCACTGCTCAGAAGAACGCCATGGACGAGTGGATCAAGGCGTACCAGAGCCAGTGTGCGGACGCCAAGGTGGACTACCAGGGCACCGGTTCGGGTGCGGGCATCGAGGCCTTCGTCGCCGGTACGGCCGACTTCGCCGGCTCGGACTCCGCTCTCAAGGAGGAAGAGGTCGCGCAGGCCGACGCCAAGTGCCCCGGTGGCAAGGCGCTCAACCTGCCGATGGTGATCGGCCCGATCGCCGTCGTCTACAACGTGCAGGGCGTCGACGGCCTCCAGCTGTCGCCCTCCACCCTCGCCAAGATCTTCTCCGGCAGCATCACGAAGTGGAACGACGCCGCGATCGCGGCCGAGAACTCGGGCGCCAAGCTCCCGGACGCCACCATCGAGACGGTGCACCGCTCGGACGAGTCCGGCACCACCGACAACTTCACCAAGTACCTCAGCAAGACCGCTGAGGCCGACTGGCAGTACAGCAACGCCAAGGCCTGGAAGGCGCCGGGCGGCACCGGTGCGGCCAAGTCGGACGGTGTGGCCACCAAGGTCAAGAGCACCCCGAACACCATCTCGTACGTCGAGCTCTCGTTCGCCGAGAACAGCGACCTGCAGACCGCGAAGATCAAGAACGGCGCGGGCGAGTACGTCGAGCTGAGCGGTGAGAGCGCCGGCAAGACCTTCGAGAACGCCACCGTCAAGGGCACCGACGGGGACCTCGCGCTGGACCTCGACTACACCACCAAGACCGCGGGTGCGTACCCGATCGTGCTGGTGACCTACGAGATCGCCTGCAGCAAGGGCAGCCCGAAGGCCAAGGAGATCCAGTCCTTCCTGAAGTACACCTCGAGCACGGCCGGCCAGACGGCGCTCGCTGAGCTGGGCTACGCCCCGCTGCCCGAGACGCTGCGCGCCAAGGTCGAGGCCTCGGTCGCCTCGATCTCCTGACCCTCGTCAATCCCTCCGAGACGACAGCGAGCGCGTAGATGGGTGACTACCCTTCCCGCTCGGGTAACGCCACCGCCGGCGAACCGGGTGTGACAAACGGTCACACCCGGGGCGCCGGCACCGGTGCGTCCCCGAGCAGTTACCAAGAGCCCCCGCTGGGTGGCGGCGGCGCCCTCCCCAAGAAGGCCCGGTTCTCGATCGAGACAGGTTTCCGCGGCCTGTCCACCGGCGCCGGCGCGATGGTGCTGGTCATCATCGTCGCCATCGCGGTCTTCCTGGTGTCGAAGGCGGTGCCGGCCCTCCAGGCCAACACGGCGAACTTCCTGACCGAGAAGACCTGGTTCCCGAACGACACCGAGCCGGTGTTCGGTATCGCCGCCCTGGCCTTCGGCACCGTGCTCAGCTCGATCCTCGCGCTCGTCGTCGCGGTTCCGATCGCACTGGCCATCGCGCTCTTCCTGTCGCACTACGCACCCCGGCGGCTGGCCACGCCGCTGGGCTTCGTGATCGACCTGCTGGCCGCCGTACCCAGCGTGGTCTTCGGACTCTGGGGACGCGACGTCCTGCAGGTGCCGGTACGCAACTTCTCGATCTGGCTCAACGAGCACTTCGGCTGGATCCCGATCTTCGGTGGCGAGGGCCCGTTCGGACAGTCGATCATGCTCGGTGGCCTGGTGCTGGCGATCATGGTGCTGCCGATCGTCACGTCGCTCTCCCGCGAGGTCTTCCAGCAGACCCCCGGCATGAACGAGGAGGCGGCACTGGCTCTCGGCGCCACCCGCTGGGAGATGATCCGGACCGCGGTCCTGCCGTACGGCAAGCCCGGCGTGATCGCCGCGGTGATGCTCGGCCTGGGCCGGGCGCTCGGCGAGACCATCGCCCTGGCGCTGACCCTCGGCATCACCTTCAACATCTCGTTCAACCTGATCGAGAACGGCGGTAACTCCATCGCCGCCAACATCGCGAACACCTTCGGCGAGGCCAACGCCACCGGTCGTGGCGCCCTGATCGCCTCCGGTCTGGTGCTCTTCGCGATCACGCTGGTGGTCAACATGACGGCGCGGGCGATCATCTACCGCCGTCGCGAGTTCCGGGACAGTGCCGCATGAGTCTTCTCGAACGTGAGGTTCCCGGCGTCGTCATGACGCCGGACAACATCCGGACCCGCAAGCTGCCGGTCGTCACCAACGTGCTGGTCGCGGTGGCTGCCTTCGCAATCGCCGCCGTCATCGTGCTGGGCACCGGCTTCGGCAACTGGGTCCTGGTCCTGGTGGTGGGCCTGGTTCTCTACCTGGTCGGCCTCAACATCGCCGCCAGCCGGGTCGAGGGACGGCGCGCCGCGCGCAACCGCACCATGCAGGCGCTGATCTACTCGGCCTGTGTGCTGGCGATCCTGCCGCTCGCCTCGGTGGTCTGGACGCTGATCTCCAAGGGCGCCGAGCGCCTGGACGCCAACTTCTTCGGCACCTCGATGAACAACATCGGTGCGCGTGACCCCGAGGGCGGCGCCTACCACGCCATCATCGGCACCCTGGAGCAGGTCGGCATCGCCACCCTGATCGCGGTGCCGCTCGGTGTGCTGGGTGCGATCTACCTGGTCGAGTACGGCCGCGGCCGGTTCGCCAACACGGTCCGCTTCTTCGTCGACGTGATGACCGGTATCCCGTCGATCGTGGCCGGTCTGTTCATCCTCTCCTTCTGGGTGCTGATCGTCAGCCCGTGGTTCAACGACGGGAACCCGCGGTTCTCCGGTTTCGCCGCCGCGCTGGCGCTGACCGTGCTGATGCTGCCGACGATCGTCCGGTCCACCGAGGAGATGCTGCGGCTGGTGCCGGGGCCGCTGCGGGAGGGTTCGTACGCGCTGGGCGTACCCCAATGGAAGACCATCCTGAAGGTCGTCCTCCCCACCGCCCTGCCCGGCATCGTCACCGGCGTGATGCTGGCCATCGCCCGCGCAGCGGGCGAGACGGCCCCGGTGCTCCTGGTCGCCGGCGGTGCTGCCGCGATCAACTTCGACCCGTTCGCCGGGAACCAGCAGTCGCTGGCGCTCTTCGTGTACCAGCAGGCCGGGGACGCCTCCCGGTACGCACCGGCCCGGGCCTGGACGGCCGCGCTCACCCTGGTGGCGCTCGTGCTGATCCTGACCATCGCCGCCAAGCTGCTCGCCCGTCGCAACAAGCTGTCCCGATAAGAGGTGTACCCCATGGCCAAGCGCATCGAGGCGAACAACGTCTCCTCCTACTACGGTTCGTTCAAGGCGATCGACAGCGTCTCGATGACCGTCGAGCCGAAGACGATCACCGCCCTGATCGGCCCGTCCGGCTGTGGCAAGTCCACGTTCCTGCGGTCCATCAACCGCATGCACGAGGTGCTGCCCGGCGCCCGGATCGAGGGCCGGCTCACCATCGACGACCAGAACATCTACGACGCGGACGTGGACGTCACCGCGGTCCGTCGCATGATCGGCATGGTCTTCCAGCGGCCCAACCCGTTCCCGACGATGTCGATCTACGAGAACGCGGTGGCCGGCCTCAAGCTGAACGGCGTCAAGAAGAAGGCGCTGCTCGACGAGGCCGCGGAGAAGTCGCTGCGCGCCGCGAACCTCTGGGACGAGGTCAAGGACCGGCTCGACCGCCCGGGCGCCGGCCTCTCCGGTGGTCAGCAGCAGCGTCTCTGCATCGCCCGCACGATCGCCGTCGAGCCGCAGGTCGTGCTGATGGACGAGCCGTGTTCCGCGCTCGACCCGATCTCGACGCTGGCGATCGAGGACCTGATGTTCAAGCTGAAGGACCGCTTCACGATCATCATCGTCACGCACAACATGCAGCAGGCCGCGCGGGTCAGCGACAAGACCGGTTTCTTCTCGATCGACAAGACCGGTGACCCGGGCCGCCTGATCGAGTACGACGACACCCAGAAGATCTTCAGCAACCCGACCCAGAAGAAGACCGAGGACTACATCACGGGTCGGTTCGGCTGACGCTCAGCGCTGCACAAACGTTCACGAGGGGACACTCGCGGTCAGCCGGTTGGTTCGGCTGACCGCGAGTGCTGTCTCCGCGGCCGTGAGACGACCCTGGTGGTCAGCCGGGGTGGTTCGGGACGTGCAGGAGGACGCGGCCGTCGGCGGTCACCTCGATGCGGGGGTTGAGCGGGCTGGCGGCGTCCCGGTGTTCGGCGGCCGCCACCACTCCCGGGATGGTGTCGCAGGCGGCGATCTCGCGCAGTGTGCGCAGGGTGGGCGGCAGCATCGGCAGGTCACCCGACTCGGCGGGCGAGATCCACTCGGTGCGGTCGGCCTCGCCGGAGACGTCCCGGGCCGCCTGGCTCTCCGGCAGCAGCGCCACGAAGAACCAGGTGTCGAAGCGCCGTGGCTCGAACTCCGGGGTCACCCAGCGGGCCCACGGCAGCAGCAGGTCGTCGCGCAGCCGCAGACCCCGCCGCTCCAGCAACTCGGTCATGGTGAGCTCGCGGCGCAGGACGGCCGCCCGGTCCGCCTCCCAGTCGGGTGTGCTGACGTCGGCCACTGTGCGGTCCGGCTGCTCGACCGGGCCGGCGAGCACGACACCGGCCTCCTCGAAGAGCTCCCGGGCGGCGGCGCCGACCACGGCCCGGGCCTGGTCGTCCGGGACGCCCAGGCGAGCGGCCCAGTCGTCGTGGATCGTGGAGGGGCGGTCGGACGGGTCGACCGCGCCGCCGGGGAACGCGTACACGCCGCCGAAGACCATCGTGGTGGCGCGGCGTAGGACGTACACCTGAAAGGCATCACCGTGCGGGCGGAGAAGGACCACGGTGGCCGCCGGACGGGCCGCCGCGGGCGGGCCGGTGAAATCGCGCGCCCGCTGCAGCATCGCGGCGGGTAGCAGGAGGGGTTCGGACGGAAGCGGCGTCGATTCGGTCACCGGTCGATCCTGCCACCGGGCGCGCTCAGGGCGATACCGTATCGATCATGAACGGACAGAACGTGCGCTGGGGCATTCTCGGCCCCGGCGGGATAGCCAGCACCTTTGCCGCCGACCTGCCGCTGGTGCCGGGCGCGGAACTCGCCGCCGTCGGCTCGCGCTCCCTGGCCACCGCGGAGGCGTTCGCGGAGCGGCACGGCTTCGCCCGGGCGCACGGCTCGTACGCGGAACTAGCCGCCGACCCCGGGGTGGACGTCGTCTATGTGGCGACCCCGCACGCCTTCCACTTCGAGGGGGCGATGCTCTGCGTGGAGGCCGGCAAGGCGGTGCTGGTGGAGAAGCCGATCACGCTGGATCTGGCCTCGACGGCACAGCTGGTGCAGGCTGCGCGTACCCGGGGGGTGTTCCTCATGGAGGCGATGTGGATGCGCCTCAACCCGGCGATCCGGCAGATCGCCCAGCTGGTGGCGGACGGCGCGATCGGTTCGGTCAGCGCGATCCACGCCGATTTCGGCCTGCAGGGCCCGTTCGCCGCGTCGCACCGGCTGCGTGACCCGCTGCTGGGTGGCGGCGCGCTGCTGGACCTCGGCGTCTACCCGATCCACCTGGTGCACCTGATCCTGGGCGCGCCGTCGACCGCACACGCCTGGGCGCACCTGACCCCGGAGCGGGTGGACGAGAACACCGGTGTGCTGCTCGGCTACGAGTCCGGGGCGGTGGCCGCGCTGACCTGCAGCATCAACGGGGCCAGCCGGAACGCCGCGTCGATCACCGGCACCGACGGCCGGATCGACCTGCCCGAGGGCTTCATGGTGCCCCGGTCGTTCGTGCTGAACCGGCCGGGCAAGGCCGCCGAGACGTTCGAGGTGCCGTTCGAGGGCAGCGGTTATCAGTTCGAGGCCGCCGAGGTGCAGCGCAGCCTGCTCGCCGGCGAGCTGGAGAGCCCGCTGATGACGCACGACACCACGCTCGAGGTGATGGGGTTGCTGGACAGCCTGCGCGACCAGATCGGCGTCCTGTACTAGCTGAACAGCGGGCGGACCACGAAGTAGACGAGGCAGGCGATCAGAGCGGCGGCGGGGAAGGTCGTGATCCAGGCGATCACGATGTTCCCCGCGACGTTCCAGCGCACCGCGCTGAGTCGCTTGGTCGCGCCGACACCCATGATCGCCGAGGTGATGGTGTGGGTGGTCGAGATCGGCGCGTGCAGGACCAGCGCGTTGAAGTAGAGCACCGAGCTGGCCACGGTCTCCGCGGCGAAGCCTTCCGCCGGGCCCAGGTCGATGATCTTCCGGCCCAGGGTGCGGATGATCCGCCAGCCACCGGAGTAGGTGCCGGCCGCCAGCATCGTCGCCGACGCCCAGTAGACCCACTCCGGGATGTGCGACGAGTCGCTCTGGTAGCCGCCGGTGTAGAGGGCCAGCACGACGATGCCCATGGTCTTCGCGGCGTCCTGCATGCCGTGCCCGACCGACATCGCGGCGGCCGAGGCGGTCTGCGCGTGCCGGAACCCGCGGTTCAGCTTGCCCGGGTGGCCGCGCCGGAAGATCCACATGATCGCGACCATCATGAGGAAGCCGAGGATCAGGCCGACCACCGGCGAGAGCACCATCGGGATGAGCACCTTGGTGAGGATGTTGCCCCACTGCACGACGCCGATCGAGGCGACCAGGGTGGCGCCGACCAGACCGCCGAAGAGGGCGTGCGACGAGCTCGACGGCAGGCCGAAGTACCAGGTGATCAGGTTCCAGATGATGGCGCCGACCACGCCGGCGAAGACCACCCCCAGGCTGGGGACACCGACCGGGAGGTCGACCAGCCCGTCACCGACCGTCTTGGCGACCTCGGTGCCCAGGTGGGCGCCGATGAAGTTGCCGACCGCAGCCATCAGCAGGGCCACCCGTGGCGTCAGGGCCCGGGTGCTGACGCTGGTGGCGATCGCGTTCGCCGCGTCGTGGAACCCGTTGGTGTAGTCGAACACCATCGCGGCGATGATCACCGCGATGACGGCGATTAGTGCGGCGTCCAAGGCCTAGGACTCCTTGACCGCAATGGTCTCGACGGTGTTCGCCACGTGCTCGAACGCGTCGCAGGCGGCCTCGAGCTCGTCGACGACCTCTTTCATCTTCAGCACGGTGAGGGCGTCGTACTCGCCGGAGAAGAGGCGGACCAGCAACATCCGGTACGCCCGGTCGCCGTCGTTCTCCAGCCGGTTGATCTCGATCCAGTACTCCTCGAGACCCTTCATCGACCGCAGCCGGGGCATCGCCTCCGCGGTGATCTTCGCCTGCTGGTCGAGAACGGTCACCAGCTCGTGCATCTCCCGGGGCAGCGACGGCAGGGCGGTCAACCCGTACAGGTAGAGCAGGTTGCCGGCCGCCTCCAGGTGGTCCATCACGTCGTCGAGCTGCGAGCCCAGCGAGTAGATGTCCTCCCGGTCGAACGGGGTGATGAAGGTGGAGTTGATCTTCTTGTAGAGCTCGTGCGTGATCGAGTCGCTGTCGTGCTCCACATCGCTCAGCCGGTCGGCGACCGACTGCACGTCCACTCCGGGCAGTGCCAGCTCGTTCAGCAGTTCGGTGCCCTTCACCAGATTGAGCGCAGCCTTGGTGAAGAGTTCGTAGAAGGCACCCTCGACGGGTCGGAATGAGAACTTCACGGCGCGGACCTCGATCGGCGGGCGTTGGTTGAATATCCGGAGGGCATGCTATCGGTCCACGCTGTTCACCCCTTGGCCATGTGACTAAACAGGTTCGTGACGATTGGCTGTCCGGGGCGCGTTCGGGCGGGGGGTGGAACGGCGTACCGCCCTGGTGGGCAGGTCGGGCAGCGGCGTGGCACTGACCGGGTGACGGCGCAGGTGCTTGGCGAGTCCGGTGTGGTCGGTGTCGGCGATCACATCGACTCCGGCGGCCCCGAGCTCGGTCCAGATGGCCGCGCGGACCCGCCGGGAGCCGGTCGGCAGCCCGGAGATCCGGACCGTGCGGCCGTCCTCGTGCGCCGCGCGGACCAGCGCGTGCAGGTGGTGACGTTCCTCGGCGGCGATCGGTTCGAGCCCGTCCCAGCCGAACCGGCGGGTCCACGGCTCACTGATCATCGGGACCAGCCACGGCGGCGCGGATCGGGAGCCCAGGTCGTCGAAGGTGCCGTCGGCGAACGCGTACCGGTCGGGCTGGGCGGCGAGCAACTCGCGGGCGTCCACGATGCCGGAGACGGTCACGGTCACCACGCCCGGTGTCAGCACCCCGTCCCGGCAGCGGCTCAGCAGCGCGGCATGGTCACGCAGCTGCCGGTCCAGCATCCGGTAGGCGCGCAGCAGCGCCGCCGCGTCCCGGTTGGTCCCGCCGAACTCGACGACCAGCCGGAACGGCGTCTGCTGATCGGGCCAGAGGCGCCCGCCGCCGGCCTGCGCCCGGGTGAAGAGCGGGGCCAGCACGAGCCGGCGCAGGGTGCGGCCGGGCTGCGGTTCTCCGGGCCCGAGGAAGAGCTCGCCGTGCGGTCCGGCGACCACCGGCACGGTCATCCCGCCCAGGCCGAGCTTCAGCACCGCGGGCAGCGGATCGACGTCGGTGTTCCCGACGAGCGCATGCCCGGCGGCGATGCAGGGCCGGGATCGGCGCAACACCGCGACCGAGACCGCGCCTCCAGCCCCGGCGAGCCCGGCGAGGCTGCCCGCGAAAGTCGCCATGTCCTGCACGAAGCACCATCCGATTCGTACTTTATGGGTGTTTTATACTGTGGCACAAGTGATACCCGCGGACCGGTAATCTCGCGCAGAATTCCCCTATGCCGTCCGCGACAGTCGACGAGTTCGAGGCCCAGCGCTCCTATCTGACGGCCGTCGCCTACCGGATGCTCGGCAACCGGACCGAGGCCGAGGACGCTGTGCAGGAGGCCTGGCTGCGCTACGCGCAGCATCGGGACGAGATCCGCGATGTGCGGGGCTGGCTCACCACGGTCACCGCCCGCATCTGCCTGGACCAGCTCAATTCCGCTCGGGTACGCCGAGCCGCGTACCCCGGCCAGTGGCTGCCCACCTACGTGGTGGATCCGGACGCGGACCCGGCCGGCCGGGCCGAGCTCGCCGACCAGGTCAGCGTGGCGCTGCTCGTGGTGCTGGAACGGCTCACCCCTGAACAGCGCGTGGCGTTCGTGCTGCACGACGCGTTCGGCGTGCCGTTCGACGAGGTGGCCGAGGTGCTCGACACCACGCCGGCGGCCGCCCGGCAGCACGCGTCCCGCGCCCGGCGCGCCGCCTCCGACGGCGGCATCCGGCACACCGCCGGGCTGGCCGAGCAGCGCAAGGTGCTGAACGCCTTCCTCATGGCGGCGCAGAGCGGGGACATGCGTACGCTCGCCGCCGTGCTCGCGCCCGATGTGGTGGCCGTCAGTGACGGCGGTGGCATGGTCCGCACCGCGCTCAACCCGGTGTTCGGCGCCGACAAGGTGGCCCGGTTCTGGGTCGGGCTGCTGCAGAACAAACTGGCCGACGTGGTCGACGCCAAGGTGGAGCCGGTGCTGGTCAACGGCTCGGCCGCGGTGCTGCTGCGCGGCGTCCGGGCAAGCGGGGAGCAGTTGCTCGCGGTGCTCACGGTCGCGGTCGACGACGGCCGGATCACCGGGCTCTTCAACCAGCAGAACCCCGAGAAGGTGTTACTGGGTGACCTCTAGCAGGTGCTTGCGGTAATGCGAGGCGAACGGCTCGGTGCCGTCGCCGAGCGACGCCAGCAGCTGCCGGGCCGCCGCGTGCGCGTTGGCGACCACGTCGTCCGGGTACCCGAAGGCCTTCCGGTGCTCCTCGAACTCGTCCTCGTCACGCAGCTCGACCAGGCCGGTCTCGCGGCGCCGCACCGCGTCCAGGTCCAGGTCGATGATGTGCACGGTGTCACCCTCCCAGCGGGCCGGCGTGGTGATGTCGCAATACACCTCGCTGGTCCGCGGGGGTGGGTTGAACATCCCGGTCCACCAGGCGTGATGCGGGATGAGCAGGACGAACGGGATCTGCTCGACCGAGGGGCGGCCGTGGTAGACCGAGGCGGTCCCGCGGGTCACGCCGACCCAGATGCCGAGGTCGTCCTCGGCCAGACGGCGGGCCGGGTAGTCACGATGCGCCGAACCGTCGTACTTCGTGTAGATGACCCGGACCATCTCGCTCGGCATGAGGTGCACCCTAGCGGTGAGCCGGTTCTGTCGGTGGTGGCGGGTACGGTTCCTCCGTGCCCGCAGCTACCCAGAAACCTGCTTCTGCCTCCAGGAAAAAGGCGACCGCTGAAAAGCTCCTTGCCGCAGCCGTCGGGGCGGTTCCCGGCGGATCCGCCCGCCCAGGCCAGCAGGCCATGGTCGAGGCCATCGACAAGGCGATCAAGGATCGCGAGCACCTGCTCGTCCAGGCCGGCACCGGCACCGGCAAGAGCCTGGGCTATCTGACACCGGCCCTGCTCGTGGACGGTCCGGTGGTCGTCTCCACCGCCACCCTGGCTCTGCAGAATCAGCTGGTCGAGCACGACCTTCCGCGCCTGGCCGAGGCCGTCGAGCCGGTGCTCGGGCGCCGGCCCACCTTCGCCGTGCTGAAAGGCCGGCACCACTACCTCTGCGCGGCGAAACTGGATCACGCCGACGAGGAGGCGCCGACCGACACCCTCTTCGACGACCCGCCGGCGCCCAAGGCCGGGCAGTGGCTCGGCGAGGCGGGCCGGCTCGGCAAACAGATCATCCGGATCCGGGCCTGGGCGGAGAAGACCGAGACCGGCGACCGCGACGAGCTGGACCCGGGCGTCGACGACACCGCCTGGCGGTCCGTCTCCATGCCCGCGCGGGACTGCGTCGGCGCCGCCCGCTGTCCGTATGGGCAGGAGTGCTTCGCCGAGGCGTCCCGCGCCCGCGCCCGGGAAGCCGACATCGTCGTCACCAACCACAGTCTGCTCGCCGTCGACATGCTGGCCGGCCGGCACATCGTCCCGCCGCACAAGCTGCTCGTCGTCGACGAGGCACACGAGCTGGCCGACCGGGTCTCCTCGGCCGCGCAGGCCGAGCTCACCCCGGAGGCGATCCAGCGGGCCGGCCGCCGCGCCCGCACCATGATCCCGCCGGCCGCCGCCGAGCAACTGGCCCAGGCGGCCGACGCGCTCACCGTGGGCCTCGCCGAGGTGCCCGCCGGGCGGCTCACCACCGGCCTGCCCGACCAGCTGCGGATCGCGGTCACCCTGCTGGAGTCGGCGACCCGGGCCGGGCTCTCCGCGATCGGCGAGATCAAGTCCGACGACTCCGACCCGGTCGGCAAGCAGCAGGCCAAAGCGGTCCTCGACGAGCTCTCCAGCACGTCCCAGCGCCTGCTGGAGGAGGACGACTTCGATGTCGCCTGGGTGGAGAAATCCGACCTGGGCAGCGGCCGGCGGGCCCTCGTGGTCGCCCCGCTCTCGGTCGCCGGCACCCTCTCCGAGAGCCTGTATTCGGACCGGACCGTCGTGGTCACCTCGGCGACGTTGACGCTGGGCGGCCGGTTCGACACGGTCGCCCGGTCGCTCGGCCTTCCGGCGGCCACGCCCGGTCCGGAGGGCACACCCGCCTCCGGTGACGGCTGGACCTCGCTGGATGTCGGCTCGCCGTTCGACTATCCGAAGCAGGGGATTCTGTACGTTGCGGCGCACCTTCCCCGGCCCGCGATGTCCGGTCTGCCCGACGCTGCCGGTGCGGAGTTGCTTCGGCTGGTCGAGGCGCTCGGTGGGCGTACGCTCGGGCTGTTCTCTTCTCGTAAGGCCGCCACCCAGGCGGCCGAGCTGTTGCGCAGCAAGACCGACCTGCCGATCCTGCTGCAGGGTGACGAGACGCTGCCGATCCTGGTCCGCAAGTTCCGGGAGGAGAAGGCGAGCTGCCTGTTCGGGGTGATGTCGCTCTGGCAGGGCGTCGACGTGCCCGGCGACTCCTGCCAGCTCGTGGTGATCGACCGGCTGCCCTTCCCACGCCCCGACGAGCCACTGGCCGCGGCCCGCTCGGCGGCGGTCGACTCGTCCGGCGGCTCCGGCTTCGCCGCGGTGAGCGTGCCGATCGCGGCGGTCCGCCTGGCCCAGGGCGTCGGCCGGCTGATCCGCTCGACCGGCGACAAGGGCGTGGTGGCGGTCCTCGACTCCCGCCTGGAGACCGCCCGCGGTTACGGCGCCTTCCTGCGCAAGTCGCTGCCCCCGTTCTGGTACACGACACGTCCCGACGTGGCGCTCGGCGCCCTCAACCGGCTGGCCAAGAGCTGATCATGCTGCAGATCGCGTGCACCCTCCTTGTCGATGCGGCCGGAGCGCTGCTGCTCCAGTTGCGTGACGACAAGGCTCCCTATTTTCCGAACGTCTGGGGTCTGCCGGGTGGCTCCGTCGAGCCCGGCGAGACCCCGGCGGAGGGTGCGGCTCGGGAGCTGTGGGAGGAGGCGCAGCTTCGCGCCGTCGAGCCGCTGCGGCTCTTCGTTCGGCAAGAGTTGCCTGCGCAGGGCCGGGTGAAGCATTACTTCTACGGCTGGACGACCGCGCGTCAGGAGGACGTGGTTCTGGGTGAGGGCGCCGCCATGCTCTTCATCCCCGCGGCCGAGGTCCTGGACCGGCCCTTCACCCCCGGAAGCGCCGCGGTCATCGAAAGATTTCTGGCTTCCGCGGAGTATTCCGGCGCCTTCCCATCTAGTCATGGGTAACTGTGCGCTAGTAAACTAGTCACATGCTTAAGACTTCTGACTGGGCATGCCCTAGCGTTAGGCGCATGCCGATTGAGCGGGTCATTCTCGAGCTGGACGCGACCGCGCTGTATGCGGCCCGGTTCGTGAGCGAGGCGCAGGGTGTTCCCCTGTCGGACTGGATTTCTCGAGTCGTGCGTGACCAAGCGATCGCCGAGGCGATGCAGGCCCACGTCGTGAGTCCCGCCCCGCCCGGATGGGAAGGGGAAACCCTGGAGCGGCTCTTCGGGGACGAGGACGAGTGAGGCGCGGAGAGGTCTGGACCGTCGTTCGGCTCGGTCACGAACACAAGGTGATCATCGTGGGAACCGACGGTGTGACGGCCCGGCGGCCGGGCGCCTTGACCGTGCCGATCTCCGACGTGGGGCCGCCCGAGTTGGTTCAGCCAGTCGTTGCCGACACCGACGGAGTCACGCTGGGCGTGGCTCAGATTCCCAGGGTCGGTGAGGTGAACAAGGATTACCTCAAGTCGCGGGTGGGCGCATTGGCTCCGGCAAGCGTGGAGATGGTGGACATGGCGCTGCGGGTGACGCTTGCCCTTTGAGGGCGGCGTGTCACCATGGCTGCCGTGACGGGGCCGGGGTATCAGGGGGCGCCGCCGGTGCGGGTGGGCCGGCGGGGGCGGTGGCCGGCCGGGCTGGTTGCGGTCTGGATCGTGCTGCTGGTCGCCGGGGTGTACTGGTCGGCGCGCAACGATCCGGCGACTGTGCAGGAGCAGCGGGACATCGGGCAGGCTGTGCCTGAGCTGCGGAAAGCCACCGGGATGCTGGTTGCTGCGGCGCAGGATGAGCGCTGGGTGATCCGGCTGGGGGAGCTGCGGATCGAGAGCTGCTCGCTCAATCCGGCCTGGACCGGGAAGCGGGTCAGCCGGGATCTGACCGTCTATGTGCCGGAAGGCGAGGCGGCGGCCGCGCTGGACGGGATTGCTGCGGGGCTGCCGGAGAAGTACGGCGCGGGGGTGGTCAAGACTCGTGGGGCCACCCGGCTGTCGCTGTATGCGGATGCCGGTGAGTTCATCGCCATCGACGCCGAGGCGCAGTCGACCGACCAGGTGCTGACTGTGCGCGTCGATTCCGGGTGTCGACCGCCGACCGGGACGGTTGATCAAGCCGATCCGGCGGCGGGGGAGGCGCCGGAGATTTTTGCGGCGACGTTGGCCACGCTCGGCGTCTCGGATGATCGGGCCGAGGTTCGGGCGGTGGCCTGCCCTGGCGGTGGGACGGCCGCGACCTATGTGGCTGACGCGGGGACGACTGAGCCGGATGGCGCGCCGCGCGGGCTGCCGGACGGGGCGATGCCGGTGTGGTCGGAGGGCGGCGAGTGGGCGTACCGGGCCGGGTCTGCATCGGTCGTGGCCACCGCTGACGGTGGGCGGCTCGTGGTGAGCGTGACCACCGCCTGCCGGGCCGGCCCATAGGCGAGGCCGGTCACATAGGCGGGCCGGTCACATAGGCGAGCCGGTCACATAGGCGGGCGGGTTGCTGAGCGGGCCCCTGCAGGCCGGCCGGTCAGTAGACCAGGGCCTGCGCGCCCTCGGTGGTGATCTCCTCGACGAAGACGGCGGCGCCGGCGATGCGGATGCCGGGAAGGACGTCGTCGGGGCCGATGCTGCGGCGGGCGGCGCACTGCGTGCAAGCGGTCACGCGGCCGGCGCTGAGCAGGGCGTCCAGCAGGTCGGGCAGGGGTGCGGCGTGCGGGAGTTCGAACTCGGCGGCGCGGCCGGGCAGGGCGAACCAGGTGGACTCGCCGGTCAGCCAGAACGAGACGTCCACTCCGGACGCGACGGCGGTGCTCGCCACGGTGAAAGCCTGCGAACAGCGCTCGGGAGCGTCGGCTCCGGCGGTGGCCTTGACGACCAGCAAACGTGCCATACCGGCCAGCATAGGATGGGCGGGATGGTTACCGAGATCGGGTTCGTGAGTCTGCTGGTGGCTGCGCTGGGTGCGCTCGCCGGCGGCTTCGGCTATGTGGCAGTGCGCATTTCGAGGGGGCGTTGGTGAGCAGCGAGACGGAAAACCCACTGGGCCCGCCGCCGTGGCTCAACGCGCCGCCCGTCGAGCGGTATCCGTACGAGGACACCCACGATCTCCGCACCGGCCCTGACCTGCACCCCTCGCTGTTGGGGCTGCTGCCGTTCGTCGGTCTGTGGCGGGGTCGCGGGCAGGGCGGCTTCCCGCAGGAGGAGGACTACAACTTCGCCCAGGAGATCCGGATCAGCCACGACGGCCGGGACTTTTTGCGGTACGAATCACGCGCCTGGCTGCTCGACGACGAGTCGAAGCCGCTCGGGCAGGCGCTCGTCGAGTCCGGGTTCTGGCGGCCGGTGCTGGTCGACGGCCGGCCCGGCGACGAGATGGAAGCCACCATGATCCGCCCGGACGGGGTCGCCGAGCTGTACCTCGGCAAGGCGGCGACCACCCGGCTGGAGATGGGCACGGACGCGGTGGCGTACACGGCGACGGGCTTGCACGTGACCGGCGGGCACCGGCTCTTCGGCATCGTCGAGGGGGCGCTGCTCTACGCCCACGAGATCTCGATCGACAACAGTGGTCTGCAGCCGCACATGTCGGCGCGGCTGCTACGCATCGGCGGCTGAAGAAACCGGGAAGCCGAGCAGTTTCAGCAGGCGGGGTGTCCAGGACGAACGTGTCCGGGGCACCCCGTCGAGCTCGATGACCTCGGCCAGCCCGCGCACCGAGGACGCCAGCCAGATCGCGTCAGCGGCGGCCAGTTCGGGCAGCGTGATCATCCGCTCGGCGGCGGTCAGGCCGACCGACGGCGCCAGCGAGAGCAGGTGTGCGGCGGTGATGCCGGGCAGGATGCCCGCTGTGGCCGGCGGGACCGTGCAGAGCTGGTCACCGGTCAGCCAGACCACGGACGCGGTGGGCGCTTCCAGCGCGTACCCCTCGGTGGAAAGCCAGATCAGGTCGGCGGCGCCCTGCTTCGCCGCCCACCGCCGGGCCGCGAAATTGCTCGCGTAGGACAGCGACTTGGCCGCCGAGATGTCCCACGGCGGGCGCCGGAAGGCGGCGACGCCGAGGTCGGCGCTGATCACCCGGATGCCGTCCCGGCGCTCCCGCAGCACTGTGTCGGGAATCTCGGAGACGGCGATGTGGAGCAGACCACTCCTGGTGCAGATCACGCGGAGCATCCCGGTGCCGTCGACTGCGGCGATCCGGTCGCGGACATCGGCGGGCGGCGGCAGCTCGAGCAATGCGGCTGACGCGGCGAGCCGTTCCAGGTGGGCGTCGAGCAGCCACGGGCCGTCCGGCCGCAGGTGCATGGTCTCGAAGACGCCGTCGCCGAGGAGGTCGCCCGGCGATACCGGGATGCGGTCGGTCACCCGTTCGAAACTAGCGAACTATGCTCGTACCGTGTCCGCCACTTCGCTTGCCGCCATGCTCCGTGAGCGTGGTCTGCGACTCACCCCGCAGCGTCAGCTGATTCTCGAAGCGGTGCACGACCTCGGGCATGCGACACCGGAGTCGGTGCACAACGCGGTCCGGGAGCGGGCTGCCGGCGTCAACATCACCACGGTCTACCGGACCTTGGAGCTCCTCGAGGAGCTCGGTCTGGTCAACCACACACACCTGTCGCACGGTTCGCCGACCTACCACCCGGCCGGCGAGGATCAGCACGTCCACCTGGTGTGCCGGTCCTGCGGTTCGATCGCCGAAATGGACCCGGCGGTGATGCTGCCGGTCACCGAGCGGCTCCGCGACGAGCGTGACTTCCGGGTGGACGTCGGCCACGTCTCCCTCTTCGGTGTCTGCGGCGACTGCAAGGAGTCCGAGTGACCGTCGTGATGGTCGAAGACCTCGACCCCAACTCCGCCGATGCGGGCGTGTCGGCCCACTTCGGCGACCCGATGCGTGAGCAGCGCCTGCTGGAGACCGCGGTCGGCCTCGTCGACCGGTCGAACCGGGACGTCATCGCCGTGCCCGGCGAGGAGCGGGCGAGTTGGCTGCACACGCTGACCACGCAGCATCTGTCCGGTCTGTCGGCCATGACCGGCACCGAACTGCTCGTGCTCTCCCCGCACGGGCACGTGGAGCAGCACGCGTTCGTCACCGAGGACGGCGAGACCGCCTGGCTGGACACCGAGCCCGGCGCGGGTGCCGGGCTGCTGAAGTACCTGGAGATGATGCGGTTCTTCACCAAGGTGGAGCCGCGTGACGCGAGCGGTGAGCTGGCGGTGCTGTCGCTGGTCGGGCCGGGTGCCGCCGATCTCTTTCCGGACCTGGGGGAGCCCCGGGTGGGCGCGGTGCCGGGCCCGAAGTTCGCTGCCGGGTCCGTTCCGTCCGAGCCGACGAGCCGCTATCCGGTACGGGCATACGAAGGCGGACTGGCCCGTCGAGTGCCGCTCGGGGTGGACCTCCTGATTCCCCGCGAGGCGAAAACGGCGGTCATCGAGAAGCTCGGTGTGGCGCGGGCCGGGCTCTGGGCGTACGAGGCGGTTCGGGTGGCCGCCCGCGCGCCGCGACTCGGCTGGGAGACCGACCACCGGACCCTTCCGTCCGAGGCGGGTTTCCTCGCCGGTGGCGTGCACCTGGACAAGGGTTGCTACCGCGGCCAGGAGACGGTCGCCCGGGTGCATCACCTGGGCCGCCCGCCGCGCCGTCTGGTCCTGCTCCACCTGGACGGGGTCGCCACCGACCACCCGCCGGCCCGGGGCACCGCGGTCGAGCTGGACGGCCGGGCGGTCGGTTTCGTCGGCACCGCGGTCCGTCACCACGAGCTCGGCATGATCGCTCTGGCCGTGGTGAAGCGCAATGTCGCGGATGACGCGAGGCTCGTCGTGGGGGAGTCGGCGGCGGCCATCGACGGGTGAATCCCGTGGCAGGATGCAGGCATGACCGGGACCTTGATCACCGTCGCCCCGACCGGCGCGGAGAGCAGCAAGGCGGACGTGCCGGCTCTGCCAGTGACCCTGGATGAGCTCGTTGCCACCGCCAAGGAGTGCGAGGCGCTGGGCGCCTCGATCGTTCACGTGCACATCCGGGACGCTGACGCCCGGCCCACCCTGGATCAGGGCCGGCTGCGGGACACCGTCGCCGCCCTGCGCGAGTCCACCGGGCTGATCGTCCAGCTCTCCTCCGGCGGGGCGGTCACCGATCCGGAGGCGGACCGGCTGGCCGTGCTGGACGCCGGACCGGAGATGGCGTCCTGCACGATGGGTACGGTCAACTTCGGCGACGACGTCTTCCTGAACCGCTGGGAGTTCATCGTCGACCTGCACACCCGCATGCAGCAGCGCGGCATCGTGCCGGAGTACGAGATCTTCGACCTGGGCCAGCTCACCTCGTTGCAGCGGCTGCTCGGCAAGTACGGCCTGCCGTTCGGCGGACACGTCCACGTCGACCTGGTGATGGGCGTGCCGGGCGGGATGCCGGGCACCACCGCCGCGGTGGCCGCATGTGAGCAGGCGATCCGTGACCTGCCGGAGGGCACCACGTTCTCGGCGACCGGCATCGGGCGCAGCGCCCTGCCGGTGATCCTGGCGTCGCTCAGCGCGGGTGGGCACCTGCGGGTGGGGATGGAGGACACCCTCACGTACGCGAAGGGCCGCCCGGTCGAGTCGAACATGCAGCTGGTCGCGCGGGCTGTCGCCTTCGCGCAGTTGGCGCAGCGGCCGCCGTACACCCCGGCCCAGGCTCGTGACCTGCTCGGAGTGCCTGCCCGATGATCGTTGCAGAGGTCGTCCGCTCCGGCTTCGTGGAGAGCGTCCACCACGGCATCGTCGCGTTCACCAGCGGTGACGGCGTCGGCGACGTCGAGAGCCCGTTCTTCCCCCGTTCCTCGGCGAAACCGTTGCAGACGGTCGGGATGCTCAACTGCGGTCTCGTGCCGCGCGACGAGGCTGACCTGGCCCTGATGTGCGGCAGCCACGACGGCGAGAGGTTCCACGTGGAACGCGCGCGGGACATCCTGGCCGCGGTCGGGTTGGGCCCGGAGGCGCTGCGGTGCACGGCGGATCTGCCGCTCGGTTCCGTGACGCGCGAGGCCTGGCTGCGCGCCGGCGGGGAAGCCGAGCCGATCCTGATGAACTGCTCCGGCAAGCACGCCGGGATGCTCGCCACCTGTGTCGTCAACGGGTGGCCGCTCGATTCGTACCTCGATCCCAAGCACCCGTTGCAGGTCGCGCTCGCCGAGACGGTGGCCGAACTGGCCGGTGAGCCGGTCGCCGCGACCGGCGTGGACGGGTGCGGCGCGCCGGTCCTCGCGATCTCTCCGCGCGGGCTGGCCCTCGCGTTCCGGAGGCTCGTCGAGGCGGAGCCGGGCAGCCCGGAGCGCCGGGTTGCCGACGCCATGCGGGCGTTTCCGGCGCTCGTGGCGGGCACGGGCACGGATGACACCGTGCTGATGAGCGCGGTGCCGGGCCTGCTGGTGAAGAAGGGCGCGGACGGCGTGGCCGCGGCAGCGATGCCGGGAGTCGGAGCGGTGGCGGTCAAGATCTCGGATGGGAGTGCGCGTGCGCGTACCCCGGTGTTGCTTGCTGCTCTGCATCGGCTCGGCATCGCTGTGCCGCAGATGGCCGAGGTGATTCTGGGCGGAGGTCGTCCGGTCGGTGAGGTTCGCGCGGTCTTCTGATGGTGGGGTGACTCGGTTCACGCTAGCTGTAGCAAGCGTTTTGCTTGCAACAGCTAGCACTCCGAGCTAGTTTCGATGCATGGCCACACCGAAGGACCTGCCCGAGGACATCGGATCGTTCATCCGGGACCTGAGGCAGACCGCGAAGATCTCGCTGCGGCAGCTTGCCGACAAGGCGGGGGTGAGCAACCCCTACCTCAGCCAGATCGAGCGTGGCCTACGCAAGCCGAGCGCCGAGGTGCTGCAGCAGATCGCCAGCGCCTTGCGAGTGTCGACGCCCGCGATGTACCTGCGGGCGGGACTGCTCGATGGCGAGGGCCAGCAGGGCGTGCTGGCTGCCATCGCGGTCGACCCGGAACTCACGATCGCGCAGAAGCAGTCCCTGTCGCAGATCTACGAGACATTCCGCAACGAGAACGCGCGCAACACGCCCCCCGAGACCACCGCCCCGAGCGCCGAGGAGAACTCATGACCGAGCAGACCAACACCAAGATCCCTGCACCGCTCTACGCCGCTGCCGGCGCCGGTGACCTGGCGTACCAGCAGCTTCGCAAGCTCCCCGCCGTGCTGACCCAGCTCAGCGACAAGGCTGCCGCCTCGCTGAAGGTCTACAACGAGCAGGCCAACACCCGGGCCGCCGAGCTGCGCGAGAAGGCCAACACCACCGACTTCGTCGCCCTCCGGGAGAACGCGGCCAGCGCCGCCACCGCCTTCGCCCAGCTCGCCCAGGACCGGGCGATCGCGGTCTACACCGACCTGGTGGCGCGCGGCGAGCGCGTCGTGGGCACCGGTGTGATCGAGGCCGCCGACGTGGTGAACGCTGACATCGAGACCACTGAGGAGCCGAAGGCCGTCGAGGCCGCCGTCTCCGAGGCCAAGGCCGTCGAGGCCGCGCCGAAGCCGCGCAAGCGCGCCAAGCCGGCTCCGAAGGCTGCCGAGTAAGCGGCAACACCTAGCACGACATGATCCGCGGGCCCCGGCGTTTGCCGGGGCCCGCGGCATAGACTCTGCCTCATGGCCTACTCCGCGCCGATCTTCTACACGACAGTCGTCGGTTACGTCGACCTGTTGGTCTTCCTGCTGTCGCTGGTTCTCCAGTCGGTGGCACTGATCCACTGCCTCACCCAACGCGGCGCCGGTTTCCAGGCACTCGGCACCCTGCCGAAGGGCGCATGGGCGGCGATCATCGGCGTCTGCCTGCTGATCACCGTGTTGACCCTGGGGTCACTACTGATCATCAGCATGATCGGCGTCGCCGCGGCGCTCATCTACCTGCTCGACGTCCGCCCCGGCCTCAAGGATCTGACGGACGGCAAGGGCTTCTGGTGATCCGGTGAGGGGCCGGTTCGGTCCGCCTCCGCCGGACGGTGGCCCACGCTTGCAGCGCGCCGATCGGACCGGGCCGCGAACCGGTCGCCCCACGTTGCCGGGTCCGGCCACCGAGCTGGTCACTCTGCCTTCCGGCGTACGCCTGGAGCAGCTGATCACCGGCGCCGGTGACCCGGTGACCGTCTTCGCACACGGGCTCGCCGGCGACATCGCCGGCACCCGCCCGCTGGGCAGCGCGGTCGCCGGCCGCCGGGCCTTCTTCCACTTCCGCGGGCACGGCCGCTCCGATGTGCCGCCCGGCCCCTGGTCCTTCGAGGACCTGACGGCCGAGCTGCGCGGCGTGGCCGACCTGGCCGGGGCGACCCGTGCGCTCGGGGTCAGCATGGGTGCGGCCGCGCTCTGCCGTCTGCTCGGCGAGACGCCGGACCGTTTCGAGCGCGTCGTGCTCTACCTGCCCGCCCCGCTCGACGGCAAGCGCCCCGCGGCCGCGGTCGAACGCCTGCAGCGATTGCTCGCCTCGGTGGAGTCCGGCGAGGCGGCGATGATCGCTGAGGCGGTCGAGCAGGAGATGCCGGCGGCGGTGCGCAACACCCCGGCCGGGTGGAGCCACCTGCGACAGCGGGTGGCCCAGCTGCAGCAGGACGGCCTGGCGGTGGAACTCGAGTCGATCTGGGAACGGCCGGCCATGGCGGACGAGTCGCTGCTGCGTGCGTTCCGCGGGCGGGCGTTGGTGATCGGGTGCCTGGGGGACGAGGTGCATCCGGTCGGCTGGGCGGAGCGGCTGGCCGAGTTGTTGCCTGATGCTGAGCTCGAGGTCTTTGACCGGCCGGCGGTGCTCTGGAACAGTCGCCGGGAGCTGCGCGACCGAATCTCCACATTCCTCAACGCAGCCGGCTGACGAGAGCGTGGCTGGTTGACAGGGTTGCTCCGCGCCGGCTGGTTGACACGGCTGTTCGGCGCTGGGGGTCAACGGGCTGTCCCACGCCGGCTGGTTAGCCGGGCTGTCCCACGCCGGCTGGTTAGCCGGGCTGTCCCACGCCGGCTGGTTAACCGGGCTGTCCCACGCCGGCTGGTTAACCGGGCTGTCTGACGCTGGCTGGTTAGCCGGGCTGTTTGCCGGGCTTCAGAACAGCCCTGTTAACCAGCCGCCGAAGATCCACCCTGCCAGCCCGGGCAACAACTTGCACCCTATGTCCGGTTAAGCCGTAACTTTTCGGGCCATGAACCGGTGTTCCGTACGTGCGCTTGTCCCCTAAATCCGTCTTTTTCGCTTTGGTGGTAGTCGGACTGCCGTTCGCGATCGTGGCCGGCTGGGCTCTCGGCGCCCCCGCGGCCTACCGAGCCTCGCTGAGCGGCGTGCCGGGCGGACCCGGCAACGGCGTCGACGGCGACGGCGGAATCGGTGCCGCCCCCGCCGGAGCCACCCCGTCCACAGACGGCTACCGCTCCCGCCCCGCCCGGCCCCACACCGTGCCGTCCTCCTCAGCGCCGCCAACCGCCGCTCCGGTAGCGACCATGACCGTGACGGTCACGGCGGAACCAGCACCGACCACATCCTCCGCACCTCCATTGCTGACGCTCCCGCCGGTACCCACCCCGACCCAGATCGTCACCACCCCGCCGGCCCCATCGGCGACACCGTCGACGAGCGCCACCCCCAGTCCGTCGACCCTGCCGTCATCCGGGGTAGCGACCGGGTCCTAAGCTCCCGGAACGTGAACGGAGATCAGGCTCAGGCACCGGCGACCGTGGTACGGCAGTTCCTCACCGGCGTCGGCCTGCTCGCCCGGGGACTGAGCCTGGTCCTGCGCAGCCCACGCCTGCTCCTGCTGGGCCTGCTGCCGGCCTTGCTCGCCGGCATCATCTACATCGCCGCGCTGGTCGTGCTGATCCGGTTCCTGCCGGACATCTCCGAGCAGGTCACCTGGTTCGCCGACGGCTGGTCCGCCTGGCTGCGCGACACCGTCCAGGTGCTGGCCGGCGCCGGTGTGCTCGGCCTGTCCGTACTGCTCGGCATCCTGACGTTCACCGCGGTCACCCTGCTGATCGGCGACCCGTTCTACGAGAAGATCTCCGAGCTGGTCGAGGACCGCTTCGGCGGCGTACCCGACGAGGTGGAAATCAGCCTCCTGCGCTCCCTGCGCCGCAGCCTCGCCGACTCGCTCCGGCTGATCGGCATCTCGATCCTGATCGCGATCCCACTGTTCCTGCTCGGCCTGCTGCCGTTCATCGGCCAGACCGTCATCCCGGTCCTCGGCGGCGCCATCGGCGGCTGGATCCTCGCCCTCGAACTCACCGGCGTCCCGTTCCAGCGACGCGGCCAGCGCCTCCGTCACCGCCGGGTGGCGCTCGCCGCCAACAAGCCACTCACGCTCGGCTTCGGCGCCGCCGTCTTCGCCACGTTCCTGATCCCGCTCGGCGCGATCTTCCTGATGCCCGCGGCCATCGCCGGCGCCACCCTGCTGGCGCGCCGCACGCTGGGCAAGCCCATCGAGATCACCACAACACCCTCCCTCTGACGTACGGGCATGCCCCGCCCCACCGAAGCCGTGGCCGTCCCCCGCTACCACGCGATCACCAGCCCCGTCCCGGCCCCACCGCGCCCGCCGGGCGTAAGCGCCCCGTAACGCTCACCCCAAACCCAGCTGACCGCGACCGCTGCTTCCAGCGCCGCGAGGCAGCACTGCACGTCAGCCGCGCGGCTCGGCTGACCGCGACCGCTGCTCCCAGCGCCGCGAGGCAGCATTGGCGGTCAGCCGGGTGGGTTGGCTGACCGTGAGTGCTGCTTCCAGCGCCGCGAGGCAGCGCTGAGCGTCAGCCGCGTAGGCGGGCTGACCGTGAGTGCTGCTTGCGGCGCTGCGAGGCAGCACTCGGCGTCAGCCACGCCGGTCGGCTGACTGCTGGAAAGCTTTCGACGTCAACGTCTCGGCCGGCTCACAGGCGGCGCCTCTTGCTTGCTCTCGCCCCCGTGCTTCGGGCGGTTCCTTCAAGATCAAGCTAACGGCAAGCCAGCCGACCCCACAGGCGTGGCCGCCGCGCATGCCATCGCGCCCGCTCGCCGTGTCTCCGTGCCAGCCGGGGTCTCGCCGGCTGGCCGTCACGCACCTATCGGGGCCACATTCCGTGCCTCGGGCCCACTTGCCCGCCCCAGCGGGGAAGCAGCGCTGGGCGTCAGCCACGCAGGGCCGGCTGACCGTGAGGGTTGCTTGTGGGGCTGCGAGGCAGCGGTGGGTGTCAGCCGGGTGGGGCTGGCTGACCGTGAGTGTTGCTTGTGGGGATGCGAGGCAGCGCTGGGTGTCAGCCGGGTGGGGCTGGCTGACCGTGAGGGTTGCTTGTGGGGATGCGGAGCAGCGCTGAGGGGCGGCTGGGGCTGGCCACGTGGGTGAGCCCGGCGGGCGCGGTGGGGCCGTAAGTGGGCTGGTGATCGCGGTGTAGTGGGGGACGGGCAGGGTTCGGCGGGACGGGGCATGCTCGTACTGAAAGGGTTGGTCAGGCTGAGGCGCGGATGACCAGCTCGGTGGGGAGTACGACGGAGGCCGGGACGTCGGGATCGCCGGCGATCAGGCGCAGCATCTGGCGGGCCATCGTGCGGCCGGCGTCGCTGATCGGCTGGCGGACGGTGGTGAGCGGCGGGTCGCTGTAGCGGCTGATCTCGAAGTCGTCGAAGCCGATCACGGCGACGTCGTCGGGGACGCGGCGTCCGGATTCGCGCAAGGTCTGCAGCGCGCCGTGGGCCATCAGGTCGGAGGCGGCGAAGACGGCGTCCAGGGTGGGGTCGCGGTCGAGCAGGTCGCGCATGGCGGCGATGCCGGACTCGCGGGTGAAGTCGCCCTGGGCCACGAGTTCGGGCAGGCCGGCGGCGCGCAGGGCGTTGTGGTAGCCGGTCAGGCGTTCGACGCCGGCGACCATGTCCTGCGGGCCGGCGATGGTGGCGATCCGCCGGCGGCCGCCGGTGACCAGGTGGTGGACCGCGGCGGCGACTCCGCCGGCGTGGTCGACGTCGACGTACGGCACCGGCGGGTCGGCGGTCATCGGGCGGCCGCTGCAGACCACCGGGATGCCGCGCCGGGCCAGCAGGCCGGGCAGCGGGTCGGCGCCGTGGATCGAGGCGAACATGACGCCGTCGACGTGGCCGGCGACCGCGTACCGCTCGACGCGATGATGACCGGCTTCGGAGCCGGTCATCATCAGGACGAGCTGTTTGTCGGCGGCTTCGAGTTCCATCCCGACGCCGCGGATGATCGCCGGGAAGAACAGGTCGTCGGAGAAGACCCGGTTCGCGGTCTCCGGCAGTATCAGGGCGATGGAGTCGGTGCGCTGGGTGACCAGGCTGCGGGCCGCCTGGTTCGGCACGTAGCCGAGTTCCTCGACGGCCCGGTTGACGGCCTCCCGGATGGTGGCCGCGACCGTGGTCGAGCCGTTGACGACACGGGACACGGTCGCTCGGGAAACCCCGGCGCGCCGGGCAACCGCTTCCAGGGTCGGCCGTTCCCGCGTCGTCACAAACCGCTCCTAGCTTTACTCCAGGCCGTTACGCCGGATCACCTCGCGGTACCACTTCGCGCTGTCCTTGAGCACACGCTGCTGCGTCGTGTAGTCGACGTGCACGATACCGAAGCGCTTCGCGTACCCCTCGGCCCATTCGAAGTTGTCCATCAGGGACCAGGCGAAGTATCCCCGCAGATCCACTCCGGCCGCTACCGCGTCGTGGCAGGCGCGCAGGTGGGCGTCGATGTACTCGATGCGCCGCAGGTCGTGGACCTCGCCGTTCTCGGTCGGGCCCTCCGGGTACGCCGCGCCGTTCTCGGTGATCAGCAGCGGGGTGCCCGGGTAGTCCCGGTGGATGCGGGTGAGCAGCCGGGTCAGTGAGGCCGGCTCGATCTGCCAGCCCATGTCGGTGACCGGGCCGACCGGCCGGCGGAACGCGATGCCGTCACTGCCCGGGTAGTCCAGCGCACCAGGGTGGCCGGGCTTCGCCGACACGTACGACGGGGTGTAGAAGTTGATGCCCAGCACGTCGAGCGGGGCGTTGATGATCGCCTCGTCGCCGTCCTTGATGTGGGCCAGGTCGGTGAGCCGGGCGATGTGCTCCAGAACGTCGGCCGGGTACTGGCCGCGCAGCAGCGGGTCCAGGAAGATCCGGTTCGCCAGGCCGTCGATCAGCTTGGCGGCGGCGCGGTCGGCCGAGCTGTCCGGGTCGAGCGGGGAAACCTCGCACGGGTTCAGCGTGATGCTGATGCTGCGGGCGCCGGCCGAGCGCAGGGCGCGGGCGGCCAGGCCGTGGGCCAGGTTCAGGTGGTGTACGGCGGTGAGGGCCGACGCCGGGTTCTGCACGCCGGGCGCGTGGATGCCGGAGCCGTACCCCAGGTACGCCGAGCACCACGGCTCGTTCAGCGTGGTCCAGGTGCCGACCCGGTCGCCGAGACGGGCGTAGACGATCTGCGCGTACTCGGCGAACGCCTCGGCGGTCTCCCGGTTGGTCCAGCCGCCGCGGTCCTCGAGCGTCTGCGGCAGGTCCCAGTGGTAGAGGGTCACCACCGGGTCGATGCCCTTGCCGAGCAGCTCGTCGGTGAGCCGGTCGTAGAAGTCGAGGCCCCGGATGTTGACCGGGCCGGTGCCGTCGGGCTGGATGCGCGGCCAGGCGACCGAGAACCGGTACGAGGCCAGTCCCAGATCCGCCATGATCGCGACGTCGTCGGCGTACCGGTGGTAGTGGTCGCACGCGACGTCGCCGGTGTGGCCGGCGTGCACCTTGCCCGGCGTACGGCTGAAGGTGTCCCAGATGGACGGGCCGCGACCGTCCTCCCGCGCCGCGCCCTCGATCTGGTACGACGCGGTGGCCGCGCCCCAGACGAATCCGTCAGGGAAGGAGATCCCCGCGGGGGCCGGCTGCGCCGACGTGGACGTGACGGTTGCCGTCATTATTCACCGCTTCCTGCTCTTGATCAGGTGAACTTAACCGGTTCATCTTAGTCGTTTGCAGCGGTGAAACAACGCCACCCCGTCAAGATCAACCAGCCCGCAGAGCCTGAATGAGGCGGGGGTCACCGGTGAGCGCGAGTTGATCGGGGCGTTTTCGGCCCATCAGGGCCAATTGGAGGTCGCTCGCGGTGCCGGTGGCCTTCGCGCGGGCGTGATGGTCGTCGCTGTCGAGAATCGTGCCGGTGTCCAGCAGCGCGATGCCGGCGCCGCGCAACCGGACGAACCACTCGTGAGCGGCGTCGGTGGCGACCAGGTGGACCACGCCGTGCAGATCGGTCGGGCCGGACCGGCGGCCGGCCGGCAGCCAGGTGTCCAGCACCTCGCCGACCCCGTCGGCAGCCAGTTTCGTCTCGATCGGGGTGGCCCGGCCGGCGGCGGACTCGGCATCCCAGCGGTGCACCGAGATCTCGTGGGCGACCCGGCGGTGCCAGAAGACGGCGCGTTTCGGCTGCGGCGCCCAGTTCCACGCCGGGAAGTCCGGGTCGAGCGCCTCCAGCGTCTCGATCGTGCCGGTCAGCTCCCGGCGCAGCTGGTCGAGCGACTCGGACCACTCGGGGCGGCTCTGCGGCTCCTCCGGCACCGGTGGCCGGTCGGTGACACCGCGGGCGACGGTGGCGCGGACCCAGCGCAGCAGATCGGTCAGGTGGTGCGCGAGGTCGGCAACGGTCCGGTCCGGGCCGGCGGGCACCGCCGCCTCCGGGCCGGTCTCGGCGACGGCATCCCACAGGGCCGGCCCGTCCGCGCGCAGCGCTGCCAGCCAGAAGTCCTTCGTCGCGTGCAACCTGTTCATCGCACCTGTCTCCCGCTCGGCCGGACCGCCGGTGAAGCCCGTTCCACTGTGAGCTTAGGGTGAACGTCGTGCCCGACGCATTCGCCGATCATCTGACTGACACACCCCCGGCTCCGGACGACTCCTTGGCGGCGTACACGACGCTACGCCTCGGCGGGCCGGCCGGCACGGTGACCACGGCGGTACATGCGGATGAAGCGGTCACTGCCGTACGTAACGCCTCGGCTCAGGGCCGTCCGGTGCTGATTCTGGCCGGCGGGAGCAACGTCGTGGTCGGCGATGCCGGCTTCGCCGGCGAGGTGCTGCTGCTGCGCACCCGCGGGATCGAGGTGGTCGCCGAGGACGCGGCGAGCGTGCTGGTCCGGGTGGCAGCGGGGGAGCCCTGGGACGACTTCGTTCAGTACGCGGTGACGAGCGGATGGTCCGGACTCGAGTGCCTGTCCGGCATCCCCGGATCGGCCGGCGCCACCCCGATCCAGAACGTGGGGGCGTACGGGCAGGAGGTCGCGCACACCATCGAGGCGGTCTCGGCGTACGACCGGGTCGACGACGAGGTGCGCACGATGTCCCCGGCGGAGTGCGGCTTCGGCTACCGGTCCAGCGTGTTCAAGCACAGCGACCGGCACCTGGTCCTGTCCGTCGAATTCCGGCTGGCGAAGTCCCCTGACTCCGCCCCGATCCGGTACGCGGAACTGGCTCGTGACCTGGGCGCCTCGGCCGGTGACCGGGTGCCGCTGCAGCAGGCCCGGGACACCGTGCTGAAACTGCGCGCGGGCAAGGGCATGGTGCTCGACCCGGAGGACCGGGACACCTGGTCGGTCGGGTCGTTCTTCACCAACCCGGTGGTCTCCGCCGAGTTCTTCGCGACGCTCGGCGAGATGCCGCACTGGCCGGCGGCGGACGGCACCGTGAAGATCCCGGCCGCCTGGCTGATCGAGCAGGCCGGTTTCCCGAAGGGCTTCGCCGGCGCCGGGGTGGCCATCTCCAGCAAGCACACGCTGGCCCTGACCAACCGGGGCGCCGGCACCACCGGGGCGCTGCTCGACCTGGCGCGGACCATCCGGGACGGGGTCCGGGACCGGTTCGGCGTCGAGCTGCACCCGGAGCCGGTGCTGATCAACTGCGCCCTCTGACTACTCCCACCCGAACACCTGGGTGTAGTACGGCGTGCCGTCGGCCGAGTACGCGACACCCGTACCGATGGATTTCGCACCGCAGTTGAGGATGTTGGCCCGGTGGCCCGGGCTCTTCATCCACGCGTCGACCACGTCGGTCGCGCTGCGGTAGCCCCAGGCGATGTTCTCCCCGGCGGGCTGCCGGTAGCCCGCGGCCCGGCTGCGGCTGACGAAGTCCGAGCCGTCCCGCCAGACATGGCTGAACAGCCGGGTCCGGGCCATGTACCAGCTCTGCCGCAGCGACGCGGTGATCAGCTCGCGGTCGGTCGAGAGCGCGGGACAGCCGGCCGCCTGACGTTCCTGGTTGGTCAGGCGTGCCACCTGGACCATCATCGAGTGGGCCCGCTGCCGGGCCACCGAGGTCGCTTCGGGCGTGGGCACTGTCGCCGGGATGCGGGGTGCGGCGTCCGGTGGCGGTACGAGAGAGGGCCGGGGCGGGACGATCGGGCCGTGAGCCACCGCCGGGGCGGCCAGGACGAACAGGACCGGCGTCGCCGCGAGCATGGCGACACGTCGTACCACCAGGTCGAACACGTATGCCTCCCGGGTCGGAGAACGGACGGGAATCGTCCGACACGCATATCGCACCCCGTACCTCGCGGCGTGTCACATCTTTCGCGGAAAGGACGAAAAGCCGTACTCGAGATGTCACGCTGAGGGGATGGCCCGGCCGGGCGGCCATTCCACCGGCTTGGCCGGAAACTCGCGACCGCCTCTTGTTCCGGGCGTTGGCCGCTAAACTGTCACTGTCCGTAAATAGGCGATGACATCACGCTATGGTGTTTTTGCGCCTTTGAATTTCCTCCGTTCGCGGTCGCGCGGACGGTGCCAGGCAAGACGCCGATAACCGGAGCACACCCGTGCCGCCGGAGTTCGGCCGTGCCCGTACGGGCGCGAGTGCGGGTTGGGGGCAGGGTGAGCAAACGATGAGTCGCCTTCTCGTGGTCGAGGACGACCCCGACATCGCACTCGCTCTCCGGTTGCTGTTCAGCCGGGCCGGATACGAGGTGGCACACGCCGCCGACGGCCGGGCCGGCCTGAAGGAGGCGTACGCCGAACATCCCGATCTGGTGGTGCTCGACGTCGGCCTGCCGGAGATGGACGGATGGCAGGTGCTCGAACGGCTTCGGGACGTGTCGGACGTACCGGTGCTGGTGCTCACCGCGCACGGCCAGGAAGCCGAGAAGGTGCGCGGCCTGCGCGGCGGCGCCGACGACTACCTGACCAAGCCGTTCGCCAACAACGAACTGCTGGCCCGGGTGGAGGCGCTGCTGCGTCGCTCCTCCAGCGGGCAGAACAGCTGGGCGAGCCAGGTCTACGACGACGGGCTCGTCCACCTCGACCCGACCAAGCGCCGGGTGTACGTCAAGGGCGACGAGAAGCGGCTCACCCCGACCGAGTTCCGCCTTCTCAACGCGCTGGTCCGGCACGCCGGCGCGGTGCTCAGCCCGAACCAGTTGCTGACCCAGGCCTGGGACGACCCCACCGGCATCGGTCAGGAGCGGGTGAAGTTCGCGGTGCTGCGGCTGCGCCGCAAGCTCGGATGGTCGGATCCGGACGAGTCGCCCATCGAGTCGGTGCGTGGATTCGGATACCGATACCGGCGTCCAGGTGGAGAAGCCTGAGTCTCCTCATTTTGCGTCCGCTCGAGTCGATGAGGGCTGTGAAGCCGAGCAGGAGGTAGTAAGTCGTGGAAGACCTTGGCGAGATCGTCGGCGAATTCCTGATGGAGAGCCACGAGAACCTGGACCAGATCGACCGGGACCTCGTGAGCCTCGAGCAGGAACCGGACTCGCGTGACCTGATCTCCCGTATCTTCCGGGCGATCCACACGATCAAGGGCACCAGCGGGTTCCTGGCGTTCAGCCGCCTGGAGAAGCTCGCCCACGCCGGTGAGTCGCTCCTGTCCCGGCTTCGGGACGGCGTTCAGCCGGTCACCCCGGAGACCATCACCGTGTTGCTGGTCTGCATCGACGGCGTGCGGTCCATCCTCTCCTCGATCGAGGAGAACGGGTCCGAGGCCGAAGTCGACATCGACAGCATGATCGTCAAGATCAATGCGCAGATGAACGCGCCGGCCGCGGCCGCTCCGGCGGCTGCTCCGGCCGCGGCTGCGCCGGCTGCCGAGGCCGAGGCCGACGCGGAAGCCCCGGTGCAGCTCGACGAAACGCCGTCGGCACGCCCGGCGCCCGAGCCGGTCGCCGAGCAGCGCCAGCCGCTCGGCCAGATCCTGGTGGACGCCGGCGCGGCCCAGCCCGCCGACGTCAGCTCGGCGCTTCAGCAGCAGATCGAGGGTGACGAGCGCAAACTCGGCACGATCCTGCTCGAGGAGGGCAAGGCTCAGCCCGCCGCGGTGAACGAGGCGCTGCAGTCCCAGGCTCCGAAGCGGAGCATCGCGGACAGCGCGATCCGGGTCGACGTCGACCTGCTGGACACCCTGATGAACATGGTCGGCGAGCTGGTGCTGGCCCGGAACCAGCTGGTCCGCGGCGTGATGGAGATCGGTGACTCCGGTCTGGTCCGCAGCGCCCAGCGGCTCGGCATGATCACCAGCGAGCTGCAAGAGGGCATCATGAAGACCCGGATGCAGCCCATCGAGCACATCTGGTCGAAGCTGCCCCGAGTCGTCCGGGACCTGAGCAACTCGCTCGGCAAGCAGGTCCAGCTGGTCATGGAGGGCAAGGAGACCGAGCTCGACCGGAGCCTGCTGGAGGCGGTCAAGGACCCGCTCACCCACCTGGTGCGGAACGCGGTCGACCACGGCATCGAGGACCCGGAGCGCCGGATCGCCTCGGGCAAGGGCTCGGAAGGCACGCTCACGCTTCGCGCGTACCACGAGGGTGGGCACGTGGCGGTCGAGGTCGCCGACGACGGCGCCGGCCTGAACGTCGAGCGGATCGCGCAGAAGGCGGTCGAGAATGGGCTGCTCCGGCCGGAGCAGATCCCGAACATGGACAAGCGCGACATCATGGCGATGGTCTTCCAGCCCGGTTTCTCCACCGCGGCGAAGGTCACGAACGTCTCCGGCCGCGGCGTCGGCATGGACGTGGTGAAGACCAACATCGAGAACATCGGTGGCGCGGTCAGCGTCGATTCAACCCCGGGCGAGGGTACGGTCTGGCGGCTCACCATCCCGCTGACCCTGGCGATCATCCAGGCGCTCACCGTCGACTGCGGCGATCAGCGTTACGTCGTACCCCAGGTGGCGGTGCTCGAGCTGGTCTTCATCGACGGCAACACCACCAAGATCGAATATGCGTCCGGGGCGCCGGTCTACCGGCTGCGCGGCAAGCTGCTCCCGCTGGTCCGCCTCGACCGGGCCCTCGGCCTCGAGGTCGGCGGTGATCAGGGCGTCTACATCATGGTGCTGCAGGCCGACGGCCGGCGGTTCGGCATGGTGGTGGACCGGGTCCTGAACACCGAAGAGGTCGTGGTCAAGGCCCTGAACACCCGGTTCAAGGACATCGGCCTGTACGCCGGCGCCACGATCCTCGGCGACGGCAAGGTGGGCCTGATCCTGGACGTATCGTCTCTGGCCCGGCGTTCGCACCTGGCCGTCGACTCGGAACGCGAGAACGTCGTCGCGAACTCGAAGGCCTCCGGCGGAGGCGGGATCCAGCGCCTGCTGGTCACCGCGGTCGGGGAGCGCCGGGTGGCGATCCCGTTGGACACCGTCACGCGGCTCGAGGAGTTCCCGCGGGACCGCATCGAGCACGCGGGTTCCCGCGAGGTGGTGCAGTACCGCGGCCAGATCCTTCCGCTGGTGCGGCTGTCACACCTGCTCGGGGCGTATGGCGAAGAGCTCGAGGGCGACACCGTTTCGGTGGTGGTCTACAGCGAGGGCGGCCGCAGCGTCGCGCTGGTGGTGGACCGGATCGTGGACATCGCCGAGAACGAGACCACCGCCCGCCGCGACGCCGAGGAGGACGGTCTGGTCGGCACCGCGGTCATCCAGCAACGCGTGACCGAACTGCTCGACGTACGCCGGGCGATCCTCGCCGCCGACCCGAACTTCTACACCGACGCGGCGGACGAGATGCTGGTGGAGGCCTGAGATGGCGAGTCGTCAGTTCGCCACCTTCGAGGTGGACGGCCAGCTCTTCGGGGTCGAGGTGCACACCGTGCAGGAGGTGCTCTCGTACAACGAGTACACCCCGGTGCCGCTCGCCCCGCCGGCCGTCGGTGGCCTGTTCAACCTGCGCGGTCAGGTGATCGCCGCGGTCGACCTGCGGGTGCAGCTCGGGCTGGCCCGGCAGGCGCTGCAGGGCCCGGTCATGAACGTCATCCTGCGCGGTGACGGCGAGCCGGTGAGCCTGCTGGTGGACAAGATCGGCGAGGTCGTGGATCTCGACGACGAGACGTTCGAGCCACCGCCGGACACGTTGAGCGGGCCCACCCGGGAGCTGGTGGTGGGCACGTTCAAGCTGGACGGGCGGTTGATGCTGGCTCTCGACGTCAATCAGGCCGTCGACACGTACCGCGCCACGAACTGATGTACAGCCTGGTCAGCGCCCCCGTGCTGGGCTTCGATCTGACCCGCCTGGAAGGCGGGCCGGCCGCGGCCGAGGTACTGCTGCGCGCCCTGCGCCTGCAGAGCGGGGATCTGCCGGTGCTCGCCGAACGGCTGCCCGACGAGGGCGCCCGGGCTCTGCTCTGGGTGGAGGTGGAAAGCGCCGCCCGGCGGATGCCGTCCCTCAAGGGCATGTCGAAGGACGATCCGGCCGGCAACCTGGCCCTGGTCGAGCGGGCGCCGATCGGTTCGGTCGACTCGCTGCTGACCTGCCTGCGCTACGACGTGATGTCGTGGACCTGGCAGGGCTCCGGCCGGGCCGCCCGGCAGAGCGAGGAGGCGGCGGCCGCCACGGCGCTGCTGTGCGACGCCGCGGTCGCCAGCTACCTGCGGGAAGTGCTGGACGAGGAGACCCGCCGCCGGCTCGGCGCCGGCTGGGTGTCAGCGGTACGCAAGCTGCCGGCCGGGGCGCCGATCGACCTCGGCCCGCACCACTACACGGTCTCCGCTCTGCTCGACCGGCTGCGCACGTTGCGACCGGAGGACCGCCAGCGGGTGAGCTCCTCCGCCGACGACGCCCGCCGCAACACCGCGGGATGGTCGCCTGCCGTGCACTCGGCGTCCTGGGCGGCGTACCTCTCGGACCGGGTCCGTACCGCGGCGGCCGCGCAGATGCTGCTGGTCCAAGCGGTGGACTCGGCCGGAATTCCGTTGGCCGACCGGGCCGGTGGCGTCTGGAACATGCTCAGCGGCGCCGTTCAGGCGCTGGTCGTACGCGATCTGCTGGACACCGCCACGGCTCACCGGCTGCTCGCGCCGGTGGTCGCGGCGCTCGGCCCGGCCTGGCTCGGTTGAAGGGAGTGGTCGAATGATCTCGGTCCTCGTCGTCGACGATTCCGTAGTGGTCCGTCGGCTGATCGTCGATGCTCTCGGGGAAGCTCCGGGCATTCAGGTCGTCGGTACGGCCGCGAACGGCCTGCTCGCGCAGGCGAAGATCGATCAGCTCAAGCCCGATGTCGTGACGATGGACATCGAGATGCCGCAGATGGACGGCATCGAGGCGGTACGGGAGCTGCGCAAGCGGCACGCGAACCTTCCGGTGATCATGTTCAGCACCCTCTCCGCTTCCGGCGCGACCGCCACGCTGGAGGCGCTCTCCGCGGGTGCGACCGACTACGTGACCAAGCCGAGCAACGTCGGCTCGGTGCAGCAGTCGATCGCCGCGGTACGCGAGCAGTTGGTGCCGAAGATCCAGGCCCTGGGCGGCCGGCGTCGTCCGGCCGGACCTGCCGGACCGGCGGGACCGCCCACCCGTCCGGCGCCCGCGGCGGCACGTCCCGGCGCACCGCTGCGACCGGGTGCTCCGCCCGCCGCACCCGGCCGGCCACCGGCAACCGGTCCGGCGCCGGTCCGGCCCGCGGCGCGCCGCAGCAGCGGCGGGAAGATCGACATTCTGGCGATCGGATCCTCCACCGGTGGGCCGGACGCGCTCACCAAGGTGCTGCTGGGGCTTCCGGCGGACTTGCCGGTACCGATCGTGATCACGCAGCACATGCCGCCGGTCTTCACCAAGATGTTCGCCGAACGGCTGGACCGCAGCACGCCACTACGCGTGGTCGAGGCGGGTGAGGGCATGGAGCTCGCGCCCGGCTCCGTCTATATCGCCCCGGGTGACCGACATCTGGTCTTCCAGCGCCGGGGAACAGCGACGTTGACCCAGCTCAGCGGCGCACCGCAGGAAAATTCGTGCCGGCCGGCGGTGGACGTGATGTTCCGCTCCGTAGCGGCGCTGTACGGCGGATCGGCCTTCGCGGCCGTGCTCACTGGAATGGGACAAGACGGACGGAGTGGTGCGAAAGTGCTACGAGACTCGGGCGCCGAGGTACTGGCACAGGACGAGGCGACCTCGGTGGTCTGGGGCATGCCCGGCGCCGTCGTGGGCGCGGGCCTGGCCGACGAGGTGCTGCCGCTGGACCGGATCGCGGGAGCGCTGCTCAACCGCGTACGGGTGGGTCGCTCACCGGCGGTGGCCCGATGACCCTCTCGCAGGCGGAGTTCACGTTCGTCTCCAACCTCGTGCGGCGTGAGGCGTCGATCGTGCTGGCGCCGGGCAAGGAATACCTGGTCGAGGCGCGGCTGATCCCGGTGGCCCGGGCGGTCGGGGCGGCGAACGTCAACGACTTCATCGCCGACTTGCAGAAACGCCCCAACCCGCAGAACCAGCGCAAGATCATCGACGCGCTCACCACGAACGAGACCTCGTTCTTCCGGGACCGGGAACCGTTCGCGGCCCTCACCGACGTGGTGCTTCCCGAACTGATCAAGTCACGGGCCTCGGTACGCAAGCTCCGGTTCTGGTCGGCGGCGAGCTCCAGTGGGCAGGAGGCGTACAGCCTGGCCATCACGCTTCAGGAGGCGCTTCCGGCCGGCTGGTCGTACGAAATCGTCGGCACCGACATCTCCACCGCCATGGTGGAACGTGCCCAGAAGGCCGAGTACAGCCAGGTAGAGGTCAACCGAGGCCTGGCGGCCACACAGTTGGTGCAGTACTTCGAGCGGGCCGGCGCGCACTGGCGGGTCGTGTCCAACCTGCGCAAGAACGTCGATTTCAAGCACATGAGCCTGACCGCGCCGTTCCCGCCGATGCAACCGTTCGACGTGATCTTCCTGCGCAACGTTCTCATCTACTTCGACGTCGCGACCAAGCGTCAGGTGCTGCAGAACGCTGCCCGGATCCTGCGCCCGGACGGCTGGCTCTTCCTCGGTGCGGCCGAGACCACGATCGGAATCGACGACAACTACGAGCGGGTGGCCGCCGGCCGCACCTCTGCCTACCGGACTCGCAATGCGGTGCCCGCCGGTGCCGCGAGAAGGGGATGACGCCGATGCGCGCCATGGTGATCGACGACTCGCGCGCGATGCGCATGATCCTCAAGCGAATCGTCACGAAGCTCAACTTCGAGGCGGTGGAAGCGGGCGACGGCAAGGAGGCGATGGACCTCCTCGCTGACATGACCGAGGTGCCGGAACTGGCCCTCATCGACTGGAACATGCCCAACATGAACGGGCTCGAGTTCGTCACGAAGGTCCGGGCCGACCCGCGACTGCGCGAGATGACCCTGGTGATGGTCACAACCGAAAGCGAACAGAGCCAGATCGTACGGGCGCTCGCAGCGGGCGCTCACGAATATGTGATCAAGCCCTTCACGGAGGGCGCAATGATCGAAAAGCTGGCCCTGCTGGGCCTCGTCCCGACCGGAGCGAATTCATGAGTGTCGAAGTCGAGGTCGACGAGAGTGACCTCGCCGAAATGGTGGAGCAGGTCTGGGAGTCGTACCTCGATCCGGAGGGCATCAGCCCGCTGATCCCGACGTACGACGAGAACCAGCCCTCCGAGGTGCACTCCTCGGTCTCCATCACCGGGTCGTGGAGTGGGCACATCGTCTATGCCTCCTCCCGCGTCGCTGCTCAGCGAGCCGCGGCCGCCTTCCTGGCGATGGAGATGGAGGAGGTGAGCGAGGAGGACATTTCTGACACACTGGGCGAACTAGCAAATATTGTCGGTGGCAACGTCAAAGCAATGCTGCCGCCCGGGGCGCAGCTGTCGCTCCCGCAGGTGGTGCTGGCACCGGAGTCCTCGGCGCGATACCCGAACGCCCAGCGCATCAGCGGGGTGTACGGGGTGTGGGAGGGCGAACCGGTGTCCATTTCGATGTGGCAGAGCAGCACCGACAACAAGGAGGAGGGCGCATGAAGATCCTCATCGCCGATGACAGCCGGGTGATGCGGCAGATCGTCGTCCGGACTTTGCGTCAGGCCGGGTTCGGCGATCACGACCTGGTCGAGGCCGCGGACGGCCAGGAGGCGTTCGACAAGGCCACCGCCGAGAATCCCGACCTGATCATCTCGGACTGGAACATGCCGGGCCAGACGGGCATCGAGGTGCTCCGCAATCTCCGGGCCGCCGGCAACAACGTCAAGTTCGGCTTCGTGACCTCGGAGTGCACTCCGGAGATGAAGTCGGCTGCCGAGGGCGCCGGCGCGGCGTTCTTCATCGTCAAACCCTTCACCGCTGAGCGATTCGATGAGGTTTTCGCTCCTATCTTGGGATGATTAGGACATGTCAGACGTCTCGGTTCTTCCCGGCTCTCTAGCCGTCCGTAACCTGTTCGAGGATCTGCTCGGTCGCGAGGTGATCGTCAGCCCCGGGGATCCGCTCAGCGCGCCGGAGGTCACCACCGCGACGGTCGCCATCTTCACTGATAACAGTCAGAAGATTTACGCGTGCATGGGCATGCAGCTCAGCCTCGCGGCGAACGCGGGCGCCGCGCTCGGTCTGCTGCCGGCCGGCGCCGCCGAGGACAGCATCGACGAGAAGCAGCTCTTCCCCAACCTCGCGGAGAACGTCGGTGAACTCTGCAACATCTTCACCAGCCTCCTCAACAAGGAGGGTTCGCCGCACGTCAAGCTCTACCAGGTGGTCTACCCGGGCCAGGACCTGCCCGCCGACGCGCGTGCGGTTCTGCTCGCCCTCGGCCGGCGGCTCGACCTGATGGTCGAGGTCAGCCGATACGGCAAGGGCAAGCTCAGCCTGTCCCTGGCTCCCTAGTTTGAGGCGTTCCCATTGAAGATCTCCCGTTGCGGGCCCGCCGATTCGGCGGGCCCGCAAATTTTGCGACTTGTTCGCCACCTACCTCGAGTTCCTGCCGCGTAAGCGAGGCAGGCGATCTCCACCGTCGCGAACAATTCTCACCGGGCCTAAGCAAACCGGGGGCCGGGCCGAAGCTTAGGTTGAGCTTGCTACGGGACAGGGAGAAGTCAATGACCTCACCGACCTCCGGACCACTCGGCACCGGCGGCGCCGATGCTGCCAAGGCATTGGCCGCGGCCAAAGCCTCGGAAGCGAAGAGCAAGTCGCTCGGTGACAAGGACACGTTCATGAAGCTCCTCGTCGCCCAGCTGAAGTACCAGGACCCCACCAAGCCAGCCGACTCGACCGCGTTCCTGGCGCAGACCGCCCAGTTCACGCAGGTCGAGAAGCTCGAAGACATGATCAACATGCTCCAGTCGCAACGCATGATCGGCGCTAGTTCGCTGGTCGGCAAGACGGTCACGTACATGGACGAAACCGGTGCTCAGCAGACCGGCGTGATCACCGCGGCGAAGCTCAACGGAGACAGCGAACCGACGCTCAAGGTCGGGAACACGGATGTGCAGCTGTCCAAGGTCGTCGAGATCACCACCGCGACCAACGCCTGAATTCCGTTTCCTCCGAGCTAAGGACTCCTCTTCATGCTGCGTTCCCTTTACTCCGGCATCAGTGGCCTCAACGCCCACCAGCGGATGATCGACGTCACCGGTAACAACATCGCGAACGTCAACACGACCGGCTACAAAGCGTCGCAGGTTCAGTTCAACGACACGCTGAGCCAGATGATGGGCGCCGCGGGTTCGCCGCAGGAAGGCCAGGCCGGCACGAACCCGGCGCAGGTCGGCCTCGGTGTGCGGGTCGCCGGTATCACCGCGAACTTCAGCCAGGGATCGGCGCAGACGACCGGCAAGTCCGGCGACATGATGATCCAGGGTGACGGGTTCTTCATCACCCGCAGCGGCAACGAGACGCTCTACACGCGGGCCGGCTCGTTCTTCTTCGACGCGAACGGCGTACTGGCGACCTCCACCGGCGAGCCGGTGCAGGGCTGGACGGCCAAGGACGGCGTGGTGGAGTCGAGCGGTCAGCCCGGCGATATCAAAATGCCGCTCGGCGCGACCATTCCGCCCGAGAAGACCACGAAGATCACGCTGAAGGGCAACCTGTCCAGCGACCAGCCGCAGGGTGACCCGGCGCCGCTGACGGACACGGTCAACATCCCGGTCAAGGTTTTCGATGACAAGGGCGCGACCCGGACCATCAACGTGAAGTTCACGCGTGACACCAACCAGCCGCCGCCCACGGTCGACACCGACTGGGACATCGAGCTCTTCGAGGCCGATGGAACCACGCCGGTTATGGAGTCCGACGGCGTCACACCGGTCACCGGTGTCATCGGTCTGGCCAGCGGCAAGGCGGTCATCGACACCACCGGCACGCCAGGCCTCGGTGAGCTCGACTCCGACGGCTTCATGGAGCTGGGCCCGTTCAAAATCAACATGGCTGACGTGACGATGTACTCGGGCTTCTCCGACGCCCGGGTGTTCGACACCGACGGCCAGACCGCCGGCGCGCTGACCTCACTCTCGTACACCGTCTCGGACACCGGCGAGATCGTCGGCGTCTACAGCAACGGCCTCAAGCAGACGCTGGGCCAGGTCGCCATGGCGACGTTCAAGAACGTGGCAGGCCTGGAGAAGGTTGGCAACTCCATGTTCCGGACCACCGTCAACTCCGGGTACGCGCAGGTCGGCGAACCCGGCAGTGCCGGCATGGGTCAGGTCATCTCCGGCGCCCTGGAGATGTCGAACGTCGACCTCGCGCAGGAGTTCACCAACCTGGTCGTCGCCCAGCGTGGCTTCCAGGCCAACTCCCGCATCATCACCACCTCCGACGAGATCCTCCAGGAGCTCGTCAGCATGAAGCGCTAGTAGCGATTCCGGCGATCGGCCGGGACGGGCACTCGTGCCCGTCCCGGCCGTTTTCGTGAGTGCATGCCCCGATATGACCGCACCCGAGTCGCCACCACGCCGATCTCATCGGCAACCGGCACTCAGCCGAAGTACTAGGTGACGGGCCACGGACGGCCCCACCAGCCAAGACGCCCCAAGGACGGAAGTCGTGATTCTCGTAACCCGCATCAACGGTGCCGTGTTCGCACTGAACCCGGATCTCGTCGAGCGTGTCGACTGCACGCCCGACACGGTCGTGACCCTGGTGGACGGCACCAAGTACATCATCGCCGAGTCCGTGCCCGAATTCATCGACTCGGTGCGCCACTACCGCGCCTCGCTGATCGCCCAGGCGAGTCGCTTGGAGCCCGAGCACGTGGCTACCAACTCCTCGTCCCACTCCTCGTCGGATGACGAGCTCGACGCCAAGGTGCTCCCGCTGCACCGGAAGGATCGCTGATGGACCTCGCAACCATTATCGGTGTCGCCGCCGGCCTGGGCATTGTCTTCCTGGTCCAGATCGTGGAGGGTGGTTCGCCCGCCTCCATCATGCTGTGGCCGTCGATGCTGCTGGTCTTCGGTGGTGGCTTCGCCGCCGCCATGACGGGTGGCGTCATGAAGGACACCGCCGCCTTCGGTGCGCAGCTCAAGAAGGGCTTCACCAACAAGGTGACCCCGCCGACCGAGCTGCTCGACAACGTCGTGAAGCTGGCCGAGCGCGCTCGCCGCGAGGGCCTGCTGGCCCTCGAGGACGCGGTCAAGACGGTCGAGCACCCCTTCCTCAAGCGCGGACTGCAGCTGGCCATCGACGGCACCGACCCGGACGAGCTGCACGACATCCTGCACGCCGAGGTCGCCGCCAAGAAGAAGGCCGACAAGGTGGGCGTGAAGTTCTTCGAGTCCTGGGGTGGCTACGCCCCGACGATCGGCATCATCGGCACGGTCATGGGTCTGGTGCTCGTCATGGAGAACCTGGACAAGCCCGAGACGCTGGGCCACTCGATCGCCGCGGCGTTCTGCGCCACCCTCTGGGGCGTGCTCAGCGCCAACATGATCCTGCTGCCGATGGGTGCCCGTCTGGCCCGGCTGAGCGCGATCGAGGCCGAGGAGATGGAGCTGGTCATCGACGGTGTCCTGGCCATCCAGGCCGGCTCGAACCCGCGTCTGGTTGCGCAGAAGCTCCGCAGCCTGCTCCCGCCGGACGAGATGAAGAAGGCCGAAGCGGCGGCATCGACCAAGAAGGCGGCCTGATCTAGATGAGTTCCGGCGGCGGGGGCGCCAAGCGCAAGCAGAAGCACGAAGAGCACGAAGAGCACGCCAACCACGAGCGCTGGCTCGTGTCGTACGCGGACATGATGACCCTGCTGTTCGTTCTGTTCGTGGTGCTCTTCGCGATGAGCAGTGTTGACCAGAAGAAGTTCGCCGAGCTGGCGGCAGGCCTGTCAGCCGGCTTCGGTGCGGACAGCGTCGCCTTCACGGGGCAGTCGGCTCCGCTCGACGGCGCCGCGAACACCGCACAGATCGTGCAGATCGACCCGGGCTCCAACCCCGGTGACGGCACGTCCGGCACCCAGGGCCTGAACCAGGAGCAGAAGGAAGCGGTCGAGCGGGCCCTTCTCGCCGAGGACCGTAAGGAGGCCTCCGCGAATGCCGAAAAGGCAGCGGAGGAGGCGGAGGACCTGAAGGCCATCGAGCGGAGGATCGCGGACGCGCTGTCCGCGCAGAAGCTGCTCAACAGCGCGAAGTTCACGATCGACCAGCGCGGTCTGGTGGTCACCATCGTGACCAACGACGTGGTCTTCGCCGGCAACCGGGCGGAACTCCAGTCGGGCGGCAAGAAGATCCTGAACGCGATCGCCCCGACGCTGGCGACACTGCCCAACAGCATCGAGGTGGACGGTCACACCAACCAGCTCCGCGCGAAGACCACGTATTACCCGAGCGGCTGGGAGTTGTCCGCGGCGCGGGCCTCGACCACGGTCCGGTTCTTCACCGAGCACGGTATCCCGAAGAAGCGGCTGAGCGCGGTGGGCTTCTCCGACACCAAGCCGCTGATCGACCCGAAGGACCCGCGGTCGATCACGATGAACCGCCGGGTGGACGTCGTCGTCCTGACCCAGCTTTCCGCGGAGCAGGCGGCGCTGCTGCCGGCCGCGGCGGGTGCGGACGGCAAGTTGCACACCGGCGAGACCACGGCTGCCGCCAAGGCCGCCGCCGCGGCGAAGGCCGCGACCAAGACCACGACCACGACGCACGACTGAACTGAGGGGAGTTCCGATGGCGGACGAGAAGGACACGGCGGCTGAAGCGCCGAAGAAGTCGAACAAGATGCTCATGATCATCATCGCCGCGGTGCTGGTCGTGCTGGTCGGCGGTGGCGCCGGAGCGTTCTTCATGCTGAAGGGCGACTCGGCGGAGGCGGCCGAGGAGCCGGTGAAGGGTGACGTGGCCGCGGTCGAGAACACCCTGACGGTGAACCTCGCGGACGGGCACTACCTGAAGTTCGGGTTCGCCCTGCAGCTGACCGAGGCGGCCGGCCACGACGGTGTCGACCTCAGCCAGGCGATGAACCTGGCGATCGAGACCTACACCGGCCGGGACATCGCGGAGTTCGCCACCGAGGAGAGCCGCAACGCGATCAAGGCCGAGTTCCTCGAGAAGGTCGAGAAGGCGTACGAGGCGGAAGAGCAGCAGATGGTCATGGACATCTACTACACCTCCTTCGTGACCCAGTAACGACAAGCGCCGAAACGGGCAGGTCCTCCACCGGGGGACCTGCCCATCGGCCGGAAAACTGGATGAAAACGCCGCCACGGCTCAGCGGTTCGGTAACTGAGCCGATGAGGACGACGTGACCACCGCTTCGCGTTCCCCCGGCAGGATGTCACGTCGCGGCCAAGGCGGAGGCCCGGCGCCGTACGACTTCCGCCGCCCGATCAAGCTTTCGCGTGAGCATGTCCGCACCCTGCAGATCGCCTTCGAGACGTACGCGCGAAGCTGCGGAACCCTGCTGACCACCCGGCTCAGGGCGGTCAGCAATGTCTCGTTGATCTCCATCGAGCAGCTGAACTACGACGAGTACGTCGCCTCGCTCGCCAACCCCACGATCATCGGCGTGGTCGTTCTGGACCCGCTCCCCGGCACGGTGCTGATGGAGATCGCGCAGTCGGCGGTGATGACCGCGATCGACCACATGCTCGGTGGCCCCGGCGGCACCCAGCCGGAGCGGCCGCTGACCGAGGTGGAGATGCCGCTGCTGCGCGGCCTGCTCGAGCGGATGCTGGGCGAATTGCGCTACGGCTTCGAGACGCTTGTCGACATCTCGCCGAAGCTCAAGGAGATCGAATACAACGCGCAGTTCCTGCGCGCGCACGCCCCGGGCGACGCCGTCGTGGTGGCCTCCTTCGAGACCAAGATCGGTGCCGAGGAGTGCATCGCCACCATCTGCCTGCCGTTCAACACGATCCTGCCGGTGCTCTCCCGGACCGAGACGATCGTGCTCAGCGCGGCCGAGCGGCAGGTACGCGACCGGGCCCTGCGCAACCTCACCGCCGGACTTTCCGCGGCTCCGATCGACGTAGCAGTGCGATTCCAGCCCATTCGGATGCGTACCGATGACATCGTGGATCTACGTCCGGGTGACGTCGTGCCGCTGGGGCATCCGACCAGCCGGCCTCTTGAGGTGACCGTCAACGACATCGTCTTCGGCCATGCCGTTCCCGGTAACCAAGGCGCCCGGCTCGCCTGTCTCGTCGTGCCGTCGCCCAACGAGCACTCGTCCAAGGAGTCTGGCCGCTCATGACCGCCCCCACCATCAACGCGCCGCAGCTGGCGCTCGCCCGGAACGCCGCCGAAGCCGCGCTGGCCGTCCTGCCCACCAGCCGGGCGCTGGTCGCCGCCGACCCGGTGGCCCCCGACGCCGGGACGGTGATCGACGGCCAAGCGATCACGGCGCGGTTCACCGGCGCGGCGTCCGGCGAGGTCGTCGTGGTGGTCGGCCAGGATCTGGCGGACGCGCTGCGGGAGAGCCCGCTCGGCGAACTGGATCTGACCGCCGCCGTCCGGCCGGCGCTGGAGGCGGCCGCCCGGGTCTTCGGTCCGGTGGTGCTCGACCCGGGCCAGCTGATGGAGCCCGAGGTCGCGCTCAGCGCGCTGGCCACCAAGGAGGGCGCGGTCGCGGTCCCCTTGCGGGACGACGAGGCGGTACGCGCGGTCGTCGCCCTCGCGCTGAGCCAGTGGCCCGGCGACGAGCCGCCGGCCGCGAGCCTGGCGCCGCAGACGACCCGGATGCCCGGCGGCGGCGCCCGCGGCGGTCTCGACATGCTGCACGACGTGGAGATGGAGGTCTCCGCCGAACTGGGCCGGACCAGGATGAGCGTCCGCGAGCTGCTGTCGCTGACACCCGGCGCGATCGTCGAGCTGGACCGGGCCGCGGGCAGTCCCGCCGACCTGCTGGTCAACGGCCGGCTGATCGCCCGTGGCGAGGTCGTGGTGGTGGACGAGAACTTCGGGATCCGGATCACCGAGATCGTCTCTCCCGGCACCGAGCGGGAGTAGTCGCCTTGATCGGGCTCGTCGTCCAGGTCGTCTTCTCGCTGCTGGTCGTCCTCTTCCTGATGTGGGGCCTGGCCAGGGTGCTGCGCCGCCCGTACGGCGGACGCGGCGCCGGACCGCTGGCGGTGCTGAACCGGGAGCAGCTCAGCCGCGGCTCGATGATCGCCGTGGTCCGGGTGGCCGACCGGGCGCTGGTGCTGGGCATCACCGAACAGCAGGTCAGCCTGCTCGGCGAGACCGAGCTCGACGCCTTCGAGACGGAACCGGCCGAGCACCGCGACGCGCTCGAGGTGGACGCCGTGACGCTGCCCGGCTGGCATCCGGTCGGCGTCGGCGGCCGGATGGACGACACACCGCGTACCTGGGTCTCACCGCTGGAGTTCCTCCGCGATCGGACGTCCCGCCGATGATGCGACGCGCGATCCTGCTGCTGATGCTGGGTGCCGGACTGGCCATGGTCCTGCTCCCGGCCGCAGCGTCCGCGCTACCCGGCGACTCGGCGGGCGTGGTTCTGGCTGCGCCGCAGGCACCGGCGCCGCCTTCGCCGCCCTCGATCAACATCGATATCAACGGTACGAATCCCGACGGCAGCCGCCCGGCGTCCTCCCTGGTGATCGTCCTCGGCCTGACGCTGCTCTCGGTCGCCCCGGCGCTGCTGCTGCTCTGCACCTGTTTCACCAAGGTCTTCATGGTGCTCGGCATCACCCGCAACGCGCTCGGCCTGACCAGCATGCCGCCCAACCAGGTGCTGGCCGGGCTGGCGCTGTTCCTGAGCCTGTTCATCATGGGCCCGACCGTCTCGGGCATCAACGAGCAGGGCGTGCAGCCCTATCTCGCCGGTGACAAGACGCAGTCGCAGGCGTTCCGGGACGGTGTCGAGCCGTTGCGCGAGTTCATGTACGACGTGACCCGCGAGGACGAGCTCGCCCTGCTGATCAAGGTGTCCGGCGAGGAGCGGCCGGCGAACATCGAGTCGGTGCCGCTGACCACGCTGGTCCCGGCCTTCATTCTCTCCGAGCTGCGGGCCGCCTTCATCATCGGCTTCGTCATCTTCATCCCGTTCCTCATCATCGACCTCGTGGTGTCGGCGTCCCTGATGTCGCTGGGCATGATGATGTTGCCCCCGGTGACCGTGGCGCTGCCGTTCAAGCTGCTGCTGTTCGTGCTGGTCAACGGCTGGAGTCTGATCATCACGGCCCTGGTCGGTTCGTACTGAGCCGATGAACTACGACGTGCCCATTGCGCAGCTCCTGGCGATCATGCTGGGAGCGGTACGAACGGGCGCGTGGATGATGATCTGCCCGCCGTTCAACTCGCGGCTCATCCCCGGGCCGGTCAAGGCGCTGCTCTCGGTCGGCTTCACCCTGCCGATGGCGCCGTACCTGCAGAGCACGATCCCCTCGCTGGAGACCGCGGACCTGATCGCCAGCGCCGCACTGCAGGTGTTCATCGGCGCCGGGCTGGGCTTCCTCACCGCCCTGCTGTTCGCCGCCATCCAGGCGGCTGGTGACCTGCTCGACCTGTTCGGCGGTTTCACGCTGGCCTCCGCATACGACCCGTTCTCGATGAGCCAGAGCTCGATCTTCGGCCGGTTCTACCAGCTCCTCGCGATCACCCTGCTCTTCGCCAGCGACGGGCACCAGCTCATCCTCCGGGGATTCCTGCAGAGCTTCCGTACGCTGCCGCTGGACACCACGTTCTCGATGGAGACCTTCAGCCGCCTGCTGGTCCGCGGCATCGGTGAGATGTTCCTGGCCGCGGTCCAGATCGCCGGGCCGCTGATCGCCGTGCTGTTCCTCGCCGACGTCGCGCTCGGCCTGCTCAACCGGGTGGCGCCCGCGCTCAACGCGTTCCAGCTCGGTTTCCCGGTGAAGATCTTCCTGGTGGTCACGCTCTCGGGCATCGCCATCGCGATGCTGCCGGGAATTCTCGACGTGCTGGTCGACAAGGCGGTCACCGCGGTGGTCCGGCTCAGCGGGGGTTGACCCGGAGCCGAAGAGGCGGAAAAGGGGGTGGGGAGATGTCTGGCGAGAAGACCGAGGAACCGACACAACAAAAGCTCAAGAAGGCCAAGCAAGAGGGCCAGATCGGGCGCAGTCAGGACCTCGGCGCCTGGGCCGGCATGCTGGCCGCCAGCATCATGCTGCCCCGCACGCTGCGCAACGCCATGGACCACGCCCGTGAGCTGATGACCAAGGTGCCGGACACCATCGCGAACCCGGATCCCGGCAAGACCCTCGCCATCCTCAAGGACGGCCTGCTCAGCGCCGCCTGGGCGGTGCTGCCGCTGGCGGTCACCATGATGGCGGTCGGCATCCTGGCGGCCGGCGCGCAGGGCGGCATCCGGGTGGCGACCAAGCTGTTCATCCCCAAGTTCAACCGGTTGAACCCGTTCAGCGGGATCAAGCGCATGCTCGGCCCGCAGGCGCTCTGGGAGGGCGTCAAGGCCCTGGTGAAGACGATCGTTCTCGGCACGGTCCTCTACTTCACCATGAAGGACATCGTGCCGGTGCTCATGACGGCCGGCCAACTCCCGCTCACCTCACTGCTCTCCACGGTCACCGACGCCTCGATCCAGCTGATCCGGGCGGCCGCGGTAGCCGGCCTGGTGATGGCGGCGGCCGACTACTTCGTGGTCCGCCGGCGCACCAAGAAGCAGCTGCGGATGAGCAAGGAAGAGGTCAAGCAGGAGCACAAGAACACCGAGGGCGATCCGCTGGTCAAGGCCCAGATCCGGGCCAAGCAGATGGCCATGGCCCGCAATCGGCAGATGGCGGACGTGCCCACCGCGGACGTGGTGGTGGTCAACCCGGTGCACGTCGCCGTCGCGCTGCGGTACGACCCGGAGAAGGGTGCCCCTCGGGTGGTGGCGAAGGGCAAGGGGCCGCTGGCCGCGAAGATCCGCCAGCTCGCCACCGAGAACCGGGTGCCGATGGTGCAGGACGTCGCCCTGGCCCGGGCGCTGAACTCCAGCGTCGAGATCGGCCAGGAGATTCCGGCGGAGTTCTTCGCCGCGGTGGCGAAGGTGCTGGCGTTCGTGATGAGCCTGAAGGCACGTGGTGCGGCTGCTGGTTTGCACCGCAACCCGAACCCCACCCCAGCTATGGCATAACCGAAATTCAGGAGATTTCCTCACATCGCGGTGCAAGAGCAGGGAAGATCGGTGCGTGGCGGTGCCACAGCGGCCTGGTGTGACGGCGGAAGATCGCCGGACGGAACGACGCCCGAGCGGCGGCGGCTGGGCCTGGATGGCAACCGGACTGCCCGTGCTCGGAAGGTGCCGTGAAGATACAGAACATCAGCAGGTTTGCCGTACCCGTCGGGGTCATCGGCATCATCATCATGATGGTCGTCCCTCTGCCGACCTTCCTGCTGGACCTGCTGATCGCCGTGAACATCACGATGGCCCTGCTGGTCCTGCTGGTCAGCATGTTCGTTCAGAAGCCACTCGACTTCGCGGTCTTCCCGGCCCTTCTGCTGGTGCTCACCCTCTTCCGGCTGGCGCTCAACATCAGTGCCACCCGGCTGGTGCTGCGCGACGGCGACGCCGGCAAGGTGATCCACGCGTTCGGCAGCTTCGTCGTCGGTGGCAACCTGGTCATCGGTCTGGTGATCTTCTCGATCCTGGTCATCGTCCAGATGATCGTGGTGACCAAGGGTGCCGAGCGGGTCGCCGAGGTCGGCGCCCGGTTCACGCTCGACGCCATGCCCGGCAAGCAGATGGCGATCGACGCCGACCTCAACGCCGGCCTCATCGACGACGCCGAGGCGAAGAAGCGCCGGGCCGAGGTCGCTGCCGAGGCCGACTTCTACGGCGCCATGGACGGTGGTTCCAAGTTCGTCAAGGGCGACGCCATCGCGGCCATCATCATCACGCTGATCAACCTGATCGGCGGCTTCGCGGTCGGCATCCTGCAGGCCGGGATGGCGCCGGTCGACGCGATGAACCACTACAGCATGCTGAGCATCGGCGACGGCCTGGTTTCGCAGATCCCCGCCCTGCTGCTGTCGGTCGCCACCGGTCTGATCGTGACCCGCTCGGCGACCTCCGGCGACATGGGGCAGAGCGTCACCACGCAGCTCAGCCAGAACAAGCTCGCCCTGCGCATCGGCGGTGGCGCGGCCCTCGCGCTGTGCGTCATCCCCGGCCTGCCGAAGCTGCCCTTCCTGGTGGTCGGCGCGTCCGTGCTGGCCATCGCCCACCGGATCAAGGATCCGGTGCCGGAGGCGATCGAGGCGGCCGCCGCCGAAGCGGTCGAGATGCCGTCCCCGGACTCGCCCGAACAGCTGCTCGGCGAGATGCGGATCGACCCGCTGGAACTCGCCCTGGCGCCGGACCTGGTCGACCTGGTCGACGCCAGCAGCGGGGACCTGCTGGACCGGGTCCGCGCTCTGCGCCGCAAGATGGCGATGGAACTGGGCGTCATCATGCCGCCGGTCCGCACCCGGGACGACTTGGATCTGCCGCTTTCCTCGTACGCGATCCGTATTTCCGGTGTTGATGCCGGCGCCGGACAGGCGCCGCCGGGCACCGTGCTGGCCATCGGCGAGGGGTTGCAGGCACTTCCCGGCCGTGCCGGGGTGGAGCCGGTCTTCGGCCTGGCCGGCAAGTGGGTCCCGGCCGAGATGCACTACCAGGCAGAACTCTCCGGCGCGACGGTGGTGGACCGAGCGTCGGTGATCATCACGCACCTGGCCGAGATCGTCCGGACCAACGCCAGCCGCCTGCTCGGCCGGGAGGACGTCCGCGCGCTGAGCGAGATGGTGAAACGAACCCATCCGGTCGTGGTCGAGGAACTGACCCCGGCGCTGCTCAGCCTCGGCCAGGTGCAGAAGGTGCTGCAGGCGCTGCTGGACGAGGGGGTGCCGATCCGCGACCTGGTCCGGATCTTCGAGGCACTCTCACTGCGGGCGAAGATCTCGATGGATCACGACAGCCTGGTCGAGGCCGCCCGGGGCGCGCTCGGCCCGGCCATCGCCGCCCAGTACGCGACGGCCGGCCGGCTCACCGTGATCACGCTGGACCCGATGCTCGAGCAGGGACTGCTCGAATCGTTGCGACCCAGCGACACCGGCGCCTTCATGGCGATCGACGGCATGCGTGCCGAGGCGATCGTCAGCGAGGCCAGCCGGCTCGCCGAGGCCGCGGAGCAGCAGGGACTCAATCCGGTCCTGGCTTGCTCACCACAACTGCGGCTGCCGCTGATGCGGCTGCTGCGGGCCGGCTCCCGCCGGGTGCAGGTGCTGTCGTACAGCGAAATCTCTGGTTCCACCGCACAGATCGAGACGATAGGGGTGGTGAACGGTGCCTACGCGGGTGCTGCTTGAGGGACCGGCCATCGAGCCACTGCTGGCTCAGGTACGTGACGAGTACGGCTCGAGCGTGCGGATTATTTCCGCCGACAAGGTACGAAGCGGTGGTATCGGCGGCTTCTTCGCGAAGCAGCACTACGAGCTCTCCGTCGAGGTACCGGATGCTAACGAGGAGAGTGATGACATGGCGCAACAAACCGTCGCCCAGAACGGCACGAACAGCTTCGAGCGCCTGCTGGAACAGGCCGAGTCGCAGGACCGCGTGTCCACCGAGGGCCCACCGTCCCACCGGGCCCGGCAGGAGAGCCGCGACGCCGGCATGGGTGACACCGGCGCCGCGTTCGCCGAGCTGATGGCGGGGCTGGACGTGGCCACCCACATGAGCGGCAGCGCCCAGCACCGCCCGGCGGCCCGGCCCCGCCAGAACGAGGCCCGCGAGGAGACGCCGATGGTCCGCCCGTTCCGGCCCGCCGCCGCGGGCGGCTCAGCGGTGAACGCCGGCCACCGGCCGCTGCCCGCCGCGCTGCCGACCGCACCGAGCTTCCCCGCCCGGCCGACACCGCCCGTCGCGGAGCGCGAGGAACCCCGCGAGCCGAGCCCGCCGATCCGCGCGTCCCGGGCTGCCGCACCCACACCGGTCCGGCCCACCGAACCCGCCCCGGCGCCGCCGCGCGCGGCCACCGCGTTCAGCCCGGCACCGGCCCGGTCCGCCGCCGAGGTGTACGGGCTCGACGAGTCGACACCGATCTCACCCGCAGCCCCGGCGGAGCCGCCGGTCGCGGTGGCACCGGCCGTCGCGCCGGCGACACGGGAGACCGATCTCGACCCGGTGCAGCGGAACCTGATCTCGGTCGGGATGCCCGAGGCCATGGCCCGCAAGATCACGGGCGGGGACACGTACGCCGGCGTGCTCAGCGTTCTCGCCGCCCGCCCGGCCGCGCCCGGCATCCCCGACGGTCCCGGTGAGATCCTGGTGCTGGCCGGCGAGGTGCACACCGCCGTACCGATCGCCAAGCAGCTGCTCGAACAGATCCACGTGGACCAGACCCACCTGCTCCTCGCCGGGCCCTCCACGGCCGGCACCGGGCTGCACTCGTCCCGGCTCATCTCCAGCCGGAGCGCCGCGGAATCCCGCTCCGAGAAGCTGCAGAGCTCGGAGCACCCATGGGTCGTGGTGATCGACGCGCCGGTCGGCGGCACCGACCCGTTCTGGGTCAACGACATGTGCGACGCGCTCGGCGCGACCGCGCTCTGGGCCGTCGTCGACGCCACCCGCAAGACCGCGGACACCGCCCGTCACCTGCGCAGTCTCGGGGATGTGGAGTCGTTGGTCGTACACAGTGTGGAGCTCACCTCGGACCCGGCCTCGGTGCTCGGTCTCGATGTGCCGATCTTCTCGCTGGACGGCAAGCCGGCCACGCCGCACGCCTGGGCGGCCATGCTCTGCGCCCGGATCGCGGCCGAGGTCATGCCGTCCGCGGCGATGCCCCGCCGGGGCAGCCGCGCCGCCCGCCGATGATCAGACCGTCGGTTCTGCTGTTCGCGCTGCTGATGAGCGCGCCGGCCTGGTACCGCCTGGTGCTCGACGAGATCGACATCATGCAGGTGCTGATCCGGTTCCTCATCGCGGTGCCGATCGCCGCGGTGCTGCTGGCCGGATTCCGGTTCATCATCGGCGGATACCGGACTGCGGCGGAACCGGCGGCGACCCCGGTGACACCGGAACCGTTCGAATCGTCGGAGCCGGACAAGTCACCCTGAAATGCCTAACGGCGCCGGCCCACCGTGTGTGGGCCGGCGCCGTCGTGTTCGCTCAGGCGCGGATGTCCAGGCGGCCGTCCGGGACGGCACGCCGGGTGGCGCCGGGGGCCGGCTCGGCGGGAACGTCACTGCCGCCGGACTGCGGACCGGTACGCCGGCCCAGCGCCCCGGCCTCCGCGAACTGTTGCCGAGCCTGCTGCTGGGCGTTGCCCTGGCGCAGGTCGAGCGAACAGTTCCCGAAACCGGAGTCCTCCAGCTCGCGGCGCAACTCGTCGAGGGACGAGCGCAGCGCCTCGGTGCCGGCCTCGGTGCCGCCGGTGAGCTGGACGCTGATGTCGCCGTTGCGGATCTCCGCCACCACCTGCACCGGTCCGAGGTCGAGCGGGTGCAGTTGCACGGTGAGCCGGTGGATGCCGTCGGCGTCCAGCCGCAGCGGGGCGATCCGCATGGCCACCTGGGCGGCCGGCGGCGTCGGCACGGCGGGCGCGGGCGGCGGCGGGGCCGACGGCGCAGGAGCCGGGGCGGTGGGAGCCGCAGCCTGCGGGCCGCCGACACCGGCCGGCGCCGGGGTGCCTGGAGTGCCGGGCGTCGCGGATGCGGCGGCCTCGGCCGGCGCGGTCAGCGGAACGCCGGTGGGCAGGCCGGTCGGGGCGGCGGCCGGTTCCGGAGCCGCTTCGGCGGCGGGGAACGGCTGGGCGCCGCCACCGGCGGACCCGTTCGGAGAGCCTCCGGTGTCGGCGCCGGTGTCCGGCGTCGCGGTGGCGGTGGTCTCGGCGGCCGGGGTGGTTCCCGCGGTCTCCGGTGTCGTGGCGGCGGTGGTCTCGACGGGCACCGGAGTGGTCGGGGCCGCTTCGGCCGGTGTGGCCAGCGCGGCGGGCCGGACCGGAACGTCGGTCACCACCGGGGCCGGGGTGCCGGCCTGAACCGGGCCGGCGGTGCTCTGTCCGGGGGGAGCGGCGGGAGAAGCGGCAGCGGCCTGCCCGGTGATGCCGGCGGCCTGAGCAACGGTCCCGGCCTGGTCCGCGGAAACGGCCTGACTTGCGGCCCCGGCCTGATTCGCGGGCCCAGCCTGGCCCGCGGCAAGGGCCTGGCCAGCGGCAACAGCCGGGTTCGCAACAGCCGGGTCCGCAACAGCCTGGCCCGTGACACTCTGGCCGGCGACACCAGCCTGGCCCGCCGCAGCGGCCTGGTCGGCACCGGCAGCGGGGTTCTGCGCAACGGTCGCCGTCTGGTCGCCGGCCGGCGTTGCGGCCGCGGCGATGTCCGGCACCGGGCTCACGACCGGCGCCGCCACACCTTCGACAGTCAGAGCCTCGGACGGTACGGCCGTCGCGCCACCCTCACCACCGGTGAGAGCCGGGTCGACCGCCACTACGGCCGGCGTCACAGGGACTGCCGCCGCAACACCGGTCGCGGCCGGGGTGGCCTCTTCATCGACCGGGCGGTTACGCGGCTTCACCGCGCTCTCCTGCTCCTTGCCGGCGCGGTCCGTGGTCGTGGGCTCGCGCTCCTGGTCACGTCGGGCGGCGGAGCGCTCGGCGGCCCGCATCCCGGCAGCCTTGTCGGCCCGCCGATCCGCGGTGTTGCGCTGCTCGGCACTGCGCTCGGCAGTGGCCCGCGCGGCGTTCCGGTCGGCCATCGCCCGATTGGCGGCACTCCGCTCGGTGGTGACACGCTGCCCAGCCGCGCGCTCGGCGGCAGCCCGCTCGGTGGCGGCCCGCTCAGCGGCGGCCCGCTCAGCCTGACGGCCCGCGGCACCGCGCTGCTCGTCGCCACGCGCCGCCCGCCGGTCAGCGCCACGCTCAGCAGCGAGGTCAGCGGCCCGATCCGCAGCAGCAGCCCGCCCGGCAACGGCAGCCCGGTCGGCGGCAGCAGCCCGGGCAGCAACAGCAGCCCGGTCAGCAAGCCCGCTCAATTCCCGGCCGGATGCCCCGGAAGACCGAGCACCCCGAGCCGGCGCATCCTGGCCTTCGTCGTCACCCGGCCGGCCCAGCTCGGCCGACAGCGCCGAACCGAAGTCCGCCCCGCCTTCCTCGCGTCGCCCGCCCGGACGGCGGTTCGTCTCGGCCACCGGCCGGCGGTCGGGACCCGTCACAGAACTCGGCGTGGTCATGCGGTCTCCCTGCTGCTTTCGACGATGGACTGCTGGAGGTGGAGGGCGGGGATCAGCCGCCGAGCGCGGCCAGGGCCTTCTGCACCTTCGGGACGTACGCCTGGGTCTCACTGAACGGCGGGATCCCGTCGTACTTGTGCACCGCCCCGCCACCCGCGTTGTACGCGGCCAGGGCCAGCGGCACCGACTTGAACTCCCGCAGATGCTTGCTGAGCAGCTTCGCCGCCCCGTTCACGGCCTGCGCCGGGTCGAACGCGTCGTCGACCCCGAGCCCCCGTGCGGTGCCCGGCATGAGCTGCATCAAACCTTGGGCGCCGGCCTTGCTGACGGCCTGCGGGTTGTAGCCGGACTCCACCTTCGCTACCGCGGCGAGCAGCTTCGGCGAGACGCCGTGGCGGGCGCCGGCCGCTTCGAACAACTCCGCGTACGGCACCCCGCTCAAGCCACCGGACGAGCGCAGACCGGCCGGCCGCAGCGCGGACATGTCCTGCACCGCAGCGGCGGGCACGGTGTCCAGGACGCGACGGATCGCGACCGGCTTCTCGTACACATTCTGGATCTTGACCTGATCGCCGGGCTTCGGCGCCGCGATCATCCTGTTGTCACCGAGGTAGATGGCGACGTGGTCGACCGGCGAGTTGAACGCCAGGATGTCGCCCGGCTTGGCCTCGGCCATGCTCGCCACCGGGCGCCCGGCGCGGGCCTGCTGCCCCGACGTGCGCGGCAACTCGACGCCGAGGTCCTGGTAGGCGCGCTGGACCAGCGCCGAGCAGTCCAGGCCCTTGGCCGGATCGGTGCTGCCGAACACATACGGCGTACCCAGGTACTTCTTGGCCGCCGCCACCACGTCGTCCCCGTTCGGGCCGACGGTGCCGGACAGCGCCGAGCCGGTCCGGGTCGCGTCGGCGAGAGCAGAGGCGAACTTGGTTCCGGAAGTGGCCGCGGCCGGAGCCGGGTTGAGGCCGAGCTGGTCCTGCAGCTCCGAGATGCGGGACAGAACCCCACTCACACCCAACGTCATACTTCGCTCCCGTTCGTCTCGGCGGCATCTGACTTGGCGACACTTCCGGCGGCTTGCCGTGCTTTCGAGGTGATCGCCAACTCGTCGAGGTTGGCCTGGTCGACACGCAGGTCGTGAGCGCGCACGGTGGCGGCGTGCCGCTCCGCCATCATCTCCACGGCCCGGCGCCGCTTGGCGGCGTCGGCGAGCGCGGCGACCTTCTCCCGCTCGACCTCTTCGGCATCGGTGACCATGCGCTGAGCCCCGAACAGCCCGGCCGCCAGCGACTGCCGTGCCACCAGCGACGCGACCATCGCCCGCGCGGTCCCCTCGGTCGGCGCCGCGGATCCGACCAGGTCCAGCTTGCGGCGCCTCAGCAGAGCCTCAGCTTCCCGAATGTCAGCGCGGGACTGCATCACCGCACCACGAGCGGCGTCCTCCTGCGCCTTGCGGGCGCGAAGCACAGATCCAAGTCGGAACAGGCGATTCACGTGGGCCTCCTAGCGGGGCCGTGGGGCCCTCACATGACCGCTTCGGCCTGCCCCGGTCTCCGCTGAGCCCCTGCACCCGCCTTGCTACCCATCCGCCACCAGCGATGCGTCAAGCGCGCGCCCAGAGCCAAACCCCAGCGATGTACGAACATCGAGTCCCACCCCGACCGTCCCGCGACCAAGCACGCCCCGCGGCCCCCGACGCGGCCGCCGGGCTCACCCACCGCCCCAGCTCACCCCACCCCCCGCCGCGCCCTCCACGCCACGCCTGGCCTGGCCTGGTCACAAGCTGACCGTGAGCGGGGGTCTGCACGCCGGCGGCGCGACTGTGCCGGGCCAGTCGGCTGGCGGGTCGGGCTGACGCTGAGCGCTGCTTCCCGCGCCGCGAAGCGACGCTGCTGGTCAGCCGGCCTGTCGGGGCTGACGCTGAGCGCTGCTTCCCGTGCCGCGAAGCGACGCTGCTGGTCAGCCGGCCCGTCGGGGCTGACGCTGAGCGCTGCTTCCCGCGCCGCGAAGCGACACCGCTGGTCAGCCGGCCTGTCGGGGCTGACGCTGAGCGTTGCTTCCGGCGTCGGGAAGCAGCTCTGGTGGTCAGCTGGGGTTGGGGTGAGCGGGACCGGGAGGGTGAGCCCGGCGGGGGCGCTGGGGCATTGAGTGGCTGCTGGGTCGCTGGGGTAGTGGGGGACTTTTCGTCGCGCGTACCCCTCAGGTTGTTGCTATCAATGCGCGCAGCGCGGCCCAGGCATCGTCGGCGGTGACGCGTTCGTCCAGGTCTTGGCGGAGGAAGGCGCCGATTTGGGGCCAGGCGGCGTTGGCGCGGTCGGCCTCCGGATTGGTGCCGGGGACGTAGGCGCCGATTTCTACCAGTTCACGGACTTCGCGGTGGGCGGCCATCAGGCGGCGCAACTCGGTGGCGTCGGCGCGCTGCTGCGGGGTGGTGATTTTGTTGGCTACGCGAGAGATCGAGTCGAGTGCCTGGATGCTGGGGAAATGTCCGGCGGTGGCCAGTTTGCGGTCGAGGACGATATGGCCGTCGAGGATCGAGCGGGCGGCGTCGGCGATGGGCTCGTTGTGGTCGTCGCCCTCCACCAGCACCGTGTAAAGGCCGGTGATGCTGCCTCGCGCGCCCGGGCCGGCACGTTCCAGCAGCGAGGCGAGCATCGCGAAAACTGACGGAGGGTAACCGCGGGTGGCGGGTGGCTCGCCTACCGAGAGGCCTACCTCACGCTGGGCCATCGCTGCGCGGGTCACGCTGTCCATCATCAGGAGTACGTCGGAGCCCTCGTCGCGGTAGTACTCGGCGATCCGGGTGGCGACCGCGCCGGCGCGGAGCCGGACCAGCGGTGGGGTGTCCGAGGTGGCGATCACGACGACCGAGCGGGCCAGACCCTCCGGGCCGAGGTCGTGCTCGATGAACTCGCGCACCTCGCGGCCGCGTTCGCCTACCAGGGCCACCACGTTCAGCTCCGCCGAGGTGCCGCGGGTGATCATGCTCATCAGGGTGGACTTGCCGACGCCGGAGCCGGCGAAGATGCCGATGCGCTGGCCGCGGCCGCAGGGGACGAGGGTGTCGAGTACGCGTACGCCGAGCGACATCGGCTTGTCGACCAGCTGCCGCTCCATCGCCGAGGGTGGCGCCGCGTCGATGCCGACCAGTTCGCCGCGCAGCGGTGGTCCGCCGTCCATCGGGCGGCCCAGGCCGTCCAGGATGCGCCCGCGCAGGTCCGGCCCGACCGCGATGCGCAACGGACCGCCCGTGCTCACCGCCGGTGTCCCGGCGCCGATCCCGGCGACCGGCCCCAGCGGCAGGCAGGAGAGCCGTTCCCCGTCGAGAGCCGCCACCTCGGCGAACACCGCGTCCGGACCGTCGCCGATGCGCAGCAGGTCACCGACCCGGGCCTCCAGGCCGCTCACTGTCACCCGGAGCCCGACCGCGCCGGTCACCCGGCCGCTGACCAGGGGGCGCGCGGCGACGATCGCGTTGTGCAGGCGATGCTGGAAGACGTCGGTCACGGTTGTCCTTTCCGGCCCGCGCGGACGGCGGACCACGCGCAGACGCAGGCCCGCGCGGACCGCGGGCCCGCGCTCAGAGGCGCAGCGCCTCCCGGGCCCGGCTCATCGCCGCCTCGATGGTCGCGTCCACGGTCGCCGTGCCGGTCTCGGCCGTGGCGTCACCGGGCTGCAGGCGGGGGTCGGGTCGCAAGGTGATCCGGCGGCCCTCGTAGTCGAAGTCACCGGCGGGCGCGTCGCCGACCAGCGTCTGATAGTCGTCCGGGTGCAGGCTCACGGTCACCTCGCCCTGTTCCGGCGCGGCGCTCATGGCCCGGCGCAGCGCGTCGGCGCCCCGCTCCGGATCGTCGCGCAGGGTCCGCCCGATGATCGCTTCGGCCAGCTCGTACGCGCTGGCCAGCACGACCTCCTGCAGCTCGGAGAAGGTCGGCATGAGCTGGTTCTCGATCTCGGTGACCGCACGGCCGAGGGCGTTCACCGCACTGGCCAGGGCGGCGGCGCGGCGACGGTCGTACGCCTCCTCGGCCAGAAGCGCGCGTGCCGTGGCAGCCTCAGCGGCGGCCACGGCGTCACGCTTTCCCTGCGCCCATCCTTCGGCGTATCCGGTCGTACGGGCCTGCTGTTTCGCCTGCTCGGTGGCCTCGTTGTCGATCGGCTCCGGGTGGCGCAGGTCCACGGCGAACCGGGCGGCGGTGGCGTTCTCCGCCACCGCCCCGCGGATGACCGGCCGGTCAGGCAATGAGTTCATCTGCCTCGCCACCGCGCTGGATCTCGATCTGGCCGGAGTCCTCGAGGGTGCGGATGACACCGACGATCTTCGCCTGCGACTCCTCGACCATCTTCACCTTGACCGGGCCGAGCAGGTCCATCTCCTCGAGCAGGTTCTCGCGACCCCGCTCGGACAGGTTCTTGGTGACCTTGTCGCGTACGCCCTCCGGCACACCCTTGAGCGCGGTGGCCAGGTCGGCCGGCTCCACCTGGCGCAGGATGAGCTGAACCGCCCGATCCTCCAGGTTGATGATGTCCTCGAACATGAACATCCGGCGCCGGATCTCCTCGGCCAGCTCCGGACTGCGGGCGTCCAGGGCTTCGAGGATGAGCCGCTCGGTGGTGCGGTCCGCCCGGTTGATGATGTCCACCAGCGGCTGCAGACCGCCGACCGTGGAGAGCTCGTCGGGCTGGAGCACGCTGGAGAGCTTGCGCTGCAGGGCGCTCTCGACCTGCCGGATGATGTCCGGCGAGGTCCGGTCCATGATCGCGATGCGGTGCGCCACCTCGGTCTGCACCTCCAGCGGCAGGCCGGCCAGGATCGAGGAGGCCAGCCCGGAGGGGATGTGCGCCAGCACCAGGGCGATGGTCTGCGGGTGCTCGTACTGGACGTACGAGAGGAGCTGCCGTGGATCCGCGTTGCTGAGGAAGTTGAACGGGATGTCGTTCATCGACGCCTCGAGCCGGTCCAGGATGAGCGCCGCCCGATCCTTGCCGAGCGACGCCTCCAACAGCTCCCGGGCGTAGTCCATGCCGCCCGACCCGGCGTACCGGGTGGTGGCCATGGCGTAGAACTCGTCCATCACGTCGTCGACCTGGACCGGGTCGAGCTTGCCGAGGCGGGCCACCTCGGCGGACAGCAGCTCGACCTCTTTCTCGGTCATGTTGGCCAGCACCTGCGCGGATTGTTCCTTGCCGAACTGGACCAGCATTATCGCGGCCTTGCGCACGCCCGTCATCGACAGCGTGGTGAGCGCAGGTGTGGTCAACGGGTACTCCTCGTCTTTTACGCGTGGGGGTGTGAGATCAGTGCGTCGAGTCCGCGGCCATCCAGCTGCGGATCAGCGCGGCGGTCTCGTCCGGCTTGTCCCGGACCAGCTCCTCGATCTCGCGGTGCCGCTCCTCACGGGCCTCGTCGTCACGCCCCGCCGGCTCGGCGCTCTCCAGCATGTTCATGCCGGCCATGGCCGTGGTGGCGTCGAGCTCCGCCTGGCGCTGAGCCTCCAGCGCGGCCTGCATCTCCTCCAGGTGCCGGCGCTCCTCCTCGGTGAGCTGCTGGCGCTTCTTGGCCCGCTTGTTCGCCCGCCAGGCCAGGAAGATCAGCGCAAGGACCACGAAGAGCAGGGCGCCCGTCTTGATCAGCGTGAGCTGCTTGGCCTCCTTCTCGGCCGCCGCCGCGGCAGCGAGCTCGTCCTTGGCCGCATCCGCCGCGCTGGTGTCGAACGGCATGGCCGCGACCGCGATCGTGTCGCCCCGGGTGGCGTCGATGCCGGCCGCCGCGCTGATCAGCTGCTGGACCTGGGCCGAGTCCACGGCGGCCGCGGTGGTGCTGTTCAGCAGGACCGAGACGTTCAGCCGGTCGATGCCGCCCGGCGCGTTCCGGCGCACCTCCTGCACCTCGTTCAGGTTGCGGTTGCGGACCTCGTTCTTGTTCGAGTACTGGCCGTTGCCGGTGCCGTTCGGGACCTGGATGTTGTCCGGGCCGAGCACGCCGCCGTTGCCGGAGCCGCTGCCGGTGTAGGTCTCGGTGTTGATGCTCTCCGACTGGGCCGGCACGGACGGGTCCGCGCTGTACGTCTTGCTGCGGGTCTCGGTCTGGTCGAAGTCCAGCTCGGCCGTGGTGGTGACCACCGAGTTGCCGGGACCGACCAGGTTGTCCAGCATCCGCTGGAGCGAGGAGTTCAGCCGGTTCTGGAACGAGACGGTCTGCTGCTCGGCGCCGTTGGTGCCACCGGCCGCGACCGCCGCGCCGCCGCCGGCGGACAGCATCCGGCCCTCCGAGTCGGCCACCGTGACCTGGGTCGGGTCGAGGCCCTCGACGCTGGACGCGACCAGGTGCACGATCGACTGCACCTGCTGCTCCTCCAGCGGGTTGGTCGCCTTCGAGGCGACCAGAACCGAAGCGGTCGGCTTGCTCTGGTCGTCGGTGAAGACGTCCTCCTGCGGCATGACGAGGTGCACGGTGGCCGCCTCGACGCCGTCGATCGACTTGATGGTCTTGGCGAGCTCACCCTCCAGCGCGCGCTGGTAGTTCGCGTGCTGCATGAAGTCGCTGGTGGTGATGCCCTGCTGGTCGAGCAGCGAGTAGCCGGTGCCCTCGTCGTTCGGCAGGCCCTCGCCGGACAGCTGGAGGCGCAGCGCGTTCACCTGGTCGCGCGGCACCAGGACGGTCTGCCCGTCGTTGGCGAGCTCGTACGAGGTGCCCGACTTCTGGAGCGACTCGACGATCGCGCTCGCGTCCTTGGTCGAGAGGTTGTTGAACAGGATCTGGTACGAGGGCTTCGCCGCCCAGGTCGCGAAGAAGTACCCGCCGACCAGGATGGCGACGACAGCGAAGATGGTGACAGCCTTCTGTCCCGGTGTGAAGGACTTGAAGGTGTCCGTGACGCGGCGTACCGGAGCGGGAAGGCGGTCGGTCATATCAGGCCTGCATCCTCATGATCTCTTGGAAGGCTTCGACAGCCTTGTTCCGGATGGCCATGGTCAGCTGCAGTCCGAGGGACGCCTCGGTGGCCGCCATGGTGTACTGCGCCGGGTCCTTCAAAGTGCCGTCGGCGACCTGAACCGCCAGGTCGCTGGCTTTGGTCTGGGCCGCCTGGACGTTCTCGATGCCCTGGGCGAGCATCCCGGCGAAGTCGGCGTTCGGGCCCTGCGCCGCGGCGGTCTTGCCGGACTCGGCGGCATCGGGGAACCAATTGGTTCCACCGATGCCTTCGATACCGGAGAAGCCGCCGATCGGGCCGATCGGTGACGTCACTCTGATCACTTCCCGAGGTTGATGGCGGCCGTGTACGAGTCCCGCGCCCGGTCGACGACGGAAAGGTTGGCCTGGTAGGAGCGCTGCGCCATCATCATCTGGGCCATCTGGCTGCCCATGTCGATGTCCGGCCGGCGGACATAGCCCTCGGCGTCGGCGAGCGGGTTGTCCGGCTCGTACGCCAGGATGCCCTCGGCGCTGCCGTAGTGGATGCCGCCGACCTGGGCGCCGTTGCCGTCCTGCGCCGCCTGGGCCTGGACGTAGCGCGCCTGGAAGGCGTTCTCCGACGTACGGCTGGTGGTGTTGACGTTGGCGATGTTGTCGGCCACCGCGTCCAGCCACTTGCGGTACACGGTGACGCCGGTGCCGGCTACGCCGATCGCGTTGAAGATGCTCATCCTCAGGCCCCCTTGATGGCTTCGCGCAGCGAGTTGTACTTGCCGTCCAGCGCACGGATGGTGAGCTGGTAGCGCATCGTGGTGTCGATGTGCTGCAGCGTCTCGTGGTCGAGGTTGACGTTGTTGCCGTTGAGCCGGGTCGGCTCCAGCGACGTCTGCATGCTCGGGGTCACCCCGGCCGGCGAGTCGCCACGGGCAACGGCGCTGCTCAGCGCCTCCTCGAACTTGACCTTACGCGCCCGGTAGCCGGGGGTTTCGATGTTTGCGATGTTGTTGGCGATGGCGGTCTGCCGGGCCGCGAGACCCGCGACAGCTACGCGCAGTGCAGACGACGAGCGGTCGTCGAACAAGGTGTCTCCCCTAGTCGATATCCGTCATGTCGCCGATCCTTGGCTTCGTTACCTGAGCAATCCGTGCTCGTACCATGCAGTTCGGCGTGACCGCCGATCCGCTGAGTCCCAACCGGTTGCTGCGAGGTTGCACACGAAAACGTCCCGGACCCCGCGGTGGGGTCCGGGACGTTCTCGGCTCTTCGTTACATCGCGCAGTCCAGGTAGACGGGGCGTTTGACCGCCTCGCCGGTCTCGATCCGGGCCGTCATCGCCGACTGCTGCCGGTTGGCGGTGAGCCGGCGGGCCAGCTCCTCCGCGGCGGCCAGCTGCCGGGTGAGGATCGCGTCCGCCCGGGGCCGCAGCTCCAGCGGCAGGGCACCCAGCTCGGTCGGCGGGCGCCACAGGTCCGACGGCGGCGTCTCGGCGATGCGGCGCTCGTCGAGAAGCATCGCCTCGACGGCCTCGACATCCATCTCGAGCTCGTCCAGTGCGGCGGCCCAGGCGCCCCGCCAGTCCACCGCCTGCGTCGCGGCGCTCATGTCCCGGCCGACGCAGCCTCGCGCCACGCGTCGCGCAGCGGCTCCAGCAGCTTGCGACAGCCGGCGACACGGTCGGCGTCGCGCTTGATGTTGGCCCCGATCAGCTCGGTGAGGATGAAGCCGTAGAGGTTGGCCAGGCCCGGCGCACCCTCCCAGGCGTCCATCTCCAGCGTGGTACGCAGCTCGAGCACGATCTCCTGAGCGTGGTTGATCTTCTCGTTCGCGATCTCGCGTTCCCCGGTGCGCAGAGCTTCTTCACCCTGCATCAGGTCGAGAATCATCCGGTCGTAGAGCATCACCAGGAGCTTCCCGGGCGACGCGGTGTTGATCGAGTCCTGCAGGTAGCGATCGCGGAGGTGCGGGGCGGTCATCGGTCTCCTCGTCAGTACTGACTGAATGGGCGGGATTCAGGCTGAGGATCAGCCGAGACCGGCCAGTTGGCCGGAGAGCCAGCTGGACTGGTTGTTGAGCTTGCCGAGGGCGGTCTCCAGGGCGGCGTACTGGCGCTGGAGAGCCTCACGGCGGTTGGTGAGGCGGATGTCCCAGTTGCTGATCTGGTCGTTGATCGAGTCGATCTCGTTCTTCCGGCCCGTGATCACAGCCGTGACGTTGGTCTGCCGCTTGTCGGCCAGGCTCTCGAACTTCTCCGCGAGCGCGATGGACGCGCCCTGCACCCTGGCGGGGTCCGCGTTGTAGGTGGCAGTAAAGGCCGCCGAGTCGAAGGTGAGCTGCCCGTCCCGGCTGAGCTCGATGCCGAGCTGGCTCAGCGAGCCGAACGGGAGTGTTTTCGGGTTGGCGACCGAGTCGACCGGCCCGTTCTTGTCGTACCGCGGGTTGGGGTACTCGGACAGACCGGTGCTGACCGCGCCGAGGATGGACTGGGTCATGTCCCGGACCATGAAGTCACCGGTCAGCGGCGAGCTGGCCTTCGTCGCGGGGTCGTACGCGGTCTGCGTCTTGACCTCGGTCAGCGTCGCGTTCATCGCCTCGACCATGGCCTGCACCTTGGCGGCGATACCGCTCACGTCCGGAGTCGCGTCCACGGTGACACCGGTCGTCTCCTTGGAGACCACCACGGTCACGTTCGGCAGGAGCCCGGTGAAGGTGTTGGTGCTGCTGGTGACCTCGTAGCCACCGGCGCCGGCGAGCTTGAGGACGGCGTTCTGGGCAGCCGTGGTCACCGGCTGATTGTCGCCGTCGAGGTTCTTGTTCTCCAGGCCCTGGACCGTGAAGCCGTACTCGGCGCCGGTCTTCGACGAGGTGAACTGCATGACACCGGTGCCGTCGGCGGTCTTGACCAGGTGCGCCCGGACGTCGAGACCCTTGGCGTTCACCGCGGCGACGAGGTCCGCAGCGGTCCCGGTGGCCGGCGCCTCGACGTTGACGACCATCGGCGTGCCGGCCTCCCAGGTGCCGTCGGTCTTGTACTTGCCGGGCGGCGTGATGGTCAGCGACGTGTTGAGTACCGCGGTGGTGTCCACGTGCAGGCTGGTGACCTGGGACTTGGCCAGCTGCTTGACGTCGAAAGTGACGCTTCCTGCGGCGCTCGACAGGCTCTTGGCCGCCGTTGCGGTGACCGTGTCGGAGTTGGAGGTGGCCTTGACCGCCCGCCAGGTGCTGAGCTGACCGAGCTCGTCCGCGGCCGACTTGAAGGCCTTGAGCTTGGAGTTGACCGACTGGTAGGAGGCGACCGCGGTCTCCGCGGTCTTCACCTTGGTCTTGAGCTTGGTCTGCGGAGCCGCTTCCACCTGCATCAGCTGGCTGATCATGGACGACGTGCTGAGACCGCTGACGAGTCCGTCAATTGAGCTGGTCATGAGAGGCCTGCTTTCCTGGCGGGAAACGGGTGGACTGGCGGGAATGGTCGGGGGTAGCCGGCGTGCCGGCTACCCCCATCTGTTCGGCCGTTCTCGGGCCAGATTCAGTTGTCGACGGTGGCTATTCGGTTAGCGAATCGGCCACGGTCAGCGCAGCAGCGACAGCACGTTCTGCGAGGCCTGGTTGGCCTGCGACAGCATCGAGGTGCCGGCCTGGGTCAGGATCTGGTTGCGGGTGAACGACACCATCTCCTGGGCTATGTCGGTGTCCCGGATGCGGGACTCCGAGGCGGAGAGGTTCTCCACCGCCACGTTGAGGTTGTTGATGGTGTGCTCGAAACGGTTCTGGAAAGCACCGAGCGAGGCGCGCTGGTCGGAGATGCTCTTGATCGCGTTGTCCAACGCGCTGATCGCCTCGGCGGCGCCCGACGGGTCGGTCCCGGAAGCGGCCCGCTTCAGGTCGAGGTTGTTGACCCCCAGCGCCGCGCTGGTGACCGCACCGATGGAGACGTTCAGCTTCTCGCCGGCGTTGGCACCGATCTGGAAGTCACCGTTGGTGCTGCCCTCGATCACATCGCTGTCGGTGTCCTGGAGGATGCCACCGACGTTGTTGGCGACGGTGAACTCCTTGGACCCGGAGGCCTTGAAGCTGGCGCCGCTACCGTCGGCGGCGACCTCAAAGGACATCGAGATCTCGTCACCGTTGTAGTCGTTGTCGCGCAGCTGCTTCTTCAGCTCGGCGTTGAACGCGTCGGTCAGATCCTTGGCGCTCGTCGACGTGGCGGTGGTGGTCACCGAAACCGTGATCTCGTCGCCGGTAGCGGCCAGGTCCTTGCCACCCAGCTCGGTGATCTGGAACGAGTAGGTGCCGGCCGGGATCGACTGCACCTTCGCGGTCGAGTCCGTGGTCACCTCCTCGGTCTTGCCGAAGGTGCCGTTGAGCAGCTTCGACTTGCCGAACGCGGTGGTGTCGCCAACCCGGTCGATCTCGGCGGCCAGCTGGTCGAACTCCATCTGGGCAGCGTTCTTCGCGTCGTTGTCGAGCGAAGCGTTGCTGGCCTGGACGGCGAGGTCACGCATGCGCTGGAGCATGCTGGTGACCTCGTTCAGCGCGCCCTCAGCGGTCTGCACGACGCTGATCGCGTCCTGAGCGTTGCGGACCGCGACCTTGAGGCCGCCGGTCTGCGCCCGCAGGCCCTCGGAGATCGAGAGGCCGGCCGCGTCGTCCGCCGCCCGGTTGATCCGGAAGCCGCTGGACAGCTTCTCGAGCGACTTCGACATCTGGTTGTCGGTCACCGACAGGTTCCGGTAGGCGTTCTGGGCAGCGATGTTCTGGTTGATACGAAGACCCATTTGGGTTGTTCCTCCTTGAGTGGGGTCCTGAACCGGCCCGTCCATGAGCCGTGGTGTTACGCCACATCCATTCGGCGGGTCGCCGAGCGGCCCTGAGGATTCTCCGAGATTTTCTCGGGCTTTTCGGGCTAACCGGGTAAGTACCGATAGTCGGAAACCGCTCAGCGGTACGGCGGATGTGCCGACCTGTCCGAATGAGCGGGCCTGCCGAGGGGGCGAGCCCGACCAGCGATACGACGGAGGACCGGGTGAGCCTGACCGACCTGGCCAGCGTCCTGTGGCGTTCACGTGAGCTGCTCGAGATGCTGTTGTTCAAGCTTGAGGAGGAGCAGCTGCTCCTCGCGTCCAACCGGTCACGCTGGCTCAGCCACGCCACCCGTGAGGTCGAGGTGGTGCTGGACCAGATCCGGCAGACCGAGGTCATCCGGGCCGCGTACGCCCAGGAGGTCGCCGCCGAACTCGGCCTGGCGTCGGACGCCTCGCTGGGTGAGCTCGCCGATGCGGCACCCGATCCCTGGTCGGATCTGCTGCACCAGCACCGTAAGGCGTTCCTGATGCTGACGTCGGAGATCCGGGCCCTGGCCGACGTCAACCGCGACCTGCTCACCGCGGGTCAGCGCGCGGCTCGCGAAACCATGCTCGCGTTCGCCGAGACTGTGGAAACGTACGGACCGCAGGGCCAGACCGTCAGCGGCGCCGTCCGGCGCCCCACTCTCGTTGATGAGGCGATCTGATGGGCAGCACATTCGGTGGACTCAACACGGCGCTCACCTCGCTCTACGCGCAGCGCCGGGGCTTGGACGTCACAGGTCAGAACATCGCCAACGCCAGCACCGAGGGATACACCCGGCAACGGGTCGTCATGCAATCCCAGAACGCCAACCTGGTGCCCGGCATCTACTCGACCACGAGCGCGGTCGGCAGCGGCGTCACGGTCTCCTCGGTGGAGCGCCTCCGTAACACCGCGCTCGACCAGCGCAGCTTCACCGAGCACGCCAACTCGGCCTACCACAACGAGCGGGCCGCGGCGTACAACCTGATCGAGGACGTCTTCGGCGAACCCAGTGACACCGCGTTGCAGGGCCGGCTGCAGGACATGTGGGACGGCTGGAACTCCGTGGCCGCCAACCCGGACAAGGCTGCGCCCAAGGCGGCTCTGCTCGAGCAGGCCACGACGGTCGCCGCGACGCTGAACGACGCGTCGGCCTCGCTGAACAACCAGTACCAGTCCACCCGGCTGGGGTTGGACACGTACGTCAAGGACGTGAACAAGGCCGCCGACGCGATCGCCAAGCTGAACAAGGAGATCGTGGTGGCGACCGCGGCCGGCCTGCAGGCGAACGAGCTGCAGGACCAGCGGGGCATGCAGATGCTCAAGCTGGCCGAACTGACCGGCGCAACCGCGACGGAACTGCCGAACGGGGCGATCAGCGTCTACGTCGGCAGCGCGCCGCTGGTCAGCGAGTTCAACACCCGGCAGATCGAGATCGCGCCCGGCAGCGCGCTCCGGCTGGAGGATCTGGACCCGGACGGGGCAGACCTCGACGTCAACCTGCGGTGGACGGACACCGAGGCTCCGGTCGCCGCCGGCGGGACCATCGGCGCGAACATGGAACTGCTCGCTGCCGACGGCACACTGGACGCGATGGTGAAGCGGTTGAACACCGTTGCTACCAAGCTGGCGACCGACATCAACGCCCGGACGCAGGGCGGTACGGATGTCAACGGCGACGTGCATGATCCTGCGTACGGCGCCGACGGCACGCCCGGTGTGGCGTTCTTCGTCTCCGGGAACGGGCTGCCGCTCTCCGCCGCCAACATCACGGTCAACTCCGCCGTCAACGCGACCACGCTCGCCGTCTCGTCGGGTGACCCGCTGGGCGTCAACACACCGACCAAGATCCTGGACGGCACGGTCGCCGACAGCATCTCCGACCTGTCCACCTCGCGGACCGGAGCGGACGCCGAGTACCAGCAGCTGATCGGTGATCTCGGCGTGTCCGCGCAGTCCTCGATGCGCCGGCGCGACATCCAGAACGCCGTCACGGACCAGGTGGATGCCGCCCGGGACTCGGAGTCGGGGGTGAACCTCGACGAGGAGATGACCAACCTGCTCACCTATCAGCGCGGTTACGAAGCGGCCTCCCGTGTTCTCACCACGATTGATTCGATGCTCGACCAATTGATCAACCGGACCGGCCTGGTCGGTAGGTAGGAGTTCCGCCCATGAGCAGCAGTCCACGTGTTACGGAAAGCAGTGTCCGTACCCGGACAATGGCGAGTCTGCAGCGAAATCTGAGCCGGACACAGACCGCGCAGGATCAGATTTCGAGTGGCAAGCAACTGCATCGCCCGTCGGATTCTCCGACCGGTACCGTAACCGCACTCCAGTTACGTGGAGAAGTGCGCGCGAACAAAAAATATTCGGCGAATGCGGACGATGCCCTGGGCCGGCTCGGCACGGTCCAGGACACCCTGCAGAGCGCGTCCTCGCTGGTTGCCAAGGTCCGCGACCTGACGCTCGCCGCGGCCAGCGCGGGAGGCGGCAGCACGCCCGAGGCGAACAATGCCCGGGCGGCCGAGATCGAGCAGATCAGAGGCACGCTGATCCAGTTCGCGAACACCAAGTACCTGGACCGGCCGGTCTTCGGTGGCGCCACGCCCGAGGCCACCGCCTACGGCGCGACCGGCACCTACGCCGGCGAGGAGGAGGGCAAGGTCCTGCGGGCCATCGGCCCGAACGCCAAGGTACGGGTGGACGTTCGGGGTCCCGAGGTTTTCGGTGCCGAGACGGTGGACGACGAGAACGGCAATCCGGTCAAGAACCCGGAGCAGTTGTTCAATGTCCTCGATTCTCTCGTCACGGCCATGCGCGACGGTGATAGTGACTCCATCACCGAAGGTCTGGCCAATCTCGATAAGGCCTCTGGTCTCCTGAATTCCACTCTTTCGGACGTAGGTGCCCGATACAATCGGGTTACCCAGATGAAGCAGTCCGCTGAGGATCGCTTGATGTCCGTGTCGTCGCAGCTATCCGATATCGAGGATGTCGACCTGCCGAAGGCGATCATGGAATTGCAGCTCCAGCAGACCTCGTATCAGGCCGCCCTGGCCGCCACGGCCAAGGTGATCCAGCCCTCGCTCATCGATTTCCTGAGGTGACCATGAGTATCCGCACCGCCACCCGACTGACTGAGGCCACCATGACCGACCCGTCGCTGGGCCTGCCGACCATCTCGATGGCGGTGCCTATGCCCGGGTTCCCGGCTCACCGGGAGTTCGTTCTGGTGCGACTCAACGAAGAAGGCCTGCTGTACGCCTTCACGTCGATCGACAACCCGGAGCTGCGCTTTCTGGTCGCGCCGCCCGAGCCGTTCTTCCCGGAGTACGCCCCGGAGATCGACAACGAGGTGTTCGCCGCCCTGAACACGAAGGACCCGGACCGTCTGCTGCTGCTCACGGTGATCACCGCCGGCACGGATCAGACATCCGCGAACCTGCTCGCCCCGATCGTGGTGGACCGCGACAGCATGCGTGCCATGCAGGTCGTCCTCACCGGGTCGAACTACCCGGTCCGCGCGATCATGAACCGGAACTTCTGACCCTCCGTTGCAGGCGCGGCCGTGTTTCCTCGCGGCCGCGCCTTTGCCATGCTGTCCGTTCCATGGATGGAGGAGGGCACCGATGCTTGTGTTGACCCGGCGGGCCGGGGAGAGCGTGATGATCGGCGACGACGTCGTCATCACGGTGCTCGAAGCCCGTGGCGATGTCATCCGGCTGGGTATTCAGGCTCCTCGCGACGTGCAGGTCCATCGTGAGGAGGTGTACCGCGAGCTCCAGGACGCGAACCGCGCGGCCGCCTCACCCACCGAGGACGCCGTCCACGCCCTGACCAGGATGCTGGAGAAGTCCGACACGGACGAGTGAGATTGAGGACGCCCGTCGCGCATCGCGCGGCGGGCGTTCCCGTTCGCCTCGCACCTCGCTTGCACCGGCTTGCCGACCTCGCGGACAACGCGGAACCCGCACTCTCTTCCTCAGGCGGATATCCCGTCCCTTCATCTTCGGGAGCGAGCGTTGGGCGCAGAACGCGAATCAGTAATCGGTGGCGGCGCGGTCGGTACCGCCTCGGCGCTGGATCTGACGGTGGATGCCCATGTGCACACCGGTTTCGCGGCCGGCCGGGATGCCGTCGGTGTGGTGGTCTCGGCCGCTGACCGGGCCGGCCTCACCGCGCTCACCTTCGCCGATCAGGCCGGGCCGGACACCACCTGGCTGACCGCTTACGCCGATGCCGTTCGCCGGGCCCGGCACCGCACCGAGCTGCGGCTGCGGGTCGCCGTCGAGGTGGAGGTCGTGCGGCCGGATGGCTGGCTGGCCCTGCCGTCCGACCTGGCTCAGCTGGACGCGCTCTCGGTCGCGGTTTCCGGGCTGCCGTACGGCGCCGAGCTGCTCGACGCCCGGGAGATCCGGCTGCGGATGAACTCCGGCGCCCTCACCGCGGAGCAGGTGGCCGAGGCGCTGGTCACGGCCACCGTGCGGGGCCTCGAGCGGGCTTCCCGGTACGTGCCGTCGCAGCTGGCCCGCCCGCTCGCGTTGCTGGCGCAGGCCGGCATCGAGGACAGCGTGCTCAGCCCGGCGCTGGTCGGCGAACTGACCGCGGCGTGCCGGACCACCGGCACCGTGGTGGAGATCAGCGAAGCCTGGCGAAGCCCGTCTGCGCGAATGGTGGAGATGTTCCGCGATGCGGGCGTGACAGTGGTTCCCGCGAGCGACGCTCGATACGCCGCCGAGGTCGGACGTTGGCAGTACCTGCGCCGCCTCTGAGAAAGGCGAAACCGAACACGACTTGCGTTCGTCTCCGTACTCTCTGTGATGCCGGGTCCATCAGCAGGGGAGAGTTGCGATGAGTATGGTTCAGCAGGCTATCGAGGTCAGCGCACCGGTGCACACGGTGTACGAGCAGCTCGCGGCATTCGAGAACTACCCGCGATTCATGACCGGCGTGCGTCAGGTGACGGCGACCGGGGCTGATCAGACGCACTGGATCATGGATGTCGACGGCAAGCGCCGGGAGTTCGACGCCCAGATCATCGAGCGGTCGCCGGACGAGCGGGTCTCCTGGTCGACCATGGAGGGGCCACTGCTGGCCGAGACGATCACGTTACGCCCGATGGGCGAGACGAAGACCCAGGTCGTCGCGCAGCTGGAGGCTGACATCGCGTTCCTCATGCCGAGCGACCGGCACGGGCAGGAGTCGCTGAACCGCCGTCTCAAGGCCGACCTGACCACGTTCAAGGGTCTGGTCGAGAGCGGTGTGCTGGGTGGCCGCCCGATTCCGACCGGCGCCAGCGCGAAGTCGCTGAGCGGCATGCTCACCCGGGATCCCGCGTCGCCGGCCTCGGTCGCCGCGCGTATCCGCAACCGCCAGGCCGGCTCGGTCGGTCCGGGCGCGGGCTGGGACACCGGTACGGCCGACCTGGGCAACGCCGACCCGACCGGCACCGGCCTCACCGACAACCCTCTGCACAACGCGCCGACCACCGCAGATCTGAAGAGTCCGTCGGGCATCCGCGGCGCCCAGGACCTGGAGCGCGAGATGCGCGCGGCCGGCAGCGCCCCGATGGGCGGCCGGACCAGCCGGGCCGACATGTGGGGCAGCGGCATGGTCAACGAGGAGGAGCGCGGCTGAGTCCGCCGAAACGCGAAGGCCGGCCATTGGCCGGCCTTCCTGCTATGCGGGCGCGCCCTCCAGGGTCACCAGCAGGCGAGCACCCCGGGGTACGGCGTGCTCGTACCGAACCGAGCCGCCGTTCGCCTCGACCAGGTGGCGGACGATGAACAGACCCAGGCCGGAGCCCCGGATGAAGCGGCCGAAGAGGTTGGGCAGCAGTTCCTCGGGGATGCCGGTGCCGCTGTCCTGAACCGTCAGCAGCACTCCGCCGTCCCGCCGGTCGGCCCGTACGTGGATCGGCGGCGACCCGTGCCCGAGCGCGTTCTTCAGCAGGTTCTCCACCACGACGGTGAGGTGCCCCCGGTCGGCGAGCGCGGTCAGCTCCTCGTCGATCGCGATCTCCACGTCGCCCTCGTCCCCGATCGCGGCGCTGACCGCCTCCACCACCTCGAGCAGCGGCACCGGCACCCGGCGGGCGGTGACCGTCCCGGTGTCCAGCCGGAACAGCAGCTGCAGGTCGTTCATCATCTTGATGAGCCGGCGGGTGTTCTTGTCGATCTTCGTGGCCAGCTCCAGCCGGATGTCGTCCGGCAGGTCGGCCCAGTCGGCGCAGAGCAGTTCGGCGAGGCTGGCGATGGAGCTGATCGGCTGCGCCACGTCGTGGGTAAGCATCGACGTCAGGTCGTTCTTGAAGGTGAGCGCCGCGGCGAGCTGGGCGTTGCCGCGTTCCAGTTCGGCGGCGTGCTCGGTGAGGGCGTTCTCGGCGCGCTTGCGTTCGGCGATGTCCACGCAGGTCGCGACATATCCGCGGGTCGAGCCGGCGGCGTCCGGGATGGCGGCCATGGTGGCGAGCACCGGCACCTCGGTGCCGTCGGCCCGCGGGATCGTCCAGTCCTGTCCGGTGCCGGGCGGCGGCAGCGGCGGCGGGTCGGGGACCAAGTCGTCGTGCCCGGTCAGCTCCCGCCACCGCCGGTTCACGTCGATCACGCGGTAGTTGACGTCGAGGACCATGACGGCCTCGTTCATCGACTGCAGCAGCGTCTGGGCGAAGTCCTGCCGATCGCGCAGTTCGGCGACCAGGTGACGCTGCCGCCGGTCGGCCCGGTCGAGGGTGCGGACCAGGTAGGCGAGCAGCGCGAGGAGCGCGAGCGCGGCCAGGATCACCCCGGTGCTCACCGCGGCAGCCGGGCGGCTGATCCCGGTGCGCACGGCAAAAGCGCTCACCAGCGCGGCGATGAGGGGCGCGGCGATCAGGGCGGGGGCGAGTCGGCGTACGGCGATGCGCGGTCCCGAGTCGTCCAGGGTGCGCAACGGCCCGGTTTCCGGCCGGGCCAGGATGGTGCCGGTGGTCAGCAGGAGCAGCGACCCGGCCATGGACAGCGGCATGACGCCGTCGGGTCCGCCGCCGGCCGGGAACGTCGGCGCGAAGAGCCGGGGGACCAGGGCGACCAGCGCGATGATGGCGGCGCCCAGCAGAAGGGGGTCGGCGATCCGGAAGGCCACGATCCCGGAGCGGGGGCTCAGCCGCAGGTCGAGGGTGGCGAGCGCCAGGCCGGCGAGGAGCACGGCGACCGAAGCGGCCGGATGATCGGCCAGGGCCGCAGCGCCGAGGGCGGCGGCGACCAGGGCGAACAGTGCAGCAGCGGCGGTACGCGTACGGGTGGCGCGTTCACCGGTGACCGGCAGGACCTGCAGCAGCAGCGCGATCCCGGCCGGAACGAGCGATACCGCCGGGTCGGGGATCACCCCGCCCGGCGGTGCGCCGTCGTCGAGCGTGCGCGTGTCCAGGGCGCCGAGAACGGCGACCGTGACCCCGGCGCACCCGGCGATCAGCCGGGACAGCCTGCCCACGCCATGCGCCGCGATATGCACATATACCCCCAAGACGTGAGGGAAAGAGCATAACGCGGCCTACCGGAGCAGGCGGTTACTTGCCCGCCCAGTCGAAGCCCTCCTCGAGGCGCACCTTGCTCGCGACCTTGAGGATGTCGGCCTGGTGCCGGTTGGCGTGATGGCCACAGAACGCCAGTTCGCCGCCGCTGGTCAGGGCGACCTCCAACTTGGCGGCCGCGCCGCAGCGATCGCAGCGCTCGGTCAGCTCGCCGACGGTGTCGATCTCGGGCGACAGCAGGGTGGTCATATCGCTCTCCTTGCTCAGTGGGCCTTGCATCGGTGGCGGTGCAGCGGTCCTGACAGCGTGAGATTCGGCCCGCGGCACGGTGGGCTTAGAGGTTCACCGGTGTGATCCGGCCGATCCCTACCGGTCGTGAACACCGCACCTTGGGCGCAACCCGGGCGTACCCGGTTCTGCTCCCCTTCCTTTTCAGCATTTCTCTCAAGTTGCTTGCGGCATACCCCGGGGCCTCGAGCGCAACCGAGAGGACGATGCTTTGTTCGGTACCGACGCCCGTCGTCTGGCCGCCCGTTCCGTAGCCGCCGCGAGCGCCGCAACCACCGTACTTTTCGGCCTTCCCCTGGCGGCGTCCGCCGTGGAAGCCGCACCCGCCGCCGGCGTGATCAGCGGCGCGGGCGCCGCCGGGGCCATCCCCGGCAGCTACATCGTCGTACTCGATCCGGGCTCCGCCGGGGCGGGCCGGATCACCTCAGCTTCCCAGGAACTGGTCCGCGAATACGGCGGAACGGTTCTCGACAACTACTCGGCCGCCGTCGAGGGCTTTCATCTGAGCGCGACCGCCGCCCAGGCGCGCCGCATCGCCGCTGACCCCGCTGTCCAGTACGTCGAGCAGGACGCGACGATCACCACGGCCGGCCGGCAGTCCGGGTACGTGCCGTGGGGAGCGGACCGGATCGACCAGCGCTCGCTGCCGCTGTCGAGCACCTACACCTACCGGTCCGCCGCGGACGTCACCGCGTACGTGATCGACACCGGCATCCGCACCAGTCACCAGCAGTTCGGCGGGCGAGCGGTCGACGGCTGGGACTTCGTCGACGGCGACGCGGTCGCCGACGACTGCCACGGGCACGGTACGCACGTCGCCGGCACGGTCGGCGGCGCCACGTACGGCGTGGCCAAGGACGTCAAGCTCGTCGGGCTCAAGGTGCTCGGCTGTGACGGCTACGGCTCGTACACCGCCTTCATCGCGGCCGTCGACTGGGTGACCGCGAACGCGAAGCTGCCCGCGGTGGCGAACATGAGCCTGGGCGGCCCGGTCAGCCGGACGCTGGACGCGGCCATCGAGCGGTCCATCGACAAGGGCATCACGTACGCGGTCGCGGCCGGCAACGAGAACCAGAACGCCTGCGACTTCTCGCCGGCCGGCACCGCAGCCGCGATCACGGTCGGCGCGGTGGACATGGCCGACGCCCGGGCGTCCTTCTCCAACTACGGCAGCTGTGTCGACCTGTTCGCTCCCGGCGTCAACATCATGTCGGCGGGCAAGGACTCGGACTCCGCGGTGGCGCTGATGAGCGGCAGCTCGATGGCGACGCCGCACGTCGCCGGCGCGATCGCGCTGGAGCTCGCCGCCCACCCGGACTGGACGCCGCAGCAGGTCCGCGACGACCTGGTCGCGAACGCCGGCACCGACCTGGTCCGCGACCCGGGCACCGACTCGCCGAACCGCATGCTCTTCACCGGCCACCTGGCCGACGCCGCCTGACCCGGCCGACGCGGGCCGAGCCGCACCGGCCCACCCGGCAGCCGCCGGGTGGGCCGAACCAGGTGCGCGGGGCCGCCCAAGTGCCGTACGCGACCCCCGGCCGACGGATAGCGTGAAGGCGACCCCAGCCCGAGGAGGACCGACATGTCCGAGGCGCCGGTCGCCGAGAGGCCGACTGTCCTGGTCGTCGACGACGAAGAGGACCTGCGCGACATCATGCGCCGGATGCTGGAGCGCCGCGGATACGCGACGCTGGTGGCCGGCGATCCGGAAGAGGCGCTCTCGGTCTGCCGGGAGCATCCGGGCGAGATCGCCGCGCTGGTCACCGACCTGACCCTGCCCGGCGCCTCGGGTGGGGAGCTGGCCGACACCGCCGTCGATCTGCGGCCCGGACTCGGCGTGGTCTTCATCTCCGGGCTGCCCAAGGACATCGCGGTCACGAAGGGCCTGGTCGGCGCGGACGCGCTGCTGGTGAAGAAGCCGTTCACCGCGGACGCCCTGCTCGAGGCGCTCAAGGCGGTGCTTTCTCAGCCCGCGGGGTAGGGGAGGGTCAGCTCACCCAGCCGCCATCGGGCCGGGCCGTCCAGCACCGGCCACCCTTCGGTACGCATCCGGCGTACCGTGGCCAGCCATCGCTGGCGCGGCCCGAACGGGCTGGCCTCGGTCTCCCACGCCCGGCCCAGCGCCTGCAGCAGCTCGTGCACCGGATGCCCGGGCACGTTGTGGTGGATCAGCGCCTTCGGCAGCCGCTCCGCGAAGATCGCCGGATGCTGCAGCGCCGCCAGCCGGGCGGAAAGAGTGAGCGTACGAGGTACGCCATCCTCCACGACCGTCCACGTGGCGATCCGTCCCAGCTCGTCGCAGGTGCCCTCGACCAGCAGCGCGCCGGTCGAGGTCATCGTGCGCCAGGCCGCGGCCACCTCGTCCTCGGCGTATTGTCGCAGCACGTTGAACGCGCGCACCACCACCGGAGCCAGGCCGGCCAGCTCGAACCCGCCGCGCCGGAACTCCAGCCACGGCGGGTCCGCGAACGGCTGGGCGTCGCTCACGCGTACCGGATCGATTTCCAGACCGACGACCGCGACATCCGCACGGACCGCGGCCGCCAGGCGGCCGCGGAGTTCCACCGCCGTGACCGGCGTGGCGCCATAGCCCAGGTCGATCACGAGCGGCCGCGCGGCATCCTTCAAGATCGATTCACATCGGTACGCGATGAAGTTGTCGACCCGTCGCAGCCGGTTGGGATTGGTCGTCCCCCGGGTGATCGCGCCGACCGGCTTCAACCTACTTCTCCCGGTGCACCTTGTGCTGGGCCGCCTGGGCGATCGGCCGGATCACCAGGCGGTCGATGTTGACGTGTTGCGGCCGGGTCGCGGCGAACGCGATGACGTCCGCGATGTCGTCGGCGACCAGCGGCTCCTTGACCCCGTCGTAGATCGAGTCCGCCTTCGCCTGATCGCCGCCGAACCGCTTGAGCGAGAACTCGTCGGTACGCACCATGCCGGGGTCGATCTCGATCACCCGGATCGGCTTGCCGGACAGTTCCAGCCGCAGTGTCCCGACCAGCGCGTTCTGGGCGTGCTTGGCCGCGGTGTACCCACCGCCGCCCTCGTAGACCGTGAAGGCCGCGGTCGACCCGACGGTCACGATCGTGCCGGCGCCGCTCGCCTCCAGTGCCGGGAGCAGCGCCTGGGTGACCCTCAGCGTGCCGAGGACGTTCACGTCGTACATCCATTGCCAGTCATCGACCGACCCGGCCGCGACCGGATCCAGTCCGCGGGCGCCGCCCGCGTTGTTGACCAGGACCGTGAGCGGACCGCCCAGGCCGGCCACCAGCTCGGCCAGCCGGGCCACCGAATCGTCCGAGGTCACGTCGCACTCGGCGGCGGTGGCGTTCGGGCCGATCTCCTCGGCCAGCTCGGCCAGCCGGTCAGCACGCCGGGCCGCGGCGACCACGTGAAATCCCTCGGTGGCGAGCCTGCGGGCCGTGGCAGCCCCGATCCCGCTGGATGCGCCGGTCACGACAGCGATGTTCTGCATGCTCCGATCCTCCCGCACCTGCCTGATCACCCCCCTCCCGCAATGACTTGGATCACCCCCGGTCGGCTGCGCCGTGGTTCGGTGAGCGCCGATGGGGAAGATGAACGTTGGCGCAACAAGTTTTTCTACTCGACTTCTTCATTCGACGCGGAGGGGGTAAACGTGGCACAGCTACGGGCCGGCGGGTGGCCCGCCCCACGGCGCATCGCCACCCTCTCGGTGCACACGTCGCCGCTGGAGCAACCGGGCACCGGTGACGCCGGCGGCATGAACGTCTACATCGTCGAGGTCGCCAAGCGCCTCGCCGAGCGCAACGTCGAGGTGGAGATCTTCACCCGGGCCACCGCCAGCGGCCTTCCGCCGATGGTCGAGATGCTGCCCGGCGTGCATGTCCGGCACGTCACCGCGGGCCCGTTCGAGGGCCTGGCCAAGGAGGAGCTGCCATCGCAGCTGTGCGCCTTCGCCAACGGCGTCCTGCGGGCCGAGGCCGCACACCCGCCCGGCCACTACGATCTGATCCACTCGCACTACTGGCTCTCCGGGCAGGTCGGCTGGCTGGCCCGGGAACGCTGGGGCGTGCCGCACGTACACACCGCGCACACCCTCGCAAAAGTGAAGAACCAGTACCTTGCGGACGGTGACCGGCCGGAGCCCAAAGCCCGTCTGATCGGTGAGGAACAGGTCGTCGCGGAGTCCGACCACCTGGTGGCGAACACCCGGTTCGAGGCGCAGGACCTGATCACCCACTACGACGCCGACCCGGCCCGGGTCAGCGTCGTGCAACCGGGCGTCGACCTGCGCCGGTTCCGTCCGGGCGCCGCCGACCGGGCCCGCTTCGGGCTGCCGGAGAACGGCCGGATCGTGGCGTTCGTCGGCCGGATCCAGCCGCTCAAGGCGCCTGACGTGCTGATCTCCGCGGTCGCCGAGATGCGCCGCCGCAGCGCCTCCGACGTGACCGTGGTGATCTGTGGCGGTCCCAGCGGCACCGGCCTGGACCGGCCCCGGTCACTGATCGAACTGGCCGCCTCGCTCGGCGTCTCCGACTCGGTCGTGTTCCTTCCCCCGCAGACCGGCGCCGACCTGGCCGCCCTGTACCGGGCCGCCGACCTGGTCGCCGTCCCCTCGTACAACGAGTCGTTCGGACTGGTCGCCCTCGAGGCGCAGGCCTGCGGCACCCCGGTCGTCGCGGCCGCGGTGGGCGGGCTGGTCACCGCGGTCCGGGACGGGATCAGCGGCGTGCTCGTCGACGGACACGACCCGGCCGACTGGGCCCGGGTTCTGGAACGGCTGCTCGACGCACCCGGCTACCGGCACCGGCTCGCCGCGGGAGCCGTCGCCCACGCGTCCCGCTTCTCCTGGGACCGCACTGCCGAATCGCTGCTGCGGGTCTACCGTGACGCGATGGTTGAGCACCGGGCGCTGATCACGGCGCGACTCGAGGGAGCGACCTTCGCATGGTGACGGAACTGATCGAACGGGTCCTGACCGACCGCGAATTGGAGTGGGAGTCCACAGGCGACAGCTCGTACGTCGTCTCCCTCCCCGGCACGCACAAACTCAAGACGGCCTGCAACCTGATCGTCGGCGCGCACGCGCTGCGGATCGAGGCCTTCGTCATGCGCCGGCCGGACGAACGGCACGAGGACCTGTGGGCCTGGCTGCTGCGGCGCAACGCCCGGATGTACGGGGTCGCGTTCTCGATCGACGCGGTCGGCGACGTCTATCTGACCGGCCGGGTCGCGCTGAAGGGCTTGGACGAGGACGAGCTGGACCGGCTCCTCGGTTCGGTGCTCACCTACGCCGACGAGTCGTTCGACACGATGCTGGAGATCGGCTTCGGCACGTCGATCCGCCGGGAGTGGGAGTGGCGGGTCAAACGCGGCGAATCACTCGCCAACCTGCAGGCGTTCAAGCATCTGGCCGAGTCCGCCGACTAACCGGCCACCAAGATCGGTTCTTTACCGGCTGGGAAAATTGATGAACGGAAGATTGTCGAGCGAACCGAGTCCACTGAGGATGGCCACGATGCGGCCGGTCCCGGGCTGGTGGCGACGGACAGCGCGCAATTCGCCGGGTTCGCCGATCGAGCGAGAAGCCTAGTAATTTTTTCCATGCCCACAAGCCCGGACGAGTGATTGGCGGATCCTCCGATCGGTTGGTTGTCGGCGATTGTGACGGTTGAGACAGATGTCGACACGAAATCGGCTTGTGAGGCTTGACTGCCCCAACTAGCGTGGTCGATGGACGCCGAGCCGTTAGTTCGGGGAACGGGTCGATCGGCAACGATCGCCGCGGATCGGCGTTTGGGGACGGGTGGCATGAGCCGTTGGGGGACGGCGCGACCCGAGACCGGCGGTTAGTGCGGGCGGCGCCTATGGGGATGGGTGTCGTCCGCCGCCGCCGGCGCTTTTGTTTCCGGCTTGTTTCATTTGCGCGCGACCAAGCAATTGGCGCGCGCATTTCTGTGCTCGGAAACACGCGGCGTCCGAAGTGTTCCCTTAGCGAGGGCTGCGAGGTTCCGCCCCATCCCTACCGAACCCACCTATCCGGTCGGCGATCCAGTCAGCCCGGGCGTTGATCCAGTCCAGCTGGCTCTCACTGCTGCTTCAGTGGGCGGGAGGCGACCGTGGGGGTCAGCCGGGCGTGCCGGGCTGACCGTCACTGCTGCTTCAGTGGGCGGGAGGCGACCGTGGGGGTCAGCCGGGCGTGCCGGGCTGACCGTCACTGCTGCTTCAGTGGGCGGGAGGCGACCGTGGGGGGCAGCCGGGCGTGCCGGGCTGACCGTCGCTGCTGCTTCAGCGGGCGGGAGGCGACGCTGGGTGACAGCTGGGTCGGGGGCGTCAGGAGGTGGGCACGGAAGCTCGGGCGGCGGCGAGCTCGATGGCGCGGGCTTCGGCTCGGCGCTGTTGCTCGGCCCGCCGGGCGCGGGCGGGACCGGCCAGCAGTTGGCCCACCGAGGCCAGCGCGCAGAGCACGAAGCAGCCCGCCCACAGCACGGCGTCGCCGCCCTTCTGCAGGATCAGGCCGCCGAGGACCGGTGCGATCGCCGTACCGATGGACCAGGTCAGCGAGTTCAGCCCCTGGTAGCGACCGCGCAGCGCGGGTGGCGACAGGGCCGCGACGGTGGCGGCGTTGCTGGGTGACTGCAGCATCTCGCCGAGCGTCCAGATGATCACCGTGATCGCGAACATCCAGGCCGTCTCGGCGAGCGCGACCAGCCCGAACCCGACGCCGATGATCAGACCGGCGAGCGCCAGGACGCGGGCGCTGTCGCGCCCTTCGATGAGTTTCGGCACGAAGAGCTGGCCGAGCACGATCAGTACGCCGTTGACCGCGATCACCAGGCCGTAGGTGGCCGCCGAGAACCCGTCGGCCAGCATCGCGATGGGCAGTGTCGACGCGTGCTGCAGGATCACCAGCACCGACGCCAGGGTGAGAAGCAGATAGATCAGGAAGACCCGGTCCTTCAGCGCGGTGCCGATGCCGCCGCCGGCGAGGGCGGGGCCCGCGCCGTGCACCCGGGCCGGCCGGGTCTCGGCCAGGAAGATCGCCGTGATGATCGCGGTGATCAGCGTGGTGCCCGCGTCCACGACGAAGAGCAGCAGGTAGTCGAACTGCGCGGCGAACCCGGCCGCAACCGCGGCGAGCGCGAAGCCCAGGTTGATCGCCCAGTAGTTCAACGAGTACGCCCGGACGCGGTCCCGGTCCGGGACGACGTCGACCATCATCGCCGAGAACGCCGGCCGGACCCCCTCGGCGAACAGGCCGAGCAGCAGGGTGACGACGGCGATCTGGGCGTACGTGTGCGCGAAACCCAGGGTGAGCATCAGGGCCGCCGCGCCGAACTGGGCGGTCAGCATGGTGGGCCGCCGGCCCCAGCGGTCGGCCAGGACACCACCGGTCATGGTGCCGATCGCGCCGCCCACCCCGTACAGGCCGAGGATGATGCCGGCCTGACTCTGGGTGAAGTGCCGCTCCCCGGTCAGGTAGATGCTCAGGAACAGCACCACGAAGGCGCCGAGGCGGTTGATCAGGGTGCCGGCCCAGAGGAACCAGAACTGCCGTGGCAGTCCTCCGGCGGCCTGCCGTAACCAACCCCGCACGACGCCTCCCGGGTAAGTGCTGTTCAAGACTGAGTCCCTTACAACCTAGGGGGCGGCGCAACCGGGTTTCGCTGTGGCGGCGGACACGTACCGGGTGGCCCGCACATCGCCCATGGCCACGGGGGAAGATGTGTTCATGACTGGAACCCTGGTGCTGCTGCGGCACGGCAACAGCGAGTGGAACGCCAAGAACCTCTTCACCGGCTGGGTCGACGTGGACCTGGACGCCAAGGGTGAGGACGAGGCCCGGCGCGGCGGCGAGCTGCTCAAGGAGCAGGGGGTGCTGCCCGACGTGGTGCACACCAGCCTTCTGCGCCGCGCGATCCGGACCAGCGAGATCGCCCTGCACATCACCGACCGGCATTGGATCGAGGTCAAGCGCCACTGGCGGCTCAACGAGCGCCACTACGGCGCCCTGCAGGGCAAGGACAAGAAGCAGACCCTGGAGACGTACGGCGAGGAGCAGTTCATGCTCTGGCGCCGGTCGTACGACGTCCCGCCGCCCCCGATCGAGGACGACTCCGAGTACTCCCAGTTCGGCGACGCCCGGTACGCGAACCTTCCGCCGGAGGTGCTGCCCAAGGCGGAGTGCCTGAAGGACGTGCTCGAGCGCGCCCTGCCGTACTGGTACGACCAGATCGTCCCGGACCTGCGCGCCGGCAAGACGGTCCTGGTCGCGGCGCACGGCAACTCGCTGCGCGCCATCGTGAAGCACCTCGACGACATCTCCGACGAGGCGATCGCCAAGCTGAACATCCCGACCGGCATCCCGCTGCGCTACGACCTGGACGAGAACCTGCGCCCGATCACCAAGGGCGGCAAGTACCTCGACCCGAAGGCCGCCGAGGAAGCCGCCGCCGCGGTGGCCAACCAGGGCCGGAAGTAAAAGGGAACCGGAAGTAAAAGGAAAGTAGAACGACGAGGGCCGGGACGCCCCCGTGGCGTCCCGGCCCCGGATCCCTGGCCGCGCGGCAGGCGCGAGCGGGGATCGATATCAGCTCTGCGCGTTCGCCGGCTCCCCGGTGATCAGGTAGATCAGGTGCTCGCCGATGTTCACCGCGTGGTCGGCGTAGCGCTCGTAGAAGCGGCCGAGCAGCGCGCCGTCGATCGCGGTCTCCGCGCCGTACGGCCAGTCGTCGTCCAGCATGATCTTGAAGAGGTGACGCTCGAGGTCGTCGATCGCGTCGTCCTCCTTGTCCAGCTCCGCGGCCACCGCGACGTCCGGATCGCGCAGCAGCGTGGTGATCTTCTCCGCCATCCGGTCCGCCACCTCCGCCATCTGCTGGAACGTCGGGCGCAGCTCGGCCGGCACGGCGGGGGACGGGTGCCGGCGCGACGCGGTCTTCGCCACGTGCTCGGCCAGATCGCCCATCCGCTCCAGGTCGGCCGAGATGTGCAGGGCGGTGATCACCCGGCGCAGGTCGCCGGCGACCGGCGCCTGCCGGGCGATGGTGTCCGCCACCTTGGCCTCGACCTGCTCGTAGATCGCGTCGATCTCGGCGTCCCGCTCCATCACCGCTTCGGCGGCCTTGAGGTCCGCGGTCAGCAGCGCGCTCGTCGCCTTGCGGAGTGCGGCACGCACTGCTTCTGACATGGTCACCAGCAGGCGGCTCACCTCGATGAGGTCGGCCTGGTACTCCTCGCGCATGTTCTGGTCCCGGTGCTCAGGGCCGGCCCGATCCTCAGGCGACGGCCGGTGTGTGCTGCTCACGCTAGGTCGGGACAGCGGCCTGAACGTGAACAGCGGTGAACGACGCCGGGCGCAGTGGTGAACATTATTCGACGTGCGCCCGGTTTGCCCGATTGGCCCTATGGCTCAGGTAAACAATGACCCTACGATCGCAGCGTGGAGTGGGAAATTGCCGTCGGCCTGATCTCAGCCGCGCTCGCCGTCGGTGTGGGAGCGGGGCTGGTTCTGGCCCGGGTCCGCCGGCCGGGAGACGCGGCCGAGCCGGGACCGTTGGAGGGGGGAACAGCCATCGAACCGGACGAGGATCGGCCCGCGGGCAAGCACGGCCTCAAGGGGCTCGGTCGTAAGAGCCTCGACTCGCTGCGGGTCGGGGTCGTCGTCCTGGATGCCGACGACTACCCGGTGCTGGTCAACCCGGCGGCCCGGGCGATGGGCCTGCTCCGCTCCGGCGGTGCGCCCGGCACCATCGCGGCCCACCCGATCCTGCGGACACTGGCCGGACAGGTCCGGCGTACCGGCGTACGCCGCGAAGTTGAACTTGATCTGCCCCGCGGTCGTGCCGGTGGCGCTCAGGCTCCCCTGGGCCTGCACCTGCGTGCGGTGGCCCTGAATGCGACGCATGTCGCGGTCGAGGCCGCCGACGTCACCGAGGCGCATCGGCTGGCCCGGGTCCGCCGCGACTTCGTCGCCAACGTCAGCCACGAGCTGAAGACCCCGATCGGGGCGCTGCAGCTGCTGGCCGAGGCGCTGCTGGACGCCACCCAGCTTCCCGACGCGACTCCGGAGGCCCAGTCCGAGGACCTGCTGGCCGCCCGCCGGTTCGCCGAGCGCATCCACCACGAGTCGGCCCGGATGGGCCGCCTCGTCAACGAGCTGCTCGAACTCAGCCGGCTGCAGGGTGCCGAGCCGTTGCCTCATCCCGAGCCGGTCTCGCTGGACTGGGTCATCGCCGAGGTGATCGACCGGACCAGGACCACGGCGTCGGCCAAGAGCATCGAGATCGTGTACGAGGGGCCGAAGGGTTCCATGGTCTACGGCAACGACAGCCAGATCGCCACCGCTGTCACCAACCTCGTCGAGAATGCCATCGCGTATTCGGGTGAGGACACCAAGGTCTCGCTGGCCATGCGGCACAGCGACGACTGGATCGAGATCGACGTCGCCGACCAGGGCATCGGCATCGCGCCGACCGACGTCGACCGGATCTTCGAACGGTTCTACCGGGCCGATCAGGCGCGGTCCCGTTCCACCGGCGGAACCGGCCTCGGCCTGGCCATCGTCAAGCACATCGCCACCAACCACGGTGGCCGCGTCACGGTGACCAGTTCACTCGGCGACGGTTCTACGTTCACCTTGCGCCTACCGGCGCGACCCCCCGAGTCCCCCGAGTCCCCCTCGTCGTCACCGACGGCGATTGAGATCGAGTCCGGTGTGGCCGGGCGCTGAGTCTTCCGGGCGGCTCCGCCGCAAACCCGGAAAACCGTGCTGAAGCCGACCACCGACGACGGAAGGAACTTCATTGGCCCGCGTGCTCGTGGTCGAGGACGAGGAGTCGTTCTCCGACGCCCTGTCGTACATGCTGCGTAAAGAGGGGTTCGAGGTCTCGGTCGCTGCGACCGGCACCTCGGCGCTCACGCAGTTCGACCGGACCGGGGCCGACATCGTGCTCCTCGACCTCATGCTGCCGGAGATGTCCGGCACCGAGGTCTGCCGCCAACTGCGGCAGCGCTCGGCGGTACCGATCATCATGGTCACCGCCCGGGACAGCGAGATCGACAAGGTGGTCGGCCTGGAGATCGGCGCCGACGACTACGTCACCAAGCCGTACTCGCCGCGTGAACTGGTCGCCCGGATCCGTGCCGTGCTGCGCCGCCAGGGCGCCGAGGCGGCCGAGGTGACCACCCCGACGCTCGCCGCCGGTCCGGTCCGGATGGACGTCGAGCGTCACGTGGTGACCGTCGACGGCTCCGGCGTGCAGTTGCCGCTGAAGGAGTTCGAGCTGCTCGAGCTGCTGCTGCGCAACGCCGGCCGGGTGCTCACCCGCGGCCAGCTGATCGACCGCGTCTGGGGCGCCGATTACGTCGGTGACACGAAGACCCTGGACGTCCACGTCAAGCGACTGCGTTCCAAGGTCGAGCCGGAACCCTCCGCGCCGCGCTACATCGTCACCGTGCGCGGTCTCGGCTACAAGTTCGAGCCGTAGAGATGGGGCGGCCAGGCGCCCTTCCTTGGACGCCTGGCCCATGGGATTCGGTATTGCTCTGCACCAAGATGGCATGCGACTAGATAAGATCGCCATCCCGGGACGGGGTTTCACCCCCGGAGGGGTGACGCCGGCTCGCGTCCGCCGCGGCGCTTCGGCGCCTGCGCCCGGGTGGTGGCCGGGTGGACGGCGATCAGACCGGACTTGATCCGGGCGGTGCAGAGCTCGGCCAACTTCTGGTACGCGGCCTCGCCGACGAGCGCGATCAGCTCGGGCGCATAGGAGAGGTACATCGGCTCGGTGCCGACGTGCGCGTCCGGGGACGAGGTGCACCACCAGGCCAGGTCGTGGCCGCCGGGGCCCCAGCCGCGGCGGTCGAACTCGGTCAGGGTGGACTGCAGCAGCTTGGTGCCGTCGGCCCGGGTGACCCAGTCCTGTTCCCGGCGGACCGGCAGCTGCCAGCAGACGTCGGGCTTGTACTTGAGCGGGTGCGCCCCGTCCCGCAGCGCCTGGGCGTGCAGGGCGCAGCCGCCGCCGGCCGGGAAGTCGGCGTCGTTGAGGAAGACGCACGGGCCGTCACCGGATCGGGTGGCCGTACGCCGAGCGGGTTTCGTCCCGTCGACCGTGTCCACCTCGGTGTAGTTCTTGAACCCGCGCCGGTAGTGCTGCCAGGTCTCCGGGGTGAGCTTCGCGGCGGCCGCCTTGACCCGGTTCTCGTCGTCGGCGTCGGTGAAGAACGCGCCGTGCGAGCAGCAGCCGTCGTCGGCCCGGCCGGGGAGAATGCCACGGCAGGCCGAGCCGAATACGCAGGTCCAGCGGGAGAGCAGCCAGGTAAGGTCGGCGCGGACCAGGTGTTGCTCGTCGTCGGGGTCGAGGAATTCGATCCATTCCCGCGGGAAGTCGAGGGGGACTTCCCGAGGTGGCTGCGTGCGGCTCATCCGGGTCAGCGTACGCGCACCGATGGATCATGACCGTTTAGAGCTGATATATCCGGGCGTGCCGGGCGCGGCTACCCTGGAGGGCGTGAGTTCCCGCGTTCCCGTGCTTCTCTCCAGCTCCTCGGTCTTCCCCGAGCCGACGGCAGCGGCGTTCGAGATGGCAGCCACGGTCGGCTACGACGGCCTCGAGGTCATGGTGTGGACCGACGCCGTCAGCCAGGATGCCGGTGCCCTGAAAGGGCTGGCCGACCACTACGGCGTGCCGGTTCTCTCGGTGCACGCGCCCTGCCTGCTGGTGACCCAGCGGGTGTGGAGCCCGGACCCGTGGGAGCGGCTCAACCGGGCCGCCCAGCTCGCCGAGTCGCTCGGGGCGCCCACGGTCGTGGTGCACCCGCCGTTCACCTGGCAGCGGGACTACGCGCGCAACTTCGCCGAGGGGCTGGCCAAGGTGCAGGCCCGGCATCCGGACCTGAGTTTCGCGGTGGAGAACATGTTCCCGGTGAAGATGGCCGGCCGCTGGTTCGTGCCGTACACGCCGGGCTGGGATCCCACCGTGACCGGCTTCGACGCGTACACGCTGGATCTTTCGCACTGCGCGGCGTCCCGGATCGACGCGCTGGAGATGGCCGCCAAGATGGGGTCCGGGCTGCGGCACGTGCACCTGGGTGACGGCACCGGCGAGGGCCGCGACGAGCATCTGGTCCCGGGCCGCGGCAATCAGCCCTGCGCCGAGCTGCTGCGCTCGCTGGTCAGCAAAGGCTTCACCGGCTCGGTCGCCCTCGAAATCAACACACGCAAGGCCGCCAGCCGCCCGGCCCGCGAGGCCGACCTGCGCGAGGCCCTCGAGTTCGCCCGCCGCTATCTGGCCCCCGCCGAAACGGCGATCACGCAGGCTTAGAGCGCCGGCGTGAGCGTGGTGGCGGCACGTTTGCGGGCGCGGTGCGCGGCGACGTGCGAGCGGGTCGCGCAGCGCTCCGAGCAGAAGCGGCGGCAGTTGTTGGACGAGGTGTCCAGGTAGACGTTGCCGCAGCGCTCGTCGGCGCAGATGCCGAAGCGGGCGCTGCCGTACTCGCACAGCCACACGGCGAGACCCCAGACCGCCCCGGCCAGGTACTCCGCGCTGACCGAGGCGCCGCGGCTGGTCACGTGCATGTGCCAGTCGCTGGCGTCGTGCCCGGAGATGCGTGGCTGCACCGGGTGCGCCTCGAGCAGCGAGTTGAGCTCGTTGACCGCCTCGTTGTCGCGCCCGGACGTGCCGAACTCGAAGACCTCGCGCAGGCGCCGCTGGGCGCGGCGGAAGACGGCGAGGTCCTTCTCCGCGACCTCGTCCCGCATGTAGGCCTGCTCGCCGGCGAACAATGCCCGCAATCCGGCGAGATCGTCCAGGCCGGCGTTGACCAGGTCGACCGCCGTCCGCGCGTACGCATCGAAGTTCACCCGACAACGGTAGCCGTACCTGGCCCCAGGGGGCACGTCTGTCGTGCCCGGGAGGTGCGAATCGGGGCCGCGCCGCGGGGCCGCACGGCGACGCGGAGGTTACGCTCGGCGCATGTTCCGTTCCCTGTTTCTCGCCGCCGCCGGGTCCACCCGGCTCGAGCGCATGGTCGAGTCCGCGCCGGTCAGCAAAGGAGTCGTGCGGAGGTTCGTCGCCGGCCGCAGCGCCGACGAGGCACTGCGGGTGAGCCGGGAACTGGTCGATGACGGCCTGGCGGTCAGCCTCGATCATCTGAGCGCGGACACCCGGACGATGGAACAGGCGGTGGCCACCCGCGACGAGTACGTCGCGCTTCTGCGCCGCCTGCGCGACATCGGGCTGACTCCGGCCGCCGAGGTCAGCGTGAAGCTCTCGGCCCTGGGTCAACAGATCGACGACAAGGTGGCGTACGAGCACGCGCACGCCATCTGTGCCGCGGCGGCCGACGCCGGCACCACGGTGACGCTGGACGCCGAGGACCACACGACCACCGACGCGACGCTGGAGACGCTGCTCGAGTTGCGCCGGGACTTCCCGTCGACCGGTGCGGTGCTGCAGGCGTACCTGCGGCGCACCGAGGGGGACTGCCGGGAGCTGGCGACGGCGGGGTCCCGGGTGCGGCTGTGCAAGGGTGCCTACGCGGAGCCCGAGTCGGTCGCCTTCCAGTCGGCCCTGGACGTGGACAAGTCGTACGTGCGCTGCCTGAACATCCTGATGTCCGGTGAGGGCTACCCGATGGTGGCGACCCACGACCCGCGGCTGATCGCGATCGCCGAGGACCGGGCCCGCTGGTTCGACCGCTCCACGGGGGAGTACGAGTTTCAGCTGCTCTACGGCGTACGCCCGGAGGAGCAGGCCCGTCTGGCGGCCGGCGGCCACACCGTGCGGATCTATCTGCCCTACGGCGAGCAGTGGTACGGCTACCTGATGCGCCGCCTCGCCGAGCGCCCCGCCAACGTGGCCTTCCTGGCCCGCGCTGCCACCTCCAAGAAGTAACGCATTCGGGCGATTCTCGGCCGAAACCGGCGTGTCATCCTTGACTTTTTGTGGGCATTTCACGGAACGTATCGCGTTGGTCACAGCCGTATCGATACCGTTCTGATGACACGCACGTCATCTGCCGGCGCCGCCAGGCCGGTCATGGTGGATCGTGCCTGCGAAAGGAACGGTGCGACGCGATGACGGGTCCAGCCCAGACCGAGGAACGGCTCTCGGAGGTTCGATTCCTGACGGTGGCTGAGGTGGCCGCACTCATGCGGGTCTCCAAGATGACCGTCTACCGGCTCGTGCACGGCGGTGATCTCACCGCGGTCCGGGTCGGCCGTTCGTTCCGGGTGCCCGAGCACGCGGTACACGAGTATCTGCGCGGCGCCTTCTCGCAAAGCGCCTAACTGCAGCAAGGCCGGGGGCCGGGGAGGTCCGTGTTGGCCCGGTAGGGACGTCCCGGTACGCTTGACCGGTTGGTTCCCGGGTCCAGGCGTGCCGCCTCGTGCGGCGCCAGTGCTCCGGGCGCCGTCCAGACCGGCTCCGGCCGGGTTTCACTCATGGTTTCGAGAGGCTTTTCGTATGGGCTCCGTGGTCAAGAAGCGCCGCAAGCGTATGGCGAAGAAGAAGCACCGCAAGCTGCTGCGCAAGACCCGCGTCCAGCGTCGCCGTCTCGGCAAGTGACGGTCGGCCGGGCTCTCTCACGGTTTTGCCTCGGTTTTCCGCCGCGGTAGAACACAGCCCGGCTTCCGGCTCTTGCCGACCCTTTCCGAGGCTTCGCATCGAAAGGTGCACCCGTGGTGACCTCACCGCCCAGCGTTGTCGTGGTCACTGGAGTCAGCCGTTATCTCGGCGCTCGGGTGGCCGCACGCCTCGTCGCTGATCCCCGGATCGACCGTGTCGTCGGCTTGGATCCGCATGACCCGCCCGCGGGCCTTCTCGGCCTGCTCGACGGCGTGGAGCGGATCCAGGCTGACGCGCGCGCGGCCACCGAGGCGATCGCCGACCTCGGCGCCGAAGCGGTCGTGCACATGGCTGTGACCAGCGTCCCGGACGCGGAACACGGCGGCCGCGCGGCGATGAAGGAACAGAACGTCATCGGCACCATGCAGGTGCTGGCCGCCGCGCAGGGCAGCAGCCGGTTGCGCAAACTCGTGGTGCGTTCGTCCACCGCGGCGTACGGCGCGTCCTTCCGGGACCCCGCCGTCTTCACCGAGGACACCGAGCCGCGCGCGGTGCCGCGTGGTCCGTTCGCCCGCGACATCCTCGACATCGAGGGGTACGTCCGGGGTTTCCGCCGCCGCCGGCCCGAGGTCGCCGCCACAGTGCTGCGGTTCGCCCCGATGATCAGCTCGTCCGCCGAGACGTCGCTGACCCGCTACTTCTCCCAGCCCGTCGTGCCGACCGTGCTCGGCCGCGACGCCCGGCTGCAGTTCGTGCACGTCGAGGACGCACTGGAGATCCTGCACCGGTCGGTGACCGAGGATCACCCGGGCACCTTCAACGTCGCCGGCGCCGGTGTGCTGATGCTCGCCCAGGCGGTTCGCCGGGCCGGCCGCGTCGCCCTTCCGCTCCCCGAGTCGGCGCTGTCCACCGGCGCCGCGCTGCTGCGCAATCTCGGCGTCGAGCAGATCGGGCTGGACCAGATCGACCTCTTCGTGCACGGTCGGGTGGTGGACACCACCCGACTGATCCGCGAGTTCGGCTTCACGCCGCGCACCACGGCGGCCGCCTTCGAGGAGTTCATCCAGGCGCACGTCGCCGGTTCCACGATCACCACCGAGCGGCTCGTGGCCGCCGAGCGGGCGATCCTGGACGGCATCCGCCGGGTGCGGGCGGCGGCTGAGGCGCCCGCGGCCGCCGAGACCGCGGCGGTGGGGCGGGACCGGCCATGAGCCAGCACGAGTATCGCGACATGCTGCCCGGGCACGCCGAGTTCCGGTTGCCCGCGCCCGCCCCGGCGCAGCGGGTCAACGGGCGCCGGCCGATCCCGGAGGAGCCCGTGGCAGAGTCCTCGGCAGCGCAGGCCGCCGGCGACACCCTGGACGTCTGGGATCAGCGGGTCGCCAACGGCCTGGCCTTCCTGCGCCGGCGACTGGCCGGGGCGTACGAGGTGGACGAGTTCGGGTTCGACCCCGAGCTGGCCGACGCCCTCTTCCACCCGCTACTCAAGATCCTTTATCGGGACTGGTTCCGCACCGAGGTCCTCGGCATCGAGAACGTGCCGGCCGACGGCGGTGGCCTGGTGGTGGGCAACCACTCCGGCACCATCGCGCTGGACGCCCTGATGCTGACCGTCGCCCTGCGCGACAAGCACCCGCGCGACCGGCACCTGCGCCTGCTCGGCGCCGACCTGGTCTTCCGGATGCCGGTGATGAGCGAGCTGGCCCGCGCGGCCGGCGCCACCGTGGCCTGCAACCCGGATGCCGAGCGCCTGATGACCAGCGGCCAGCTCGTCGGTGTCTTCCCGGAAGGCTTCAAGGGCATCGGCAAGCGCTTCGCCGACCGATACAAGCTTCAGCGGTTCGGTCGCGGTGGGTTCGTCTCGGCCGCGCTGCGCACCGGTACGCCGATCATCCCGGTCGCCATCGTCGGCGCCGAGGAGATCTATCCGATCCTGGCCGACCTGAAGCCGCTGGCCCGGCTCCTCGGCGTGCCGTACTTCCCGGTCACGCCGACCTTCCCCTGGCTGGGACCGCTGGGCATGGTGCCGTTGCCCAGCAAGTGGCTGATCCAGTTCTGCCCGCCGATCCCGACCGCGCACCTGACCGAGTTCGCGGATGATCCGCTGGTCGTCTACAACCTGGCCGACCAGGTCCGGGAGACGATCCAGGCCACCCTGCACGAGCTCCTGGAGAAGCGGCCGGACCCGTTCGGCCCGTGAATGAACTCGGCAGATCCGCCCTGAACCGTCCTATAGTGACGAATGAGGGGCGGCCCCGGAGTTTCTGACTCCGGCACCGCCCCTCGCCACGTTCGCCGAGACTGGAAGTTCGTGACCTAGAACAGGTCGCCGAGCAGTCCGCCCAGCACGCCTTCCTCGGCCTCGTCCGGCACCGGCGTGGTCGTCGTGCCCGACGGCGACGGCGAAACGCTCCTGGTCCCCGGCTGCACTCCCGGCAGCGTCGGGTCCGCGTCGCCCGGGACCGTCGTCCCGGCGGTGGTGCCCGGCTTGACCTTGCCGCTTTTTACCGGCTTCGGCTCGACCGGATCCTCGTCCTGCTTGTTGGCCTTGCCGGTGCGGTCCGGCTGTGGCGCGGAGCCGGCACGGTCACCCTGTCCGTCGCCGCAGTTACGGAGCTTCGGCCCCAGCTCGTCGGAACCGGCCGGCGTGATCCGCTCGCAGCGCAGTCCGGTCCGCAGCGACTCGCTGCGCCCGGCCACGTCCTCGAGCAGCGCCAACGACGTGAGCGCCCGCTCCCGGTTGTCCGGGGAGAGCCGGTCCAGGGCCGGCCCGAAGGCGTCCCGCTGTCCGTCGACGAACCCGTCCAGAGTGGTCAGCGGCTTGGCGTCCTTGTGCGACACGGCCGAGGTGGTCAGCAGCCGTACGCCCTTGCGGGTGTCGGCGTCCATGTCGTCCAGGACGGACGCGAAGCTCGCGTCGTCGCCGTCCATGGAGACCGCCTCGGTGAGCCGGTTCCTGGCGAAGTCCAGCGACAGCTGACCCCGGTTGGAATCGGATCCGGCGATCGCCAGCTGCGCCCGTTCGGTCGACCGCTTGACCCCGTACAGGGCGTCGCCGGGTGACGCGCTCTCGCTCGCCGCGGAGATTCCGGAGACGGCCATCGCGCCGGCGGCCACGCCGATCACGATCGCGCCGCGGGCCCGGATCCGGCGCCCGAAGATCGGCCGGCGGGCCGCGGCAGCGGTTGCCGGGACCGGTTCGAAGTCGTCCTCGTCAGCGGTCCGGCCGATGCCGTCCCGTTCGGCGGTCGCGACCAGCATGGCGCGCAGACCGACGCGGAACTCGGAGTCGACCGGTGAGCTCGGCCGGGCCGCGGTGAGGCGGTTGCCGATGGCCACCAGCCGGTCCAGCTCCACGTCGGCGTGGCCACGGGTGTGGTGCCGACGGGCGCCGCCGGCCTCGTCGAGTAGCTCCGCGAAGCGCTCGGCGCTCCGGCGGTCCCAGAAATCGAACTTCACCGTGGGCACCTCCCCTCGCTCGTGACTGTCTCGCCGGCCTGCGGGCCGACGTCGGCGACCGGGCCGTGGGTGACGGCCCGGGGTCGCATCCGGACAAACGCGCGACACGCGGCCCCGGTTACGGGTGTGTGACGGGGCCATCGGGTATCGGAGATCGACATCTGTGGGCGCTCGGTCAAGACTGGAACCCTTCCGGCAGGAGCCGGTTGAGTGCTCGTACGGCCCGGTACTGCAGGGCCTTGATCGCACCCTCGTTCTTGCCCATGGTCTGCGCGGTCTCGGCGACCGAGAAGCCCTGCAGGAACCGGAGCACGATGCACTCCTGCTGTTCCGGGTTGAGCTGCTTGACCGCGGTGAGCAGGGCGACGTTGGTGATGTGGTCGACCACCGCGGACTCCGGGCTGCCCTCCGGCCCGCGATCCTCCCGGTCGGCGTCCAGAACGTCGCCGGTGGTCACCTCGAGGCGGTAACGGCCCGACTTGAAGTGGTCGGCGACCAGGTTGCGGGCGATCGTCACCAGCCAGGCGCCGAGGTCACGGCCCTGCCAGGTGAAGCTGCCGATGCGCTTGAGCGCGCGCAGGAAGGTGTCCGAGGTGAGGTCCTCGGCGAGCTGCCGGTTGCCGACCCGGAAGTAGACGAACCGGAACACGGTGTCGACGTAGCGGTCGTAGATCAGCCCGAACGCCTCGGACTCACCGGCCTGGGCCCGCTCCACCAGCGCCCACACCTCGGCGGCCGGGTCTCCCCGGTCGGGCCGGGCCGGATGCTTCGGCGGCGCCGATTCGGTCGGCGGTCCGGTGGTGCTCTGGGTCGGCAGCACCACGGTGTGGTCGCCGGCGACCGTCTCGGACTCGCCGATGTTGGACCGCTGGCCCGCGGTCGGCTGCGCCGGGGGACGAGGCGTGCCGATCCGCCCACCGAACTTGCCGTTGGCCGAGTTCGGTTGAGCGACAGCGGGCGGCCCGTTCGGAGTCCGGCGGCTGCCGGTCTGCTTCGGGCTGTCACCGCGGATCGCGTTCACGATCGAGCTGTTGTCGAATGAACTTTTTTCAACGTGGCCAGGGCGGTGGCGCCCGGCACCGATCCATGGCCAGAAGGCGTCAAGCCCAACGCCAGGTTGAAAAAGGTTCACTGACTCGCGCAGGGCGTTCAAGCCGTCGTTGAGCGCGAGCCGTGCCGCGAGGACGTCGCGGTGGAACGGGTCCTCGGCGTACACATGAGTCACTTCGCCTCCTCAACCCGGCGGGCCTGGAGTGTCGACCGCGAATCCGTCCCGCCAGACATGAACTCGCTGAAATTCCGTGCTTTTTGTGGCACAGCGGCCTCCTCGGGATGAGGGTGGTCACTCACAACAAAAGGGGTGGGGCAACCCGCTGAATCGCCGGCTGACCTCACCCGTTGGTGTGGATCCCGTTACACAGACCGGAAGTATCACCGGCATCGGACACAGCGAGTCGCACACCGTGTGCGCTGCGCGCAAAGCCGCGAATATGATCAAACGCGACGCCCGGAGCTCTCCCCACACTCGCCGAGCAGCCTCACCGGCGATCGGACCGGCTGTCCGGCATCCCGGTGGGAGGCGGTTTGTGCCAGACTCTCGCCTCGTGGAGGAACCCGCCGTTGATCCGGTCGCCGAGGCCGCACATCGCAGTCCGGACAAGCCCGCACTGATCTCCGGCGACACGGTTGTCACATGGGCGGAATTGGACACGCGGGTGTCCACAGCGGCCCGATGGGTGGCCTCCCGGAGCGCACCCGGCGACCGGATCGCCGTGCTTCTCGGCAACACCGTGGACTTCGCGGCCGCCTACTTCGGCATCCTGCGGGCCGGCCGGGTCGCCGTGCCGCTCAACCCGGGTTACACCGAGGACGAACTCGAGTTCGCGCTGACCGACTCCGGTGCGGTGGAGACGCTGTCGGGCGTACCCCGGGGAAGTCTGGATGCGGACGTCGCCCTGCCGGAGGTCCGCGCCGGAGACCTCGCGGTGCTGCTCTACACCTCGGGCACCAGCGGGCGGCCGAAGGGCGCGATGCTGACCCACGCCGCGCTCGCCGCCAACCATGACCAGCTGGACCGGATCGAGCCCCCGGTGGTGGGCCCGGACGACGTGGTGCTGCTCGCGGTGCCGTTCTTCCATGCGTACGGGCTGAACACCGGGCTCGGCACGGTCGCGCACCACGCGGCGACCGGTGTGCTGGCCGAGCGTTTCGAGCCGTCGGCCTCGCTCGAGCTGATCGCTGCGCACGGCGTCACCGTGACGGTAGGCGTACCCGGCATGTATCAGGCCTGGACCCGGCTGCCGGAGGCCGCTGCCCGGCTGGGCAGCGTGCGGACCGCGGTGTGCGGCGCGGCGCCGCTGGAGGCCGGCGAGGCAGCGCGCTTCCGGGCGCTGACCGGCAAGAGCATCCTGATCGGGTACGGGTTGACCGAGTCCTCTCCCGTGCTGACCACGACCGCTGTCAGTCACCGCGACAAGAGCGGCTCGATCGGCCGGCCGTTGCCCGGGGTGGAGCTGCTGTTACGTGCCGTTCGCGGGTTTTCCGGCGAAGCCGGCCGGGCTAGCACTGGCTCGCGCGGCGGCGCTGAGCTGTGGCGCGACGGCACCGCGTCGGTCGAGGAGGATCTCGCCGAGCTGGACCTGTCGGTCGCGGCCTCGGCCGGCACCGACCCGGGCGAGATCGTGGTGCGCGGGCCCAACCTGTTCGCCGGGTACTGGCCGGACGGCAGCGGCGGACCGGACCCGGACGGCTGGTGGGCGACCGGCGACATCGCGTACGCGGACGCCGACGGCGACCTGGTCCTGGTCGACCGGATCGGGGAACTGATCCTGGTGAACGGCTTCAACGTCTACCCGGCCGAGATAGAACGGGTGCTGGACGCGCACCCGCGGGTGGCGGCCTCGGCGGTGGTCGGGCTGCCCGATCCGGAGAGCGGCCAGCGACCGTACGCCTATGTCGTGCCCACCGGCGACCCGCCGCCCAGCGTGACCGAGCTGCAGGTGCACTGCGCGGCCCGGCTGGCCCGGTTCAAGCTGCCCGGCATCGAGCTGGTCGCCGAGCTGCCCCGGTCGCCGATCGGCAAGATCCGGAAGAGGGACCTCTGATGACCGACCGACTCACCCTGATCAGCCGGGCCGGCTGTCACCTGTGCGAGGTGGCCGAGCAGACGCTGGACCGGATCGCGCCCGGACAGTGGACGAAGGTCGACGTGGACTCGGACATCGAGCTGGAACGCGACTACGGCGACCGGGTGCCGGTGCTGCTGCTGGACGGCAAGGAGCACGGCTACTGGCGGATCGAGGAGGAGCGCCTGCTGCGGGATCTGGCTCGACAACCGGGTGAACCCCGCCTGTAGTTTGGCTCCCCGTGACAGCAAAGCACCTGGTCTGGGACTGGAACGGAACCCTTCTCGACGATCTGCACCTGGTGGTCTCGTCGACCAACACGGCCTTCGCCTCGGTCGGCGGCCGCGACGTCGGCTCCGACGAGCATCGGCTGGCGTTCCGGCGCCCGGTCGCCGAGTTCTACGCCGAGATGCTCGGGCGCGCCGTCGACGACGAGGAGTTCGGCCGGCTGGACCGGATCTTCCACGACGCGTACCGGGTCGGGCTGACCGACATCGCGCTGGCCGCCGACGCGCAGGCCGCGATCAAGGCCTGGCCGGGCAGCCAGTCGCTGCTGTCCATGTGGTTCCACAGCGAGCTGGTCCCGGCCGTCGAGTCCTTCGGGCTGACCGGCATGTTCACCCGGATCGACGGACTGCGGGCCGAGCTCGGCGGCGGGTTCAAGGCCGCCCACCTCGCCGCCCACCTGGACGGGCTCGGCGTGGCCGGTCGTGACGTGGTGATGATCGGCGACTCGCTCGACGACGCCGACGCGGCCGAGTCGGTCGGCGGCAAAGCGGTCCTCTACACCGGCGGGTTCACCCACCCGACCCGACTGCGGGAATCCGGCCGTCCGGTGGCCGACACGCTCGTGGACGCGGTAAAGATGGCCATGTCACTCTGAGTCAAGTGGCCCTGGTGGGGTCGGACAAGTAATACTCGACAGGTCGGCCCGGCTAACACAGCGGGTCGATCTTGTCCAATTGTCCCGACAAGATCGCGATTTGTGCACGCCTTCACAAGCGCCTACTCTGTGACTCCGACGAGCCCCGCTACCACAACCTCTCCACGAGGGTTCCACCGGTATCGCACAGACAGGGCTCACCGCAGGTCCGCCTCGTCGGCACGGAGTCAGATGAGTCAGCAGCGTCACGGAAGCACGCCCGGCGAAGCCGGTGGCGTCCCGGCCTTCCCGGATCTACCGGAGGCGACCATCGCGCGACTGCCCGAGTACCTGCGCGCCCTCCATCACCTCGCCGAGACCGGCGCCGAGACGGTCTCCAGCGAGGGGCTCGCGGCCGCCGCGGGGGTGAATTCCGCCAAACTTCGCAAGGACCTCTCGCATCTGGGGTCGTACGGGACCCGTGGTGTCGGTTACGACGTCACCCTTCTGGTCGACCAGATCGAGTACATCCTCGGCCTGGACAAGAACCGGGCGGTCTGCCTGGTCGGCGTCGGCAACCTCGGGCACGCCCTGGCCGGGTACGCCGGATTCGCCAGCCGTGGCTTCCGGGTCGTCGCGCTCTTCGACGCCGACCCGAAGAAGGTCGGCGAGCGGATCAACGGGCTGACCGTGCAGCACATCGACGAGCTGGACCGGATCGCGGCCGAGGAGTCGATCGCGATCGGTGTGATAGCGACCCCGCCGGGTACCGCGCAGATGGTCGCCGACGCCCTGGTCGCCGCCGGTGTGACCAGCATTCTGAACTTCGCGCCCGGAGTCCTTTCGGTGCCGCCGAACGTCGACGTGCGAAAGGTGGATCTCGCCATCGAGCTCCAGATCCTTTCGTTCCATGAACACCGCAAGGCGTCCTTGACCGCGCTTCCGGGTGGCCGGGCCGCCGCGGCGGACAACCAGGAGGCGGTCGGCTCGTGAACCTGCTCAGCATCGGTGCCTCGTACCGCACCGCTGACGTCGCCGTCCTGGAACGGCTCGCCATCCCCGAGTCGGACGTTCCGGACCTGTTGCAGAAGCTGGTCGCCCAGCCGTACGTGGGTGAGGCGGTCGTCGTCTCCACCTGCAACCGGGTCGAGGTGTACGCGGCGGTCAGCGGCTTCCACGGCGGCCTCGGTGACATCTGCAACGTGCTGTCCGAGCACTCCGGCATCCCGGCCACCGAGCTCGCCGGCCACCTGTACGTGCACTACGGCGAGGCCGCGGTCCGGCATTCGTTCCGGGTCTCGTCCGGGCTCGACTCGATGGTCGTCGGTGAGGCCCAGATCCTGGGGCAGCTGCGCGACTCGTACCACGCGGCGACCGAGGTCGACTCCGCCGGACGGCTGCTGCACGAGCTGATGCAGCAGGCGCTGCGGGTCGGCAAGCGGGCGCACGCCGAGACCGGCATCGACCGGGCCGGGCAGAGCGTGGTGACCGCCGCCCTCGACGTGGCCGCCGACCATCTCGGTGGTGACCTGGAAGGACGTTCCGCGCTGGTGATCGGCGCGGGGGCGATGGGTGCGCTGTCGGTGGCCACGCTCACCCGTACCGGGGTGGGACCGCTGCGGATCACCAACCGCAGCGCCGAGCGGGCCGACCGGCTGGCCGAGGCGTACGGCGCGGTCGCCGTGCCGTTCGAGGACCTGGAACGGGTGCTCGGCGAGGTGGACATCGTGGTCAGCGCGACCGCCTCCACCGAGCCGGTGCTGACCCGCGACCGCCTCTCCACGGCGCTGTCCGCGAAAAAGGACCAGCTGATCGTCCTCGACCTGGCCGTTCCGCGGGACGTGGCGCCGGACGCCACCGATCTGCCCGGCCTGGTTGTCGTCGACATCGACAGCCTTGCCGCCAGCCGCCGGACCCACCCGGCAGCGGCGGAGACCGCGGCGGTCGAGCAGATCGTCGCCGGCGAGGTGGACAACTTCCTCGGCTGGCTGCGCGGGGCGGAGATCGCGCCCACAGTTGCGGCGCTGCGGACCCGCGCTGAAGAGGTCGTCTCGGCGGAGATGCGCAAGTTGGTGTCCCGTCGTCCGGAATTCACCGAGGAGCAGCGGGCCGACGTTTCCCGTACCCTGCACCGGGTCGTCCAGCAGCTGCTGCACTCGCCGACCGTGCGGGTCCGGCAGCTTGCCGCCGAGCCCGGCGGGGACCAGTACGCGGCCCTGCTCCGCGAGCTGTTCGACCTGGACGTGCCCCTTGCCACCCAGGCCAATGCCGTGCCCGAGATCGGAGGAAAGGCGTGAGCAAGCCGCTTCGGCTCGGTACCCGGGGCAGCGCCCTGGCGATGACCCAGTCGCAGATGGTCGCCGACGAGCTGACCGCCGTCACCGGCCGCCCGGTGGAGCTGGTCCGGATCGTCACGGCCGGCGACCGCTCCTCGGCGCCGGTCCAGCAGCTCGGCGTGGGGGTCTTCGTCTCCGCGCTGCGCGACGCTCTGATCGCCGGTGAGATCGATTTCGCCGTGCACTCGTACAAAGACCTGCCCACGGCCGACCACGCACGGCTGCACATCGCGGCCGTCCCGCCCCGCGAGGACCCGCGGGACGCCCTGATCGCCCGCGACGGCCTGACCCTGGCGGAGCTCCCGCCGGGCTCGGTCATCGGCACCGGTGCGGTGCGCCGTATCGCGCAACTGCGTGCTTTGGGCCTAGAGTTGCAGGTCACGCCGATCCGAGGGAACGTGGACTCGCGCATCGCCCGGGTACTCGGACCCGAGGCCGACCTCGATGCCGTCGTTCTCGCCCGGGCCGGTGTGGCACGTCTCGGCCGGTCGGCCGAGATCACCGAGACGCTCGACCCGATGCTCATGCTGCCCGCCCCGGCCCAGGGGGCGCTGGCGGTGGAGTGCCGGAACGACGACAGTGACGTGGTCGGACTGCTGGCCGCAGTCGACCACGCACCGACCCGCGCCGTCGTCATGGCGGAGCGGTCGATGCTTGCCACGCTCGAGGCCGGGTGCTCCGCCCCGGTCGCGGCACATGCCGAGCTCGCCGAGGGCGAGAACGGTGACGAGATCTACCTGCGCGGTGCGGTGATCAGCCCGGATGGGGTCCGAGCCATCCGACTGTCGCGCACCGGAACGCCCGCCGGCGCGGCGGAGATCGGCAAGGCACTTGCCATCGATCTCCTCGACGCCGGAGCCGATACCCTGATGGGGAGCACAGAATGACCACCCGCACCGCCCGTAAGCCAGCCGGACGCATCGCGTTCATCGGCGCCGGACCCGGCGACCCGGAGCTGCTGACCCGCCGCGCGTATGCGGCGTTGACCGATGCCGACCAGGTGGTCTACGACCGTGGCGTGCCCGAGACGCTGCTCAGCGCGATCCGCTCCGGCGCCAAGGAGGACGCGCAGTTCAGCCCGGCCGAGGGTGCGCCCGGCGACGTCGCCAAGGTGCTGCTCTCCGCCGCCAAGTCCGGCCTCTCCGCCGTGCACCTGGTCGCCGGTGACCCGTTCGGCCACGACTCGGTGGTCAAGGAGGTGCAGGCGGTCGCGCGTACCGCGGTGCACTTCGAGGTGATCCCGGGCATCGGGCAGGCCGAGGGCGTCGCTGCGTACGCCGGGGTGCCGCTGCCGGGCGTACGGATCGCCGCCGACGTCGACGACATCACCACCCTGGACTTCGACGCGCTCGCCGCGGCCGCCCAGAAGGGCTCGTTCGCGGTCGCCGTGGACGCCGGTGACCTCGCCGCCGTCCGGGACGGCCTGCTGGCCGCCGGTGTCGAGCCGGGCGTGCCGGTCGGCGTGACCGGCGACGGCACCGGGGAGACGCAGTACACCACCACCTCGACGGTGGACAGCTTCGTCGCGGCGGCGCTCGGCTTCACCGGCCGGGTCGTCCTCACCGTCGGCTCGGACGTCGCCGAACGCGACACCCTGAGCTGGTGGGAGAACCGCCCGCTGTACGGCTGGAAGGTGCTCGTTCCGCGTACCAAGGAGCAGGCCGGCGCGATGAGCGCCCGGCTGCGTGCCTACGGCGCCATCCCGTGCGAGGTGCCGACCATCGCGGTCGAGCCGCCCCGCACCCCGGCCCAGATGGAACGCGCGGTCAAGGGCCTGGTCGACGGCCGGTACGCCTGGGTGATCTTCACCTCGGTGAACGCGGTCCGCGCGGTCTGGGAGAAGTTCGGCGAGCACGGCCTCGACGCCCGCCACTTCGGCGGCGTGAAGATCGCCTGCATCGGTGAGGCGACCGCCGAGGCGGTTCGCGCGTTCGGCATCCAGCCCGAGCTGATCCCGTCCGGCGAGCAGTCCAGCGACGGTCTGCTGGCCGAGTTCTCGCCGCACGACGAGATCCTCGACCCGGTCGGCCGGGTGCTGCTGCCGCGCGCCGACATCGCGACCGAGACGCTGGCAGCCGGGCTCATCGAGCGTGGCTGGGAGGTCGACGACGTCACCGCGTACCGGACGGTGCGGGCCGCTCCGCCGCCCGCCGAGATCCGCGACGCGATCAAGTCCGGCGGCTTCGACGCGGTGCTCTTCACCTCGTCCTCGACGGTGCGGAACCTGGTCGGCATCGCCGGCAAGCCGCACGCCCGTACCGTGGTCGCCGTGATCGGCCCGAAGACGGCCGAGACCGCGGTCGAGTTCGGTCTGCGGGTGGACACCCAGCCGCAGACGGCGTCGGTGCCGGACCTGGTCGAGGCGCTCGCCGAGTACGCGCTCGAGCTGCGCGAGAAGCTGGCGGCGATGCCCGCCAAGCAGCGCCGCGGTTCCAAGGTGCAGGGTCCGACCGCTCTCCGATTCCGCTGATCTCCCGAAACGCGCCGGCGAACAGCCGGCGCGTTTCTCCTTTCGTAGGAGCGCCGATGTCCTTCCCCGACATCCGTCCGCGCCGGCTGCGGCGCACCCCGGCGATCCGCCGGCTGGTCGAGGAGACCCGCCTCGCCCCGTCCGAGCTGGTCCTGCCGCTCTTCCTGAAAGAGGGCCTGACCGAGCCGAAACCGATCAGCTCACTGCCCGGCGTCGTCCAACACAGCCGGGAGTCGCTGCGCAAGGCCGCGAACGAGGCGGTCAGCGCGGGCGTCGGCGGTCTGATGCTCTTCGGCGTGCCGGAGAACGGCAACAAGGACGAGACCGGCTCGGCCGGCCTCGACCCCGACGGCATCCTCAACGTCGGCATCCGCGACCTGCGGTCCGAGGTCGGCGACGCCACCGTGATCATGAGCGACCTCTGCCTGGACGAGTTCACCTCGCACGGGCACTGCGGTGTGCTGGCCGCCGACGGATCCGTCGACAACGACGCCACGCTGGACATCTACGCCGAGATGGCGGTCGCCCAGGCCGCCGCCGGCGCCCACATGGTCGGCCCGTCCGGGATGATGGACGGCCAGATCGGCGTGATCCGCAAGGCGCTCGACGCGCGCGGCTACCAGGACGTGTCGATCCTGGCGTACTCGGCGAAGTACGCGGGCGCCTTCTACGGGCCGTTCCGCGAGGCGGTCGAGTCGACCCTGCAGGGCGACCGGCGGCAGTATCAGCAGGACCCGCCCAACCTGCGGGAAGCGCTGCGCGAGGTCGACCTCGACGTGGCCGAGGGCGCGGACATCGTCATGGTCAAGCCGGCGCTGCCGTACCTCGACGTGATCGTCGCGATCCGCGAGCGGGTCACCGTCCCGGTCGCGGCCTACCAGGTCTCCGGCGAATACGCGATGGTCGAGGCCGCCGCGGCGAACGGCTGGATCGACCGCGAACGCGTCATCCTCGAATCGCTCACCTCGATCAAGCGCGCGGGCGCGCAGATCACCCTCACCTATTGGGCCACCGAGGTGGCCCAGATCTTGCGAAACCGCTATTGAGTACGGCCTAGGCCGTTCCGCCGAATCGACACCGTCCCGAGAGTCCACGCGAGCACCCAGCCCGGTCCCGGCCGCAACGCGGCCGCCGGGCTGATGCACGTGGTGCTCTTTACTGGGTCGGCTCCAGGCTCTGGACCAGCTGCGAGACGTCGGCGATGTACTCGAACCAGTCGCGATCGGACTGATAGCCGAGCTCGGCGTTCACCTTCAGCATCGACTCGTTGTGCTGTGCGTTCCACGTCTGCACCTGCCGCAGCCCCGGCTCGGCGGCGCGCAACTCGAACAGCATCCGGGCCTTGATCGCCCGGTCGATGCCGTAGCCGCGGTGCTCCCGCACCACGATCGTGTCGTACTGGTCGGCGCGTTCCGGATGCTGCGCCGGGACCACCACCTCGGTCAGGCCGGCCACGCTGCCCGTGGCCTCGTGCATGGCCAACACGATGTACGGCTTGAGACCTCGCTTGTGCAAGGTGTTCAGCGAGTCGCGCAGACGCTGCGGATCGGACGAGCGGGGTGCCAGGTCGAGATCGTCGTCGTCGTGCTGAGCCTCGGCCTTGGCCTGCGCATATGCTTCCAGAAGCCAGTCCGGCGGGCCACCGGGGTGATACTCGATCCGGTAACCGGAACTGATCCCGTTCGCCATCGAGCCGAGGGCCAGCCAGTCCACCGCGTCCAGGTTCAGCACGGAACGGGTCTCCACGTACTCCCGCTCGAAGCCGAGAGCCTCGTAGAACGGGATCGCCGAGGTGCCGCCGATCGCCTCCACCCCGATCGAGGAGAACCCCTCCAGGTACGCCCGGCGGGCGGCAACACCGACCAGTTGCCGGCCCAGCCCGCGGCGGCGCAGCTCCGGCCGGACCACGATCTCCAGCACACCGATGTCACCGAGCAGCAGAATGTTGACGTGGGCGAAGATCTGGCCCTCGCCCTCGGGAAGGCGGTCGTCCTCAGCGATCCAGGTGATCCGCCGCTCGCCCGGCATGGTCTCGGCCAGATAGTCCCGAACCTGCACGTCCCGCCAGGGTGGATCATCGGGGAGATCGGCGGCCATGACCGCGTTGACCATCTCCACGAGCGACTGGATCTCGGCCGCGGACGCGGAGCGGGGATCCCATTCACGCACCCTCACCCGTACATCGTGCCGTTTACCGGACCTTCAGGGAAGGGTTGACCACGCAAAAGTACGGGCTTGGTCACCCTGCGTCGCGGTGTCCGTCAGGTGCGGCTGCGCAGCCCGTAATCGTTCGCCGTGTTGAAGACGTCCTGCGCGTACTGCCGGACGTCGTTGTAGGTCAGCACCGCCTCCCACCACACCTCGGCCTTGGCCAGATCCCGCCCGCCCTGACAGAGATAGGCTGCGGCGGTCAGGGCGGCGTCGTCGATGTCGTTCGGATTCTTCTGACCGTCGTTGTCCGCGTCGATCGCGGTCGCCTGCCAGGTGGCCGGGATGAACTGCATCGGCCCGACCGCGCGGTCAAAGGTGACATCCTTGTCCAGCGCACCGCGGTCGGTGTCCCGGATCAGCTGCCGCCCACCCTGCCCGTCCAGCGGCAGCCCGTAGATCGTCGGCTGAGCCACTCCGTCCACCCCGAGCACAGCACCCTCGTGACTGCCGTGCCCCGACTCGATCTTGCCGATCGCGGCCAGCGTGGTCCAGCTCAGGTGACAGGACGGCGTCTGCTTGGCGGTGACCAGCTCGGCGTAGCCATAAGCCTGCACCGCCACCACCGGGATACCGACCCGAACGCCGACCTGCTGCGCCCACGAGGCCAGCGAATCCGCCGGCCGGGCACCGGTCACAGTGGGCTGCGCAGTCGGCGGCCCACTCACGCCCGGCGCGGACGGGAAGGTCCCCACCGGCGCCCCGAACGACGGCGGCGCACCGGACGGCTCACCCCAGGTGGCCCCCGGCGCGGCCGACTGCCCGGTGAAGGTCGGCGTGGCGCTCGGTGCCGGAGCAGCCTCCAGCGCCCGGGGAACCAGATAGGCGCCCGAGGTGACAGCCAGCGCGACCAGAGCGACCACCACGAGACCAGGCAGGATCACCCGCCCGCGCGGCCCTTTGGCCCAGGCCGTCGTAGCCCTCCCGGCCCGCCCCACCGACGCCACCGGATGAAAGCGCCGCCCCTTCGAAACCCCGGCCGCCGCCACGCCGGCCTTGGCCCCACTCGCGGTAGCCCCAGAACCGCCCGCCGCCTCGCCCGGCTTCCCCTTGGCTGCGTCTGTGCTGGCCGCTGACGCCTCGCCCGGCTTTCCCCCGGCCGCGTCCGTGCTGCCCGCTGACGCCTCGCCCGGCTTGCCTCCGGCCGCGTCCGTGCTGCCCGCTGCCGTCTCGCCGGGCTTCGCCCCGACTCCGGTCGCGCTGGCGCCGTCCACTGCCGTCTCGCCGGGCTTTGTTGCGGCTGGGCTCGCTCCTGCTGCTGCCGTCTCGCCGGGCTTTGTTGCGGCTGGGCCCGATCCTGCTGCTGCCGGCTCGCCGGGCTTTGCTGCAGTCGGGCCAGTGCTGCCCGCTCCAGGCTCCTTCGAGCCTGCTGTCGTGTCGTTCTTCTCGGCTGCGGCGGTCGAAGCGGGACGGCTGCCGTCGGCTGGCTCCGTGCCCGCGCCGGACCGGGCGGCACCGGCCGACTTGGCGAGAGCGGCTGCGGTTGCTCCAGCCGCCGCTACAAGGCCTGCCCAGGCGGAGTCGGCCTGGACAGAATCGGCCGCCTTCTCAGAACCGGCCTCACCCCGCCCGCTGGGCTGGTCTGGAGCCGCTGCTGCGGTGCTGCCCGATGGATCTGGGGCCGCCGAGGAGCCGCCAGCCTGGTCCGAGGCTGTCTCTGCCCGGCCACCGGCATGATCCGAGGCCGCCTCCGCCTGGCCGCCGGCCTGGCGCGAGTCCGCCTGACCGCCGGGCCGGTCTGAGTCTGAGTCTGAGTCTGAGTCTGAGTCTGCCTGGGCATGGCCGCTGGCGGCCTGCTCCGGGTCCGCCGGCTGCTCTGGGCCGGCTGGAGCTGATTGAGCGGTGGCCGACCCCTCATCCGGGCGGGGCGTGACTGTCGACTCCGGAGCGGCGGGCTTTTCGGGCGCGGCCTCACCGCTGCCGGACGGAGCGCTGGAGCTGTCGGGTGCGGGGGCCGCGCCCGAGCTGCCGAGTGGCCCGCCCTGGTGCGGCGCCGCGCCGGGACTGCCGAGTGGCCCGCCCGGATGCGGCGCCGCGCCGGAACTGCCCAGCGGCCCGCCCTGGTGCGGCGCCGCCGAGCGCAACTCCGGTCGCTCTGCTGGGTTCTTCTGCGCCTCCGCCACGGGTCGACCCTACCCGTCTGTGTCACTCCCCGGGGAGCTCGCGCCAGGCCTGTGGACAAACCCCCGTGCGCAACTGCCTATAGGGGCCCTACGCTGGTCGGATGCCGCGCTACGAGTTCCGGTGCCGCGCCTGCGGCGCCACCTTCGAGGTCAGTCGTCCGATGAGTGAGGCGAGCGCTCCGGCAGCCTGCCCGGGAGGCCACGACGACACCGTCAAGCTGCTGTCCACAGTCACCGTGACCGGGCGGGGTGGCCCAGCGCCATCCGGGCCAGCGGCGGGCGGCAGCGGCGGAGGCGGCTGTTGCGGCGGCGCCTGCGGCTGCTGATCAAGCCAGCAGCGCAAGCAGGGCAGCGCAGCGCAAGCAGCGCAGCGCAGCGCAAGCAGGGCAGGGCAGGGCAGGGCAGGGCAGGGCAGGGCAGGGCAGGGCAGGGCAGGGCAGGGCAGGGCAGCGCAAGCAGGGCAGCGCAAGCAGCGCAGCGCAAGCATGGCAGCGCGAGCAGGGCGGCCAGGCAGCGTGAGCCAGGCAGCGTAAGCAGGCGCGGAGTAAGGCGCTCAGCAAGAGCTGAGTAAGAACTGACCAGAGACTGATCAAGGAGGACGCCGCGTGGCCGGCCCCCAGACGGCCGCGCGGCAAAAGCACGCCGACTCCACCCGGTGAGGCGGCGCTTGCAGGGCGTGTCCTTCCGCGTGCCCCATACGGGTACACCCGAACGGCCCGACGGTTTTGACCGAGCGCGGCGTTTCCCGCGTTCGATCTCTTTCGTTACGAGACGCGTAGTCCCGTATGCCACCGTCGATGCCGCGATCGGGTTTGTCCTCCGTACGGGGTCGGTCAGTGGCGGGAAAATGATTACCGTCCGTTTCTACGATGGGCGGTGACGCAGAGATACGGCAGCATGAGGCGCGACTTCCACAAAGGGGGCGGAGGTTCCACCGTGTCGGGACGGAGCGAGCTACCTAGCGGTCTGGTGACCTTTATGTTCACTGACATCGAGGGCTCGACACGACTGGCCCGGATGCTCGGCGAGGCATACCGAGAGGTTCTCGGAGCGCATCGTTCGGTGCTACGCGCTGTGCTCAGAGACTTCGATGGTGTCGAGCTACTAACTGAGGGTGACTCCTTTTTCGTGGCGTTCGCCGATGCCGATTCGGCGGTTGCGGCATGCGTCGAGGCGCAACGGCGACTGTCCGCTTTCGACTGGCCGCGCCGGGACGCGGTGCCGCGCGTCCGGATGGGACTGCACACCGGCCGGGCCACTCCGGTCGGCCAGGAGTACGCGAGTGCCGAGGTGCACCGCGCCGCCCGTGTGTCCGCTGCGGCCCATGGCGGCCAGGTGCTCTGCTCGGAGGCGACCGCCTTGGCTGTCACCGCCACCTACGCCACGGCGGGCGGCAGAGCGGCCGCGGCCACCCTGGCGTCGGTCGATCTGCTCGACCTGGGCGCCTACCGGTTGCGGGGTTTCGACGACGACGAGCGGATCTTCCAGGTCATCGCACCGGGTCTGGACCGGGAGTTCCCGCGGCCGCGGACGGCTGAGGCGCCCCGGCACAATCTGCCCGCCGAGCACAGCGCCTTCGTCGGGCGACGGGCCGAGAGCAACGAACTGGCCGAGCTGATCAGCCACAACCGGCTGGTCACGGTGGTGGGCCCGGGTGGTTCCGGCAAGACGCGGCTCACCCTTGCGGTGGCGGATCGGCTGCTTCCGGCGTACCCCGATGGTGTTTGGACGATTGATGCCGCGACCGCGTCGAGCGGCCTGCCCACCGGCTTGGCCGCGGCTCTCGGCCTGCGACCGGAACCGGGTCGCCCGATGATCGAGACCTTGGTCGAGCACTGCGCCGAACGGCGCATGCTGGTGCTGTTGCAGACCTGCGATGCCGCGCCGGCGTTGACCGCCGATCTGGCGCATCGCCTGCTCAGCCGGTGCCGGCGGCTGGATGTGGTGGCTACCGGGCGGGCACCGCTGGGTCTGGACGGCGAGACGGTCTGGCGGATTCCGCCGCTGGTGCCGGGGGATGCGTTCGCTCTGCTGCGGGATCGTGCCGCGGCGGCGCAGGGTGGCCGGCCGATTGACGGTGAGGCGCAGCTGGCCCGGCTGGCAGCGCGGCTCGAGGGGTCGCCGCTGGCGATCGAGTTGGCGGCGGCGCGTCTGCGGCTGCTGCCCGCGGAGCAGTTGGCGCGGCGTCTGGACGATCCGCTGCGTGCGCTGGACAACGATTCGGCCGGGGAGGGCCGGCATGCGAGCCTGACCAACAACCTGGCCTGGTCCTATCGGACGCTCGGCAGCCAGGCCGCCGGCCTGTTGCGCCGGCTGGCCGTCTTCGCCGGCCCGGTGGATCTTGCGACGGTCGAGGGATGCGGCGCCGGAGCGCTCGGCGCGCTCTCCGAGCTTGCCGACAAGTCGCTGGTCGAGGTGGTGCCGGGGCCGCGCTACCGGCTTTCCGATCAGGTACGGGCGTACGCGCTCCGCCAGCTCACCGCGTCCGGCGACGAACCGGCCGTCCGGGACCGCCATCTCGCCTGGTCCCTGGAGACCCTCGACAGCATCACGGTGGACACCGACGGCCAGGTGCGGACCGTCTCGCTGACCGAGCTGGCCCCGCACGTGCCCGAGTGGCAGTCCGCGCTGCGCTGGGCCGCGAGCTGCGGTGACGTACATGCCGGTCTGCGTCTGGCCGGCGCGCTGGACCCGTGGTGGCGTGAGCACGGCGGAGCCGGTACGGGCCGCGAGCTACTGTCCATGCTGTATCAGCGGTTCGCCGGCGCCGACGTGTCACCCGCCGAGCTGGCCGGCGCCCATCTGGTGCGCGCCGGGCTGGCCGAGGACCGTACCGACCGGAATCGTCACCTGCGCGAGGCGGAGGAGGCGGCACACCGTGCCGGCGACCCGGCGATGTTGATCCGGGTGCTCGCCGCGCGGCGGGTCCAGTTGGACAGCGTCGACGACGCCACCGCGGAGCGGGCCTGCCGCGCGGTGATCGCCGATGCCGAGCGGGCCGGGGTGGCGGCTGCCGCCCTGCCGGCCGTGCTGTCTCTGGCCGAGCTGCTCTGGCGACGGGATGCCCTGGTCGAGGCGGCCGAGCAGCTGGGCGCCGCCCGTCAGCTCGAGGCCGTGCACCCGGAGGATCGCGGCCGCCGCGCCGTGGACTGGCTGCTCGGCATGGTCGCGTTGCGCCGTGGCGACCTGGTGGCCGCCCACGATCATCTGGTGGTGGCGTTGCGGTCCCGGCTGCGGCACGGCTTCCGGGGCGCCGCGGCGGATGCGGTCGCCGCGATCGCGGTGCGATGTGTGCTCGGCGGTGACCCGGCCACCGCGACCGTGCTCTTCGGTGGTGCGGAGGCGGCGCGTGGCGCGCAGCGCACCGAGTCGTTCGGCGCGTTCTGGTCGGCGCAGCAGACCGCCCTGCGGGCGGCGCTCGGCGATGCCGCTTTCGATGCCGCGTACGCGGACGGCGCCGATCTGGGTTTCGATCAGGTGGTCGCCATGGCGCTGGCCGTCGAGCACCCGGACCTGGAGGACGGCGCGGCCCGGTTTGCCCAGCTAGGCGTCGCCGAGTAACACCGTGGCCTGATAATAACCCCAGGCCACGGTGTTGCAGACGGGCTGGACCAGCCGCCGGTGTTCGTCGCAGGTGCGCCGCAGATCGGCCCGGAACACCCGGTCCAGGCGCCGCTTGTGTTCCGCGAAGACGCCTGCCGCCCGGTAGTTGCGATAGCCGAAGTCGTGGTGCCAGCAGGCGTTCTGAAACTTGAATCCGAAGGGGCGCTCCGGACCGTGCGAGCAGTAGTCGGTCGACCAGTCGAACCCGTACGCCGCCCAGCGTTCCCGATCGAGCCGGGCAGCGTTCCATGCGGCGGTGCTGGCCGCGGTGGGCTGGGTCCACCGGGCCAGCAGGGTCGCCTTGTCGACGACCGTCCCCCACGCGGACCCGGTCGGCAGTATCGTCGTGCCGGCCAGCAGGAAACCCGCGACGGCGGCGCGGCGGATCGCAAGGCGAATCATCGTGCCTCCTCCAGGTGCGACCTTCAGCTTGACCGTTAGGGTGTGTCCGTGCAGGCGGTTCCATGATTCATCTACCGCTGGTCCGACAGGGACCGTTGCGGGCGCTCGGCGTCCGGTTGTTGATGGCGTGCACCCTGGTCGTCGTCTCGGTGACCGTGATCTATGCGGACCGGGAGGGCTACCGGGACGTCAACGAGGACGGGCTGAGCCTTCTCGACTGCTTCTACTACGCCGTGGTCACGCTCTCCACCACCGGCTACGGCGATATCACCCCGGTGACCGAGAGCGCGCGGCTGGTGAACGTCCTGTTCATCACCCCGGCCCGGGTGCTCTTCCTGATCATCCTGGTCGGCACCACGCTCGAGGTGCTGACCGACCAGTACCGCAAGGGCCTGCGGGTCACCCGGTGGAGGCGGAAGTTGAAGGACCACGTGATCATCTGCGGCTACGGCACGAAGGGCCGGGCCGCCGTCGCCGCGCTGCTGGAGACCGGGTACGACAAGTCGCGCATCGTCATCGTGGAGAACCGGGAGGCCGGCGTCCGGCAGGCGACGGCCGGCGGGTTCGTCGTCATCGAGGGCGACGCCACCCGGTCCGCGGTGCTCAACGAGGCCGACGTGAAGAACTGCAAGTCGGTCATCATCGCCACCGACCGGGACGAGGCCTCGGTCCTGATCACCCTGACCGTGCGGCAGTTGACCGCCGGGCAGGTCCGGATCATCGCGGCGGTCCGGGAGCAGGAGAACGCGGCGCTGCTCAAGCAGAGCGGCGCGCACCACGTGATCGTCTCGTCCTCCACGGCCGGCCGGCTGCTCGGCCTGACCACCACCGCGCCGCCGCTGATCGACGTGGTGGAGGACCTGCTCACCCCCGGCCAGGGCATGGCGCTGGCGATGCGTTCAGCCGAGCGGGCCGAGGTGGGCCGCAACCCGCGTGAGCTGCCGACGCTGGTGGTGGCGCTGATCCGCCGCGGCAAGGTGCTGCCGCTCGGCGGCGAGCACGCCATCAACATCGAGACCGGGGACCTGCTGGTCTACATCCGCGACGACGAGAACTCGCACAACGGGGTGTCGGTCTAGGGCTTGCGGCCGACCCCGGCGAACTCGGAGACCTTGTCGGTGATGCCCGGCCGGGCCGGGTCGGGCCGCCATGCCGAGCAGGTCACGACGCCCGGGTCGAGCAGCTCCAGGCCGGTGAAGAAGGCGGCGATCTCGTCCCGGCTGCGCGCGCAGATCGGGGCCGCGCCGCTCTCGTTCCACTGTTTCATCGACTGCTCGACCGCCGCACCGTTGACCTCCTTGGTCGGGTGCGACATCACCAGGTAGCTCCCGGACGGGACGGCGGCGACGAGATCACGCACGATTCGGGTCGCCTCGGCGTCGTCGACCACGAAATTCACGATGCCGAGCAGCATGATCGCGATCGGTTGGTCGAAGTCGAGGGTGTCCCGCGCCTGCGACAGGATGTGTGGGGTGTCCCGGATGTCGGCGTCGACGTAGTCGGTGGCGCCCTCGGGTGTGCTGTTCAGCAGGGCCCGGGCGTGCACCAGCACCATCGGGTCGTTGTCCACGTAGACGATCCGGCTGTCCGGGGCGACGCCCTGGGCCACCTCATGCGTGTTGTCCGCGGTGGGCAGGCCGGTGCCGATGTCCAGGAACTGCCGGATCCCGGCGTCGCCGGCCAGATGCCGCACGGCCCGGCCGAGGAACTCCCGGTTGGCCCGGGCCGACTGCACCAGCTCCGGCATCAGGGCCAGCGCATACTGCGCGGCCTCGCGGTCGGCGGCGAAGTTGTCCTTGCCGCCGAGCAGGTAGTTCCACAACCGCGCGGAGTGTGCCACCTCGGTGTTGAGCGAGGCGTGCACCTCCGGATCCAGCCCGTGCGCATCGGTCACGAACCGAACATTATCGATCCGGATCCGGGAGGGGAAGGACCTTCCCCTCCCGGAGCGACCGGGGAACCACAGGGGCGACCGGAAACTACAGGATGGTCCAGGTGTCGCCGGCGTTGAGCAGGTCGCCGAGCATCTCCTCGGGCGTGCCGGTGGCCTGGGCCCGGGCGTCCAGCACCTGCTTGCGCACGATCTCGTCGTAGGACGGGCGCTGCACGTTGCGGAACACCCCGATCGGGGTGGTGTTGAGGTCCGAGCCGGAGAGGCGGGAGAGGGCGAACGCGTACGCCGGGTCGTCCACGGTCGCGTCGTGCACCAGCGGGGTGCCGCCCTCCTGCACCTTCAGCCCGAAGCTGCCCTCCGGGTGCACCACCGAGAACCGCCCGTCGGTGCCGAACCGGATCGGCTCGCCCTGTTCCAGCCGGATCAGGTGCTCGTCCCGCGTCGACGGGTCCTTGATCAGCTCGAACGCGCCGTCGTTGAAGATGTTGCAGTTCTGGTAGATCTCGACGAAGGCGGAACCCTCGTGCTGGGCCGCGGCTCGCAGCACGGACTGCAGGTGCTTGGCGTCCGAGTCGATGGTCCGGGCCACGAACGTCGCCTCGGCACCCAGCGCGAGCGACAGCGGGTTGAACGGCGAGTCCGCCGACCCTGCCGGCGTCGACTTGGTGATCTTGCCGATCTCCGAGGTGGGCGAATACTGCCCCTTGGTGAGCCCGTAGATCCGGTTGTTGAAGAGCAGGATCTTCAGGTTCACGTTGCGGCGCAGCGCGTGGATCAGGTGGTTGCCGCCGATCGACAGCGCGTCGCCGTCACCGGTGACCACCCAGACGCTCAGGTCCGGGCGGGACGCGGACAGACCCGTCGCGATCGCCGGGGCCCGCCCGTGGATCGAGTGCATCCCGTACGTGTTCATGTAGTACGGGAAGCGCGAGGAGCAGCCGATCCCGGAGACGAAGACGATGTTCTCCCGGGGGATGCCCAGCTCCGGCATGAAGCGCTGCATGGCCGCGAGGATCGAGTAGTCCCCGCAGCCCGGGCACCACCGGACCTCCTGGTCGGACTTGAAGTCCTTGGCGGTCAGTTTCAACTCGACCGGGCTAACCATTCTTGACCACGTCCTCCAGCATGCTCTCCAGCGTCGCGGCGGTGAACGGAAGGCCGCTGATCTGGTTGAAGGGAACCGCGTCGACCAGGTACTTCGCCCGGATCACCGAGGCGAGCTGACCGAGGTTCATCTCCGGGACGACCACCTTGTCGTACCCCGCCAGGACCTCACCGAGGTTGGCCGGCAGCGGCGCCAGATGCCGCAGGTGGGCCTGCGCGATCGACAGCCCGCGCTGGCGCAGCGCGCGGCAGGCGGCCCCGATCGGGCCATAGGTCGAACCCCAGCCCAGTACGAGTACGCGCGCGTTCTCCTCCGGGTCCTCGACGTCCACGTCCGGCACCGGGATGGCGTCGATGCGTGCCTGCCGGGTCCGGACCATGAACTCGTGGTTGGCCGGGTCGTACGAGATGTCGCCGGTTTTGTCGGCCTTCTCCAAGCCACCGATCCGGTGCTCCAGCCCCGCGGTGCCCGGGACCGCCCACGGCCGGGCCATCGTCTCCGGGTCCCGCAGGTAGGGCAGGAAGCGCCCGTCCGGCGAATTCGGCTCGGTGGCGAAGGAGACCTGCAGCTCGGGCAGCTCGTCGACGGACGGCAACAGCCACGGTTCGGAGCCGCTCGCCACATAGTTGTCGGAGAGCAGGATGACCGGGGTGCGGTAGGTCAGCGCGATCCGGGCCGCCTCGAGCGCCGCGTGGAAGCAGTCGGACGGCGACTTCGGCGCGATCACCGCGAGCGGCGCCTCGCCGTGCCGGCCGAACAGGGCCATGTTGAGGTCGGCCTGCTCGGTCTTGGTCGGCATCCCGGTGGACGGGCCGGCCCGCTGCACGTCGACGACCACCAGCGGCAGTTCCAGCGCGATCGCGAGCGAGATGGTCTCGCCCTTGAGCGCCACGCCCGGGCCACTCGTCGTGGTGACGCCGAGGGCACCGCCGTACGAGGCCCCGAGCGCCGCGCCGATCGCGGCGATCTCGTCCTCGGCCTGCATCGTGGTGACGCCGAACTTCTTGTGCTTGGAGAGCTCGTGCAGGATGTCCGACGCCGGGGTGATCGGGTAGGCGCCCAGGAAGACCGGCAGCTTCGACCGGACCCCGGCGGCGACCAGGCCGAGCGCGAGCGCCTGGTTACCGGTGATGTTCCGGTACGTGCCGGGCCGCATCTTGGCGGGCTTCACCTCGTACCGCACGGCGAAGACCTCGGTGGTCTCCCCGTAGTTCCACCCGGCCTGGAAGGCGGCCTTGTTCGCCGCGACCAGATCGGGGCGCTTGGCGAACTTGCGCTCCAGGAACCGCAGGGTGGACTGGAACGGCCGCGAGTACATCCAGCTGAGCAGGCCCAGCGCGAACATGTTCTTGGCCCGCTCGGCGTCCTTCTTCGAGACGCCCGCGTCGGCCAGCGCGGCGACCGTCATCGAGGTCAGGGGGACCGGATGCACCGCGTACTCAGCGAGCGAGTCGTCCTCCAGCGGGCTGGTCGCATATCCGACCTTCGCCAGATTTCGCTTGGTGAACTCGTCGGTGTTCACGATGATGTCGGCGCCGGCCGGCAGCTCGGCCAGGTTGGCCTTGAGCGCCGCCGGGTTCATGGCCACCAGGACGTTCGGCGCGTCACCGGGGGTCAGGATGTCGTAGTCGGCGAAATGCACCTGAAAGCTGGACACGCCGGGGAGCGTCCCAGCTGGTGCACGGATCTCGGCGGGAAAGTTGGGCAGGGTCGAGATGTCGTTGCCAAGCTGAGCGGTCTCTGAAGTGAACCGGTCTCCAGTGAGCTGCATACCATCGCCGGAGTCGCCGGCGAATCTGATGACTACCCGGTCCAGCTGCTCGACTCGCTTCGCGGGAGCGGCCACGTTCAACCTCCAAAGAGCGCGGTCCGGCGGCTGAGGTTCGTCGATGAGCCGGCCCGCAAATCGTCACTTCCAGACTACGTCGCCGCTCCTTACGAGGCGGCCGCGGACCGTTGCCCACAGTAGCTACGAGAGGAAAGCACCAGCCAGCAATGTCCACCATGCGGCACACGGACAGCGGCCGGTCGTCCGTTAGGCTCCACGATCGTGGACGGATATCTCGGTTCGTACGCCACGCTGGGGCTGGTGCTGGCCGCCGGGGTGCTGCTGTTCGTGGCGGCGTTCGGGGCCAACCGGCTGCTGCGACCGGCCGACCCGGCCGAGCCGCCGGGCAAGCGGATCGCGTACGAGAGCGGGATCGACCCCGTCGGCGGGGACTGGGCACAGGCGCAGATCCGGTACTACGTCTACGCGTACCTCTATGTGCTTTTCGCGGTGGAAGCCGTATTTCTCTTCCCGTGGGCGCTGATCTTCGACCGGCCCGGGTTCGGCGGACTGGCCATCGCCGAGATGGGCATCTTCGTGGCTGTGCTGGCCCTCGGCATCCTCTACGCCTGGCGTAAGCGGATCCTGACCTGGACCTGACCGCATCCGCAGGGACATCGACCGGGTGGCGGGCTCGCCACCGGAAAGCCGACATGTCAACATCGTGCGCATGGGTCAGCTTCTGCTCTTCATTGTCGTCGCGCTGGTCGTCGCGACCATCGTCTTCGGCGTGACCGTCTTGCTGAGCGGGGGCGATTCCGGCCTCACCCCGGTCGAGCCCGACGGCCGGGCGGTCCCGCTCCCCAGCGACCGCCCGCTCGGCGAGTCGGACATCGCCGAGACCAGGTTCGACACCACCTGGCGGGGTTACCGGATGGCCCAGGTCGACCAGGCCCTGCAGCGGGCGGCGTACGACATCGGCTACAAGGGTGAGCTGATCGGCGTGCTCGAGGCCGAGGTGGCCGCCCTCCGCGAGGGCCGGCTGGAGGACGCCGACGCGCTGCGCAAGGCCCGTGAGGTCGCCGCGGCCCCGCCCGTGCCCGCCACGCCGCCGCCCACCGAGCCGGCCGCCGCGGAGCAGCCGGACGACCCGGTCGCCAAGGTCGCCGAGGTTCCGCCGCAGGCGTCGGCGGCGCCGGCCGCCGACGGGGAGCCGGCGGATCGCCGATGAGCGGCCCAGGTTCAGCCGACGGTGCAGCGGGCCTTGGCGACGCCGCCCGTCCCGGTAGTGGCGAGGTCACCGCCACGGTGATCGTCAACGCCCCCGCGGAGAAGGTGTTCGCCGCGTTTCTGGACTGGGAGAAGCAGTCCGAGTGGATCCCGTTGACCCGGGTCAAGGTGGTCGAGGGCGACGGCGGTGAGGGCAGCCTGGTCGAGGCGGTCACCACGCTCGGCCCGGCCGTGCTCCGCGACGAGCTGCGGGTGGTCAAGGTCAACGCGCCGTACGAGGTGCGCGTCGTCCACTGCGGCAAGGTGCTCCGCGGCCCCGGCGCGATGCGCTGCACCGCGATGTCCGGCGACCGCACCCAGGTCGTCCTGCACGAGTGGTTCCACCTGCCGGCCGGCCCGGTCGGCAAGATCGCCTGGCCGGTGCTCTGGCCCGGCTCCAAGCTCGGCTTCACCGGCGCGCTGAAGAAGTTCGGCCGCCTGGTCGAACAGGGCCGCCTGCCGTGACCGAGGGTCTGGTGATCGGCCCGGACGGACAGCCGCGCTGCTTCTGGGGCGCGAGCTCCCCGGAGTACATGGCCTACCACGACGACGAGTGGGGCAAGCCGGTCCGCGGCGACGACGCCCTGTTCGAGCGGCTCACCCTGGAGGCCTTCCAGTCCGGCCTGGCCTGGATCACCATCCTGCGCAAGCGGCCGGCGTTCCGGGCCGCGTTCGACAATTTCTCGATCGAGAAGGTGGCGACCTACACCGAGGCCGACGCGGACCGGCTGATGGCCGACGCCGGGATCGTCCGCAACCGGATGAAGGTGGACGCGGCCCTGCACAATGCCAAGGTCGCGGCCGATCTGGACGAGGGCCTCTCCGCGCTGCTCTGGTCGTTCGCCCCGGTGGCCCGTCCCCGCCCGCGGACCCGGGCCGACGTTCCGGCCGTCACCGCCGAGTCCACCGCCCTCGCCAAGGCGCTCAAGAAGCGCGGGTTCAAATTCGTCGGACCCACCACGGCGTACGCGTTGATGCAGGCCACCGGGATGGTGGATGACCACCTTGCGGACTGCTGGGTCCCCACGTGATGAGATGAACCCATGGCGCAGTGGTCGGTGATCATTCCGGACGAGCAGTGGGCGACCGAGCGGTTGTACCAGCACGATGTCGTGACGGTGGCGGGCGGCCCCGCGGAGGCCTCAGCGGGCGACGAGGTGGTCGTGGTCGCCGAGGAGAACGTCGTGGCGCTGGCCCGGGTGGAGAAGGCTGACGCCGGCGAGCTGGTGCTGGGTTACCAGCGGCGGGCGTTCGACGAGCCGGTCCCGGCCGAGGGGCTGACCGGCGGCGCGATCGACGCGGGCACCTTCCGGCGGCTGGCCGAGCGGCTCGGCGCCGCGGCGGACCGCAAGCCCTGGCTGGTCAGCGTGGCGATGCCGATCGAGGCGAGCAACCCGGCGGAGGCGGTGCGGCAGTTCTGGTCGCACGTGCTGGAGCTGGGCCCGGCGGAGCTGCCGACATACGTCTGGCCCTCCGGCGACGAGCTGGCCATGCAGGCCTTCGTCCTCGGGGCCGAGCGCAACCAGGACCCCGAGGAAGAAGACGAGGACGACTGAGCGTCAGCGCCCTTCGTAAACCGGCTTCTGCTTGTTCAGGAAGGCCGAGACGGCCGCCTTGTGGTCCGCGGTGGCCCCGCAGATCGCCTGGGCCTGAGCCTCGGCGGCAAGGGCGTCGGAGAGCGTGCCCGCGTCGCCGATGGAGAGCTCCCGCTTGATCGCGCCGTAGGCGATCGTCGGGCCGGCGGCCAGCCGTGCCGCGAGCTCCTGAGCGGCCGGCAGCACCTGCTCGTCGTCCTCCAGCAGCCGGGAGAGCAGCCCGATCCGGTACGCCTCCTCGGCCTTCACCGGCTGGGCGAGCAGCAGCATCTCGACCGCCCGGGCGTGCCCGACGATCCGCGGCAGCGACCAGGAGATGCCGCTGTCCCCGGCCAGGCCGACGTTGGCGAACGCCATCAGGAACCTGGTCGACGGCCCGCCGATCCGGAAGTCGGCGAGCAGCGAGAGCGACGCGCCCGCGCCCGCGGCCATCCCCCGGACCGCGGCGACGACCGGCTTCGGCATGCTGGCCAGCCGCTGCGCGATCGGGTTGTAGTGCACCTGAACCGTGTTCAGGTCGGTGGCGCCCGACTCCAGCAGCGTGGCGTGCTCACGCAGGTCCTGGCCGCCGCTGAAGGCGCCGCCGGCGCCGGCCAGCACGATGGCCCGGCAGGACCGGTCGCTCTCCAGCTGGGCGAGGGTGTCCCGCAGCGCTTCCTTGAGGTCGACGGTGAAGGAGTTCATCGCCTCGGGGCGGTTCAGGGTGAGGGTGACGACGGCGTCAGTGCGGTCGACGAGGAGCGAGTCGGTCATGGTTCTGAGAATCCCACACGTCCACCACGGGTCGCTGATTGCAGGCAACGTTCCACGTAGCGGTCGGCGGCCGGGCGCAGCCGGGTGGCGTGCTTGTCGAAGAACGCGGCCGCGCGGACGCCCGGCCACTGCGCCGGCAACAGCGCGGCAGGCAGTTGCGGGTCCTGGAAGAGGAACGACCGCCAGGCGTGCACCAGGCGGAACCGGGCCGCGTACGCCTCCTCATCGGAACTACGTGCCGTGACGGCTTTGACGACCGGCCGTAGCGACGTCACGAACTCCTCGTACGACCGGCCGATCCCTTCGAGGTCCCAGGCCCGGCCGACGATCTCGGAGCCCGCGGTGTGGCTGGCGCTGAACCGCTCGTACCCCGTCCCGGCCTCGGTGAGGGCCGCCTCGATCTCGTCGGAGGCGCGTGGCGCGATCCACACGTGCTCGCTGAGCGGCCCGTAGCCGAGGAACGCGAGCCGGGCGGAGTCCCGGCGGCCGAGTTGATCGTTCAGCAGGATCATGTCGAAGCGGCCGTCCCAGCCGCCGCGACCGGTTCGGTACACCCGGCTCGCCGCGTCGTCGAGCCGGCGGGCGGCTTTCGGAGTCAGCAGATAGCCGGGTCCGGAGGCCAGACGAAGGGGGTGCAGCCATCCTTGTCGCACCATTCGCGACACCGCGGTGCGCACGGCTGGGGCTGCGATGTCCAGCGGCGCCAGCAGCCGGACCAGGGCCGCGACCGGGGCTCGGGAGCCTCGGGCACGCAGGTAGTCGCCGTACAGGTCGAAGAGTGCGGACCGCGCCTGCATGACCGCACATTGTGACAGCCTGGAAGGCGATATGCTAGATGCTGTCACATCCGCCCGGGCTGGGTTTGGGTTCGCCGGTGTTCATCAGGGAAAATGTTTGATCGGCACGGTGGGCCGCAACGCGTGAACACGTGAAACGGCCTGTACGGCCGCCGGTCGGAAACGAGCAGACGCGTCGCGTGGGGCTGAGCACGCGACGTGGTTGCTGTGCATTCCAGGAGCAAGTGGCTGTGGGGCAACCCACCGACCCTGACGTAGGTCTGAGGGGAGACAAGATGGCGGCGATGAAGCCGCGGACGGGCGACGGTCCGCTGGAGGTCACCAAAGAGGGTCGTGGCATCGTCATGCGCGTCCCGCTGGAGGGTGGTGGCCGTCTCGTCGTTGAGATGACTCCGGACGAGGCCAACGCGCTGGGTGACGCGTTGAAGTCGATCGCCGGCTGACGTTTCACGCGAGCCCGCCGGTACGGTACCGCCCGTACCGGCGGGCTTTCCACGTCTTACGGAAAGGTCATCCTCCCGTGTTCGCTATCCACTTGACCGGCACTCCGGACGAAACGGCCACCTGGGTCGTCCCGGTCGGTCCGGGCGGGCCGCACTCCGTTCCCGAGGTCGGGGCCGAGGTGGCCGCTCTGGCCGGGCAGACCGAGGGTGCCGGGGAGGCCGGCCGGATCGTGGCGCTGCCACGGCCGCTGAGCCGTCCGCGCCGGGTGCTGCTCGCCGGCATCGGTGACGGCGACGAGGCGGGCTGGCGTGCCGCGGGCGCCGCGGTGATCCGGGAGGCGGCCGACGACGAGATCCTGGAGGTCCGGCTGCCGGCCGGCGCCTCCGAGGCCGCGCTGCGCGGCCTGACCGAAGGCCTCTGGCTGGGCGGCTACCGCTACCGCGACGCACCCAGGCAGCCGCGGTCCGGCGAGGTGCGGGTCATTGCCGACAACCCTGAGGGGTACGCGCAGAGCCTCACCCTGGCCCGCGCGACAGCCACCGCCACGTGGTTCGCCCGCGACCTGACGAACGCCCCGTCCTCGGTGAAGAACCCGGCCTGGTTCGCCGACCAGATCGTCGCCGCGGCCGCGGACCGCCCCGGTGTGACCGTGACCGTCCGGGCCGGCGACGAGCTGCTGCGCTTCGGCGGCCTGCGTGCCGTCGGCGGTGGATCGGTGTCGCCGCCGAGGTTCGTCGAGCTGTCCTGGCATCCGCCCGGTGCGACCACCCACGTGGTCCTGGTCGGCAAGGGCATCACGTTCGACACCGGCGGCATCTCGATCAAGCCGCGGGACAGCATGAAGCTGATGAAGAAAGACATGGGCGGGGCCGCTGCGGTGATGGCCGCCGCGCTCGGCGTCGCCGACCTGAACCTTCCGGTACGCGTGACCGCGCTGGCCCCGCTCGCCGAGAACGCGGTCAGCGGGTCGGCGTTCCGCCCCGGTGACGTGATCACCCACTACGACGGCTCGACCAGCGAGAACACCAACTCCGACGCCGAGGGCCGGATCGTGCTGGCCGACGCGCTGGCGTACGCGGCTGAGCAGTTGAATCCCGATCTGGTGCTCGACCTCGCCACCCTGACCGGCGCGAACGCGGTGGCGCTCGGCAAGCGCACGGCCGCCCTCTACAGCCCGGACGACGACCTGGCGAAGGCGCTGACCGAGGCGGGCGCCGCGGCCGGCGAGCAGATGTGGCGGCTGCCGCTGGCGGACGACTACGTGGAGAACCTGCGCAGCGACATCGCCGACCGGATCAGCGCGCCGCCCGGGCCGGGCTCGGTGATGGCCGCGCTGTTCCTGCGCGACTTCTTCGGCGACGCGAAGTGGGCCCACCTGGACATGTCCGCGCCCAGCTGGGCCGAGGCCCACGATCTGGACCTGACCAAGGGCGCCACCGGCTGGGGCGCCCGAACGGTGCTGAGGTACCTGTCAGCGCTTCACAGCGGTCAGTAGGCCGGCGCCGGAGGGGATCACCGCGGGGATCCAGGCGTCCGATTCACGGATCGTCTTGACCGTCTCCCGGATGGTCAGGGTGTCCACGTCACGGGCGGCCGGGTCGCTGATCCGGCCGTTCGCGTGCGCGCCGTTCACGATCAGCACGCCGCCGGTGCGCAGCAGGCGCAGGGCGGCCTCGGTGCAGGCGGCGAACTCGGTGGTGTCCGCGTCCACGAAGATCAGGTCGTAGGCGCCGTCGGCCAGCCGGGGGAGCACGTCCAGCGCGCGGCCGCTGATGATCCGGGTACGCGACGACGCGAAGCCGGCCTCCAGGAACACCCGGCGGGCGATCCGCTGGTGCTCGTGCTCGACGTCGATCGTGGTGAGCACCCCGTCGGGGCGCATCCCCCGCAGGAGCCAGACGCCGCTCACACCCGTACCGGTGCCGATTTCGACCACGGCCTTGGCGTTGCCCGCGGCTGCCAGCAGGCGCAGCACGGAGCCCGCGCCGGGCGAGACGCAGGGCAGGCCGAGCTCGTGCGCCAGGGCCCGCGCGGTCTGCTGAACCGGGTCCTCGGTGGCGTAGGTCTCGGCGAACGGCGTTGATTGCGGCGCCGGCTGGCCGAATGAACGGGCTGGACCGATGATGACGACCTCCTTTCAACCAGGCACATCGGATAAGAGAGTAGAGCGATGCTCTCCGGTGATGCACCGCGCCGTCGATGCATAAACCGGCCCGCAGGCCGGTGGGAAAGTGGGAACCGGCGAATCCGTGTCATCCTGGATGCGCGGAGCCGGGCGGACTGATGAGTGGAGGCACCGACGTGACCGACGGCTGGAACTGGCGCCGGCCACCGACTGCGCCTGCTTCGGGCGCGCCCGGGCCCGCGTCGCCGCCGCCGGATTCACCGTGGTGGTCCGACGCGGCGGCCGATCCGTGGCGCGATCCGTACGCGCCTTCGGCCGTGGTGCTGCCACCACCACCGCCCACCGGCGGCCCGGTCCTGGACCGGGTGCCCGACCCCGACGCGCCCCGTCGCTCACTCACCCCGATCCTGCTGATCTGCCTGGTCACCGCCCTGTTAGCAGGTGGTCTCGGCGGCACGCTCGGGTTCGTCTTCGCGGTCCGCGGAGGTCTCGCACAGGGCGCCGGCACCCAGCTCGGCGCCGGCACCCAGCGGGTTCCGGAGTCGGCGCAGCGGGCGCCCGAGTCGTTGGCCGGCGTGGCCGAGCGGGTGCTGCCGAGCGTCGTGACGGTCCGGGTCACCGGGGCGATCGGCTCCGGTTTCGTGGTCTCCACGGACGGCTACGTGATCACCAACGACCACGTCGTGGAGGACGCCGACGACGACGTCCTGTCGGTCTCCTTCAGCGACGGCTCCACCGCGTCGGCCCGGGTGGTCGGCCGGGATCCGGAGTCCGACATCGCAGTGATCAAAGTCGCAAAGAGTGGGCTCACCCCGGTCGAGCTCGGCGACTCGGACGCGATCGCGGTCGGTGACCCGGTGCTCGCCTTCGGTTCACCACTGGCGCTGGTCAACACGGTGACCTACGGCATCGTCAGCGCCGTGGACCGGACCATCGAGGCCGGCGACCCGGGCGGCACCACCCGCTATTACGCGGCCATCCAGACCGACGCCGCGGTCAACCAGGGCAACTCCGGCGGCCCGCTGGTCAACGCGGGCGGCCAGGTGATCGGGGTGAACTCGGTGATCCGCTCGGTGGGCGGCGCCGACACCGAGGCCGGCAACATCGGACTCGCCTTCGCCATCCCGATCAACCAGGCGAAACGCGTCGCGCAGGACATCATCGACACCGGCAAGGCCCGGCGTACGGTGATCGGCGCCGAGGTGGTCACCGGCGAGACGGCCGGCGGCGCCCGGTTGCGCGCGGTGGAGCCTGCCGGGCCGGCCTCCACAGCCGGTCTGAAGAGCGGTGACGTGATCACGAAGCTGGACGGGCACATCGTCGAGGACGGCACCGACCTCATCGCGCTGGTCCGCAAGCACGCGCCCGGCTCGGTCGTCGCGGTGGAGTACAGGCGGGGAACCAGAGCCGCCAACGCCTCCGTGACCCTCGCGGCCGACACCAACTGACGTAGGCTTTGCGCCGGGACGCCTGGGAGGCCGTACGTGTTCGAGAATCTGAACTGGTGGGAGATCGGCGCACTGCTCATGCTGGCGCTGTTGATCTTCGGGGAGCGTCTCCCCAAGGTGATCGGCGACGGCCTACGGATGCTGCGTGGCCTGCGCAACATGGCGCAGAGCGCGACCTCCGACCTGAGCCGCGAGCTCGGCACCGACATCCAGCTCGAAGACCTGCATCCGAAGGCTTTCATCCGCAAGCACCTGCTCAGCGAGGAGGACGAGGCGGCCATCCGTAAGCCGCTGCAGAACCTCTTCGACGACGTGAAGCAGGACCTCAACGGGGTCAAGTCGGAGCTGTCCGACGTCGCGGCCGCCGCCGACTTCAAGAACCAGCCCAAGACGACCGCTGCGCCGGTCGAGAGCCCTCGACCGACGCAGCGTTACGACCTGGACGCGACCTGAATCAGCCTCGCTTGGCATTCACCATCAGGCCTAGCGGCTTGCCGACCAGGGACTCGCGGCGGATGGCCAGCTTGTCGGCGACGGCGTCGAGGGCCTTCGCGGCCGGCGCCTCCGGGTCGGCCAGCACGATCGGGGTGCCCCCGTCGCCGGCCTCGCGGACCCGGGTGTCGAGCGGCACCTGACCGAGCAGCGGCACCCGCGCCCCGACGATCTTGGTCAGCGACTCGGCCACGGTCTCGCCGCCACCGGCGCCGAAGACCTCCATCCGGGAGCCGTCCGGCAGCTCCAGCCAGGACATGTTCTCCACCACACCGACCAGGCGCTGGTGGGTCTGCAGCGCGATCGCGCCGGCCCGCTCGGCGACCTCGGCAGCGGCCATCTGCGGGGTGGTGACCACCAGGATCTCCGCGTTCGGCAGCAGCTGGGCCAGCGAGATGGCCACGTCGCCGGTACCCGGGGGCAGGTCGAGCAGCAGCACGTCCAGGTCGCCCCAGTAGACGTCGGCGAGGAACTGCTGCAGCGCCCGGTGCAGCATCGGGCCACGCCAGACGACAGCGGCGTTGCCGGCGGTGAACATGCCGATCGAGATCACCTTCACGCCGTGCGACTGCGGCGGCATGATCATTTCCTCGACGCGGGTGGGCCGGCCGTCGACGCCGAGCATCCGGGGCACCGAGTGGCCGTAGATGTCCGCGTCGACCACGCCGACCGACAGGCCCCGCTTGGCGAGGGCCGCGGCCAGGTTCACGGTGACGCTGGACTTGCCGACGCCGCCCTTGCCGCTGGCCACCGCATACACCCTGGTCCGGGAGCCGGGCTGAGCGAACGGGATGACCGGCTCGGCGCTCTCGCCGCCACCCCGCAGGGTGGCCTGCAGCGCCTTGCGCTGCTCCTCGGTCATCACCCCGAAGTTGATCTCGACCCGGTCGATCCCGGGAATCTTGGTGAGAGCGGCGGTGATGTCGTTGTTCAGCTTGTCCCGCAGCGGGCAGCCGGACACGGTGAGCAGCAGATCGACCTTGACCAGGCCGTCGCCGACGGTGAAGCCGGCGACCATTCCCAGGTCGGTGATCGGGCGGCGGATCTCGGGGTCGTCGACGGTCGCCAGAGCGGCCTGGATCGCGTCCTCGAGCGTCGATGCAGGAGCGGACATGCAGCCCATGCTACGTCGGCGTCAGGGGTGGTCTTCTTCCCACTCCATACGAGCCCGCTTCTCCCGCCGCAGTGCCGCTTCGTCCAGTTCGTCGGCCAGCCGGTTCAGCTCGGAACGCACGAAGTCCCTGGTCGCGACGTCGCCGAGGGCGATCCGCAGCGCGGCGATCTCGCGCGTCAGGTATTCGGTGTCGGCCTTCTGCATCGCCGCCCGGCGGCGATCCTCGTCCATCGCCAGCCGGTCCCGGTCGGTCTGCCGGTTCTGCGCCAGAAGGATCAACGGCGCGGCGTACGACGCCTGCAGCGACAAAATCAACGTGAGGAAGGTGAACGTGTACGGGTCGAACCGCAGCCGCTCCGGCGCCAGGGTGTTCCACGCGAACCAGGCGGCGATCACCACCGTCATGTAGACGATGAACTTCGCCGTGCCCATGTACCGCGCGATCCCCTCCGACCAGCGGCCGAACGCCTCCGGATCGAACTTGGGCAGCTGCACCCGGCCCGGGTCGCGGGGCTGGTCCAGACGGTCGCGCCGGTTCTCGCTCACAGGGCCGGCTCCTCGTCCTGGGCGTCCCGGTCACGCCAGTCCCGGGGCAGCGAGTGGTCCAGCACGTCGTCGACGGTGACCGCGCCGAGCAGCCGGTGCGTCGAGTCGACCACCGGCATCGCGACCAGGTCGTACGTCGCCATCCGCCGGGTGATCTCGAGCAGCCCGGTCTCGGTGCGCAACGGGTCGATGTCGCTGTCCACCAGCCCGCCGACGAGCGTGGCCGGCGGTTCCCGGAGCAGGCGCTGGAAGTGGACCATACCGAGATACTTCCCGGTCGGGGTGGCGCTCGGCGCACGGGCCACGAAGACCTGCGCGGCGACCACCGTGGAGAGCTCCGGTTCACGGATCCGGGCGAGCGCCTCGGCGACCGTCGTGTCCGGGGTGAGGATCACCGGCTCCGAGGTCATCACACTGCCGGCGGTGCCGGGCCGGTAGTTCATCAGCTGCCGGACCGGGGCCGCCTCCTCCGGCTCCATCAGGTCGAGCAGCACGGCCTGCTCGCTCTTGGGGAGCTCGGCGAGCAGGTCGGCGGCGTCGTCCGGATCCATCCGTTCGAGCACGTCGGCGGCGCGTTCCCGGTCCAGGCCGACCAGGATCTCCACCTGGTCGTGCTCGGGCAGCTCCTCCAGCACGTCGGCGAGCCGGCGGTCGTCCAGGGCGGCGGCCACCTCGTTACGGCGGGCGTCCGGCAGATCCTGCAGCGCGTTGGCCATGTCGGCCGGGCGCATCTGGTCGAGCAGGGCGATCAGGTTCGAGGTGCCCTGGGTGTCGGTGGGGCCGACCAGGCCGCGGACCCGGTCGTACTCCGCCTGGTAAAGATGCCCCCGCCGGGTCAGCCGGCCGGTGTGCTCCCGAACCGCCACCCGGGTGATGATCCACTCGGTTCGCCGGTTCTGCTCCATCCCGATGTCCACGACCGCGCCGACATGCTCGTCGCCGTCCTCGTTCTCCGGCTTCACGGTGACCCGGCGGTCCAGCAGGTCCTCCAGGACCAGCAGCTCGTTGGGGCGCTTCTCGAACCGGCGCAGGTTCAGGCTGCCCGTGCTGAGGACGACGCCTTCCGCATCCATGCCGGTCACCCGGCCGATCGGCAGGAAGATCCGGCGGCGCAGGGCCATCTCGGCGACCAGGCCGACGATCTGCGGCGGACGGTTGGTGGTGCGCAGGCGTACCACCGCGTCGCGCACCCGGCCGACCCGGTCCCCGTTGGGGTCGAACACCGGCAGGCCGGCCAGGCGGGCCAGATAAACCCTCGTCCCCATGGTCACGGACTCAGATTAGGTTAGGGTCCGGACATGTCCACCGTGGCCTACGAGATCGTTGACGTGTTCACCGATCGGCCGTTCGCCGGTAATCCGCTCGCGGTCGTGTATGGGGCCGACGACCTCGGCGGCGACCAGATGCAGACGCTGGCCCGCGAGTTCAACCTGGCGGAGACGGTCTTCGTGCTGCCACCGGTCACGGACGGCGCCACGTACCGTGCGCGGATCTTCACCCCCGAGGCCGAGCTGCCGTTCGCCGGCCACCCCAGCGTCGGCGCCGCGGTCACGTCGATGCGCCGCGGCCTGTTCCCGGCCGGCAAGGTGGTCCAGGAATGCGGCGCCGGCCTGCTGCCGATCGAGGTGACCGACGCGGGCCGGGCCACGCTGACCGGCGGCACACCGAGTCTGGGCGCGCCCCGCGACCACGGCCCGCTGCTCGCCATGCTCGGCCTGACGGCCGCGGACTACGCAGGTGGAGACCAGGCAGCGGCCCGCCCGGCCAGTTGCGGGCTGGCCTGGGTCTTCCTCCCGGTACGCCGGGACGCGCTCGCCCGCATCCGAGTCGACGTGCCCGCCGCGGAACGGTTGGGCATCACCGACATCAGCGTCTTCGCCTGGTCCGACGGCGAGGCCCATGCCCGCGTCTTCGTCCCCGGCACCGCAGTGTGGGAGGACCCAGCCACCGGCTCAGCAGCCCTCGGCCTGGGCGTCTGGCTCGTCGCAGCCGGCTGGCTCCCCGCCGACGGCATATCCTCCTACCGCGTCCACCAGGGCATAGAGATGAAGCGCCCATCCTTGCTGGAATGCACCGTGACAGCCACGAACGGCACCGCCACGGTCGCAACGGTGGCCGGCCACGTATGCCCGATAGCCGAGGGCCGCATAGCCGTCCCACCCTTCATCGGCTGACCCGGCCTGCCGAATCGCGCCTTCCCGGCCCTCGGCCTTGCGGACTCGGCCTTGCGGACTCGGCCCGCGGGCTTCCGGCTTTCCGGGCCTGGCCGGAGGCCTTTCGCTTCCGGGCTTCCGGGCTTCCGGGCTTTCGGCTCCCGGCCTCCGGACTCCGGGTCCGGGCCCCGGCCTCCCGGCCCCGGCCTCCCGGCCCCGGCCTCCCGGCCCCGGCCTCCCGGCCCCGGCCTCCGGGCTTCGGCCTCCGGGCTTCGCGGCCCCCGCTTCCTGGCTTCCGGCCGCGCCCCCGGCCTCCCGTGCCCAGCCTCCGGGCTTCCGGGCCGGGTCTCCGGTCCTCCGGACTCCCGCCCCTTGCCTAGCCAGCCGGATTTGCGAGGTCCTGCCTAATTGCGCGCAATGTGGCGCCGCATCTCACCAAGATCCGGCGACCGGCGACCGGCGACCGGCGACCGGCGACCGGCGGGCGGCTCGTGCGTTGCTTGCATGAGTGGGTCGCTCGGTCAGCGCTTGCGGACGCGGTGCAGGCGGAACGGGCGCCGGGTCTCGATTCGGGCCGGGGTCTCGCGTGGCGGGGCTGCGGCCGATTCGGCAGGCAGTTCCGCGGTGCCGACGGCGGACTCGGCGGCCGGGGTCAGTTTCACCAGCGCGCAGCCGTTCTCGACCCAGCGGGCCACCAGGTCGTCCGCGGTGCCGGAAGCGTTCAGGCGCTTTGTGGCCAACTGGGGAGCGATCTCGTCCCACTCCGGGCTGCCGGGCAGCAGCCGGGTGACCACCGCATCGGCTGCCACGATCTGGCCGCCGTGATCGCCGCGCAGCCGCATGGTTGCCCGTTCGGCCTGCGCCAGATCGGGGGCGAACTGCTCGCCCGGCCCGCTGATCACGGCCAGCGAGTTCTCCACCGGCATGCACCACAGCGCATACGCCGGCCCGTCGCCCACCGAGACCCAGGCGATCGCCGCCTTCTTGATCGCCTCATCCAGTACGCCAGAACTCACCGCGTCATCCTCCCACGCCGACCATCCACTCACCGCCCGCCGGCCTGGCCGGGGTGACCATGCCCGGCCGGTTAACAGGGCTGTTTGAGCGCCGCTCAAACAGCCCTGTTAACCAGCCATGGAACTGCTTAAGCCCGGTGGCCGCCGGGCGGCCCGGTGTTGCAGGTGGCCGCGTCGTAGTGGGGGACACGTAGCTTTTGGGAACTGCGTCGCGCGTACCCCGCAATGGTTTTCAGATCATGGCCGGGACGTGATCGATCAGCGTGAGCACCTCGGTGAGCGATCGCACGGTGCGGCCGGCGAAGTTGGTGTCGGCGTCGAAGACGAGGTGATTGGCCAGGTCGGGGGCGGCAAGCCGGACCGGGGTCATGCCGACCGCGGCCGCGCCGGTGAGTTCGTGGCTGCCGCCGTCGCCGACGTAGAGGCAGTCGGCGGGGGCTACACCGAGGCGGTCGCAGGCCGTCAGGTAGATCTCGGGGTCCGGCTTGCAGACGCCGAGCTCGACCGAGTAGATCTGGGCGTCGAGCAGCGGCGCCACCGGGAGGCCGGGCAGGAAGGCGGGGAGTTCGTGGGTGCAGTCGCTGATCACCGCGGTGCGCGCGCCGCGGCTGCGGATCGCGGTGAGGGCGCTCACCGCGTCCGGGCGCAGCTGGGTGTCGGCGCGCAGGGCGTCGACCCGGGCCGGCATGGCCGCCCGGATGGCGCTCGGCCGCGTGTCGCCGCCGACCTGCTCGATCACCCAGCGTAGGGTGGCTTCGGCCGAGCCGAAGCTTCCGCAGGCCCGGGCCCGGAAGGTGCGGTCCAGTACGCCCACCAGCGCGTCCGGGTCGGCTCCGAGCGCTCGGGCGATGTCGGCGTGCTGTGGCCCCCGCTGTACAGACCTGGTCAGCGTGCCGAAAAAGTCAAACAAGACGGCTCGGTATACGGACACGTAAATCGCCTTCCGGGGCATCGACGGGTAGAAAATGGCGCACGACCGCCGGTGACTGTAGCGACTTCGTCACTCTCCGCCAATAGAGGTCAGCAAACAGTGGCGCTTCACTCTGCAAGAAGCGACGGCCGGGGATGAATATGCGTTCACCGCACACCGTGCCGCCGCCGGCCACCATGCTTGCCCTGCTCGTGGCTGTGCTCGCGGTCTCCTCGTCGGCGCCGCTGATCGCGTTCGCGGCCGCCCCGGCACTCGCCGTCGCCTTCTGGCGGAACAGCCTGGCGACCGTCGTGCTCGCCCCTGTGGCATTGGTCTCACGGCGTACCGAGATCCGTGCGGTGATCCACGGGCCACGGCGACGCGAAGGCCTCTTCTGCCTGCTTGCCGGGCTGGCGCTGGCCGTCCACTTCGCGACCTGGATGCCGAGCGTCCAACTCGGCTCGGTGGCCACCGCCACCGCGCTGGTCGCCACTCAGCCGGTCTGGCAGGGACTCATCGCGGCGGCGCAGGGGAGGCGGCCGTCGACCGCCGGGTGGATCGGCATCGGGCTGGCCGTAGCCGGCGCCGCCTGGGCGACCGGGGTCGATTTCGGCGTCTCCGCGCAGGCCGTCTTCGCCGACGTGCTCGCCCTGCTCGGCGCGATCGCCGCCGCGGTCTACACGGCGCTCGGCGAGCGGGCGCGGACGTCGTTGAGCACGACCACCTACACGTCGATCTGCTACGGGACGTGCGCGATCCTCCTGCTGGCCGTCTGCGTTGCCGGTGGGATCGATCTGACCGGGTACGACGGGCAGACCTGGGCGGCGATCCTCGCCATCGTGGCCGGTGCGCAGCTGCTCGGGCATTCGATGTTCAACTACGCGCTGCACCACACGTCGGCGACGACGATCAGCGTGCTGATCCTGCTCGAGGTGCCCGGGGCGGCGCTGCTCGCCTGGCTCTGGTTGAGGCAGGTACCTCGGCTGAGCTCGCTGCCCGGCCTGGCGTTGCTGCTGCTCGGGGTGATCGTCGTGATCGTCGGAGCTGCCCGCGGCAGCCGTCCGGTGCGGGTGTCGGCTCCGTCCACGGCCTCCTCCACCCCGCCGCCCTAGCGCTGCCGCCTCCTCCACCTCAGCGCTGCCGGGCGGCCTCTTTCTGGCGAATTCGGTATGGAATCTGCCTCCTCGGCCCGCTCTGCGATAGAACGTCGCGTTGGCGTGCTGGCTCGTTGCACCACCATGCGGCAGCGCAGCGGGATCGAGGGGGAGTGGATGCGACGCGATCGGATGATCCGGCTGCTAGCGGCCGGAACCCTGGTCCTGAGCGGCGCCGGGTGCACCGGGGTTAGCGGCGCGGCGGTGCCGGAGCGGGCCGGCCTGACCGGCACTTGGCGCACGGCCGGATGCGAGTTCAGCCGGCTGCCCCACGGCGCCCGGATCCCGATCATCCCGGCCCGGCTCAGCGCCGCCATGGATCGCATCGAGCGCGGCGGCCGTGAGCGGTTCGCCGCCAGCTTCGCAGGCATCGAGATAGACCAGCGACGGGTACGCGCAATCGTGTACCGCGTCCCGTCAGCCGCATTCGACGATTACGTCCGGCAGAGCGCGGAAGACAACTGCGTCGTCGTACGCGACGCCGCACACGCCGTCGCCGAACTCGGGGACTGGCACGACCGGGTGGTGGCCGACCTGCCGTACTGGACTGCGCAGGGCGTACGGATCGTCACCGTCGGCAGCCGCCACGACGGCGTCGGTGTGGAGATCGGCACACGCGACTTCGAGCGGGCCCGCCGCTGGCTCCCCGCCCGGTACGGCGTCGAGGCACCCCTGGTCTTCGTCGAGGAAGGGCTGGTCACGCCGTTGACCAGCGGACGGCCGACCACACCCGAGTCCGGCGGCTGACCGTGGGCGCGATGTCGGAAAGCCGTCAGATCGGCCCAGCGCCGGGAAGGCCCGGGTACGCCACAGTGACATGATGTTTGCCCCGGCTTCCGGGAGCAGGCAGGATCGCCGCATGGTCTTCGACGCCCGTTCCGCCGGGGGTAGTCCGTCCCGGCGAGACGCCACCCGCCCCGCTGATGGCCGACCACCACGCTCCGGTGCCCCCGGCGCGGATCCGGAACGTCCCGACGAGCCGAACATGGCGGACGTCCTGGAGGCGGAGATCGAAGAGGCCGGAGAAGCCCCGGTGACACTCCGCCTGGACGGCAAGGTCGCCCTGGTCACCGGTGCCGGCAGTCCCGACGGCATCGGGTACGCGACCGCGCGCCGCCTGCGCAACCTGGGCGCCCGCGTCGCGATCGTGTCGACCACCCGCCGGATCCACGAGCGTGCCTCTGAACTGGGCGTGACCGGCTTCGTCGCCGACCTCACCGACGAGGCCGAGGTCGGCGCCCTGGCCGACGCCATCTCCGACCAGCTCGGCGACGTCGAGGTCCTGGTGAACAACGCCGGCCTGGCGAGCCGCGCCAGCCCCGAGGTGTTGCGGCCGGTCGCCCAGCTCACCTTCGACGAGTGGAAGGCGGAGATCGACCGGAACCTGAGCACCGCCTTCCTGTGCAGCCGCGCATTCGTCGGCGGCATGTCCGAACGCGGCTGGGGCCGGATCGTCAACCTCTCCGCCACCGCCGGCCCGGTGAACGCCCTGCCCACCGAGGCCGCCTACGCAGCAGCAAAGGCCGGCGTGGTCGGCCTGACCCGCGCCCTGGCCATGGAGCTGGTCGCCGACGGTGTCAACGTCAACTGCGTGGCCCCCGGCACGATCTACACCGCGGCCTCCACGGTGACCGAGATCAAACAGGGCCTGGGTACGCCCATCGGCCGCCCCGGCACCCCGGACGAGGTCGCCGCGGCGGTCGCTTTCCTGTGCTCACCGGCGGCGTCATACATCACCGGCCAGATGCTGGTCGTGGACGGCGGCAACAGCGTCCGGGAGGCCCAGTTCCGCTGACCACCCACCCGGTGTGCTGTCCACCTCCGGCACAGCACACCGGCCCGGCCCGGCCCGGCCCGGCCCGGCCCCGGCCCGGCTCCGGCCCGGCCCGGCCCCGGCCCGGCCCCGCTCGGCCCGGTTTCCGGCCCGGCCCCGCTCGGCCCGGTTTCCGGCCCGGCCCCGCTCGGCCCGGTTTCCGGCCCGGCCCCGCTCGGCCCGGTTTCCGGCCCGGCCCCGCTCGGCCCGGTTTCCGGCCCGGCTCGGCTCGGCCCGGTTTCTGGCTCGGCCCGGTTTCCGGCCCGGCTCGGCTCGGCCCGGTTTCTGGCTCGGCCCGGCTCCAGCCCCCGCAGCTTCCGCCAGCCCGCAGTGCTGTCCATACTGCGGTCGCTGTCGCGGGATGGACAGCCGCCGCCCGCCGGCACGACGTCTGAGGTCGGCCGCAATGCCGCTTAGCGCAGCTTCGTGAGCTGGCCCACCGCGCGCTCGACGGCCAGGCAGCGATCCTCGACGTAGTCCATGCCGGCTTCCTCAGCGATGCGCCTGGCTTCGGCCGAGACGATGCCGCTCTGCAGCCACACGGCGGGCGCTTTGATCGCCGCCGCCTGCCGGACCACCTCCACCGCGTCCCGAGCGGGCCGGAAGATGTCGACCAGGTCGATCGGCTCGCCGATGTCCGCCAGCGTGGGCACAGTCGGGACACCGAACACCTCGTCCACGAACGGGTTCACCGGAATGATCCGCCACCCGTGCCGCAGCATCTGCAACGGAACCGTGTGCGACGGCTTGTACGGATCCCGTGACGCGCCGACGACGGCGATGACGTTCGCTTCCGCCAGGATCTGCTGAGCACTACGCATGCCCCAACCCTATCCGCGCCGCAGCCGCGGTCCCGCTGGTCGGGCTATTGGTTGGGTGGCTTTCCCGGCCCCTCACCGGTGTGCCGGCACAGCCGGACAAACCGCCTGCTCGCGAAGCCATGGCTCGTGTCGATGATGATCAGCCTCCGTCCTGTCGGTCGGGTGGGCATCTGCCCGGCCGAGGTCGGCTCAGGGCAGCGTGAGCTGTTCGGGCGGCCGCCTCCGCCAAGATCGGCTTAGGCGGTGCGAGCGGAATCCGTCGCCCGCCTGACTTTGGATCGGCGTGGCACCGAGCGGCGAGCAAGATGCACTGCCTGCTGCCTTTCGGTTCGGCGTGGCTCACAGCAGCGTGAGCTGCATGGGTTGGCTGCTGCGTTTCGGTTCGGCGTGGCTCACAGCAGCGTGAGCTGGTCCGCGTTCTGTGCAGGCCCCGTGCGGGGTCGCCGCCCGCGGGACGGCTCCCTGGAGGGCTCGCTGTCGGTGACCCGGCGGGCCTCGGCCGGCTCTGGCCGGTGCAGGCCGTGCCGGCGGGCCGCGATCCGCACCCGGGCGCCGATCTCGTCCTGGTACGCCCGAGGCAGGTACGACCCGTTGCCGAACAGCTCCCGATACCGCGGCCGCAGCTCGGGGTGGGAACGGGCCAGCCAAGCCGCATACCACTCGCGGGCGCCGCGGCGCAGATGCAGCGGCAGGGGTGTCACGCTCGTCGCCCCGGACTCGGCGATGGCGGCGACTGTCTCGTCGATGGACTCGTCGGTGTCGGTGAGGCCGGGCAGGATCGGCGCCATCAGGACGCTGACCCGGAAACCGGCGTCGGTCAGGCGGCGGACCATCTCGAGCCGGCGTCGAGGGCTCGGTGTGCCGGGCTCGGCCGAGCGCCACACCGCCTCGTCGACGAAGCCCACGGAGACGGCCAGCCCGACCCGGGTCACTTCGGCGGCCTGCTGGAGAAGCTCGAGATCGCGCAGGATCAGCGTGCCCTTGGTGAGGATCGAGAACGGGTTGGCGTGATCGCGCAGGGCCGTCAGGATCTCCGGCATCAGCCGGTAGCGGCCTTCAGCCCGCTGATACACATCGACGTTGGTGCCCATCGCGATCGAGGCGCCGGACCAGCGTGGATCGGCCAGCTCGCGGCGGATCAGCTCGCCGGCGTTCACCTTCACCACGATGCGGCTGTCGAAGTCGTGCCCGGAATCCATGTCGAGGTAGGTGTGGGTGTTGCGGGCGAAGCAGTTGTGGCTGACCACGCCGTCGGCGATGAAGTCGCCGGTGCCGGTGGAGATGTCGAAGAGCGGCAGGGTGAGCCCGAGGTCCTCGATGTCGATCACGGCGAGGCGCCGCTCGGTCCGGACGCCGACGCCGGACGCGTCCAGGGGCATCTCGGACGCCCCGGTCATGTGCCGGAAGCGGAGGGCGGCCTCGAGGTGCCGTTCGGTCTCGACCCGCCCGACGGTGGCCGGCCGACCGGCGACGGCGGCGCGGGACCGCACGGGGCTGCGAGCGACCATCCCGAGGTGGGTGAGCGCCTCGACGACCCGCCGCAGATACGCCTGGTCGGCGCTCTCGAAGACCACGGCCAACCGATCCGTGCGCCCGACCGCGCCGAACGCCCCGGCCAGAAACCCGCGAAACCAATCTCCGGTGGGCAGCTCAGGCCAGCGGAGCGCTTCGGTCAGGGAGACGTCGTCGAGGTAAGTGTCGGCGCGGATCCACGCGTCTCCCTCGCGTCCCGAGTCCGGGCCGGAGGCGTCCCCGCGGACGAGCCCACAGAGGAAGCCGGACTGATAGTCGGGCGACTCCTTGGGCGACTCGGCGAAGTGACCCACCCCGAACATCAGGTCGCCGACGGCGAGGGCCGGCTGGTGCGGCTCGTTGGGGCTGACATGACGCCAGCCGCGGTCGGTCAGGAAGCGATGATCCCCGCTGGAGACCAACCGGGTGCCGTCGGTCAGGGTCACCCGGAAGGCAGCCTTGCTCGTGGACCAGTGATCCAGCACGGTGGTCGGCACATATCGCCGGTGTGGGCCGGCGCCCATCGTGCCCATCACGGCGTCGCCCGGGCGGATCTGCGCGAGCGGGCGGGTCGACCCGTCGGCGAGCAGGATCGGGGTGTCACCGGCCAGGCAGTAGGTGCAAGCATGGGAGCAACCGCGATAGGGGTTGATGGTCCACTCGAACGGCACCCGGGAGGCGGCGGGAACCCGGTTGATCAGCGATTTCGCACGCACCTCATAGAACGTCATCCCCGCGAAGCCGGGGGTGTCGAAGGTGCGGACGGTCGCGCCGGGCAGCACCAGCGGCAGGGGTGGGGCCGCCGGCGCTGCCCTGTCCGGGAGCGAGTCGTCGTCGGTGCGAGCCGACAGGTTGGACCATCGCATGGCAGGTATTCGAACACATGTTCTATCCCCTGTCCATGACCTTCGCCGGATCTGTGGACAACAAAATCCGGCCTGTGGACAACGAAGTGGACAGCGAAGTCGGACAACAAAAAGGGCCCGCGAACCGCGGGCCCTTTTGCAGTGTCTTCCGAGCTCAGCTACGACCGGCGGCCGCTTCCTCCTTGGCGGGAGCGGCCGGCGCCGCCTTAGCAGCCGGCGCCGCCTTGGCAGCCGACGCCGACTTGGCGTCAGGCGCAGCCGAAGCGGCCGGAGCCTCCTTGGCCGCGGGAGCCGCCTTGGCAGCCGACGCCGCCTCGCCGTGCGCCCCCTTACGGTGCGCGGCGATCTGCTCGCGAACCTCGTCCATGTCGAGCTGCTCGACCTTCTCGATCAGACTCTCCAGCGCGGTCTCGGGGAGAGCGCCGGGCTGGGCGAAGACCACGACACCGTCGCGGACCGCCATGATCGTCGGGATGGAGCGGATGTCGAACTTCGCGGCCAGCGCCTGCTCGGCCTCGGTGTCAACCTTCCCGAACGTGATGTCCGGGTGCTTCTCCGAGGAGCGCTCGTAGGTGGGCGCGAACCGTACGCAAGGCCCGCACCAGCTGGCCCAGAAGTCGACCAGGACGATGCCGTCCTTGCCGGTGACCTCGTCGAAGTTCGCTGCGGTCAGCGCAACCGTCGCCATGATGCCTCCGTCTGCGGGAATCGCTTTCGTCCGGTAAAACTCCTGGTCCCCCTCCACCATTCCCGTTCTGGCGGCGGCGACACGTGGCCTACGGCACCATTCAGGAGCGCAACAGGGACAACTCATCGTAACTGAAAGTAGGCGCACAGTGTCTGATTGCCGACTCTCGCTCCGCGCGGAATGAGTCCCGCATCTCATGATCTAGGCGATTTGTCCTGCACAAGCGCCGGTCGTGGGAGCGTGTCCAAACTTCAAACTTTCAGTAAAGAAACCTAAATGTGAGCTGGGTCACATCTGAAAGTCCTTCACATGGATACGGACGGTAAGGCAAACTCTTTCTCAACAGAGCGTGGGCGGCGGGTGCCGGGGAGGGCCCCGCCGCTCATTGCGTCTCCTGTCGGGTTGATCCCGCGCAGAGCCGGTGACGTGAGCCCGGCGAGATCGAATCGGTAGCCTATCGCTCCATGACCGCGGGCGAGGACCATTCCACCGACGTCGGCGTGGGCCCCTGGGTGGGTCCGTGGCCGACCGGCGAGCAGTACGATCCGGAGCTGCTCGAGGCCGGTGACCGGCGCAATGTCGTCGACCGGTACCGGTATTGGCGCCGGGAAGCGGTGATCGCCGAGTTGGACACGCGACGGCACGACTTCCACGTCGCGATCGAGAACTGGCAGCACGATCTGAACATCGGCACCGTGGTCCGCAATGCCAACGCCTTCCTCGCCGCCGAGGTGCACATCGTGGGCCAGCGCCGGTGGAACCGCCGGGGCGCCATGGTCACGGATCGTTATCAGCATGTGCGCCACCACCCGACCATCGAGGAATTCGTGGCGTGGGCGGCCGGCGAGCAGCTGCCGGTGATCGGCATCGACAATCTCCCCGGCTCGTGCCCGATGGAGACGACCACGCTTCCGCGCCGCTGCGTCCTGCTGTTCGGGCAGGAGGGGCCGGGTCTCTCCGACGCTGCCCGGGCTGCCTGTTCGCAGCTCTTCTCGATCGCGCAGTACGGATCGACCCGCTCGATCAACGCCGGCGTCGCCAGTGGTATCGCCATGCATGCGTGGATTCGCGCGCACGCCGGCCCGCCGCCCGCCTGACCTGGATCGGCCCCTCTTCTGCCGATCCGCTTGACGGGGGCTTCCGCGACCCGCACGGTATGGAGTGTGGGTGTCACGGTGAGTTGCCCCAGATGTGCTGCTCAGGTTCGGAAGCCGGACCTGATGCACAGCAACTGGCGGTGCGACGACTGTGGCGACGTTCCGCCGTTCCACGTCGCCGAACACATCAGTGCGGAGATCGTCGGGGCGGTGCTGCGGGAGTCGGCCTCCAGTGCGGAGCGGATCCCGCTCTGGTGTCCCTGGCCGCTGCCGACCGGCTGGATGGTGACCGGTGTCGCCTGGTCGGGCGACGACCGGTTCGGGGTTCGGGCGACCGCGCTGGCGTGCAGCGGGCCGGAGCCGCTCGGCGGCGGGCCGGCTGACCTGGTCCTCATCGCCGAGCAGCCGGGCGTCGGCCTGGGCACCCGGTTCGCCGGCATTCCCGGCATTGATCCCGGGCACCTGCTCTCCGAGGCGCTGGGTGACCGCGGTGCACATGCCGGTCCACACGCGAAGATCAAAGCGGCCGGGCATCCCACTCCACTGTGGTGTGTCAAGTCACCGGAAGATCGAAGTGCCTACGTGAGTGAGGCAAAAGGAATGTGGCTCTATGCGGTAGCGTGGCCCGCAAGCGCGGGCTATCTTCTCGCGGAGCACGTCGTTCTGCACGACCTCTCCGAGGGGGTGCCGCCCGAGCTGGTGTTCGGAGCGCCGTCGCCCTACCTGCACGGTCGTGCCTGACCTCTTAGGTGTGACCTGCGGGGATGGCAATCGGCTTTCCGGACACTTTGTTCACACGAAGCGACGAAGCTGATACCGTCAGTATTGCCGCGGCGCTGAACGCCACTCGCACCCGGAGGAAGGCCCCCATGGTCAAGAAGGTCCTCACCTGGCTTGGTATCGCATTCTTGATCTTCTTCATCGCCTTCAACCCGAGATCCGCTGCAGCGGTCTTCGAGTCACTCGGCGGTACGATCGCGGACATCGCACGAGGCTTCGGCACCTTCTTCACGGACCTCGTCGCATAGCATCACCACATGGATCCTGGTGAGCCGCGCGACCCGCGAGGTGAGGGCGCCCGACGCCCTCAGGATGACGATGCGAGTTTCGGGTACAACGACCCGGCGTACCAGGACGATCCTGAGTACACACGTACTGATCCCTATGCGGACGAGGCTGGTCCCTATGCGGACGATCATGCCTACGCACGCGGGCAGCAACGCCCGCCCGGCGATCGTTACGTGGAGCAGGAGGAGTACGAGGCGCCTGAGTTCACCGAGGAAGAGCTGGAAGGGCTCGACCGCAGCGGTGGACCCCGGCGGTTCCTCCCCTTGGAGGACGAGCCGACCACGCTGGTCGCGAGGTATCTGTTCCCGACCGAGCGCTACCGCGGTGAGTGGAAGCGGCACTGGATCCATCTGACCGGTCCGATCGGGATCGGCGCCGCCGCCACGCTCGCCCTCGGTTACCTGGCCGGCTTCCTGACCCGGCAGGAGATCGACGGCATGGTGACCGTCGCGGTCCTGATCTGGCTCGGCGTGATCAGCTGGGTCGCCTGGAAGGTCTTCGACTGGTATTTCGACCGGTTCATCCTCACCAACAAGCGGGTGATGGTGGTCAACGGCATCATCACCCGCAAGGTGGCGATGATGCCGCTGCTGCGGGTCACCGACATGAAGTACGAGCAGTCCGCCCTCGGCCGCATGCTGAGTTACGGCACGTTCGTGCTCGAGTCGGCCGGTCAGGACCAGGCGCTGCGCGAGGTCAAGCACCTGCCCAACCCGAACGAGCTCTACCTCCGGGTGGTCGAGGAGATGTATGAGCCGCAGGCCGTCGAGGCCCGGCTGGGCAAGGACGACGAGGGAGAAGACGCCTGAGCAGGTCCGGCCCAGCGGTAGCGTGGCAGCGGTGACCAAAATCGACCTGCACTGCCACTCGACCGCCAGCGACGGCACGTTGACGCCGGCCGAGCTGATGCGGGCCGGCGCCGAGGCGGGGCTCGACGTCATCGCGATCACCGATCACGACACGACCGGCGGCTGGGAGCCGGCTGCGGCCGCCCGGCCGGACGGTCTGCGGCTCGTCCGTGGCGCCGAACTGTCGTGCCGCTGGTTCGGCATGCAGCCGGCCATCCCGTTGCACCTGCTGGCGTACCTGTTCGATCCGGCGGAGCCGATGCTGGCGGCCGAGCTGCTGCGGCTCCGGGAGGACCGGGAGCAGCGGGCCGAGAAGATCGTCGAGAAGCTACGGGCGGACGGTGTGCCGATCACGTGGGCTGAGGTCCACGGGTACGCGGCGGGCGGGTCGGTGGGCCGGCCGCACATCGCGCAGGCCCTGATCAGGGCCGGGTTGGTGCGGACCACCACGGAGGCGTTCGCTTCGACATGGCTGGGCGCGCGTTACTTCGTACCCAAGTCTGATCTTGATGTTTTCGAAGCGGTGCGTGCCGTGCGTGCGGCCGGTGGGGTGGCCGTTTTTGCTCATCCCCGGGCGACCAAGCGTGGCCGGGTGGTGCCGGATGAGCTGATCATGAAGTTGGCTGAGGAAGGCCTCTTCGGCCTGGAGGCCGACCATGAAGATCACACGCCCGCCGAGCGGGCCCAGGTGCGGGCCTTGGCGGAACGGCTCGGCCTGGTCGTGACCGGATCATCCGATTTCCACGGTACGCACAAGACAGTCGCCCTGGGCGCCTTCCGCACCGCCCCGGAGGCGTACGAGAAAATCGTCTCCGCGGCGACCGGCGTCCCTGTCCTGGGGTGACGATCGCCGCACCGGCCTGCGCCGGAGGGTGCCGACCCCTACCTTGATCGGGTGAACCTCAAGCTGTTCGGCGAGTTCTTCGTGACTCTGCTGGTGATCGTCGATCCGCCCGGCATGGTGCCGGTCTTCCTCGCGCTCACCGGGACCCTGCCCGCCAAGGCCCGCAACCGGGCCGGCACGCAGGCTGTGCTGCTCGCCCTCGGCGTGATCGTGGGCTTCGCGGTGGCCGGGCAGACTCTGCTGGACTACCTGCACGTTCAGTTGCCGGCGTTGCAGGCCGCCGGTGGCCTGCTGCTCGTGCTGGTCGCGTTGCAGCTGCTCACCGGCAAGACCGACCAGCCCGAGGAGCAGGCCGGCACGAGCAACGTCGCGCTGGTGCCGCTGGGTACGCCGCTGCTGGCCGGACCGGGCGCGATCGTCGCCACCATGCTCTTCGTCCAGCGTGCGGAGAGCACCGACGAATACCTGATCCTCGCGGCCGCGATCCTGGCCGTGATGGCCACCGTGTGGCTGGTCCTGCGGTTCTCCGGAGTGATCGTCCGGCTGCTGCGGCCGGCCGGCATCGAGGTGCTCACCCGGATCGCCGGTCTGCTGCTCGCGGCCATCGCGGTGCAGCTCATCGCGGATGCCGTCTTCGCCTTCGTGAAGTCGTACTCGGCCCTGCTCTGAAATTCTTGTCGGGGGGTGCTGGCAGGATTGCTGTGTGCCCCCCACCAGATCCCGTGCCGCCAAGCCGGGCGCCGTCGTGCCCGAGCAGTTGGGCTTCGCCGGCATGCCCGAGCGGCTCTTCGTCTGCACGCCGAGCAAGCTCGGGGCGTATATTGACTGCCCCCGGCGATATCGATATTCGTATGTTGATCGTCCCAGCCCGCCCAAGGGCCCACCGTGGGCGCACAACTCGCTCGGCGCGAGCGTGCACACGGCTCTGAAGAATTGGTACGCACTGCCGACCGAGCGGCGCGCGCCAGGCGCGCTGCCGACGTTGCTCAAGGCGACTTGGGTACGGGAAGGCTACCGGGACGTCGACCAGGAGCGAGCGGTCTACTACCGGGCTCTGGACTGGCTGGAGTCCTACGTGGCGACCCTCGATCCGGCCGAGGAGCCACTCGGGGTGGAGCGCGGGGTGGCGACCAAGACCTCGATCCTCGCGCTGAACGGGCGGGCTGACCGGATCGACGCCCGCAGCGGGCCGGAGGGTCCGGAAGCGGTGATCGTCGACTACAAGACCGGCCGCTCGGGGCTGGACGCCGACGACGCCCGTGGGTCGCAGGCGCTCGCGCTGTATGCGTTCGCCGCCCAGCGGGTCTTCCGGCGGCCCTGCTATCGGGTCGAGCTGCACCACCTGCCGACCGGCACGGTGGCCGTGCACGAGCACACCGAGGAGTCGCTGGCCCGGCAGGTGCGGCGGGCGGAGGAGACCGCGCTCGACATCATGGCGGCGGAGAAGGCGGTGGCGGCCGGGGCTGATGCGGACGAGTCGTTTCCTACCAATCCGGGGTCGCTCTGTGGCTGGTGCGACTTCCGCAAGGCGTGCCCGGCCGGGTCGGAGGTGGCGGCGAAGGAGCCTTGGGCGGCGGTGGAGCATCTGAAGGGCTGAGCCGGCTTGGGTTCGCGGCCTTCCGCTTGCCTTCCTCGGCTTGCTTCCCTCCTCGGCCTGTCTTTCCGGCTTGTCTTTCCGGCTTGCCTTGCCAGGCTGCTTTGCCTTGTTTGGCGCGCGGTCAGGCTAGGCCGGCGCGTTCCAGGGCGGCCTGGCGCATCGGAGCGACCCGGTACTGCTTGGGCAGGGTGGACAGGATCGTGGCGATCAGCGCCCGCAAGCCTCGGGCGGAGAGGCTCGCGGCCAGGTCGGTGGTGGGCCAGCCCAGGCCGCCGTACATCTTGCGGGCCCAGGGCGGCAGCAGGCCGATCGCGGTGCCGGCAATGCCGAGGTATGCCCAGCGCGGCGGACCGAGGGTGAGACCGAGCCGCAGCGCCCGGCTGCCCCAGGTGGCCGGCACCGGCGGCACGGTGAGGAAGAGAGCCGTCTCCGCGCTGTCCCGGGTCAAGCCGAGTTCGGGGCGCAGGCCCGCGTAGTAGTCCGCGACCTCGGCGGCTGTGGACGGCACGATGGCCGGATCCAGCCCGACGAGCTCGGCGGACCGGAGTTGCTCGGTGTAGTACGCGTCGACCTCGTCGTCGGTGAGGCGTACCCCGGCGTGCACCGCGGTGCTCAGGAACGACTCGACCTCGGCGACGTGCACCCAGCGCAGCAGCTCCGGCTCGTTGATCGGGAAGCGTTCCCCGGTGCGCGGGTCCACCGCGGTCATCCGGGCGTGCAGGCGGCGCAGCCGGGCGGCGGCCTCGTGCACCTCGCCGGTGCTGCCGTAGATGACCGTCCCGACGTAGTTCGACGTGCGCATCAGGCGACCCCAGGGGTCGGCGCGATACCCCGAGTTCTGTGAGATGCCGGCGACTGCGCGGGGGTGCAGCGCCTGCAGGTAGAGCGAGCGCAGCCCGCCGAGCATCAGGATGGGTTCACGATGCAGTTTCCAGGTGATCGAATCCGGTCCGAACAGGCCAACGTCTCCGGTCATGCCATCCAGCGTGCCACGCTCAGGCGGAGAATTCGGAGTCCAGCCGGGCTCCGGAGGTCGGGCCGAGGCTCGATTCAGGTGGAGCTGGGGGAGTCTTGCTGGGTCTGGCACATCGGGCCGCGCTCAGGTGGAGATGGGGGAGTCTTGCGGCCTGGCACATCGGGCCGGGGCCGGGCTCAGGTGGAGATGTCGGCGTCTCGCTGGGACTGGCAGGGCGGGCAGAGGCCCCAGAAGGTGATCTCGGCCTCGTCCAAGGCGAAGCCGTGGGCGCTGCTGGGCGTCAGGCAGGGTGGCTCGCCGACCGCGCAGTCGACATCGGCGATCTGGCCGCAGCCGCGGCACACGATGTGATGATGGTTGTCGCCGACACGGGCCTCGAACCTGGCGGGGCTGCCGGCCGGCTCGATCCGGCGGGCCAGGCCGGCCCGGGACAGCGCGCCCAGGACGTCGTAGACCGCCTGCGTGGAGACGGAGTCGAGCCGGGTGCGGACCTGGCGGGCGATCTCGTCCACCTCCAGGTGACCGCCGGCGGCGAGGACCTCGAGCACCGCAAGACGCGGCCGGGTGACCCGCAAGCCATGCGTACGCAGCAGTTCTGCACCGGTGGACATCGGTCCATGACAACACGGGCGACGTGATTCACCAACCCTGACAGCGGTCGCGGCGGATCAGTCCGGCTACAAGATTGTCACGAGGGGATGTTTGCGCCGTCAACGACTCCTAAGCTTGCGCGGACACCCCGGATCCCCGCGCACGCACCCCCGCATCCCCGGGTGAACCCGGATCGAGGAGGAATGGTGTTCGACCAGGTCAACGGCTTACCGGTACATATCCTCGTGCTGCATGCCGCAGTCATCTTCGTACCCCTGCTGGCACTTGGGGCGACCGTCTACGCGCTCGTGCCGCCCTGGCGGCCGAAACTCGGCTGGGCGGTCGCGCTGCTGGCTGTGGTGGCGCCCGCCTCGGCGTTCGTCTCGAAGCAGTCCGGTACCGAGCTCTACAACCGGCTGCTCGGCCAAGGGCTGAGCGGCAACGGCAAGGAGATCCTCGACCAGCACATGGACTACGGGACGCTCACCACCTGGCTGTCCATCGCCTTGGGCGTGGTGAGCCTGATCCTGGTCGCGCTGACCGTACGCAACCCTCGGGCGCTGCCCCGGATCGCCGACCTGGCAATTGCTGTGGTCGTGATCGTTCTGGCCGCGCTGACCGGCTACTACGTCTTCCAGACCGGCGACTCGGGTGCTACCGCGGTCTGGGGCACCTACTGACTTCGGCGGCCGGCTGATTTCGCGGCCGGCTGTCTCTCCGGCGGCCGGCCAGGCGATGCTTCCTCGCGGGCCGGCTGGGCGGGGCCTTCTCGCGAGGCCGGCGGCGCGGGCCTTCTCGCGCAGTCGGCTGCGCGGCTCTTCTTCCGCGGTCGGCTGCGCGGGCTTTCTCGCGCGGCCGACCGGTCAGAAGATGATCCGGGAGCAGAACAGGCACATGAGGATGATCCCGACCGCGCCGGCGACCAGGCCGATCCCGTAGGTCACGGTTCGCGCGGAGCCCTCGGCCTCGTCGAGCGCGTCCATGTCCTGCGGCGGCATGGCCCGCGGCGGCGGAGGGTTGGCGATCGTCGGCGGCCGCCAGCCGGGCGCGGGCGGGTCGGCTCGGGGCGGTCCGGCATAGCCGGGCGGCTCGGGTACGGGCGGCTCGTCCCGGTCCGGGCGGCCGAGCGATGCTGCGGAAGGGTCGGGACGCTGCCAGAACGCGTCGTCCGGCTCGCTGGTGGGGGAGCTCACGTTCACCGACGGTACAGCCGGAGGGGGACGACGGCCGCGTGGCTGTCGGCTTACCCTCGTAGTCGTGGACATCCTGGATGACCCGGAGCGGGACAGCGACGCCGAGCGCGAGGTCGACTTCGAGTCCGAAGAGGCGCCGGTGTTGCCTGATCAGACCCGTGACGACACCGAGCGGGGCTGGGGCGAGGTCAGCTACTCCAACGACGATCGCCTGCTGGAGGACCGGCCGCCTCACTGGGACTGACACCCGGACCCAGGTGCGGACGCGCCGGATCCCCACTCGGCGCGCCGGATTCAAGCTCAGGGCGCCGAGTCCCCGCTTGCGCGCCGGATCCCGCTTGCGCGCCGGATCCGCGCTTGCGCGCCGAATCCCGCTTGCGCGCCGGATTCAGGCTCGGGCGACCGTGATGCGTTGCTCAGCCGGGGCGGATCAGGATGGCGAAGCCTCGGCCCGGGGCTGCCACCGCGCGTTCTGCATCGGCTGGGCGCAGAGCGAGCAGCAGGCCGCCGGTGACTGGATCGTCTTTGCCGGTGACCTCCAGGACCAGCGCGTTGCTCGCGACCGGTGTGGTGCGGCGGCCGTCGTCGTCCTCGAGCCGGAGCAGGTCGACCCGATTGCCGGGCCGGACCACGGCCAATGCCGCCGGGTCGGCCAGCCGGACCGGTAGGCCGACGCTTCCCGCCGGGACCGCTGTCACGCCGGTGGACGATCGTGGTGGTTCAGGGGCGGCCGGTGATGCCGAACCGGTGATGATCGGCGCGGGGCAGGTGGTCGGCCGCATCCACAGGACGGCGGCTGCTGTGATCAACAACACTGCGACGGTGGCTAGGCGCAGGAGCGAGCCGCGGCTGGGACCGCGCCATTTCACCGGGTCGAGGCGTTCGCCTGCCGGATCGGAACGGGGCACCCTGACCTCCTGACTCGCCGCGCTGTGCTGGCGGGCCGACGGTAGGAGATTTGTGGGCGGCCTGGGCGGCAGGCTGTGGACGGCCGGGAATTGTGGATAACGCCGGCGACCTCAGGAGATCTTGCTAAGAGCGCGGAGGCTGCGAGTTGGGGCGCCGGCCGCGACGAAGCGCGGCGGCGCAAGGTGGGTGGTGGCCGCGACAAAGCGCGGCGGCGCGAGGTGGGTGGCCGCGACGAAGCGCGGCGGCGGGAGGTGGGTGGTGGCCGCGACGAAGCGTGGCGGCGCGAGGTGGTGGCCGTGACGAAGCGCGGCGGCGCGAGGTGGGTGGTGGCCGCGTGGAAAGGCGGGTGCTCGCGAGGAAGCGCGGTGATCGCGAGGTCGGCGCTGGCCGCGAGGGAAGGCAGGTAGCCGCGAGGAACGGTGCCGGCCCCGAGGTAGGGCTGGCCCCGAGGTAGGGCTGGCCGCGAGGAAGCTGGCCGGGCGGGATAGGCCGCGGGCACGAGGAAGCGCGCCGGGCCGGTTGAGGGCTCGGCGCGCTTTTCGCTGTTGAGGTCAGGAAGCCGCGGCGGTTGCGGAGCCGGACGAGGAGCTCGATGACGATGAGGACGACGAGGCTGCGGCCGGGGTGGTGGACGACGAAGACGACGAGGATCCCGTCGAGGACGTCTCCGGCTTCTTGGCTGCGGCGTCGGGGGTGGCGGCGCCGGACTTCTCGGCGCTTACGTTGCCGGACCGCGAGTCGTTGCGGTAGAAGCCGGAACCCTTGAAGACGATGCCGACCGAGTTGAACACCTTACGGAGCTTGCCGTGGCAGTTCGGACACTCGGTGAGCGCCGGGTCGGAGAAGGACTGCACGGCTTCGAGCTGCTCACCACACTCGGTGCAGGCGTACTGGTAGGTAGGCACGGCTCCTCCGGATCGATCGGCTGCTGGCACTCGCCAACTCCGAGTGCCAATGTTGCGGCATCGGAGGTCAATTCGTCCACTCGGGGCCCGGCTTGAGGGAGAAGCCGCCAGTGGGTGTGATCACAGCGTGGACCCGGCGGTCGTGCGGTTCGGCCGGAACCTCGTCGACCTCCTCACCATCGTGGAGCAGTGCCACGGTGAGCGGGCCCGGATTCGGCAGGCGGGCGAGGACGCGGTCGTAGGAGCCGCCGCCGCGGCCCATCCGGGTGCCGTCCGGGCCCACCGCGAGCGCCGGGACCAGCACGAGGTCGGCTTCCCGGATCGCGTTCACGCCGAGTCGTGGACCGTCCGGTTCCAGCAGGCCACGCGGTCCCCTGAGCAGCCGGGCGTCCCAGACGGCCCAGTCCAGGTCGTTGTCGGCGAGCAGGACCGGAACGATCAGCCGCCCGCCGGGCGCGAGCGCGTCGGCCAGCAGGTTCGGCAGGTCGGGGCCGCCCGGTTCGGAGCCGATCGGCACGTACGCCGCAAGGGTCGAGGGCGCGGTCCGGCGTACCAGAGCAAGGGTTTGATCTTGAAGTTGCGCGGCTGCGGCCGCGAGGGTGCCGTCCGAGAGTGATCGACGCGCGGTGAGCAGGCGAGCGCGCAGCGCGATCTTGTTTTGTGGTGATTTTTCCGCGTCACCGGCTAAATCCGACATGCAACACCCCCTTTCGAAAACCGGCAAACGGTGCACACTATGTCAGCATCGCTCCAAAGAGGGCCACTCCCGGGAGGATGTGTGACATTACGTGGCCGGCTCACCAGCGCGTTTCTGGTGGTCGTGCTCGGTCCGGTCCTGCTCGGGTCGATCTTCGTGGCCCTGACTGTCGGCGCGGTGAGCCGGGAACGGACCGCCGAGCGCCTCGACCATGCCGCGACGACCGTCGGAGCTGCTGTGGGAGCGCTCTGCCGGCAGCTGCAGGCGGTGGCTGACTCGGTCGCGGTGGTCCCGGTGGAGGCCCGTTCCGCGGTGGCTGACCAGTTGATCTCGCGAGGTCTTGCCACCGAGGTACGCCTGACCGATCCGGATCAAAGCGGAGGGGCGCTGAGCGGGCGCGGTGGAGCTCCGGACGCCGCGATTCAGCCGCGGATCAGCACCGGCACCGGTTCGGACGACACCGCGGCAGGCTGGCGGGATTGCGCCGGCGGAGGGTGGGACGGCCAGGACGCCACTGCGGTCACCGGAATCTCCGCGTCCGCGTACGCCGAAGGTCTGACCGTCATCGCTGCTCAGCGCATCGATCAAGCAATGCTGGACCGCCTCGGCGCGGCCGGTGGGGTCGGTGTGGCGCTCGGCGCCGCCGCGCCGCAGCGCGACGGCACGGTGACCCAGAAACTGACCGGCGGGCCGGGCCAACCATTGCCGCTCACGCTGAGCATTCCGGCCGGAGATGCGAGTTTCCGGTACGCGATTCTACTGCTGATCGTCCTGACCACCGCTGTGATCGCGGTGCTGGCCGCCCGCTGGCTGGCCCGCTCCACCACCCGCCCGCTCGGCGATCTGGCCTGGGCGGCGGACCGGGTGGCCAACGGTGATCTCGACACCCGGGTGCCGATCCCGCGCCCGGACGAGCTGGGGCGGCTGGCCGGCACGTTCAACCGGATGACCCGGGAGCTGCAGTCCTACGTGCAGGCGCTGACCGCGAGCCGGGATCAGCTGCGGCGCCACCTGGCGATTCTGGGCGACACCCTGTCCAGCACCCACGACCTGGACCGCATCCTGCCGGTGATCCTGCGGACCGCGATGACCGCGACCGGTGCGCGAGCCGGGCTGGTCCTGCTCGCCGACCCGGCCGACGGGCGACTGGCCGCGCGCTGCGGCGCCGGGCTGACCGGTGCCTGGGACGTGCCGGCCGCGGAGCTGACGCAGCGCCGTCTGGTGCCGGGCCGGGGCGTGCTCGGGGCCGTGGCGGCCACCGCGACGCCGCGGCGGGGCAACGGCGGGTCGGGCCCGGACGAGCCGGTGTGTGAGTCGTATCTCGCTGTGCCGATCTGCGCCCCGCCCAGCGAGGAGACCGAACCGGAACCGGGCGCGCTCGGCGTGCTGGCTCTCTACGATCGGCTGGGCGGGCCGGCCTTCGACGACGCGGACCTGCGGACTGTGCGTACCTTCGCTGGTCAGGCCGGGGTCGCGGTGCACAACGTACGGGTGCACGAGGAAGCCCAGCGACTTTCTCTGACCGACCCGCTCACCGGTCTCTGGAACTACCGTTATCTACGTGAGGTGCTGCGCCGGGAGGTGGAGCGGGCCAGCCGGTTCGGCCGGATGCTCACCGTGCTGGTGCTGGACCTGGATCACTTCAAGGAAGTGAACGACACTTACGGGCACACGGCCGGTGATCAGGTGCTGGGCGAGTTCGCACGGCGGATCCGGATCGGGTTGCGCGAGGTGGACGTGGCGTTCCGGCAGGGCGGGGAGGAGTTCGTGGTGCTGCTTCCGGAGACCGACGCCTACGGCGGTGTGATCGTGGCGGAACGACTCGGCGCCGCGGTGCGGGACTGGCCGGTGCCGGTCGACCCGCGGCGTCCCGGCCTCGACGACCGCATCCCGATCAGCGTCTCGATCGGCATCGCGGTCTTCCCGGAGCACGGCAGCACCGCGCAGGAAGTGCTCGACGCCGCAGACGAAGCGCTTTACGCGGCGAAGAACGCGGGTAGAGATACATACCGACTTGCCGAGCGGGAATCGGTCGCCACCGGTGGGCCGCAACCGCCGAGACACGGTGGCGGCCGATAGTCTCGCGGCATGCCCGGGCACGATCCAGTGAAGGTGCGGTGGACTGAATGACGACGAAGAAGCGCGCGGCGAAGGCAGTGATCCCGGCGGCGGGTCTCGCCACGCGGTTCCTGCCGGCCACCAAGGCGGTTCCCAAGGAGCTGCTTCCGGTGGTCGACCGGCCGGTGCTGCAGTACATCGTCGAGGAGGCGGCGGCCGCCGGTCTGAACGACGTCCTGTTGGTCACCGGCCGTGGCAAGACTTCGATGGTCGATCACTTCGACCGCCGACCCGACGTGGAGCAGCGGCTGGAGGAGAAGGGCGACCAGGAGCGCCTCGCCGCGGTCCGGCGGACGAGCGAGCTGGCCGATATCTACACCGTGCGGCAGGGCGAGGCGCTCGGGCTCGGCCACGCCGTCGGCACGGCCGCCTCGCACGTCGGCGACGAGCCGTTCGCGGTGCTGCTCGGCGACGAGTTCGTCGAGGAGGATCGGCCGCTGTTGCCCGCGATGCTCGATCTGCAAGCGGAGACCGGTGGCATCGTGCTGGCGCTGCTCGAAGTGTCGCCATCCGAAACATCCCGGTACGGGATCGCTTCCGTGGAAAAAACGGATGAGTCCGATCTGGTGAAGGTCACCGGCTTGGTCGAGAAGCCGTCGCCGGAGGAAGCGCCGAGCAATCTGGCGGTGATCGGGCGCTACGTCCTGCCGGGGAAGATCTTCGACGCGATCGCGGACACCAAGCCGGGCGCCGGCGGCGAGATCCAGCTGACCGACGCGATGGCGACGCTGCTCGCCGAGGGCACGCCGGTGCACGGCATCGTCTACCGCGGCCACCGCTACGACACCGGCATGCCGCTGGGCTACCTGCAGACGGTCGTCGAGCTGGCCGTCAAGCGCCCGGACCTGGGCGAGGAATTCCTGACCTGGCTGACCGACTTCGTCGGTGGTCGGAAGGGATGACCGCCACGGCCGATGCCGAGGCGGCCGCCAACGAGCTGATGCCTCTCGCCGAATACCTGGGCAGCGTGCTGCGCAGGTTGCGGGCGCTGCCTCCGCTCGACCTCGACCTCACTCAGGCGCACGGGAACGTGCTGGCGGCCGACGTGGTCGCGCCGCACCCGTTCCCGGCGTTCGACCAGGCCGCGATCGACGGGTACGCGGCCCGATGGGAAGACCTGGCCGGCGCCGGGCGCATCGGGTCGCACCCGTCGTTCGGGCAGTTCGAGAGCAGCGCCCGGACGGTCCGGCTCAACGTGGTCGGTGACCTGGGTGCGGCCAGCTGGCGCCCGGTCCGGCTCACGCCGGGGACCTGCTTCTCGGTGGCGGCCGGCGCGCCGCTGCCGATCGGCGCCGACGTCGTGGTTCCGGTGCACTGGACCGACCAGGGCATGGCGGCCGTGGAGATCATGCACGCGCCGAAGCGGGGGTCGGGCGTACGCCGAGCCGGCGAAGAACTGGCAGTCGGCCAGGTGCTCGCTCCCAACGGCTCGTACGTGAGCCCGCCGATGGTGGCCACCTTCGCCGCCGCCGGCATCGGGCACGTGCTGGTCCGGCCCAGCCCGCGGGTGGTCGTCGTGGCCACCGGCGACGAACTCGTCGACGTGGGCCGGCCCAGTCAGCCGGGCCAGGTCGTCGACGCCAACTCGCACGCGCTCACCGCTGCGGCGGTGGAGGCGGGGGCTCTGGCGTACCGGATCGGCATCTGCGACGACGACCCGGAAGGCCTGCGTGGCCTGCTGGAGGACCAGACGCTGCGCGCCGACCTGATCATCACGACCGGGGGCACCGGCACCGGGCCGGGTGACATGCTGCGCCGGGTGCTCTCCCGGCCCGGCCCCGGCCGGGGTTCGGTGGAGTTCACCAACGTGGCGCTCTGCCCCGGCACCTCGCTCGGCTTCGGCACCGTCGGCGGCGAAGAGGTGCCGGTGGTGTGCCTGCCGGGCGAGCCGGGCGCCGCGCTGATCGGCTTCGAAGTGCTGGCCCGCCCGGTGATCCAGCTGCTCGCCGGATCCGAACCGGTCTTCCGGCCCAGCGTCAAGGCGCACCTGCTGGAGACCGTCTCCTCACCCGGCGGGCTGCGCGAGTTCCGGCCGGCGCACGTCGCGGAACGGCGCGGGGGTGGCTACACGGTGCAGCCGCTCGCCGGTGGGCCGTACACTCTCTCCGGTCTCGCGGAGGCCAACGGTCTGTTGGTGCTCGGTGAACGAGTCACCACCGCGGCCGCGGGATCGACCGTCGACGTACTGCTCCTCGACCGGAGGCGATGAATGCTGGGGGCCACGCCCGGTTGGCCCGCCGTGCTGGCGGACGGGCCGGTGCTGTTGCGGCCCTACAAGCGTGGCGATGCCCGGGCCTGGTCCGATGTGCGGATCGCCAACCAGGCGTGGCTGTCGCCCTGGGAGTCGGCGCCGCCCGGGCCGTGGGCCGAGATGAACTCGCCGCGAGCCTTCGGCTACGTCTACCGCGACATGAAACGAGCCGCCCGGCGCGGCGAGAGCATGCCGTTCGCTGTCTGCCTGGCTGAGAACGGGCAGGAGCGGCTGGTCGGGCACGTCAACCTGGGCAACATCGTGCGGCGGGCGTTCGCGTCGGCGTACGCGGGCTACTGGGTGGACTACCGGGTGGCCGGGCGCGGTGTGATCCCGACGGCGCTGGCCCTGGCTGTGGACCATGCGTTCGGGCCGGGTGGGCTGCACCGCATAGAGGTCAACATCCGGCCGGAGAACGGGCCCAGTCGCCGGGTCGTGGAGAAGCTGGGGTTTCGCGAGGAGGCGTACCACCAGCGCTACATGCACATCGACGGCGGCTGGCGCGACCACCTCGGGTACGCCATGACCAGCGAAGAGGTCGTCGCGGAGGGCGGGCTGCTGTCCCGCTGGAAGCGCGTACGCACCGGCAATTGATCTTGTACGTCGCGACGCTACCGGCGCGGCGCGCGAAATATCACGGCTACCGCCCGTAACCTCGCATTCGTCGTGTCATCTGTTCTGGTGGAACGGAGGGGTGAGGGTGCCGACCTCGGTGCTCCTCGCCGTCCTGGCCGCAGCCGGATTGCTCGCTCTCGCCCCGGCGCTCGTCCGCCGGTACGACGCCACCGAGCGACTGGCCGCGGAACGGGCGTCGTCGACGGCGCGGGTGCTGCAACGCCACCGCCGTCGCCGCACCGTGCCCGGACGCCGACCGATCAACCCCGGCCGCCAGGTCACGGTTACGGTACCCGCCCCATCGGGTGATCCGGCGCCACCCCAACGGCGTCTGCGGCTGGTCACGGGGAAGCGGCCGATGCGCGTACGCGAACGCCGTGGCACCCCCGCGGTGGTCCGCCGCCGCCGCGTCTTCGCCGCGCTGATCCTGCTCAACCTGATCGAGCTGGTCGGCGTCCTGGCCGTCGGGCCCGGCTTCTGGATCAGCTTCGCGGTCACCGGCACCCTCCTCGGCGTCTACCTGATCCACCTGCGCAACCGCGCCATCGCCGACCGTCGGCGCCGCCGCATCCAGGCCCGCGAAGCGGCCTGGCTCGCCGCGCGCCAGGCCGAGGTCCGCCGGGAACAGGCCCGCCGTGCTGCTGCCCGCCGCGAAGCCCAGCGTCGCCTGGCCGCCCAGCGCGAAGCCGTCCGGCGTGCTGCCATGGGCTTGGATCGGGAGCCGTCCGATCTGCCGATGGTTGCCAACGGGGGGTCCGTCTCCTACCGCCGCCGGGGCGGCCTGCGCGGCCGCCCCTACGAAGCCGGCGGCCGGCACCACACGGCCTAGGTGTGCTGATCTTGTGGGGTCGGTTCGCGGGGCGGTTCGCCGACCTGTTAGCCTTGCTGCGGTTCCACGGTGAGGTAATCGCCGAGGAAGTAAGGGGCTGTGGCGCAGACTGGTAGCGCACCTCGTTCGCATCGAGGGGGTCAGGGGTTCAAATCCCCTCAGCTCCACCCACACACGACGGCCAGCGGAAACGCTGGCCGTTGATGGTTCTGGGCCTTGCACGATCTGAGCTGGACCAGATCGACGCCTACTAGATCATTTCGCCGAACTGATCTTTGCCGGCTTCGGCGAGATCGGCCCGCTCGGACGCGGACAAGGCCTGGCACCTCGCCCATCCGCGGCCGAAGGCTTCGCCGAGTTCGTCGCCGTAAACGCTGCTGAGCGCCAACTCGCGAAGCGGAGCGCCGGCGAGAGCGTCGCGGGCCATCTCGCGCATCTTCTCGCTGCCGCTTTCGGCCATTGTGCTGAGTATCTGGCGGATCGCTTCAGCGACGCGAGCGTTGCCGTGCGCCAACTCAAGAATGTGGTCAGGCACGGGCGCCGGCTCCCGCCAAAGGATGGTCGTATCCGGCTCCGCCGCCGAGGACCGGCATCTCGACTGACTCGAGATCGCTGAGTCCCTGGTTGAGAGCCGCCCGGAAAGCCATGATCGCAGCGTTGGCGTTCTGCACGAACTTCATCGTGTCGGCCCACAGCTTCAGCACGTTGGCTGCCTGTACGGCCGCGAGGGTGTAGCCGACACCCAAACCCACGCCGCTGGCGGCTGTTGCGGTGCCGGCGTAGAAGGCCATCGCCGAGATGATTGCCGCGTCAATCATTGCTTTGAGCGTTCCGCCTATCGCTTCGCCGGCGGCCCAGACGGCGTCGGACATGGTCCGGTATGAACGGCCGATCTCCTCGAGCGACGGGCGAATTCCATCCATTGCCGTAGCAAGATTGCTGAAGTACTGGTACGCCGATCCTCCAGCATTGCCTTGCCACCTGTCGCCCAGTTGGGTGGCTCCCGACTGGAGGTTCGCGGCGGTGTCGTGGAGCGCTGCACTCGCGTTGGCCAGTACCTCTGGCATCTTCGCGAAGATTTCCCAGTCGCCGAACATCTTGTTCTGCAACTCGGCGATGGGATCGAAGCCAAAGATGACGTCGAGGCCCTTCATCAACCACGATGCTGGGCTGATGTAGTCCATGAATGCGAACTTGTTGGGTGAATTTGGCGGTTCACCGGGCGGAAGTAGATGGTTCTCGGGAGCTCGGCTGTCGCGGAACAGGCCGGGCTCGCAGGCATTGGCGGCGATCTCCTGCTCGAGAGCTGTGGGGCATTGGCCGAGATTCGAAGGTAGTGCCTGGTCCAGACTCGTTGCCGCTGCGTGAACGGTCTCCCGGTAGTAGGCGGCCGCGCTGCGCAACTCGGGGGCTGAAGCCTCCAACAGGCACTGGAGCCGCGTGAAGGTGTTCTCAATCGTCTGTAGCGCCTGCAGGTTCCCCTCCTGGGCGAAAGAGAAGAGCTCCCCGCCGGTTCCCCCTTCCGCGTTCTTGGCGATGTAGCCGTTGATGACCGTTGAGTCGAAGCGAACCCGGTCCACCTGATCTGCATAGGCGGACAAAGCGGGAGGCTCAACCGTGAGGGTTGTCATTTGCCGGCACCCACGACGATGACCAGGGCTATTACGCCGAGGACGGTTAGCGTGACCGACGCGATGAGCAGCCGGCGGGTCAACGCCGGGTAGGGCCGGCTGAAGTAGACCCCCGCCCCGCAGACGCCGGCGATCGCGCAGACAAGCGTCGGGGCCAGCCGTGCTCCGTCGGCTCCACCACTTGCGACCACGACGAGCGAGAGCAGTCCCAGGACGATGCTGACGTTGGCGATACGAGTCCGTAGGTTCCAGTACGCGGACCGCTGGAGCCGGCCGACAGCAGCCTCGTACTCGGCTGCGGCTGCTCTGTGCTCCTCGGGCGTACCGCGTCGAACCTTGGGGTTGTTCTTCCTCGCCATGGCCGGAACGGTAACAATCGACGAAGATCATTACCGCCGTTGATGCCTCGTTGTCAGGTGCCGCGAACTTCCTGGTGGCGGTGAACCGGCGGAGTTATTTCGGCGTTCAGCGAGTGCTAGGCGTCCGTGCGGTGCAGGTGGAACGCGGCGATCTCCTTGACCCGGGTCAGGGTCAGGCCGGCCCGCTGGTCCACGGCGAGCGGGTGGTCGGTCGGCTCGAGTTCGATGTACGGCAACTGCCCGACCGGCCGGGTGTGGACATTTGTCTTGAGGTTGAGCGTCGTCGGCTCGTACCCCGCAATGGCGTTGGAAAGCCAGCCGAAGTAGGGCGGCTCCGTTTCTCTGCCGGCCTGCTCCCAGACGTCGACGGCGCGGGTGAAGTTGGGTCGGCTGAGGGAGACCCACATGCTCCAGGTGAAGACCTCCCCGGTCTCCCACACCGGCAGTTCGATGAGGCCGCGGACGAAGAACTGCTCGCCGGAGATGACGCACAGGTCGGAGTCCAGCAGGCAGGCGGAGTCGTTCGCCATCTCCGGCTGCCAGTAGTCCGGCGCGGTCGCGGCGAAGCTGAGCGGCGGGCCGCTGTGCATTGCTCCGCAGATGCCGCAGGCGAACTTTTCGGTGCTCATGGGCGCGAAGCATACGACCGGACGTATAAATCTTGGTTGCAGAGCCCGATACGTCACACCGGCGCGCGGTCAGCCGTTCAGTCTACGCAAAACGTGAAAATAGCTACTTTTGGGTGGTATCTCTGGAGCAAGTCTCGGAGGTGACCCACATGAAAGCACCCCTGCCCGACAACGAGATCGAGCGCTTGGCGGCGCTCTACTCCCTCGACATCCTCGACAGCCCGCCCGAGAAGGACTTCGACGACATCGTGGCCCTGGCGGCCGGCGTCTGCGAGGCGCCGATGGCGATGGTCAGCCTGGTCGACGCCGACCGGCAGTGGGCCAAGGCGAGCACCGGAACGGAGCTCGCCGAGACCTCACGGGACGCGTCCTTCTGCGCTCACGCGATCCTCGGCCGGGACCTGCTGGTGGTGCCGGACGCCCGGGAGGACGCCCGGTTCGCCGACAATCCCGCGGTGACCGCCTCGGACGGCGTCCGGTTCTATGCCGGGGCGCCGCTGCTGACCACCGACGGGTTCGCGCTGGGCACGCTCTGCGTGCTCGACAACGAGCCGCGCCGGCTGGACATGGAGCAACAGCAGGCGCTGCGTGCGCTGGCCAGGCAGGTCACGGCCCAGTTGGAGCTGCGACGGTACGCCTTCGCGCTCGCCAACACCACGGCCCGGCTCCAGGAGCTGGAACGCCGTAAGGACGACCTGGCCGGTCTGGTGGGCGGGGAGCTTCGGTCGTCGCTGCGGCTGATGTCGGCGTACCTGGAGCGGCTCGGTGACACCGGTTTCCACGACGCCGAGATGGCGGACCTGGTGGCCCGGGCCACCGCAGCGCACTGCCGGGGCTTCCGTGAGCTGATCGACCACCTCACCACGATGGCCGAGGCCGGTCTGGGCGGCGACAGCCTGCACATGCGGCAGTGCGACCTGACCCGGGTCACGCAGCGGGCGGTGGAGGCGGTCCGGCCGATCGCCGCCAGCAAGCACATCTGGATCCTCAACCAGGCCGGCGGCCCGTCGCTGCCGATCATCGCCGACCCGGTCCGGCTCGAACAGGTGCTGACACACCTGCTCTTCGCCGCGGTCAAATACACGCCGGAGGGCGGCCGGGTCCGGGTGGGCACGGAGATGGAGTCGGGCCCGACGGTACGCCTGGACGACATGGACCTGCCCGACGGTATGCGGCCCGACCTGTTCCCGCACCTGTACTACGGCGCGATTGCGAACCCGGCTGACGTACCCGGCCCGGATCGTGGCCTGGCCGTCGCCAAGCGAATCCTGGATGCGCACCATGCCACCGTCGCCCTTTCCGACCGGCCCGGCGACGGCACGTCGTTGCATGTGGTCTTTCCGTACGCGCAGATGAACCCGACCGAGCTGATCCGCGACCTCGCCATCGCCTGAGTCCGCCGGCCCGGACCCCGACCGGCTGCACAGTGGGGTCCGGGCCGGCGCGTTCACCCGGCGCGGTCGTCGGGTGTCCACCCGGCGCGCACCGGGCCGTAGTCCGCCGGGGCTGAGCCGGCGGACGGAAGCTCCGCGGAGTGCCGCGGCTGGACCGGCACGACGGGCGGGGCCACCGCCCGGCCGACCGGCGACCGCGGATAGGAGGGCGGGATGTCCTGCCGGGCCGGCGGCCAGGTGTCGAGCGCCGGCCCGACACCGGCGCCGGCCGGTGGGGTCGGCTCCGGGCTGGGCGAGCGTGGGGCCAGCCCGGCCCGGTTGAGCTTGTGCCAGCGCAGCCGGCCGCCGGTCAGCGCGGTGGTGGCCGACTGGAGCAGCACGAGGTACATCAACTGCCGGTAGGCGAACTGCTGCAACGGCAACCGCAGCAGCGGGCGCATCGACTCGCGGTCGAAACGGAACGCCACCGCCGCGGTGAACATCTGCAACGCCAGCATGCCCAGCCAGGCCGCGACGGTCTCCTGCAGGTTCCAGAAGACCAGGCCGTAGACCAGCATGATGTCGACGACCGGGGCGAGCATCGGCAGCGCCACCCCGAACAGGGCGAGGAACGGCAGGCCGACCCGGCCGAAGCGGCCCGACGGACCGGACTCGAAGATCGCGTGGCGGTGCTTCCACATCGCCTGCATGGTTCCGTAGCTCCACCGGTACCGCTGGCGGTAGAGCTGCTCCAGAGTGGTCGGCGCTTCGGTCCAGGCCTTGGCGTTCTCCTCGTACACGACCCGCCAGCCGGCCCGGCACAGCGCCATCGTGACGTCGGTGTCCTCGGCCAGGGTCTCGTCGCTGACCCCGCCCACCTGCGCGAGCGCCTCACGCCGGAACGCGCCGATCGCTCCGGGCACGGTCGGCATGCAGTTGAGCACCTCGTACAGGCGGCGGTCCAGGTTGAAACCGATCACGTACTCGATGTGCTGCCAGAGCGCGACCATGGTGCCCCGGTTGCCGACCTTCACGTTGCCGGCGACCGCGCCCACCGACGGATCGGCGAACGGCTGCACCAGCCGCCGGATCGAGTCGGTCTCGAAGATGGTGTCGCCGTCGACCGTGACGATCAGGTCGTGCCGGGCCAGGGCCACCCCGGTGTTCAGCGCGTTCGGCTTGCCGCCGTTGGGCACGCGGACCACCCGTACGTTCGGCAGGCCCATCCGCTCGACCAGGTCGGCGGTGCCGTCGGTGGACCCGTCGTCGACCACCACCACCTCGATCTCCGGGTAGTCGCCGCAGGCCAGCGACCGGACAGCGGCCTCGATGCCCTCCTTCTCGTTGTAGGCGGGCACGATCACCGACACCGGGTCGGTGACCGGTGGGCCCCAGCGCCAGCTTCGCTTGCGGCGCTGCCGGGCATGCCGGGTCGCCAGCAGAAGCAACAGCGCGGTACGCCCGATCGTCAGCAGACCCACCACGATGAAGAGCCCGGCGATCACGGTGACCATGCCGTCGGCCAGCCGTACCGTCCAGATCAGAGCCAGCCCGCGCCACTCGTCGCTGTGCGGGGCGTCCTGATTGAGCGGCAGCTGAGCAACCGTCTCAGTGCTCTCGGCGCGACCCTTGGCCGCGGCGTTGGCGCTGATGCCGAGGTTGAGGCCCTCGGTGACGGTGGTGAACCGGTAGCCGCGAGCCTTCATCCTCGGGATGAACTCGGCCAGAGCGGCCACCGTCTGCGACCGCTCGCCGCCGGCGTCGTGGAACAGGATGATCGCCGACTCGTCCTTCGGCGGCGTGGCGTTACGGACGATCTGCTCGACCCCGGGACGCTGCCAGTCCTGGCTGTCCGTGTCGTTGACCACGACGAGGTAGCCCTGCGCGCCGACCTCCTTGACGATCTTCCAGTTCACCTCGTCGATCGCGGCGTTCTTCGAGGAGTACGGCAACCGGGCCAGGTTGGTCCGCACCCCGGTGGCCCGGGCGATCGCCATCTGGTTCTGCGACAGCTCGAGCTCCCGTCGCCAGGGTGCGAGCCGCTGCATGTTCGGGTGGGTGAAGGTGTGCAGGCCGAGCTCATTGCCGTCGGCCACGATCTGCTTGGTGAGTTCCGGGCGACGGGCCACCTGCGAACCGACGACGAAGAACGTCCCGTGCGCGTCGTTGTCCCGCAGCACCTTGAGGATCTTCGGCGTCCACTCGGGATCCGGGCCGTCGTCGAAGGTGAGCGCGATGGTCCGCTCCGGCAGCCGGCTGGTGCTCTCCTGGCCGCCGGTCGTGTTGATGACCGGCCCGCCCTCCCGGATCGTCTGCGGCACGCCTGCCTGGTCGCCGACCTCGGACGCGACGTGGTCGCTCTTGAACTCGGCGTTGATGTAGGCCTGCACCACCAGCACCGCGACGAAGAACCCGATCAGCAGGGTGCCGAGCATGACACGGGGGCGCGGCAGGATGCGCCGCCGGCTGCGGGCACGGCGCCTGATGGGTACGCCGGTCACGCCGCAACCTTCGCCGGCGGCGTGCTGTCCGCGGGGTCGTCGTCGGGTGACGGCTCGGCTGGTGCCTTCGTGTCCCCGGATTCGGTCGGCGGTGGCACGGGCGCGACCGGGCCACTCACCTGGCCGCCGCCACCGCTGCCGCCGGAAGCGCCTCCGCTGCCGCTTCCGGCCCCGGTCCCACTGCCCCCGGTTCCAGTTCCGCTGCCGGACCCACTTCCAGCGCCGCTGCCGGTGCCGGATCCACTTCCGGTCCCGCCTCCGGTTCCTCCGGTCCCACTTCCGGAGCCGCCGGTTCCGCTTCCGGAGCCGCTGCCGGTCCCGGAGCCGCCGCCGGTCCCAGTCCCGGTTCCGCCTCCGGTTCCGCCTCCGGTTCCGCCTCCGGTTCCGCCTCCGGTTCCGCCGGAGTCGACGACTGGCGGCTCGGGGGCGGGCGGCTCCTGCACGGGTGGCTTGGACGGGCTCGCCGACGGGCTGGGCGACGCCGGCGTGCTCGTCGACTCCAGCGGCCTACTCGTCGAGGGCGACGGCTTCTTGGTGGCCGACGGTTTCGCGCTGGCCGACTTCGACGGGCTGCCGGCCGGCCGCGAAGCCGGCGCGCTGGGCCGCCGCCCGATGCTCTCGGTACGGCGTTGCAGCGCCTCCGGAACGAACCGCGGCGGCGCGCTGGTGGTCGGCGCCGGCGTGGGACTGGGCTTGGGCTGCGGCTCGGGCTCGTCCCGGTCGTCGTCGTCCTCCAGGCCGGGCAGCGGGAACACGGCGCTGGAACTCACCGGGCCTCCGGCCAGGCTGACACTGACCAGCCCGCCGTAAGCGACGACGAGGACACCGAAGGCCAGCGCGATGCGCCGCAGCATCCGGCTGCGTCGCCCGGTGGAGTCGACGAACACGGGTGCGGGCGTCGACACGACGATCACTTCCGTGGCGGGCACGTCGGTATCGGCGGTTGGCGAGTTTTCTGGTTCCTGCGAAGTCACGCGGCGAGCTTAAGAACATTTATCGCGATCTTGGCACTTATCACTCACAAGGGGGACGACCGACTGATCCCTAGAAAGGGGACGAAATGATGAGGCTGGGGATTTGACCCGCTGGTGCCCGGAAGTCCGATGTCGGCCGCCATCATGCTGAGCTGCGGCGCGAGGGACAAGCCAAAGACGTTACGCCGATTTCCGCAACGATTTGCTGTCGCCTTGCCGACTCGATAATCGAGCATTCCTCGCGAATCGATTAAACCGATAAGCGTTATAAGAGGCTAATGTCCGAATCGATGAGATGCTCGGACCGACACGGCAATCTTGCCCAGGCACCGTTGTGCCGGTCATCGCACCTCGATAAGCTCCAGGGTGCGCGCCCCTATCGCCCGCTTCCCCCGTGGCAGGCGATCGGGGCGCGCCCTTGCGTCCACCACATGCGGCCGACGCGGACCCGCAGAACGTCCCGCAACCGCGCGCGGTGCCCCGCAACCCACGCCGTGCCCCGCAACCCACGCGGTGCCCCGCAACCCGCGCGGTGCCCCGCAACCCGCGCGGTGCCCCGCAACCCGCGCGGTGCCCCGCAACCCGCGCGGTGCCCCGCAACCCGCGCGGTGCCCCGCAACCCGCGCGGTGCCCCGCAACCCGCGCGGTGCCCCGCAACCCGCGCGGTGCCCCGCAACCCGCGCGGTGCCCCGCAACCCGCGCGGTGCCCCGCAACCCGCGCGGTGCCCCGCAACCCACGTGCCGTGCAACAGCGCATCCCAGCCGGTATCAGCGCCTCAAGCCGCCTCGCGGCGCCGGCTCCAGTCCTCGAGCGCACCAAGTCGTCGATTCTGGCCCTCAAGCGCTCCGACCGGAACGGCGAAATGCCTCGCTTGCACCGTTTCGCCAGCCCACCTGGCTCGGGCTGGGGTTGGGTGCGTGAGCGGCGGCTGGGCGGTCCCGGCCGCCGTGTAGGCAGGTTTCGGGCCCGGGATTCAGTGCGTGAGCGGCGGCTGAGCAGTCCCGGCCGCCGTGTAGGCAGGTTTCGGGCCCGGGATTCAGTGCGTGAGCGGCGGCTGGGCAGTCCCGGCCGCCGTGTAGGCAGGTTTCGGGCCCGGGATTCAATGCGTAAGCGACGGCTGGGCGGCCTCGGCCGTCGCGTAAGCAGGTTTGGGCCTGCCATTGCATGTGCGGACGACGGCTGGGCGGTCTCGGCCGTCGTGTAGGCACTGCAGCACACAGCCCGAACCACCAGCAGTGGCCGCGAGGCCGGCGAGCTGGCGCCCGCGAACGCAACGGCGCCCGCATGAGGTATGTCTGTGCCGGCCCGCGGCGGTGGGCCGGCGTCAGCCCACGCAATGACCGCACGCCGGCCCACCGCCAAGGGGGTTGATCTTGCATGGGAAGCCGGGTGGTGAGCGCGCGCTGCGGAGCGGGACCGCCTGCGGATGCTGCATGGGCCCGGCGGCCGCGCTGGGGCCCGGTGTTGCACCCGCATCGCGCGGCTCGGCGGGACGGGCTAGCTGGGTTCGGGGGCGAGGCTCACCCGTACGAAATCAGATCCATCTGCTGCCCAGCCACATCCGCACCGACCAATCGTCGTAAGGCATGAGGGTGCCCACGAAGATCGGGTAGAAGTAGGCGAAGCAGAGTGCCACCAGGACCACGAATGTCGTCGCCACGACCGTGCCGACCAGTTGGCGGTCGGATTTGTTCGGGCCGGAGACCAGGCCGCCCGGTGGGGTCATGATCGCGCCGAGGACGTAGACGACGGCGAGGATGAGGAATGGCAAGGCCGGGAGTGCGTAGAACGAGAACATCGTGCGGCCGTCGGCGACTGCGAAGTAGAACCAGGGCAGCAGGCCGGCGACCGCGCCGGTGAAGATGGCGTAGGCGCGCCAGTCGCGGCGGGCGATGCCGAACCACACCAGGGTGCACAGGGCCGGCAGGAACGACCACCACAGGATCGGGGTGCCGAGCAGCAGGATCTCGGCCGCGCAGCTGGGGGCGCCGCAGTTGCCGTTGCCGTTCCAGTAGAAAGCGACCGGGCGGCCGAGCAGCAGCCACTGCCACGGCCAGGACTGGTAGACGTGGCGTTCGGTCAGTCCGCTGTGGAAGTCGTAGGCCTGGGTGTGGTAGTGGATCAGGTTGAGCAGCGCACCGATGATCGGCGGCTCGGCCATCCCGTTGTCGGCGCGGTAGTGCCGGTAGTAGCCGGTGTCGGTGAGCAGCCAGCCGGACCAGGAGCCGATGTAGACGAGCAGGGTCAGGCCGAAGGCGAGGACCAGCCAGCCCAGGTCGCCGAGGATGCCGGCGAGGAACGGGCCGCGTACGCCGGCCGAGCGCCGGGCCTGCACCCGCCAGGCGATGACGAGCACCGCGAAGAACGGGGCGAAGAACAGCGCGCTCCATTTGACGCCGCAGGCCATACCGAAGGTGATGCCGGCGACCAGCAGCCACCATGGCACGATCCGGGGTACGCGCGGGGTGGTGGCCGGGTCGAAGCCGGACTCCAGCGCGCGCTTCCACCGGCGCCGGTAATGATCTCGGTCGATGACCATCGCGGCGAAGGTCATCAGGATGAACAGGCCGAGGAAGATGTCGAGCAGCGACGTCCGCGACAGCACGAACTGGAAGCCGTCCAGCGTCATCAGCAGGCCCGCGATGCCGGCCAGCACGATCGAGTGGAACAGCCGGTAGGTCAGGCGGATCAGGACCAGGATCATCAGCGTGCCGGCGACCGCGCTGGAGAACCGCCAGCCCAGCTCGTTGTTGCCGAACAGGTGCTCGCCGAACGCGATCAGCCACTTGCCGAGCGGTGGGTGCACCACGTACGCCGGGCCGTTGGTCTTCTCGTCCCACTCCACACCGTGCTGGAGCATGTCCCAGGCGTCGGTCGGGTAGTACACCTCGTCGAAGATGTAGCCCTTGGGTTTGCTGATGCCGGCGAACCGCAGGATGCCCGCGACGGTCACGATGATCGCGGTGACCAGCCAGGAGTACGGGTCGAAGCGCCGGTCCAGCGTCGACAGCCGACGCCGGACGATCGTGGGTACACCACGTACGCCCGGGGACTTCTCGGCCTCGGCGGGTGAATCCGCGGGGGTGAGGTCGGTCTCAGCTGTCGCCGTTGTCACCCCGCGATCGTAGGCCACCGACGCGTTCCGGCATGTGATGGACTCTTCTGATGGTGAGCGACGAAAAGACCGCCGGGCGGGTCGTGCTGGCGGGTGCGCCACTGGGCAACATCGGCGATGCCTCGGCCCGGTTGCGTGAGGTCCTGGCCTCGGCGGACGTGATCGCGGCGGAGGACACCCGGCGTCTGACCCGGCTGGCCCGCGACCTGGGTGTCACGGTGCGCGGCCGGATCGTCTCCTACTTCGAGGGCAACGACGAGCGGCGTACGCCCGAGCTCGTCGAAGCCCTCGAGGGCGGCGCGGTGGTCGCCGTGGTGACCGACGGTGGCATGCCCAGCGTCTCCGATCCCGGTTACCGGCTGGTCCGGGCCGCGCTGGACGCCGGCTACCCGGTGACCGCGGCGCCCGGCCCGAGCGCGGTGACCACCGCGCTCGCCCTGTCCGGCCTGCCCAGCGACCGGTTCGTCTTCGAGGGTTTCCTGCCGCGGTCCGGTTCGGGGCGCCGGAGCCGGCTGCGGGAGCTGACCGGTGAACCGCGCACGCTGGTCTTCTTCGAGGCGCCGCACCGGATCGTGGCGGCGCTGGAGGACCTGACGGCGATCTTCGGCGGGGAGCGGCCGGCCGCGGTCTGCCGGGAGCTGACCAAGACGTACGAGGAGGTGCGCCGCGGCGGGCTGGCCGAGCTGGCCGCCTGGGCCGCGGCCGGCGAACCGCGCGGCGAGATCACGCTGGTGGTGGGTGGCGCGCCGGCCGGGCCGGCGGAGCGGCCGGCGGACGAGGAGCTGCGCGCGGCGGTCGCCCGGTGCGAGGCCGCGGGCACGACACGCCGGGACGCGATCCAGGCCGTCGCGGACGAGTACGGCTTGAAGAAGCGCGACGTCTACAGCCTGGTGCACAGCGCTCAGTAGGCGGCGATCAGGAATCCGAGCAGCAGCAGAACGGGACCGGCGAGGCAGGCGAGGACGGCCCGCCGCCGGGCCCGCCGGGACTCCAGCCGGCGCGCCCCGGTCGCCTCCGCGATGCCGTAGCCGCAGACCAGCACCAGCAGGAACCCGAGCGTCCAGCGCAGGTGCATCAGATAGCCGGTGGGCGTGGTGTACGCCTGGGTGCTGTCCGGGCTGACCATCCGGGCCGGGGAGACCGCGCCGGCGTCGCGGTTGTCGCCGGCGATGCCGAGCAGTGTCACCTGGGACACGCTGAACTGCCCCTCGCCGGCGGTGAACCGTCCGGTGCAGCGCTGGGTCAGGCCGCTGCCCTGGCATTGCGTGGTGGTCGCGAAGCCCTCGTCGCCGTGCCCGACCGCCAGCCAGAACGGTTCGGCGCTGACCCATCCGAAGAACGCGGCCATCAGACCGAGCGTGAGCAGCGCGACCAGGGCGCTCGCCGGGTTGCGTACCGGCGGTTTGCGGCGCCGGTCCGGCCGCCGTGCGGCCTGCTCGGCCGCCCGCCGGGCACGTTCCTCCTCGGTCAGCCAGAACGTCGAGCTCTCCATCCGCTCCAGCCGCGCCGCGACCGCGGGAGAGGCGGCCGGCGGCCGATGCGTGGTGAGGGCCACGGTGGGCCGGTTGCGGTCCTCAGGTTCTTCTTCCGGTACGCGCGAAGCGTCCCCGTTCCCGCCGGGCTCGATGATCATCAGCTCGCCGGCGGTGGCGAGCCGGGAGCCCTCGGCCGGTTCCTGGTCCGCCTGCCCGCGCCACCAGGCGCCGTCGGGGTCGGCGGGGGTCCACGGGTTGGCCTGGCCAGGTGTTTCTCCGGGCTGCGGCGCGTCTCCGGTCACCTGATCATTGAACGCCGCGGGCCACCATCGGGTACGTCATCTATGGGGCGTGTCGGGACAAAAAGGCATTCCGGCGTGCCGGGTGGCAATCCGTTCGCAGCGCACCGTCAGCGGTCACTACGCTGGGGAGCCATGAGTCACGTTCTCGCCGCGGTCGCCTGGCCCTACGCCAACGGCCCGCGCCACATCGGTCATGTTTCCGGTTTCGGAGTGCCTTCCGACGTCTTCAGCCGGTACATGCGGATGGCCGGTCACGACGTGCTCATGGTCTCCGGCACGGACGAGCACGGCACCCCGATCCAGGTCCAGGCCGACGCCGACGGGGTCACCCCGCGTGAGCTCGCCGACCGCTACAACCGGGTCATCGTCGAGGACCTGCACGGGCTGGGGCTCTCCTACGACCTGTTCACCCGGACCACCACGCGCAACCACTACGCCGTGGTGCAGGAGCTGTTCGAGGGGCTGCACCGCAACGGGTACATCGTTGCGCGCACCACTCTCGGCGCCATCTCGCCGTCCACCGGCCGCACCCTGCCGGACCGCTACATCGAGGGCACCTGCCCGATCTGCGGCTACGACAGCGCCCGCGGCGACCAGTGTGACAACTGCGGCAACCAGCTCGACCCGGAGCAGCTGCTCAACCCGCGCTCGCGGATCAACGGGGAGACGCCGCAGTTCGTCGAGACCGAGCACTTCTTCCTGGACCTGCCGGCGTTCGCCGAGGCGATCGGCAGCTGGCTCGACCACCGGGAGAACTGGCGGCCCAACGTTCTCAAGTTCTCCCGCAACCTCCTGGACGACCTGCAGCCGCGGGCCATCACCCGGGACCTCGAGTGGGGTGTGCCGATTCCGCTGGACGGCTGGCGGGACCGGTCCGACAAGCGGATCTACGTCTGGTTCGACGCGGTGATCGGTTATCTGTCGGCGTCCATCGAGTGGGCTCGGCGTACCGGGGATCCGCAGGCCTGGCGCCAGTGGTGGTCGGCCGACGCGCAGGGCAAGGACGCGTCCGGTTACTACTTCATGGGCAAAGACAACATCGTCTTCCACTCGGTGATCTGGCCGGCCCTGCTGCTCGGCTACTCCGGCGAGGGCGACAAGGGCGGCGACGCCGGCGAGTTCGGCAAGCTCAACCTGCCGACCGAGGTCGTCTCCAGTGAGTACCTGACGATGGAGGGCAAGAAGTTCTCGTCGTCCCGGCGCGTGGTCATCTACGTGCGCGACTTCCTGGAGCGCTACGACGCGGACGCGCTGCGCTACTTCATCGCCGCCGCCGGCCCGGAGTCGAACGACACCGACTTCACCTGGGCCGAGTTCGTCCGGCGCAACAACGACGAGCTGGTCGCCGGCTGGGGCAACCTGGTGAACCGGTCGATCTCGATGGCGGCGAAGAACTTCGGGGCCATCCCCTCTCCGGGTCCGCTGACCGCCGAGGACGAGGCGGTGCTCGCGGTCGCCAAGGCCGGTTTCGGTACGGTCGGCGAGCTGATCGGCAAGCACCGGCAGAAGGCCGCGATCGGCGAGGCGATGAAGGTGGTCGCCGAGGCGAACAAGTACCTGTCGGAGCAGGCGCCGTGGAAACTCAAGTCGGACGAGGACAAGCCGCGCCAGGCGACGATCCTGCACGTCGCGCTGCAGGTGGTCAGTGACGCCAACACGCTGCTCACCCCGTTCCTGCCGCATTCCGCGCAGAAGGTGTTCGAGCTGCTCGGCGGCGAGGGCGTGCACGCGCCGATGCCGCGCATCGAGGAGGTCGAGGACCTCGACGGCGGTCCCGGCTACCCGATCCTGACCGGTGACTACACCGGCGGAGCGCGCTGGCAGTCGGTGCCGCTGGTGGCCGGCACGCCGTTGAGCGCCCCGAAACCAGTTTTTCGCAAACTCGACCCGTCCGTCATCGAGGAGGAGCTGGCCCGGTTGGGCGAAAGCTCCTGACCTGCGGGATCTTCCTGATCGATGCCCGTCGGTGCCGGTTCGGCACCGGCGGGCATCGTCGTCGATGTGGCGGATTCCACGTCGGCTGTCCGTTTATGGGATTGATCAGGTCTACGTAGATCCGGTACCGTCACGTCGCCACGGGGGAACGTGGGCGTTTCATCGGTACGACTGCGTCACGGCGCAGGCACCGAGCGTGACGCCTTCCTTCTTCGTGTGGATCCACCCCCTCGAAGGAGTTTCGTTTTGAAACCACGTCTTTCGCGTCCGCTCCTGGCGGCGCTCGTCAGCGGCGCGCTCGTCGCAGGTGGCGCGGTCTACACGTCCCCGGCCTCCGCTGCCCCCGTGCAGGCCCTCAAGGCTGACCCGTCGGCCAGCGCGTCGGCCGACCCGTCGCCGAGCGTCACGGAAAGCGAGACGACGCCCGCCAGCCCGTCGCCGAGCGTCTCGGCGAGTGACACCCCCGTCAGCCCGTCGCCGAGCGTTTCGACGAGTGACACCCCCGTCAGCCCGTCGCCGAGCGCCCCGGTGAGCCCGTCGCCGAGCACCTCGAGCAACCCGGCGACGCCGGACACCAAGGCGCCGACCGGCACGTTCAAGCTGAACCGGACCTCGATCTGGTACGGCCAGACGGTCACCTTCAGCCAGACCACGCTGTCGGACGGCGACGGCAGCAAGCCGGAGCAGATCGTCCGGAAGATCAGCTTCGGCGACGGCACCAGCGTCACGCTGCGCGGCACCCAGAACACCTTCACCAAGAAGTACACCAAGCTCGGCAAGTTCACGGTCACCGAGACGCTGACCGACCTGGCCGGCAACACCGGCACCGCGAGCACCAAGTACACGGTCACCGTCGCCATCCCGGGTAAGTACTCGCTGAGCGCGAAGACCGTGTACCGGGGTCTGCCGTTCAAGGTGTCTGTCACCAACATCCCGGCTGGCACCAGCGTGATCCGGATCTACTGGAGCGACAACACCTACACGAAGTACAGCCCCAATGGCAAGAAGTCGGCGACGTTCACTGGTTGGATCCGCAACCAGAACGACAACCCCGCGTTTCCTGTGATCGTCGGCAAGCGTTCGATCACCGCTACCTTCCAGAACGCGGCGGGCATGACTGCCCCGTTCCGGATCGGTCAGATTACGGTCCTGAACGACACGACGAGGCCGACACTGACGATCACGAAGCCGTCGAGCCCGAGCCGGGTCAGCTCTTGGAAGACCGTTCGGGGCACCGCCAGCGACAAGGGTAGCGGGTTGCTGCAGGTGAGGGTTACGGTGCTTCGGGCGACCACCTCGGGCAAGACATATTGCATGACCTCGAAGAGTGCGTGGAAGCGCTACACCACTGACGCCCCGCCCGCCTTCTGTAAGACGTTCCCGGTGAAGGTGGCCAAGGGTAAGTGGTCTTTCAAGCCTGCGCCTGGTCTCACGAAGGGCTACGTCCTCGTGCTCGCAGCCGCCGTGGACAAGCTGGACAACGCAAAGATCGTTATTCGTGAGGGCGAGCTCACCCGCAACTGAATCTGATCACTTGAAAGGGCCGGCGAAAGCCGGCCCTTTTTCGTGTGCTCAGATCTGGTAGGCGAGGTCCGCCAGATGATGTTCGGTCAGCTCGTCGATCGGCGCCCACGACTCGTACACGCCGCGCTCGTAGCAGCGGGCCCCGGTCAGGTTGACCGCGTCGGCGTCCGGGCGGACCAGCCGCAGCCGGGCCCAGGTCTCGTCGCGCTGGAGCACCCAGCAGGGGATGCCGCGCCACAGCGCCTGCTCGGCCCGGCGGCTCAGCGACTGCACCGGGTACCGGGCGGCCCGGGTCAGCGCCCGCACCCGGAACTCGCCGGGCGGGTCGGCCACCGCCTCGTACTCCTTGCCGTTGATCCGGCCGACCAGCTTCGCGGTGCCGGTCGCGGTGCACGGCACGTACTCCCGGTCCGGGCTGACGCCGGGAATCTCACCGAGCAGGCCCCGCCAGCGTGGCCCGGCCAACCGCAGCCACCCGTGCTGCTCCGGCTGGTACGTGTAGAGCACCACCTCGTCCCCGCCCGGCACATACGCCAGCAGCTGGGCGTTGGCGGGTAGCGGAAGATCGGCGAAACCGCTGGTGACGTACTCCGGGATCAGGTCGTCGGTGCTCGGCGTGAACCCGGTGCCGAGGACCATCGCGCCGATCCGGGAGTGAGCCGGCAACGCGGCCAGGCCGGGCTGCGCGGGTTCCGCCGGCACCTCGAAGTCCATCGGGTCGGTGGCCCGCCAGCGCAGCGCGAACGCCACCCGGTCGTCGGTGGCGCCGTCGGTGCGCAGCAGGGTGAGCTGTTCCGGCTCGCGCAGGTGGGCGATGTCGCAGGACCGGTAGCAGAAGCCGTACGGCAGCCAGCCGCCGAGATGGCCGGCGACCTGTGCCGCGGAGAGCACCTTCGTCATCCGGGTGCCGCGGCGGATCGCCGCGGTGGCCCGGATCCGGTGGAGTTCAGGATCCTCCCGGTACGCCACCGACTGGCTCATCAGCTGCACCTGCTGCCATGTCAGGTCGCGGCGCAGCGGAGCCATCAGGGGCGCGTCCAGCGGGTCGGCGCCGATCTCACTGTCCTCACCGGTCACGGTCACGCGGCGCAACCTAAGTGACGCCGGTGGATGCGGGATGAACGGCCGGTTACCGGAAAACGCGACGTGCACAATGTCTCACATGCCTTCACCATCCGAATCGCGTCGTGCGAAGAACGCCCGCCGGGCCGGGGAGTTCCCGCCGGCTCCGGAGCCGCTCGCCGTGCCGGTCTTCGACAGCCACACCCACCTCGACCTGACGGTTCAGGAGGCGGGTGTCCCCGGCGGCGCGTCCGGCGACCCGGTCGAGGCGCTGATCACCGCGGCGGCGAAGAGCGGGGTGGACCGGCTCGTGCAGGTCGGCGTGGACGTCGACTCGTCGCGCTGGGGCGCCGAGCTGGCCGAGCGGCACGGCTCGGTGCTGGCCACGGTCGCGCTGCACCCCAACGACGCGCCGCGGCTCTCCGATCTCGACAGCGCGCTGCGGGAGATCGAAGCGCTCGCCGGCCGCCCGCGGGTGCGGGGCATCGGGGAGACCGGCCTGGACACGTTCCGTACCGGGGAGGAGGGCCGGGCCGCCCAGGAGGAGAGTTTCCGGGCGCACATCGCGATCGCGAAGCGGCACGGCAAGGCGCTGGTCATCCACGACCGGGACGCCCACGACGACGTGTTGCGCGTCCTCGACGCGGAGGGCGCTCCGGACACTGTGGTCCTGCACTGCTTCTCCGGCGACGCGGAGTTCGCCGCCGAGTGCGTGCGCCGTGGCTATTACCTGAGCTTCGCCGGGACGGTGACCTTCGCCAGCGCGGGTTCGCTGCGGGAGGCGGCCGCGCTCACCCCGATCGAGCAGATGATGGTGGAGACCGACGCGCCCTATCTGACGCCTACGCCGTACCGGGGGCGGCCGAACGCGTCGTATCTGATCCCGCTGACCGTGCGGGTCCTGGCCGAGGCGCGGGGTGTCGACGCCGACGAGCTGTGCGCGGCGATCTCGGCGAACGGGGAGCGGGTCTTCGGGCCCTGGTAGGGCTTCAGTCCAGCTCGACCCAGGCGGCCGCGCCCAGTTCGCGGCTGAGCTGTTCGAGCTGGGTGGCGAAGGCGGTGGGCGCGGCGTGCAGCGGGCCGCGCGACACCATCCGGACCGCCCATTGGTGCCCGGGGGCGATGTTGAAGATCCGGCGCACCACCCGGGAGCCGCGCGGGTCCGGCTCCACGGCGGTGACCCCGCGGTACCACCACTCGCCCTGCTCGGCGACCGAGCGGGCAGCCTGGTCCACGGTCACCGTGAGCCGGCTGCCGTCACGGATCACCACGAACTCGCCGTGGCCGGACCGCTCGATCGTGCCCTCGGCGGCGAGCGGGGACCGGCCGCCCGGCAGCACGTCCAGCAGCACCCCGGCGACCTCGTCCGGGGTTGCTTCGATGACACCGCGCAGCACGAGCAGCTCGCTCATGAATCATTACTACCCGGCGGTGTCCAGTCCGCCGGGTCGCCCACCTAGGCTCTGGGCATGGCTGAATCGCTGCTCGGCCCGGCGGAGATCCGGGAAATCGCCGCCCGGCTGGGCGTGGCGCCGACCAAGAAGCTCGGCCAGAACTTCCTGCACGACCCGAACACCATCCGGCGCATCGTGGCCGCGGCCGGCCTGCGCCCGGACGACGTCGCCCTGGAGGTCGGGCCCGGCCTGGGCTCGCTCACCCTCGGCCTGGTCGGCGCGGCGCGGCACGTGCACGCGGTGGAGATCGATCCGGCCCTGGCCGCCGCGCTGCCGGACACGGTCCGGGCCGAGCACCTGACCGTGCACCCCGCCGACGCGCTCCGGGTGAGCGGCGACCGCTTCGACCCGGCGCCGACCATGCTGGTGGCGAACCTGCCGTACAACGTCGCGGTGCCGGTGGTGCTGCACCTGCTGGCCGAACTGCCCACGCTGCGCGGCGGGCTGGTCATGGTGCAGAAGGAGGTCGCCGACCGGCTCACCGCCGGCCCCGGCTCGAAGGTGTACGGCGTGCCGTCGGTCAAGCTGGCCTGGTACGCCGAGGCCAGACCGGCCGGCAAGGTGCCACCGGCGGTGTTCTGGCCGGTGCCCAACGTGGATTCCGGCCTGGTCGCCTTCACCCGGCACACGCCGCCGGAGGGCGCCGACCGCGCGGCCGTCTTCGCGGTGGTCGACGCGGCGTTCGCCCAGCGCCGCAAGACCTTGCGGGCCGCGCTGGCCGGCTGGGCCGGCGGCCCGGACCGCGCCGAGCAGGTGTTGCGTGCGGCCGGCATCAGCCCGCAGGCGCGTGGCGAGTCGCTCACGGTGAGCGAGTTCGCCGCGATCGCGGCGGCGGCGAAAGTGTCGGAGCACGGCGGTAAGCTCAGCCCGTGACTGAGGCCTGGGGACCGGACGACGACGAGCCGCGCCCGCACCACGGCCCGGTCAAGGTGCGTGTGCCGGCGAAAATCAACCTGCACCTCGGCGTCGGTCCGCTGCGTCCCGACGGCTATCACGAGCTGAACACCGTCTATCACGCGATCAGCCTCTTCGACGAGCTCACCGCCCGCCGCGGTGACACGCTCACGCTGACCATGGAGGGCGAGGGCACCGGCGAGCTCGCGCTCGACGAGAGCAATCTGATCATCCGGGCCGCCCGGGCGCTGGCCACCCGGGGGCGGGTTCCGGCGTTCGCCCGGCTGCACCTGCGCAAGTCGATCCCGCTGGCCGGCGGGCTGGCCGGTGGCAGTGCCGACGCGGCCGCCACGCTGATCGCCTGCGACATGCTCTGGGGTCTCGGCATGTCCCGTGAGGAGCTGGCCGAGGTGGGCGCCGAGCTCGGCTCCGACGTGCCGTTCCTGCTGCACGGTGGCACTGCGCTGGGCACCGGTCACGGTGAGACGGTCAGCCCGATCCTGGCCCGCCCGACCACGTGGCACTGGGTGGTCGCGGTCGCCGACGGCGGCCTTTCCACCCCGTCCGTCTACCGCGAGCTGGATGTGTTGCGTGACAGCTCGTGGCCACCACCCCCGCTCGGCGGGCCGGATCAGCTGATGGCCGCGCTGCGCCAGCGTGACCCCGAGGTGCTCGGCGCCGCCCTCGGCAACGACCTGCAGCCCGCCGCGCTCTCGCTCCGCCCGCAGCTGGCCGACGTGCTGAAAGCCGGTCACGAGGCGGGCGCGGTCACCGGCATCGTCTCCGGTTCCGGGCCGACCTGCGTCTTCCTGACCACCGATGCCGGGCACGCGCAGCGGGTCGCCGCCGGGCTGAACGCGGCGGGGGTGTGCCGGGCCGCGGTCACCGCGCGAGGGCCGCAGCCGGGCGCGCGGGTAATCTAGACGCATCGTGGCCAACATCATCAACCTGGACCGGGTCAACAAGGGTTACGGCGCCGCCGGTCAGCTGCTCACCGACGTCTCGCTCGGCTTGGACGACGACGCCCGCATCGGCATCGTCGGTCTCAACGGCGCCGGCAAGTCCACCCTCCTCCGCCTCCTCGCCAAGATCGAGGAGCCCGACTCCGGCCGGGTCACCCACCGGCGCGACCTGCGGGTCGCCACCCTGCCCCAGAGCCTGAACCTGGCCGGCGACCTGACCGTGCGGGACGTCGTCCTCGGCACCGCCTGGCTCGCCGAGGGCATGGGCGCCGAGCACGAGTGGGCCGGCGACGCCGGAGTCCGCCTGATCCTCGACGGCCTCGGCATGGGCTACCTCGGCCTGGACACCCCGGTCGGGCCGATGTCCGGTGGCGAGCGCCGCCGGGTGGCGCTCGCCGCGCTGCTGGTCCGGGAGAGCGACCTGCTCATCCTCGACGAGCCCACCAACCACCTGGACGTGGCGGGTGTCGACTGGCTCGCCAAGCACCTGCTGACCCGGAAGGGCTCGCTGGTCGTGGTCACCCACGACCGCTGGTTCCTCGACGAGGTCTGCACCGCGACCTGGGAGGTCGTGGACGAGCAGGTGCACACCTACGAGGGCGGTTACGCGGCCTGGACCCTCGCCCGGGCCGAGCGGCAGCGGGTCGCCGCAGCCGTCGAGGCCCGCCGGCAGAACCTGTTGCGCAAGGAGATCGCCTGGCTGCGCCGCGGCCCACCGGCGCGCACGTCGAAGCCGAAATTCCGGATCGACGCGGCGAACGAGTTGATCGCCGACGTGCCGCCTGTCCGCGACACAGTCAGCCTGCAGAAACTGGCCACCACCCGGCTCGGCAAGCAGGTCTACGACCTGGAGCAGGTCACGCTGAACGCCGGGCCCAAACCGATCTTCGGTGAGCTGACCTGGCAGGTCGGCCCCGGCGACCGGATCGCCATCCTGGGTGCCAACGGCGCCGGCAAGACCACCCTGCTGCGTCTGCTCGCCGGCATCACCAAGCCGGATGGCGGCCGTCTGGTCACCGGCTCGACCGTGCGCCCGGCGTTCCTCTCCCAGGAGCTCAAGGAGCTGCCCGGGCACCTGCGCCTGCTGGAAGCGGTGGAGGAGGTCGCCAAGCGGGTCAAGCTCGGCGACCGCGAGCTGTCGGCCGGCCAGCTCGCCGAGGTGTTCGGCTTCACCGACAAGCGGATCTGGACCCCGGTCAGCGACCTCTCCGGCGGCGAGCGGCGCCGGCTCCAGCTGCTCCGGCTGCTCGCCACCGAGCCGAACGTGCTGCTTCTCGACGAGCCGACGAACGACCTGGACACCGACACCCTGGCCGCGCTGGAGGACCTGCTCGACTCGTGGCCGGGCACGATGGTGGTGGCCAGCCACGACCGCTACCTGGTCGAGCGCGTCACCGACACGGCGTTCGGGATGTTCGGCGACGGCCGGCTGGTGCACCTGCCCGGCGGAGTCGACGAATATCTGTCCCGTGTCGGCGATCCGAGTGCTCCGGGCGTACCGGCAAAGGATGCGCAAGCGGCGCCGAGCGCGCCGGGCCTCTCCCAGGGTGAGTTGCGCCAGGCTCGCAAGGATCTGGCCCGGCTGGAACGCCAGATGGACAAGCTTTCCGAGAAGGAAGCGAAAATCAACGAGAGCCTGGCCGAGCACGGCAGCGACTACGACAAACTGATCGAGCTGGAAGCGCAGCTCAAGGCCGTGCGCGAGGAACGCGCACAGGTTGAGGAGAGCTGGCTCGAGCTGGCGGAGCAAGTGCCCCATTAAGGGATCCGGGGGGTGTGCCTGCGCCGCTTGTGGGGGATACGCGAGAATCGGCACGTAGGCACCCGACCTTGGAGACGGAACCATGGCGCACACCCCGGTCAACCACCCGCTTCGGCCGATCTACCGGATAGTCGGTTTCATCGTCGGGGCATACCTGGTGGCCTTCGGCATCCTCGGGTTCATCCAGACCTCGGGTGAGAGCTTCACCGGACCCGGCATCCGGGTCCTCGGCCAGGGCACCAACATGCTCTGGTCGATCGTGTCCCTGGCGGTCGGCGCGATCGTGCTGCTGACCACCGCGGTCGGGCGCAACCTCGACGTCGCCGCCGACAAGTACCTGGGCTGGGGCCTGCTGGTGCTGGGCAGCTACGAGCTGGCCGTGCTGCGCACCGACGACGTCAACATCTTCGGCTTCACCATGTCGACGGTGGTCGTCACCTACCTGGCCGGCCTGCTGCTGATCACGGTGAGCCTGTACAGCAAGGTCGCCCCGCGGTCCGAGGCCGGCGCGCCCCGCCAGGTGCGCGAGGGTCGCACCGCCTGATCTCTCTGATCGCCTGATTCACCTGACCCGTCGGGGTCCGCTCAGCGGACCCGGCGGGTCAGCAGGCCCGGTTTCGTCTCGAGGTGGGACAGACCGTTCCAGGCCAGGTTCACCAGGTGCGCGGCGACCATCTCCTTCTTCGGCTTGCGCGCCTCCCGCCACCACTGCCCGACCAGGGCGACCATCCCGACCAGCGCCTGCGAGTAGAGCTCGGCGACCTTCGGGTCCAGGCCCCGGCTCTTGAACTCGGCGCCCAGGATGTGCTCGACCTGATGCGCCACATCGCTCATCACGCTGGAGAAATTGCCGCCTCCGGCGGAGAGCACCGGCGACTCCCGGACCAGTACGCGGAAACCGTGCGGTTCCTCCTCGATGTAGTCCAGCAGCGCCAGCGCCGCCTGCTCCAGCAGCTCGCGCGGATGCCCGGCGGTCAGGGCCGTGGCGATCCGGTCCAGCAGGGCCCGCACCTCCCGGTCGACGACCACGGCGTACAAGCCTTCCTTGCCGCCGAAGTGCTCGTAGACCACCGGTTTCGACACCTTGGCCCGGGCGGCGACCTCCTCGACGCTGGTGCCGTCGTAACCGCGTTCGGCGAAGAGCTGCCGGCCGATCACGATCAACTGCTCACGGCGCTGGGCTGCCGACATCCGTACCCGCGGCGTGCGTCTGTCCCCCTGATCGCTCACCGCCCCATCCTGCCAGCCTCGTTCTCGCCCGCTCGCGGCTCTTGACGTCTCTTGTCGTCGCGCCGAACGGCTGTCGCCCGACAGACTTCGTCCGCTTGCCACGATCGTCGAGGGGGACGCTAGGCTAGCCACGGAACCATTCGGCCGTGGTGTAATTGGCAACACTCTTGGTTTTGGTCCAAGCTTTCCGGGTTCGAGTCCTGGCGGCCGAGCAATTTCTGTGGTAATCGCCCTGGTGGGTGGTACAAGCCCGTTTGGGCTGCGGGCGGCGTCATCGGACGCCGCCCCCGCAACATGCCACTGCGAATTGATGGAGTTGCCGCGTGAGCCAGGCCCCCAGCCGTACCGTTGTCGTCCTTGCCGCTGGTGAGGGCAAACGGATGAAGTCCGCGACCCCCAAGGTTCTGCAGCCGCTCCTCGGCCGCACGCTGCTCGGGCACGTGCTCGCCGTCGCTCAGGCCATCCACACCGACCGCACCCTGGTCGTGGTCGGGCACAAGGCCGACCAGGTGGGTGCGTACCTCGCCGACGCCGCGCCGGAGGCCACCCCGGTGCTGCAGGCCGAGCAGAACGGTACGGGTCACGCCGTCCGGATCGCCCTCGACGCCGCCCCGGAGCTGACCGGCACGGTGGTGGTGCTCAGCGGCGACGTGCCGCTGCTGCGCCCGGAGACGGTCGAGGCGCTGCTGTCCACCCACGAGCGGGCCGGCGCCGCGGCGACCGTGCTGAGCGCCGAGGTGGCCGAGCCGGGCGGGCTGGGCCGGATCGTCCGGGATAAGGACGGCAACCTGGAGCGGATCGTCGAGCAGAAGGACGCCTCCGCCGAGGAGCGCCTGATCCGCGAGGTCAACTCCGGGATCTACGCCTTCGACGCGGCGCTGCTGCGGGAGGCGCTCGGCAAGCTCTCCACCGACAACGCGCAGGGCGAGGAGTATCTGACCGACGTCTTCGGGATTCTCGCCTCGCAGGGGCACCCGGTGGCGATCGAGGTCGCCGAGTTCGCGTACGAGACGCTCGGCTGCAACGACCGGGCGGAGCTGTCCCGGCTGCGGGTGCTGATGCGCGACCGGGTCAACGACGGCTGGATGCGTTCCGGGGTGCTGCTGCTCGACCCGGCCACCACCTGGATCGACGTGACGGTGACGCTGGAGCCGGACGCCGTGGTGGATCAGAACTGCAAGCTGTCCGGCAGCACCACGGTGGCGCGGGACGCGGTGATCGGCCCGGACACCACGCTGATCGACACGACGGTGGCCGAGGGCGCGACCGTCCTGCGTACTCACTCGATCGGGGCGCAGATCGGTCCGGAGGCGACAGTCGGACCGTTCTCGTTCCTGCGGCCGGGGACCACGCTGGCTCGCAAGTCCAAGATCGGCGGTTTCGTCGAGGCGAAGAACGCCGAGCTCGGCGAGGGCGCCAAGGTGCCGCACCTGACCTATGTGGGTGACGCGACGATCGGGCCGAAGGCGAACATCGGCGCGGGCACGATCTTCGCCAACTACGACGGCGTGCGGAAGAGCCGGACCGTCGTCGGTGAGGCGGCGTTCGTCGGGTCGGACACGGTTCTGATCGCGCCGGTGGAGGTCGGTCCGGGGGCGTACGTGGCCGCGGGCAGCGCCATAGCGAAGGATGTTCCGGCCGGCAACCTGGGGGTGACCCGGGCGCAACAGCGCAACGTCGAGGGCTGGACCGCGCGCAAGCGTCCGGGGACGGCTTCCGCCGCTGCCGCCGAGGCCGCGGATACCACCTCTGAGCAGGAGTGATCCAGCTGGGGTGAGCCATCCCACCCAGCGGGCTCGAAACGTGGCGGTTACCTTGTCGCAAGGGATACTTCACTGCGAACCCAGATCCCCCAACCAACGGGAGCAGCGAGCCGATGGGCAGCATCGTCGCCGAGAACCGTAAGAGTCTGATGCTCTTTTCCGGCCGGGGTTTCCCCGAGCTGGCAGAGGAGATCGGCCAGGTGCTCGGCGTCGCGCCGACGCCGTCGGATTCGTACGAGTTTGCGAACGGTGAGATCTTCGTCCGTTTCAAGGAGTCGGTCCGTGGCTCCGACGCCTTCGTGGTCCAGTCGGTCACCGAAGGGGTGAACCGCTGGGTCATGGAGACCCTCATCATGATCGACGCGCTGAAGCGTGGTTCGGCGAAGCGGATCACCGTGGTCCTGCCGTTCTACCCGTACTCGCGGCAGGACAAGAAGCACCGCGGCCGGGAGCCGATCTCCGCCCGCCTGGTGGCCGACCTGCTGAAGACCGCGGGGGCGAACCGGATTCTCACGGTCGACCTGCACACCGCGCAGATCCAGGGCTTCTTCGACGGCCCGGTGGATCACCTGTTCGCGATGGACATCCTCGCCGACTACGTGCAGCGCAAGTTCGCCGGACGGCCGATGACCGTGGTCGCGCCCGACTCGGGCCGGGTGCGGGTCGCCGAGCGGTGGACCGACCGGCTGGGCGGGTGCCCGCTGGCCTTCATCCACAAGACCCGTGACCCGCTGAAGCCGAACCAGGTGGTGGCGAACCGGGTGGTCGGTGAGGTCGAGGGCCGGGTCTGCCTGATCGTCGACGACATGATCGACACCGGTGGCACGATCACCAAGGCGGCGGACATCCTCTTCGAGGAGGGCGCGGCCGACGTGATCGTGGCCTCGACCCACGCGCTGCTCTCCGACCCGGCCACCGAGCGGTTGAAGAACAGCCGGATCAGCGAGCTCGTGGTGACGAACACTCTGCCGCTCTCGCCGGAGAAGCGGCTGGACAAGATCACTGTGTTGTCGATCGCTCCGCTGCTGGCCCGGGCGATCCGTGAGGTGTTCGACGACGGCTCGGTGACCACTTTGTTCGGTGGCCTCAGCTGATCTTCGCCGCTTTGGGAACGCCCGTCTTCCGACGGGCGTTTCCCATGTGGTGCAAGTTGCAGCCGGGGAGTCATTTTGCGCGGACGCCGCCAGGTGGCCGGACCCGCTGAATGATGCGCGATCGTGGCAGGTAAGCTAGTGCGGTTGCCACGGCGAGGGTGCCTCGTGGGCTGTTGAGGTTCGCAGTCCGCTCGAGGCGCCGTCATCGACGCGGTGCTCCGGGCCTGTGCCCGCGCGCCCTCTTGCCCGGCAGCGCCGAAAAACCACCGCAGCACTGCCGGATACCGCAGCCGCAGACTTAGACGCAGCCCGCTTCGAAGAGTTTCAGGAGTTTCCCCGTGTCCGAGGTAAAGATCAGCGCCGAGCCCCGTACCGAGTTCGGCAAGGGTGGTGCCCGTCGCACGCGCCGGGCGGGTCTGGTGCCAGCCGTGCTGTACGGCCACGGCGAGAAGCCGCAGCACATCGCCCTGCCGGCCCGTGAGTTCGCGGCCGCCATTCGTCATGGCGGCATCAACCAGATTTTCACGATCGACATCGCCGGCGGCTCGGGCGCCACGTTCGCCCTGCCGAAGGCGATCCAGCGTGACCCGATCAAGGACACCTTCGAGCACGTCGACCTGCTGATCGTGAAGCGTGGCGAGAAGATCCAGGTGGACGTCCCGGTGACGCTGACCGGTGAGGCCGCCAAGAACACGCTCGTCGTGCACGAGTCGAACACGGTCGCTGTCGTCGCCGACGCGCTGCACCTGCCGTCCGAGCTCGAGGTGTCGATCGAGGGCCTCGAGGCGGGCTCGCACGTCACCGCCGGCGACGTGAAGCTGCCCCGCGGCACCGAGCTCGCGGTGGACCCGGAGACCGTTCTCGCGGTCGTCAGCGCGGCCCAGACCGTCGCGCCGGCCGAGGACGAGGCGGGCGAGGGCGGCGAGGCCGCCGAGGGCGAGACTGCGGAGTAAATCAGTCGCGCAGCAGCGGTAAGCCAGCTATCAGGGAAAGTGCCGGACGGCACTTTCCCTGAATGCGTATGTGGGAGGCGAAGTTTTGAGCGACGAGGCGCCGTGGCTGGTGGTCGGCCTGGGCAACCCGGGCCGGGAGTACGCCGGGAACCGGCACAACGTGGGCTTCATGGTGGCTGATCTGCTGGCTTCCCGTACCGGTGCCAAGTTCGGCCGGGCGAAGCGCGCGCAGGCGGAGGCTGCGGAGTGCAGGCTCGGCTTCGGTGGTCCGCGGCTGATTCTGGTGAAGCCGCTGACCTACATGAACCTGTCCGGCGCCCCGGTGGTGTCGCTGGCGCAGTTCTTCAAAGTGCCTGTGTCGAATGTGATCGCGGTGCATGATGAGCTGGATGTGCCGTTCGGACAGGTTCGGGCGAAACGTGGCGGTGGCGAGGGCGGGCACAACGGGCTGCGCTCGATGTCGAAGTCGTTGGCCAGCAAGGAATATGCGCGGGTGCGGTTCGGGATCTCCCGCCCGCCGGGCCGGCAGGATCCGGCGGACTACGTGCTCTCCGACTTCTCCGCAGTGGAGCGCAAGGAACTGGACTTCCTGGTGGATCGGGCAGCCGACGTCGTCGAGGCGATCGTTCTCGAGGGTGTCGAGTGGGCGCAGAACAAATACCACGGCAATTGATCTTCGTGGGACGAAACAAAGAATCCGTTTGGGTCGTTTTGTCCGCCTAGTCATCCCGTGACGCGCTCCACCGTCCATCCGTTGGTCACACGGACGCACGCAATCGGTGCGCCGGTCGACGGGACGGGGAGGTTCGAGGGATGTCGCAGGACGTGTCCGAGGACCGGGCGGGCGCGTTGACCGAGCCGACGGCGGTCCTGCCGGTGATCCGGCCTGAGCCGGCCCGCCGAACTGCGGCTGAGCACCGGGCGGGCCCGGCCGGAATCCGGCCGGATCCGTCGCCCGGGTACGGCCTGGCGAATCATCCCCCGGCGAACCAGGGGCCGCAGCGACCGCCGCGCCGGGGACCGGCACTCAACCAGATTCCCGGCCCGGTGGCGCCGCTGAGCCCGCCACCGGCCGGCGCCGGAGAGCGCAACGCCGCGCCCCGCAACGTACGATCCGCCCCCGACCCGGCCCGCAATCATGCGATGGAGCGGCACTGGTCCACCCGGCCCAGCCGCTCGCAGGCCGCCCGTGCGGCCAACCGCCCGTTCGTGCGGGCCCGCGGCCGGCATGCGGCGATGTCGCGGCGGCAGCTCTGGGAACGCCGGTACGTCTGGGCGCTCGTCCTCTGCGACCTGGTCGCCGGGGTGGTCGCCGGAGTCGTGACCTTCATGATCCGCTTCGGGGACGGGGTGACCGCGTACAACCGCGGGTACCTGATCCTCTCCGCGCTGCTCCCGGCCGCGCTCCTGGTCGTGCTGGCCTTCTTCCGGGCGTACGAGCGGCGCTATCTCTTCGTCGGCAGCGACGAGTACCAACGGGTGATCCGCGGTGGGGTCAGCCTGATTGCGGGCGCCTCGGTCGTGTCCTACGCCCTCGATCTGGACCTGGCCCGCTCGTACGTTCTGGTCGCTCTGCCGGTCGCGATAGCCGCCGTCGTGGTGGCCCGGTTCGTGCTCCGCAAGCGGCTGCATCTCGCCCGGGCACACGGCGAGAACCTCCGACGAGTGATCGTGGTCGGCCACGAGCTGTCGGTCATCGGCATCACCCGGCAGCTGCGCCGCGAGCGCTATCACGGTCTGGAGGTGGTCGGCGCCTGCCTGCCACCGGGCGCCGACGGGATCGGCGTGACCGATCTGACCGTCTACGGCACGTTCGACGACGTGGCCAGCGCGGTGGAGCAGGCGGACGCGGACACCGTCGTGGTGACCAGCTGCCCCGAACTGGACGGTGCCGCGGTACGCCGGCTGGCCTGGCAGCTCGAGCGGGACGAGGTGGACCTCGTGGTGGCCAGCGCGCTGGTCGATGTGGCCGGTGCGCGTACCACGATCCGGCCGTTCGACGGCCTGCCCATGCTGCACGTCGAACATCCCCGGCTGCATGGCGGATCGCGCCTGGTCAAGGACGTGGTCGATCGTGCAGGTGCGCTCCTGCTCCTGATCCTTTTCGGTCCGGTGCTCCTGGGCGTGGCGCTCTGCGTGAGCCTTACGTCGCGTGGCCCGGTACTCTTTCGGCAAGTGCGCGTGGGACGTGACGGCCGTCATTTCCGGATCTTCAAGTTCCGCAGCATGTATATCGACGCCGAGGCTCGCCTGAGCGAGTTGAGGCACCTCAACGAGCACGACGGTGTGCTCTTCAAAATCCGCGACGACCCGCGGGTCACCCCGGTCGGACGGTGGTTGCGCAGGTTCTCGCTGGACGAGCTCCCGCAGCTGCTCAACGTCCTGCTGGGGCAGATGTCGCTGGTCGGTCCACGGCCGCCGTTGCCGACGGAGGTTGCCGCCTACGCCGACGATGTGCGGCGCCGGCTGGCGGTCAAGCCCGGCATGACCGGCCTGTGGCAGGTCTCCGGGCGCTCCGACCTCTCCTGGGAGGAGGCGGTCCGGCTCGACCTTCGCTATGTCGAGAACTGGTCCCTGAGCCTGGATCTGGTGATCCTGCTCAGGACGGTGACCGCGGTGGCGCGGTCATCCGGAGCGTACTGAAGGTCGCTGGCTGCCGAGAGGCGAAGTGAGGAGCTAGACGATGGGCGAGCAGACGAAGACGTCGGCACGCATTGCTGGTCAGCGGGACGCCGGCGAGAACGGCACACCGCCGGTGATCGACGCCGCGTTCGCCCGCTGGCTGGCCGACCGCGCCGGCCAGGTGCTTCTCCAGGTTCGCAACGAGATGGGGTACGCCGACCCGAAGGCTCTCAAGGCCGCCGGTGACCAGGCCGCGCACGACCTTCTCCGGGCTGAGCTGGCCCGCTGGCGTCCGGCTGACGCGGTGCTCTCCGAGGAGGACGAGCACGCCCGGGTCGCCTGGCCGGAGGGTGAGGAGAGCACCACGGTCCGCCCGGACCGGCTCGGCGCCTCGCGGGTCTGGATCGTCGACCCGCTCGACGGCACCCGGGAGTTCTCCGAGGAGGGCCGCACCGACTGGGCCGTACACGTGGCGCTCTGGACCGCCGACTCGTCGAACCCGTCCTGTCTCGCGGCCGGCGCGGTGGCGATGCCCGCGCAGCACCGCACCCTGGCCACCGACAAACCGCCGGCCTACCCGCCGATGCCGCTGGAGGCGGCGACCGGCGGCGCGATCCGGATCGCGGCCAGCCGGACCCGTCCGCCCGCGTTCGTCACCACGCTCGCCGAGGAGCTCGGCGCCGAGCTGGTGCCGATGGGCTCGGCCGGTGTGAAGATCGCGGCGGTGATCAGCGGCGAGGCGGACGCCTACGTGCACGCCGGCGGACAGTACGAGTGGGACTCGGCCGCTCCGGTTGCTGTGGCATTGGCCACGGGGTTGCACGCGTCACGTATCGACGGCTCACCGTTGAGCTACAACGAAGCCGATCCCAAGCTTCCCGACCTCGTCGTCTGTCGCAAAGATCTCGCTCCTCGGTTGCTTGCTGCGCTACAGCGGCATCTTCCGCAACAATGACGAACCGGAAACCGGCCGATAACCCCGAAAGGTCTGGGGACTGAACCCATGAGCCAGACGAAGCCCTACCGCGTCTCGCATCTCGATGCTCTCGAAGCCGAGAGCATCTTCGTCATGCGGGAGGTCATGGCCGAGTTCGAGCGCCCCGTGCTGCTCTTCTCCGGCGGCAAGGACTCGATCGTGATGCTGCGTCTCGCCGAGAAGGCGTTCGCCCCCGCGCGCATCCCGTTCCCGGTCATGCACGTCGACACCGGCCACAACTTCCCCGAGGTCCTGGAGTACCGGGACAGCCGGGTGGCCACGCTCGGCCTGAACCTGGTGATCGCCAGCGTGCAGGAGGCGATCGACACCGGACTGGTCCGCGAGCTGCCGGACGGCACCCGTAACCGGATCCAGACGCCGGTGCTGCTGAACGCGGTGGAGAAGTACCGCTTCGACGCGCTCTTCGGCGGCGCCCGCCGGGACGAGGAGAAGGCCCGGGCCAAGGAGCGGATGTTCAGCTTCCGCGACGAGTTCGGCCAGTGGGACCCGAAGAACCAGCGGCCCGAGCTCTGGGCGCTCTACAACGGCCGGCACCACCCGGGCGAGTCGATCCGGGTGTTCCCGCTCTCCAACTGGACCGAGCTGGACGTCTGGCACTACATCGCCAAGGAGAAGATCCCGCTGCCGAGCATCTACTACGCCCACGACCGCGAGGTCGTCGAGCGCAACGGGATGTTCTACGCGGTCAACGAGTTCATCCGGCTGCGCGACGGCGAGACCTCCGAGGTCCGCCGGGTGCGGTACCGGACGGTCGGTGACGCGTCGCAGACCGCGGCCGTGCTCTCCGACGCCGACACGGTGGACAAGGTGATCGACGAGGTCGCTGCCACCCGGATCACCGAGCGCGGCGCCACCCGTGGCGACGACAAGGTCTCCGAGGCCGCGATGGAAGACCGCAAGCGAGAGGGTTACTTCTGATGAGCCAGGCAGTCATCCAGCCTGACGCCGCCGCCTCGCGTGGCATGGACCTGCTGCGGTTCGCCACCGCCGGAAGCGTCGACGACGGCAAGTCGACCCTGATCGGCCGCCTACTCTTCGACACCAAGACGATCTTCGAGGACCAGCTCGAGGCCGTGGAGAGCGCCAGCGCGTCCCGCGGCGACGAGTACACGAACCTCGCGCTGCTCACCGACGGCCTGCGCGCCGAGCGCGAGCAGGGCATCACCATCGACGTGGCGTACCGGTACTTCGCCACGCCGCGGCGCAAGTTCATCATCGCCGACACCCCGGGGCACATTCAGTACACCCGGAACATGGTCACCGGCGCCTCCACCGCCGACCTGGCGCTGATCCTGGTCGACGCCCGCAAGGGCCTGGTCGAGCAGTCCCGCCGGCACGCGTTCCTGACCAGCCTGCTGCGGGTGCCGCACCTGGTGCTGTGCGTCAACAAGATGGACCTGGTCGACTGGGACCAGAAGGTCTTCGAGCGGATCGCCGACGAGTTCACCTCGTTCGCCGCGAAACTCGACGCCCCGGACCTGACCATCATCCCGATCTCCGCGCTCAACGGTGACAACATCGCCACCCGCTCGGAGAACAGCCCCTGGTACGAAGGCCCGTCCCTGCTGCACCACCTGGAGCACGTGCACATCGCCAGCGACCGCAACCTGGTCGACGTGCGGTTCCCGGTGCAGTACGTGATCCGTCCGCAGTCGACCACGGTCACCGACTATCGCGGGTACGCCGGCCAGGTGTCCTCCGGGATCCTCAAGCCCGGCGACGACGTGATGGTCCTGCCGTCCGGGATGACCAGCACGATCGCGTCGATCGACACCGCCGACGGCCCGGTCGACGAGGCCTTCCCGCCGATGTCGGTGACGGTCCGCCTGACTGACGAGATCGACATCTCGCGCGGTGACATGATCTGCCGTCCGCACAACGCCCCGACGCCGGCTCAGGACGTCGAGGCGATGATCTGCTGGATGGACGAGACGGCCCCGCTGCGGGTCGGCGGCAAGTACGCGATCAAGCACACCACGCGTACCGCCCGGACCGTGGTCCGCGGCGTGCAGTACCGGCTCGACGTGAACACGCTGCACCGCGACGAGTCGGCCAACGAGCTCGCGCTCAACGAGATCGGCCGGGTCCGGCTGCGCACCACCGTGCCGCTGCTCGCCGACGAGTACCGGCGTAACCGGACCACCGGCGGTTTCATCCTGATCGACGAGACCACCAACCGGACCGTCGGCGCCGGGATGATCATCGAGGCCAGCTAGCGCCTAGCGGGACGACCGATCCGGGTCCTCGTCACGGGCCCGGATCGTCGCCCACACCACCTTGCCGTTCTCGGCCAGCATGGCGCCCCACAGCGTGGCCGTCTCGTGCACGGTCCGCAGGCCGCGACCGCGTACGTCGAGCGGCACGTCCGGGCGCGGCCGGGTCAGCCTGATCATCTGCGGCAGGACGGGATCCCCGTCGCCGACCGAGAGGTGCAGACCGGCGCCACGCCGGGTCACCACCACGCGGATCTCGGTGCGGGCGTGCTCGACGGCGTTCGTCACGAGTTCGGACATCACCAGCCGGCTGGAATACAGCAGGTGCCCGAGGCCCCACTGCAGACAGGCGTCGCCGACCAGGTTGCGGGCCACGCTCGGTGCGTCCGGGTCGGGCAGCAGGGTCACAGCCACCCGCTCGGTGCCGGGTATCCGGCCGGCCAGGGCCACCCGGGCCTGACGGACCTTCGCGTACACCGGCAGGAAACGGCCGGCCCCCAGCGCCTGCATCCGGTCGGCCAGCGGCAGGTCCGGGGGCACACAGAGGGCGAAGTGCACCGGCGGCTCCAGGCCGGCGGCGACGTGCTGGGCGGTCACCCACGTCGAGGCGCTTTCGCTGTGGGGGTCGAGCAGGCCGGCGAGGTCGACGATCAGGCCGTCGGGATGCTCGGTGAAGCATCGGCGCAGCGTCACCGAGGTGTGGTAGCGCAGCGGCGCGTCCCAGGAGCCCCGCACCGTCAGAACGGAGACGACAGCGTCGTCACCGGCATCGACGCTGACTGCGACACCCTGCGCGGTGTCATCGCGCAGGTGCGGTGGGCTGACCCCCATGCCGGACACCATAACCGCGTGCCCGTCCGGTGAGCCTCTGGTCTCGCTCCTGCGGGTGATCAGGCGAAAGGCCGACGGCACCCCTCGGATTGGTGGCAGCGAGGGGCCCGAAAGGCTCAGTCGCCGTCGTCGGAGAGCCGTTCCTCGATCGCCTCGGTGATGGCGCCGGTGAGGTCCCCGGACGGGATCGCGACGCTCTCGCCGTCGACGTCACCGGTCGGCTCGGGCTGCGGGGCGGTGCCTTCCCCGCCGAAGCCGAACTCGTTGGGCTCGTTCGTCTCCCGGGGCTGGTCCTGCGGCGGGTCGGTCTCGGTCGTCATGGGACGTGCCATACCCGCCGCAGGGCTGCTCGAAGCGTTACAGCCGGGTTGCGCCGGGACCGGCGACGGCCACCCAGCTGGTCGGGGCGGTGAAGTCCCGCTCGGCGTACGCCTCGGCCACCGCGGTGGCGGTCGCCTCCGCCCGGTCGCTGTCCACCAGGGCCAGCACGCAGCCGCCGAACCCGCCGCCGGTCATCCGAGCGCCGTACGCCCCCGCCTCCAGCGAGGCCTGCACGGCCACGTCCACCTGCGCCACGGTGATCTCGAAGTCGTCGCGCATCGAGGCGTGCGAGGCGGTGAGCAGCGGGCCGATCTCCCGGACCCGGCCGGAGCGCAGCAGGGTGACGGTGTCCAGCACCCGCTGGTTCTCGGTGACGATGTGCCGGGTGCGCTTGCGCAGCACGTCGTCGTCGAGCCGCTCCAGCGCGGCCGGCAGCTCGTCCACGCCCACGTCGCGCAGGGCGGCCACGCCCAGGACGGCGGCGGACGCCTCACACGACTTGCGGCGAGCGCCGTACTCCCCGTCGACGTGCTGGTGCGGCGCGTTGCTGTTGATCACCAGGATGGCCAGGCCCTCGGCGGCGAGGTCGAACGGGATCTGCTCGACCTGGTAGGTGCGGCAGTCGAGGAACAGCGCCCGGCCCGCCTGGCAGCGGATGGACGCGGACTGGTCGAGGATGCCGGTGGGCGCGCCGACGTAGAGGTTCTCCGCGCGCTGGGCCAGCGCGGGCCGCTTCTCCACCGGCAGGTCCAGCCCGCCGAGGTCGACCAGCGCGGTGAGCACGGCCGACTCCAGGGCGGCCGACGAGGACAGACCGGAGCCGAGCGGCACGTCGGAGTCGATCGCGATGCGGACCGGCGGCACGTCGAAACCGGCGTCGCGCAGCGCCCAGACCACGCCCGCCACATACGCCCCCCAGCCGGTCACCTCGCCCGGCTCGGTGATCCCGAAGGTCACCGGCTCGCCGGTCAGCGTGGAGCAGACCGACCACCGGTCGTCCGGCGCCGGCCCGACCGCCGCCACGGTGCGCTGCGGCAGGGCGAAGGGCAGCACGAAGCCGTCGTTGTAGTCGGTGTGCTCGCCGATCAGGTTGACCCGGCCGGGCGCCGCCCACAGCCCGGCCGGCTCCACACCGTACGCCTCCTGGAAAGCCTCGGAGGCGCTCATGCCACGTGCTTGCGGTAGAAGGTCCAGGCGTCGCCGATCATCGCCTGCAGCGTGTTCTTCTGCGGCACCCAGCCCAGCTCCGCGCGGGCCCGGTCGGAGGCGGCGACCAGGGTGGCCGGGTCGCCGTCGCGCCGCGGGGCGATCTCGACCGGGATCGCGGCGCCGGTGACCTCGCGAGCCGCCTCGACCACCTGCCGGTTGGAGAAGCCGTTGCCGTTGCCCAGGTTGTAGATCTTGTGCTCGCCGGCCACCGTGGCGTCCAGCGCCAGCAGGTGGGCCCGGGCCAGGTCCTCGACGTGGATGTAGTCGCGGACGCAGGTGCCGTCGGCGGTGGGATAGTCGTCGCCGAAGAGTTGGAGCTTCTCCCGCTTGCCGGCGGCGGCCTGCAGCGTGATCGGGATGAGGTGGGTCTCCGGGTCGTGCCGCTCGCCGATCTCGTGCCCGTCGTGGATGTAGGCGCCGGCCACGTTGAAGTAGCGCAGCGAGACGGCGGCCAGCCCGTGTGCGAACGTCTCGGACGTCAGCGCCAGGTCGAAGGTCAGCTTGGTCGACCCGTACGTACTGGTGGGAGCCTTGATCGCGGACTCGGTGATGGGCAGCTCGACCGGGTTGCCGTAGACCGCGGCGGTGGACGAGAAGATCACGCGGGGCACCTTGGCGGCGCGGATCGCGTCCAGCAGGGCGAGGGACTTCACCACGTTCTCGTGCCAGTAGAGCTCCGGCTTGGCCATCGACTCGCCGGCTGCGATCAGGCCGGCGAAGTGCAGCACCGCGTCGAAGCCCGCGTCCGGCGTCAGCACCTGAGCGGCGTCGGCGATGTCCGCCTGGACGAAGGTGGCGTCGGGGGCCACCGCCTCGCGGAAGCCGGTGCGGAGATTGTCGAGGACGACGACCTCGTGGCCGGCGTCCAGCAGCAGCCTGCTGGTCACGCTGCCGACGTAGCCGGCGCCACCGGTGACGAGCAATTTCACGACTCAGGCCCTTTCGCTAAACTGACGACTTCAGAATTTCTCATAAACGCTCATAAGTCAACAGGTTCGAACATCGGCACGAACCGGTGGGGGATTCGCGGTATCCCGGGCGGTGCTGACACAATGGCGCCCATGTCCGACGCTGCCCGCCGCCCGCGTGTGCTCTCCGGCATTCAGCCGACCGCCGACTCCTTCCACCTCGGCAACTACCTCGGCGCCGTACGCAACTGGGTGTCGATGCAGGACACGCACGACGCCTTCTACTGCGTGGTCGACCTGCACGCGATCACCATGGGGCATGACCCGGTTGCTCTCCGTAACCGTACTCGCGTTTCCGTCGCGCAATTGCTCGCGCTCGGGCTGGACCCGGACCGCTGCACCCTGTTCGTCCAGTCGCACGTGCCGGAGCACGCCCAGCTGGGCTGGGTGCTCAGCTGCATCACCGGTTTCGGCGAGGCCGGCCGGATGGTGCAGTTCAAGGACAAGTCGGCCAAAGCCGGCCAGGACAGCACCACCGTCGGCCTCTTCACCTATCCGATCCTGCAGGCCGCCGACATCCTGCTCTACCAGGCCGACCAGGTTCCCGTCGGGGAGGACCAGCGGCAGCATCTGGAACTGACGCGGGATCTCGCGCAGCGGTTCAACACCCGGTACGGCAAAACCTTCAACGTGCCCTCGGCGTACATCGTGAAGGACACCGCGAAGATCACCGACCTGCAGGACCCGACGAGCAAGATGTCGAAGTCGGCCTCCTCGCCGAACGGCATCATCGAGCTGCTGGACGACCCGGCGCGCTCGGCCAAGAAGATCAAGTCGGCGGTCACCGACACCGGCCGGGAGATCCTCTACGACGAGGAGAACAAGCCGGGCATCAGCAACCTGCTGACCATCTACGCGGCGCTCACCAACCGGGCCATAGACGAACTGCTGGAGATGTACGACGGACGCGGTTACGGCGACCTGAAGAAGGACCTCGCCGAGGTGCTGGTCGAGTTCGTCAAGCCGATCCAGGAGCGGACGAAGGCGTACCTCGACGATCCGGCGCAGCTCGACAAGGTGCTCGCGATCGGCGCCGAGAAGGCGCGCGCCGTGTCCGCGGTGACGCTGGCTCACGCGTACCAGAACGTGGGTTTCGTCAGCCCCGCCCGCGGGGCCTGACCGCGGTGCCCGAACCGGTACCGGCCCGCACGCGCATCGGCGTGGCCATCGACATCCCGGAACCCTGGGGTTCGATGCTGACCCGCCGGCGTGCCGAGGCCGGCGATCCGCAGGCCGCCTACACGCCGGCACACGTCACCCTCCTCGGCCCGACCGAGGTGGCGACCGACGCGCTGCCGGCGGTGGAGAAGCATCTCGAGGCCATCGCCTCGGCGCAGCCGCCGTTCGTCATCCACCTGCGCGGGACCGGCACCTTCCGGCCGGTCACCGAGGTGGTTTTCGTGACGCTGGCAAGGGGCATCAGCGAGTGTGAGCTGCTGGCCGAGGCGATCACACGGTCGGAGGACGTGCGGCGGGACACCCGGTTCCCGTATCACCCGCACGTCACTGTCGCGCAGGAAGTGCCACCGGAGTCGCTGGACGCGGTCTTCGAGGATCTGGCCGGATTCTCGGCCAGCTTCGAGGTCGGCTACTTCACGTTGTTCTCGCACGGCGGAGAAGGCCCGTGGCGCCCACGGCGGGACTTCCCGCTCGGCTGAGCCCTCGTTCGGCGTGATGTCGGTTACGGTCTGCCGGTGAATCCGATCGACCGGGCTTATGACGCGGCTGAGGCCCGGATCATGGCGCTGCGCTACCGGTCGCCGTACTTCGATCATCTGTGCCGGGCGATCCTGCGCTACGAGGACGTCCAAGGTGGCCGGCTGGCCGCGGCGATCGCCTACTACGGCTTCTTCGCGATCTTCGCGCTGCTGCTCATCGGGTACTCGGTCTTCGGCATCCTGCTGACCAACAACAACGAGCTGTTCGACCTGGTCGTCGACTTCCTCGCGAACAACCTGCCCTTCCTGGACGTGCAGGCCATCGTCGACAGCAAGAAGACCGTCGGGATCGTGGGCATCCTCGGCCTGACGTTCACCGGCATCGGCTGGGTCGAGTCGATCCGCTCCTCACAGCGCCTGATCTGGCAGTTGCGGGAGCAGCCCGGCTACATCGGCGTACGTCAGGTGGTCGACCTGGTGGTGCTGATCGGCGTCCTGCTCCTGCTGGCGCTCTCCCAGCTCGCCGTCTACGGCCTGGAACGGCTGCTGCACTGGTTGGCCGGGGGCGGATTCACCACGGTCCTCTCGATCGTCAGCTGGGTGCTCACCCTGGGCGTGAACATGCTGCTGGCGGCGGCCCTGCTGGCCGCGGTGCCGCGGCTGCGGATGACCGCCCGCCGGATGGCGCCGCCGGTGCTCCAGGTCGGCATCGGCATCATGCTGCTCAACACCGTGGGCCGCTCGTTCGTCGCTCTCGTCGAGCGCAATCCGGCGTACGCGCTGGTCGGCTCGGCCGTCGGCGCCCTGGTCTACCTGTACGTCTTCAACCAGCTGCTGCTGTTCGGCGCGGCCTGGGCGGCGACCAGCCCGCACGGCCGGGTGGTGGACCTGTCGGCGGACGACAAGACCGCCCCGGTGGGCCAGAACATCTGGATCAGGCACACTGGGCCGCGCGGCGATCACTAAGCGGTGCGCGATTCATTTGTCGCGCTGAATCAGCCTTTTTGGCATTAACGACTGTTAAGGTGCTGATAACAGTGCGCTGGCCACCCGCGCCTTCGAAGAGCCGCATGATATCCGGGTTGCCCGTTTCCCGGGCGTACAACGTGATACAGAAACGTCTCGACCGGGACCTGGGATTGCAACCAGGTAACGGTGCGCGAACAGTCCGGAACGATCCTCTGCCGGGGCGTTTGGCCACGGCTACGCTGCCGACCTGAGATTCACCGTACGGATTCGGTGAGCAGTGGAAGGAGGGCGTCTTGCGCCCAGTACGTGGGAAGCGGATCGTGGCGATTCTCGCGGCAGGTGGGCTGACGCTCGCTGCCGCTGCCTGTGGCGACGCCCCTGACGAGACCCCGACCGGTGGCAGCTCCGCCGCGGCGGAGTACGCGGCCTGCATGGTCACCGACCTCGGCGGCATCGACGACAAGTCGTTCAACGCCTCCGCCTGGGCCGGCCTCGAGGCCGCCAAGGGTGAGCAGAGCAACATCAAGACCTCGTACACGGCTTCGTCGTCCGAGGCGGACTACGAGCCCGGCCTCCGTGGCGCGGTCAGCAAGAAGTGCAACTTCATCCTCGCGGTCGGCGGCCTGATGGGCGACGCCACCAAGAAGGTCGCGGGCGAGAGCGCCGACTCGCAGTTCGGCATCGTCGACAGCGGCAGCTCGGGTGACAACGTCTACCCGATGCAGTTCGCCACCCACCAGGCCGCGTTCCTCGCCGGCTACCTGGCCGCGGGCTACTCGAAGTCGGGCAAGGTGGCCACCTACGGCGGCCTGAAGATCCCGCCGGTCACCATCTTCATGGACGGCTTCGCCGACGGTGTGGCGCACTACAACCAGGCCAAGGGCAAGACCGTCCAGGTTCTCGGCTGGGACAAGGCGAAGCAGAACGGCACCTTCGCCGAGAGCTTCATCGACCAGAACAAGGGCAAGACCGTCACCCAGACCCTGGTTTCGCAGGGCGCCGACGTGATCATGCCGGTCGCCGGCGGCACCGGCCTGGGCAGCGCGCAGGTGGCCAAGGACTCGGCCGGCAAGCTCTCGGTCATCTGGGTCGACCAGGACGGCTGCAAGAGCGCCGAGCAGTACTGCGACGTGTTCCTGACCACCGTGGTCAAGAACATCCAGGACGCGGTCAAGCAGGCCGTCCTCAAGGGCGCGAAGGGCGAGGCGCTCGCCGCCGCCCCGGGCTACCTGGGCACCCTGGAGAACGACGGTGTCTCGCTGGCGCCGTACAACCAGTTCGACTCCAAGGTCGACGCCGCCCTCAAGACCGAGGTCGACACGCTGAAGGCGGACATCGTCTCGGGCAAGGTCAAGGTCGAGTCGGCCAGCGCGCCGCAGTGATCCAGCAGTAGTAACATCTGGCCGCCGCGCGGCCGCAGGCAATAACCTGCGGCCGAGCGGCGGCTCGCATTGAACCGTCCACCAGGCCAGAACCGACGTCGGGGAGATTCCGCTGAAACTGGAACTGCGCGGCATCACCAAGCGCTTCGGCGACCTGGTGGCCAACGACCACATCGACATCACCGTCGAACCCGGCGAGGTGCATGCCCTCCTCGGCGAGAACGGCGCGGGCAAGTCCACGCTGATGAACCAGCTCTACGGCCTGCTGCAGCCGGACGAGGGCCAGATCATCGTGAACGACGAGCCGAAGGTCTTCCGCAGCCCGCGGGACGCCATCGCGGCCGGCATCGGCATGGTCCACCAGCACTTCATGCTGGTCCCGGTCTTCACCGTGGCGGAGAACATCGCGCTCGGCCACGAGGAGGTGCGCGGCGGCCCGCTCGGCTGGCTGGACCGCCGGCGCTCCCGCCGCGACGTCCTCGAGACCTCCAAGAAGTACGGCCTGCCGGTCGACCCGGACGCGCTGGTCGAGGACCTGCCGGTCGGCGCCCAGCAGCGGGTGGAGATCGTCAAGGCGCTGACCCGCGACGTGGACCTGCTGATCCTGGACGAGCCGACCGCGGTGCTGACCCCGCAGGAGACCGAGGAACTGCTCACGGTGATGCGCTCGCTCACCGAGCTCGGCAAGTCGATCGTCTTCATCACCCACAAGCTCAAAGAGGTCAAGTCGATCGCCGACCGGATCACCGTGATCCGGCGCGGCAAGGTGGTCGGCACCGCCACCCCGCAGACCAGCGAGGACGAGCTCGCCTCCCTGATGGTCGGCCGCGCGGTCAGCCTGGAGGTCAGCAAGACCCCGGCTGAGCCCGGCCGCAACGTGCTGCAGATCTCCGGCCTGGTCGTCGAGGACGACCGTGGCGCCCGCGCCGTGGACGGTCTGGACCTGGTGGTGCGCGCCGGTGAGGTGCTCGGCATCGCCGGTGTGCAGGGCAACGGCCAGGAGGAGCTGGTCGAGGCGATCATGGGCCTCCGCCCGGTGCGGGCCGGCTCGGTCGAGCTGGACAACGAGGACCTGTCCGGCATGAGCACCAAGAAGATCCTGCGCTCCGGCGTCGGCTACATCCCCGAGGACCGCAGCCACGACGGCGTGGTGAAGGAGTTCACCGTCGCCGAGAACCTGGTCCTCGACATGTACGACCGGGCGCCGTACGGCAACGCGTTCAAGCTCAACCCGGCCAAGGTCGGCGAGTCGGCGCGGGAGCGGATCGAGCAGTTCGACATCCGCTGTCAGGGCCCGGAGACCGCGGTCGGCACCCTGTCCGGCGGTAACCAGCAGAAGGTCGTGGTGGCCCGGGAGATGTCCCGCCCGCTGCGCCTGTTCATCGCGTCGCAGCCGACCCGTGGTGTGGACGTCGGGTCGATCGAGTTCATCCACGGCCGGATCATCCACGAGCGCGACCAGGGCACCGCGGTGCTCGTGGTCTCGAGTGAGCTCGACGAGGTGGTCGGGCTCGCGGACCGGGTCGCGGTGATGTACCGCGGCCGGATCCTGGCCGTCGTCTCCCCGGACACCCCCCGCGAGGAGATCGGTCTGCTGATGGCCGGCATCACCGGCGGAGAAGAGGAGTCCAAGTGACCGCCGAGCCGCGGAAGTCTGACGAGGACTCCTTCGTCAGCCATTTCGTACGCAACCTGTGGTCGGCGAACAGCGTCACGGTCACCCTGCTGTCGGCGTTCCTGGCCGTGGTGATCGGCGCGGTCCTCATCGTGGTCTCCGACTCGGAGGTGCTGGCGAAGTTCGGGTACTTCACCGCCCGGCCGAGCGACGCCATCTCGTCGAGCTGGGAACTGATCAGCACCGCGTACTCGGACCTGCTCAAGGGCGCGCTGGGGGACCCGGCGGCGTACCAGGCCTGGTTCTCCGGAACCGGCACCTGGCAGGAAGCGTTCGCCCCGCTCTCGGAGACGCTCACCTACGCGGCGCCGCTGGTCTTCACCGGCCTCTCGGTGGCGCTGGCGTTCCGCGGTGGCCTGTTCAACATCGGCGCCCAGGGCCAGGCGGTGCTCGGCTGCATCACGGCCGGGGTCGTCGGCTTCTCGTTCGGCCTGCCGATCGTGCTTAACCTGCTGATCGCGCTCATCGCCGGCGTCATCGGCGGTGCGATCTGGGGGTTCATCCCGGGCATCCTCAAGGCCCGCACCGGGGCCCACGAGGTGATCACCACGATCATGCTGAACTACATCGCCAGCCTCTTCCTGTCCTGGCTGGTGCTGCAGAAGGGCGTCCAGGACCCGGACCGGACCGACGCGATCAGCAAGGCCGTCGCCGAGTCCGCACAGCTGCCGTCGTTCGGCGGGGTGCTCCGGGTGCACCTGGGCATCCTCATCGCGGTGGCCGTCACCTTCGGCGTGGCCTGGCTGCTCAACCGGTCCGCGTTCGGCTTCGAGCTGCGTGCCGTCGGCGCCAACCCGCACGCCGCGGAGACCGCGGGTATCAGCGTGGCCAAGACGTACGCGCTGCTGATGGCCGTCGCCGGTGGCCTCGCCGGCCTGGGCGGCGCCACGCAGGTGCTCGGCACCGCCCACGCGCTGACCCCGGCCGTGGCCGGCAACATCGGCTTCGACGGTCTGCTGGTCGCGCTGCTCGGCCGCAACAAGCCGTGGAGCACCTTCTTCGCGGCGCTGCTGTTCGGCGCCCTGCGGGCCGGCGGCAACCGGATGCAGACCTTCTCCGGCATCTCGCTGGAGCTGGTCACCGTCCTGCAGGCCCTGATCGTCATCTTCATCGCCGCCCCCGCACTGGTTAAGGCGATCTTCCGACTCCGCGCCAGCCGCAGCATGCGGCCCGGCGTGACCCTGGCGAAGGGCTGAGGACATGTCGACCGCGACTGTGGAGGAGCTGACCGAGGTCGCCGCTCCGGAGCCGTTCTGGACCCGGCAGCGCCGCCTCGGCCTGGGCCTGATCATCGTCGGCGGCCTGGCCGCCGTGCTGTTCGGCGCGCTCGCCCCGAGCGAGGCCGCGCGCTTCACGCTCAGCGAGGACGCCGAGGGCGCCGCGATCTCGATCAACGGTCAGCTCGGCGCGATCCTGTTCGGCGTGCTGACCGTGGTGACGGGTGGGGTGCTCTTCAGCGGGCGCGCCAAGCAGTACCAGAACCTGTTGCTCAGCCTCGGCATCCTGTCCTTCGTCCTGTCGTTCCTGTGCTGGCAGGTGGCGGGCAAGTTCCTGCCGCTGGTGGACACCACGAGCGGCACCCTGCAGCTGGCTCTGCCGCTGATCCTGGGCGCGCTGGCCGGTGTGCTCGGCGAGCGCTCCGGTGTGGTGAACGTGGCGATCGAGGGCCAGTTCCTGATGGGCGCGTTCGCCGGCGCACTGATCGGCACGATGGCCGGCAGCGTCTGGGCCGGCCTGATCAGCGCCGCGGTCGGCGGTGTGATCATCGCCGCCATCCTGGCCGTGCTCTCCATCCGCTACCTGGTCGACCAGGTCGTGGTCGGTATGGTGCTCAACCTCTTCGCGCTGGGCATCACCGGCTTCCTCTACGAGCGGCTGATGCAGACCGACGCGACCAGTTACAACACCCCGCCGCAGATGCCCACCTGGAGCATCCCCGGACTCTCCGACATCCCGGTGATCGGCCCGGTGCTCTTCCGGGCGAACCTGCTGGTCTGGGTGGCGCTGCTGCTGGTCGTGGTGATCTTCTTCGCGCTGAGCCGGACTCGCTGGGGCCTGCGCACCCGGGCGGTCGGCGAGCACCCGACGGCAGCCGACACCGTGGGTGTCCGGGTGCGTGGCCTGCGGTACATGAACGTGCTGCTCGGCGGGGTGGTGGCCGGCCTCGGCGGCGCCTACTTCACCCTGGTGGCGACCGGCAGCTTCACCAAGAACATGACCGCGGGCGCCGGCTTCATCGCGCTGGCCGCCCTGATCTTCGGCCGGTACTCGCCGATCGGGGCGCTCGGCGCGGCGCTCTTCTTCGGCTTCGCCCAGAAGCTCGCGACCTACCTGAGCGCGGTCGGCAGCCCGGTGCCCAGCCAGTTCCTCAACATGCTGCCGTACATCGCGACCATCATCGCGGTGGCCGGCCTGGTCGGACGGGTGCGTGCCCCGGCTGCAGACGGTCTCCCCTACGTCAAGGGCTGAGGCAGAATCAAAGCTATGGAGATCGACTGGGCAGGACTGCGCGCGGCCGCCATCGAGACGATGCGGCGCGCCTATGTGCCGATTTCCGACTTCCCGGTGGGGGTTGCCGGGCTGACCGATGACGGTCGGATGGTCGTCGGCTGCAACGTGGAGAACGCGTCGCTGGGCATGACCCTGTGCGCCGAGTGCGGGCTGGTCAGCTCGCTGCACGCGACCGGCGGGGGACGGCTGGTGGCGATCTCCTGCGTGGACGCGACCGGCGCGCCGCTGATGCCGTGCGGCCGGTGCCGCCAGCTGCTCTGGGAGCACGGCGGCCCGGAGCTGCTGGTCGAGGCGCTGCCCCGGCCGCTGCGGATGACCGAGCTGCTGCCGCACGCGTTCGGCTACGAGGACATGGAGCGGGTCACCGGCCCGGCCGGCGGCGCCGAGGTGCCCGCCGAGCTGGCCAAATGGCGGGGCCGGGGTACGGTCTTCGTCCACCCCGACCTGTCCGGCGGCGAGACCATCTGGACGGCGTACTGGGAACGCTCGTCCGGCACGCCCGGCGCGGCCGAGACCACCGGCATCCTCGAGGAGGGGCCGAATTTTCCGACCGCGGCCGCCGCGGTGGCCTGGGGACTGGTCCGTTCGCCGCGGGTCGTGGTGGTCGACGCCGAAGGCAAACTCGCGTGGGCCGGTGAGGGGGAAGTGCCCGACGGCATCCCCCAGCGGTGGGAAGGTACAGAATGAGCAATTTCACAGCTGTGGACGTCATCCGCGCGAAGCGGGACGGCCACAGCCTCTCCGACGCGCAGATCGACTGGGTGGTCGACGCGTACACCAAGGGTGTCGTCGCCGACGAGCAGATGTCGGCGCTGGCCATGGCGATCCTGCTGCGCGGGATGACGCCGGCGGAGATCGCCCGGTGGACCGCCGCGATGATCGCCAGTGGTGAGCGGCTGGACCTGTCGTCGGTCTCCCGGCCGACCGCCGACAAGCACTCCACCGGCGGCGTCGGCGACAAGATCACACTGCCGCTCACCCCGCTCGTGGCCGCGTGCGGGGTGGCCGTGCCGCAGCTGTCCGGGCGCGGTCTCGGGCACACCGGCGGCACCCTGGACAAGCTCGAATCGATCCCGGGCTGGCAGGCCCGGATCTCCAACGAGCAGTTCAAGAGCCAGTTGCAGGACATCGGCGCGGTCATCTGCGCCGCCGGCGAGGGCCTGGCCCCCGCCGACCGCAAGCTCTACGCGCTGCGCGACGTCACCGGCACCGTCGAGGCCATCCCGCTGATCGCCAGCTCGATCATGAGCAAGAAGATCGCCGAGGGAACCGGCGCGCTGGTCCTGGACGTCAAGGTCGGCACCGGCGCCTTCATGAAGGACCTGCCGACCGCCCAGGAGCTGGCCCGGACCATGGTCCAGCTCGGCAAGGACAGCGGGGTCACCACGGTCGCGCTGCTCACCGACATGAACACCCCACTCGGGTACGCCGTGGGCAACGCGAACGAAGTCGCGGAGTCGGTCGAGGTGCTCGCCGGTGGCGGTCCGGCCGACGTGGTCGAGCTGACCCTCGCGCTGGCCCGGGAGATGCTGGCCGCGGCAGGCGTGGACGCCGACCCGGCGAAGGCGCTCGCGTCCGGCGCGGCGATGGACAGCTGGCGGGCGATGATCCGGGCGCAGGGCGGCGACCCGGACGCGGCACTGCCGACCGCGGCGCACACCGAGATGCTGCGGGCCGGCAGCGACGGCGTGGTGCAGACCGTCGACGCGTACGGGATCGGCATCGCCGCCTGGCGTCTGGGCGCCGGCCGGGCGCGCAAGGAGGACCCGGTCAGCTTCGGCGCCGGCGTTCAGCTCAAGGTCCGCCCCGGCGACCGGGTCAAGGCCGGTGACGTGCTGCTCGAGCTGCGCGCTGACGACGAGTCCCGGATTCCGGTGGCCCGCGACGACGCCGAAGGGGCGATCCGCATCGGTGACGAGGAGCCCGCCTCTGTCCGCCTCCTGCTGGACCGCATAGCCTGACCGACCATGACAAAGGCCGCCCCCGATCCCCGAGCGGTTCGCGAGGCCAGCCTCGACGAACTCGCTCGTCTCGGCCTGCCCCTCCCGCCCCTTGCGTTTCCGCTGGTCTGGGAGGCGGGTGACACGGTCGAACTGCGACCGGTCGCCGAGCTGGAAGCCCGCGCCGCGGTGCTGCACGTCGTCGTCGCGCGCTGCTTCGGCATGCCCACCGAGGCGGCGATGAGCTGGCTGCTCGGGTCCCACCTGGTCGAATCGGTCACCCCGCCGGAGTGGCAGTTCGTGATCGGGGCCAAGGGCGACCACCGCTCGTTCGTGCTGCACCACGACGCGGTGTTCGCCCTGGGCTGGCTGCTCGGCCTGAGCCGGCACCTGGATCCCACGGTGCCGCCGGAGGAGCGGCTGATGGACCAGATGCCGGACCTGCCGGGCGGCGAGACCTTCACCAGCTGGCGTTCCCGGTCGCTGGTCGCGGTCCGTGACCCGATCGAGGCCGCGGTGCTGCTGGACCTCTACTACTGCCTGGACTGGGCGTACCAGGAGGCCGAGCAGCAGGGCCGGTCACTGCCCGGCGAGGTGGACAGCAACGCGATCGGCCAGCGCCGCTGGGCGCTGGAGTGGGCGGTCATCTTCCACGGCCCCTACCACGACAAACCCCCGGAGTGGGAAGAGGTCGACCTGTCGGTCTAGCGCGGCCGGTAGACCGCGAGATCGACCGCCGCGGTCACCTCGACCGCCCGCGCCGGCAGGTCCTCCAGCGGCACGTGCCGTGCGCTCGGGGTCATGCCGATCAGAGTGCGTGTCTGCGCCGCGGTGAGCATGATCGACCGCCGCAGCGCGGTGCCGGAGACGAGCTCGAAATGGTCGCCGAGCGCCGCGCTCACCCGCTCCGACTTGTTCGGGTCGACGTGGATCAGGTGGTGCGTGGCGATCAGTTCGGTGAGGTGGTCGGCGGCCGGAGTGACGACGAGCAGCACGCCGTCCGGGTGGAGCACACGGCGGAACTCCGGGCCGTTGCGCGGCGCGAAGACGTTCAAAATCACGGCGGCGCACGCGTCCACCACCGGCAGCGGCCGCCACAGATCGGTCAGGACGGCCGCGGCGCGTGGATGGGCCCGGGCCGCCCGGCGCAGCGCGGGCTTGGAGACGTCCAGGCCGAGGCCGGTCGCTCCGGGGGAGTCCGTCAGGAAGCGGGCCAGATAGTCGCCGGTTCCGGTGCCGGCGTCCAGGACCAGCCCGTCGGTCCGGTGTTCGGCGAGCGCCGACGCGATGAAGTCGTAGTGCCCGGCGGCCAGGAAATCGGCGCGGTCGGCGACCATTTCCGCGGTGTCACCGGTGTGCGGCAGACGTCCTGCGCTGAGGTCGGCGTACCCCTGCTTGGCCATGTCGAAGCTGTGCCCGCGCGCGCAGCGCAAGGCCCGCTCGCGTCGCGTGAGTGGTTCGCGGCACACCGGGCACCACAGATACGGAATTGCTCCGTCGATCATCGGGGGCTTCCCTCTAGGCTCTTCTGATGGCTGGCATCGCGCATTCCGACATCGTCAAGGCACCGAAGGTTCTGCTCCACGACCACCTGGACGGCGGTCTGCGGCCGGCCACCATCGTCGAGCTCGCCGAAGCCGTCGATCACGAACTGCCCACCCGGGATCCGGAGCAGCTCGGCGAGTGGTTCGTCGCGGCCGCCGACTCCGGCTCGCTGGAACGGTACCTGGAGACGTTCGCGCACACCGTGGCGGTGATGCAGACGCGCGAGGGCCTGCACCGGGTGGCCAAGGAGTGCGCGCTCGACCTGGCCGCCGACGGCGTGGTCTACGCCGAGGTCCGCTACGCCCCGGAACAGCACCTGGAAAAAGGGCTGAGCCTGGACGAGGTGGTCGAGGCGGTGCACGCCGGGTTCCGTGAGGGCTGCGCCGAGGCGGAGGCGCAGGGCACGCCGATCCGGATCGGCACCCTGCTGACCGCCATGCGGCACGCCGCCCGGTCGCAGGAGATCGCCGAGCTGGCCGTCCGCTTCCGGGACGTCGGCGTGGTCGGTTTCGACATCGCCGGCGCCGAGGCCGGCTTCCCGCCCACCCGGCACCTCGACGCCTTCGAGTACCTGCAGCGGGAGAACTTCCACTTCACCATCCACGCCGGCGAGGCCTTCGGGCTGCCGTCGATCTGGCAGGCCATCCAGTGGTGCGGGGCCGACCGGCTGGGCCACGGCGTGCGCATCATCGACGACATCAACAGCGCGCCGGAGGGCCCGAGCGCGGTCACCGCGACCGGTGGCACACAGGCCGCCCCGCCGGTGCTCGGCCGTCTCGCCGCCTACGTCCGGGACAAGCGGATCCCGCTCGAGCTGTGCCCCTCGTCGAACGTGCAGACCGGTGCGGCGCCCTCGATCGCCGAGCACCCGATCAAGCTGCTGCACGATCTCCGCTTCCGGGTCACGGTCAACACCGACAACCGGCTGATGAGCGGTACGTCGATGTCCCGCGAGATGACACTGCTCGCGGAGGCGTTCGGCTGGGGCTGGATGGAACTGCAGTGGCTGACGATCAACGCGATGAAGTCGGCGTTCATCCCGTACGACGAGCGATTGGTGATCATCAACGAGGTGATCAAGCCGGCGTATGCCAAGTTGGTGAGCTGAAAGTCCGGCTTGTCGCCCTTTCCCGGGAAAGGGACGAACGTACGTCAAAAGAAATCGACGGTCCGGCTTCGGCGGTCCACCGTTCGGCTAGACTGCCGCCTGCAAAGTCGGCAGAATCCGGCATCTCGCCTTGCCGATCGCGCGGAAGCGAGCCATCGTCGTTTCTGCCGCGATCGACTAGGATCGGGTCCCGGTCGGCCAGAAGCCACCCCCCAACGCAGTGCCGACCGAGTGAAGTGACCTTGAGAGATGTGCACATCTACAGGCAGTGATACGAGACCGGCGATGTTCAACTTCGATGTTGCAACATCGCGTCACACAACCGGTCCGTGTCCGCGCGCCCTTTCTCTTTGACACTTGTCGTGATGGAATCTCGGGGGCCCGACCCGGCGAGTCGGCCGTGCGCGGTGCCCGGCAAGCCGAATGCCGGGCCCGAATCAGGAGGACGGTGACGTGAGCAAGCGCCCCAACACGGCGAACGGCGTCATGTCGCGTCTCAGTCGACCCGCTGGTCGACTGCGAGACCTACCAATCTGGTCAAAGCTTGGCTTGATCATGTTGGTCCCGACCGTGGCGACGATCATCGTTGGCGTCAACGGCCTCGTGGACCACATCGACGAGGCCAGCAACGCGGAGCGTGCTCGCACCCTTTCGGTGCTCTCGCAGAACGCCGGTGCTCTCGTCGACCACCTGCAGGCTGAGCGCACCTACGCGGTCATGCTGACGCTCGCGAAGGAGAAGGCCCGGACCGCCCCCAGCGACGCCGTCAAGGACGCCGCCAACCAGCAGGCCGCGGCGGCGAAGAAGCTGTACACCGACGAGCACCCCGGCGCGGATGAGGCCAAGGGGCCCTACGCGCAGCAGAAGGGCGCGCTCGAAGAGGTGCCGCAGAACGTCGGCGTCCTGCTCCTCCGTCTCGACAACAACCTCGAGGACCTGCCGTCGTTCCGGAGCAAGGTCGGCAACGGCAGCGGCGCGGAGCCGGACCTCAAGACGGTCAAGGATGCCTACACCCGGCTGATCGAGGACCTCCTCCAGGTGCGCGAGGCCTCTGCCCAGCTCGCCACGGACCCCGACCTGAGCAGCCGTCTCGGCGTGGTCGCTGCGGTCGCCCGCCAGAAGGAGTACATCGCCCAGCAGCGGTACCTGGGTCACCAGGTGATCAGCCAGGGCGATCTGACCGCGGACCTGCGTACCGCGTTCCTGCAGACCGAAGTCGGTAAGAACCTCGCCAAGAGCTCCATCGAGGCGAGTGGCACCGACGCCGAGAACCAGACCATCGCCGACACCATCACCGGCGACAAGGTTCGTGCCGCGACCAACCTCACCGTCCCGCTGCTCGCCCTGCAGGGTGGGAACACCAAGAGCCCGCCCTTCATGCAGACCCCGAGCTGGGAAGAGGCGATGAAGGGGTACAACGACCTCTTCCGGGACGTGGAGAGCAAGTTCGACGCCGAGATCGTGAATCAGGCGACGGTCCTGCGGGACGACACCAACCAGCGGGTCTTCCTGGAGACCAGCGTGCTGCTCGGCATGCTCCTGCTGGCCATCCTGTTCGCCTGGTTGGTCGCCCGCTCGATGGCCCGCTCGCTGCGTGAGCTGCGCCAGGGTGCCCTCGCGGTCGCCCAGTTCGGTCTGCCGCACGCGGTGAGCCGGCTGCGTGACCCGGCGCTCTCCGCGTCGCTCACCCCGGCCCAGGTCGCCGACCAGATCGCCGAGCCGCTGCCGGTCCGGAGCCGGGACGAGTTCGGGCAGGTGACCGAGGCGTTCAACGCGGTTCACCTCGAGGCCGTGCGTACTGCGGCTGAGCAGGCCGCCCTGCGTGCCTCGGTCGCGACGATGTTCGTCAACCTCGCCCGCCGTTCGCAGATCCTGGTCGACCGGCTCATCGGTCACCTGGACCGGCTGGAGCGCGGCGAGGAGGACCCGGACCGTCTGGCCGAGCTCTTCCAGCTCGACCACCTGGCCACCCGAATGCGGCGTAACGACGAGAACCTCCTGGTCCTCGCCGGCGCCGACTCGACCCGCGTGCAGCGGGAGCCGGCCGCTCTGATCGACGTGCTCCGTGCCGCCCAGTCCGAGGTCGAGCACTACACCCGCATCGAGTTCGGCATGATCGACCGGGAGATCGAGGTCGCGGCCCACGCGGTCAACGACATGGTCCACCTGGTCGCCGAGCTCTTCGACAACGCGACCGCCTTCTCCCCGCCGAACTCGCACGTCCTCGTCGAGGCGCGCCGGATGGGTGAGAACGCGGTGCTCACCGTCGAGGACCACGGCATCGGCATCAGCCGCGAGCAGCTCCGCGACCTGAACGAGCGGCTCGCCAACCCGCCGACGGTGGACGTGGCCGTCTCCCGGATGATGGGCCTCGTCGTGGTCGCCCGGCTGGCCAACCGGCACGGCGTCCGCGTCGAGCTGCGGCCCGCCGACCGCGAACGCGGCACCGTCGCCGAGGTCGGCCTGCCGATCTCGGTCCTGGCCGCCGCGGCCTCGGCCCGGGTGCAGACCAACGGTTACGGCGAGCCGAGCCCGATCGGGTTCGACGAACCGCTTGCGCTGGAGGGCGGCCGCGGTGGCTACCCCGGTGGTGGCAACGGTGGCGGCCGGCCGTTCGACACGGCGAGCATCAGCAACGGTGGCGTGCCGGCCTGGTCGGACCTCACCGGTGCTCCGCCGCCCGCCAACTTCGGTCTGAACGGTGCGAACGGTTCGGCCAACGGCTTCCACGGCCCGCGCAGCAACGAGGTCATCCCGCCGCTGCCGTCCGCCCCGCAGGGCTTCGCCGGTCTCGACGACCTGGTGCAGCGGCGCAACGGCGGCGAGTTCCAGCGTCCCGACGGGGAGACCAACGGCTTCGGTGGCGCGACCATCCCGCGTCAGCTGCCGGCCAACCCGGAGAGCCAGGGCCGCAACCCGTTCATGCCGCCGGTGTCCGCGCCGCCCGTGCCGCCGATCTCCGCTCCGCCGGTCTCGTCGGCGCCGCCGGTCTCCGGTCCTCCGATCTCCGCGGCTCCGGCCGAGCCGATCTCGGCCGCCCCGGTCTCCGGGCAGCCGCTCGAGCAGCGCAACCCGTTCGCCTCGGCGCCGCCGGCCTGGCCGCCGGTCGCCGCCGACCGGGAGGCCGGCGCGACCCCGCACGTGCCGGAGAACCTTGCCGCGGCGCTCGACATGACCGCGGAACTGCCGCGCTACCGGCCCGAGGCCTTCGAGTCGCAGGCGCAGGTGGCCCGTCCGACCAACCCGCAGACCGCACCGGTTCCGGTGTCGGCCCCGCCGGTTCCGGCCGGACCCGAGATCGCTGCTGCCGAGGCGCATGCCGCGGCCGCCGCACAGATCGCCGCGGCGCAGGCCTCGGCACACCAGGAAGGCGCGGTTCCGTTCGCCGACGAGACGATGGAGCTGCCGATCTTCCGGGAGCTCGAGTCGGCCTGGTTCACCACGGCGCGTACCGATGCGCCGCCGCGCAGCACCAACGGTTCGGGTGACGAGCCGGTTCTCTCGCAGCGGATCCCGACCGGCGAGCCGACCCGCTCGGCCGGCGTGCCGCAGCAGGCCGGTCCGCCCGAGGAACGTGACACGGCCACGGTCGGGGCAGCAGCCACGGCCGCTTCCTACAGCAACGGCGCGGGCGGCAACAACCCGTGGCGCACCGCGGCTGACGACGGCTGGCAGGCGGCCCGCATGGCGGCCGAGGCGCCGGTCGAGACCACCACCACGGCAGGCCTTCCGAAGCGCACGCCGATGGCGCAACTCGTCCCCGGCGGTGTTGACCGGGGCGGTAACTCCGTCCAGCGTCGTACGCCTGAGGGGGTTCGCGGTCTGCTTTCCGCGTACCACCGGGGTGTTCAGCGCGGTCGCACCAAGGAACAATCGACCAACCTGGAGGAGACTCCAGGAGGGCAGCAGCCCTCGCAGGCTGGCAAGGAGCATGAGGCATGACATCTACGCAGGATCTCGGTTGGCTTCTGGCCAACTTCGCCGACCGCGTACCCGGGGTTGCGCACGCGATCGCGGTCTCCGCCGATGGCCTGCTCCTCGCGGCCTCGCGGGACCTTCCGCGCGACCGTGCCGACCAGTTGGCGGCCATCGCGTCCGGCCTGGTAAGCCTGACCCAGGGCGCCGCCCGGTGCTTCGAGGGTGGCGCCGTTCTCCAGACGGTCGTCGAGATGGACAATGGGTTCCTGTTCCTGATGTCCATCTCCGACGGTTCCTCGTTCGCGGTGCTCGCAGCGCGCAGCTGCGACGTCGGGCAGGTGGGCTACGAGATGGCTCTCCTGGTCGACCGCGTCGGCGAGGCACTGACTCCCGCGCCGCGTTCGGCGGCCGGGGTGCTGGGCTGAGAGGGACTGGTAGCCGGCCCAGTCGGCTACTGTCAGAAACCTTGACAACTAATACACTTCTAGGGGCCGAGGGAGGGGTTGACGGTGACGATGCCTGAACGCGATGAGCCGACCGGCGCGCTGGTCAGGCCGTATGCCGTGACCCGCGGTCGGACCCGGCCGAAGCTTGAGATAGCGCTGGAAGCGCTGGTCGAGACAACCGTGCGCGGCCGTTCTGGAATCAGCCGCGGCGGGCAGGGTGGAAGCGAGCATCAGTACATCGCGGCGATGTGCGACGGGGGGCGCGTTCAGTCGCTCGCCGAGATCGCCGCACGCATGCAACTGCCGCTCGGTGTGGCACGTGTGATCGTCGCCGACATGGCCACTGATGGCCTGGTTGCGGTGTATGAGCCCACCTCGCTCGAAGACGAGACCGACGCGGTAGGCACGGAACTGCTGGAAAGGGTGCTGAGTGGACTTCGCAGGCTCTGACATGTCGCACCGTCCCGCTGCGGGACGCGTGACATCGGCGAAGATTGTCATCGCCGGTGGCTTCGGCGTCGGTAAGACGACGCTGGTGGGGTCGGTCTCGGAGATCACCCCACTGACGACTGAGGCGATCATGACCTCGGCGGGTGTGGGTGTCGACGACAACCGGCAGGTGCCGGGCAAGATGACCACCACCGTCGCCATGGACTTCGGCCGGATCAGCATCGACCGGGACCTGATCCTCTACCTGTTCGGTACCCCCGGCCAGACGCGGTTCTGGTTCATGTGGGACGAGCTGGTCCGGGGTGCGATCGGTGCTGTGGTCATGGTGGACACGCGTCGGCTCGCCGACTGCTTCGCCGCCATCGACTTCTTCGAGCATCGTCGCCTGCCGTACCTGGTGGCGATCAACTGCTTCGACGGCATGCAGTATCACAACGCGCAGGACGTTCGGGACGCTCTCGCGGTCTCGAGCGACGTGCCCGTCGTGAGCTGTGACGCCCGCAACCGTGAGTCGACGAAGAACGTCCTCATCTCGCTGGTCGAGTATGTGTTGACGATGCGTCGCTCGCGCGCGGTAGCGCCGGCCTGACGAACGGTCGAAGCCCCGCTCCGCCGGCCGGAGCGGGGCTTCTCCGTGCCCGCTTGCACTTACGCTGAGTGAGCGTATCGATGCAGTAGGGCCGGCAGCTCGGTGATGTCGTCGATGCTCAGCCGTGGCACGAACGCGTCCGGATCAACCCGGAAGGCGTGCGCGCCCGGATGCCCGGCGTTCGTGATCAGTACCGGTCGCATGCCTGCCCGCTCGGCGCCGGCGTGCTCGCGGCTGCCACCGTCGCCGACGTACCAGCACTCCTCGGCGGGCACGCCCAGGCGGGCCGCTGCGGTGGCGTACAGGCGGGGGTCGGGCTTGCGGTGTCCCTCGCGCCAGGAGAAGACCGGGGCGTCGATGCGGGACGCGTACGGGGTGTCCGCCCACGCCTCGCAGAGCTCACTGGAGCAGTCGCTGAGAAGGCCCAGACGGTAGCCGCCGGCCCGCAGGTGATCCAGGGTGGGCAGTGCACCGGAACGCGGCCTGCGGACCAGCTCAGCGCCCGCGTGGTGACTGGTGATCGCGGCCGCGAGGGTCTCCTGGTCCGGGTCGGCGCCGCACTCGCCGGCGATCCGGCGCAGGGTGTCGGCGGTGCTGCCGTACTCGCCCACCACGCGCTGCGGGAAGCTCCCCGACATCGCGGTCCAGAACCGTTCCGGCGGAATGCCGAGGACCGCTGCGGTCGCGGCGAAGGTGTCCGCGCGCAATGTCTCGGCGGAGGGGTCGGTCAGCGTACCGAAGAAGTCGAAGACGATCGCTCGCATCCGTGCAGCTTCGGATACGGCGATGGGTCGCGAGCGAGCGGGTCGCGGCGACGATCGCTCGCGTCCGTCCAGCTTCGGATACCGAGATGGGCCGCGACCCAGCGGGTCGCGGCCCATCCACGTTTTCGGTCAGCGACCGCCGTAGCCGGCGTTGTTGTTGTTTCGGTAGTCGTCGGCCGGCTGGCCGTCCCGGGTGAAGTCCCACCCGCCGGCCGCCTCGCGTCCGGGCCGGCCACCCATCGCGAAACCGCCGATCTCCTGCCCGCGCCGCCAGCCACGGAAGTAACCGGTGGTGTGCGCGGCGATCGACGCGGCGTCGCGGACGATCCGCAGCGGGCGCTCCTCGCGCAGCGGCGAGCCTGGGACCAGGTTGGCCTGGGGCACCCGCTTCGGCAGGCCGGCCGAGGTCTCGGCGGCCACGGCCGGGGTGGCGGCCTTCTCCGCCGCACGCCAGCCGCTGTCGTTCGGGTTGGTCCAGTCCAGCTTGTCGGGCTTGTTGGACTCGTCGTGCCCGGTGAACCAGGCGGACCGGGCCGCCGCGAAGATCAGCAGGTCACCGTCGCTGCCGTCGGCGGGAACCGGCGGGGTGGTGCTGCGGTCCAGGGCGGTCAGCTTCGTGCTGGAGGTCCCGCCGGCACTCCGGCTGTCGCCGTCGACCAAGCGCAGCGGCGGCGTCTGGACCGGGTCGAGACCGGCGCCCCGGTTGCCCAGCTGCGACTCCACCAGGCGCAGTGACGGCGGCTCCTGCGGCATGTCCTGCCACGGCGGCTTCACCCGGCCCGACGCGGGCGGCGAGCTGACCGCGGCGGCGGCCGGCGGCGCCGCTGGGGCGTCGTCGTTCCCGGTGTTGAGCAGCGGCCAGTTGGCCCGCGAACCCGGCTCCGGCATCTCCTGCGCCGGACGCGGGGAGGGCATCGGCAGGCTCAGGTCGGTCGGCCCGCTCGCCGTGCCGTTGGCCGGCGCGGACGGGCGGGTGTTCGGCCGGGACGGGATGACCGTGCGCTGCCGCTCGGCCCGGGCCCGGTTCAGCTCGGCGTTGGTGAGGGTGGGCCGGAACGGCTCGCCCTGCTCGGCGGGGGTGCTTCGGCCGGCCGCGGGCTGCACCGACGAGGGCGCGCCCGGGTTGCGCGACGCCGGCACCGGACGCGAGCCCGGAGTGATCGGGGTCATGCCGGGCGGAGGCGGCGGGACCGAGACGGGCCGGTTGCCCGGGTTGCCGGTCCGGCTGGGAAGGCCGTTGGCCGCGGCCGGTGCGATCGGCGGGGGAGCGATCGGGTCCGGCGCGACCGGCGGTGCGGTCATCGGCTGCGGGCTGGCCGGTCCGGCGCCGGTGGACGCCGGCTCGGGACGGCCACGCCGGCCGAAACGCGGGATCTCGGTGCTCGGGGCGGACTGCATCGGAGCCGGCTCGGGAGCCCGGCGGGTGGCCCGGCGTCCCACGCTCGGCGTGCCGGCGGACTGCATGCCGCGGGCGCTGAGGGTGCCCACCAGAGCGGTGCAGGCGGCGTCGCAGGAGCGGACCGCGCCGATCGCCTGACGGACCGCGTCGGCGGCGGCCGGGGCCAGGGACTTGTTGACCCCGCCCCGCCGGGGCGACTCGCTGATCGCCACGTGCAGAGCGGTGACGGCGGCGATCACCTGGTCCTCGGTGCCCGCGCCGGCCCGGGTCAGCTCGACGGCGATCTCCCGGGCGGTGTGCTCCGGGTCGGCGCCGCGAGCGGTCAGCCGGCCGGGCTCGGGCACCGCGTCGAGCACGGCGAGGGCCAGGCGGTGCGCGGGATCCGGATAGGCCCGGAGGGCGGCGGGGTAGAGCTCGCGCAGTACCTCGCGCAGGGCGGCCGCGGCCGCGTGCCGCCCGTTGAGCATGGCGACGTGGGCGGCCAGAACCGGCTTGTAACTGACCAGGTCCCGGGGGGTGGGCAGGTTCACCGCAGCGATCGCGCCGGCCTGCAGTGCCCGGGCCAGGCCGACCGCGCGGCGTGCGGCGGCCGGCGCCTGGATCTCGTCCGGGGACTCGTCGTCGGAGAAACGCTCCGCGAAGTCGTCCGCGTCGTCGTCGTCGATGACCACCAGCGGCCGGCCGGCCGCGGTCAGCAGTGAGGTGACCACGTGGTCGTCGCTGTCCGCGGCGACTGCCGCGTCGCTGAAACCGGTCGTCCGTTCCACGAGCAGCGATCCCAGCTGGGCGTAACCGGCCGGGTCGTCACTGATCTCATGGACGCCGAGCAACCGGCCTGCGTCGTCCACCACGGCGATGGTCAGTGGCGCGGCCGAGGCCGAACGCACCGCGTCATCAGCCGACGCCAGACCGCAGTACACGCGCACGAGCGCCACGGCGTCGTCCTCCTCCCCGGGACTGCTGCTTTTCTGTGGCCAAGGACTGATGTTCCCTGGTAATCGGTCAGTCACGCCAGTCCACAGCGGCAGAGATCTTGCCGATGACGGAGCGCCAACCCAGGCTTGCCTGTTGTGCCCCGATTTTCTTCAATCGCCGCCGGCCGAAGAAACCACCCATACCGCCACTTTCCGCGGCGCGGAGTGATTCGTCCAGGTCGTCGAGTGGTGAGCCGGGCGACAGTGCCAGGATCACCGGCTTGATACGGAGCGCGTATCCCAGGTCGCGGGCCACCTCACCGGCAGCGATGAGCAGCGGCAGATCCCACGTGTCATGGCCGCCACGCAGGTTCTCCACCACGAGGTCGAGCTCGTAGCGATCATCCGGCAGCGGGTCGATGTCGCTCGACTGTACCCGCTCCGCGACGGTGCCCCAGGTGTCCAATTGTGCGAGATCGTGCGGAGCACCCGAACGAAGGAAGGAGACCAGCGATTCGGCGCTCTTGAAGGCGAGCAGGCGGCCCTTGTGGCTGAGGAACATGGGTACTTCCTCGTCGCCCGCCTGGGTCGCGGCCTCCTCCGGCTCGTCCTCGAAGTCGGCCGGATCGGGCTCACCATCAGCCCGTTCGGCTCCGTCCTTGTCGGCCTCGCCCTCGGCGAGCAGCGCCTGGAACTCCTCGTCGACGATGACTTCCTCGTCGTCCTCGGCGGCGCGCTTGCGGCTCTCGAACGGGTCGTCCTCGTCGGCCTCGATCTCGGTCGGCGTGATCTCCGACGCCTTCCGGTACGCCCGCAGGGTCAGCCCCACCCCGCCCGGCAGTGCGATCTCGACCGGCTGGATGCGGACGCTCTCCCAAAGCTCACGCCCGGAACCGCCCCCGGTCGAGGACTTCTCGGCCACCGGCGCGGACGCCTCGGGCTCGTCGGACTGGCTGGTCACGGTAGACCTCCGGGTGATCTTGGGGGTGGCGGGACGGGTGACTCTGGGCACACACCCTAGTAGGCAACGCTGTGTGACAGCGGCCCCGTCCCTGTTCCTAGTAGCCCTTCGGGTGCCACACAGTCTTGATCTCCAGAAACGCGGTCATCGGACGCAGTCCCGGGTCGGCGGTGAAGTCGACGCCGCCGGCGGGTGGCCGGACCACCCGCTTGAGCGTGCCGGCGGCCGCCTTCTCCAGTTCAACGGCCAGATCGGGGTCCTCGACACCGGTCAGGTCCAAACCGTTGACGTCGGCGTGCGCGGCCAGCCAGGGTGCGGTCTCCGCATACCGGCCGGTGAGGACGTTCACCACGCCGCCGGGCACGTCCGAGGTGGCGAGCACCTCGGCCAGGGTGATCGCAATCTGTGGATCAGCGGCGAGCACGACCACCGTGTTGCCGGTGACCACGGCCGGGGCTACGACGCTGACCAGGCCGAGCAGGGTGGGCGGGGCGACGACGGCGACGACGCCGGTGGGCTCCGGTGCGGAGATGTTGAAGAACGGCCCGGCCACCGGGTTCGCTCCGCCGGCCACCTGGGCGATCTTGTCGGACCAGCCCGCGTACCAGACCCAGCGGTCCACCGCGGCGTCCACCTCAGCTCCCGGCACGCCGAGCGCCTTGAACTCGGCACGCCGCGCCTCGATCATCTCGGCGATCCGGTAGAGCACCTGCCCCCGGTTGTACGCCGTGGCGCCGGCCCACTTCGGCTGGGCGGCACGGGCGGCCACCACCGCGTCCCGGGCGTCCTTGCGCGAGGCGAGGGCCACGTTGTCGCCGTTCACCACGTACGTCCGTCCTGACTCGCTGCGAGGAAAGGCGCCGCCGATGTAGAGCTTGTAGGTCTTGCGTACGGAAAGCCGCGTCGGTTCCGTCGCCTTGGCTGTCTTAGGCAAGGTACGCCTCCAGGCCGTGCCGGCCGCCCTCCCGGCCGTAGCCGGACTCCTTGTAGCCGCCGAACGGCGACGTCGGGTCGAACTTGTTGAACGTGTTGGCCCACACCACGCCGGCGCGCAGTTTGTCGGCGATCGACAGGATCCGTGAGCCCTTCTCCGACCAGATGCCGGCGGACAATCCGTACGGAGTGTTGTTGGCCTTCTCGATCGCCTCGGCCGGGGTCCGGAAGGTCAGGACCGACAGGACCGGTCCGAAGATCTCCTCCCGGGCGATCCGGTGGGCCTGGGTGACGCCCGTGAAGATCGTCGGAGCGAACCAGAAACCCCGGTCCGGCAGTTCGCAGGCCGGCGACCAGCGTTCCGCGCCCTCGCCTGCACCGATTTCTGACAATTCGGTAATACGCGCCAATTGCGCGGCCGAATTGATCGCGCCGATGTCGGTGTTCTTGTCCAGCGGGTCGCCGACCCGCAGCGTCGCCATCCGACGTTTCAGCGAGGCGAGCAGCTCCTCGGCGATCGACTCCTGCACCAGCAGCCGGGAGCCGGCGCAGCAGACGTGTCCCTGGTTGAAGAAGATGCCGTTCACGATGCCCTCGACCGCCTGGTCGATCGGCGCGTCGTCGAAGACGATGTTCGCCGCCTTGCCGCCCAGCTCCAGGGTCAGGCGCTTGCCGGTGCCGGCCACCGCGCGGGCGATCTCCCGGCCCACCTCGGTGGAGCCGGTGAAGGCCACCTTGTTCACGTCGGGGTGCGAGACCAGGTACGCCCCGGTATCGCCGGCCCCGGTGACGATGTTCACCACGCCGGCCGGCAACTCGGCCTGCCGGCAGACGTCGGCGAAGAAGAGCGCGGACAGCGGCGTCGTCTCGGCCGGCTTGAGCACCACGGTGTTGCCGGTGGCCAGCGCCGGCGCGATCTTCCAGGCCAGCATCAGCAGCGGGAAGTTCCACGGGATGACCTGGCCGGCGACGCCGAGCGGGCGCGGATCGGGGCCGAAGCCCGCGTACGCCAACTTGTCGGCCCAGCCCGCGTAGTAGAAGAAGTGCGCCGCGACCAGGGGCAGGTCGACGTCCCGCGACTCCTTGATCGGCTTGCCGTTGTCCAGCGACTCCAGCACGGCCAGCTCGCGGGAGCGCTCCTGGATGATGCGGGCGATCCGGAACAGGTACTTCGCGCGCTCCGACCCGGGCAGCGCGGACCACGGCCCGAACGCGCGGCGGGCGGCGGCGACGGCCCGGTCCACGTCCTCCTGGCCGGCTGCGGCGATCTCGGCGAGAACCTCCTCGGAGGCCGGGTTCACCGTCTTGAAGACGCCGCCCTCCAAGGCCTGCTCGAATGAACCGTCGATGAACAATCCGTACGACGGGGCGATGTCGACGACGGAGCGTGACTCTGGCGCGGGTGCGTACTCGAACATGACCCCTCACTCAGTCCAGGGTGAAATAGTCCGGACCGGCGTAGTGGCCGGTGGTGAGCTTGGTCCGCTGCATGAGCAGGTCGTTGAGCAGCGACGAGGCGCCGAACCGGAACCAGTCCGGGTGCAGCCAGTCGTCGCCGACCGTCTCGTTGATCATCACGAGGTACTTGATCGCGTCCTTCGTGTTCTTGATGCCGCCGGCCGGTTTCACCCCCACCTGCCGCCCGTGCCGCTCCCGGAAGTCGCGGACCGCCTCCAGCATGACCAGGGTGATCGGGAGGGTCGCGTTCACCGCGACCTTGCCGGTCGAGGTCTTGATGAAGTCGGCGCCGGCCAGCATCGCCAGCCAGGACGCCCGGCGCACGTTGTCGTACGTCGCCAGCTCGCCGGTCTCCAGGATGACCTTGAGATGGGCGTCCCCGCACGCCTCCTTGACCGCGACGATCTCGTCGAACACCTTGCGGTAGTCGCCGGCCAGGAACGCGCCCCGGCTGATCACCATGTCGATCTCGTCGGCGCCGGCCTCGACCGCACTCCGCGTGTCCGCCAGTTTCACCTCGAGCGGCGCCTGCCCGGACGGGAACGCGGTCGCGACGCTGGCCAGGTGCACGCCCGAGCCGGCGAGGGCGGCCGAGGCGACCGGGACCATCGCGGGGTAGACGCAGATCGCGGCCACCGGCGGGCAGCTCGGGTCGGCCGGATCGGGCCGGCGGCCCTTGGCGCAGAGCGCCCGCACCTTGCCCGGCGTGTCGGCGCCCTCCAGCGTGGTCAGGTCGACCATGCGGATGGCCAGGTCGATGGCCTTGGCCTTGCTGCTCGTTTTCACCGATCGGGTGCCGAGCGCGGCCGCTCTGGCCTCGACACCCACCTTGTCGACACCGGGCAGCCCGTGCAGGAATGAGCGGAGATCGGACAGCCCGGTGGCCGCTGTCACAGTCATGAGAGCGATTCTACGCAGCCCACCGACAATTGATCTTGATGGAACGGTAGGTTGAGCCCGTGGACGTCCTGGTTGTAGATCACCCGCTGGCCCAGACCCGGCTCACCGCGATGCGTCGTGCGGACACCGACTCCGGCGTCTTCCGCGCCTCGCTGCACGAGCTCACCACCATGGTGGTCTACGAGGCGGCCCGCCTCTTCGCCGTCGAGAAGTACCCCATCGAGACCCCGGTCGCGCCGACCGAGGGCACCCGGCTGGCCAACCCACCGCTGATCGTGCCCGTGCTCCGCGCCGGCCTCGGCATGGCCGACGCGGCGCTGGGCCTGCTGCCCGAGTCGTCGATGGGCTTCGTCGGCCTGGCCCGCGACGAGAAGACGTACGAGCCGCGTGCCTACATGGAGTCGCTGCCCGGCGACCTCTCCGGCCAGCCGGTCCTCGTCCTCGACCCGATGCTCGCCACCGGCGGCTCGCTGCTGCACTGCTGCAAGCTGCTCGCCGACCGGGGCTGCACCGACATCATCATCTGCTGCGTGCTGGCCGCACCGGAGGGTATCGAGCGGCTCGCCGCCTCCGACCTGCCGCTGCGCCTGGTGACCGCCTCGATCGACCAGGGCCTCAACGAGAAGGCCTACATCGTCCCGGGCCTCGGCGACGCCGGCGACCGCCAGTTCGGCGGCATGCGGCGCTTCTAGCCGGGGGTGTGCGACCAGCTGAGCGCCTTGCCGTCGGCGAACGGCATCACGCCGTGGAACGGGCGCGGCTGGTCACCGAGGACGAGCGGGAGGAAATGCCGGTCCGACTCCCACATCGGGACGCGGCCGGCCAGCACGTCGGCCTTCTCGACCCAGTGCAGCGAGCCTTCCGGATTGGCCGACAGCGGGGTGCCCGACCAGTCCGGAATCCGGAACAGAAAGCCGAACCAGTTCTCGCCGTTCCGGCCGAATCCGGGCCAGGAGATCGTCCCGGCCAGATCGAGCCGGTGGCACTCCAGCCCGGACTCCTCGGCGATCTCCCGGCGCATGCCGGAGACCACGTCCTCGTCCGGGTGCAGCTTGCCGCCGAGCCCGTTGTACTTGCCGAAGTGGATGTCGTCCGGACGGGTGTCCCGCCGGATCATCAGAAGCCGACTCCCGTCGGCGGAGAGGACATAACCGAGGGTAGCGAGGATGGCCTGCACGGCCGCCACCCTAGAGTGGCTGCCGGGTACAGTGGCCGCGTACGCCGGACCGTTCCAACTGGCGTAAGTGCTGTACCATCTCGTGCGCCGTCGTCGATGCGCGGCCGGCGCCATGCACCGGCACCCCTAGCGTGCGTCGTTGCGGGGAGTGACACGCTCCCTACGCACCTCTTACTCTTCGCTCAGGAGGAACGCCCATGACGGGCTCCCAGCCTGCCATCCCGCCCGCTCGTCCGGTGATCGGTGAGGATGAGATCGAAGCCGCGGTCCGCGTCCTGCGCAGCGGCATGGTGGTTCAGGGCCCGGAGGTCGCGGCCTTCGAGAACGAGTTCAGCGAGCTGGTCGACGGCCGGCACTGCGTGGCGGTGAACTCCGGCACGTCGGCCCTGCAGCTGGCGCTGCTCGCGCTCGACCTGAAGCCGGGCGACGAGGTCATCGTGCCGTCGTTCTCCTTCGCTGCCAGCGCCAACGCGGTCCGGCTGGCCGGCGCGACGCCGGTCTTCGCGGACATCGACCCGGCCACCTTCTGCATCGACCCCGACGCGGTGGCCGCCGCCGTGACGCCGCGCACCGTGGCGATCATGCCGGTGCACCTGTACGGGCACCCGGCCGCGATGGACCGGATCATGCCGATCGCCGAGGCGCACGGCCTCGCCGTGGTGGAGGACGCCGCGCAGGCGCACGCCGCGGGCCTGAACGGCACGCCGGTCGGCGCCTTCGGTGTCGCGGGCTGCTTCAGCTTCTACCCGACGAAGAACATGCACTCGCTCGAGGGCGGCATGATCACCACGGCTGACGCGGAGTTCGCGCGCAAGCTGCGGCTGCTGCGCAACCAGGGCATGGAGCAGCGGTACCAGAACGAGATCGTCGGCGCGAACATGCGGCTCACCGACGTCGCCGCCGCGATCGGCCGGGTGCAGCTCGGCAAGCTCGCCGGCTGGACCGACAAGCGCCGGGCCAACGCCGCGTACCTGGACGAGCGCCTGACCGGCGTGGTCGTCCCGGCGGTCGCCGCCGGCGCCAAGCACGTCTACCACCAGTACACGATCCGGGTCTCCGGTGACCGGGACGCGTTCCAGGCCGCGCTCGCCGAGCGGGGCATCGGCAGCGCGCCCTACTACCCGACGCCGATCCACCGGCTGCGTCCCTACCTGACCGAGGACGGCCAGCCCGGCCCGTGGAAGCTGCCGGAGACCGACCGCGCCACCGGCGAGGTGCTCTCCCTGCCGATCTTCCCGAGCCTGACCACCGAGGACCTGGACCGGATCGTCGCGGCCGTGAACGACGCGGCGGTGAGCGCATGACCGGCAAGGTGCTGCGCGCCGGCCTGATCGGGCTGGGCGCGATGGGCCGCAACCACGCCCGGGTGCTCAGCCTGCTGGACGGCGTCGACCTGGTCGGCGCGGTCGACCCGGCGCCGAACGCGGTCGGACCGCACGGTGTGCCGGTCGTCTCCGACCTGGACCAGCTGTTGAAGATCGGCGTCGACTACGTGGTGGTGGCCTCGCCGACCGCCCTGCACGAGGAGCTCGGCCTGCGCCTGGCCGAGGCCGGTGTGCACGCCCTGATCGAGAAGCCGCTGGCCCCGTCGGTGGAGGCGGCCGGTCGGCTGGTCGAGGCCTTCGCGAGCCGTGGCCTGGTCGGCGCGGTCGGTCACATCGAGCGCTACAACCCGGCGCTGCAGAGCCTGCGGACCCGCCTGGAGTCCGGCGAGCTGGGCGAGATCTACCAGATCGTCACCCGGCGGCAGGGCCCGTTCCCGGGCCGGATCGCCGACGTCGGTGTGGTGATGGACCTCGCCACCCACGACATCGACCTGACCGCCTGGGTCACCGGCCGCCCGTACGAGCAGGTCTCGGCGCGGACCGCGTCCCGCAGCGGCCGTCCGCACGAGGACATGGTCTCCGCGGTGGCCGGCCTGGCCGGCGGTCTGATGGCGAACCACCTGGTGAACTGGCTGAGCCCGTTCAAGGAGCGGTCCACCGTCATCACCGGCGAGCGGGGCAGCTTCGTCGCCGACACCCTCACCGCCGACCTGACCTTCTACGCCAACGGCGCGGTCGGCACCGAGTGGGAGGCGCTGCGCGCCTTCCGTGGCGTCGCCGAGGGCGACATGATCCGGTACGCGATCCCGAAGCGGGAGCCGCTGCTGGTCGAGCACGAGCGCTTCCGTGACGCGGTGGACGGCAAGGAGAGCGACATCGTCACCCTCGAGCAGGGCATGCGTACGGTCAAGGTGGCTGAGGTGGTGCTCGAGTCCGCGAGGACCAGCGCGACCCTCACGATCCCCGCGACCTGATGGCGCGTGACGTTGCCGTAGTAACGCCCTGGTACCCCAGCGCGGAACTGCCGTTCCGGGGTGCCTTCGTGCGAGCCATGGTGGAGGCGACCGCACCGGTCGCCGACACCATGACCGTCTATCACTGCGACTCCTGGGTGAGCCGGCTGTCCGCAGCCGAGGACGCGGCCATCCAGGAGGCGGTTTCGGAGCTGTGGGCGTACGCCGCGGTTCCGGCCGAAACGGTGGGCGGCGCCGCGCTGGTCACCGCGCCGGTCGCCATGCCTCGCGCCCTGCCCTTCGCCGAACAGGCCCGCCGGGCGGCGGACGCCCTCGGCGGCGCCCTCGGTGGCAAGCCGATCGACGCCGCGGTGGTGCACGCCCACGTCGGCCTGCTCGGCGGCATCCCGGCGCTGCGCAACATGCGCCCGGACGCCCGGCTGTTCGTCACCGAGCACGCCACCTTCCTGGACCGGATGCTGGCCGAGCCGGACGGCCGGGCCGGCTACGCCGAGGTGCTCGCCGCCTGCGAGGCGTTCTTCGTGGTCGGCGACGAGCTGCGCCAGCAGCTCGCCGAGGCGTTCCCGGAGCACGAGGCGAAACTGAAGCTGATCGCCAACCCGATCGACTTCGACGTGCCCCGCGCGGAGCCGGTGACCGAGCTGCGCCGCTGGCTGTTCGTCGGCGGCCTGATCGAGCGCAAGGGCGTGCGCTGGTTGCTGGAGGCCTTCGCGGCCTGCCGCGCCGACGACCCGTCGCTCACCCTGACCGTGGTCGGCACCGGCGAGCTGAACGGCTGGCTCACCGAGCGCGCCGCCGAGCTGGGCGTCGCGGACGCGATCACGCTGACCGGCGCGCTGGCGCCGGAGCAGGCCCTCGAGCTGATGCGCGAGCACGACCTGCTGGTGCACCCGAGCCGGTACGAGACGTTCGGCGTGGTGATCATCGAAGCGCTGGCGGCCGGCATGCCGGTCCTGATCACCCGCAGCGGTGGTCCGGAGCAGACTCTCGCGGGCATCGAGGCGGACGCCGGCGAGCTCGTCGAGATCGAGGACGCGCCGGACGCCCTGATCGCCGGTTATCAGCGGCTGCGCGGCCGCTTCCCGTCCGGGCTGGACCAAGCGCACGCTCGAGCCGTCCTCGCCGACCGGTATGGTTATGGTGCCGTCGCACGCAGTCACCAAGCAGCCTGGTTCGCATCCTCGTACTCCGGTCAGACCCGGTAGGGATCTCATGCAGGTACTTTTTCTGGCTCTCGGAGCCAACCGCCGGCGTGCGGTGATCGAGGAGAGCCGGCGGGTCGTCGAGCACGGCGGCCGCGCGGTGGTGCTGGTCACTAGCCGCTCGGCCTGGTCGGCCGAGACGTTCGCGCCCGGCGTACGCGTACTCGCGCTCCCGTCACCCGACACCCACTGGCCGTTGCGTGCCGAGCAGGTCGTGCTCTTCCGCGGCCCGCGGTTCGTCCTGGCCCGGGCCGCCCGGGTGCTCAAGCGCAGCCCGAAACGATGGATCGGGGCGTACGAGAAGCGGGTCGCCAACCGGATGCACCGCAAGGTCTTCCTGCCCGTCTACCGCAAGGCGTGGCCGGATCAGCAGAAGCGAGCCCTGGCTGCCCAGGTTCGTGCCGGCGGGCCATACGATGCCTTTGTGGTGACCGACCCCATTTCCTTCCCGGTCGCCCGGGAGCTGATCGGCTCCGAGCGCGTCGCGTTCCGCATCGACCAGTTGGTCACGCCGGCTAACTCGGACAAGGGAAAGGTATGACCTCCAGCAGACCGAAGCCGCCCCGGCTGCTCTACATCGCCTTCTACTTCCCGCCCTCGCGGGCCAGCGGTGTCTACCGCGCCCGTGCCACCGCCAACCACTTCGCCGCCGCGGGCTGGGACGTCACCGTCTTCGCCGCTCCGCTGCGGTTCCTGTACCACGTGATCGGTTCGGTCGACGAGAAGCTCTCCGAGACGGTCGACCCCCGGATCAAGGTGGAGCGCCCCGAGCTGGACCTCTCCCGCTGGGAGAACGAGCTGCACAACATGACCTGGCTGGAGGGCACCCTCCCGGAGGCGGCGAAGAAGCTGCGGCAGTGGCGTGAGGACCGCTACTTCCCGGAGGTCTACGCCTCCTGGGCCCGTGACTCCGTGACCAAGGCGCTGCGGATGCACAAGACCGAGAAGTTCGACGCGGTGCTGGCCACCGGCAACCCGTTCGCGGCCTTCGCCGCGGCCTGGGAGATCAACAAGAAGACCGGGATTCCGTACGTCGCCGACTACCGCGATTCCTGGACGCTCGATCTGTTCAGCGACGAGCCCGCGTTCCCGCCCGAGCACGCTGCCTGGCGGTGGGAGAAGCGGATCATCGGCGACTCCAGCGCCACCGTGTTCGTCAACAACGCGCTGCGGGCCTGGCACGCCGACCGCTACCCGGCCTCCGCCGACCGGATGCTCGTGGTGCCGAACGGCTGGGACCCCGACCTGCTGGAGGTCGCGGCCGGCGACGGCGCGGAGAGTGCGAACCGTCCACTGCGCTTCGGTTACCTCGGCACCGTCACCTCGAAGCAGCCGGTGGTCGAGATGGCCGAGGCGTTCCGTCAGGCCCGGGAGTACCCCGACCTGCATGACGCCGAGCTGAACATCCATGGACATCTCGGTTTCTTCAAGCAGAGCCACGCCGCCTTCCTGCCGCTGCTGGGCCTGGACGCCAAGGGCGAGCCGGACCCGGAGTCGGACCACGGTCTGCGCCTGCGCGGCCCGGTCTCCAAGACCGAGGTGGCCGGGGTCTACGAGCACAACGACGTCCTGGTCTTCCTGGCCGCCGGCGGCAAGTACGTGACCTCCGGCAAGATCTTCGAATACATGGCCGCGGGCAAGCCGATCGTCTCGGTGCACGCGCCGGAGATCGCCGCCCGTGAGGTGCTGGAGGGCTATCCGCTCTGGTTCACCGCGGACAGCCTGGACCCGGGCCAGGTGGCCAAGTCGATGGTGGAGGCCGGCCGGGCCGCCCGCACGCTGACTCCGCAGCAGCAGGCCGAGGCCCGGGCGTACGCCGACCGGTTCCAGCGCGACAAGCTGCTGGACCCACTGGAACACGCGATCCGGGGCATGGTGCGCCGGCCGATTCCCGCGGCGGAGGTGCAGGCATGAGCGAGCCGTCCGCGGCTCAGCCGCGCGTCGTGGTGCTGACGCTGAGCTACAAGCTGTCCCGGCGGGTGCAGTCCTACATCGACGATCTGACCAACGCCGGCGTGCGGGTCGACCTGCTCGTCGTGGAGAACCGCACGCTGGAGGGCACCGAGTTCGGCCCGCTGGTCAACGCGCGCCCGGTCTTCAAGAGCGAGATGTACGGACTGCCGCTGCGCTGGGTCGAGCGGAAGCTGGTCTTCGACGTACCGTCCAAGGTGTTCGGCAAGACCCGCGCGATCACCCGCGAGGGCGAGCGTCTGCGGCTGCTGGACCGGACCGCGCTGGCGGTCCGTCGCCGGCAGAGCCGGGTCTCGAAGGGCATCCACAACAAGATCTTCTGGCCGGTGTTCAAGCAGGCGCGCCCGCTGCTGCTGATCCCGCGCAGCCGCAAGCAGGCGCTCACCTTCGACATCGGCAACGCCGACCGGATCGTGGCGGCCGACGCGGCGGCTCTGCCGCTCGCCTGGCGGATCGCCAAGCGCTATCCGAACGTGCAGGCGACGAAGGCGCTCGATCGCAAGCCCTGGATCGCATAGGGGACATCGAAAAGGGCAGGGGCAGCAGATCGCCGCCCCTGCCCTTTCTCGTCTGTGGGTCAGCGCTGCGAGAGCACCTCGACGACCCGGTGCGCGGCGCGGCCGTCACCGTACGGCTCGCCACGGTCGGAGGTGGGCGCCGGACGGGTCGCCGCGGCGGCCCAGTCGGCGCCGAGCGTCCACGGGTCCGGGATCAGCCGGTTCCAGTCGCCGACCAGGGTCTCCACCCATTCGGTCTCCGGGCGCAGCGTGGTGCACGGCCGGGCCAGAAGGTACGCCTCCTTCTGCAGACCGCCGGAGTCGGTGACGACGCCGGCCGAGCCGAGCACGGCGGCGACCATTCCGGCGTACGGCAGCGGGCGACCGGCGTACAGCGAGCCCTGGGTCAGCTTCAGGCCGTAGCTCTCCGCCCGGGCGACCAGGCGCGGGTGGGCGAGCAGCGCCACCGGAACGGGCAGCGAGGCCAGCGACTCGATCAGCGCGGCGAGCCGTTCCGGGTCGTCGGTGTTCTCCGCCCGGTGCAGGGTGGCGAGAAGGTACGGCGAGTTCGGGTCGATGCCGGCCGGCAGCTCCGGACGGGGGTGCTCGCCGGCCGTCACCGCGTCACGGATGCGCAGGCAGACGTCGACCATCACGTCACCGACCAGCACCGAACGCTCGGACAGCCCCTCGGCGGCGAGGTGGCGCATGGCCTCCTCGGTGGGCGCCAGCAGCAGGTCCGCCGCGTGGTCGGTGAGCACCCGGTTGTGCTCCTCCGGCATCCGGCGGTTGAACGAGCGCAGGCCGGCCTCCAGGTGCGCGACCCGGTAGTGCAGCTTCACCGCGGAGACGGCGCCGGCGAGGGTGGAGTTGGTGTCGCCGTACACCAGGACCCAGTCGGGCTTCTCCCGATCCAGCACGGCGTCCATCGCGGAGAGCACGGCGCCGGTCTGCACGCCGTGGCTGCCCGAGCCGACCCCGAGGTGGACGTCCGGGTCGGGGATGCCGAGACCGGAGAAGAAGACGTCAGAGAGGTCGGCGTCGTAGTGCTGGCCGGTGTGCACGATGACGTGCTCGTGCTCGGTCGCGCCGAAGGCGGCGGCGATCGGGGCCAATTTCACCAACTGCGGGCGAGCGCCCACCACACTGAGGACTTTCACGCTGCTCCTAGCGCTGATCGGTTGCGAGCCGCGGCACACGATACGTGAGGAAGGTTGCGCGCTTCACCCCGCCGGGTTCTGGAGCAGCTCATCGTACTGTTCCTGGACGACGGACCAGTCCCATGTCACCGCCGCGTGCTCGGCGGCGGCCTCGCCGGTCTTGCGCCAGATCTCCTCGGTGGCGGTGTGCGCCAGGATCCGTTCCACGGCCTGGGCCGGGGTCTCCACCATCCAGTCGGCCGGGAAGATGCTGCGGGCGCTGTGCGTACGGCCGGCGAAGAACGGCCAGTCCCGGACCACCGGCACCGCGCCGCTGGCCGCGCCCTCGATCACGCCGAGGTGGAAGCTCTCCCGTACCGAGGCGCTGAGGATCACACCGACGTCGGTGAGCGCGCCCGGCACGTCGTCGGTCTGCCCGATCCGCCGGACCGCGCCCTGCATCTCGAACTCGGCCAGCTCCCGGGTGTACTCCCGGGCGTAGTCGGCGGCCTGCGGGGTCGGCAAGCCGTCCAGGTCCGCGCCGATCAGGACGAGGTTGTACCGCTCGTCGTGCCGGCGCAGCCCGCGCAGCACCTCGAAGGTCCAGCGCGGGTCCTTGGCGATCCGGCTCTGGCCGATCTGGGCCAGCGTGAACCGGGCGTCCGGGTTCTTGGGCCGGCGGTAGCGGTCCAGCCGGGCCGCGTTGGTGACCACCCGGGTACGCGGTCCGCCGGGTTCGCGCAGGCGGGGCGCCACGTCCAGGGTGTAGTCGAGCAGCGGCTCCGAGACGAAGACGAAGTCGTCGATGCGCGACATGTCGACCAGGTGCGGGAACATCGTGAACGCCTCGAACAGGTGCAGCCGGACGATGATCCGGGTGGTGCCCGGGTCGATCACGGTGAACAGCGCGGCCTGCATGAGGCACCACTCGACGAAGACCGTGTCGGCCCACTCGAGGTGCGGCGCGAACCACTCCTGGATCCGCTCGGCGTACTCCGGGTCGCCGCCCAGCTTGTGTTTGAGCATCGCCGGGACCCGGGACAGCTCCTGTTTCTCCGGGTCGGCGAGGAGGTCCAGGGTCCGTACCTCGAAGTCCGGGCTCTCCTGATAGCGCTCCCGGATGGTCCCGAGGAAGTTCTCGTTGCCCCGGCTGACGAAGAGCAGCCGGTGCGGCCGGTCGGTGGGCGGCGGCGCGGCCGGGGTCCGGCGCCCGCGGGGCGCGGCCATGGTCTGTCCCACCCGGCTGTCGTGCAGCGGCGCGAGATACCCGGTCGGGTCCGGCGCCATCGGCGAGGTCAGCCAGTCGAAGTGCACGGCCCGGTGGAAGAGCAGCTGCATGACCTGGTTCACCGAGCGGGTCGCCGCGTCGAAGTCGGCGCGGGCGAGCTGCTGGTCGGCGACGGCCAGCTTGGCCGTCGCGGCCTCGGTGAGGAACTCCGGGATGCGGCCGGCGGCCAGCTCGTCCTTGGCCGCGGCCATCAGCATCTTGGCCCGGACCTCGAGCCTGCTCATCCGCTGCGCGACGCTCACCCGGGCCGCGGTCGCCTCGGCGGGCAGGCCCAGCCGGGTCAGCCGGCCGATCACCTGCCGGCCCAGGTTCTCCCGCCGGGTGTCGCTGAGACCGCGCGCGCCCAGCAGGGCCTGACCGGCGCGCAGGCCGGGCGGGAAGGTCAGCGCCTTGCCGACGACCCGGTCGCCCGCCTTGTCGGCGAGCCGCTTGGCCCGCTGCCGGATCGCGTCCACCGCCACCACGGGGCTCGGGCCGATCCGCAGGACGCGGCGGGCCGCGTACTTGGACGGGCGGGCGGCGCGCTCGGCCAGCACCGCGGAGGCGGACGGCAGGTCGAACACGGTGTCGGCGGCTCGGTTGCGGCGGCCCAGTTGGCGTACGGCCGTGGCCGCTGCCGGGTCCAGCGCGACGAGCACCTCCGCCGTCGCGGCCCGCCGGCGCAGCTCCGCGTCCTGCCGGACCCGCAGCCAGAGCTGGTGACCGGCGCGGGCCGCCTGGTGCTCGCGCCGGGCGTCGGCGGGCAGGCTCTGCGCATCGCGCACCGCGAGGATCTCGGCGGTGCCGGGCATGATCGTGATCTGGTCGGTGGGGCATCCGGCGGCGATCGTCACCTGGGCCCCGCCGGCATGCATCCGGGCCACCGCCTCGGCGACGGCCTCCGGCGTGGCAGGCGCTTCGGCGGAGACGATCAGCACCGTGGCGAATCGCTGTGTCATAAGGTGTGTGCGCCTCTGAGTGGGGGATGCGAGACCGACACTCGAATCTACGCTATAGCGTGGACCGCCTCACCTCGCATCGGCGGGGCAGAGACGAGGGAGTAGCAGCTTCATGAGTTCCGACGTGGCGCCAGGGCAGCGCAGGATCGTCATGCTGGTGGACAACAGCGTGAACGGCGACTCGCGGGTACAGAAGGAAGCGCGCTCCGCGGCCGAGGCGGGCTGGGACGTGACCCTGCTCGGCAAGTCGCCGGACAACAAGGAGCACACCTGGACGCTGGGCCCGGCCAAGGTCCGGCTGCTGCGTACGCCCTTCCTGCTGGGCAAGCGCCCGCACGAGTTCCGCCGCCGCTGGCTGATGGCCCCGCTCGCGTACCCGCAGACCGGTGTCGCCGAGAACCGCGTGCAGCAGGTCAAGGCGTGGAAGGCCGACCTGAGCATGAGCCGGCTGGCGGAGCCCGACGGCACACGCCGGCCCTCGGTCGAGGCGCAGTGGCACGCCGCCCGGGCGCTCGGCCGCTGGGTGGCGATCCGCCAGCGGCAGACCAGGAAGGCCGCACGGGCGCGGAAGAAGCTGGACACGCCGAGCGACAAGTTCTACGCGTGGTTCTGGAGCACGGTGCAGGGCGAAGGCGCCTGGCGCAAGCTCGAGCCGCAGCTCTGGGACTGGGAGCTGGCGTACGGGCCGGTGATCGACGAGCTGGCGCCCGACCTGATCCACGCGAACGACTTCCGGATGCTCGGCGTGGGCGCCCGGGCCAAGATGCGGGCCAAGGCCGACGGCCGTGACATCAAGCTGGTCTGGGACGCGCACGAGTTCCTGCCGGGCGTCCGGCCGTGGACCGACAACCTGCGGTGGCGGGCCGCGCACATCCTCCACGAGAAGGAGTACGTGCCGTACGCGGACGCCGCCATCACCGTCTCCGACGACCTGGCCGGCATGCTACAGGAGACGCACGGTCTCAAGGAGCGGCCGCGGGTCGTGCTGAACACCCCGGCCGTCGAGCACGCTCCGCACGAGCTGATCGAGGGTGTCGACGTCGACGCGCCGGCCGCCGACCTGCGCGCGATGTGCGAGGTGGGACCGGACGTGCCGCTGCTGGTCTACAGCGGAGCCGCCGCGCCGCAGCGTGGCCTGGCCATCATGATCGAGGCGCTACCGCAGCAGCCCGGCGTGCACGTCGCCCTGGTCACCAACAACCAGACCGGCGGGTTCATGACCGGGTTGCGCAAGCGAGCCGGTGAGCTCGGCGTGCTGGACCGGGTGCACTTCCTGCCGTACGTGCCGCACTGGCAGGTGGTGCCGATGCTGTCCGGGGCGGACGTGGGCGTCATCCCGATCCACCACTGGCCGAACCACGAGATCGCCCTGATCACCAAGTTCTTCGAGTACTCGCATGCCCGGCTGCCGCTGGTGGTCAGCGACGTCCGGACGATGTCCGCCACCGTGCGGGCAACCGGGCAGGGCGAGGTGTTCAAGGCCGAGGATCTCGACGACTACCTGCGGGCGGTGCAGGCGGTCCTGGACGATCCGGATCGCTATCGAGCGGCGTACGACAAGCCGGGCCTGCTCGACGGATGGACCTGGGAGGCCCAGGCGAATGTGCTGAACTCGGTGTACCGGGAGCTGCTCGACCAGGCCTGAGCCCGCGGGTCAGCCACGGTTGCGCCAGGCCCGGACCAGTCCGGTCGGCACCGACACCAGTGCGCGTGCCGGCCGGCGGGCGCCCTCGACGATCGTGTATCCCACCTGGAACGTGGTGGACGACCGCAGCTGGGTCAGCCGCTCCTGGGCGGTGGCGAGCTTGGCCCGGGTGGTGGCGAGCTTCTCCTGCACGGCGGTGTGCCGCTCCTCCAGACCGGCGACCTTGGCGTCGGCGGTCCGGACGGCCGCCTCCAGCTCCCGGATCCGCTTCTGCTGGGTGTCGACGCGATCGCGCAGGTCGGCCAGCTGACGGCGCAGCGGGCGGGCGACCAGGTCGCCGAAGAGGTGTTCACCGGTCAGCCGCAGCAGCGTACGCAGCTCCGGCTCCGCCCCGCCCAGGGTGATCGGGCTGTCGTCCAGGTACGACCGCAACGGCGCCAACCGCTCCACCCGGGCCGCGACGACGGCGCAGTGGACGCCGTGCCGGTTCGCCCGGTCCACCGGCACCGCCTGCAGCACCTGGCATCCCGCCTCGACGAGCGGGTCCAGCAGGACGTGGTAGGGAAGCTCGTCCACCGGCCAGCCGAGCAGCAGCACCACCCGGCCGCCGGGCGCGAGCCTCCGCAGCGTCGCGGCCAGCTGATCCGCAGCGAGATCCGGCCCGGCGAAGGCCACGACGAGGGTGTCCGTGTCGAAGGCGTCGGTGCCGTCCGGGTCGTACGGCAACCGCCGGATCCCGTCCTGCCCGTTCAGCAGGCCGGCCAGCAGCTCCTCCGCCCGGCTGTCGTCGCCGGCCCAGACGAGCGTGGTCGCCTCGCCGGCCAGGGCCGGCAGTTCCTTGATGAGCATGTGTTCTCGCCGATCGTTCAGCTGGTACGGGTGAAGGCGTAGAAGCCGATGACGCTGCGCCGGAAGTCGTACGGGTGATACCCGTCGAGCCGCATCCCCAGCGCGGAGAGCAGCGGCAGGTACGTGTTCCGGCCGCGGAGCACCTGGTAGTTGCCCATCGGCTCGTCGTGGTCGGCGTCCCAGTCGGCGACGACCAGCCGGCCGCCGAGGCGGACCAGGGACGCGAGATTGCGTACCGATCGCTCCCACTCGCCGTCGTCGAGGATGTGGAACAGCACGTCGACGCAGAGCACCACGTCGTACAGCCAGGGGCTGCGCCATCCGGAGAGCGACGACTGGTGGTACCGCGGCCCGCCACCGTTCTGCCGGGCGTTCTCCAGCGCGGCCTCGCTGCCGTCGATCCCGTCGACCCGGTGGCCGAACCGGGCGAGCTCCCGGCTGAACCAGCCCTTGCCGCAGCCGGCGTCCAGCAGATAGAGCGGTGCGGTGGGAGAGGACTGCAGGCCGACCAGGTCCATCAGCAGGCTCAGCCGCCGCATGTAGAACATCCGGTTGGTCGCCTCGTCGAAAGATATGTGGCCACCGGAACGCAGATCACTCTCCTGCTGGTGTCTCTGGTTCCAGTACGCCGACGCCTCCGCGTCGCTGAGGAGCGCCATGTGGGGCGTACCGCCTTCGTTGCGCGAGTGAACAGGGCGACACTATGTATACGCCGGAAACGGGACGAAAGTCCGCCGTCGCGGCCCTGAACACGAGTTGACTTCCGGGGAAGCTGCTGGGAAACGGCACGGGAGGAGTTCCTCGCCCGGTTAACGATGGTGAAACCATGGCATACACTCCACTGCGCCTCGCCCCTCGAGCGGGGGTCTGGAGGAAAAAGCAGGTGCCAGCGGTGAGCGTGCCCGACGTCAGCGTCGTGGTCGCCGTCTACAACACGATGCCGTACCTGACCGAGTGCCTCACCTCTCTCGTGCAGCAGACCATCGGCCTCGACCGCCTGGAGGTCATCGCGGTCGACGACGGCTCCACCGACGGCGGCGGCGAGGAGCTCGACCGCTGGGCGGAGCGCTACCCGGGCACGATCAAGGTGCTGCACCAGGCCAACTCGGGCGGTCCGGCCAAGCCGAGCAACCGGGCGCTGGACATCGCCACCGGGCGCTACGTGTTCTTCATCGGCGCCGACGACCACCTGGGTCCCGAGGCGATGCAGCGGCTCGTCGCCACCGCCGACAAGCTGGACGCCGACATCGTGCTGGGCCGGATGGTCGGCGCCGGCGGCCGCTACGTGAACCAGGCCGTCTACAAGCCCGGCAACAAGAACTCGATCACCCTGGCCGACTCGGCGCTGCCCTGGGCGCTGTCCAACACCAAGCTGTTCCGCCGCTCGATGATCGAGGAGAACGGCATCCGCTACCCGGAGCAGCTGCGCTCCTACAGCGACCAGCCGTTCACCCTGCGGGCCGTGGTGGCCGCCCGGCGGATCGCGGTCCGCGCCGACTACGACTTCTACTACGCGGTCCGGCGCCAGGACGACAGCAACATCACGTACGGCACTCCGGTGACCCGGTTCCTGCAGGACGCCGAGGTCGTGATGGACACCGTGGCCGACGTGGTGACCGATCCGGAGAGCCGCCACCGGGTGCTGCGCCGCAACTTCACCTGGGAGGTCTACAAGCTGGTCAGCGCCCGCTTCGTGGCCGCCGGCCCGGAGGAGCGGCGGCAGGTGCACGAGGGCGTGCGCAAGCTCGCCGAGGCATACCTGACCGAGGAGATGCGGGCCAGTCTGGACGTGCACCGGCGGGTGCCGATCTCGATCGCGCAGCACGGGTCGCTGGAGGACCTGGAGGCGGTCGCGGAGCACTACGCGGAACACGGCCTCGGCCCGCTGGTGATCGAGGGCGACCGCTACTACGTCGCCTTCCCCGGCTTCCGCGACCCGGCGAAGGACTTCCCCGACGCGTGGTTCGAGGCGACCGCTGGCGAGTCCTCGGCCGCGGTGCAGCGTGAGCCCGCCACGGTGACTCTCGGTGAGGGAGTCCTCCGGTTGGAGTGGCACAGCCACCTGCCGGCGCTCGGCCCGGGCGCGTCGGTCTCGATCGGCAGCCAGAAGGCGCGGAGCCTGACGGCCGAGCCGGTCGACGGCGGCCTGCGGATTCGTGCCGAGTTCGCGCTCACCGATCTGGCCGCGTCCTGGAAGGGCCGGCCGGTCAAATTCCGGCATTCCGCTGCAGAGCCTGCGATAACTCGTGACCTCACCGTCATTCCCCCGGCGGTGGTTACCGTCCGCTACCGCAACGGTCTACGCTTCTACACCGTCGCGCTCCGGACGAACAGCAAAGCACGGCTGACGGTCGTGGTGAGCACGTTCGGTCCGCGACGTCTCGCCGGCCGTCTGGTACGGAAGCTGCGGCCCGTCCTCGGGCCACGCCAAGGAGGAAAGACCCCCGCATGAAGATCTGTGTCGTGGCGCTCGGGAAGATCGGGCTCCCGCTCGCTGTCCAGTTCGCCAGTAAGGGCCACACCGTGCTCGGCGCCGACGTCTCCGAGTCGACGGTGCGTACCGTCAACGAAGGTCTGGTGCCGTTCCCGGGCGAGGCCGACCTGGACGTCAAGCTGAAGCAGGCGGTCGGCGCCGGGCTGCTCACCGCGACCACCGACACCGCGGCCGCGGTCGCCGAGTCGGACGCGGTCGTCGTGGTCGTGCCGCTCTTCGTCGACGCCGACGGCAAGCCGGACTTCGGCTGGATGGAGTCGGCGACCCGGGACATCGCCCGTGGGCTGCGCCCGGGCACGCTGGTCAGCTACGAGACCACCCTGCCGGTGGGCACCACGCGGGACCGCTGGGCGCCGCTGCTGCAGGAGGGTTCCGGCCTGGTGGCCGGTCAGGACTTCGACCTGGTGTTCAGCCCGGAGCGGGTGCTCACCGGCCGGGTCTTCGCCGACCTGCGCAAGTACCCGAAGCTCGTCGGCGGCGTCAACGCGACGTCGGCCCAGCGGGGCGTCGAGTTCTACGAGGCGGTGCTCGACTTCGACGAGCGGCCCGACCTGGACCGGCCGAACGGCGTGTGGGACCTGGGCAGCGCCGAGGCGGCCGAGCTGGCGAAGCTCGCCGAGACCACCTACCGCGACGTCAACATCGGCCTGGCCAACCAGTTCGCCCGGTACGCGGACACGCTCGACATCGACGTGAACCTGGTGATCGACGCCTGCAACACCCAGCCGTACAGCCACATCCACCGGCCGGGCATCGCGGTCGGCGGGCACTGCATCCCGGTCTACCCGCGGCTCTACCTGTGGAACGACCCGGCCGCCACGGTGGTCCGGGCGGCCCGGGAGGCCAACGCGGGCATGCCGTCGTACGCGGTGGACCTGCTCGCCGCGGCCGTCGGCGACCTGTCCGGCCTGAGCGTGCTGGTGCTCGGCGCGTCGTACCGGGGTGGGGTCAAGGAGACGGCGTTCTCCGGCGTCTTCCCCGCGGTCGAGGAGCTGACGAAGCGCGGCGCGACGCCGTACGTGTCGGATCCGATGTACAGCAACGCCGAACTGACCGCCCTCGGCCTGCCGGCGTGGAACGGTGAGGAGGTCCGTGCGGCGATCGTGCAGGCCGACCACGCCGAGTACCGGACGCTGACCGACAAGGACCTGCCGGGCGTCGAGGTCGTCGTGGACGGCCGCCGGGTCACCGACCCGGAGCGTCTCGGCGGCATCCGCCGGGTCGTCATCGGCGGCTGACGAGAGACCGAAGAGTGCGGCCCCTCAGGATCTCCTGAGGGGCCGCGCTGTTTCTCAGGGACGGCGTTCCGGGTCCCGGCTGACGATCTCGCCCTTCTCGTCCACCCAGCCCTTGGGCCGGGCCGGGTTGCCGGCGACCAACTGGTACGGCTGCACGTCCTTGGTCACCACCGAGCCGGCCGCGATCATCGCGAATTCGCCGATCTCGGTGCCGCAGACCAGGGTGGCGTTGGCCCCGATCGACGCGCCCCGCCGGATCAGGGTCGGCGTGATCGTCCAGTCCGGATTCTGGGCGCGCGGCCGCAGGTCGTTGGTGAAGACCACGCACGGTCCGACGAAGACCTCGTCTTCGATCGTGACGCCCTGGTAGACCGACACGTTGTTTTGGATCTTGACGCGGCTGCCGACCACGGCGTTGGCGTCGAGGTAGACGTTGCGGCCGATCACGCAGTCGTCGCCGACCACCGCGCTGGACCGTACGTGTGCGAGGTGCCAGACCTTCGTCCCGGCGCCGATCCGAGCGCCGTCCTCCACGTCGGCCGTGGGGTGCACGAACGGTGGCCGTTCGTCGGCTGCGGAGTTCTGAGTTTCGGAGTTCATGCAGGTAGTGTCGCTGGTCCCCGACTTGAAGTCGCAATCGGATGGCCATCTCGCGGTGACGGGTCACGATGTGCCCGGTGTTACCCTTGGCGCTCTTCTCGACGTTGTCACACGGACGGTGTGCGCCCACAAATGCCGAACTTCCTGAGCGTGGTCATCCCTGCGTGGAACGTGCAGGGATATCTCCCAGAATGTCTTGATTCTGTGCTGCGGCAGCAGCGGTCCACCGACGTCGAGGTCGTGGCGGTCGACGATGCGTCGCCGGACCACTCCGGTGAGGTGATCGACGAGCGAGCCGCAGCCGACCCGCGGGTGGTCGCCCTGCACCTGGCGGCCAACGGCGGCGCCGGCGCGGCACGCAACGCCGGCCTGGACCGCGCCACCGGCGACTACGTGTGGTTCGTCGACGGCGACGACCGGATCGTCCCGGACGCGCTCCCGGTGATCGAGTCCCGGATCGCCGAGGAGAAGCCGGACGTCCTGGTGGTCGGCGTGGCCCGGGAGCGGTGGAACCGCAAGGTGTCGCGCTGGCTCACGCCGACCGCGATCCGGACCGGGGCCGAGGCGCTGACCGTCGCGCCGCCGCCGCTGGGCGCGCTGGTGATCCGCCGCCAGTTCCTGATCGACGCCGGGATCCGCTTCGAGCCGGGCCTGTACGAGGACGTCGCCTTCGCCTACGCCGTGCTCGCCGCCACCGGCGACGTGGCGACCGTTGAGCCGGCCTGCTACATCCACCGGCTGGACCGCCAGGGCTCGCTGCGGGCCTCCCGATCGCCGCGGCACGCCGACGCCGTGACGCAGTACGGCCGAGCGCTGAGCCTGCCCGCGCTGGCCGGGGCCGACCCGAAGCTACGCCGCCGGGCTCTCGATCACGCGGCCGGCGAGCTGTTGAAGATCCTCGACAACGGTTCCCTGCTACCGGCCAAGGCGCGGCGGACGATGTTCCAGAACACGTCCCGGCTGCTCGCCGAGCATGGGGCCGGTGAGCTGAACGGCGTACGTCTCAAGCATTCCTACCCGCTCTACCGTGCCCTGACTGCCGGCCGCAGGCTGGCCGGCCGGGTGCTGGGCAAGCCCCGGCGGGCGGTCCGCAAGGCACGGGTGACGCTGCGCAAGGGCCTGCTGCGCGCCTACTACCACTGGGAGCTGCGGCGCCCGATCGACGAGAACCTCGCGGTGTACGGGGCGTACTGGTACCGGGGTTACTCCTGCAACCCGGCCGCGATCTACGAGAAGGCCCGGGAGCTCGCCCCGCACGTGCGCGGTGTCTGGGTGATCAAGCCGGGCGCCAAGGCTGTCCCCGAGGGGGTGCCGACCGTCGTGCCCGGCAGCCGGGCCTACTTCCGGACCCTCGCCCGCGCCAAGTACATGGTCAACAACGCCACCTTCCCGCCGTACGTGGTGAAGCGCCCCGGCCAGATCCAGGTGCAGACGCACCACGGCACCCCGCTCAAGACCATGGGTCTCGACCAGCCCCGCTTCCCCGCCTCGCTGAAGAACTTCAACGTGGAGCGGATGCGCCGCAACCTCGCCAAGTGGGACTTCAGCATCACCGCCAACCGGCACACCACCCTGCTCTGGGACCGGCAGTTCCCGATCAAGGGGGAGACGCTGGAGGTCGGCTACCCGCGCAACGACCGGCTCGCCCTGGCCGGCCCGGCGGAGGTGACCGCGGCCCGCGCCGAACTCGGCATCGAGCCCGGCGAGCAGGTCGTGCTCTACGCGCCGACGCACCGGGAGTGGCACGCCACCTTCACCCCGATGCTCGATGTGGACGCGCTGGCCGAGGCGCTCGGCCCGAACACCCGGATCCTGCTGCGCGGCCACTACTTCTACGACTCGATCGGCTTCCCGCCGCGGCATCCGCGGGTGCTCGACGTGTCCACCCACCCGTCGGTCGAGACGCTGGCGATCGCGTCCGACGCGCTGATCACCGACTTCTCCTCGATCATGTTCGACTACGCGGTGCTGGACCGGCCGCTGGTGATCTTCGCGCCGGACTGGGAGACGTACCAGGCGGTCCGCGGTGTCTCGTTCGACCTGGCGGCCGAGCACCCGGGCACGTTCGTGCGCACCTTCGACGACCTGGTCGCGGCGTTCCGCGGCGGCACGATCGACGACGATGCCGCCCGGCAGGCGCGGGCGCGGTTCCGGCAGCGGTTCTGCTCGCTGGAAGACGGGCACGCCTCCGAGCGGGTGGTCCGGCGGGTGTTCCTGAACGAGCGGGACGCCGATGGCTGAGCTGGTGCCCGGGCTGATCAGCGTGATCGTCCCGGTCTACAACGTCGCGCCGTTCCTGCGCGACTGCCTGGACTCGCTGCGGGCGCAGACCTACCGCGACCTGCAGGTGATCATGGTGGACGACGGGTCGACGGACTCCTCGGCCGCCATCGCCGAGGAGTACGTGGCGGCCGATTCCCGCTTTCGGCTCATCCGGCAGGCCAACGGCGGCCTCAGCGCGGCCCGCAACGCCGGGCTGCCGGCCGCGACCGGGGAGTTCCTGGCCTTCGTGGACAGTGACGACGTGCTGGTCGCCCACGCGTACGAGCTGCTGGCCGGCGCCCTGGCCGACGGTGCCGACTTCGCCACCGGTGGAGTGCTCCGCCTGAACTCCCGGGGCACCCGCAAAGGCTCCCCGCACCGGCACGCCATCGTCGCGACCGACCTGGCGGCGCACGTCTCCACGGTGGACAGCCTGCTCGCCGACCGGACCATCTGGAACAAGCTGTTCCGCCGCTCGTTCTTCGACCGGCACGGCTTCGCGTTCCCGGTCGGCCGGCTCTTCGAGGACGCGCCGGTCACCGTCCCCGCGCACGCGCTGGCGAACAAGGTCGCGGTGGTCGCGGAGACGATCTACTTCTGGCGGCTCCGCGAGGGCGCCGAGCAGTCGATCACGCAGACCGGCAAGGAGCTGCGCAACATCGAGGACCGGTTCCACTCGATCGACCTGGCCGCCCGGGCGCTCGCCGCGGCCGGCCGGGACGAGCTGCGCCGGCAGTTCCTCGAGCTGTCGATCCGCGACCAGCTGAGCAACTACTTCAAGTTCCTGCCGTCGGCCGCGCCGGAGGTCCGGGCGCGGTTCATGGAGCTGGCCCAGGCTTATCTGAAGCAGGTGGACCCGGCGGTGGTGGACCGGCTGCCCGCCGCGATCCGCCGGCACTGGAAGCTGATCCGCGACGGCCGTACCGACGAGCTGATCGAGCTGATCGACCACGGGTACCGCTCGGCGGGCAAACCGCAGCTGCCCCGGCTGGAGTCGACCGTGCGATCCGTGCGCTGGCAGGACGGCAAGCTGGAGCTGACCGGCGCGGCCCGGTCCCCGGCCGAACCGGGCAGCCGGGTGGGCCGCCTGAAGGTGTTCTGGGCCTCCGGACCGGCCGGATCCCGCCGGATCCCGCTGTGGGCCCGCCGGCACGCGGACGGCTTCGCGCTGACCGTCCGGCCGGAATCGCTGCGTACCGCCAAGGGCTGGACCCGGGGCAACTGGACCATCGTGACCGCTATGACGCAGGGCCTGAACGTCCGGCGGACCCCGCTGCGGGTGCCGGCCGACTGGGCCGGTCCGATGCCGCGTCTCGCCGTCGCCCCGGGCGTCTGGGTCCAGCCGACGGCCACCAGCTCGGGGGTCGTACGGATCTCGGTGGTCAAGGCGGACGGCTGGCTGACCGGCAGCCGCCGCGACGGCGACGACCTGGTCCTGGAGGGCCGGCTGCGGCGCCCGGAGCAGTCGGCGCGGGTCCAGTTGTGCCGCGCGCCCGGCGTCGTCGCCCTCAGCGTGGCGGCCGAGCTGAGCGGGGACGGTCACGAGTTCACCGCGCGCTTCCCGCTGAGCCGGATCGCGCTGGACGTCCGCGATGACAACCACGCGTCCGGCCTCTACGCCCAGCGCTTCCGGGTGGAGCTGGTGACCGGCAAACCGGCCCGGCTGCCGGCCGCCGACGACTACGTCCCGATGCGCACCGCGTACGGCACCGACGAGGTCTACACCGCGCTCTCCGGCAGCGGTCTGCTCACCGTCGGCACCCGCCCGCAGGGCCCGGTGATCACCGAAGCCCGGTGGCGGCCGGACGGCGTCCTGGTGGTCGGCGGGACCAGCCCGGTGCCGGCCGAGGGCGAGCTGCTGCTGCGCCTGCGCGGCCGGCGCAAGGACCTCGGCCTGCCGCTGCGCGTCGCGGACGGCCGCTGGGAGGTGGCGATCGACCCGGCCGCGGTGCCGACGCTGGCCGGCCCGTTGCCGCTGGCCGGCGGCAGCTGGGACCTGAACTTCCGGTCCGCTGGGCGGCATCGCGACGCGATCGCGCCGCTGGACCTCGACGGGTCGGCGCTGGCCGGCCTGCCGCTCACCGGGCCGGGGATCGACGGCGTCCGGGGCCTGCTGCGGCGCGGCCAGAACGAGCACGCGGTGCTCGACCTGAGCGTTCCGGAGACCGGCCCGCAGGAGCACACCCGGCTGCTGGCCCGGCACTTCCCGCCGAGCGGCCGGGCCGCGCTGCGCGAGGTCGTGCTGCTGGACGCCGCGCCGGGCCGCCGCTTCCTCGACGACCCGGCGGCCGTGCTGGCCGAGCTGAACTCCCGGCCGGACGCGCCCCCGGTGCTCTGGACCCTGGACCGCGGTCAGCCGCTGCCGGCCGGCGCCGAACCGGTCGCCCTGAACTCCGAGGCCTGGTACGCCGCGCTGGCCACCAGCCGCTGGGTGGTGACCAACGACAACCTGCCGCTCTGGTTCCGGCCCGCCCCCGGCCAGGTGGTGCTGCGGCTCGGCGGTGGCTGGCCGGTCGCCCGGTCCGGCGCCCTGGCCACCGGCCACCCGCTCGGCCAGAGCCTGATCGAGCAGCTGCGCTCGGACGCCGCGAGCTGGACGGCGGTGGCCTCGCCGAGCCCGACCGCCACCCCGGTGCTGCGCCGCGAGCTCTGCTTCGACGGACCGGTCCTGGAGTACGGCCGGCCGGCCAACGACTCGCTCGCCACCGTCGACCCGGCCGCCGCCCGGGTACGCGTGCTGGACCAGCTCGGCCTGCCGGACGACACCCGCCTGGTGCTGTACGCGCCCACCCGCCGCCCGGCCGACCTGCGCCGCCGCGGGTCCAGCGACCCGGGCCGGTTCCTGGACCTGCTCGCCGTCTCCGCCGCGCTGCCGCCCGGGCACCGGCTGCTGGTACGCCGCCACCCCGCGGTGCCCGACGACGTGGCCGGCCTGGTCTCCGGCGTGCTGGACGTGACCGCCTACCCGCGGGTGAGCGAACTGCTGCTCGCCACCGACATGTTGATCACGGACTACTCGGCGCTGCTCGCCGACTACGCGGGCACCGGCCGTCCGGCTCTGCTCTTCGTGCCGGACCTGGCGGACTTCACCGCGTCGCCCGGTCTGAACGTCGATCTCGAGCAGGAGGCGCCCGGGCCGTTGTTACGGACTTCTGGCGAGGTGGTAACGGCGTTGCAGGACATTCCGGGAATCGTCGCCGGGCACGCTGCGCGAGCGTCGGCCTTCGCCGCCACGCACGGCTCGGGTAGCGAAGGGGGAGCAGCTGCGAAGCTGGTCGACTGGCTGCTGGCGGCCGGGCGTTGAGCCACTATCGTTGCTAGATATGACCCCCATTCCGCTCGCCGAGGAACTCCTCCTCCTCGCGTACGACGATCAGACCGGCAAGGCGACCGGGTCCCGCATCGGGCTCGATCTGGGCATGGCCGCGGCCGTGCTGATCGACCTGGCGCTGGCCAACCGGATCGCCTACGCGGCTGACGGCTACCTCATGGTCGTGGACGCCACTCCACTCGGTGACCCGGTCGCCGATGCTGTCCTGGCGAAGGTGGCGGCGGACGAGCCGCACACCCCGGCGCAGTGGCTGCAGCGGCTCCGGCACCGCCTGCGCACCCGGGTCCTGGAGGACCTGTGTGCCCGCGGCGTCGTGCAGGACGTGGACGAGACCCAGCTGGGCGTCATCCACGTGCATCGGTACCCGACCACCGACCCGGCCTACGAGGCCGAGATCCGGCAGCGGCTGGCGGCCGCGCTGATCGGCGACTCGCTGCCCGACGAGCGGACCGCCGCGCTGGTCACGCTGCTGGTCGCGGCCCGGATGGAGCCCGCTCTGAAGCTGCCGGCCGGCGAGACCGAGCGGGCACACGAGCGGCTCGAGGAGATCGCCAGCAACGCCGGTTTCCTCGGTGACGTGAGCCTGGAGGACTCCATCGTGCGGCCGAGCGTCGCGCTGGTGGTGGCCACCCTGGGCAAGGCCATCACCGCCGCGCTGGGCGCGCCCAAGCCGATCTGATCGATTCGGGTCGTTCGGGGAGAGCAGTTGCCGCTGCTCTCCCCGCAGCTTTTCTAGACGCCGAGCACGGCGGCGATCTCGGCCCGCAGCGCGGCGAGGCCGGCCGAGGCGCGGGTCCGGGCCGACGCCAGGTCACCCTCCGCGACCGGTTCGACCACTTCGAGGTACGCCTTGAGCTTCGGTTCCGTGCCGGACGGCCGGATCACCACGCGGGTCGCCGCGGTCCGGAACGTGAGCACGTCGTTCTCCGGGAGCAGGTCGGCCACCTCGGTCACCGGTGACCCGAGCAGGGCGGCCGGCGGGTCCTGCCGGGCCCGGGTCATCGCCCGGCCGATCTCGGACAGATCCTCCACCCGGACCGAGAGCTGGTCGGTGGCGTGCACGCCGAACTCGGTCGCCAGCTCGTCGAGGCGGTCACCGAGGGTGCGGCCGGACTCCTTCAGTTCGGCGGCGAGCTCGGCCACGGTCAGCGCGGCGGTGATGCCGTCCTTGTCGCGCACCAGGGCGGGGGCGACGCAGTAGCCGAGCGCCTCCTCGTAGCCGAAGGCCAGCTCCTCGGCGGCCCGCACGATCCACTTGAAGCCGGTGAGGGTCTCCGCGTACGGCACGCCACGGGCGGCGCAGAGGCGGCCCAGCAGCGAGGACGAGACGATCGTGGTCGCGTACGTGCCCGGGACGCCCCGCCGGATCAGATGGTCCGCGAGCAGCACCCCCAGCTCGTCGCCCCGCAACGGCCGCCATCCGTCCGGCGAAGGGATCGCCACCGCGCACCGGTCGGCGTCCGGGTCGTTGGCGATGGCCAGGTCGGCCCCGGTCGTGTCGGCGAGGGCCAGCAGCAGGTCCATGGCGCCCGGCTCTTCCGGGTTGGGGAACGAGACGGTCGGGAACTCGGGGTCCGGCTCGGCCTGTTCGGCGACGACCGCCGGCACGGCGAATCCGGCGGCGGCGAACGCGGCGGCCACCGTACCCCCACCCACACCGTGCAACGGCGTGTACGCGACGCTCAGGGCCCGGGAACCGCCCTCCGAGAGGACGTTCGCGGCGCTTTGCACGTACCCCGCGAAGATCTTCTCGTCCAGAACCGTGCCCGGCTCGCCCAGCGGAACCGCGACCAGGCTGCCGGCCGCGCGGATGGCCGCCTCGATGCCGGCGTCGGCCGGCGGCACGATCTGGGCCCCGTCCCCGGCCGGCCCGCCGAGCTGACGGCCCAGGTAGACCTTGTAGCCGTTGTCCTGCGGCGGGTTGTGACTGGCGGTGACCATCACGCCGGCGACCGCGTCGAGAGCGCGTACCGCGTACGCCAGAACGGGCGTGGGCAGCGTGCGGGGGATCAGCAGGGCCGCGCGCCCGGCGCCGGTGGCGACCCGGGCGGTCTGCTCGGCGAACTCGCGGGAGCCGTGCCGGGCGTCGTACCCGATCACCAGCGGCCCCTCGCCGCCCTGCGCGGCGAGCCAGCTCACCAGGCCGGCCGCGGCCTGGGTGACCACCGCGAGGTTCATGCCGTTGGGGCCGGCGCGGAGCCGGCCGCGCAGGCCGGCGGTGCCGAAGGTGAGCGGGCCGGCGAACCGGTCGCGCAGCTCGGCCGCCGTGCCCGGCAGACCGTCGATCAGAGCGCGCAGCTCGGCCCGGCTCGCCGGATCGGGATCGTCGGCGAGCCAGGCCTCGGCCCGGGCCGTCAGGTCAACATCAACTTCGGACGCCATCAGGGATTGATAGCACAGCGACGGTCACAGCTTCAGCTGGAAGCTCTCCGCCATGGCGTCGAAGTACTTCCGGCTCTCCGCGAAGTCGGCGTCCGTGGTGGTCAGGTAGAACGAGTACATCTTGTTGTTGACCGTGGTCATCCGCCAGATGCCGTGCCGCATGTTCTCGCCGCTGCCGCAGGTGTACTCCAGCTGCGCGCCCGGGTTGCCGGCCACCTCGACCTCCTCGGTGGCCACCTGGGTGAACGGCGACGGGCAGTTCTTCGACTTCTTCAACCCGGCCGGGGCGGTCTGCGAGACGAACTTGGTCGGGGCGATCGAGCCCTTCTCCACCAGGACCCGGACCTTGCGCAGCTTGTTCTCCGGATCGACGTAGTCGACGTAGACGCCGCCGGCGGCCCTGGTCCAGCCGGCCGGGACCTGCACGCTGACCGCGGCGTTGCCCTTGTAGTCCTGGGTCTCGAAGTCGGCGACCGGCGCGGCGCTGGCCGGCGGCTGGGCAGCCGGTGTCGTGTTCTCCGGGTCGTCACCGCCGGAGAGCGCGAAGACCAGGACCAGGATCAGTACGACCGCGCCCGCGGCCCCCGCCGACGCCAGCTGCTTGTTGCGCGGCCAGGACTTGAACGTGCTGACCGCCCGCTCGGAGTTCTCGCGCAGCGACCGGGTCACGCCCTCGATCGCGACCCGCCGTTTCGCCGCCGGGCTGGCGACGACTGTGCCCGGACGCGGGCTCTGCCACGGGTTCTGCGGCGGGATGACGCTGGTCGGGTCGGCCGACGGGATCTGGTGCGCGGGCATCGTGCCGGTCGGGTACCCCGCCGCGTCGGCCGGCTCGGGGGCCCGCCGCCGCCCGCCGCCCGAGGAGTTCTGCTGCTCCAGTTTCGCCAGGTGGTCGGTGAGCGACTCGCCCGGCGCGAGCATGGCCCGGCCGCCGATCTGGCCGGTCGGCTGCGGCGGGATCTGCTGCGTCTCGGCCGGCGCCGGGCTGACCGGGCGCGGACCGGAGACCACCGAGTACGGATCGGTCATCATGTGCGGCGGGCTGGTGCTGGCCAGCGGGCCGGCCAGCTGCTGGCGCAGCATGGTGCGCGCGGTCTGCACGTCCATCCGCTGCGCCGGGTTCTTCTCCAGCAGGCCCATCAGGACCGGGGTCAGCGAGCCGGCCCGGACCGCCGCGGCGGGCGGGTCCTCGACGACGGCGTGCATCGTCTCGATCGGGTCGCCCTTGTCGAACGGCGGCCGGCCCTCGATTGCGGTGTAGAGCGTGACGCCGAGCGAGAACAGGTCGCTGGGCGGGCCGAAGTCGTGGCCCATGGCCCGCTCCGGCGAGATGAAGTGCGGCGAGCCCAGCACCATGCCGGGGGTGGTCAGCTGCACGTCGGTCGGCATCCGGGCGACGCCGAAGTCGGTCAGCACACAGCGGCCGTCCTGGCAGATCAGCACGTTCGCCGGCTTCACGTCGCGGTGCAGCACGCCGTGCGCGTGGGCCACCTCGAGGGCGCCGAGCAGTGCGATGCCGATCTTGGCGACGACGCGCGCCGGGACCGGGCCGTCCTCGATCACCATGTCGGCCAGGCTGCGGGCGTCCAGCAGCTCCATCACGATCCACGGCCGGCCGTTCTCGTGCACCACGTCGTAGACCTGCACGACGGCGGGGTGCTGGAGCGCGGCGGCGGCGCGGGCCTCGCGCATGGTCCGCTCGTACATCGCGTCGCGGTCGCTCGGGGCCAGGCCGGGCGGGAGGATGACCTCCTTGATCGCCACGTCCCGGCGCAGCAGCGTGTCCGCCGCGCGCCAGACCGTTCCCATGCCGCCGTGACCCACCGCTGCGCGGAGCGTGTACCGCCCGCCGATGAGCGTGCCGGGGGCCGCACGTCCGCTGGGGGGAGCCGTGTTGCCGCCGCTCCACGTCGGAATCTGAGTCACTGAGGATGCCACCGAGGGGTGTAGGGGGCTGTCGACCAACCCCGCTATCTTGCCCGCTGGTGGCCTCACTGCAAAAGTCGCAGTCGGAGTGTTAACCACTCTTCGACCCTGGGTAGCCACCGCGTGGCCGAGGGTGGAGCAGTGCCAACGCTGAGTGCAAAATCCCTCACTGTCGGCGGCCTGAACGAGCATTAGGATCACTTAAGTGAATGCAGAGTCTGGGTTCCCCATCAAGCCGGTGTACGGCCCCGGCGATGTGCCCGCGGATGCCGGAACCGATCAGCCCGGTCAATTTCCGTACACCCGCGGGGTCTACCCGACGATGTACACGAAACGGCCGTGGACCATGCGGCAGTACGCGGGCTTCGGCACCGCGGCCGAGTCCAACGCCCGCTACCACCAGCTGCTGGCCGCCGGGACCATGGGCCTCTCGGTCGCCTTCGACCTGCCCACCCAGATGGGGTACGACTCGGACGACCCGATCGCGCACGGGGAGGTCGGCAAGGTCGGCGTGGCGATCGACTCGATCGACGACATGCGCCGGCTCTTCGACGGCATCCCGCTGGACCAGGTCTCCACGTCGATGACGATCAACGCGCCGGGTTCGGTGCTGCTCCTGCTCTACCAGCTCGTCGCCGAGGAGCAGGGGGTGCCCGGCGACAAGCTGCAGGGCACGATCCAGAACGACATCCTGAAGGAGTACATCGCCCGCGGGACGTACATCTTCCCGCCGAAGCCGTCGCTGCGCCTGGTGGCCGACACGTTCGCCTACTGCCGGGCCGAGATCCCCAGGTGGAACACCATCTCGATCTCCGGCTACCACATGGCCGAGGCCGGTGCGACGCCCGCGCAGGAGATCGCGTTCACCCTGGCCAACGGCATCGAGTACGTGCGGGCCGCGATCGCCGCCGGCCTGGCCGTCGACGACTTCGCGCCCCGGCTGAGCTTCTTCTTCGTGGCCCGGACGACGCTGCTCGAGGAGATCGCGAAGTTCCGGGCGGCCCGCCGGATGTGGGCCCGGATCATGCGCGACGACTTCGGCGCCGAGGACCCGAAATCGATGATGCTGCGGTTCCACACGCAGACCGCGGGTGTCCAGCTCACCGCCCAGCAGCCCGAGGTCAACCTGATCCGGGTGGCGATCCAGGCGCTCGGTGCGATCGCCGGCGGCACGCAGTCGCTGCACACCAATTCGTACGACGAGGCGATCGCCCTGCCCACCGAGAAGTCGGCCCGGCTGGCCCTGCGCACCCAGCAGGTCCTCGCCTACGAGAGCGGCCTCACCGGCACCGTCGACCCGTTCGCCGGGTCGTACGCGGTGGAGGCCCTGACCGACGCCGTCGAGCAGGAGGCGACCGCGCTGATCGACCGCGTCTTCGAGTTCGGCTCCGCGGTCGACGCGATCGAACAGGGTTTCCAGAAGGGCGAGATCGAGACCTCCGCCTACCGGATCGCCACCGAGATCGACGGCGGTGAGCGGGTCGTGGTCGGCGTGAACCGGTTCGTCGCCGACTCGGAGGAGAAGTACGAGCCGCTACGGGTCGATCCGGCCATCGAGGCCGCCCAGGTGGCTCGGCTGGCCAAGCTGCGTGCCGAACGCGACGAGCCGGCGGTGCAGGCCGCGCTGGCAGATCTGGCGAAGGCCGCCGCTGGAAGTGTGAACGTCTTACCGTTGATGAAGGAAGCGTTGCGCCTGCGTGCCACCGTGGGAGAGGTCTGCCACACGCTGCGTGGCGTTTGGGGCGTACACCGGCCGGTCGAACGCTTCTGAACCACGAGACGTACTCGTAGTGTGTCGCGTCACCTGCGCGATCCACTACCCGTTGTAGAAAAGCGGACGGGGCGATCTCCCGTGCGCTTTTACCTGACCGTTACACACGGTGATCGGAATGGGATTAAGCTGTCGCGCGTTGCGAAACGCGACAAACCTCGAGACTGAAGACGGAAGCCGACGTGACTACTGCTCTGACGGCGCCGGAAGGCGTCGAGAAGGCGTGGCCCGGGCCGATGCCCGGTGCTGATCCGCTCCCTGGCCAGCTGGACCGCTGGCTCGCCGCGCGGGGTGCCGAGCTGGTAGCGATTCGCCGGCACATTCACGCCCACCCGGAGCCGTCCCACTCGGAGTTCGAGACCGCCGCGCTGATCGCCCGTGAGCTGGCCGTCGCCGGTCTCGCGCCGCGGATGCTGCCGCGCGGTAACGGGGTCGTCTGCGACATCGGCGAGGGTGACCGGGTGATCGCCTTCCGGGCCGACATCGACGCGCTGCCGCTGCAGGACCTGAAGGACGTGCCGTACCGCAGCACCGTGGACGAGATGGCCCACGCCTGCGGTCACGACGTGCACACCACCGTGATGCTCGGCCTCGGCATGGCCCTGGCCCAGCTGAACGAGCAGGGCGAGCTGCCCGGCCGGGTCCGGCTGATCTTCCAGCCCGGCGAGGAGGCGATCCCGTCCGGCGCGCCCGAGGTGATCGCCGCGGGCGCGCTGAAGGACGTCGCCGCCATCTACGCGCTGCACTGCTACCCGCAGCTGCCGGCCGGGCTGGTCGGTGTCCGTTCCGGCCCGTTCACCGCCGCCGCGGACACCGTGAAGGTCGAGCTCTCCGGTCCGGGTGGGCACACCGCCCGTCCGCACCTGACCGCCGACCTGGTGCACGCGCTGGGCCGGGTGATCGTCGACGTGCCGGCCCTGCTGGACCGCCGGATCGACCCGCGCGCCGGTGTCTCGCTGGTCTGGGGCGCGGTGCACGCCGGCCAGGCGTTCAACGCCATCCCGGGCACCGGCGAGGTGCTGGGCACCGTCCGGATCCTGAACCGGGACGCCTGGCGGCAGGCGCCCGAGCTGATCACCAAGCTGATCCACGACGTGGTCGCGGCCACCGGCGCCGAGGTCAAGGTCACCTACACCCGCGGCGTGCCGCCGGTGATCAACGACCGGATGGCCTCGGCGATCATCGCCGGCGCGGCGGGCGCCGCGCTCGGCGCCGACCGGGTGGTGGAGGCCGAGCTCAGCATGGGCGGCGAGGACTTCTCGTTCTACCTGGAGCACGTCCCGGGCGCGATGATCCGGCTCGGCACCGGTGTGCCCGGCTCCGACGTGCGCCTCGACCTGCACCAGGGCGACTTCGACGTCGACGAGCGCTGCATCGGTTACGGCGTGCGCGTCATGACGCACACCGCCTTGGCGGCGCTCTCCACGGGCGCTTTCTAAAACCTTTTCCGGTACGGGTTCTCGAACAGTCCCGCCGCCACCGCGCGACGTGACAGCCACCTCAGCCCGGCGGCGCGGCCGCCGGGCTGATGCGGTGGTTCAGCTCGCGGCGTCCGTCGTGGCCGGAGCGGGCCGGGGCAGCGCCGGGCCGGCCGGCGGAGTCCGGCGGCGGAGCCGCCGGATCGTGTAGAGGATCGCCACCGCCGGCACACCGATCGCGATGACCCACGGCAGGACCGCGCCCAGCACGGTCAGCAGCACGGCCAGCGACGCCTTCAGCGCCTTCCAGCCGCCGCTCAGGCCGGCCAGGAAGCCCGGCGGCTCGTCACCCGGGTCGGCGGCCTGGGTGGCGTCCGGGTCGAGCAGCACGACGGTGATGGTGGAGAGCGCGGTCAGGTCGGCCAGCCGGCGCTTCTTGGCCTCCAGCGACGCCAGGTCCGCCTCGCGGGTGGCCACCTCGCGCTCCAGCATCACCAGGTCGTCCAGCGAGTTCGCCTGGGAGAGCAGCTTCTTGGCGCTCTCCACGCGGGCCTTCTGCACCGAGATCCGGGCGTCCAGGTCGACGACCTCTTCGGTGACGTCCTGCGTGTTGATCCCGCGTACCTCCTCGGTGCCCAGCTTGGCGAGCTGGTCCACCACCGAGCTGAACTTGGCGGCCGGTACCCGCAGGGTGAGGTTGGCGGTGTCCGAGCCGGTGCCGCTGTGCCGCTCGTCGGAGCCGATGAACCCGCCGGCCGCCGACGCGATGCCGGTGGCCTGCGCGGCCGCGGCGGTGACGTCCTCCACCCGGACCGTGATCGAGCCGGTGTAGATGATCGATCGCTGGTCGACGCGCAGGTCGGGCGCCTGGGCGGCGGTGTTCTTGCCCTGGTCCGCGGCACCCTGCCGAGCCGCCTGCTCGCCGCCCGCCACTTCACCGACGGCCGGCGCGGCCTCAGAGGTCGCCGCGTTGTCCTCGGATCCGCCACCACAACCGGTCAGCAGGGCGCCGCTCAGCAACAGGGCGGCGATCACCTTGGTGGTTCCCCGTACTCGCATCGTTGCTCCGATCTGTCTCGACTGACCGGTGGGACGTGCGGCACACGTCACCCGGTTCCGGCAGACTGCGAGGTGACCGGTCACGATTCAGCAGCGGAGGGGTCCCGTGCGCGTCACGAAGTTCACGCATTCCTGCCTACGGGTCGAGGGTGCGGGGGTGCTCGTCGTCGATCCCGGCGAATTCTCCGAGTCGTCCGCATTGGACGGAGCGGACGCCGTGCTCATCACCCACGAGCATTTCGATCATCTCGACGTGAAGGCGGTCGTCTCGGCCGTCTCCCGGCGCGCCGATCTGCGGATCTTCGCGCACGAGGCGGTGCTGCCGCTGCTCGCCGAGGTCGCCGAGGCCACCACCGCGGTCACGGCCGGGAGTGAGTTTGAGGCCGCCGGATACCGGGTGCGGGCGTACGGCGGACAGCACGCGATCATCCACCCGTACGTCCCGGTCTTCGCCAACCTGGGCTTCCTGATCGCCGACGAGGGCAGCAACCTCTACCACCCGGGTGACTCGTTCGCGCTTCCCGACCAGCCGGTGGAGACTCTCTTCGTGCCCCTGAACGCGCCGTGGACGACGATCGCCGAGTCGCTGGAGTTCGTCCGGACGGTTCGGCCCGCCCGGGCGTTTGCGTTGCACGACGGCCTGCTCAACCAGCGTGGCGCCGGTGTCTACGACAAGCACCTGGAGACCTTCTCCGATACCAGGTACCAGCACGCTGCTCCCGGGACGGTTCTCGACTGACGTGCCCAGCAGCACCGACACCGTCGTCCGGCGGCTCTACGAGGACCCGCCGGAGAGCTTCGTCGCCACCCGGGCCGCCGCCGTCGACGAGGCGCGCCGCAGCGGCGACCGGGACGCGGCCAAACGCCTCGCCGCGCTGAAGAAACCCACCGTGGCCGCCTGGGTGGTCAACCTGCTGGCGCTCAAGCGCCCCGAGCTGATCGGCGAGCTGGTCGAGCTGGCCACCGCGCTCCGGGCCGCTCAGCGTGACCTGCACGGCGAACAGTTGCGGGAACTGTCCAACCAGCGCCGGCAGTTCGTCTCCGCGCTGGTCGCGGCCGCCCGCAAGCTCGCGGTCGCGGCCGGGGTGCCGGCGGCCCGGCTGCCGCTAGCCGAGGTGGAGTCGACCCTGACCGCCGCGCTCGCCGAGCCGGAGATCGCCGAGCAGGTGCGCACCGGCCGGCTGATCCGGGCGGCCACCTACGCCGGCTTCGGTGAGGTGCCGCGGCCCCGGTTGCGGCTGGTCACCGGCGAGGCGGCGGACGCCGACCAGGACCAGGACCAGGAGGAGGACGAGCCCGACGAGGACGCGGGAGCGGAGGTCCCGCGACTGTCGGCGCGGGAACGGGCCGCCGCCGAGCAGCGCCGCCGCGAGCGCGACCGCAAGCAGCGGGAACTCGACCGTGAGCTGTCCACCGCGCTGGCCGCCGAGCGGCGTGCGGACGAACAGCTGGAACGGGCCGAGGCCGCCGAACGCGACGCCGGCCACCTGGTCGAGGACCTCGACGCCGAACTGGCCGAGCTGGAACGCCGGCGCACCGAGGCGGTGGCCGACGTGGCCCGGCGCAAACTCGCGCGGCGTACCGCCGAGCGTGAATCGGCGGCCGCCCGCCGGCGGGTCGGTGACGTGCAGGCAGCCCTGGATGACCTGGCCGCAGAGGGTGCCGACTAGCCAATTCGGACGGTCGAGGCGCGCGGGAGCGTTTTCTTTCGGCGCTCGAGGGGAGCAGAATCGGGCAGGTGACCCCGGAACAGGCCGCCGCCAACGCCAAAGCGGGACTCGCCATGATCGTCGGCGCCTTCGCGGAATCACCGCAGACCCTGCGCCGCGCCCGGCTGCTCGGTCTGTCCGGCTGGGCGTACCACGTCTCGGCCCGGGCCGGCGCGCTCGGCGAGGTCCGGCCGGAGACCGTGGCCGCCGCGCTGGCGTTCATCGCGCCGGAGGCGGTCACCGACGGCTGGGAGGCGACCGTGAAGACGTCGTCGCCGGTCGAGGTCGCCAAGTGGCACCTGCACGAGCTCTGCACCTGGGGCAACGACCAGCTCAGCGGCTTCCCGCGGCTCTCCCGGCTGCTCGAGCTCGCCGGCCGTCTGGTGGACGCGGTGGACCCGGCCGGCCTGCCGCTCTTCGCCGCCTGGCGGGCGATGCCGGTGCCGGACACCGATCCGGGCGCGCGGGCCGCCGTGCTGCTGCACCTGCTGCACGAGCACCGTCAGGGCGTCCACGTGATCGCGGTGCGGGCCGGTGGGCTGTCCCCGATCGAGGCGATCATCGCCGGGCCGGACGGCGAGACCGGCGCGGTGGCGTTCGGCTGGCAGCCGCCCTATCCGCCGGCCGGCCCGCTGGTGCGCCGGCTGATGTGGGCCGAGGCGGTGGCGAACTCGCTGGCCGGCCAGGCGTACGCGGTGCTGGACCGGGCCGAGCGGGTCGAGTTCGCGGGCCTGCTGGAGTCGCTGAGCCACCGCCTGGCCCGCTGAAAATCCGTTGGCAGGCGCGGCCCGGCCGTGGTCGGATGCCGGGCATGACCGAGCTGCCCACCGGCTGGACGATCCGTCGGCCCACCCTCGACGACGTCCCGGCGATCCTCGAGATGGTGCACGCCAGTGACATCGCGGCGCTGGGCGAGCCCGACTTCACCCTCGACGAGGTGCGCGAGGAGCTGACCGGGCCGAACACCGACATGTCCCGGGACTGCTGGGTGGCGCTGGACGGCACCGGCCGGATCGTCGGCTGGGCCTACCCGCGCAACAACACCGGCCTGGCGCGCGACTTCGCCGAGATCTACGTGTGGCCCGATGCCGGTGAGCCGGCCGAGCGGCCGCTCCTCGGCCTGCTGATGGCACGGATGCCGGAGCGTGCCGCCGAGCTGGGTCACGACGTCTACGAGGTGCGGGCCGGCGCCATCCCCACCGAGAAACAGCACATCGAGGCGCTCACCGAGGCCGGCTTCACGTTCCTCAAGCAGCACGCCCGGATGCAGATGAAACTCGACGGGGTGTCCCCGGCCGCGCCGGAGCCACCGGCGGGTGTGACGATCCGGCCGGTCCGGGCCGACGACGAGACCGAGATGCGCCGGTTCCACGCCGTGATCGAGGAGGCGTTCCGGGACGCCGACCACCCCGCGATGGCGTATGGGGACTGGCGTGAGCAGTTCGAGGCCGAGTCCGGGGTGGCCTTCGACGAGTGGTTCGTCGCCGAGGCCGACGGGGTGATCGCCGGGGCCCTGCAGTCCGGCGGCAACGGCGGCGACGAGGAGAACGACGAGGGCTGGGTCAAATACCTCGCGGTGCTCCGGGCGTACCGTAAGCGGGGTTTGGGGGAGGCGCTGTTGCGCCGTGCTTTCGCCGCCTATGCAGCCAAGGGCCGTGCCAAGGCCGGGCTGGGCGTCGATCTGGCGAACCCGACCGACGCCGCGAGCCTGTACCGCAAGGTCGGCATGACCTCGCTCTACCGGGCGAACGTGTATCAGACCACGGTGACCGCGGCCGCCCGCTGATCAGACCTCCGGCGAGGCGGTCCCGGTCGGTCGCCCGCGCAGCTCCTCGACGTAGTCGTCGGGCGCTCCGGCCTTCTCGGCCGCGTTGGCGATCTCGGAGAGATACCACGCGGTCGGCAGGCCCCCCTCGTACCCGGTGAAGACGTAGACCCAGGCGGGCACGTCACCGTCGAGCGTCGATACACGGACGGTGACCTTCTGGTACGCGCCCGCGGTCACCCCCTCGACCTCGTCGAGCTGCGCCGCGTCCCAGGGGTGCACGTCGTACAGCGAGACGAACACCCGGTCGCCGGGCGACTCGACAATCGTGGTTACCGCTCCCTCCCAGCCGATTTCTCCCTCACCCGCAAAGGTGAGACGCCAGCCTTCGACCCACCCCACGCCGACCATCGGCGAGTGCGGACAGTAGGCCCGCATGCGGGCGGGATCCAGGTTCGAGCCATACGCGGCGTAGTGACGCACGGCGACGACGATAGTCGCAGCAGCGGGTAGTGAGAATATGGAACGTGCGTGTCGGCACAGTTCCTGTCTCTTTGGAGGTCGTTCAGTCGTGAGTCGGATCGTGATCATCGGTGGGGGACCGGGAGGATACGAGGCCGCCCTGGTCGCCGCGCAGCTCGGCGCGGAAGTCACCCTCGTCGAGGCGGACGGTCCCGGGGGAGCATGCGTTCTGACCGACTGTGTGCCGTCCAAGACCTTCATCGCCAGCTCCGAGGTGATGACCGGATACCGCCACAACGAGCGGTTCGGGATCCGCTCGCGCGGGCTGGACGGCGTCAGCGTCGACGCGGTGGCGGTGAACGAGCGCGTCAAGAAGCTCGCGCTGGCTCAGTCCGGTGACATCCAGACCAAGCTGATCAAGGCCGGGGTGGACGTGGTCCGTGGCCGGGCCAAGCTCGGCGAGGACCGGCTCGGGCACACCCACCAGGTGCTGATCACGCCGGACGACGGCGAGACGTACGCGGTGGAGGCCACCACCGTGCTGCTGGCGACCGGCGCCACCCCGCGGGTCCTGCCGACCGCCCGCCCCGACGGCGAGCGGATCCTCGACTGGCGCCAGGTGTACGACCTGACCGAGCTCCCCTCCCACCTCGTGGTGATCGGCTCCGGTGTGACCGGCGCCGAGTTCGCCAGCGCCTACCTGGCGATGGGCGTCCAGGTGACCCTGGTCTCCAGCCGTGAGCGGGTCATGCCGCACGAGGACGCCGACGCCGCCATGGCGATCGAGCGGGTGTTCCGGGAGCGGGGCATGACGATCCTCAGCCAGGCCCGGGGCAAGTCGGTGGAGAACACCGGCGACGGCGTACGGGTGACCCTCTCCGACGGCCGGGTGATCGACGCCTCACACGCGCTGATCGCCGTCGGCGCCATCCCGAACACCGCTGAGCTGGGCCTCGCCGAGTACGGCGTGGCGGTCGGCGACGGCGGCTACGTGACCGTGGACCGGGTGTCGCGGACCAACGTGCCGGGCATCTACGCCGCCGGTGACTGCACCGGTGTGCTGCCGCTGGCCAGTGTCGCCGCCATGCAGGGCCGGATCGCGATCTGGCACGCCATGGGTGAGGCGGTGGCGCCGCTGCGGCTGCGGACCGTCTCGGCGAACGTCTTCACCGACCCGGAGCTGGCCACCGTCGGCGTGTCGCAGAACGAGGCGGACTCCGGCCGGACCCCGGCCCGGCAGGTGATGCTGCCGCTCACCGGCAACGCCCGGGCCAAGATGGCCGGCCTGCAGGACGGGTTCGTCAAGCTCTTCTGCCGCCCGGCGACCGGCCAGATCATCGGCGGTGTGGTGGTCGCGCCGAAGGCCAGCGAGCTGATCCTGCCGATCACCATGGCGATCGAGAACAACCTGACCGTGGACCAGCTGGCCCACACGATCACGATCTACCCGTCGCTCTCCGGCTCGATCGCCGAGGCGGCCCGGCAGCTCATGCTGCACGAGATTCAGTAGTCGTCTTCGTCTTGTCGCCCTCTTCGGTGTCCTTGCCGCCGAAGAGGGCCAGGATCCAGCCGGCGGTGCCGAAGATCACCGCGGCGGTGGCCGCGATGGCGAACAGCCGCCAGGCGTCCTGAGTGATCGCGGTGCCGCCCAGATGCCCGACCAGGCCGCCGTAGCAGGCCCAGCTCAGCGCCGCGGCGAGGTCGTAACCGACGAAGAACTTGATCGGATAGCCGGTCTTGCCGGCGTTGTAGCCGGACGCCATCCGCCCGCCGGGGACGAACCGGCAGAGCAGCACGACGAGCGGGCCCGGCCGGCGTAGGCCGCGGGTGAACCGCTCCGCCGCCCGCCGGGTCTTGGACGGGTCGGCGTCCTCGTTGCGCGGGGCGAACCGGGCGCGTAACGCGCTCAGCCGGGCGCCGGTGGAGCGGCCGAGGACGAAGGCGATCGCGTCGCCGGTGAACATCCCGAGCGTTCCCACGGCGATGACGGCAGCCAGATCGAGATTTCCGTAGACAGTGAGGGCCCCAGAGGTGATCATGATGGCCTGAATGGGTACGACCGGCACCAGAGCGTCCACGGCCAGGAAGCCGAACAGAGCAAGGTACGCCCAAGCCGGCGTTGCCAACATGGTCAACAGTTCGGTCATCGGGGTGCCACCTCGCGGCTTCGGGACTCACGGCATTGTGCGTGGGCGTAGCTGAGAGTGCGCTGTGTTCAGCATGCCTCCGAACCGGCCCACCCGGCGGTGATGCCCGACACGGTACGTGGCCGGGTCACACCTGCGCGCCTCCTTTTCGATGCGCCGGGGCGGGCGGGCGTACCGTTGGACTGCCCGCGCCACCGGGCCCCAGTTTCCCGGTGGGATGCGGCCGCGGGCCGCCGGTAGGTCCCGTATCGGCGGCCCGCCCCTACCTCGGCGTTGTTCGAGGAAGCCTCGGTGTTGCTCGATCGAGCCTTGGTGTTACTCGATCGAGCACAGCACGGTGCCGGCGGTGACCGTCGCGCCGACCTCGACTGTGAGCCCCGACACTGTTCCCGGTTTGTGAGCCTGCAGCGGCTGTTCCATCTTCATCGCCTCGATCACCACGATGGTGTCGCCCTCGGCCACCTGGTCGCCGTCCTGGACGGCGACCTTGACGATCGTGCCCTGCATCGGCGCGGTGAGCCCGTTGCCGGAGACCGCGGCCGTGGCCCCCGACCCGCCTCGCGAGCGGCTCGTGCTGCGTTTGGGGGTGCTTGCCGGCGTACCGGAAAACAGGGTCTTGGGAAGGCGCACCTCGATGCGCCGCCCGCCGACCTCGACCACCACGGTCTCGCGCTCGGTGGGTTCGCCCTCCGGCGCAGCCGGGGCGGCGAACGGCGGCACCCCACCGGCCCACTCGGTCTCGATCCAGCGGGTGTGCACCGTGAACGGCTCGCCGGTGAACGCCTCGTCGCGGACCACCGCCCGGTGGAACGGCAGAACCGTGGCGATGCCCTCGATCACCGTCTCGTCGAGCACCCGGCGGGAGCGTTCCAGAGCCTCGGCCCGGGTCGCGCCGGTCACGATGATCTTCGCCAGCATCGAGTCGAAGTTGCCGCCGATCACGCTGCCCGTCTCGACACCCGAGTCGACCCGCACGCCCGGCCCGGACGGCCAGGTCAGCTCGGTGACCCGGCCCGGCGCCGGCAGGAAGTTGCGCCCGGCGTCCTCGCCGTTGATCCGGAACTCGATCGCGTGCCCGCGCGGAGCCGGGTCCGAGGTGAACGCCAGCACCTCCCCGGCGGCGATCCGGAACTGCTCCCGCACCAGGTCGATGCCGGTGGTCTCCTCGCTGACCGGGTGCTCCACCTGCAGGCGCGTGTTGACCTCGAGGAACGAGATCGTCCCGTCCTGGCCGACCAGATACTCCACGGTGCCGGCCCCGTGATACCCCGCCTCGCGGCAGATCGCCTTCGCGCTCTCATGGATCTTCGCCCGCTGCTCGTCGCTGAGGAACGGCGCGGGCGCCTCCTCCACCAGCTTCTGATGGCGGCGCTGCAACGAGCAGTCCCGGGTGCCGACCACCACGACGTTGCCGTGCGTGTCCGCCAGGACCTGGGCCTCCACGTGCCGCGGCCGGTCCAGGTAGCGCTCGACGAAGCACTCGCCGCGCCCGAACGCGGCCACCGCCTCCCGGGTCGCGCTCTCGAACAGGGCCGGGATCTCCTCGGCCGTGCGGGCCACCTTCAGCCCTCGGCCTCCGCCGCCGAAGGCGGCCTTGATCGCCACCGGCAGGCCGTGCTGCTCGGCGAACGCGACGATCTCGGTTGCCTCCGCAACCGGTTCAGAAGTGCCGGGTACGAGCGGCGCGCCCGCCCGCTGCGCGATGTGCCGTGCGGTGACCTTGTCGCCCAGGTCGCGGATCGCCTGTGGGCTCGGCCCGATCCAGATCAAATTCTTGTCGAGTACGGCCTGCGCGAACTCGGCGTTCTCGGAGAGGAAGCCGTAGCCGGGATGCACCGCGTCCGCCCCGCTGCGCGCTGCGATGTCGAGCAGCTTGTCGATGCGCAGGTAGGTGTCGGCGGCGGTCTCGCCGTCCAGCGCAAAGGCCTCGTCGGCCTGCCGCGCGTGCAGCGCGTCGCGGTCGCTGTCGGCGTAGACGGCAACGCTCGTGAGGCCGGCGTCTTTGCAGGCCCGGATCACCCGAAGGGCGATCTCGCCACGGTTGGCGATCAATATCTTCCGCACGGCTATGAGCCTAACGGTCGTTTTACTCTTGAGTAGTGTCCGCGACTCGCATGATGATCCTCGGTTTGGTCCAGCTGATGCAGCCGGTGCACGGCTATGACGTGCGCCGTCAGCTGCTGAGCTGGAACGCCGACAAGTGGGCCAACGTCCAGCCCGGATCGATCTATCACGGCCTGCGCAAACTGACCGAGGAAGAGCTGCTGCGCGAGGTGGCCACCGAGCAGGTGGGCGCGCGGCCGGCGCGGACGACGTACGAGATCACCGAGAAGGGCCAGGCGGAGTTCGAATCCCTGGTCCGCAACTACTGGTGGAACCTCGCCTCCCCGCCGGACCCGTTCATGGCCGCCTTCTCGTTCCTGCCGGCGCTGCCCCGCTCGGAGGCCTCCGCAGCGTTGCGCAACCGGGCTGCTCAGCTTCGGACCGCGGTGGAGTATCTGCACGTCAGCACCGGTGCGGAGTGGGCGAAACAGAAGCCGGCCTTCGTGTCGTGGCTGTGGGAGCTGGGGATCGTGCGGGCGGAGGCCGAGATCGCCTGGTGCGAGCGCACTGCCACCCGCATCGAGTCCGGCGAGGAATACGGCGATGGTCGCCCTCCCGCCCCTAACGGCTGAACGAATCCCGCCGCTTCCGCTTCCCGCGGCCCCGGCTTGCTTCGGCCCGCTTTTCCGCGGCCCCGGCTTGCTTCGGCCCGCTTTTCCGCGGCTCCGGCTTGCTTCGGCCCGCTTTTCCGCGGCTCCGGCTTGCTTCGGCCCGCTTTCCCGCGGCCCCCGGATACCCCGCGGCCCCGCCTCCCGCGGCCCCGCCTCCCGCGGCCCGGCTTCCCCGCGGCCCCGCCTCCCGTGGCCCGCCTTCCCCGCGGCCCCGCCTCCCGCGGCCCCCGCTTCCCCTCGGCCCGCGCTTCCTCGCCTTCAGCGGGTTCCTGCCGCCATCCTGCGGCTGTTTAATAATCAAGTTTGACTAAAGTGATTGATGGTCGTAGTTTGGGTCGTATGATTGAGACTCGCGGGCTACGCAAGTCCTTCACGTCCCGTCGCGGGCCATCCGTGGAGGCCGTCCGAGGCATCGACCTGGACGTCGCCGAGGGCGAGATCTTCGGTTTCCTCGGCCCGAACGGGGCCGGCAAGACCACCACGCTGCGCATGCTGGCCACCCTCATCGAGCCGGACGGGGGCGAGGCCACCGTCGCCGGCGCCGACCTGCGGCGCGAGCCCGGCGAGGTGCGGCGCCGGATCGGGTATGTGGCACAGGGCGGCGCCACCTGGGACGACTCCACCGCCGTCGAGGAGTTGGTGCTACACGCCCGCCTCTACGGCCTGTCCCGCTCGGCCGCCCGGTCGCGCGCCGCCCGGGTGCTGGAGTCCTTCCAGCTCGCTGAGTACGCGGACCGCAAGTGCCGGACCTACTCCGGTGGCCAGCGCCGCCGCGTCGACATCGCGCTCGGCATCATCCACGAGCCGCGGCTGCTGTTCCTCGACGAGCCGACCACCGGGCTCGACCCGCAGAGCCGGGCGCACATGTGGGACGAGATCCGCCGGCTGCGCGACGAGGGGATGACCGTCTTCATCACGACGCACTACCTGGAGGAGGCGGACGCGCTCTGCGACCGCATCTCCATCATGGACCACGGCGAGATCGTCGCCTCCGGGACGCCTTCGGCCTTGAAGCGCTCGATCGCCGGCGAGGTGGTCGTCGTCAGCCTGCCCCTGGGTTCGGTGTCCGCCGCGGCCGACGTGCTGACCTCCTACAAGCTCGACATCCTCACCGATGGCGTCCGATTGCACGTCGAGGACGGCGCCACCGCCATTCCGGACATCCTCCGGTTGCTGGACGCCGCCTCGGTGCCGCTGACCGGGATCGAGTTGCACCGGCCCAGCCTCGACGACGTCTTCCTCACTAAGACCGGTCGATCCCTGCGGGAGAGTGCGGCATGAAATTCGTACGCGACACTTGGTTGATCTTCGAGAACCAGATGCGTCTGCTGCTGCGCAATCCCGTCTGGGTCCTGGTGGGCGTCTTCCAGCCGGTGATGTACCTGCTGCTCTTCGCCCCGCTGCTGCGGCCGGCGCTGCAGGTTTCCAGCGACGCGGAGGCGTACGAAATCTTCGTCCCTGGAATGTTGGTCATGCTCGCCATCTTCGGCGGGCTGTTTCAGGGCTTCGGCCTGATCGCCGAGCTGCGGGCCGGCGTGATCGAGCGCTCCCGGGTCACCCCGGTCAGCCGCCTGGCGCTGCTGCTCGGCCGCACCCTGCGCGACGTGGTCTCCCTGGTCGTCCAGGCCGTCATCATCACGCTGCTCGCGATCCTCTTCGATCTGCGGGTGTTCCTCGGGAACCTGCTGCTGGCGTACCTGATGCTGGCTCTCATCGCCCTGATGACCTCGGCGATCAGCTACGGCGTGGCGCTGCGGGTCCGCAGCGAGGACGCCCTGGCCCCGCTGATGAACACGGTGGCGCAGCCGGTGCTGCTGCTTTCCGGGATCTTGCTGCCACTGACGTACGCGCCCGCGTGGCTGCAGAACGTCGCCGACTGGAACCCGTTCTCCTGGGCGGTGGACGGCACCCGGGCCCTGTTCCGCGGCGACCTGGGTGCGCCGGAGGTCTGGCAGGGCCTGGCCATCACCGCGGTGCTCGCCGTCCTGGCGGTCGTGTGGGCGGCACGGGAGTTCGCGCGCAGCGTTCGCTGAGCTCTCGGGGGTTGATAGGCAGCCGTTTGGCTGCCTATTATTCGTGGTGTGGACGAGGTCTTCCGGGCGCTCGCCGACCCCGGCCGGCGGCAGTTGCTCGACAGCCTGAACCAGCGCAACGGTCAGACGCTGCGCGAGCTCTGCGACGGCATGGGCATGGCCCGGCAGTCGGTCAGCAAACACCTGGCGGTGCTGGAAGCCGCCGGCCTGGTCACCACGGAACGGCGCGGCCGGGAAAAGCTGCACTACCTCAACGCCGCGCCGGTCAATGCGATCGCGGACCGCTGGATCAGCCGGTACGACCGGCCACGCGTCCAAGCGCTCGCGGCACTCTCTTCGCAGGCCGCTTTCTTTTCGGAGGCTTTGACTATGGGGTTCAGTTACACGACGTACATCGCTACCACCCCGGAAAAGCTGTGGACGGCGTTGACGGATCCGGCTTTCACCAGGGAGTACTGGGGGGTCGCTTTCGAGACGGACTGGACGCCCGGTTCGCCGATGACCTGGACGGAAGCTGGCGTCACGATCAGCGATCCAGCGCAGGTGGTGCTCGAGGCCGTGCCGGGGCGGCGGCTGGCGTATACCTGGCATACCTTCACGCCGGAGTTCGCCAAGGTCCACGGCTTCTCTGAAGAATGGCTGGCTTCGGCTGTCCAGGGCAGCCGCTCAAAGGTCACCTTCGACATCGAGCCCCAGGGCGCGATGGTCAAGCTGACCGTGACCCATGATGATTTCGGCCCGGACGACGTGGCTTTCCAGGGCGTGGGGGAGGGGTGGGCGCAGTTGCTCTCCAGCTTGAAGACCCTGCTGGAGACCGGCTCGGCGCTTCCCGCTGGCTAGATCGCGGCGACTTCCCCGAGTCCGTCAGGATCGCGCCGGAGTTCGGTCAGCCAGCCGCCGCCGTCGTCTTGCTTCAGCGCCGCCACAGAGACGTGATCGGGACGCCCATCTCAGCGAGAAGGTTGCGCAGCAGCGGCAGCGACAGCCCGATCACGTTCCCCGGATCCCCCTCGATCCGCGTAACGAACGCCCCACCCCGGCCGTCCAGCGTGAACGCCCCAGCCACCTGCAACGGCTCACCCGAAGCCACATAGGCCTCGATCTCCGCATCACTGACATCCGCGAAATGCACCACCGTGGTGCCAACCGCCTCCGCCTGCAGCCCACTGACCAGCCCGGTCAGGTGATGCCCGGTGTGCAGAACCCCGGACTTCCCGCGCATGGCCATCCACCGCTTGGCCGCTTCCTCAGCGTCAGCAGGCTTGCCGAACACCTCATCCTCGAACGCCAGCACCGAATCACACCCGAGCACCAGAGCCCCCGGGTCAGCCGGCAGTTGGGCGGCCACCGTACGCGCCTTCATCCGCGCCAGGGCAAGACTCATGGTGTACGCATCGTCAGCGTCCACCACACTCTCATCCACCCCGCTGACGATGACCTCGGCGTCAATCCCAGCCCCGGTAAGCAGCGCCCGCCGAGCAGGGCTCGCCGAGGCAAGAATCAGTCGGTACGCGATGTCGGTCTGCACGAAAAACGAGACTACAAGCCCCAGCCAGCCAAAAACCGCATGCAAGCCGCGTGTTTCAGCCTCGAACTCCTACAAATCGCTCACCTTGTCTACCGCCGGACCTGGCGAGACCGACCACACTGTCCAACTCCGCCGCCGCCCAGCCCTTGGTCAGCCGAATTTGGCTCCGTCTAACGCGTAGCGAAACCTGCCGTCCGATGCGACTACACCTCTTGGCGGCTAGGTGCGCCAAAAGGTCGAGCACAACCCGCCCGGTCGCCGCCTACACTCCTCTTCCTTTGGCTACCCGGTCCGCTTCGTTACCCGTCCGATCCCAGATTCGCGGATGCTGCCGACCAAGCAGCAGCCGTCAACCAGGTCGCCGCCGTCTCCGAGCGGCTGCAAAAGCGAGAAGCGTGCCGATCGCAACGATTGCGGCGCCACCACCAGTGACCGCCAGCAAGGCAGAACCACCCGTTTCTGCGCCGGGAGGGTGGGCCGAAGATGCGGAACCTGATGGCACTGCGGCGCCTGATGGGTCAGCACCTGGACCCGTAGTGGAATCAACCGGCGGCACGTAAGCGGTAAGAGCCTTGACGATATTGAGTACGCCAAATCCACACTCGTCGTCCCGCCCCGGAGGCCCAATATCCGTAGCCGTGGCCGTCAGCCGATGAATCACCTCCTGAGCGGAGAGCTCCGGGAACCTAGACCGCACAAGCGCAGCTGCTCCCGAAACAATAGCCGTCGCCGCAGAGGTTCCATCCGTATCGCGGTAACCGTTGTCGAGGCCAGTCGTTACGATTTCCGTTCCCGGTGCGCAGATTCCAACGCTAGGTCCTGTTAGGGAATAATCTGCATGCCGTCCGTTTCTGTCTATTGCACCCACTGCCAGAACTCCAGGGCTTACAGCCGGATACCGCATGAACGCGTCTCTGGAACGATTGCCGGCGGAAGCCACGATAACCGAGTCGCTCGTTGCCGCCGCGTCAACGGCAGCATCTAGATTCTTAGATGGAGCGGCCGTTGAAGATATGCTTATAACTTCAACCCCATTTCGTGCGGCCCACTTGATGCCGGCGTGCAAATTGACATCAGTGTCCGTCGATCCAAATATCTTGATCGGCAAAACCTTGGCAGCCGGTGCAATTCCTAGGGCGCCGACTCCATCCCTTCCGTGCGCCACAATCAAGCCAGCCATCTGTGTTCCGTGGCCAATTTGGTCGAATTGTCCGATGCCGTGTCCGCCAGCAACTACATCGATGCCTCGCAGGAGATTGTCTTCGAGGTCTGGGTGGGGGGCGACGCCGCTGTCTGGGAGGCCGACAATGACCCCGGCTCCGGTGCTTATGGAATGAGCCTTTCCGGCGTCGAGGTACGCCAGGAACCATTGGGCCGAGCGGACCTTATCGGCGGGAGCATCATTCGCTGTAAGAGGAATCGGCAGCATGGCCGCCAGCAAGGCCAGGCCTATCGCGGTAATCGTGGCGTGCATCTCTAGTTAAGTCCGATTACTGGTCCGGGATCTATCTTAGTTTCGCGGGGAGGTCGTAGAATCGGTTCGACACCCTCAGTGATTTCCCAGGGGTGGTCCCGGTTCAACTCTCGTTTTGCTTCGCCGTTCCTGCGGCCCGGGCTTGGGGCGGGCGGCGGTTGGCCGATGAGACCTCCAACCGGGTTCACTCGTTGAGAGGTGTGTGCATTTGACGTAGGTGGCCTTACTCCGCCACTTCCTGGAACTCCGCCAATTACAGAGCCTGGCGGTAGTGCGTGATTCTTGACGGGCGAGCCGGGCGCATGGTTGGCTGTGTAACTGGGCCTTGTGGTACTAGGCGATTGAATCGGATTCAAGCCATTTGGGCCTCCGCTGGACGAGATTATTCCTGGTCCGGAAAGTGGCGGCCGCCCTTCGGGGTTCCCGGTTGATGGCGATTGGATGCTTTCCTTCGCAGGCGGTGGATTGCCGGCAGGGTCGTGGCCGCCCAGTATTGGACCGGGTCGTTCCGGAGCGGGCGCGGGTTTTCCTGCCCTGGGCGTGAGAACTGATCGCGATTCGCGCGGTTTTCGCTCAGTTCCTCTGCGGAGTTTGCTGAGCGAGGTGATGGTGGGCGTTGCCGCAGGTAAGGGCAGGTTCGCGTCGGCGGAAGTCGAAAAAGGGTCGTTGCGCTCGTCATTCTTCAGCGGCGGCTTGTAGAGCTTGGGCTGGATGATTGAGACCTGGGCTAGGGCCAGTTCTGAGCTGAGAGACGACATCACCCTTCGGGCCTGGTCTTCCAAGGTTGCCTGCCGGCCGTCGGCCACCGGGGACTGGGGTGGAACTCCCCGTCCCTTGCTCGGGGTTGCCTGGTAGGCCCGCTTCTCCTCCTCGTACCCCGCCAGCAGGACCTCATTGGCACCGTGCTCTCGCTGGATCTCCGCCATCGTCTTTCTTGCGGAGTCCAGCGCCCCCGTCGCCCCCGCGAGGGCGCGATGGTTGGCCACGGCGGCCTCGTGTGTGTCCTTGAGGCTGAGGATCAGGGCGTCGAGCCGCTCCATATATGCGGCCGAGGCCGCGCTGCGCTCAGGCGGCCAAGCGGCCGCGAGGCTCTCGCGGTAGCGCTGCACGCCCGAAATGTGCTGCAGCACCAGCTCAGCCGACCGCTTCCAGGCGGCGATCAGATGCTGATGGCCGGCGCCGTCGTGGCGTTCGATCATCGACCACATCTCGGGGACCCGCAGGCTCCACCAGTTCGTCCCGCCGCTGATACCTCCGCTGTCCAGCATCAGATCTGCCCCTCCCCGGCCGGGAGGATGCCTGCGATCCGCAAGCCGGCATGCACGTCGGTGACTCTGGCGCGGGCGTAGGCATCGGCCCCGCGATACTGCTCGCTGACTTCGCGGGCGGCGGTGGCGAAGCCGTACGTCCCGTTGGCGTAGTTGTAGACGTTCTGCAGGGCGGTGTCCTGGGCCCGCTCATGGGCGGCCAGGAAGAGGTGCAGCTCGCTGAAGCGCTCGTCGGCCGGTGGCAGCGTGGTGAGCATCGTGTCGGTGACTTCGAGCGCGCGTGGGCTGTAGTTCTGTTCGACGTCGGCTTTCAGCCGGGCCGCGAACTCCTCCATGGCGAGGATGTCGGCTTCGATGTCGCCGAAATCGGTGTGACCGTAATCTCGCAGCCACGCCGGGCCCAGGTCCTCGTCAGGGATCATCGTCGCCCTCCATCGACGTCGAACGAATTACCCCTGCGAGGTTAGCTGCTCACAGCGAGTATTTCCGCCCCCTGTGGACAGCGCTCAGCGGGGCAGTGCGGAGGTGCGCCAGCTGCGGGGTGCGGCCTGTGGACGGGCTGATCGGGCCCAGTTTGAGGGTGGCTGGGGCACCGTTCCGGAATTGACCGAAGTGGATCGAGATGCCAGGATGGCGGCCAGCGCGGCCAGCTCATGATCGTCTAGGCTTCCCCGTACGACGCTGACCAGCGGTTCCTCATTCATCAGCCGAGCGTACGACGGGTTCCGGGAGATCCGGTGACACGTGTCCCACACTCGGCTGATCAATTCGCGGCCGCTCGACAGAACCAGGTATTTTCTGCGTGATGTCTTCTTCTCCCCCACTCGTTGTCGCTGATCGGTACCGGCTCGTCGCGCCGCTCGGTCAGGGCGGGATGGGGCGTGTCTGGCGGGCGACGGACGTCGTCCTGCACCGGGACGTGGCCATCAAAGAGCTCGTTCCGCCGCCGGGGCTGACGCCGGGCGAGCGGCAGGAGATGCGGGAGCGGTCGCTGCGCGAGGCGCGCGCGATCGCCCGGCTCAACAACATCAACGTGGTTCGCGTCTTCGACGTGCTGCGTACGGATGCGGACCCGTGGATCGTCATGGAGTACGTGGCGTCCCGCTCGCTCCAGGACACGCTGGCGGCCGACGGCCCGTTCAACCCGGTCCGCGCCGCCGAGATCGGTCTCGGCGTGCTCAACGCGCTGCGCGCCGCGCACCGGGCCGGGGTGGTGCACCGCGACGTCAAGCCGGGCAACGTGCTGCTCGGCGCCGACGGTCGCGTCGTGCTGACCGATTTCGGTCTCGCCACCGTGCCCGGCGACCCGAACGTGACTCGCACCGGCCTGGTGCTCGGCTCCCCGGCGTACATCGCTCCGGAGCGTGCCCGCGACGGCACTGCGGGCCCGGCGGCGGACCTGTGGTCGCTCGGCGCGACGCTGTTCGCCGCGGTCGAGGGGCAGTCGCCGTTTGCGCGCCCGTCGGCGATCGCCACGCTGGCTGCGCTGGCCACCGAGAACCCTCCGCCCTCTCGTGCGGCGGGTCCGCTGAAGCCCGTACTGAACGGGTTGTTGCGCAAGGATCCCGCCCACCGCATCAATGCGGAGGAGGCGGAGCGACTGCTGTCGCGTGCTGCCGGGCGGCGCGCTCGGGTGACCTTCCCGATGAGCCCGACCATGCGCCGGCCTGGTGCCGGCCGCGAGCGGCCGTCGTTGCCGAGCGGTCCGGGTGGCCCGCCGGTGCTGCCGGGTTCCGGCTTCGCGACCGGTTCGGCGCCGGTGGTGCCCAATCCGCGCCCGCCGGTCACCGCCACGCCGCCGCCGGGCCGGCCGACCTTCGCGTCCGGCAAGGCGTCCGTCAGTGGCCAGGCTCCGGCAGACACGCCGCCGCGCGCTACGCGCCCGGGCAGCAAACCACTCGATGCGACCAGGCTCGACACACCGCCGGTTCAGGACCCTTCCGGTACGCCCAAAGCACCCCGAACCGGCCAGAGCGCTCCGCCCGCGGGTCCGCCGGCGACCGCTCCGGTCAGCCCGGCCCGGATCGGGTTCACCGCTGCCGACGTGGCCGCCAACCGCCGGAGGCAGGCCGCCCCGGAGCACGAGCGCTCGCTGGCCGCCGCGACCGGTGCGTACCCGATCGTGCCCACCCCGTCCGACTCCGCCCAGGCCACGACGGTGATGCCGGCCGGCGGTGCACCGGCCGGTGGTGCGCCGGCTGGTGGTGAACCCGCGTCCGAGGACGCGACGACCGTGATGCCGAAGGGCGCCGCGCCGGCCACTGAGGACGCCACGACGGTGATGCCGTCCGGCGGCCCGCAAACCGGCACAAAGCCCACCGAGTCGGCTTCGGCTGAGTCCGGTTCGGTCAGCAGCGCGCCCGCCGGTACACCGAGCGCGGACCAGAAGGCTGCTGCCGCCGTGACGGCCGCCGAAGCCCAGGTCAGCGACACGAAGACTGCGGACGCGGAGGCTGACGAGGCCGCGACAGGGCAGGAAGCGAAGTCCGGCGCGGCTGGAACGGCATCGACGGCCACCGAGTCGACGAGCGACGAGAAGTCGGGCGAGGGCTCTGCCGCCGAGGCGGAGGCAACCGCCGCTGAGCCGGACACCGACGAGCGGAAGCCGACTGCTGACAGCGCATCGAAGGCGGCTACTGCCGGCGCTGGGGAGGACGCGCAAGCTTCCGACGACGCGAATGCGTCCGAAGCCGACAGCCCGGCGACAGCCGGCGCCGCCGAGCAGGCGAAGGTCAGCGAGAACGAGCAAGCCGAGGTCGAGGCCGACGAGCAGGCAAAAGCCGAGGCCGACGAGCCGGCAAAGGCGGAAGCCGACGAGGCGGCGAATGCGAAGGCCGCAGGTCAGCCGAAGGGGGACACGGACGAGCCGGCGAAAGCCCCGGAGCCGGTGCAGAAGCCCGCGGCGGCTGACGAGGCCACCTCGGTCATCGCCGCGCCCGAGGTCGACGCGGACAAGACCTCGTTCGTCGACCTGACCGCTGTGGTGCCGCCGGCCAGGACGGCGCAACCGGCCGGGGACGACGCGACCCGGGTGGTCGGCGATCTGGGTGCGGTTCCGCAGTTCAGTCGGCCGAACCGTCCGGCCTGGACGCCGATGCCGGTACGCGAAGGGGAACGCCGCACCGGTATCACCGTGCTCGGCACGACGCTGACCAAGCGGCAGGCCGCCGTCGGCCTCGGCATCCTGCTGACGTTTCTGCTGCTCGTCGGCATCATCCTGGTGCAGGCGTTCGGCGACGAGGGCACCACGCCGGACGGTAACTCGGCCAAGCCCGCGGCGGCCGCGACCGGTAAGCCGGGTTCCGGCAAGCCGAGCGCCGGGGGGAGTGCCACGCCGAGTTCGGCCGCGCCGACCAGTGGCGGAGCCGTCCCGAACGGCTGGCACACGTACAAAGGCTCCGGTTTCAGTTTCCCCGTGCCGGACAGCGTCAAGGGCTCCGGCGGCGGCACCGGCCTGATGCTGGAGTGGAAGAACCGGCTGGTCCGCGTCGACAAGATCGAGGCTCCGCTCGGTGACCCGGTCAAGTTCCTGGAAGAGCAGCAGAGCAGCCACTACCGGAACTACCGCAAGATCGGCATCACCCCGGTCGAGTACCACGGCAAGGCCGCCGACTGGGAATTCACCTACACCACCGACAGCGGCTCCGAGCAGCGCGTCGTCCGTCGCGCGTTCGCGGTCGACGGCCAGACTTTCCTGCTCAGCTGGTACACGCAGCAGAAGGACTGGGACGCGGCGAAGAAGGACTTCGAGGTCATCAAGCAGGCGTTCGACGCGAGCTGAGGGCACGATGCGTGAGATCCGGACGGCTGGGTAGTTATCCAGCACCACGGATGGAGGTGCATCATCATGAGCTGCCGACGACACGGCAGTAAGCCCACGATCGCCCTGTGGATGCTGGTAGCGGTGGCTGACGTCGCGTTGATCGTGGCGACCGCCGGTCTGCTCACTGTTCTTCTCGTCGTCGCCGGTGCCACGGTGCTGGGCGGCGGTTTCCTGGCTGCGCGGGCCCTCGGCCGGCGCGACGCCGAGCCCGCAGAGGCGGTGGTACGCCGACGCGCATAGCGTGATCGGCTACAGTCCCCGGCGTGTTGTCGATCGACGGTGTGACTGACCTCTGGGACCAGCTGTTCGGCGCTCAGCCGGACCCTCCCGGAATGCTCGTGCTGCTCACAGCGGTGGCCGGCTTCCTGGCTGTGGCGATCCGCCCGGTCTGGCGGGTGGCCCGTAACGCGGTCACCATCGCGCACGAGGGCGGCCACGCCCTGTTCGCGTTGCTGACCGGCCGCAGGCTGCGCGGTATCCGGCTGGAGTTCGACACGTCCGGCCTCACCCTGTCGGCGGGCCGGCCGACCGGTCCCGGAATGATCCTGACTCTGCTCGGCGGCTACATCGCGCCGTCGCTGGTCGGTGTGCTCGGCGCCTGGCTGCTCGGCGGCAACCGGATCACGCTGCTGCTCTGGCTCGCGGTGGTGTTGCTGCTCCTCATGCTGATCAACATCAGGAACGTGTTCGGCGTGATCTCACTGGTGGCGACCGGCGCGATCGTCTTCGTCGTCTCCTGGTACGCGGAGCCGCAGGTGCAGGCCGCGTTCGCGTACGCCGGGGTGTGGTTCCTGCTGTTCGGCGGGGTCCGCCCGGTGTTCGAGCTGCAGACGCTGCGCAAGCGTGGCCGGATGCGTGACTCGGACGCGGATCAGCTCGCCCGGCTCACCCACGTGCCCGCGCTGCTCTGGGTCGGCGTCTTCCTCGTCGTGAACCTGGTCGGGCTGGCGGTCGGCGCATTCCTGTTGGCCGGTCAGTGGCTGCCGGAATCCATCGGCTGAGCGGCCGGTGGATCGGAGCCTGAACGGCGATAGGCGTCGCTGTCCGGTTTAGATAACTTGCCCGGCATGGAGGCTTCGCCGGGGCTCGCCTGGACCACCGGTCTGGTGGCGTTCGTCGCCGCTGTGCCGTTGTGGCGCTACACCACGAATGCGATCACCGTCGCGCACGAGGGCGGCCATGCCGTGTTCGGCCGGATGTTCGGCAGCACGGTCAAGCACGTCAAGATCTTCCGCCAGGGAGCGGGGGAGATGCTGCCCGGCAAGGAGAATCCGTTCTCCCGGTTCATCTCGCTGGTCGCCGGCTATCTCGGGCCGTCCATCTTCGGGTTCGGCGGGGCGCTGTTGCTCGCCAACGACTTCGATCCGCGCTCGGTGCTGTTCCTGACCATGGTGTTCCTGGTCGCGGTGCTGATCATGACGAGGAACGCGTTCGGCTTCCTGGTCATTATCGGACTGGGTGCGCTGTTGTGGGTGGTCGCTATGCGGTCCGTCGCGGAGGTTCAGCTCGCTTTCGCGTACGTCTGGGTCTGGTTTCTCCTGATGGGTGGAGCCCGTCAGGTGCCGGAGCTGTTCTGGGTGATGTGGAGCGGCGACCGGAGCAACGATGCGGCGCTGCTGGAGAACCAGACGCACATCGGCGACGTGGTCTGGCTCTTCCTGTTCTGGCTGCTGTCGCTGGGCGCGCTGGTCTACGGCGGTGCGCTGATGGTCCGGTGACGATCAGAGCGGGATGTTGCCGTGCTTCTTCGGCGGCAGGGTCTCCCGCTTGGTGCGCAGCATCCGCAGCGCCCGGGTCACCTGTGATCGCGTCTGCGCGGGGCGGATGACCGCGTCGACGTAGCCGCGTTCGGCGGCGATGTACGGGTTGGCGAAGGTGTCCTCGTACTCCTGCACGCGCTGCGCCCGCTGGTCCGCCGGCTCCCCGCGGTAGAGGATGTTGACCGCGCCCTGCGCGCCCATCACCGCGATCTGCGCGGTCGGCCACGCGAAGTTGACGTCTGCGCCGATGTGCTTGGAACCCATCACGTCGTAGGCGCCGCCGTAGGCCTTGCGCGTGATCACCGTGACCTTCGGGACGGTGGCCTCGGCATACGCATAGATCAACTTGGCGCCGCGCCGGATGATGCCGTCCCACTCCTGCCCGGTGCCGGGCAGAAACCCCGGCACATCCACAAAGGTCAAAACTGGGACATTAAAGGCATCACAGGTACGCACGAAGCGCGCCGCCTTCTCACTGGCGGCGATGTCCAGTGTGCCGGCCAGGCTGATCGGCTGGTTCGCGACGACACCCACCGGCCGGCCCTCGACCCGCCCGAACCCGACCACGATGTTCTGCGCGTAGAGCGGCTGGACCTCGAGGAACTCGTCGACGACGGTCTCGACGACCTTCTTGATGTCGTAGGGCTGGTTCGGCGAGTCCGGGATGAGTGTGTCCAGGGCGAGGTCCGACTCCCGTTCCGAAAGGTCCGCCTCCTCCTCGTAGACCACCGGCTCGTCGAGGTTGTTCGACGGCAGGTAGGACAGGAGTGCCCGTACGTAGTCGATCGCGTCCTCCTCGTCTTCGGCGAGGTAGTGCGCGTTGCCGCTGCGGGTGTTGTGGGTGCGGGCGCCGCCGAGTTCTTCGAAACCGACCTCTTCGCCGGTGACGGTTTTGATCACGTCGGGGCCGGTGATGAACATGTGGGAGGTCTGGTCGACCATGACGGTGAAGTCGGTGATGGCGGGGGAGTAGACGGCTCCGCCGGCGCAGGGGCCCATGATCAGGGAGATCTGGGGGATGACGCCGCTGGCGCGTACGTTGCGGAAGAAGATGTCGGCGTAGAGGCCGAGGGCGACGACGCCTTCCTGGATGCGGGCGCCGCCGGAGTCGTTGATCCCGATGATCGGGCAGCCGATCTTCATGGCCAGGTCGAGGACTTTGACGATCTTTTCGCCGAAGACTTCGCCGAGGGAGCCGCCGAAGACGGTGAAGTCCTGGGAGAAGACGCAGACCTGGCGGCCGTCGATTGTGCCGTAGCCGGTGACGACGCCGTCGCCGTAGGGCCGGTTGCGGTCCAGGCCGAAGGCGGTGGAGCGGTGCCGGGCGAGTTCGTCGAGTTCCACGAAGGAGCCCTTGTCGAGCAGCAGTTCGATGCGTTCACGGGCGGTCTTCTTGCCGCGGGCGTGCTGCTTCTCGACGGCCCGGGCGGAACCGGCGTGCACGGCCTCCTCCGTGCGAGCGGCCAGATCGGCCAGCTTGCCGGCGGTCGTGTGGATGTCAGGCTGCGTCGTCACGGTGGTCTCCACGCTCGGAAGGCGGCGGTGCACTCCGCCGATGATCCTAGTAGCGGCGGCATCGCCCGGGGCGGGCGTCGCTACGAGTGCGTTTCGCGCGCAATGCCCCATTCGTTACCAAGTTCGTGACGAACTGGATGACCGCGGCCGGGCTCGCCTTCATCGCAGGCGGCCTCGCCACGTTGATCAGCTTCCGCGCCATGATCTTCGGGGGCGGCGCCCGTCGCGCGACCCGGGCCGGCGCATCCGCCCGTCGCCGGCGTTCGCGAAGCCTGCCCGCCCCGCCGCCCTCGATGGAGACCGGGCCGACCTTGGCCAATTCCGCGCCGGCGCCGATGGGAGCCGGCCCGCGGTCGGCGCCGGACCCGAGGGAGCTGGACCCGCGAGAGCTGGACCCGCGAGAGCTGGACCCGCGAGAGTTGGACCCGAGGGAGTTGGACCCGCGAGAGCTGGACCAGAGGGAGCCGGACCCGCGGCAGCCGGGCTCGCTGGAGTCTGACCCGCGAGAGCCGGGCCTGCTGGAGCCGGACCCGCGGCAGCCGGACCGGGCCCTGCAGACGGTGCCGGGCCTGCTGGAAGCCGGGCCGGTGATGGTTGACGCCGAGCCGAGCCTGGGTGACGGCCTTGAACCGATCGAGCCGGAACTGGAGCCGGAACCGCAGCCGGAACCGGCCCGGCGGTCGGCGCGCAGCCGGGTGGGCCGCCGGCGTCGGCTGGCTGCCGCCTTCAGCGGGCGACCGACCGACACCGACCCCGGGCACAGCGGGCTCGCCTCGATCGGCCTGGCCGACGACGAGTCGCCCTTCGAACCGGCCGCGGCCTTCGATCGTGCCGATCAGGATTTTGATCATGCCGATTATGCCGAGCCGGCCGGGGCCTTCGAGCTCGTCGAATCGGCGCCGGCTTTCGAGCTGGCCGAATCCGCGCCGGCTTTCCAGCACGCCGGATCCGCGCCGGCTTCTGAGTTCGCCGAGCCGGCGCTGGCTTTCCAGCACCCCGGATCCGCGCCGGCCTCTGAGTTCGCCGAGCCGGCGCTGGCTTTCCAGCACCCCGGATCCGCGCCGGCTTCTGAGTTCGCCGAATCGGCGCTGGCTTTCCAGCACGCCGAACCCGCGCCGGCCTCCGACTTTGCCGAGCTGGCGCCGGCTTTCCCGGCGGTCGCGGCCGGCGACGAATACCCCGAAGCAGAGGTCGCAGAATTCGGCGGGATTCGCGATTACGGCCCCGAACCCGCCGACAACCGCTTCGCCGAGGCGGCCCCGATGCCGGAACCGCGGCCCGCCGTCGACCGCTCGGACCGCTCCTACGGCGACCGCATCGACGGTTGGGTCCGCCCGCACTATCTCGATCTGGACGACCGCCCTCCGGCCGGCGACTACTGGACCCCGGTCCCGGACGACCTCTACGCCGATCCCGAGCCCTCGGCCCGCGGCTACGGCTGGCCGGTCCCGGTGGAGCGGCTGCCACCCGTTCCCGACTACGAGCCGGCCACCGGGTTCGACCTGACCCCGGTGGAGGCGGCCGAGCCGACCGCGCTGGTGCCGGCCTGGCCGCCGGTCGCCGAGGACCGCCGGATCCGCCTGCCCCGGTCGTGGGCGGCCCGCGACGAGAAGGCAAGCGGGCAGGAGCAGAACACCGGCCGCCGCAGCCGTCGTACAGGCGCCGACGACCGGCCCCGGCCGCGACCCCGGCCGACCGCGCAGATCGAGCCCGGCTCCGCGTACGTCAGCCGCCACGCCGCCGGCCCGCATGGCTGAAGCCGCCCGCATGGCTGAGGCCGCCCGCATGGCTGAGGCCGCCCGCATGGCTGAGGCCGCCCGCATGGCTGAGGCCGCCCGCATGGCTGAGGCCGCCCGCATGGCTGAGGCCGCCCGCATGGCTGAGGCCGCCATGGCTGAAGCGGCCGCCATGGCTGAAGCGGCCGCCATGGCTGAAGCGGCCGCCATGGCTGAAGCGGCCGCCATGGCTGAAGCCGCCCGCCGGCTGAAGCCGCCCCTCCGCCGACCGGCACGGCTGACTAGGCTGCGCGGATGGCTTCCTCGTCGTACGCCGACCTCGACCGCCCTCCGCTCTCGGCCCGGTCGCTGAGCCGGGCCCTGGTCGTGCCCGGCGGGCTCTGGTCCCGGCTGGACGTGCGCGACGAGACCGGTTCGACGAACGCCGACGTGGCCGAGGCCGCCCGGGCCGGCGAGCCGGAGGGCCTGGTCGTGGTGGCCGAGAGTCAGGTCGCCGGCCGGGGTCGCCGGGATCGGCAGTGGGTGTCGCCGCCGCGGGCCGGACTGACGTTGAGTATCCTGCTGCGGCCCGGTGCCGCCGATGCCGAGCGCGGCTGGCCGGCCGCCCCGGCGGCCGGGTTCGGCTGGCTGCCGCTGTTGGCCGGGGTGGCGCTGCGGGAGGCGGTGACCCGGGTGGCCGGTGTCGAGGCTGCCCTGAAATGGCCGAACGATCTGCTCGTCGGCGACCGCAAGTGTGCCGGGATCCTGGCCGAGGTGTCCGCCGACGCCGTGGTGGTCGGCATCGGACTCAACGTCAGCACCCGCGCCGAGGAGCTGCCGGAGACCACCGGTGTGCCGGCCACGTCGCTGCGGGTGGCCGGCACCGACAAACTCGACCGGGATCCGCTGCTGCGGGCGCTGCTGCGCGGGCTGGCCCGGTGGTACGGCGGGTGGCGCGAGTCCGGCGGGGACGCGGAGATGTGCGGGCTGCTCGGCGAGTATCAGCGAGGCTGCGCGACGATCGGGCGTACCGTGCGGGTGCTGTTGCCGGGCGGCGGCGAGCTGACCGGCGAGGCGGTCACCGTGGACCGGGACGGGCAGTTGGTGATCCGTACGGAGGACGCCCGCGACCTTCGTGTCTCAGCGGGTGACGTGCTGCACGTACGCTGACCGCGTGGCGTTCCCGGACGATGTGCTCATCGACGAGGAGGAGCTGGTCCTCCACCTGCGTCCGCATGCGAAGGCGGCGGTGCTCCCGATCCTGCTGCTGCTCCTCACGCTGTCCGGGTTCATCCTGGCCTGGGTGATGCTGCCGGACTCCGAGGGCGGCCGGATCGGTCTCGGCCTGGTCGCCGCGATCATGCTCTGGCACGCGGTGAAGTACGGCGTGGTCCCGCTGCTGAAATGGCGCTGCACCCATTACGTGCTGACCGACGAGCGGATCCTGCTGCAGCACGGTGTGGTCAACCGGGAGCGGCGGGACCTGCCGCTGAACCGGGTCAACGACCACGCGCTGACCCAGTCGCTGCTGGACCGGGTGCTCGGCAGCGGGACGCTCACCATCGACTCGATCGGCGAGCAGAGCGCGCGGCTGACCGCGATTCCCGGCGCGCCGCAGGTGCAGACCCTGCTCTACGAGCTGATCGAGCAGGCGCCGGCCGAGGAGGACGAGGAGCAGGACGAGGTGGAGGAGGTCCGCTAGCGGGCGTCGAGTTCCGGCTGCAGGTCGAGCCGGGCCACGCTGCCCGGGGTCTCGACGGCGCTCAGCTCGGCCAGCCCGGCCGTGGCGTCCAGCTCGGTGATCGCGGCCTCGTGGCCGTCGACCGGCGGCTTGAGGAAGACGAACGTGCGGTACGCCCAGAACCGGAAGATCGTCGCGATCCCGATGCCGAACAGCGTGACCGTCATGAAGAGCAGCTCGTCGTGCTCCTCGGTGAGGCCGAACCCGTACTTGCCGATGGCGATCGTGCCGGACTGGATGACCATGCCGACCAGGTTGAACCCGAAGAACAGGGTGTACTCCCGGCGCAGCGCGGTCCGGGTGTGGTTGCGGTAGGTCCAGTACCGGTTCGCCAGGTAGGCCAGGGTGGTGGTGACCACCGTGCCGACGACGCTCGCCTTGACCGCGCCGATCGGCAGCAGGGCGTACGTGATCGCCATGTAAAGCAGCATGTTGCTCGCGCCGATGATGCCGAAGGCGATGGCTTCGGGGGCTAGACGGCGGAGGCGATCCGTCAGCGGACTGGCTGAGGGCATTGGGCAACCTTACGCGAGCAGTGGTGATTACGCCGAGTCACTGACGGCGGATGAGGGCGACGTCATCTTCGGGTCGTCGCTGACCCGGAACACGAACCGGCGGTATGACCAGAATCGGAACAGGGTGCCCACCGCGGTGCCTACGAACTGCCCGGAGATGTTGTCGGCGAGCGGGGTCTGCAGGGCCGGCCAGATCTGGCCGAGGCCGTAGTGGCTGATCGCCAGGCACAGCAGGGCGATGCCCAGGCCGATCGCGTTCAGCACGAAGAACGTCGTGTACTGCCGGGCCATGTTCGTGTGGTCGCCGTGCCGCCAGGTCCAGAACCGGTTGCCGAAGAACGCGAACGTCGTCGCGATCACCGTGGAGATGGTCTTGGCGAGCAGGGTCTCGCTGCCGACGCTCAGCAGCACATTGAAGATCGTGAGATCGATGGCGAAGGCAGTGGTGCCGACGACGCCGAACTTGCCCACCTCACGGGCCAGTGCGACGAGCCGCGTGCGCAGACCGGATGCGGGCTGCGGTGGGTTCGGAGGCACGCGTCCGAGGGTACCGGCGGGTGTCATCTGTGGCTGTCTTCGCTGCCGAGTCTTAACCGGACGTCTCGGCATGGTGACGTTGTCGATACGGTGCGTTCCGGAAGCCGTCGATTTCCCGGATCTCGGCGAGCCGGCCCTGGCAGTCGTCGCACCAGGAGAGGTGGGTGCGCATCCGGTTCGCGTCGCGCGCGGCGAGCCGGCCGCGGACCTGCCCGCCCAGATGCTCACCGGCCCAGCGGCACTCCGGATGATCCGCCGCGGTCACGTGCTGCTGCAGGTAGAGACTGCGCAGCCCTTCCCGCGCGCGGTGGGCCAGCACCGCCACCGCGTTCGGCGTCAGTCCCATCCGGGGCGCGAGCTCGGCGGGGGTGCTGCCCTCCACCTCGGTCTGCCACAGCACGTCACGCCAGCGTGGCGGCAGTTTGCGGAACGCGGCCGCGGCGTAGGTGCGTTCCAGCCGGTCCAGCGCCGGGTCGGTGAACGGCTCGCCGGCGTCGTAGCGGGTCAGGTCGTCGGTGAACTCCAGCCGCCGGTCCAGCCGGGCCCGGTGGTAGCAGACGTGCCGCATCGTGGTGTGCAGGTAGGCGCGGAACGCGACCAGCGGCCCGCGCCCCGCCCGCAGGGTCGCGAAGACCTTGGCGAACGTCTCGGCGACCAGGTCGTCGACGTCGGCGGGATCACGGACCAGCCCGTACGCGAACTGGCGGGCAGCGCTGTGATGACGCTCGTAGAGGGTGCCGAACGCGGCGGTGTCGCCGGCCCGGACGGCGGCCAGCAGGTCGTTGTCCGAGTCCGCATGGTGGCCCGGGATCGTCATTCCGCCTCCTGTGGCAGGAACTGCGAGGAAAGCCCGATTAGGTGAAAGTCTAAGGCTTTAAGTCCCTTTTGCGAAAGTTGTCGCCTGCCGGTGTGGCTTTACTGTGACCCTGCGCAGTGATGCGCTCAACGGCGAAGAATCGATCGTCTGCGAGCAGAGCAACCATAGATTGTGCGGTTGTCCACAGGTTCTGCCGATGAACTCAACGCGGTATCGGCTTAGGCTGACGTAACTCCCACGACCGAGCCGGGCTCTCCGGCAGCTTCGTCGTAGGTCAGTGCCGACCGAAGGAGCTTCACCTTGACTCAGCCCCCTACCTCGCACCCCCGCCTGCTGGCGTGGATCGACGAGGTCGCCGCCCTGACAACGCCCGACCGGATCGTCTGGTGCGACGGTTCGGAGGCCGAGTGGACCCGCCTCACCGACGAACTCGTCGAGTCCGGCGCGCTGGTCCGTCTCGACCCGGAGAAGAAACCCAACTCGTTCTGGGCGCGTACCGATCCGTCGGACGTGGCCCGTGTGGAGGAACGCACCTTCATCTGCTCGGCCGACGAGGCCGACGCCGGGCCCACCAACAACTGGATGGCGCCGGCCGAGATGAAGCAGCTGATGACCGGGCTGTACCGGGGCTGCATGAAGGGCCGGACGATGTACGTCGTCCCGTTCGTCATGGGTCCGCTCGACGCGCCGAAGCCGATGTTCGGCGTGGAGCTGACCGACAGCCCGTACGTGGTGGCCAGCATGCGCATCATGACCCGGATGGGGGCCGGGGTCCTGAAGGCGATGGGTGACGACGCGGACTTCGTGCCGTGTCTGCATTCGATCGGCGCGCCGCTGTCCGAGGGTGACGCGGACGTCGCCTGGCCGTGCAACGAGACGAAGTACATCTCGCACTTCCCGGAGACCCGGGAGATCTGGTCGTTCGGCTCCGGGTACGGCGGCAACTCGCTGCTCGGCAAAAAGTGCTACGCGCTGCGGATCGCCAGCGTGGCCGCCCGGGACGAGGGCTGGCTCGCCGAGCACATGCTGATCATGAAGCTGACCTCGCCGGAAGGTCAGGTCAAGTACATCGCGGGCGCCTTCCCGTCGGCCTGCGGCAAGACCAACCTCGCCATGCTCCAGCCCACCCTGCCGGGCTGGAAGGTCGAGACCGTCGGCGACGACATCGCCTGGATGCGGTTCGGCGAGGACGGCCGGCTCTGGGCCACCAACCCCGAGTTCGGGCTGTTCGGCGTCGCGCCGGGCACCGACTTCCACACCAACCCGAACGCGATGCGCACCCTGGCCAAGGGCAACTCGGTCTTCACCAACGTGGCGCTCACCGACGCCGGCGACATCTGGTGGGAGGGCATGGGCGAGCCGCCCGCGCACCTCACCGACTGGAAGGGCCAGGACTGGACGCCGGAGTCGGAGGCGCCGTCCAGCCACCCGAACAGCCGCTTCTGCACCCCGATCGAGCAGTGCCCGATCCTCGCCGACGAGTACCACGACCCGCGCGGCGTACCGATCGACGCGATCCTGTTCGGCGGCCGCCGCAAGACCACGATCCCGCTGGTCAGCGAGGCTCGCGACTGGGTGCACGGGGTTTACCTGGGCGCCACCCTGTCGAGCGAGACCACCGCGGCCGCGGTCGGCCAGGTCGGGGTCGTACGCCGTGACCCGATGGCGATGCTGCCGTTCATCGGCTACCACGCCGGTGACTACTTCCAGCACTGGATCGACATGGCGAAGGGCGCCTCGGGCGACGCCGACAAGCTGCCCAAGGTCTTCTACGTCAACTGGTTCCGGCGCGACGCGGACGGCGGTTTCCTCTGGCCGGGATTCGGCGAGAACAGCCGCGTCCTCAAGTGGGTCGTCGAGCGCCTCGACGGCAAGGCCGACGCCGTGGAGACCCCGATCGGCCACGTGCCGACGCCGGAGTCGCTCGACCTGACCGGCCTGGACCTCGACCCGGCCGCGCTGGAGGCCGTGCTGAAGGTCGACACCGACGAGTGGCTGGCGGAGATCCCGCAGGTCACCGAGTGGTTCGAGAAGTTCGGCGACAAGCTGCCCGCGCAGCTGTGGGCCGAGCTGGACGCATTGCGGGCCCGCCTCGACAAAGCCTGACCCGGCAGCGCCGGATAGGGCACGATCCCCTTCATGGGGATCGATGCCTACGACGTGGCGGTGATCGGCGCGGGACCGGCCGGCTCGGCAGCGGCGATCGCCGCCCGCCGGGCCGGCGCCCGCGTCCTGCTCCTCGACCGGGCGGACTTCCCGCGCGACAAGACCTGCGGAGACGGGATAGCCGCCGAGGCGGTCGACGTCCTCACCGGCCTCGGCGTGCCGGACGTCACCCGCGGCTACCGGCCGATCGAACGGCTCCGGCTGGTCTCGCCCGGTGGCGCGGTGGCGGCGCGGGCCCTGCCGAGGCCGGCGCACACCGTGCCGCGGCGGGTCTTCGACGAACGCCTGGTGCGGGCCGCGGTCGCCGCCGGCGTCGAGCTGCGCCGGCACACAGTAAGAGAGGTACGCGAGGAGCACACCGTCGTCATCGACGGGACGTTCCGGGCACACGTGGTGATCGGCGCGGACGGCGCCGGCTCGGTGGTGCGGCGCTCGCTGGGTGCGGGCGTCAACCCCGCCGGGCATCTGGCCATCGCGATCCGCGGTTACCGGCCCAGCACCAACACCGGCGAGCAGGTCATCGTCACGACCCGGCAGCGCTGGCCCGCGTACGCCTGGGAGTTCCCGATCGGCGACGGCACCGCCAACGTCGGCTACGGCGAACTGCTGCGCGGGAATGCGCTGTCTCGCGCGTACCTCGCCGGCCGGATGGCCGAACTGCTTCCCGGCAGCGACCCGGCCGGCGTGCGTGGGCACCACCTGCCGCTGTCCACCCACCGCCCGGCGCCCGGCCGCGGCCGAGTGCTGCTCGCCGGCGACGCGTTCTCCCTGGTCAACCCGTTCACCGGGGAGGGCATCTTCTACGCGGTGCTGTCCGGGGCGCTGGCCGGCGCCGCAGCCGCCCGCGGCCCCCACGACGTGGTGCGGCGCTATCGCGACGCGCTGAACCGCCGGCTCGGCCGGCACCTGCGCCACTCCAGCGCCGCCGCCCGGCTCACCATCTGGCCGCGGGTCGCCGACGCGGCGGTGCGGGCGGCCGCAGCGGACGCCGGCGTATTCGACCGGATGGTGGAACTGGGTCTCGCGGACGGACTGCTGGACGCTCGCACGATCGGGCGCATCGCGGTGGGGATGGTCTCGTGGCGTACTGTCCCCGCGTGAACCTGCGGTCGGGGTGGTTACGCTTTGCGGTGATGAGTCTGCGTTCCCTGGTTTATTCCTTCTACGAGCGACGGTTGGCCGGCAAGCTGGCCGGCACGCCCGTCCCCCGGCATGTCGGGGTCATGTGCGACGGCAACCGGCGCTGGGCCCGCGAGATGGGCTTCGTCGACCCCAACGACGGCCACCGGGTCGGCGCCACCCGGGTCAAGGAGCTGCTGGCCTGGTGCGATCAGGCCGGCATCGAGCACGTCACGCTCTACCTGCTGGCCACCGACAACCTGCGCCGCCCGGCCGCCGAGCTGGACCCGCTCGTGAAGATCATCGAGGATCTCGCCACCGAGCTGGCCGAGGACGGCAACCCGTGGCGGCTGCGCATGGTGGGCGCGCTCGACCTGCTGCCCGCCGCCACCGCGGCGACGCTGAAGGCGGCCCAGGAGAAGACCCGGGATCGCAGCGGCGGCGTCGAGGTCAACATGGCGGTCGGTTACGGCGGGCGCCGCGAGATCACCGACGCGGTCCGCTCACTGCTCTACGAGCACGCCGCCTCCGGGGGAACACTCGAGGAGCTCGCCGAGATCCTCGACGTCGAGCACATCGCCGAGCACCTCTACACCCGCGGCCAGCCCGACCCCGACCTGGTCATCCGCACCAGCGGTGAGCAGCGGCTCTCCGGTTTCCTGCTCTGGCAGTCGGCGCACTCGGAGTTCTACTTCCACGACGCCAACTGGCCCGACTTCCGCCGGATCGATTTCCTGCGCGCGCTGCGTTCCTACGCCGGCCGCCAGCGCCGTTACGGCGCATAACCTCATTCTTACGACAAACCCCTGCTGGTACGACAGAGCCGCGGCCCGGGCGTACCGTCCCGGCCCCAGCGCGACCGCCGGGCTCAAGCAGGGCCCCGCACTAGAACCGGCGCAGGCCCTCGGTGAGGAAAGCCGCGACCGCGTCGGGGGAGTCGAGGGTGAGGTCGGCGGCGCTGGACACCTCGGCGCCGGTCTCCGGGTTGGCCACCGCGACGGCCATGCCGAAGAACGACGGGTCGACCGCCTCCCGCGCCCGCAGCGCGTCGAACGCCTTGATGTCAGACATGTCATCCCCGAAATACCAGGCGCAACCGGCGTTGCGGACACCCTCGGTGATGACCATGCCCTTGTCCTGGTCGACCGGCGGCTTCAGCTCGGCCACCATGCGGCCCCGCTGGATCCGCAGCCCCAGTTTCTCGGCCTGCTCGTGCGCCCAGCGCTCGACCGTCTCGGCCAGCTCCGGCGCGACCCGGTAGTGCAGGGCCACGGAGAGCCGCTTGAACTCCACCAGGATCTCGCCGGGCAGCTCGGCGCGGGCCCGCTCGGCCAGGTCGGCCATCGCCGGCACGAACTCCAGCGCGGCCGGCTCGGTGACCACCTCGCCGTCGTGCCAGACCTCGAGGCCGTACAACCCGTACAGATCCACGTGCTCCAGGGTCTCGAAACGCGACCGCAGGAAGCTCACCGGCCGGGCCGAGACGATCGCCACCCGGGCCACCGCCGTCGCCAGGCGCTCCAGCACGCCGAGCACGGCCGGCACCGGCTGCGAGGCGTCCGGGTCGTCGGTGACCGGCGAGAGGACACCGTCGAAGTCGAAGAAGAAGGTGGTCGCGGATGCGCGCTCAGCCGTGAACGCCCACGCCTCGTCGGTGGTCAGCGGATGCGTCGGACGTGCGGTGTCTGCCACGCAGTCAGATTACCCGCGGAAGGTCTTCTTTTATGCCGGCCGAATTCACGTGCGTCGAGAGTCACCCCTGGGTGCCCGATTTTGCGCTCTACCGCAGGACGCGGTTGACCGCTAGCTTTGAGGCATGGCACGGGGTCATCCCGAGCCAGCCGGTCGGCCCGGACCTGCGACAACATGCGCCACGGGGCCCGCAATCCGACCCCGTGTCAGGTTCCGGCGACCGGAGGTGGCGGACCGCGGGCGGACCGGGTTGCACGCCCGCTGGAGCAGGCCTGTGACATCTCGCCGTACCGATGCCGGGGTCCCTTCGAACCCGGCCGACGCAGTCTCCAGCAGCCGAGCCACCGCGGGGCGCCGTAAGCCCCGAGACCGGCACGCTGACGCGGAACCCGCCCCGGCAGGGCGGGTTTTCGTTCTGGACACTTCGGTCCTGCTGTCCGACCCGGCGGCCTTCCGCCGGTTCACCGACCACGAGGTCGTCGTTCCGCTCGTGGTCATCTCCGAACTGGAGGGCAAACGTCACCACCCCGAGCTGGGCTGGTTCGCGCGGCAGTCGCTGCGCATGCTGGACGAGCTGCGCATCAAGCACGGCCGCCTCGACCAGCCGGTGCTCTGCAACGACGAGGGCGGCACGCTGCGGGTCGAGCTGAACCACGCCGACCAGAGCGCGCTGCCGCACGGCTTCCGCAACGACTCGAACGACACCCGCATCCTGTCGGTGGCGCTCGGGCTCGCCGCGGAGGGCCGCGACGTCACGCTGGTCAGCAAGGACATGCCGCTGCGGGTCAAGGCCGCCTCGGTGGGCCTGACCGCCGACGAGTACCGGCACGGCCAGGCCAGCGACCCCACCTGGACCGGCATGGCCGACCTGCAGCTCACCGAGGAGCAGGTCGGGTCCCTCTACTCCGGTGACGAACTGGAGGTGGAGGAGGCCGAGACGCTGCCCTGCCACACCGGTCTGGTGATCCACTCGCCGCGCGGCTCCGCGCTGGCCCGGGTCAACCCGGACAAGACCGTCAAGCTGGTGCGCGGCGACCGCGACGCGTTCGGCCTGCGTGGCCGTTCCGCCGAGCAGCGGGTGGCGCTGGACATCCTGCTCGACGAGTCGATCGGCATCGTGTCGCTGGGCGGCCGGGCCGGCACCGGCAAGTCCGCGCTGGCGCTCTGCGCCGGCCTGGAGGCGACGATGGAGCGCAACCGCCACAAGAAGGTCGTCGTCTTCCGCCCGCTCTACGCCGTCGGTGGCCAGGAGCTCGGCTACCTGCCCGGCAGCGAGTCGGAGAAGATGTCGCCCTGGGCGCAGGCGGTCTTCGACACCCTCGGCGCGGTGGTGCACGCCAACGTCGTCGAGGAGGTGCTGGCCCGCGGCATGCTCGAGGTCCTGCCGCTGACCCACATCCGCGGCCGCAGCCTGCACGACGCGTTCGTCATCGTCGACGAGGCGCAGTCGCTGGAGCGCAACGTGCTGCTCACCGTGCTCTCCCGGATCGGCCAGGGCTCGCGGGTGGTGCTCACCCACGACGTCGCGCAGCGTGACAATCTGCGGGTCGGCCGGCACGACGGGGTGACCGCGGTGATCGAGGCGCTGAAGGGGCATCCGATCTTCGCCCACGTCACGCTGACCCGTTCGGAGCGGTCCCCCATCGCCGAGGTGGTCACCGACCTGCTGGAGGAGATCCCCCTGTGAGATGACGCCAGCGCGGTGGATTTGGTCCGAAATGATGCACAATTGTTAGTGACTAAAATCACAACACCGCGCTGGCATTTCACATCCACTTCACGTTGCGCCATGGTGTTCGGCGGGCACCTGGTCAACTCCCTGCGGGTGTGAGGCGGCGACCGGACGGTCGCGGGTGCTCGCGGCGCGCTCCACTGAGAGTAACGGTGGGAACGCGCCGCGTCATTGCCCCCGACGAAGGGAATCTTCGTGAAGCGGCTCTGGAGCCGGCTCGGAGTTCGTGCGGCGTCCGTCAGTCTTCTCCTGGCCGGTCTCATCGGCGGTGTCTACGTCGGTCAGACCCAGGACTTCCAGGAGCAGAGCGCCGAGACGGCTCTCGTGACCCAGGCGACCGCGGACGAATTCCAGCTCCTCAAGGAACGCCAGAACCACCACGCCGCGGCGCGGGCGCACCGCAGCCAGGCGGAGGCGGCCGCCGCTTCCAAGGCGGCCACCGAGGCCAAGGCCGCCGCCGGCAAGGCGCGGACCCTGGAGAAGAAGGCGATCGCCGAGGAGAAGGCCGCCAAGGAGGCCGAAGAGGCCAAGGAGGCCGAGGAGAGCGGCGGGCCGGTGCCCTTCACCGGGGACATCCCGGCGTCCTGCGACGAGTACAGCGGAAGCCGGAAGATCGGCTGCGCCCTGATGCTCGACAGGGGCTTCGGACTCGACCAGTTCCCGTGCCTGGACAAGCTGTGGAAGAAGGAGAGTGGCTGGAACTACAAGGCCACGAACCGCAGCTCCGGGGCGTACGGAATCCCGCAGGCCCTGCCCGGCACCAAGATGGCCTCGGCCGGCGACGACTGGAAGACCAACCCGGCCACCCAGATCAAGTGGGGCCTCGGCTACATCAAGGGCCGCTACAACACCCCGTGCAGCGCCTGGAACCACTCGCAGAACGTCGGCTGGTACTGATCGAACCTCGCGACGGGGCTGTGCGGCGTGCCGCGCAGCCCCGTTTTGCTGTGATCAAATGTCTGCATGGTCCGAAATGCCGTCTCGCTTGTTCTGGCCGTCGCCGTCACCCTGGCCTGCGCGAACCTGCCCGCCCGGGCCGCCGAAACTGACGAGCCGGTTCGCGAGGTGGTCGGCGGCAAAGTGGCGACGGCCGGCAAGTTCCCCTGGGTGGTGCGCCTCTCGATGGGCTGCGGCGGCACGTTGACCGCGCCCCGGGTGGTGCTGACGGCCGGGCACTGCGTCGGCGCCACCGGACCCAACAAGAAGATCACCGTCACCGCGGGAGTCTCCGACCTCAAATCCGACCGGGCCATCACCGTGAAGTCGGTCGAGGTGATCCGGGCCGAGGACTTCATCACCGAGACCCGCGGCGACGACTGGGCGGTGGTCAAACTCGAACGCCCGCTCGACCTGCCGACCATCGGCCTGGTCGAGGACGGCAGCGACACCGGCACGTTCACGGTGATGGGCTGGGGACAGACCCGCGAGGGCGCGCTGCGCCAGCAACGGCGACTGCACTACGCCGACGTGCCGACCATCCCGGACGACAAGTGCGCGGCGGCGTACCGCAAAGCCGGCGTGACCCTGGTCCGCGACGAGTCGATCTGCGCCGGCCGGCACGGCGTGGACACCTGCCAGGGCGACTCCGGCGGGCCGATGGTGCGCCGGTCCGCCGCCGGGCGCTGGGAACAGGTCGGCATCGTCAGCTGGGGGCTGGGCTGCGCCCGGGACGGCTACTTCGGCGTCTACACCCAGATCTCCAAGTTCCGCCCCGCCATCCAGGAGGCGATCCGCAAGCTCAGCTGAGCGGCTCCCGGGTGGCCGCGCGAGCAATGCCCTGCCACCATCGGTGCATGGGGTACGGGTGGACGGCGGCACGCGAGGACGAAGCGGCGAAATTCGGGACTGACGCGTTCTACTCGTCGATCGGGCGCGCGTTCGTGACCATGTGCGCGGTGATCCCGGTCCTGTTCGTCATCGAGGCGATCGACGTGGGCCTGGGCCCCGGCACCCTCGACGTCGCCGGCGGCATCATCCCGCACCGCATCGAGGGGCTGGACGGGATCCTGTTCAGCCCGTTCCTGCACTCCGGCTGGGACCATCTGTACGGCAACGCCGTCCCGCTCATCCTGCTCGGCACCTTCGTGCTGGCCGGCGGCGCCCGGCGGGCCATCTGGTCCACCTTCGTGATCATGATGGTCACCGGGATCGGCGTCTGGTTCGTCGGCGACCCGCGCAGCGTCGTGGTCGGCGCCAGCGGCGTGATCTTCGGATACCTGGGCCTGCTGTTCACCCGCGGCCTGGTCGAGCGCAGCTGGTGGAACTTCGGGGTGGCCGTCTTCATCGGCCTGCTCTACTGGTACCAGCTGTACGGCATCCTCCCCACCGACCCGCGGGTCTCCTGGCAGGGCCACCTGCTCGGCCTGATCGGCGGCGTGATCGCCGCCATCCTGTTCCGCCGCCGCTGACCCCCTCGGCTGACCGCCCGCGCTGCCTCCGCAGCCGTGAAACAGCTCTGGCCGTCAGCCGGGTTTCTCAGCTGACGGCCAAAGCTGTTTCGGCGAACCGTCAGCTGAGCGGGACCGTCGGCAGGTGGCCGTCGAAGTCGACGGCCGAGTAGAGGGCCAGCTTCTCCAGCCGGTGATACGAGTCGATCACCCGGATCGTGCCGCTCTTGGACCGCATCACGATCGACTGGGTGTGCGCGCCACCGGAGCGGTAGCGGACCCCCTTGAGCAGGTCGCCCGAGGTGACACCGGTGGCGACGAAGAAGCAGTTGTCGCCGGTCACCAGGTCGTCGGTGGTGAGCACCCGGTCCAGGTCGTGGCCGCCGGCGATGGCCTTCTCGCGCTCGGCGTCGTCGCGCGGCCACAGCTTCGCCTGGATCATGCCGCCGAGACACTTCAGGGCGCAGGCCGCGGTGATGCCCTCCGGGGTGCCGCCGATGCCCATCAGCACGTCGACGTCGGACTCCAGACGCGCCGCCGAGATGGCGCCGGCGATGTCACCGTCCGAGATGAACTTGATGTTGGCGCCGGCCTGCCGCACCTCGTCGACCAGCTGCGAGTGACGAGGACGGTCCAGGATGCACACCGTCACGTCGGAGACGCTGGAGCGCTTCGCCTTCGCGATGCGGCGCAGGTTCTCCTTCACCCCGGCGTTGATGTCGACGACGTCGGCGCAATCCGGGCCGACCGCGATCTTGTCCATGTAGAAGACCGCGCTCGGGTCGAACATCGCACCCCGCTCGGCCACCGCGAGAACCGCGATCGAACCCGGCATCCCCTTGCTCATCAGCGTGGTGCCGTCGATCGGGTCGACCGCGACGTCCACCTCCGGCCCGGTGCCGTCGCCGACCCGCTCCCCGTTGAAGAGCATCGGCGCCTCGTCCTTCTCACCCTCACCGATCACCACGACGCCGCGCATCTGGATCGAGTTGATGAGCTTGCGCATGGCGTCGACGGCGGCGCCGTCACCGCCGTTCTTGTCACCGCGGCCGACCCAGCGGCCGGCCGCCATCGCGGCGGCTTCGGTCACGCGGACGAGGTCGAGGGCGATGTTTCGGTCGAGATCCTGGGGGACTCGGGCGGGCACGGCGGCCTCCTCGCGACATTGCGGGGCTGGTAGGTCCTCCGATCCTGGCATTAGAGGCCGCGCCAAGTCTCGGTTCAGCGACATGGTTAACAATGGGTCGGTGGAACCCGCATCGCCCCAGCAGCCCCAGCCCGCCGACACACCGGCCCCGGCGGGCACAGCAGCCCCGGCCGACGCACCCCTCGGCAGCGCGGCCCCGGCTGGTGCGGCCCCGGACAGCGTGGCACCGGCTGGGGTGGCGGCACCGGCCGCCGGTGACGCGGCAGCCGCCGGTGGGGCGACGTCCGCCGGGGCAGGGCCCGGCCAGGCTGCGGCTCAGCCGCGGCTTGCGGCTCGGGAAGGGCGCCGGCCGCGCGACATGTTCTACTCGCTGGCGGTGCTGCTCATTCCGATCGCGCTGGTTCTGACCTTCTACCGGGTCCTCTTCGACGGCGACAAGCCGATCTCCGTCGACCCGGCCCCGGCGATCCAGCAGGCGGCACAGGAGTTCACCGTCGCCGAGCCGACCGGCTTAGGCGACGATTGGCACATCACATCGGCCCACACCCGCCACGAGGACGGTGGGGTGACGCTGCGCCTCGGGTTCGTCGACCCGGACGACGACCCGATCCTGCTGGTGCAGAGCACAGTGCCGGCCGCCACCCTGGTCCCGGCCGAGGTCGGCGCCGAGGGCAAGCGCATCGGCGCCTTCCGCACCACCGAACGGACGTGGATGCGCTACTCCGGCCGCCCCGGCGAGACCGCCCTGATCTTCACCGAGCAGAACCGAACCGTGATCATCGTCGGCAAGACCGACCAGGAGAACCTGGACACCCTGGCCGCAGCGCTGTCCTGACCAACGGCCGGCCGTAATGGCCCGTGCTCCGCTCCAACGGTCGGCGGCGCGGTTGGCTATTGGTCGGCGCGGGCGGCTACTGGTCAGCTCAGGCGGCTATTGGTCGGCTCGGGCGGCTATATGGTCGGCTCAGGCGGCTATTGGTCGGCTCGGGCGGCGCGGGCCGCCTCGATGCGCTCGCGGGCGCCCTCCAGCCAGCGCTGGCAGATGTCGGCCAGTTTCTCGCCGCGCTCCCACAGGGCGAGCGACTCCTCCAGGCTGCCGCCGCCCTGCTCCAGCCGCTCGACCACGGTGGCCAGCTCGGTGCGGGCCTGCTCGTAGCTCAAGTTCTCGTCGGTCATTCGCTCTCCTGTACCGCTGCCTGCAGCTCGCCGTCCGCGAGCCGGATCCGAAGGAGGTCGCCGGCCGCCACCTCGTCCGCGGCGCGGACCACGTGGCCGTCGGCGCGCTGCACGATGGCGTAGCCGCGCTCCAGGGTCGCCGCCGGTGACAGCGCGCGCAGCCGGGCCACGGTGTGCCGCAGGTCGTCGTCGGCCCGGCGGAGCCGGTGCTCGAGGCTGCGCCCGGCCCGGTCACGCAGCGCGGTCACCTCGGTGCCGCGCTGGTCGAGCAGCGCCTCGGGGCGGGCCAGCACCGGCCGGGACCGCCACGCCTCGATCCGCTGCCGCTCCCGGTCGATCATGCCGAGCACCGCCCGGTCCAGCCGGGACCGGGCGTGCTCCATCAGCCGCAACTCGTCGGCCAGGTCGGGCACGATCCGCTTGGCGGCGTCGGTCGGGGTGGAGGCGCGCAGGTCAGCGACGTAGTCGAGCAGCGGCGCGTCGGTCTCGTGGCCGATCGCGCTGACCACCGGGGTCCGCGCCCCGAACACGGCCCGGCACAGCGCCTCGTCGGAGAACGGCAGCAGATCCTCCACGCTGCCGCCGCCGCGGGCGATCACGATCACGTCGACGGTGTCGTCGTTGTCCAGCACCTTGAGCGCGTCGATGATCTGCGGCACCGCGGTCGGACCCTGCACCGGCACGTTGATGACCCGGAACTCGACGGCCGGCCAGCGGCGCCGGGTGTTCATCAGCACGTCCCGCTCGGCGGCACTGGCCCGGCCGGTGATCAGCCCGATCCGGCCGGGCAGGAACGGCAGCCGCCGCTTGCGCTCCCGGGCGAACAGGCCCTCCGCGCCCAGCAGACGTTTCAGTTTCTCCAGCCGGGCCAGCAGCTCACCGAGCCCGACCTGGCGGATCTCGTCGGCGCGCAGGCTGAGCGTGCCCCGGCCCGGATAGAACTCCGGCTTGGCGTGCAGCGTGACCCGGGCGCCCTCGGCCAGCTCGGGGGCACCGGCGTCGAGCACGTCACGGTGCGCGGTGACGGTCAGGCTGAGGTCGGCGGACGGGTCGCGCAGGGTCAGGAAGACCACCCCGGAGCCGGGCCGCCGGCTGATCTGGGCGACCTGCCCGTCCACCCACACCCAGCCGAGCTTCGCGATCCAGGCGCCGACCTTCTGGCTGACCACGCGCACCGGCCATGGCTCCTCGGCGGTGCTCTTGGCCGCGCTCTTCTGCGGATCGGGCTCAGTCACCCGGCCAGATTAGGTCAGCCCACCGACATTCTGGTCTCTGCGATCCGGGGTGGCGGCGTACGCCCGTCCTTCGGCATGCCCGCCGAGGCCGCTCAGATCCACCGGGGTCCGCCGTTCCGGCAGCCGCCGCTCCACCGCGGTGAGGACCGTCAGCAGCAGCAGAGCCACACAACCCCAGAAGATCAGGTCAGCGACCAGGTACTTCACGTCCACGTGCGCACCGGCGCCGGTTCCCAGGAACGGGTACGGATACCCGCGCCGCTGCGGATAAGCCTCCAGACAGCACCGCGTGGTCGTCGGCAGCGCCCCGGCCACCAGACCGGCCAGCGCGATCGGCGTGGCGAGGAGATACCCGGCGCGGCTCGGGTCCAGCCGGTGCCGGGTCAGCAGCAGCGCCCCGCCCAGCGCCAGCACCACGTGGAACACCAGGTACGCCCCGGTCAGCCCACCGTCCACCTCGACAGCAAGGTTCAACAGCCCGATGCCCAGCAGGAACCAGCCGGTCATCACCCGCAGCACAGCCGGGATCGAGGGCCACAGACCGTCCTGCGCGTCCTCGCCCGTCATGATCCGAGTATCCCGCCGGATCAGGCACGTTCGGGCCGAAACGCCCCGACCGGGCGCACAGCGTCAACACTCCACCGTCCGGCCCGGGGCCGTCGATCACCCTGCTGTGGCGCTGATCGCAGGAAAGCGGCCGGGCGAGCGAGGCACGTACCATGGCCGGGTGACTGAAGCTCGTAAGCGGGTGTTGCTCGCCAAGCCGCGTGGCTACTGCGCCGGTGTCGACCGCGCTGTGCAGACCGTCGAGGAGGCGCTGAAGCTCTACGGCGCCCCCGTCTACGTGCGCAAGCAGATCGTGCACAACAAGCACGTGGTGAGCACGCTGGAGGCCCGCGGGGCGATCTTCGTGGAGGAGAACTACGAGGTGCCCGAGGGCGCGACCGTGGTCTTCTCCGCGCACGGCGTGGCCCCCGAGGTGCACGAGCAGGCCCGCGAGCGCAACCTCAAGGCGATCGACGCCACCTGCCCGCTGGTCACCAAGGTGCACCACGAGGCCAAGCGGTTCGCCGCCGAGGACTACGACATCCTGCTCATCGGCCATGAGGGCCACGAGGAGGTGATCGGCACCTCCGGTGAGGCGCCCGCGCACATCCAGCTCGTCGACGGGCCCGACGACGTGGACAACGTCGTCGTCCGCGACCCGGCGAAGGTCGTCTGGCTCTCCCAGACCACGCTGTCGGTCGACGAGACGATGGAGACGGTTGCCCGGCTCAAGACCCGGCTGCCGCTGCTGCAGTCCCCGCCGAGCGACGACATCTGCTACGCCACGTCCAACCGGCAGCACGTGATCAAGGAGATCGCGCCGGACTGCGACGTGGTGATCGTGGTCGGCTCGACCAACTCGTCGAACTCGGTGCGTCTCGTCGAGGTCGCCCTCGGCGCCGGCGCGCGAGCCGGCCACCTGGTCGACTTCGCCTCCGAGATCCAGGACGAGTGGCTGGCCGGCGCCACCACGGTCGGTGTCTCCTCCGGCGCGAGCGTCCCGGACGAGCTGGTCATGGAGGTGCTGGCGCACCTCGCCGAGCGTGGCTTCGGCGAGGTCACCGAGTACACGACGGCCGAGGAGCGCCTGACCTTCTCGCTGCCGCAGGAGCTGCGCAGGGACATGAAGGCCGCGGCCGCCGCGAAAGCTAGCTGAGCTCCGGCGCCTGCGGCTGGCGAGGCGTCAACTCGATCTGTACGGGCGGCGGCAGCTCGTCGTCCGCGACGCCCATCTCGGCCAGCTTGCGGGCGCTCACCAGCACCCGCGACTCCAGCGACCCGACCGCCCGGTTGTACGCGGTGACCGCCCCGGCCAGCGACGTCCCCAGCTTGTCGACGTGGTCACCGAGGGTGGACAACCGCCCGTACAGCTCCCGGGCCAGCCCGTGCACAGCGGCCGCGTTGCGGGTCAGCGTCTCCTGCCGCCACGAGTAGGCGACCGTGCGCAGCATCGCGATCAGCGTCGCCGGGGTGGCGAGCACCACATTGCGGCGGAACGCGTACTCCATCAGCGTCGGGTCCCGCTGCAACGCGACGTCCAGGAACGGGTCGGCCGGCACGAACAGCACCACGAAATCCGGGGTCGACTCGAACGCCGTCCAATACCGCTTCCCGGACAGCGAGTCCACATGCGCCCGCAGATGCCGGGCGTGCTGGTCCAGGCAGGCGTCGCGCTCCGGCTCGGAGCGGGCCTCCATCGCCGACAGGTACCCCTCCAGCGGCGCCTTGGCGTCGACCACCACACTGCGCCCGCCGTGCAGCCGCACCACCAGGTCGGGCCGCACCCCCTGCTGATCGGTGGACGCGGTCACCTGCTCCGCGAAGTCACAGTGCTCCAGCAGCCCGGCCGCCTCCACGATGCGCCGCAACTGGTGCTCACCCCACCGGCCGCGCACCTGCGGCGCCCGCAGCGCCGCCACCAGCTGCTTCGTCTCGGTACGCAACTCGCCCGAGACCACCCCCATGGCCCGGACCTGTTCGCGCAGCTCCGCGTACGCGTCGATCCGGTCGTGCTCGAGTTGGGCGACGCGTTCCTCGTACCGTCGCAGGGTTTCGTGCAGCGGGCCCACTGCCCGGGCGACCGCCTCCTGGGACTGGGCCGTGGCCTCATAGGACAGAGCGCGTAGCGACTGCTCCAGGCGCTGCTCGCCGTCGCGCGCGGCGGCCAGCGTCGCCTCCAGCCGGGCGATGTCGGTGGCGGCGCGGGCGCGGGCAACCAGCCAGCCCAGGGCGGCGCCGGCGAGCAGGCAGACGAGAATCACAGCCAGTGTCGAGAACGTCACCACCGCAGATTGCCAGAAAGGTAAGACATGAACTGCGGGGGTACCGTGGAAACATGACGAGCGTGTTGCTGATCGTGGCCATTGTGGCGGTGGTCGTGCTGGTCATCGCCGGGACGCAGCGCAACGGCCAGGCGCGCCGGCAGACCCAGCTCGAGGACGCGCGCGCCGAGGCGCAGCGCTGGTATGAACGGCTCGGCGGCCAGGTGATGAACCTGTCCTCCGAGGAGCCGGCGGCACGGCAGGCGCTCGCTGACGCGAGCGAGCGTTACAACGCGGCCGGCGGCCAACTTCAACAGGCCAACACGGTACGGCAGTACGAGCTGGCCCGGGAGTCGGCGCTGGAGGGTCTGGCGTACGTTCGGGCGGCCCGCACCGCGATGGGCATCGACCCCGGCCCTGACCTGCCGCAACTCGCCGGCGCCCAGGGCACCGGGCAGCTCACCCAGGAGCGCGAGGTGACCGTGCAGGGCCACGCCTACAAGGCGGGGCCGCGGCCCGGCGCCGACACGCCCTACTACTACCCCGGCGGCCGCGTGCAGGGCCGCCCGGTCCCGGCCGGCTGGTATTCGACACCGGTGTGGAAGACCGCGCTCGGCGCCGGCGCCGGTGTGCTCGGCGGCATGCTGATCTTCGACGCCCTGTTCTCGCCGGGCTTCGGCGACTTCGGCTACGACGGTGACTTCGGCGACGCCGGCGGCGGCGATTTCGCGGGCGGGGACTTCGGCGGCGATTTCGGTGGTGGCGGGGACTTCGGCGGCGGCTTCGACTTCTGACCGCCGCGGACGTCGCGTCTAGACCTTGCCTGCGGCGCGCATCCGCCGGTCCAGCTCGCGGCGCAGGGCACCCGGGCTGGGCCAGATCTGAGTGAGATCAGCGGTGTACGCCGGCCCGCGCGGCGTGTCCACCAGGGCCGGATCACCGTGGTCGGCGCCCTGCACCGGGTGCACGCTGTCCAGGTCGGCCGGCACGACCTCGAGCACCGTACGCAGGCCGTCGCGGCGAACCACCACGGCGGCGATGTCCGCCCAGTCCAGCAGAATCGGGTCGCTGTCCTGCGCGGCCAGCTCCAGACCGCCGGCCGAGACCCGTACCCAGGTCGGCAGAGCCGCCCGGGCGGAAAGCGCGTAGGTGCCGGCCACGCATGCGCCGATGACGACCGCCTGCAGCGCGGTGACCCACCACGGGTCCCCGGAGTCGCCCGTGATCCAGCCGACGATCGGTGACACCGCGACATAGGCGACGATCAGCGCGACGGACACCACGGCGAACGTCCGGGCCGGTGACGACCGGAACAGCACCGCGTCCCGGGCCGGCGCCACGACCTGCTCCGGTGCGATCGACATGCCTCCTATGGTGGACCAAGCCGAGCCCCCGCTACCGGGCTTTCGCCAGGTAGCGGAGGCCGTGACTCAGAACGCGCAGGCGATCACGAGCTCCGGGGTGCGGTCGCGCAGCAGGTCGAGCTTGGTGATCCGGCCGGCGGCCCGGAAATCACCGTCGATCAGCTCCAGCCGGTCGAGCAGCTCCGCCGGGCCGAGCGCCTCGGCGAGCGGCACCTCCGTCTTCATCGACAGCTTCCGGTCCGATTTGGCCCGCCGGACCTGCCGCAACGCCTCCCCGGCGAGATCCAGCAGGGTCGGATCGCTGTCCGGAGCGACGCGGGACAACTCGTACGTCGTCGGCCAGGTGGCGCGGTGCACCGAACCGTAACGCCACCAGGACCAGACCTCCTCCGTCACATACGGCAGGAAGGGTGCGAACAGCCGCAGCTGCACCGACAACCCGGCCGCCAGCGCGGCCCGCGCCGAGTCGGCGCCCGGCCCCGACCCGTAGGCCCGGTCCTTGACCAGCTCGATGTAGTCGTCGCAGAACGTCCAGAAGAACGTCTCGGCGGTTTGCAGCGCATCGGTGTGCTGGTACTGCTCGAAGGCGGTCGTCGCGGCGCCGAGCACCTCCGCCAGCCGGCCCAGCATGGCCCGGTCCAGCGGCTCGGTGACCGGCCGGCGCAGCGCCTCGGCCGCACCCAGCCCGAGAGCGAACTTCGACGCGTTGAGCAGCTTGGTCGCCAACCGCCGCCCCACCTTGAGCTGAGCCGGCTCGAACGCCAGGTCGGCGCCGGGACGGCCGCTCGCCGCCCAGTACCGAACGGCATCGGACCCGTACTGCTCCAGCAGCGCGAGCGGGGTGACCACGTCGTTGCCCTGCGACTTGGAGATCTTCTTGTGGTCCGGGTCGAGGATCCAGCCGGACAGCACCGCCCGCTTCCACGGCAGCGTGTCGTGGAGCTGATCGGCACGCAGCACCGACGAGAACAGCCAGGTCCGGATGATCTCCTGGCCCTGCGGGCGCAGATCCATCGGGAAGACCCGCCGGTGCAGGTCCTCGTCGGTGCTCCAGCCGGTGACGATCTGCGGGCTCAGCGACGACGTCGCCCAGGTGTCCATCACGTCGGGATCCGCGGTGAAACCGCCCGGGACGTCGCGCTGCGACTCGGTGAACCCCGGCGGACAATCCGAGGACGGGTCGACTGGCAGTGTGGAATCGTCCGGTATGAGAAGCTGGTCGTAATCCGGCTCGCCAGCGTCGTCGAGCCGGTACCAGATCGGGACGGGCACGCCGAAGAACCGCTGCCGGCTGATCAGCCAATCCCCGGTCAAACCGGTGACCCAATGGTCGTACCGATGGCGCATGCTCTCCGGAACCCACTCCAACTCCCGGCCGCGCGCCAGCAAGCGCTCGCGCAGCCCCGGATCGCGCCCGCCGTTGCGGATGAACCACTGCCGGCTGGTGACAATCTCCAGCGGCGAGTCGCCCTTCTCGTAGAACTTCACCGGATGCGTGACCGGCCGCGGCTCCCCGAGCAGGTCACCGGACTCCTGCAGCAACCGGACGATCTCCCGGCGGGCCGCGTTGACGGTCAGGCCGGCAAACGCCTGATAGGCCGCCGCGGGAACACCGGCCGGACGATCCGCCAGGAACCGCCCGTCCCGGCCGAGCACGACCCGCGTGTCCAGCTCCAGGTCGCGCCACCAGGTGACGTCGGCCAGGTCGCCGAACGTGCAGACCATCGCGATACCCGTACCCTTGTCGGCCGCGGCCAGCGGATGCTCCCGGACCGGAACCTCGACGTCGAAGAACGGCGTCCGCACCGAGGTCAGGCCGGCGAACCGCGGATCACCGGGATGATGAACCAGAGCGACACACGCCGGCAGCAACTCGGGCCGGGTCGTGTCGACCTCGACCGGGCCGTCCGGCCCGTGGAACCGCAACCGGTGATAGGCGCCGGGCCGCTCCCGGTCCTCCAACTCGGCCTGCGCCACCGCCGTCCGGAAACCGATGTCCCAGAGCGTCGGCGCCTCCGCCGTATACGCCTCCCCGCGAGCCAGATTGGCCAGAAAGACCCGCTGCGAGACAGCCCGCGCCTTCGTCCCGATCGTCGAATAGGTCAATCCCCAGTCGACAGAGAGACCCAGCCGGCGCCACAACGCCTCGAACGCCTTCTCATCCTCGACCGTCAACCGATTGCAGAGCTCGACGAAATTGCGCCGCGAGATCGAAACCGGCTGCTTCGGCGGTTTCGCCGGCGGCTCCCAACCCGCGTCGTAGGGCAGCGCCGGATCGCAACGGACACCGAAAACATTCTGCACGCGGCGCTCGGTGGGCAGCCCGTTGTCGTCCCAGCCCATCGGATAGAACACGGTCTTCCCACGCATCCGCTGAAAACGCGCGACGGTGTCGGTATGCGTGTACGAAAAGACGTGCCCGATATGCAACGACCCCGATACGGTCGGCGGGGGTGTGTCGATCGAATACACATCCGCCCGCTCCTTGGAACGGTCGAATGCGTACGTGCCCTCCCCCTGCCAGCGCGGCGCCCACTTCCCCTCGAGCCCGTCCAGAGACGGCCGCTCGGGGAGACCGTGGCGCCCGGTTCCCGTATCAGTCATGCCGCTCAGCGTAGGACCGATGCCCTGCCCCGGCGAGACCTTTTGCGCCGCTGTGGACAACCCTCAGCCGCTGGTCGCACGGCGGCCGGGTCCGGCATGCCGATTCCCCTGAAAACCAGCTTCGGTACGCGTATTCGCCCGAGTTCGCCATACCCAGCGGCCTGAACACCCACTGCAGTCAGCGTGCCCGCCGAACTGAAGCACGTGGCCGCCGCTCGCCTGCACGTCTCCCACCGCCGCACCCTTAACCCAGCTCAGCCCCGCCGTGGGTCGCTCCTCCCGCTCAACCCCGCTGCGAGTCGCCCTCCCGCTCAGCCCGCTCAGTCCCAGCCGCTAGTCCCCTCGGCTCAGCTCAGCTCCGCCGTGAGTCGCCCTCCCGCTCAGCCCCATCCAACCGCGAGCCGCCCTCCTGCTCAGCCCAGCCCAGCCGCAAGTTCTCCCAGCTCAGCTCAGCCGCAAGCCCCCGTTCAGCCCAACCGCGAGCCGCCCTTCCGCCCAACCCAGCCCAACCGCGAGCCGCCCTTCCGCTCAACCCAGCCCAACCGCGAGCCGCCCTTCCGTTCAGTCCGCCCAACCCAACCCAGCTCAGCCCAGCCCAGCCCTCTCAGCTCAGCGGCCCCGCGTCGCCCCCAGCCCAGCCGCCGATGACGCACGTTCGAGTGCGAGTTGCTCGGTTAGGTGTCTGGGTGGCGGCTGGTGGGGGCGAGCCGCCACCCAGGCGTGTTTCAAAGCGCTGGTTGGATGCCCAGGCGGCGGCTGGTGAGGGCGAGCCGCCACCCAGGCGTGTTTCGAAGCGCTGGTTAGATGCCCAGGCGGCGGCTGGCTTGGGCGAGCCGCCGCCCACGCATGTTTTCGAGGTGCCGATTGGGCTGCCGGAACCGCCCGGCAGCCGCGTGCCCGTTTCTCCCGGCCACTGCCGCGGCGGCCGAGCTCAGCCGGCGGCCTCGTGTTCCAGCAGCCACGACTTGACCGGCAGTCCCCAGCGGTAACCGCCAAGCGATCCGTCGGTGCGCAGCACCCGATGACACGGCAGGATCAGCGCTACCGCGTTGCGGGCGCAGGCGGCCGCCGCGGCCCGGATCGCAGTCGGCCGGCCGGACAGATCGGCATATCGGGTGTACGTCACCGGGGCGCCCGGCTTGATCTGCCGCATGACCTCCCAGGCATGCCGCATGAACTCGCCACGCGTGTACTGCTCCACCACGATCCCGTCCAGCGCGGTCAGATCACCGGCCAGATAGTCGCGCACCGCGGCACGCACGGGCCCGACGTCGTCGTCCGCCTCCACCGGCGCCAACAGGCTCGGATGGACCAGACTCATCAACTCCGGCACGTCGGTGGTGAAACCCGCGGCACGAACCGCACCCGCGGCCGTGGTGACCACCGTGAACGGGCCGATCGGGGTGTCCAAGGTCGAATGACGCAACATGATTCTCTCCTCACAGGGGGATCCAGCGTGGCCGACCGGGAGCGATCTTGCGCAGCGGCCTGTGGACAACGCGGGATTGTGGACAACGGTTCGGATGGGATGCGGCGCCGGTAGGTTCGGTTCTCAGGCGGCGCGCCAGAGGCGGACCAAGGCGTAGGAACGCCAGGGCCGCCAGCGTTCGGCGTGTTTTGCCAAGGATCGGGGGGAGTCGGGCAGGCCCAGTGCTGCGGCGCCGCGGCGGGCGGCCAGGTCGGTCTCGAGTAAGACGTCGGGGTCGCCGATCGCACGCATCGCCACGTAGCCGGCAGTCCATGGGCCTATTCCGGGCAGGTCCATGAGGCGGGCGACGGTTTCGGTGCGGTCGGCGCCGGGTTCCAGGTCGAGCTTGCCGTCGGCCACGGCTTCCGCCAGGGCGCGGATGGTGGCGCGGCGAGAGGCCGGCATGCCGAAGGCGGAATCGGGAAGCGCAGCGATGGCTTCGGCGGCCGGGAAGCCGGTGAGCGGCCGGGTAGCCGGTTGGGAGGTGGACTCGGGGGAGGGGGAGGGGCCCTCGGCCGGAGATGAGCCCGCGGCCGGAGATGAGCCCTCGGCCGGAGATGAGCCCGCGGCCGGAGATGAGCCCGCGGCCGGAAATGAGCCCGCGGCCGAAGATGAGCCCGCGGCCGAAGAGAGGCCATCGACCGCACCAGCAGCACGCAGCATCCGGTGCAAAGTCGTCCGAGCACCCGCCACACTCACTTGCTGCCCGACCACAGCCCGAACAGCCATCTCAAACCCATCGACCGCCCGAGCCACCCGCACCCCCGGCTCAGCCGCCACGGCCGCACCCAGCGCAGGATCCGCCCCCAGCATCGCGTCGACCGCGACCGGATCGGCGTCCAGATCGAACAGCCGCCGGCACCGCGCCACCGCCGGCGCCAGATCCCGCACGTCGCTGAGCTGCAGCGTCGCATGCACCCACCGATCTCCCGGCCGCAGCGCGACGCTCGCGCTGCCATGCGGCAGGAGCAACCCTCGGCGGTACGTGTCTCCGGCCATTTCGTCGACTCCGGGCAGGGTGCGCGCCCCGAGGAACTCCAGGAGCGACGCGGCGTGCAGCGGAGGCCGGTACGCCAGACGCAGGTTGATCACGCCGGCTTCCCCCCGCCCGGTGGGCCGCTTCTCGCGCAGCTGGCTGGGCGATGTCGCGTACACCTCAAGCATCGTGTCGTTGAACTGCCGCACACTGCCGAACCCAGCCGCGAACGCGATCTCGGCCAGCCCGAGATCGGTGGTCTCGACGAGGATCCGGGCGGTCTGCGCCCGCTGGGCTCGCGCGAGCGCCAGCGGCCCGGCGCCGAGTTCGGCGGTGAGCATCCGGTTGAGGTGCCGTTCGGTGTAGCCGAGCCGGCTGGCGAGCCCGGACACGCCTTCCCGGTCGACGACGCCGTCGCCGATGAGCCGCATGGCCCGTCCGACGGTGTCGGCCCGGGCGTCCCATTCCGGGGAGCCGGGGGCGGCGTCGGGCCGGCAGCGGCGGCAGGCCCGGTAGCCGGCTCGTTGGGCGGCGGCTGCGCTCGGGTGGAAGGTGACGTTCTCCCGTTTCGGGGTGACCGCCGGGCAGGACGGCCGGCAGTAGATCCCGGTGGTCCGGACCGCCGTGTAGAACCAGCCGTCGAACCGTTGGTCGCGGCTGTCGACGGCGCGGTAGCAGCGTTCGAAGTCCAGTTCCATGCCTTGAGTCTGCTCCCGGCGCGCCCCGGAAAGCTGGCGGGATTCGGACATGGCCGTCTGTCAACCGTGGTTGACGACTCGGGATCTGTCAACTACGGTTGACGCATGGCGACGACAGCGATCAAGCGCCAGATCCACTGGCGGACCTACGGCAGCGGCGGCCCCAAACTCGTGCTCCTGCACGGCGGGATGCAGGCCTCCGCCAACTTCACCAAGCTCGCCCGCAACCTCGCCCGGACCCACACTGTGTACGTCCCTGACCGTCGCGGACGTGGCCTCAGCGCTCCGGCGGCGGCCGGTCACGGTCTGCGGGTCGAGATCGACGACCTGCACGCGGTGCTCGACGAAACCGGCGCCGGCAACGTCTTCGGCCTCAGCTCCGGGGCGGTCGTCGCGCTGCGCGCCGCGATGGAGTTGCCGATCGAGCGCCTGGCCCTCTACGAGCCACCGCTCAAGTACGGCGTACACGACCCGATCGCCTGGCTGCCGCGGTACGAGAAGGAGCTGGCCGCGAACAAGCGGGCCGCCGCGTATGTGACGGTCGTTCAGGGCACCGGCGAGCTCCGCCACGTGCCGAGGGCTGCGCTGACCCCGTTCATCCGGCTCGCGATCAGCAATGGCCGGGGCCGGCTGATCGGCGACCTGATCCCGACGATGCGCCTCGACGCGGCGGTGGTCCAGGATGCGGCCGGGCCGTTGGAGACGTACGCGGCGGTGACGGCCGAGACGCTTCTGCTCGGTGGCGAGCGCTCCTCGGCGTACCTGAAAGGGGTCTTGAATGACCTTGAACCGATCCTGCCGAGAGTGCGCAGAGTGACCCTGAGCGGGGTGGGGCACACCGCCGCGGACGACAGCGGCAAGCCCGAGCTGGTCGCCGCCGAACTGCGCCGGTTCTTTGAATAGCCGAACCCGTAGACTGGCGTTCCGTGAGCCTCACCATCGGAATCGTCGGCCTGCCCAACGTCGGCAAGAGCACCCTGTTCAACGCCCTGACCAAGAACGACGTGCTCGCCGCGAACTACCCGTTCGCGACGATCGAGCCCAACGTCGGCGTGGTCGGGCTGCCCGACGAGCGGCTGGGGAAGCTCGCCGAGCTGTTCAGCAGTGAGAAGATCCTGCCGGCGCCGGTGAGCTTCGTCGACATCGCCGGCCTGGTGCGCGGCGCCTCCAAGGGGCAGGGCCGGGGCAACGCGTTCCTCGCGAACATCCGCGACGCTTCCGCGATCTGCCAGGTGGTGCGGGCCTTCTCCGACCCGAACGTGCTGCACGTCGACGGCAAGGTCTCGCCGGCCGACGACATCGAGACGATCAACACCGAGCTGATCCTGGCCGACCTGCAGACGGTCGAGAAGGCCCTGCCGCGGCTGCAGAAGGAAGCGAAGCTCAAGAAGGAGAAGGCCGCCGCGGTGGCCGCCGCCGAGGCCGCGTTCAAGCTGCTCAACGACGGTGTCACGCTCTACCAGGGTGCGAAGGCCGCGGGCATCGAGCTGGAGCTGCTGGCCGAGCTGCACCTGCTCACCACCAAGCCGTTCCTGTACGTGTTCAACGTCGACGAGGCCGAGCTGGGCAACGAGACGTTCCTCGACGAGCTGCGCGCGCTGGTCGCCCCGGCCGAGGCGGTCTTCATGGACGCCAAGATCGAGTCCGAGTTGATCGAGCTGGACGACGACGAGGCCCTCGAACTGCTGCAGTCGACCGGGCAGTCCGAGCCGGGGCTGAACCGGCTGATCCGGGTCGGGTTCGAGACGCTCGGCCTGCAGACCTACCTGACCGCCGGTCCGAAGGAGGCCCGCGCCTGGGTGATCCCGGTCGGCGCGACCGCCCCCGAGGCGGCCGGCGTGATCCACTCCGACTTCCAGCGCGGCTTCATCAAGGCCGAGATCGTCAGCTTCGACGACCTGATGGCGGCCGGGTCGATGGCCGCGGCCAAGTCCGCCGGCAAGGTCCGCATGGAGGGCAAGGACTACGTCATGAAGGACGGCGACGTGGTCGAGTTCCGCTTCAACGTCTGATTTCATGCCGACGTCTGCCGCATCGGGTCTGCGCCTTAATAGGCGCGGATTCAACCTCCGCCGAGCTTTCAGTGCAGTCGTGGCCTGCGCGCCAGGCTCGCTCCGTGCTGGTAATACCATGGTATGGTCGATGGATGGCCAGGACGAAGAAGGTCACGATCACGCTGCCGGCAGAGTTGCTGGAGAGCATGAAGGCGCACACGGACAACGTCTCCGGCTACCTCACCGAGTTGGCCGAGCGGGCCGAGCGGCGCAGGCTACTCCGGGAGGAGTTGGACCGCTACCAGGGCGAGTCCGGGGCGTTCACTGACCAGGAGATGGCCGAGGCTCGGGCGCTCCTGCACGGGACCGGGGAGACCGGGCGTGCGGCGTGAGCCTTGAGTCATTGGTGCTCGACTCGCAGGGCTTCTCGGAGTGGATCGACCAGGATCGCAAGGTGATGCGCCTGCTGGAGCAGGCGGAGCGTGACGGGGTCGATCTGGCCATGTCGGCTGCCACGATCATCGAGGTTGCTCACTTTGGTGTGGATGTCGCGCGGCTGAGTTGGCTGCTGTCCCGGATCCGGGTGGAGTCGGTGACGAAGGAAACCGCCCGTCGCAGCGCGGGGCTGTTGAAGGCGGCAGGGCTTCATGGGCACAAGTACGCCATCGACGCCATGGTCGCGGAGGTGGCGCTGCGGCTACCTGCGCCGGTGGCGGTCTTGACCTCCGATGTCGACGACATGGTCAAGCTGTGCGGGCAACGGGTTCGGATCATCGGGCTGTAGGTGGGTTCTCCAGCGGTTGCGGCCGGCGGTCGGGTCACTCGGCCAGGTCGTAGACGGCGAGTGCTGCGTCGAGCATCTGCTTCTGGGCGACAGCCGGGAAGGCGGCCGGGTCGGCGGCTGCGTACGCCGCCACGCCCTCGGTCATGGCGATCAGGGCCAGTGTCGCGGCTGACACCCGGTCCGCCGGCCAGTCGGGTGCGGCTGCGGCGGTGAGGCGTTCGACCCTGGTCCGCCAGGCGCGGTTGTTGCGGCGGTGCTCGGCGATCAGGTCTTCGTCGGAGACGGCTGCGGCCAGGAAGCCCATCCAGACCACCGCTTCCTGGCGGGTCTGCTCGTTGATCGCCATGCCCTGATGCAGGACTGCCCGCAACGCCGCCCGGGGGGTGGCTGCTGCGGCCTCCAGCGCCTCGACCCGAGCGCGGGTGGTCTCGTGCAGTAGCTGCCGGGCGTGCAGGAGCAGGGCCTGGCGGTTCGGGAAGCGGTGCATCACCAGCCCGGTGGTGCAACCGGCGGCAGCTGCTACCGCGCGCACGGTCAGCCGTTCCAGACCCTGCTCGGCCAGCACGGTCCATACCGCCCGGGACAACGCCTCGCCCTGCGCCGATCGGTCCGCTGTGCGTGACACGCGTCGCACCTCTCTCTTTTCGTAACGGATGTTACCGTAACGCTTGTTACGAAGGAGGCCGCCATGACCTGGACCATTGAAGAGCGCTCGTGGGACGACCCGGCGGGGGCTGCGCTCCGCAACGCGCAGCGGGCCGAACTCGACGTCCGTTACGGCTCAGACGACCATGAGCCCGGTACGCCGCCGTCCGCCGCCGACATCGATCTCTTCCTGGTCGCCCTGGACAGCGCCGGGCGGGCTGTCGGCTGTGGAGCTCTGCGCCGCCTGGACGCGGACAGCGCCGAGGTCAAGCGCATGTATGTCGAGCCGGGCAGCCGCGGCTCCGGCGTGTCCACGGCGATTCTGCACGCCTTGGAGGCGGCCGCGCTCGACCGCGGGTGGACGACGATCCGCCTGGAGACCGGGCCGGCCCAGCCGGACGCGATGCGCTTCTACGAACGCGAGGGGTACACCGAGATCCTGCCGTTCGGCGCCTACGTCGGCTCCGACGTGTCGGTCTGCTACGAACGCGCGCTGCGGGACAGCACCGGCGCGCGCCGATAGGAAAGGCCCCTCAGATCTCGTCCTCCTGCGTGGCCGCCAGATAGGTCTGGTTGAGCACACCGAGCGTCGACATGCCCTGCGGAATGCCGCCGCCGACGTATTGCCACGGGATGGCGCGCAGGTGGCGGCGCACCTCCTCGTCCTGGGTGATCAGCCGTTTCATGGTGACCGCGATCTGGTCGGCGATCCATTTCTTGTCGGCGGCGGTGAGAGCCACGGGTACCTCCTCAAGGTGCCAGGTGCCGGTGTCACGCTCGCGGGCCGGTGTGTCGCCGGCCGAGAAATGCGCGTGCGCGGTGTGGGGGTTGTCGCCGGAATAACGCCGGGCGGTCCAGCCCTGTGTCGCCGACCAGATGGTCCGGTCGTGAATGACATAGGTGAGGCGTTTCTCCTTGCCGGACCGGCAGCGCGCCACGATGAACTCGACGACGTCGCGCATGTCGACGCCGGAACCCAGGTTCGCGTCGACGTCGATCGCGTGGACCAGATTGCGCTCGTCCGGGTTGTGGTCGGAGTCGCGGCCCTGATGCGCGGTGTCGCCGATCCACCCGTCCGAACTCTTGTCGCGACCGGGGAACACGGTGTTGAAATCGGTGCGCAGGCGCACCAGGCTCGGAACCAGGGTGGCCATCAGCGGACCCCACCCTGCTGTTCGGTTTGGTTGTCCATGGGGGCCTTTCGCCAGGATTCGGCTCCCGTGGTTGTTCCCAGCCACCGTCGGGGATAATCCGGGTCGCGTCCGACCAATCTGGTGTTCGGTTCGCGTCAAGCGTGCGCCGGGAGGCGGCGCGGCGACCAGGTTGCCGACCGATCGGGTGACGCGAGCGCTTCAGTCTCCGGTCTGGCGGGACGGGCGCACAACTACCGCGACGACGTCACCTTCGCCTATGCCTTCGGCGTTTCGGACGGCGTCCTTGAGGGGGACCAGATAGCGGCCGTCGCGGGGGAAGAGGGCCGTTCGGAACTCGGTTCGACCGATGACGGCCTGTACCGGCACCTGGCCCCAATAGATCAGTTCTCGTGCTTCTTCTTTGAGTTCGGCGCTGTCGGCTTCGGACATCGCCACGAAGTAGAAGGGCGCCGGCCCGCGCCACTCGATGATCTCGCCACTGAATCGCCACTCCACAATGCGCATTGAACCAGCTGAACGTCAGCGCAGCGCCGGGAAGACGGTGCCGGCGATCACGGCGCCGGCCAGGGCGCCCACCACCACCTGGGCCGGGGTGTGCGCGGTGAGCCGGACCCGGGCCCAGCCGCCGAGAATCACCAGCGGGACGCCGAGCAGGGCCACCGGCCCGTAGACGGCGGTCAGCGCGGCCACCGTGCCGGACGCGACGCCGGCGTGGATCGACATCTTCCACCAGTGCGTGACCAGGGCGAACACCGCCAGCCCGACGCCGCCCGCGGCGAGCAGCGCAAGGACCTCGCGGGGTGCGCCGAGCACGATCAGCAGCACCAGGCCCGCGACGAGCGACGCGGTTCCGAAGATCAGCGGGATGCGGCGGTCGGCGCGTTCCGGGATGTGGTGGTTGGTGAGCCGGCCGGTGCGTACGCCGTGCAGCACGTAGCCGAGCGGGATGACCGCGGCGAACAGCGCACCGGGCAGACCCCACCACCGTGATACCCCGGGCGCCTCGCCGGCGTGCCAGCCGACGATCAGCAGGAGCGCGGCGACCAGCACCGCGGGGGCGAGCACTTCGGAGACGATGCGGGCGATCCGGTCCCGCACACCAGCGTTGAGCACGCCCTAATCATCGCAATCCGCCGGATCTTGACGGGGAGGCGCGCTCAGGCGTCGGAGGCCATGGCGTTGAAGGCGGCGGCCAGGCGGGCCAGGTCGATCTCGCCGAGGTGGTCGAAGATGTGCCGGCGGACGCTGGCCAGATGGGTGGGCCAGGCCTCCTGGAGACGCTCCAGGCCTTTCTCGGTGAGCACCGCGTTCGCTCCGCGAGCGTCCTCCTGGCAGCGGATGCGGCGCAGATAGCCGAGCGACTCGAGTTTCGCGGCGAGCCGGGTCATGCCGCTCAGTGACATATCGCACGCGGTGGCGAGCTCGCTCATCCGCATCAGTTGGCCGGGTGTCTCGGAGAGGTGGCGCAGCACCGAATACTCACTGGCGGACATCCGCTGCTCGCGGACCAGGTCGGCGTCGAGGGCGCGGGGCATGACCAGCAGGAACCGGCCGAGCGCCCGCATCACCGCCTCCTCCTGCGGAGACAGCGGAGCGAGGCCCGCCGGTGAACTTGAGGCGGACATGGACCCGATCGTACGGCCGCCGCGCACGCCCCGGGGCAGTCGATTTTGCGGCTCGCCGGGGCAACGCGCGAACCCGGTCACGGGGCACGGCGGTCAGCATTTCGGGTGACTCGGGGAGGCTTGCGTCCGGCTCGTGGAGAGTCACAATGCTTTGGTGCAAAACCAGACAACTAGTGACTCTTGGCAGCATCTGCTCGAAATGCCACGAAAGTCTTGGTGGGCCCGGCTGCCGTTCGGCATCCGGATGACCGCTGGCGCCGCGGCGCTCCTCGTGGTCGTCGGTGGTGGGGCGGCCGGAGTCGCGTCCCTGACCGGGGACGACACGAAGACCCTCGCGGTGCAGCAACGGTCTGCCGAGGACCTCGGCGCCCCACAACTCGACGAGGACCCCGAGGTGGTGAGCCGGGCGGCCGCCGCGGCTGAGCCGCTGCCTCGCCGGCACACCGCCGTTCCCCAGCAGGCGACCCCGGCCGAACCCGCGGCGGAGCAGCTCAGCCGGGCCCGCGACGGCGAGGACCGCGCCGACCGGACCGGGCCGCGGCCCACGCGTACCGCTGACGGAGAACCGGCCGTGCGGGTCGCGCCGGCGCGGGCCGCCCAGCCGGCCCCCGCGCCGGTCGTCACCACCCGGACCGACGTGGAGACCCGGGCGATCCCGTTCCCGACCCGCCTGGTCCGCGACTCGTCGCTGCCGCGCGGCACCCGGCGCATCCAGACGCCCGGCGCCCCCGGCGTGGAGACTGTGCGCTACCTGGTGACGCTGGTCGACGGCAAGCCGGCCGACCGCAAGCTGGTCGACACCGCCGTCACCAAGAAGCCCGAGCCGCGGGTCGTGGCGTTCGGGGCGCGGCGCAAGCCGGTCAAGGAGTGCGGCAAGCCGCTGCACCTGTGCATGCCGCTCGGGCGGTCCGCGGTCTGCCCGGAGGGGCAGGAGAAGCCGGCAACGGCGGCCGGCGAGGAGGGGCGCGAGGAAAGCAGCGCGGTTCAGCTCGGCGGTTCGGTCCTGCTTTCGGACGAGGACCTCGAACTGCTCAACCCGGAAACCCTGGACAACGTACGCCTGGAGCCCGCAACACTGTGTTGAGGACCACCCGGTCATTGCGCCGTCCGGCCCGGCAGACCACGGTGAACCCATGGCACTGACCGACGCCGCCCTGATCGGCCTCGCCGACCGGCTGGCCGCCGTGCCCGGCGTCGTCGGGGTGGTCCTCGGCGGCAGCCGCGCCCGCCGCACCCACACGCCGGAGTCGGACACCGACCTCGGGCTCTACTACCGGCACCCGCTCGACACCGGTCGCCTCGGCGAGCTGGCCGTGGCGGTCGGCGGGACCGGCGCCAAGGTGACCGTGCCGGGCGACTGGGGCCCGTGGGTCGACGGCGGCGGCTGGCTGCGGGTGGACGGCGACCCGGTGGACTGGATCTACCGCGACCTGGACCGGGTGCACCGGTGCTGGGCCGACGCCGAGAAGGGCCGGTACGCGTTCCACACCCAGGCCGGCCATCCGCTGGGGGTGCCCGACTTCGCGTACCCCGGCGAACTGGCCCTGGGCCGCATCCTGTCGGACCCGACCGGCGAGCTGACCACGCTGCAACGCCGCGTGCGCACCTTCCCGCGCCCGCTGGCGGATGCCCTGGTCGGCGGCCTCTGGGAGGCCGACTTCCTGGTCGGCATCGCGCGCAAGGCGGTCTCCCGCGGCGACAGCGCCTATATCGCCGGGTGCCTGTTCCGGCTGGCCGGGGTGTGCGCGCACGCCCTGCACGGCGCGGCCGGGCAGTGGTTGATCAACGAGAAGGGCGCGGTCGCCGCGGCCGGTGCGCTGCCCGGCGCGCCGGACCGGTTCCAGGCCCGGGTGGACGCCGCGTTCGCCGCGGTGACCAATGATCCGATGCACCTCGCGCTGGCCATCGACATCGCGGCGGATCTCGTGCTGGAGACCTCCGACGCGTGCGCGATGATGTTGCGGTGACTGCCGACGTTCCCACGATCCTGGCCACCAGCGCGTTCTTCCGCCGCGGCAAGCACGGCCCGATGAGCCTGCGCCCGGGTGCGATCCACTACTTCGCCGCCGAGCTGGCGAACGCCCGCAAGGCGCCGAAGATCTGCGTGCTGACCCAGGCCACCGGCGACCCGGAGACGCGGATCGGCGCGTTCTACTCCGCGTTCGCCGGGACCGAGTTCACCATGTCGCACCTGCAGCTGTTCCCGATGCCGAACGTCGAGGACATCCGCGCGCACATCCTGGCCCAGGACATCGTCTGGGTGGACGGCGGCAGCGTGGCGAACCTGTGCGCGGTCTGGCGGGTGCACGGCCTCGACGAGATCCTGCACGAGGCTTGGCAGGCGGGTGTGGTGATGAGCGGGGTGTCGGCCGGATCGATCTGCTGGCACCAGGGCGGCAGCACCGACAGCTACGGGCTCGAGCTGCGTGCCTTCACCGACGGGCTGGGCTGGCTGCCGTACAGCAACGGCGTGCACTACGACGCCGAGGAACAGCGCCGGCCGAAGATGCACGAGCTGATCGGCGAGGGCACCCTGGCGGATGGATACGCGACCGACGACGGGGCCGGGCTGGTCTATCGCGGCACGGCGCTGGCCGAGGCGGTCGCCGACCGGGAAGGGCCATCGGGGTACGAGTTGAAGCGCGCCGCCGACGGTTCGGTCACCGAGACTCCGCTGCCCACCCGCGTCCTGCCCGTTCCGGCGAACTGACGCCGGGACCCGCGGCCGTGGTTAGGCTCGAATCGGATGAGGAACACGCGCAACCCGGAGCGGATCGATTCCGTTGAAGCTTCGGAGTCATTCCGTGCCAAGAGGGAGAACGATGTCTGTCACGCGTGGCGGTGAGGGCGGAAGTTACCGCTAGCCGAGGGGTGGCCCTTCAGTGGAGGGCCACCGTGGCGAGCCCCACCAGGACCGCGGACAGCAGGAACGCGAAGGCGAAGATGGCGTTCGCCCCCAGCGCGGCGCTGAGCCGGTGTGGCTGGCCCCCCTCACCACCCCCGGTGCCGGCCGGGGCCGCATCGAGGTCATGACCGAACAGCTCGGCGCGGTATCTGCGGGTCAACGGTCGCTGTAAATGGGTCAGCACCGGTGATCGCCTCCGGGGGGTCGGGGAGGTCGGGGTGGAAAACTCCTGGGCCAGCATGCGGCGGCGGGAAATCCGGGAGCAATAGTTACTCGTGGGTAACCGTCGGCGGTGGGCCGGTCTGGCATGTCTCGTCCGCTGATCGGGCCGGCGACCTCGTACGATCGGGCGTCCCGGCCCGTGTCAGGTCACTCTATATAGGTATTTGTCGGTTAGCGCCCATTCGACATCATTGTGTCGATGATGGCCGAGACACCGTCGAAGTATCAGACCCTGTTCAGGGGCACCCTGAACGTCTCGATCGTGCTCATCGGACTGGCCTCCGGCATCGCCCAGCTCGCTGAGATCCCGACCAGCATCGCCCAGTGGGTGCTCACCGCCGTCTTCTTGGCCTGCCTGCTCTATTTCGTGGTCCGGCTGTGGCAGCTCGCCTTCGTCGTCAAGATCCGCCAGCTGCGGGCCGAGCTGCTGAACACCACCAAGGACCTCGCCCTGCAGCGGGCCGGCCACCAGCACTACCTCGACGCGATCCAGCGGATCAGCGACCGGGAGAAGCCGCTCTTCTCCGAGACGCTCGAGGTGCTGGTGACGGTCGGCGCCGACGACGACAGCGACCGCATCGTCGAGAAACGGGTCACCACGCCCGAGCCGCTGGTCACGCACCGGACCATGCGGCCGATCGTGCCGACCGACAACGACCGGCTGATCCGCATCGACGACATAGCGTTCAAGACGATCCGCCCGGTTGCCGGCACCATCACCGCGCTGCCACTGGAACAGACCCGGCTCCTGCGGGTCTGGCTGATCTTCGACCCGGCGATGACCACACCGACCGAGTGGCAGGTCGAATACCGCCCGAAAGGCCTGTGGCGGCCCCTGCGCGAACGCGGCTGGGACCAGCTGGTCTGGGAGGACCGGCTGCCCAACGCCAGCGGGACGCCGTCGGCCTTCACCCGCTTCGAGGTCACCTTCAGCTTCCCGGAGAGCGACCAGCCGCCGAGCGTCAAGGAACGCCAGGGTTACGGCCGGATGAGCGAACCGGTCCGCGACCCACGCGGCCGCTGGGAGGTGGTCTGGCGCGACGAGAAACCCGCCGGCCGCCGCTACGTCTGGGACCTCACGCAGGCAGTCGGCGGCCCCTGAAAACCTGCGGGGTACGGGTAACCCCCGCCCCGCCGAATCTGCCCCGTCCCCGCTTTCCGGCGCGACCACCAGCCCACTCCCGGCCCCACCGCGACCGCCGGGCTGATCCAGTGCCCCAGCCGCAGGGCGACCGCCGGGCTGATGCGGTGCCCCGGCCCCCAGCGCGCGCTCAAACCCTGAGCGCGCGTATCCGGAAAGGCCACCCTTCACTGCGATCTTGGGCCGCTTTTCCCTGTCGGGTGTGGCCGGAAGCCCAAGATTGCTCAGGGCGATTGGACCTTGTGCCGCTTTGCCCCGCCGGGTGTGGCCAGGAGCCCAAGATCGCTGCATGAAGCTGAGGGAGCGTGACAGGGTCGGCAGCGCTGGTCCCGGGCTGGGGCGGCGTTCTCGAGTTCGGGCGGTGCCTCTGCGCCCGCCCCAGGGCACGCGGGTGCCGGGCCCGGCCCGTGAGTGGCTGCATGGGCCCGGCGGTCGCGCTGCGGCCGGGAGTGGCACCCGGAGCGCGGGCAGGGCGGGACGGTGTCGATCTGGCGGAGCGGCGCGGCGCGTACCGGGAAGGAACCGGAAGCGAAACGAAGACCTGGGGCCGGGAGGGGTTCAGGAGGCCCGGCTGAGGATCAGGTTATGCACGGTGTGGGCCTTGTCGGAGCCGCGGAACTCGATCTCGTACACGTGGGTGCCGACCGTGATGGCGATGGTGCCGGAGGAGAAGAACTGGCCGGCCCAGCTCTTGTTGCTGACCACGCTGACGCTGTGCACCTTCGAGTACGGGATGCTGGTGATGGCGAACCGCTTGCCGACGTAGGACTTGTCCTGAACGATGATCCGCCGGTTGGTCAGGCCGATGAAGCCGGTGCCGGCGCCGATCGCGTCGTAGACGGCGATGATCTCCTCGCCGTCGAGCAGGCCGCTCTTGATCTGCTCGAGCTGGCCCTTGTTGTCGTACACCACGTCAGTCATGCGGCGCAGCGTAGCGCCCGCAGCGTTACGGACGCTCGACCACAGTGCGGTAGAAATCCTCGATCCGGGCCGCCAGCGTTACCTCACCATCGGTAATCGCGGTGCCGTCCTGCGGGCCCAGACAGATCTGAGTGTGACCGTCGATCCGCCGGATACTTGGTCGAATGTGCAGTGTGTCCGCCGCCACTTTGATGCGCTCGGTGAGTGCCGCGTGCTGGCTGTCGTCACAGGCGAGATCCCGCCGGATCTGCACCCCGTCGCGGGTCCACCCACCCAGTAGCGCCAAAGCATCGCTCAGATAATCGGTGTTGGTGCTCCGGCGTCGTCTGGCCCGCACTTGCCGCACCCCCCTTAGCGTCGTTGCCGGCTTGTGGCCGAACTGTCGCCGTGTCGTCATGGTCGGTGCCCCACAGTTTCGTCTTTTGGGACAGTCATGTCCACGCCCACATATCCGTGTTTGCGTGACGATCAGGGCAGCAACGGGCAACCTGATCGGTGAACTTTTGTGGGATCTTTGAAACCATGCCGTCGGAACAGTACGTCAGGCCCACGTCGTCACCCAGGGTGATTGTCGCGGCTGTGATCATCACCGCTGGGCGGGTGCTCGCCTGTCAGCGCAGCGCACCGCCGGAGGCGGCCGGCAAGTGGGAGTTCCCCGGCGGCAAGGTCGAGCCCGGTGAGACCGAGGAGCAGGCGCTGGCCCGCGAGTGCGTCGAGGAGCTGGGTGTGCGGGTGAAGGTCGGTGACCGGGTCGGCCCGGACGTGCCGCTGGCCCACGGTCGCGCCGTGCTCCGGGTCTACGCCGTCACCCTGCTCGACGGCGACGTCCCGACCGCGCTGGAGCATGTCTCCATGCGCTGGCTGACCGTGGACCAGCTGGGCAGCGTCACCTGGCTGCCGGCCGACAAACCGATCGTCGCGGAACTCCCGGCTCTACTGACCTGAGTACTGCTTGCGCAGCTCCCGCTTGAGGACCTTCATGCTCGGCCCGAGCGGCAGCGACTCGGCGAACCGCACCTGGCGCGGGTACTTGTGCTTGCCCAGGCGCTCCTTCGACCACTCGATGAGCTCGTCCTCGGTGAGCCCCTTGTCGTCGAGGACCACCACTGCGCAGACCTCCTCACCCTGCACCTCGTCGGCCACGCCGATCACCGCGACCTGCTGCACCGCGGGGTGCCGGGCGATGACCTCCTCCACCTCACGCGGGTAGACGTTGAAGCCGCCCCGGATGATCAGGTCCTTGGTGCGGTCGACGATGCTGATGAACCCCTCGGCGTCGCGCACGCCCAGGTCGCCGGTGCGGAACCAGCCCTCCACCAGGGCTTCCGCCGTCGCCTCCGGCCGGTTCAGGTAGCCGGCGAAGACGTTGTGCCCGCGGATCACGATCTCGCCGAGCTCGCCGTCCGGCACGAACTCGATGCTCTCCGGCACCTCGGCCCGGGCGATCTCCACCTCGACACCCCAGATCGGGTGCCCGACCGTGCCCGGCTTGGCGCCGAAGGACGGCTGGTTCGTGGTGGCGGTCGGTGAGGTCTCGGACAACCCGTACCCCTCCCAGATGGTCGAGCCGAACGCGGCGGCGAACTTCTCCAGCACCGCGACCGGCAGCGACGCCCCGCCGGAGACGCAGAGCTTGAGCTGCGGCAACTGCTCGGCCTTCGCCGCGGCCTCCAGCAGCCCGATGTACATCGTCGGCACGCCGTGGAAGATGGTCACCTTCTCCTTGAGCATCAGCTCGATCGCCGCCTCGCCGGAGAACCGGGGGAGCAGCACCAGCGTGCCGCCCAGGCGGAAGGTGGCGTTCATGCCGACCGTCTGCCCGAAAGTGTGGAACAGCGGCAGGCAGCCGAGCACCACGTCGTCGCCGGTGAGCGGGTGCACGTCGAACACGTTCACCGCGGCGTTCATCACCAGGTTGAGGTGGGTGAGCATGGCGCCCTTGGGCTGGCCGGTCGTCCCGCTCGTGTAGAGGATCACCGCGACGTCCTCGGCCTCGCGGGTCACGTACGTCCGGATCGCCTCGACCCCGGCGGCGACCTCCTCGAGCCGGGTGGGCGGGTTGGGCAGATCGGCCGGCAGCGGGCCGACGTTGACCAGCCGGGTGCCGGTCGCGTGCGCCGCGCCCGCGCCGACCTGGAGCATCGCGGAGTGGGTGACCAGCAGGTTCGCGCCGCTGTCGCGCAGCACGTAACCCACCTCCTCCGCGTTGAGCAGGAGCGACACCGGCACCACGCGGGCGCCGACGGCCAGCGCCGCGAAGTAGACCCGTGGGAAGTCGGCCACGTTCGGGATCATCACGCCGATCGTGTCGCCCGGCTTGATGCCGAGCTCGCGGAGGCCGGCCGCGTAGGAGCGGGTCTGCTCCCACAACTCCGAATAGGTGATGCGGGCGCCACCGGCGTCGATGACCGCCACCTTCTCCGGGTATCGGCGCGCGGCCTCGGCGAGGACGGTAGCCAGAGACAGCGTCGTCATGCGGAGCCTCCTTCGTAAGCTCGGGGGAGTGATGTACATCGCAGCTGTGCTTAAACTAGCGGCGTAAGTTTTTGCGCGTCCAGTGCGAATTCCTGAGGAGTCCCCATGGCCCGGCCCCGGCAGGCGCTGCTCACCCGTGAGCGGATCGTCGAGGCTGCCGGTGCGCTGATCGACGCCGAAGGGCTCGACGCGCTCTCCATGCGGCGGCTCGCCACCGAGCTGGGCGTGCAGGGCCCCTCGCTGTACAACCACTTCGCGACCAAGGCGGAGATCGTCGACGCGGTGGCCGAGGCCGTGGTGGCCGAGGTCGACATCTCCGGCTTCACCGACTGCGACTGGCGTGAGGGACTGCGGCTCTGGGCGAAGTCGTACCACGCGGTGCTCGCCGCCCACCCGAACATCGTTCCGGTGCTGGCCACCGGCCCGGGCCGCCGGCCGGCCGGGCTGGCCATGGCCGAGGCCGTCTACGGCGCGCTGCTCGACGCCGGCTGGTCGCGGGCCCGGGCCACCCACATCGGCGCGCTGATGCGCTACCTGATCACCGGTTCGGCGCTGGGTTCCTTCGCGCTCGGCTTCGAGGCCGACCCGGAGCTGTACGACGACCGTTATCCGCACCTGCACCGCGCCCACGAACTCGCCGCACACCGCGACGCCGTCGACGAGGGCGCCTTCGAACTCGGGCTGGATCTGTTGATCACCGGCCTGTCCGACCGCTATGACCAGGGGGTACGCCGATGACGTCGGTATTCCGTGACGAGCTCTACATCGGAGGCGCGTGGGTGCCGCCGGATTCGAGCGAGCGGATTCCGGTGGAGAACCCGTACACCGAGGAGGTCTTCGGCCACGTGCCGGCCGGCACCGCCGAGGACGTCAATCTGGCCGTCTCCGCGGCGCGCCAGGCCTTCGAGGGCTGGGCTGCGACGCCGCCCGCCGAGCGTGGTGCAGCCCTCGGCCGGCTGCACGCTGCGCTGGCCGCGCGCGCCGACGAGATCGCCCGCACGGTGGGCCTCGAGCTGGGCACGCCGCTCAAGATCGCCAAGGCGGTCCAGGCGGGCCTTCCGCTGACGGTCCTCGCGGGGTACGCGGAACTGGCCGCCCGCCCCGCGCCGGAAGAGACGATCGGCAACTCGCTGGTGGTCCACGAGCCGGTCGGCGTGGTCGGCGCGATCACCCCGTGGAACTACCCGCTGCACCAGGTGGTGGCGAAGGTCGGCGCGGCCCTGGCCGCCGGGTGCACCGTGGTTCTCAAGCCGAGTGAACTGACGCCGCTGGTGGCGTACCTGCTGGCTGACGCGGCCAAGGACTCCGGCCTGCCGCCCGGCGTGCTCAACGTGGTGACGGGCACCGGGCCGGAGGTCGGCGCGGCGATCGCCGCCCACCCGGACATCGACATGGTGTCGTTCACCGGCTCCACCGCGACCGGCCGGGCGATCTCGCACGCCGCCGCGGACCGGATCGCCCGGGTGTCGCTGGAGCTCGGCGGCAAGTCGGCCAACGTGATCCTCCAGGACGCCGACCTGGTCAAGGCGGTGAAGGTCGGCGTCGGCAACGCGTTCCTCAACTCCGGGCAGACCTGCACCGCGTGGACCCGGATGCTGGTGCACCGCAGCCACTACGACGAGGCGGTGGAGCTGGCCGCCAAGACCGCGGCCGGATACCCGCTGGGCGACCCGTTCGACGCCGCGACCCGGCTCGGGCCGCTGGTCTCGGCCGGGCAGCGCGAGCGGGTCCGCGGCTTCATCGAGCGGGCGTCGGCCCGGCTGGTCTCCGGCGGGCTGGACGCCCCGGTGCCGTCCACCGGCTATTTCGTCGCGCCGACCGTCTTCGCCGATGTGGACCCGAGCAGCGAGCTCGCGCAGGAGGAGGTCTTCGGCCCGGTCCTGTCGATCATCCCGTTCGGTGACGACGACGAGGCGGTGGCGATCGCGAACGACTCGAAGTACGGGCTGGCCGGCGCGGTCTGGGGTCCGGACGAGCGGGCCGTGGCGGTGGCCCGGCGGATCCGCACCGGTGCGGTCGACGTCAACGGTGGCGCGTTCAACCCGTTCGCGCCGTTCGGTGGTTACAAGCAGTCCGGCATCGGCCGGGAGCTGGGCGCGTACGGCCTGGCGGAATTCCAGCAGGTGAAGGCGATCCAGCGATGAGCCGTTACATGTCCGGGCTGGTGGTTCGTGCCGAGGGCACGCCGGCCGAAATCGTCGAGCTGCGGCTGCCCGAGATCGGGCCGGGCCAGGTGCGGGTACGCATCCGCGCGGCCGGGGTGTGCCACTCCGACCTCTCCATGATCAACGGCACGCTGCGGCCGCCGCACCCGCTGATCCTCGGGCACGAGGCGTCCGGCGAGGTGGTCGAGACCGGCGACCACGTGACCCGGGCCGCGGTCGGTGACCGGGTGGTGCTGAACTGGCAGCCGGCCTGCCGCAACTGCTGGTTCTGCGAGCACGGCGAACCGTGGCTGTGCAGCACCTCACACGGGGTTGCCGCCCTGGAGAACGGGATCACCCTGGACGGCGCCCCCGTGCACGTGACACTCGGCGTCGGCGCGCTGGCCGAACAGGTCGTGGTGCCGGAGAACGCCGTCATCCGCGTACCGTCGGAGCTTGATTTTGATCTTGCTGCGCTGCTCGGCTGCGCGGTGCTCACCGGAACCGGCGCTGTGCGCAACACCGCCCGGGTGCAGCCCGGCGAATCGGTCCTGGTCATCGGCCTGGGCGGGGTCGGCCTGTCGGTGGTCTCCGCGGCCCGCGCAGCCGGCGCGGCGCAGGTGATCGCGGTGGACGTCACCGAGGCGAAGAAGGAACTCGCCGAGGCGGCCGGCGCCACCGACTTCGTGGTCTCCTCGGAGAACCTGTCGAAGGACATCCGCGGGCGGACCGGCAAGCTCGGCGTCGACCACGCCATCGAGTGCGTCGGCCGGGCCTCGACGATCCGCGCGGCCTGGCGCGCCACCCGCTCCGGCGGCCAGGTCACCGTGGTCGGCATGGGCGCGGCCGACGACATGGTCCAGCTGAGCGCGCTGGAGATCTTCAGCTCGGCGCGCATCCTGCGGGCCTCGGTGTACGGGCAGGCCGACACCGACCTGGAGGTCCCGGCCCTGGCCCGCGACGTCCTGGACGGCAGACTGACCCTCGACCACCTGATCACCGACCGCATCCGCCTGGCCGACGTCCCGGCCGCCTTCGACCGCATGAGCCGAGGCGAGGGAGCCCGCTCGGTGGTGAACCTCTAGCGGATCGTGGACTGGCGGTTGCCGGGGTCGGCGGGACACACTCGTCGGGTGTCGTCTCGCCTGCCGCTGCTGCTTGTCCTGGACGGCAACAGTCTGCTGCACCGCGCCTACCATGCGGCCGCGGGCGAGGGGTTCATCGACGACGACGGGCGGCCGGTGTGGGCGCTGCGCGGCCTGGTGGGCTTCGTGGCCCGGGCCGCCGCGCACCTGCGGCCGGACGGGCTGGTCGTCGCGTTCGACTGCCCGGAGCAGTCGGCCCGCCGCCAGGAGTACCCCGATTACAAGGCGCACCGGCCGGACAAGCCGGCCGACCTGACCGAGCAGATCGCCGGTGCGCCGGGCCTGCTGCGGGCCGCCGGGGTGTGCACGGTCGTGCCGCCGGCGTACGAGGCGGACGACGTGCTGGCCAGCTGTGCCGCGCACGCCCGCGGCAAGGGCTGGCGGTCGGTGCTGATGACCAGCGACCGGGACGCGTTCGCCCTGATCGACGAGACGACCTCGGTGCTGCGGGTGCGCAACGGCGGCATGGACGAGGCGGTGCTCGTCGACGGGGACGGGCTGTCCGCTCTCTACGGCGTCCAGCCCTGGCAGTATCGCGACTTCGCCGCTCTGCGCGGTGACCCGTCGGACAACCTGCACGGCGTACGCCGCTTCGGCTCGACCCGGGCCGCCCGGCTGCTCGCCTCGTTCGGCACGGTCGAGGCCGCCTGGAAGGCCATCGACGACGGTGACCTGCACGCCGTACGCGAAGTGGTGGGTGCCCAGGCTGCTGAAGAGCTGACCCGGACCGCGGCCCGCGAGGCGGTCGAGCGCAACCGGCGGCTGATGCGGATGCGCGACGACCTGCCGGTGCCGCCGCTGGAGCAGGCCCGGCTGCCGCTCGACTATCTGACCATCCGCAAGGCGCTGCGGGCCCGGGCCATCAATTTCGGCCCGTCCCTGTGGGCGCTCGTCGGCGGCGCCGAGCCGCCGGCCGGGGTGGACCCGGCGCCGGAGGCACGCCCGTGGGTGTTCCGCAGCGGGCTCACCGCACGCCGCGACCCGACGCCCGGCCAGATGGCGCTGTTCTGAAGCAGAAGCAAGTCGGATAGGTGATGGAGCCGGACGGGTGCCGGCTGTCATGGTTCGGGGGTGCTGCTCGAACGCTCGGAGCAACTGCATGCGCTGCACGCCGCCGCGGACAGCGTGCGAACCGGGCCGGGCGGAGCCCTGGTGCTGCTCGGCGGCGAGGCCGGCGGTGGCAAGACCGCACTGCTGCGGCGGTTCCGCGCGGAGAGCGATGCGGAGTTCCTCTGGGGTGCCTGCGATCCGCTCTTCGCGCCGCGCCCGCTCGGGCCGTTCCAGGAGATCGTGACGGGGACGAGGCCGCATGAGGTGGCCGCGGCGATCACCCGGGACGCTCGGGCGCGTCCTGGCCTGATTCTCGTCCTGGAGGATCTGCACTGGGCCGACGAGGCCACATTGGACGTGCTCAGCCTGCTGGGGCGCCGGATCGAGGGCATTCCGGCGCTGGTCGTCGCCAGTTACCGCAGTGACGAGCTGGACCGCGGTCACCCGCTGCGCCGGACGCTCGGCGAGCTGCGCGGCGAGTCGGTGCAGCGGCTCCGCGTCGAGCCGCTGTCCCGGGAGGCGGTGGGCGTGCTGGCCGGAGGGGACGGCGCCGCGCTGCACCGGGTCACCGGGGGAAACCCGTTCTTCGTCACGGAGGTCCTGGCCGGCGCGGGCGAGCAGGTGCCGTTGACCGTACGGGACGCGGTCCTGTCCCGGATCGTCCAGCTGGACCCGGAGGCGGTGGCCCTGCTGGAGGCGGTGTCGGTGGCCCCGTCCTTCATGGAGCTGCGGGCCGTCCCCGGCCTGGACGCGGCGCTGGGCGCCGGAATGCTGGAGGGCGTGCCGGGCGGCGTGGCGTTCCGGCACGAGCTGGCCCGGATCACCGTCGAGGAGTCACTCACCCCGCACCGGCGGCTGGAGCTCAACCGGGCCGTGCTGCGGGCTCTGCTGGACGAGCCGGACACGGCCGACCCGAGCCGGGTGGCGCATCACGCGGAGGCCGCCGGCGATGCCGCGACCGTCCGGATCTGGGCGCCGATCGCGGCCGAGCAGGCCGCCGCCCGCGGCGCACACCGGGAGGCTGCCGCACAGTACGCGCGAGCCCTCCGCTTCGCCGGCACGCTGCCCCCGGCCGAACGCGCCACGCTGCTGGAACGCCGCTCGCACGAGTGCTACCTGACCGAGCAGACCGACGAGTCGATCGCCACCCTGCGCGCGGCCATCCGGCTCCGGCAGCAGACCGGTGACCGGCTCGGCGCGGGCGCAGCGCTCGTCGCGCTGGCCCGGCGGCTGTGGTGCGCCGGTCTCGCCGCGGAGTCGGCGCGGGCCGGGGACACCGCGATGGAGCTGCTCGACAGCCTTCCACCGGGCCCGGAGCTGGCGGTGGCGTGCAGCAACCAGTCCGCGACCTGGCTCAACCTGGAGGACTACGCGGGCACGATGACCTACGGCGAACGAGCCCTGCGCCTGGCCGCGGAGCACGACGTGCCGGAGATCGTCGTGCACAGCCTCAACAACATCGGCACCATGCAACTGCTCACCGGCGAGCCGGACGGCATCCGGAAACTGGAGCGCAGTCTCGCCCTGGCTGAGCAGGAGGGGCTGGACGAGCACGTCGGCCGGGCGTACCTGCATGTCGGCTGGGCGATGACCCGCACCCGCGCGTACCACCTGGTGTCCTGGTTGGACCACGGCCTGGCCGCGTGCGAGGAGCTCGGGCTGGAGGCCTGGAGCAGCTACCTGGTGGCGTACCGGGCGAGGTACCTGCTGGACACCGGCCGGTGGGAGGCCGCGGCCGGGGACGCCCGGTCGCTGCTGCGTGCCGCCGGGCCGGCGCCGCTGCTGCGGATCCTGGCGCTGACCGTGGCCGGGCTGGTCGCGGCCCGGCGCGGTGACGAGGATCCGTGGGTACTCCTGGACGAGGCGCGGGCACTGGCTGAGGGGCAGACCGAGCTGCAGTATCTGGCGCCGGTAGCGGCCGCCCGGGCGGGAGCGGCCTGGCTCGCCGGACGGCCGGTGGAGGCCGAACTGCGGGACACCCTCGAGGTGGCCCGGCGGTGGCAGGCAGCCGCCGTGATCGGCGAGCTGACCCGGTTGCTGAACCTGGCAGGGGAGAGCCCGGCCGGAGCGGGGGAGATGGCGGCGGCGGAGCAGTTGCGGGCGCGCGATTGTGCGTACGATGCGGCATTGGTCCTGGCCGGGGCACCGCACGAGGCCGGCTTACGTGCCGCGCTCGCGGAATTCCAGCGGCTCGGCGCCCGGCCGGCGGCCGCGATCGTCACCCGGCGGCTGCGTTCCCGCGGCCTGCGGGACATCCCGCGCGGACCGCAACGCCGCACCCGGGCCCATCCGGCCGACCTGACCCGGCGGGAGGTCGAGGTGCTCGCCCTGGTCAGCGAGGGCATGTCGAATGTGGAGATCGCGCAGCGGCTGTTCCTGTCGACGAAGACCGTGCACCACCACGTCTCCGCGATCCTGCGCAAGCTCGGCGTGGCCCGGCGCGGCCAGGCAGCCCGGCATTTTATGGGTACGGACACCGATTTCCCGGGGCGCCCGGCTTCCTAGCGTCGAACCATGACGACACCGTGGCAGATCCAGCGGGAGATGATCCGGGCCCGCGAGGCCGACCTGGCCCGCGCCGTGCGGCACCATCATCGGGATGAGACCAGCGGACGGCCAGGTGCTGCACTTCTCCGAAGATCCGTCGATCACGCGCTTCGTGCCGCACGTGGCGGCTACCGCGCAGCAGCCCGAGGCCTACGTCTGGGCCGTCGACCACGACCGGGCACCTGACTACTGGTTCCCCCGGCAATGCCCGCGGGCGATGGCCTGGGTCCGGCCGGAGACCACCACAGACGATCGCGAGCGGATCATCGGCGCCGGGTGCGGGGAGCGGGTCCATGCGATCGAGTACGCCTGGCTGGACGCCATGCGGACCACAGTCCTGTACGCCTACCGGCTCCCCGCCGAGCGTTTCCGCCCGTTCGGCGACCATGCGCGAGTGGCCACCGAAACGGTCGAGCCGCTGGGCGCCCCGGAACCGGTCGGTGACCTGCTCGAATGCCACGCCCGCGCCGGCATCCAGCTGCGGGTGCTGGACAACTTGTGGCCCTTCTGGGAGCAGGTCATCGCCAGCACCGCCGGCTTCAGTGGGATTCGGCTGCGTAACGCCCGGCCAGCAGCGCGGTGACGGTGCGGCTGAGGGCGGCCTCGGCGTCCTCGATCGGCAGGTCCATCGCCTCCCGCCAGGTCGCCCAGGTCGGCCACTGACTGATCGAGGTCAGCGCGTTGAGCAGATCGTCGTCGCTGCCGATCTCGGCCGGGAAGGTGGTGAGCAGCTCGTCGCGTACCCGGTTCGAATGCAGCTTCCGGTAGTGCTGCAGGCCGGCCGAGAAGGGCTCCTTCAGGGCGGAGGCCCGGGCGTTGGGGCTGATCTCCTCGAGCAACCGGGCACGCTGGCGGCTGTACGCCTGGATCCGCTCCGCCAGCGGCAGGTCGGCCGGCACCGGCTCGTAGGAGGCGTCCCGCTGCTCGAGGACGCGCTGACCGCTCGCAGTCATCAGCGCCTCCATGTCGGCGAAATGGCTCCACAGGGCGCGCAGTGAGACCCCCGCCAGCTTGGCGATCCGGTCCGCGGTGGGCCGCAGGTCGCCTTCCTTGATCAGCTGGAGGTGGGCGTCGACGATCGCATTGCGGGTCCGCTCGGAACGTGCGGTGCGACCGTCGACGCGGACGGGTGGTGTGGTCACGAACTACTCCGGTAACGCTTGAGCTCACGGTGGGCCAGGGAACGTTTGTGCACCTCGTCGGGGCCGTCGGCGAGCCGCAGCATGCGGGCGCTGGCCCAGAGCCCGGCGAGCGGGGTGTCCTGGCTGAGCCCGGCCGCGCCGTGCGTCTGGATCGCCTTGTCGAGGATCCACTCCACGGTCGCCGGCACCACGATCTTGATGGCCTGGATCTCGGTGTGCGCGCCCTTGTTGCCGACGGTGTCCATCAGCCAGGCGGCCTTGAGCACCAGCAGGCGGGCCTGCTCGATCCGGACCCGGGACTCGGCGATCCAGTCCTGGATGACGCCCTGCTCGGCGAGGGTCTTGCCGAACGTGCTCCGGGACAGCGCCCGGGTGCACATCAGCTCCAGACCACGCTCGGCCATGCCAATCAGCCGCATGCAGTGGTGGATCCGGCCCGGGCCGAGGCGCGCCTGGGAGATGGCGAAGCCGCCGCCCTCGACGCCGATCAGGTTGGACGCGGGTACGCGTACGTTCTCGAAGATCAGCTCGGCGTGCCCACCGTGGTCGCCGTCGGTGTAGCCCATCACCGTCATGCCGCGCTTGACCGTCAGGCCCGGCGTGTCCCGCGGTACCAGGATCTGGCTCTGCTGCACGTGCCGCGCGGCGTCCGGGTCGGTCTTGCCCATCACGATGAAGATCTTGCAGTTCGGGTTCATCGCGCCGGTGATGTAGAACTTGCGCCCGTTGATGACGTAGTCGTCGCCGTCGCGCTCGATCCGGGTGCCGATGTTGGTGGCGTCGGAGGAGGCGACCTGCGGCTCGGTCATCGCGAAGGCCGAACGGATCTCGCCCGCCAGCAGCGGTTTCAACCACTGCTCCTGCTGTGCCGGGGTGCCGAACTCGGCGAGCACCTCCATGTTGCCGGTGTCCGGGGCGGCACAGTTCAGCGCGGGCGGGGCGACCGCCGGGCTGCGGCCGGTGATCTCGGCGAGCGGCGCGTACTGGAGGTTGGTCAGGCCGGCGCCGTGCTCACCCGGCAGGAAGAGATTCCACAGGCCGGCTTCCTTGGCCTTCTCCTTGAGAGAGGAGAGCACGGCGGGCGGCTCCCAGCCGTCTGTGTGGAATTCCGATTCGACCGGATAGATGTGCTCGTCCATGAAGGCGAGCAGCCGCTTGCGATAGTCCTCGGTCTTCGCGTCGAACTCGAAGTCCATCAGTGTCCTTCCAGCGCTCGGTGGCCCTGCTCGATCAGGACCGGGACCATCGCCCCGATGGTGTCGAAGCCGGGGCCGACCGTCTGACCCTTGGTGTAGCGGTAGTGCACGCCCTCGAGGATGACGGCGAGTTTGAACGCGGCGAATCCCACGTACCAGTGCAGGTCACCGACGTCGCGCTTGCTGCGCTCGGCGTAGCGGGCGGCCATCTCGTCCAGCGACGGGTGACCGGGCAGGTCGATCGGCGCGACCGGCTCGCCGTCGCGGAACAGCAGCGGCCGGCCGGCGTAGACGAGCATCAGGGCGACGTCGCTGAGCGGGTCGCCCAGTGTCGACATCTCCCAGTCAAGGACGGAATTGACCGTTAAATCAGAACCTATTAGGACGTTGTCCAGCCGGAAGTCGCCGTGCACCACCGCACCCGGCCCGCCGGCCGGAATGTCCACGGCGAGACGGGCGTGCAACTCCTCGATGCCGGCCAGTTCGCGGCTGCGGGAGGCGTCGAGTTGCTTCTTCCACCGGCGCACCTGCCGCTCGTTGAAGCCCTCCGGCCGTCCGAAGTCGCCGAGGCCGATCGCCACCGGATCCAGCGAGTGCAGATCGGCGAGGGTGTCGACGAGGGTGAGCGTCAGCGCGTGGAGATCGATCTGCTCGAGTTCGGCGGCCTCGCGGTAGATCTTCCCGTCGACGTGCTCCATCAGATAGAAGGGTGCCCCGATGACTTCGGTCTCGGTGCAGAGCAACACCGGCTTCGGCACCGGGAAACCGGCCTCGGAGAGCGCCGCCAGCACCCGGTGTTCCCGGACCATGTCGTGCGCCGTGGGCAGCACGTGCCCGAGCGGCGGCCGCCGCAGCACCCAGCGGTTGACGCCGTCGGTGACCGCATAGGTCAGGTTCGACCGGCCCCCGGCGAACATCGTCGCGGTCAGCGGCGGACTGTCCAGAAAGGCCTGGAGTTTCGCCAGGTCCAGCCCTTTCATTTCGCGCTCTCGAAGCCGCGCTGCAGTTTGTTCATGCCGCCCAGCCAACGGTCCGGATCCGTCGCGCGCAAGCGGTAGTAGTCCGCCACCTCAGCATGCGGGAGGATCAGGAAATCGGTCCCGCTCAGCGAGTCGGCCGCCAGGTCGGCGACGGCTTCCGGCGGCAGCGCGCCTTCGGCGAGCAACGCCGCGCTGCCACTGCCCGCGGCGTTTCCACGGTTCAGCATGTCGGTGCGCACGCCCTGTGGGCACAACGCCTGCACGATCAGACCCCGGTGCGCGTACGTGGCACGCAGCCATTCCGCGTACGCCAGCGCCGCATGCTTCGTCACCGAGTAGGTCGCGCTGCCCAGCAGGGTCAGCAGGCCGGCCGCGCTGACGGTCATCAGCAGCCGCTTCGGTTCACCGGTGTCCAGCCAGCGCGGCAGCAGCGCCCGGGTCACGTAGACGTGCGACATCACGTTCACCCCGAAGTCGCGCTGCCACTGCTCGTCCGGCGTGTTCTCGTCGCCGGACGACAGCACGCCCGCGTTGGAGCAGAACAGGTCGATCCCGCCGAGATCCGCCCACGCGGTGTCGATCAGGTGCCGGACGTCCTCCTCACGGGCCGCGTCGCCGGGGACCGCGAGACCGCCGATCTCGTCCGCGACCGTCCGGGCGGCGTCCCCGTTCAGGTCGTTGACCACGACCCGGGCGCCGTCGGCGGCGAACCGGCGGGCCAGGGCGGCCCCGATCCCACCGCCGGCGCCGGTGACCACGACCCGCTTCACTGAACCGACCCGGTGAGGGTGACGCCGCCGTCGATGACGATGGTCTGGCCGGTGATCCAGCCCGCCTCGGGCGAGCAGAGGAACGCGACCGTGGCGGACACGTCCTCGGGCACGCCCAGTCGCTTCAACGGGTAGGTGGCCGCGACCTCGGCCTCCCGGCCCTCGTAGAGCGCGGTGGCGAAGCGGGTCTTCACGACCGCCGGGGCGACCGCGTTGACCCGGATCTTCGGGGCCAGCTCGATGGCGAGCTCCTCGGTGAGGTGGATCAGCGCCGCCTTGGTGGTGCCGTAGAAGGCGATCCCGGGCGCCGGCCGGACCCCGGAGACCGACGAGATGTTGACGATCGAGCCGCCCGATGAAGCCAGCCCGCCGCGCAGCGCCTCCTGCACCCAGCCGAGCGTGCCGATCAGGTTGACGTCGGCCATCTTGCGGGCCGCGTTCAGGTCGAGCGTGGCCAGCGGCCCGTACGCCGGGTTGATCCCGATGTTGTTGATCAGAGTGGTGACCGGCCCGAACGTCTCGCGCACGGTGTCGACCACCGCGGCCCGGTGCGCCGGGTCGTCACCTTTGCCGGCCACCCCGACCGCCACCTCGGGGCCGCCGAGCTCCTTCACCGCGGCCGCGAGCGCGTCGGCGTCCCGGCCGGTGACGGCGACCCGGGCGCCCTGAGCTATCAAGCGTTGGGCGATGGCGAAGCCGATTCCTCGGCTCGCACCGGTCACGATTGCTACCTGGTCTGCCATCGCCCAACCTCTCGTCGTTTTTGTTGCATAGGGAGTGCAGATATTACGCGGCCGGTACGCCGTTCTGCGGCGGCGTCACAGCCTGAGCCGTGTGCGGGGCCACCGGGGCGTCCTTGTCGTCGGTCGTGTACGGCGTACCGAAGAAGACCGCCTTGCCGCCCTCGACCTTGGTGAGCTGGGCTCCGCCGTACCCGGAGTGGTCGGTGTCGGAGAAGCGCATCGGGACCAGGCCGGGGCCCTGGAAGCCGTTCTTCTTGACCGCCGCGATGATCCCGTCGCGGGTCAGGTCCTTGCCCGCCGCCTGCAGCGACTGCACGAACAGGTACGCCACCGACATGCCGTAGACGACGTTGTTGTCGAACTCGGCGTTGCCGTTGTACTCCGCGTTGACCTTCTTGTAGAGCTGGATCCACGGGTTGGCCTCGTCGGTGGTCAGCGGCAGGTAGTTCGACGCCACCACGCCTTCCATCAGCGGCGCGGCGGCGCCCAGGGCCTTGCCGACAGTCGTCGGGTCGGCGCCCACGTTACTCACCACGAACTGCGGCTTGAAGGCGATCTTCGCAGCCGTGCCGATCGAGAGCGCGGTGAAACCGGGCACCGTGGCCAGCATGACCACCTGGCAGCCGGCCGCCTTGAGCGCACCCATCTGCGGCCCGACGTTCGGGTTGCTGGTCACGTAGGTCTGCTTGGCCGCCACCGGGCCGACCACCTTCTCCACGCCGGCCAGGAAGTCGCGGCCGAAGTCGTCGTCCTGCCCGAGGACACAGACCTTCTTCCCGGCCTGCTGCTCCTTCACGTACGTACCGAGGATCTTGCCCTCGACCGTGTAGTCCGGGTTGAAGCCGAACGTGCCCGGGTACTTGTCCGGCTGGTTCCAGCTGCGGCTTCCGCTCGCCACGAACAGGTCGGGCACCCGGTTGGTCTTCAGGAAGTCGAGCACGCCGGTGTGCGTGGGCGTACCCAGGCCGTTCAGGATCGCGAAGACCTTGTCCTGCAGGACCAGCTCGCGCACCACGGTCTGGGTGTTCGCCGGGTTGTAACCGTCGTCCTTGACCTTGTAAGTGATCTTGCGGCCGTGAACGCCGCCGTTCGCGTTGACGAAGTCGAAGTAGGCCTTCGTGGCCGGCGAGATCTTCGAGTAGCCGGCGGCCGCCGGACCAGTGAGCGGCATGTGCGTACCGACGGTCACCTCGGTGTCGGTCACACCCGGGACGTCAGCGCTGCCGCTGCTCCCACCGCCGCCGTCGTCGCTGCAACCCGCGGCGGTGGCCAGCAGCACGACGGCCAGAGCCGTCGCTACCGTACGTTTCATCGGTTCCTCCTGACAGTGTTAGCCCAAAATCGGTTGAAGCGGATTGATGCGATGCCGCCCGGGGCGGCGAGCATGACGACGATGAGCACCACACCGAAGACGACCAGCGCGAGGTTGCCCTCGAGCCGGTGCGATCCGGTCTGTTCGGCGATCGACTGGGACAGCGTGGGAAGCACGACCAGCAGCAGGGCGCCCAGCAACGAGCCGACCAGGCTCCCCAGCCCGCCGATCACGATGGCCATGACCAGGAAGAGCGAAAGCGTCAGCGGGAACGCGCCGGGGGAGACGCTCTGCGCGAGGAAGGCGAACAGGGCGCCGGACAGCCCGGCGCAGGCGGCGCTGACCACGAAGGCCAACACCTGGGTACGCGCGACGTTGATCCCGGCGAGCTTGGCCGCGGTCTCGTCGTCCCGCACCGCCCGCATGTCCCGGCCGAACCGGCCGCGTACCAGAAGAACCAGCAGCGACACCGTGACCAGCGCGCCGGCCCAGCACAGCCAGGCCTGCCAGCGTTCCATCGGGATCGTGCCGGGCGGCGGGTCGAGCACCACCGACAGGCCCTGATCGCTGTTGAAGGTCTCGTCGAACGTACTGGTCACCGATGGCACGACGATCGCCACGGCGAGTGTCAGACCGGCCAGATAGGGCCCGCGCAGCCGGGCCGCGGCCAGGCCGATCACCACGCCCACCGCGGTGGTCACCACGATCGCCAGCAGGAAACTGAGCGGCAGGTTGAGCCACTTGTTCTGGGCCAGCGCCAGTGTGTAGGCGCCGGTCGCCATCAGCGCGCCGTGCCCCAGCGAGAGCTGCCCGTTGAGTCCGGTCAGGATGGTCAGGCCCGCGGTCACACAGAGATAGGCGCCGACCGTGGCGAGCTGGTAATTGCGGAACGGCGGCAGCGTGTAGGTCAGCGCGAGCACGATCGCGGCGCCGGCCAGGATCACCAACAGCGCCGGAACGCGGCGCCGCCTTCCCTTCGTCGGCGCAACCAGATCCGGTACGGGCGCCGTGCTCGACTTCTGCTTCATGTCGGTCATGCCACCCTCGCCTTCGAACTGGAGAAGAGCCCGCCCGGCTTACCGAGGAGCACCACGACGAGCAGGAGCAGGACGGCCATCGGGGCGACCGTCGGCTCCACGTATCCGCTGACGTACGAGAGCAGCAGCCCGACGACCAGGCCGCCCACGACCGCGCCGATCGGGCTGTCCAGGCCACCCACCACCGCGGCCGTGAACGCCGAGATGAAGACCACGTCCATCGCGGTCGGGTGCAGGCCCAGCTCGGTGGGGACGACCAGCATCCCGGCGAGCGAACCGACCGCGGCGGCCAGCGCCCAGCCGAGCGTCAGCATCCCGCCGACGGAAACCCCCAGCAGCCGGGAGACGTCCGGCGCGAACGCCGCGGCCCGCATCCGCAACCCCACCGCGGTACGCGTGAACAGCAGCGTCAGAGCGCCGACCACCACACCGACCGCGGCGAAGACGAACAGGTCGTACCGGGAGAGCAGCGCCACCCCGCCCACCTCGAAGGCGTCCCGGCTGAACGGCGTCTGCACCGGCCGGAACTCGTTGCCGTAGAGGATGCCGAGCACACCCTGGATCACCAGGACCAGGCCCAGCGCCACCACCACCCCGTTCAGCGGCGACGAATGGTCGACGAACCGCATCACCACCCGCTCGACCGTGACGCCGAGGACCAGCCCGAACGCGATCGCCACCACGAACCCGAGCCAGTAACTGCCGGTCGCGCTGGTCACCGAATACGCCGCGTAGACCGCCGCCACCGCCATCGCGCCCTGCGAGAAGTTGACGATCCGGGCGGCCCGCCAGATCAGCACTAGGGCGAGCGCGAAGGCGGAATACACCGCGCCGCGGCTCAGCCCGTCGAAGGTCAGATAGATGAACTCGTTCATGCTTCTTCCTAAAAGCCCAGGTAGGCGTGGCGGAGATCGGCGTCGTCGCGGAGCACCGAGGCCTTGTTGCGGGCCACCACCTGGCCGAGGGCCAGCACCACGCCCTCGTCGGCGATGGAGAGCGCACTGCGTACGTTCTGCTCCACCAGCAGCACCGCCAAGCCGGTGCGTTCCCGCAGGTCCCGCAGCAGCGCCATGATCTGGCCGGTCACCTTCGGGGCCAGACCCAGCGACGGCTCGTCGAGCAGCAGCAGCCTCGGATTGCCGACCAGCGCGCGGCCCAGCGCGAGCATCTGCCGCTCACCACCGGAAAGCTGATGGCCGGCGAAGGTACGCCGTTGCGCCAGCGGCGGGAACAACTCGTACACCTCGTCGAGCGCCTGCTTCGCCGCCGCCCGGTCCTTGCGCCACAGGCCGCCCAGCCGCAAGTTCTCGTCGACGGTCAGCTCGGTCACCACACCCCGGCCCTCCGGCACGTGCCCGATGCCGCGGCGCACCATCTGCTCGACCCGGGTGCCACGCAGATCCGTGCCGTCGAAGACCACCCGGCCGTTGCCCTTGACCAGGCCGGACAGCGTGCGCAACAGCGTGGTCTTGCCGGCCCCGTTCGCGCCGAGCACCGCGACGATCTCTCCTGGTTGGACCGTGAGGTTCACGTCGTGCAGGACGGGCGCCGCGCCGTACCCGGCGGTGAGGCCCTCGACCTCCAGCAGTGCGCCGCTCATGCCGGGTCACCGGCCGTTGCCGGGGTACGGGTGCTCATCGGCGTTCCTCCTTCGGGGACCGTCGTTCGGTGCTGGGCTCTTTGCTCTTTGCTCTTCTGCTCTTTTGCTTGGTCGCTCGCTGCTCGCTGCTCTTGCGCTTTGCTGTTCGCGGCCGTTGACTCTTCGCTGCCTGCTGCCTGCTGCCTGCTGCCTGCTGCCTGCTGCCTGCTGCCTGCTGCCTGCTGCCTGCTGCTCTGGCTCTTGGCTGCTTGCTGCTCGCGGATCTCTTTGCTGTTCGCGCTTTGCCCGGCGTCTTCGGTTCCGGCGCCCTTCGTTCCGGCGCCACCCTTCGTTCCGGCGGCATCCTTCGTTCCGGCGCCACCCTTCGTTCCGGCGGCGTTCTTTGCTTCGCGTCTCTCTGGCTCGGCGTCGCTTCGGTGCGCGGATATGCCGGGTGGGCCGGTCCGCCGCGGGCGGCTCCGGCTTCCGGTGTGTATCTGTCTAGCTGGATATAACGCTTTTTTCCGGATACGGCGTTGCTGCCGGCGGACCGCCCGGCCGGGGTGCGGCCGAGCGGCCGGTCCGGCCAGGAAATGCGGTGGCCGATCAGGCGGTGGTGGATGGCCGGGTCAGGCCCTGGCAGGGTGACTGCTCAGGCCCAGGGCTCGAAAGATCCGGCAGCGGTCAGGCCGCCGCGCCCAGGTAGGCGTCGGTGACCCGGGGGTTGTTGCTGATCTCGTCCGGCGTCCCGAGCGCGATCGGCTTACCGAAATCCAGCACGAGAATCTCGTCGCACACCGCCATGACCAGATCCATGTGGTGCTCGACCAGGAGAACCGTGGTGCCGGTCTCCTTGATCAGGGTGGCCAGCCAGCTGATCTCGTCGGCATCCAGGCCACCGGCCGGCTCGTCGAGCATCAGGATGCGCGGCTTGGCGACCAGCGCGCGGGCCAGCTCGATCCGCTTCCGGATCGCATAGGGCAGTGCGCCGGGTCGGGCCCCCGCATAACGGTCGACCCCGCATCGCGCCAGCGCAGCCATGGCCTCAGCCTCGGCTCGCCGCCCACGGGTCCCGACCATCACGTTCTCCAGCACAGACATGCCGCCGAACTGGCCGACACCCTGCAACGTCCGGGCGATGCCAAGCCCGTTGAGCTGGTGCGGTCGCGGCCGCCAGGGCTGCCCGTCCAGAGTCAGACTCCCGGACGAAGGCGGAACAAAACCGCAGATCACATTGAAAAGCGTCGTCTTGCCCGCCCCGTTCGGCCCGATCACCCCGACGATCCGCCCCGGCGCCACACGCAGAGACACATCATCAAGAGCAGTCAGCCCGCCGAAGCGAACAGTTATGTGATGGAGCGCAAGCTCCTTGAGCGGGGATTCTGTCGACATGGAGCCACCTCGCTGGACCGGTGGAAGTCCTGTGTGGAGCCGATTGCCTCTGCAGCAGAGACTTAAGGTCAACTATTTACACTAGGAGTGTAACTTTCTCGGCCGCGCCGTCAACCACTTGCAATGCCCCTGTTACCTCGAGATTTCAAAGCCGCCCTCAGCCCCCGCCCATCCCCCCTCCTACCAGGCGTTTCCCCCCGCTCGCCAGCGCAGCCCACCCGGCCCCGTAGCCCACCTCGACCCGACAGCCCACCTCGACCCACTGCTCACCTCAGGCCTTCAGCCACCCGGGCCGCACCCATGTGGGCCGCACTCACTCGGGCCGCACGCACCGGGCCGCACCCACCCGGCGCGCACGCACCCGGGCCGCAGCCGCCCGGCCGCAGCCGCCCGGGCCGCAGCCGCCCGGTTGCATCCAGCCGGGCTCCCAGCCGTCGGCCGTAGCCTGTCCGGGTCGCTGTCGCCCCAGGCCCCGGCCCCTCCGCGGCCAATCAGGCCCGGCCAGCCCGGCCGCCCCGGCCAGCCCGGCCGCCCCGGCCAGCCCGGCCGCCCCGGCCAGCCCGGCCGCCCGGCCAGCCCGGCCGCCTGCCTCCGCGTCCTACCTTCGGTAGCTGCGCCAGCTTCACCCAGCCAGCTGGCGTTGCGGCAGGTTATGGCCTGCGGATTCGATGCTTGATTGCCAGCTGGGCGTGGCCGGCTGGCGTTGCGGCAGGTTATCGCCCGCATATTCCATGTCTGAGTGCCAGCTGGGCGTGGCCGGCTGGCGTTGCGGCAGGTTATGGCCCGCCGATTCGGTGCCTGAGCGCCAGCCGGTGGTCTCGGTCCGAGGTAGAGCGTCGCGGTGACCACATGCGTTCGCGTGAGCACGTCGCCCCGGCTCGCCGCGATCTTGGCGGCTGCCACCAATGCGGGTGGACGAGCCCTGGTCGCCAAGATCGGGCCGAGGCTTACCGCCTGGGAGACCTGAGGACATCGGTGGTCACGGCCCGACAGATGCGCCGCATGCCCGGAGCGATGGGTTGCCTCATCCGACCGTTGGATTCAAGGCGGTGGCCGTGCTGATGTGCGGCCGGGCAGTAGATGTGCGGCCGCGGCTGTGCTGCAAGCAGTAGTCAGCAAGCTTCGGGCCATTAGGGCGCGGCGCGGCCGCCCGCGGTGCGGACGTGGGCCGGGCGCGGGCCGGGCGCGGCGTGGACTGGGCGCGGACGTGGGCCGGGCGCGGGGCCGGGCGCGGCGTGGACTGGGCGCGGACGTGGGCCGGGCGCGGGGCCGGACGCGGCGTGGACTGGGCGCGGACGTCGGCCGGGCGCGGGGCTGGACGCGGCGTGGGCTGGACGCGGCGGGGACTGGGCGTGGGCTGGGCGCCGGACGCGAGCGGGGTGCGGAAAGGGCTGGGCGCGGACGCAATGCGCGGACGTGGGCTGGGCGCCGGACACGAGGCACGCCCGCGGGCGCGCGAAATGTCGGGTTCAGCGCAAGCCGCTACATGGGCCCGGCGGCCGCGCTGCGGCCCGGCCCGGCATCCTGCATCGCGCGGCCACGGCGGAACGGCGTAGTTGCGTTTGAAGAACTGCGCTAACCCGTACCCCCTCTAAGCCACACCCGCAGGCCGGAACTGAACGCTGATGCGCGGCCCCACGGGTTTGGCCGTCTTCGGCACGGCATGTTCCCAAGTGCGCTGGCAGGACCCACCCATGACGATCAGGTCACCGTGGCCGAGTGGGAAGCGAAGCGTGTCATGGTCGCCGGTGCGCGAGCGGAGCAGCAGATTGCGCGGAGATCCAAAGGAGACGATCGCAACCATGGTGTCGTGTTTCGCGGAGCGGCCGTGGGTGTCACCGTGCCAGGCCACGCTGTCGCGGCCGTCGCGGTAGAGACACATGCCCGCGGTGACGAACTCCTCGCCGAGCTCATCAGCGTAATAGCTGTTCAGTGCGGCCTTCGCAGCATCCAGCGCAGGATGTGGCAGAGGTTCACGACCGCTGTACCACCGCAGCAGCCGCGGAACGTCGACGACGTCGTCATACATCTTGCGGCGCTCGGCGCGCCAGTCGATGCCGAGCAGGGTCTCGAAGACCTCGTCGGAGCCGTGCATCCAGCCTGGCAGGGTGTCGACCCACGCGCCCGCGGTGAGCCGGAGCCGGATGAGGCGGCCGGCCAACGGCTCGAGCTCGCTGGCCGGCCCGGACATCAGATCAAGCATCGAAGGCTGGTAAGCGCCGGTCATCCCACCATGTTAGTACGAACGTTCGAATCCGTGGGGGCAACCTCGGGCCGTGGCCGCAGAATGGCGGTGGCGACGACCGCCGCCACGATGCCACCCACCACGCCGACCAGCGCGGTGATCGAGAAGGCGTCGACGAAGGCGTCCTGGGCGAGCCGGGCCAGGGCGTTGTCGCCGGTGGTGGCCGCCAGGTTGAGCGCGTCACCGATGGATTCGCGAGCCGGGACGGGGGCGTCGTCCGGCATGGCCGAGCGGTACGCGGCCGTCAGCACTGCGCCCAGCACCGCAACGCTGAGCGCCGTGCCGACCTGCTGAACCGTGTCGTTGACCGCGGACCCCACGCCGGCGCGTTCCGGCGGGAGGGCGCCGAGCAGCGTCCCGACCGCGGCCGGCACCGCGGTCCCCTGGCCCGCGCCGATCAGTACGAGCGCGGCGGCCAGCGTCGGGTAACCGTCACCGGAACTCAGCGAGGCGAGCACGCCGAAGCCGCCGGCCATCAGCAGCAGCCCGGCCCCGAGCGCCACCCGCGCCCCGAACCGTTTGTCCACCACCACGCCGACACCGTTGAACGCCATCGCCGTGACCAGCATCGGGATGAACGCGAGGCCCGCCTTCAGCGGCTCGTAACCGAGCACGAACTGCAGATACTGGGTCAGCGCGAGCACGATGCCGCCGGCCGAGAAGCCGAGCAGCACGATGGAGAGGCTGGCGCCGGCGAAGTTGCGGTTACGGAACAGGGTGAGCGGCAGCATCGGCTCGTCGGTCCGGCGTTCCCAGACGGCGAACGCGGTCAGCGCGACCGCGGCGACAGCGAAACCGCCGAGGGTACGCGCGGACGACCACCCGTGCCCCGGGGCGTTGATGATGCCCCAGACCAGGGCGGTCATGCCGAGCATCGAGGTGACCGCGCCGACCAGGTCGGGCCGGCTCGCCGGTCCCCGGGACTCCGGAATGATCACCAGGGCGGCGATGATGCCGAGGATCGCGATCGGGATGTTCAGCAGGAAGACCGAGCCCCACCAGAAGTGTTCGAGCAGCAGCCCGCCGAGGGTGGGCGCGCCCAGGGCGCCGAGCATCAGGACGGAACTCCAGATCGCGATCGCTTTCTTGCGCTCGCTGTCGTCGAAGACCGTGGTGAGGATGGACAGGGTGCCGGGCATCAGGAAGGCGGCGCCGGCGCCCATCAGCCCGCGCGCGGCGATCAGCTGACCGGGTGTCTGGCAGATCGTGGCCAGAATCGAGGCGCTGCCGAACACGATCAGGCCGAACACCAGGCCGAGCCGGCGTCCGTGCCGGTCGGAGAGGCTGCCGGCGGTGAGCAGCAGGCCGGCGAAGACCAGGATGTACGCGTCGATGATCCATTGAATGTCCGTGCTGCTCGCGCCGAGGTCGACGATCAGCGACGGGATCGCGATGTTGAGCACCATGTTGTCGACGACGACCACGAGCAGGCTGAGGCACAGCACGCCCAGGATCAACCAGCGACGGGGGTGACGTTCGGGCATCGGTGAGCCTCTCTCGTACGGTGTGCGAGTGACTCGAACACCGTACACCTGACTCGTACAGTGTTCGAGTGTCGGTAGGATGACATCCATGCCCGACTTCACCGACTCGGTGTGGACCCGCCCGCCACGCACCCGGGGTGACCAGCCCGCATTGACTCGTGAGCAGATCGTGCGTACCGCGGTGGAGATGCTCGACGCCGAGGGGACGGCCGGCCTGAGCATGCGCCGGCTGGGCACCCGGCTCGGTTCCGGCGCCACCTCGCTCTACTGGCACGTCGCCCACAAGGACGAGCTGATGGAGCTGGCCGTCGACCAGGTGCTCGCCGAGGTCTACGTGCCGGAGCCGGGCGACACCGGCTGGCGGATGGGCGCATCGGTGCTGGCCAACGGCATGCGCGACGCGCTGCTGCGACACCCCTGGGTGATCGGGCAGCTCGGCCTGCGCCCCACCCTCGGCCCCAACGCGATGCGGATGGGAAACCGGATGGTCGCCCTGTTCACCGCCGCCGGATTCACCGGGATGGCGGTGTCGCACGCGGCCGCGGTGTTGCAGGCGCACGCGGTCGGCTCGGCGACGACCGAGTCGGCGGTGGCCGCGTCGATGCAGCGGTCCGGGATCGATCCGACCGAGGTGGGCCGGCGCCTCGAGCCCTACCTCGAGCAGATCGCCGATGACTACCCCGACTACGACAAGTGGCGGCGGGCGACCGACGAGATCAACCAGAATCCGTACGACATGTTCCGGGAAGGCTTCGTCTTCGGCCTGGAACGGATCCTCGACGGCCTCGAACTGTGGTTGAACAATGCTGAAGATTAGGGACGCCGGTCCCGCGGATGCGGCTGCCTGCGCAGCCATCTATCGCCCTTACGTCCTGGACACGGCGATCACCTTCGAGACCGAGCCGCCGACAGCGGCCGAGATGTCCGAGCGGATCACGGCAGCTTCCCGGGCGCACGCCTGGCTGGTGGCCGAGCTTGAGGACAACATCATCGGGTACGCGTACGCGGGCCCGTTCGCCGTCCGCCCGGCGTACCGGTGGTCGTGCGAGGTGAGCGTCTACCTGGAGACCGGCCGGCACCGCACCGGGGCCGGCCGCGCGCTGTACCAGGTGCTGCTGCCCAGGCTGGTCGACCGCGGCTACCGGGTGGCCGTGGCGAAGACGACGCTGCCCAACGAACCGAGCCTCGGCCTGCACGCGTCGTTCGGTTTCGAGCCGGTCGGGGTGCACCGCCGAATCGGCTGGAAACACGGCGCCTGGCGCGACGTAGCCATCACCCAGCTCAACCTGGTCACCGACAGCGCCGAACCGATCGAACCCCGCTGACCGCCCCTGCGTCCGCGCTCGCCCGTCGGCCCCGAGTTCGCTCCGGGCCAGACGGCGGGCGGGGCCCGGTCAGTCGGTGGCGAGCCGGGCGTGGCCGTGCATGTCGTGCCAGCCGTCGGCGTGCCTGGCCACCCCGCGTTGGACGCCCTCGGCCGGGAATCCGGCCAGCTCAGCCACCCGGCACGACGCGTTGTTCAACGTCGAGTGGTTCAGCTCCACCCGGTGCAGCCCCAGCGTGCCGAACGACCACACGGCCAGCGCCCCGAGCGCCCGCGGCGCGATGCGCTTGCCGCGGGCCGACGGCAACACCCAGTACGACACCTCGGCCAGCCCTTCGTCCAGGTCGACCCGGCGGAAGCTGATCTGCCCGGCCACCGCGCCGTCCAGGGTCACCGCCCAGCCGGCGCCGGTCTCCGTACTCCAGCGTCCCGGCCACCGTGCGATCCACTCCCGGGCCTCATCGCTGGTCATGCTGCGGCAGTGCCACCGCTGGATCGCCGGGTCCGAGTACCCGGCGATCACGTCCGCCAGATCCGATTCCTGCCACGGTCGTAGTTGCAGGCCGTCGTCGGTGATGACGGGTTGCGGCAGGGAACTGAGCGTTCCGGCGGGCAGAGCCGGGGTGTAAAGCGACGGCATGCGGCGAGGTTACTTCTCCTTCTCCGCCTCCGGGTGGTGGTAGACGATCTGCTCGGGCGGGAGCGGGAAGGTGATGTCCTCCCCGAACGGGGACAGTCCACCCTGGAGCGGCGCCGCCATCTCGGAGATGTCCATGTGCCCGTCCGGCCCGACCGGTGCGTTCTCCGGCAGCCGCGCGCTGGAGAACGGGGTGCCGGCCGCCACGCCGGTGACTCCTACCGAGGTGCTCGGGGCGAGCGACTCGGATGACTCCAGCTGATCCCGGCGGAAGATCTTGCGACCGAGCCAGACCAGCGGGTCGTAGCGGCGGTCGACGACGCGCTCCTTCATCGGGATGATCGCGTTGTCAGTGATCTTGATGTGCTCGGGGCAGACCTCGGTGCAGCACTTGGTGATGTTGCAGTAGCCGAGACCCTGCTCGGCCTGCGCATACTCCTTGCGGTCACTGCGGGCGTCGAGCGGGTGCATGTCCAGTTCGGCGGCGCGGATGAAGTACCGCGGGCCGGCGAACGCCTCTTTGTTCTCCTCGTGGTCGCGGACCACGTGACAGGTGTTCTGGCAGAGGAAGCACTCGATGCACTTGCGGAACTCCTGGCTGCGCTCCACGTCGACCTGCTGCATCCGGTACTCACCGGGAGCCACTCCGGCGGGCGGCGCAAACGCCGGTGTCTCCCGCGCCTTCTCGTAGTTGAACGAGACGTCGGTGACCAGGTCCCGGATGATGGGGAAGGTCCGGATCGGGGTGATCGAAACCGTCTCGTCCTCGTCGAACGTGGACATCCGGGTCATGCAGCCGAGCCGCGGCTTGCCGTTGATCTCCATGGAGCAGGAGCCGCACTTGCCGGCCTTGCAGTTCCACCGGCACGCCAGGTCGGGTGCCTCGGTGGCCTGCAGCCGGTGGATGATGTCGAGGACGACCTCGCCCTCGTTCACCTCGACGTCGAAGTCGCGCAGCTCGCCGCCGGATGCGTCGCCGCGCCAGACGCGGAAGCGCCGTTTGGTGCCCATCACTCTGCCTCCAGCTCGGCAAGTTCCTCGTCGGTCAGGTATTTCGCCAGCTCACTGCGGTCGAACAGGTCGATCAGCTCGTCACGCATCTTCGGCACCGGCTTGCGTTCCAGCAGCACGTCGCCGCTCTCGTCGAGCGAGCAGATCAGGTTGACCCGGCGCCACTCCGGGCTCATCTTCGGGTGGTCCTCCCGGGTGTGGCCGCCGCGGGACTCCTCCCGTTCCAGGGCTGCCTTGGCCGTGCACTCCGAGACGACCAGCATGTTGCGCAGGTCGATGGCGAGGTGCCAGCCCGGGTTGTACCGCCGGCCACCGTCCGCCGACACGTTCGCCACCCGCAGGCGCAGCTCGTGCAGCTTCTTCAGCGCGTCGGTCAGCTCACCCTCGCGGCGGATGATGCCGACCAGGTCACCCATCACCGCCTGCAGGTCCTGCTGCAGCGTGTACGGGTTCTCCCCACCGGTACGCACCAGCGGCGCCAGCGCGACCTCGGCCGCCGCGGCGACGTCCACCTTGCTCACCTTCGGTCGGCGGCCGAGCGCATCAACGTACGCCGCGGCGTGCTCGCCCGCCCGCTTGCCGAAGACCAGCAGGTCGGAGAGCGAGTTGCCGCCGAGCCGGTTGGACCCGTGCATCCCGCCGGAGACCTCACCCGCGGCGAAGAGCCCGAGCACCGTACCGAGGGCGGCCCCGGTGTCCGGCTCGACCTCGACGCCACCCATCACGTAGTGGCAGGTCGGGCCGACCTCCATCGGCTCCTTGGTGATGTCGACGTCGGCCAGCTCCTTGAACTGGTGGTGCATCGACGGCAGCCGCCGGATGATCTGCTCGGCCGGCATCCGGCTGGCGATGTCCAGGAACACTCCGCCGGCCGGGCTGCCGCGACCCGCCTTGACCTCGCTGTTGATGGCCCGGGCCACCTCGTCGCGGGGCAGCAGCTCGGGTGGGCGGCGATTGTTGTCAGGATCGGAGTACCAACGGTCGGCCTCCTCCTCCGTCTCCGCGTACTGCTTGCGGAAGACGTCGGGGACGTAGTCGAACATGAACCGCTTGTTCTCCGAGTTGCGCAGCACGCCGCCGTCGCCGCGGACCGACTCGGTGACCAGGATGCCCTTCACACTCGGCGGCCAGACCATGCCCGTCGGGTGGAACTGCAGGAACTCCATGTTGATCAGAGTCGCGCCGGCGCGCAGGGCCAGCGCGTGGCCGTCACCGGTGTACTCCCACGAGTTCGACGTGACCTTGTAGCTGCGGCCGACACCGCCGGTCGCCAGCACCACGGCCGGCGCCTCGAAGAGCAGGAACTCGCCGGACTCCCGGTAGTACCCGAACGCCCCGGCCACCCGGTCGCCGTCGAGCAGCAGCTCGGTGACCGTCGTCTCCTGGAACACCCGGATCCGTGACTCGTAGCTGCCGGTCTCGGCGAAGTCCTCCTGCTGCAGCGAGACGATCTTCTGCTGCAGGGTGCGGATCAGCTCCAGTCCGGTCCGGTCGCCGACGTGGGCCAGCCGCGGATACTCATGGCCGCCGAAGTTGCGCTGCGAGATCTTGCCGTCCTTCGTCCGGTCGAAGAGCGCACCGTACGTCTCCAGCTCCCAGATCCGCTCCGGCGCCTCCTTGGCGTGCAGCTCGGCCATCCGGAAGTTGTTCAGGAACTTGCCGCCGCGCATGGTGTCCCGGAAGTGCACCATCCAGTTGTCGCGGCTGTTCACGTTGCCCATCGCGGCGGCGGCGCCGCCCTCAGCCATGACGGTGTGCGCCTTGCCGAACAGCGACTTCGAGATGATCGCCGTCTTCTTGCCGGCCAGCCGGGCCTCGATCGCCGCGCGCAGTCCGGCGCCACCGGCGCCGATCACGACGACGTCGTACAGGTGTCGTTCGATCGTGGTCATCGTGGTCGCCCTCAGTTGATGAAGCGCAGGTCGGAATACCACTCAGCGGCGAGGCCCATGATGTAGAAGTCGGTCAGGGCCAGCGTGCCGAGAGTGATCCAGGCCAGCTGCATGTGCCGGGTGTTGAGCTTGGAGACGAAGGTCCAGAAGCGATACCGCACCGGATGCTGGGAGAAATGCTTCAGCCGGCCGCCGGCGATGTGCCGGCAGGAGTGGCAGGACAATGTGTACGCCCACAGCATGATCACATTCACCCAGAGGATCACGTTGCCGAGGCCCAGCCCGGTCGCCTGAGCGATCGCCGCGTCCCACGTGTTGATCAGCGAGATGATCACCGCGGCGTAGAACGCATACCGATGCGCGTTCTGGAAGATCAGCGGGAACCGGGTCTCGCCGGAGTAGCGCTTGTGCCCGTCCGGCACGGCGCAGGCCGGCGGCGACAGCCAGAACGACCGGTAGTACGCCTTCCGGTAGTAGTAGCAGGTCAACCGGAAGAGCAGCAGGAACGGCAGGCTGAACGCCGCCTCCGGGATCAGGAAGAACGAGGGGAGCGGAGTGCCGAACAGCGCCGCGTCGCCGCACACGTCGGTGAGGCAGGGCGAGTAGAACGGCGTCAGATAGTGGTAGTCGTCGACGAAGAACCACTGGTGCATGAAGACCCGGACCGTGGCGTAGGTGACCCAGGCCGCCAGCCCGACGCCCGTGACCAGGGGGGCGAACCACCACCGGTCGGTGCGAAGCGTTCTCGCCGCGATCGCCGCGCGTGCGCGGCTGCCGCCCGGCGTCGTTGCCGTCGTCGTCATTCCATCTCCCGGAGAGTGCCGTCTCAGGTGTGCCGGCGACTGCCACAGGACACAAAGGTGCCCCACGCCAGCCGTCGCCAAGCGACAGTGATGTGGGGCACACGTTACGCCGAACGTCCGACACTTTCCCGGCCGGGCTGCCCTCCGCGTCACAAAAAGATCATCCCGCCCTGCAAAGACAGTCACCGATGAGGTAATGGATCTTTCTGGATGAACCTGCCGCGGGTGGCGGCCGTTGCCGGTCCGCCCTCCGCCCTCGGCCCTCCGCCCTCGGCCCTCCGCCCTCCGCCCTCCGCCGGGAGCATCGGCGGTGTCGACGCACCTACAGCCGGAGGCGGTGGGGCGCACCCTCAGCCGGACGCGTTGCCGGTGATGTTCCACGAGGCCAGATGGAGGGCCGGCGCCGCATACCGGGCGCGGCCCCAGGCCTGTGGCAGCAGCACCGCCTCGGTGCCGATCCCGAGCACCCGGCCGGGAGCCAGCGCCTGCGGGTAGGACTGGGTGAACCGCAGCCCGCCGACCGCCGAGACGATCTCGCCGTCCTCCACGAGCCAGACGCCGTTCCGGGTCAGCCCGGTCACCACCAGGCTTTTCGGGTCGAGCACCCGGGTGTACCAGAGGTCGGTGACGAGCAGCCCCCGGCGCATCCGGGCAACCAAGGGGCGGGCCGACTCGGCGATCATCCCGGCGCCGTCGCTCCCGGCACCGCTGTGCCCGGCTCCGGCCTGAGCCGCTCCGGGTTGAGCCGCACCGGGTTGAGCCGCACCGGGTTGAGCCGCACCGGGTTGAGCCGCTCCAGCGTGAGCCGCACCGGGTTGAGCGGCGCTGACCTGAGCAGCGCCGGCCTGAGCGGCGCTGGCCTGAGCGGCGCTGGCCTGAGCGGCGCCGGCCCGACTAGCGCCGGCATAAGCGGCGCCGGCGTGAACGGTGCCGGCACCCGCAGCGGCAGTGGCCGGCCGGTCGGCCGCCTCCAGGCGCATATGGGTTGGCAGCGGCCCCCACGACCGGGACACCGCGGAGGCGTGACCGGTGGACTCCGTGCCGTCCTGCGCGGCCGAGGTGCGGTCGTGCGCGACCGCTGTGGTCACCCCGTCCCGGACCAGCACCAGCGTGCGGCGCGGGGTGCCCTCGTCGTCGAAGGGCAGGCCCGGGGCCGGCTCGCCGCGGCTGCCGAGCGCATCGTCCACGATGGTCACGGACGGGTCGAACTGGGCGGCGCCGAGCTGGGCGAAGGACTGCCGCTGCACGAACGCCTTGCCGTTGAAACCGAACGTCGCGAAGTTCTCCAGCAGGTCGGCGACCGCGTCCGGCTCGAGGACCACCTCGTACTCCCCGGGTGGGAGTTCGGCCGGCTGCCGGGCGGCCCGGGCCTTCGCTGCGGCCCGCGCGCCGAGCACTGCACCGTCCAGGTCGGCCAGCCGGCAGGCTGCGAGGCGCGCGACCCCGTCGGAGCCGTCGACCCGGGCGATCCCGTCTATGGCGGCCTCGGCTGTCCGGCCCTCGACGGCCTGGCCCGCAGTGTTCGCGAAGGCGGCCGAGACGTAGACGGTCCGGCAGTAACCCGCGGTCTCCAGACCGCCGGCGGCCTCCACGAAGTCGCGCACCCGCACGGCCCGCTCGTCGGGCGTGGCCCGCGCGGTGGCCTCGTCGAAGCCGAACGCCAGCCCGGAGCGGTCGCCCGAGCCCGGATGCGCGGCCGAGACGTGCAGCGCCGCCGGCCGGGTCAGCCCGGGCCAGGCTGGGTCTGGTGGGCTCACCGAGGCCGCCGCGACGGTCCGCTCGACCAGCGCGCGCAGGCCGTCGGCCCCGGTGACCGTGGTGGAGCCGCCCGCAGTCCGCCCGTCGAGGTGCAGCCGCAGACGCACGCCGGTGGTCGCATCCGCCACGTTCTGATGGATCATCGAATTGGCGAAGCGGGTCAGTGCCTCGGCCCGGTGGCCGACCACCACCTCGGCCTCCGCGGACCGCCCGGCCACCTCACGGACCAGCTCGATGACCCGGGCCGCAAGCCCCAGCTCCGCGCTCATGCCCCCACCTCCGCTTCGCCCAGGCGCCGACCAAAGCTGATGCCTCGGTGCCGATCGGAGCTGACGCCCCGGCGCCGATCGGAGCTGACGCCCCGGCGCCGATCGGAGCTGACGCTCCACCGCCGATCGAAGCTGATGCCCCGGCGCCGATCGGAGCTGACGCTCCACCGCCGACCGAAGCTGACGCCCCGGCACCGGCCAAAGTTGAACAGGCCGCTCATCCGTGCACCCCCACCCGAACGTTGGTGAACCGGGCCGGCGCCGCCGGGTGCCCGGTGTGCCCGATCTGGCCGGGCTGGCCCTTGCCGCAGTTGGGCGTGCCCCAGGCGATGGTCTCCGAGGAAAGCATGTCCATCGACTGCCAGAACCGCGGGCCGATCCCGGTGTAGGTGGGGTTGCGCAGCATCCGCCCCAGCTTGCCGTTCTTGATCTCGTAACCGATCTCGCAGCCGAACTGGAAGTTGAGCCGCCGGTCGTCGATCGACCAGGAGCGGTTGACGTCCATGAAGACGCCGTCGTCGGTGGCCGCGATGATCTCCTCGAGGGTGTGCGGGCCGGGCTCCAGACCGACATTGGTCATCCGGACCATGGGAAGCCGGGACCAGCCGTCGGATCGGACGCTGCCCGCGTAGTCCAGCCCGGCGACGGCCGCCGAGTCCCGGCCGGCCAGCACGCCCACCCAGATGCCGTCGCGGACCGCGTGCCGCTTGGTGGCCGGGGTGCCCTCGTCGTCGAAGCCGAAGCTGCCCAGCCCACCCGGGAAGGTGGGATCGATCGTGATGTTCATCAACTCGGAGCCGTAGCGCAGTGAGCCGAGCCTGCTCAGATCGAGCCAGCTGGTGCCGGCGAACGCCGCCTCCCAGCCGAGGATCCGGTCCAGCTCGATGGCGTGCCCGACCGACTCGTGGATCTGCAGGGCGAGCTGCTCGCCGCCGAGCACCAGGCTGGTCTCGCCGGACGGGCAGAGCGGCGCGGTCAGCAGCGCCCGCGCCTCCTCGGCCATCCGCGGAGCGTTGCCCACCAGGTCCAGCTCGTCGACCAGCTCCCAGCCGCGGGCGCCGAACTGCCCGCGCCAGGACGGCCAGGAGCGCCGCTGGATCTCCCCGTCGCCGAACGCGGTCGCCTCCACCCCGGCGCCGCACTCACGGATGTGCTGGTCGATGCGGTGCCCCTCGCTGGAGACGAACCACTTACGGGTGTCCCAGATCGAGTAGTTCGCCTCGGCCATGTCGGCGCCCGCCGCCTTGGCCGCGAGGGTGGCCCGGACCAGCAGGTCGCCCTTGTCGGAGAGGGACACGCCGAGCGGATCGACGAGGCAGTCGCTGGCCCAGCTGGCCACCACGGCTCTGCCGGGCACCAGCTCGACCGGCGGGCCGGGCACGGTCGCGCTGGCCGCGGCGATCTGCGTCGCCCGCCGGCCGGCCGCCTTGGCGGACGGCTCGGACAGATCGGGCACGGCGTAGAAGCCCCAGCTCGACCCGACCAGCGCGCGGACGCCCAGGCCCGCGCTCTCGTCGAACCCGAGGTCCTCGACGGCCCCGTCGCGGGCCGACAACGTCTCAGTGCGCCGCACCATGACGCGCGCGTCCGCATAGCGGGCGCCGGCATCGAGCGCGGCCTGCACCGCCGCGCCCGCCTCATCGAAGTGGCTCATGACCCGACCCTAAGTGGCCGGTACGACACTTTCAGTTCGCCGGCCGCAGGAAGGGCCGCAGGAATTGCAACTCGTCCTCCGGCGAGGCGGCCGGCGCCGACGGGAATCCGGGCAACTCGGCCCCGACCAGGAGCACGTCCGGGGAGGAGCCGGCCTCGGCGAGGCTGTGGTGGGCGTACACCTCGGCGGAGTCGTGCCGGTCGCCGAGGTAGCGCTCGGCGATCGGGGCCGGCAGCTGCGCCCAGTCGAGCACCGGGTCGCGGGCCACCGCGCGGTGGAACACCTCCGGCATCCGCAGCACGGCCAGCGCGGCGAGCCAGCCGCCGAGGCCCCGGCCGCGGACCGCGACCCGGGTCAGGTCCAGATCGGGATGCTTGCCGACGAGCGCGTTGAGGGCGTCCGCCTGGTCGCCGAGCACCACGTCGGCGAGCCGCCGGTGCACCGCCTTCTCGAAACTGGGCGCCAGTCCGGGCGTACCCCGGGAATCTGTGCTCACGACGGCGAAGCCGGAGTCGGCCCACCACTGGCGTTCCTGCCAGGCCGTGCTCTCGGTGACCACCTGCTGATGCCCGGGCCCGTCGCCGAGGCTGACCAGCACCGGAAGACGGGTTCCGGCGACGAAGCCGGTGGGGTAGAGCACCGCGGCCGGCAGTCGCCGATCGGTGACCCGCTCCAGGACCGGCTCCGGTCGGTACGAGGGCTCCACCGCGTACGTCCGCAGTGTGGCCACCTGGACCTCCCCGCGCCACACCTGCTCGCCGGCCACCAGCAGATCCCCGCCCACGGTGACCCCCTGCGGCCCGCACCGGACCGGGACCCGGCTCACCTCGGGCCCGCCGCCACCCAGCGAGGTACGCACCCGGAACACCTCCCGGGTCGCCGGGTCCCCGAGGCTGCCCTCGACGATCAGATCCGGTGAGCCGGTCGGCCCGTCGAGCCGGGGCAGCGTGCCGGCCACCCGGCGCACATAGAGACTCGGCGGCGTGAGCAGGCTGCCGTCGGCGAACAGGCAGCGTGCGTCGAAGCCGTCGTGGGCCAGCTCGCCGCCGACCAGCACCCGGCCGTCCGGCAGGTGCCGCGGGGTGCCCGGGATCGGCTCGACCCAGCGCGCGTCGGCGAGTTCGGCGTGCACCTGGCTCTCCCCGGTACGCGGGTCGACCGACAGCACCAGCCCGTGCTGCTGCATCCGGCGCAGCACCGTGATCAACGGTCCGCCGCTGTGCCACCGGACCTGGGCGAGATAGGGATAGGTCTCCCGGTCCCAGTGCACGTCGACCCAGCCGTCGTCCAGGTCGAGCAGGTGCAGGCTGGCCGCCTTGGCGGTGCGGACGGCGAGGATCTGGCTGCCGTCCGGCGCCCACCACCAGCCCCGAGTCCGGCCGAACTCGGCGGCGCCGACCCCGGCGACACCCCAGGAGATGGCGCCGCAGTGCTCACGCCAGGCGTTGCCCGGTTCGCCGGCGAGCAGGCGGTCGCCGTCCGGGCCGACCACCCGCAGCGTGGCCGAGCCGTGCGGGTCGGTGACGTAGCCGATGTTGCGGCCGGCCGGGTCGGGGCGCGGATCGTGGACCGGCTCGGCGGTCGGGATCGCGGTCACCGTGCCGTCGATCAGGTCGGCCCGGAACAGCTCGCCGGCCCGGGCGAAGGCGGCGACACGGGCGTCGCGGTCGGTCGCGTACGACTCCACCGGCCCCGCCGCCACCTGCTGCTCCGTGCCGGTGGCCAACTCGAACGTCCAGAGGCCGGCCGAGCGGAGGAACACCAGCCGTTCGCCGTCGGCGCCGATCGTCACGCTGTGCGGGTAGTCCACGTGGACAGCATCGCTGATCAAGACGGCCTCGTGCGGGGCAAACCGCGGGCTCGTCGAGCGAACCTGTCGGTGGTCGCGCGTACAGTATCGGCCGTGACCGCTAGCAATGAGCTGCCCGCCCGCCGACTGCTGTTGGTTCATGCGCATCCCGACGACGAGGTCATCGGCACCGGCGCGACGATGGCGCACTATGTCTCCTCCGGCGCCCACGTGACCCTGGTGACCTGCACTCTCGGCGAGGAGGGCGAGATCCACGTGCCGGAGCTGGCGCAGCTCGCCGCCGGGCAGGCCGACCAGCTCGGCGGCTATCGGCTGGTGGAGTGGGAGCGGGCCTGTGCCGCACTCGGCGTGACCGACCACCGGATGCTCGGTGGCCCGGGCCGCTACCGCGACTCCGGCATGATGGGCCTGCCGACCAACGATCATCCGCGGGCGTTCTGGCGGGCCGACCTGGACGAGGCCGCGGCGTCCCTGGTGAAGATCATCCAGGAGATCCGCCCACAGGTCATGATCACGTATGACGAGAACGGCTTCTACGGCCACCCGGACCACATCCAGGCGCACCGCGTCGCGATGCGGGCCGCCGAGCTGGCCGGCGAGGACGGTCCCGCCAAGATCTACTGGAACGCGATGCCGCTGAGCGTGATGCGCAACGGGATGGACGCCTTCCGGGAGTCCGGCGACAACCCGTTCGCCGAGGTGGAGAAGGTGGAGGAGCTCCCGTTCGGCACACCCGACGAGGAGATCGCCGCCTGCATCGACGGCACCGACCACCACGCGAAAAAGGTCGCGGCGATGCGCGCCCACGCCACCCAGATCCCGGACAACTCCTGGCTGTACGGGATTGCCGGCGACTTCGGCGGCGAGTTCATGGGCGTGGAGTACTACACGTTGGCCAAGGGCGAGCGCGGCCCCGGCTCGGGCCCGTTCCAGTGGGAGGACGACCTGTTCAGCGGCCTGGAGATCCGATGACCGAGCCGGTCGTCACCAGGGAGCCGTGGGCGGGCTGGGACCCCCTGATCCGCGCCGCCGGCGTGATCGTCTCGATCCTGGCCACCGTCGTCACCGTCTTTCTCGAGCTGGAGCTGAGCGCCCTGCGCCTCGGCGGTTTCGCCGAGCTCTTCGCCGGCCGCTCGCCGTGGGGCGGCAGCGGCGCCGCGGTCCCGCTGGCGATCCCGGTCGCGGTCGCGGCGAACATCGCGATCTGCTGGTTCGCGGTGACCACCACCGGCCGCCGGTGGGCGATCGGGCCGCCGTGGGCGCTGTGGACCCTGCTGATGCTGGCCGCCGCCGGTGTCCGCACCGCCGAGGGGGACTACCTGCTCGGCGGGACCAACTGGGTGGCGCTCGTGATGATCCTGGTCGGGAGCCTGACCTTCGCGGTGTATTCGTACCGGTTGATCCTGCGCCCGGTCCCGGCTGACAGCTGACTCCTAGCCCGCATCTAGGAATCCTCGCGTTCCATCCGCCAAGATGTGCGTTACGTGGACGACTTCAGCGGGAGGAAAGATGAGGGAGCAGCGCTGGTTCCGGATCACGGTGCTGGCGGTCGCACTGTTCGCGATCAATGCGGTGGCACGTCTGGTGGTCCGTTTCGGATTCGACGGCTCCGACACCGCGCAGAGCCGGGCGACGATCGTCATGTTCGTGCTGATCTCGCTCGTGCTCGGCACCCTCACCTTCATCCGGGCGCAGCGCGTGCGGCCCAGCGACTGGCTGCCCGACATCGGGTTCGGCGCGCTGGGCGGCATGCTGCTGACCGTCCTGGTCGGCCCGTTCATCAGCGGCAACGGCCCGTTCGCGAACGGCGCCGGTGACTTCTTCGCCCAGATCTGGCTCTACGCCGGCTGCTCCATCGCGGGCACGCTGCTCGGCTACTGGGTCGCTGTGCTGCTCGGCCGCGACTACCGCTCCAAGTCGCTCAAGGCGTTCACCGAGCGGCGCCACACCCATCCGCGCCGGGTTGTCGGCCGGTAATCGTTTACCGGGGGCCTTCCCTGGTCAGATAGGTGTGGTGGGTGCTGAAGCCGAGCCGGCCGTAAAGCGTGACCGCCGGCTGGTTGCGCTCCTCGACCTGCAGGTAGGCGCGGGTGGCGCCGCGTTGCGCCGCCCATCCGGCGACGGCACGCACGACATGCCGCGCCAGGCCGCGACGGCGTGCGGCCGGCGCGGTCTGCACCAGGGAGAGGCCGAGCCAGCGATCCGGGCCGGTGACCGCACCCCGGGCCACCGCGATCAGGTCACCGTCGGCATCACGGACGTGGGCGAAGACCTTCTCCGGTACGCCGTTCAGAATGCGAAGTGCGGTCCCCGGCAGGGTGCCCTTGTGCTCGGCGACCATGGCGTACCACTCGTCGGTCGGGTTGTCGGCCAGATCGACCGGTGGCAGGTCGGCACGGGCCGGGGCGGCCAGCAGCGGCGCCAGCGGCGCGGTCTGCACCAGGGTGAGCGGCCGGGCCGTCCAGCCGCGCTCGTCCAGCGCCGCGTTGACCGGGGCGGCGAGCGGCATCGGGGTGTTGATCAGCGGCTGCTGGCCACGGTCGGTGTACCAGGCGGCGACCGCGTCGATGGCGGCCTCGAGCGGCCGGTCCGGGTCACCCACGGCCAGCGCCGAGTTGGCCCGGCCGGTCCAGTTGTCCGCGGCGCGCAGGATCCACCCACCGAGCCGGGACCGGACCGGGGCCGGCCAGGCCTCGTCGGCGGCCAGCTCGAGGGCGATCACTTCGGCGGCGCGGGCGCGGCGGGCGGGCGGGACACGCTTGGCCCGGTGCACTTCGCGCAGAGGTACGCGTACCGTCCCCTTGTCGGTGGCGATTGTGAGATCGGTCTCGGTGAGGTCCACGAGCTCACCGAGGGCATCCGTGAAGAGCGTGCGCTCCCCGGTTACGCCTACAATTCGCCGTACCACCACCCGGTGTCCCACATCCTGCTGTCGGAGCACGCATTACCTCCTTCGGCGGGAATACTAGGCTCTGCAATTTGTCGTCGGCGGTCCCCGCGGCGTGGCTTCGAAGGGAAAGACCCGTGACCTACATCATCGCTGAGCCCTGCGTCGATGTTCTCGACAAGGCATGCATCGAGGAATGCCCGGTCGACTGCATCTATGAGGGCAACCGGATGCTCTACATCCACCCCGATGAGTGCGTCGACTGCGGGGCCTGCGAGCCGGTCTGCCCCGTCGAGGCGATCTTCTACGAGGACGATGTTCCGGACCAGTGGAAGGACTACACGAACGCGAACTACGAGTTCTTCGAGGATCTCGGTTCGCCCGGTGGCGCGTCCAAGGTCGGCAAGATCGACAAGGACACCCCGTTCGTGATCTCCCAGCCGCCGCGCGGGGACGCGCACTGAACGCTCGGTCGTCGGCCCTGCCGGACTTCCCCTGGGACCTGCTGGAGCCGGCCAAAGCCATCGCCGCGGCGCATCCGGACGGCATCGTGGACCTGTCGGTCGGCACGCCGGTCGACTCGGTCCCGCCGGCTGTCCGGCAGGCTCTCGCGGATGCGTCGGACGCGCCCGGCTACCCGCTGACCGCAGGCTCACCCGGGCTGCGGGCCGCCATCACCGGCTGGCTCACCCGGGAGTGTCACGCTTCCGGGGAGTTCGGCGTGCTTCCCACGATCGGGTCCAAGGAACTGGTCGCCTGGTTGCCGACGCTGCTCGGCGTCGGCCCGGGCGACGTCGTGGTCATCCCGGCGGTCTGCTACCCGACGTACGAGGTGGGAGCCAAACTGGCCGGCGCCGAGGTGATCCGGTCCGACTCGCTGACCGCCCTCGGCCCCGATCGCCGGGTGAAACTGATCTGGATCAACTCGCCGTCGAACCCGACCGGCCGGGTGCTCCCGGTCGAGCACCTGCGCAAGGTGGTCACCTGGGCCCGGGAGCGGGGCGTCGTCGTGGTCAGCGACGAGTGCTACCTCTCGCTGGGCTGGGAGTCGCAGCCGGTCTCGGTGCTCTCCGACGAGGTCACCGGCGGTGACTACACCGGTGTGCTGGCCGTGCACTCGCTCTCCAAACGCTCCAACCTGGCCGGTTACCGGGCCGGGTTCGTCGGTGGGGATCCGGCTCTGGTCGCCGAGCTGCTCGCGGTCCGAAAGCACGCCGGCATGATCGTCCCGGCGCCGGTGCAGGCCGCCATGGTCGCCGCGCTGAACGACGAGGCGCACGTCGCCGAGCAGCGCTCGCGGTATGCGTCGCGGCGCGACATCCTGCGGACCGCGCTGGTCAAGTCGGGTTTCGAGATCAGCCATTCGGAGGCCGGCCTCTACCTGTGGGCCACCCGCGACGAGGACTGCTGGGCGACCGTCGACCGGCTCGCCCGGCGCGGCATCCTCGCCGCACCGGGCGCTTTCTACGGTCCGGCCGCGGCTCGCCACGTACGGATAGCGTTGACCGCGACCGACGAGCGCGTGGCCGCGGCAGCGGACCGGCTCGCCGAGCCGTTCACCGACTGAACCCGGGGGAATCGCCGTGGACAGACCGATCGTGACCGTCCACGGCGAGGCCCACCGCGAGGTTCCGCCGGAGCAGGCGGTCTTCTCGCTCACCGTCTCCACGGTCGACCGCGACAAGGCTGCCCTGGTCGCCCGGATCACCCAGCGAGCCGCCGAGGTCGGCGCGGTGCTGGATCGCTTCGGCGCGGCGGTCGAGCGCCGGGAGACCACCGGCGTCCAGGTGAGTCCCGAGTACAACCGGCGTGGTAAGCGCACCGAGACCTATTCGGGGTCGATCACCACGACGGTCACCGTGACCGACTTCGACCGGCTGGGCGAGCTGCTGGCCGAGCTCGCCGTCGGGGAGCTGACCTCGATCTCCGGCCCCTGGTGGCAGCTTCGCCCGGGCAGCCGGGCGGATGCCGACGTGCGCGGCGAGGCCGTCACCGACGCCTTGGACCGGGCTCGGGTGTACGCGGCCGCGGTCGGCGCCGAGCTGGACCGGATCATCGAGATCGCCGATGCCGAGTCCGGTGGCATGCACCCGATGACGCGGTCCTTCAAGGGCGGCGCGGAGATGGCCGACGAGGCCGCCGCGTTCGAGCTCCACCCTCAGCAGCAGACCGTCGAGGCCCGGGTCCTTCTACGGGTCAGCATCACGGAACCAACCGTCCTGCGCGGCTGATCCGCCATTTCCTGAACGCGCGGCCGGGTCGTCGGCCAGACTCGGCAGCATGCGCAAGGGCCTCGGGCACCTGCTGCTGCGGGTGGCGAACGTGAATCCCCGAAGTGTGGCGACACACTCGGACCGCGTTCTTTATCGATCGATCGGCGTCTTCATCCTGCTGTACTTCGTCTACGCGACGGTGGGCGGTGCCGCGTTCATCGACGCCAGCACCGGCTACTCCCATCCCTGGTACCAGTGGCTCGTCGGGCCGCTGGTCGGGATCGGCGTGGTCGCGTACGACCGGGCGGTGGTGGGCCGGGTGGCGATCAATTACGACCGGCTCGACTCGGCCGATCCGCGGCATCTGCTGCGCCGGCCGACGATCGGGCTCTACCTGGGCCGGCTGGGACTGGCCCTGCTCTTCGCCGTGGTGGTGACCGAGCCGCTGATGCTGGCCCGGTACCGCGGCGAGATCGACGCCCGGCTCGCCGAGGTGCACAGCGTGCAGCTCGACGAACTGGACCGCGGTGGGGCGGTGGCCGGCTACCGCGCCCGTCTGGACACGCTCCGGCGGGAATCCGCGGCTGACGACGAAGCGGTCCGGTCGCTCACCGACCGGGCGGCCGGCAAACGCGGCGACGCCCGGCTGCTCTACCGGCAGGCGCTCGCCGACTCGGCCGGCGGCGGCGTCACCGGCCGGGCCGGCTGTCCGCGCGGTGGCTACTGCGACGATCTGGTGCAGCGCTCGCGCAACCTGGACCGGGAGGCCACCGGCCTCGACCGGCAGGCCGCCGAGCTGCAGCGGGACCAGCGGGCAGCGCGCGCGGCCCGGGCCGCCGAGCAGGCCCGGCTGGGCGAGCAGATGAACACTGAGCAGGCAGCCAACGCCGCGGTGGTACGCGCGGACGCCGGATTCGGTGCGCGTACGGCAGCGATGTGGCACCTGATCACCGCGGACTTCTGGGGCGTCGGGCTGTTCTACCTCGGCATCGCGTTGCTGCTGGTGGCCCTGGACTGCGCGGCGATCGGGCTGAAGTTCGTCTCCCGCGGAAACGCGTACGAGCGGGCCGAGGCGCGGGCCGGCCGGCTGCGTGAGCACGAAGCGTCCCTGATCCACGAGCGGGAGATCCACGACGCCCGTACCTACGGCGACGCCACCGCCAAGGTGATCGCCGACGGCATCGAGGCGGCCAGCCACGACGGTCGCCTGGTCCGGGCCGCCGAGGACCGGGCCCGAACTGTCCTCACCACGGCAGTCGTCGTCGACCCCTCCCAGCTCGACCGCCCCATCCCGCGCCACCGCATCAACGCCTGACCCCAGCTGTCACTCAGGGCTGCTTCACGCCACGTGAAGCAGCCCTGCCCGTCAGCCGGTTTGTCCGGCTGGCGCGGGCTGTTCCCCGGCCCGCCGAACAGCCCTCAGCGCCGGCTACAGGTGTTGGCCCAGACAGCGCCCGCGATCAGGCCGCCGGCCAGCGAGGCGAGCAGTCCGTGATGCTGGGAGGCCCAGAGCTGCAGGCTGCGGCCCTTGGCGTCGCCGTCGAACGCGCCGTGCGCACCGGCGTCCCGGCCGCCCGGCCCGTCGGCGGGCTCCCACAGGTTCGCCGGCTGGTCCGGGTCATGCTGCTCGCCGGTCTGCTGACTCCCGTAGCCCTGCCAGGCCAGATACCGGTCGAGCAGGCCGGGCGCCACGGCGTTCGCGGCCAGGGTGAGCGCGGTCGAGCCGCCCACCCAGTACTCCCGGCGCCGCGGATGCTCGGCGGCGTAGAGCACCGCCCGCGCGGCGACCTCCGGCTGGTAGATCGGCGGAACCGGCTGCGCGTTGCTCGGCAGCCGGGAGAGCACCCAACGGAACTGCGGCGTGTTCACAGCCGGCATCTGCACCATGGTGACGTGCACGTTGCTCCGCTCGTGCAGCAACTCCACCCGTAGCGCTTCGGTGAACCCCTGCACCGCGTGCTTGGCTCCGCAGTAGGCGCTCTGCAGCGGGATCCCACGGTAGGCGAGGGCCGACCCGACCTGCACGATCACGCCGCGGTCGCGGGCGCGCATCCGGGTCAGGGCGGCCCGCGTGCCGTGCACGTAGCCGAGATAGGCAACCTCGGTGGTACGGGTGAACTCGTCCATCCCGATCTCGGCGAACGGGGCGAAGACGCTGGAGAAGGCGTTGTTCACCCAGAGGTCGATCGGGCCGAGCTCCTTCTCGATCCGGTCGGCGGCGGCGTCCACCGCGGCGAAGTCGGCGACGTCCACTTCCAGGGGCAGAGGGGTGCCGCCGGCTCGGCGTACGTCATCGGCTGCTGCGGCCAGGCCCTCCGCGCCGCGCGCCAGCAGCGCCACCGCATCGCCTCGCGCTGCCAGCCTGCGGGCGACCGCCCGCCCGATTCCGGCGCTGGCGCCGGTCACCACCGAGATCCTGGTCATGCCGATGCTTTTCACCGGTCCAGCAGGCCGGAAACATCATGCGGGTACGGCCTGAGCCTGCACCGGCACTGTGAAGGTGGCGCCCTGGCACGCCGCCGGGCCCTCCCGCATGGTGAGCGCGCCCGGCAGGATGAACGCCCCGATGGTGTCCTTCGGGACCTCCCAGGCCACCGCGAACGTGGCTTGGTTGATCTCCACCTGCGGGTTCACACAGCCGGCCGCCCGGTGCGCTTCATCGGCGACCACCGGACCGGCGCCCCGCATGATCGAGGTGATCCGGATCGGCACCGAGTGCCGGGTGGGCACGGTCACCGTGAGGTTGCCGGCGACGCCCGGCCGCAGCGTCTGAGTGGCGTCCGAACTGCCGCTTACCACCAGCTCGAACGCCGAGTTGCCGGCCCCACGTGGCCCGTTGAAGTGCCAGTACGCCCACGCCGCCCCCGCGTTGGCCAGCACCGCAGCGATCGCCGCCGCGGTCAGGATGGCGCGGGCCCGGCGGTCGAACCGGCGCCGCGGCGAACCGGGCCGGTGCACCTCCCAGGTCGGCTCCTCGTGATCGGCCGCCCTCGACTCGGTGTCCTTCCCGCCGGGGACCTGCGCGCGGCCGTGAGCGGTGCCGCTCTCGGCCAGACTCGCCAGCACGTCACGCCTGTTCACGAGACGGCCTCCACAGCGACGGCCGCGAATGGGTGGCTCGGGTGGGACATGCGGCTCGCTCCTCCTCGAAGGCCGGCGGAATCATGCCTGTTCGGCGTTCATACAACGGTCCCCGATGGAGATGTCCGATGTGATCGGTTTTCCGTACGCCGTTCCGGCGCATAAATCGGACAGGTCCACCTGTCTGGCTTAACCCGCCAGGGTGAGGTCATCGGATGCCGCCGAAGCACCTGGCAGGCGGCTCGATCATCGGTAACCGGTCAGCCTGCCGGTATGCCCAGCTAGCGTCATCGGGGCTACTGCTCAAATCAGTGCCAGTCTACGCGCAATACCATAGACCGCTCATAACGCTGTAGAACGTGTCTAACCAGACAGGTTCGAGCCCCCTCGGCGCGGCTGCACCGGGGGGCTCGAACGGGGCTGGGTTATTGCTCGGGTGCGGCCGGGCTGGCTGACGCGACCGGCTCCGGAGTGGACTCCTCCGGCTTCGGGACACTCGGGTCCGGCTTCACGACCTCCGGGTCGGTGCTCGCCGGCTTCCCGTTCTCCGGATTGCCGTTCTCCGGCTTCCCGCTCTCCGGATTTGCGTTCTCCGCCGGGGTCGGCGACTCCGGCGCCGGCGGAGCAGGGTTCGGTGCGACCGGATCACCGGGAGCTCCGGCCGGCGCGTTCACCTGCACGCTCTGCGGGGCGGGCGCGGCGAAGGCGAGACGCTGACTCCGCCGGCTCTCCTCGCCGGTCCAGTTCCGGAACCGGGGAACTACGGTCCAGCGCCACTTGCCCCCGGCCACCTCGGCCGCGGTGAAGGTGACCGACTCGACCGGCCCGCCACTGGCCGCCACGGTGTGCGTGACGTCGGGCCGTGGCGGGTCACTCACACTGTGCGCGGTGATCGCGTAGTGGTCCATCAGCACGCCCGGGGCCATCTCCTGGGCGCTCCAGGTGACCACGGCCTGAAGGCCCTGCTTGGCGACACTCGGCTCGACGCCGCGGGGCATCCCGGCCACCTTGACGGTGTAGGACCCCGGGTTGTCCGGCAGCGTCCAGCCACCCGCGTAGGCGAACACGGTCCCGGTCGCGCCCAGAGCCGCCACCACCCCGGCCACCAGCAGGACTTTCCCGGCGCGCCTCATCGGTTCATCCGATGGCCGACGCCGGAGACCGTGATGGTGAACCTGGCTCCCGCACACTTCTGGGACGCGCCGACCGGCATCACGATCGGAATCGAACCGGCAAGCTCGGTACGCCCGGTCGCCGCCACCGTCGCCGGCAGCCGACCGCTGAACTCCCGGACCTGCAGATTCTGCGAGTTCGCCGGGCATCCCCGCCGCGACGACGAGGACACCTTGGCGGTCAGCCTCTGCAGGCTGAGCCGAAACCCGAGCGGATTGCGCACCGTGATCTTCATCTGCCGCACCGCACCGGGGTGGAGACCCCGAACCGGCTTACCCTCCAGCGTGAAGTAGAGCGGCCCGTCACGGTGGTCACCGCCCTGGCCGACCAGCCGCAGGACGTCGCCGTCCCGGACCGACGGCGCGTCGGGCGCGACGGCGACCAGAACGCCGGCCAGGACGGCCGCCAGTGCAGCCGCGGTCCACCAGCTCTTCAACATGGACGGTCCCAGGTGTAGTCGGTGCGGCGGGGCGGAGTGGTCCGCCCCGCTCTGCAGGAAAGGTCACGAAGCCTCGGGCAGGCTCTTGGCGTTGAACGAGTAGTCGATCTTGACCGTCTTGGCGGAGCAGGCCTGCGGGATGTTGCCGATGGTCACCGTGCCCGGCACCGATGCCGCCTCATCCCCGGCGGCGATCGTCGGCGTGCCGGGGAAGGTCGTGGTGAACATCCCCGCCTCCTTCAGCCCCGCCGCGCAGGCGGTCGCGTCCTCTCCCGCCGGTGTGACCGTCGCGTTGACCACGGCGATCTCTCCGGTGAGCTGGACCGGGAACTCGTTCGGGTTCTTCATCGTCGTCGTGATGTCCGTGGTGAGACCCGGGTAGAGGTTGTCGGTGAAGGTCGTCGACGCGGTCAGCTTCTTGATCTGCGCGGCCTTGCCGTTGGCCTTGCCCTCACCCTCGATGTCCCAGCCGGAGAAGGCGGCCCATGCCGCGCCCCCACCCAAGGCGACGACAGTGACGCCGACGATGACAGCGGAACGCTTCGAGATCTTGCGCATGGGAATGTTCCTCCTGGAACGGTAAGCGTGCGCTAACGCCCCGTAAGAGGTCGCGAGCGACCAGAACGGGGTGCGCGTCGTTAATCGGGTGTCCCGGGAGCCCAAAAGGCGTCCCGGCGCTGCGACAAAGATGACGGACCCGCCATTTCCCGGCGATAGTTCTTCCCGTCGGCCTGTTGCATGCGATCCGGCGGCGCCTCCGAGCCGTTCCGGTTACCCCGCACGTGTGACGGAGCGCCCGCCACCTTCCCGGTGAGCAGTGCCAGAGCCTCACGAACACACGCGAAGAGCTGCAGTTTCGCCTTACTGCCACGCATCGGCGAAATTCTCAACTCCGAAAGCTGTTCGGATTATCGAAAACCGCCGCAGGAAGCTTGAAACGCGAAGCTTTAATGTGAAACCAAGCGTCCCGTACAATGGCCAGGGCGACATTTTCCGGCAGCTGGACACTATCGTGTTGTCCGGCATTCCCCTGAAAGAGGCTTGCGGCTTACGGTTCTGTCGGCCGCTCGGCCTGGAGCAGGAAGCGGTGCGCCCGCGCAGTGAACTCACCGCGGGCCCGGATGGTCGCGGCGAGACGGGCCAGCGCCCGCTCGTACTTGTACGGAGTGAAGTCCCGGATCTGCCACGGCACAGTGCGCAGCTGGTGCACCACCGCCGAGATGTCCCGGAAGACCGCGTGCGGGTGCTCCTCGCGCACGTCGACCACCTGGAGCCCGGCCGCCTCCAGCGATGCGGCCGCGACCTCGGCATCCCACCGGCGCGGATGTGGCGGTGGCGCGCCGAGCGCGACATTCAGATCCGCCAGATCATCACTGCCGACCTGCTGGGTGAGCAGGACTCCGCCGGGCTTCAGCAGACGGGCGATGTCCGCCGCGGGAAGCCGCCCGTGCCGGCTGAGCACCAGATCGAACTCGTCCTCGCCGGCCGGCAGCTCGGTGAGCACCGCCACCCCGAACGGGGTGAGCCGCTCCCGGGCGGCCGGAGTGTTCCGCGCCCAGCTCTCCACGGCCACGGTGTGCGGGGGCAGCGGGGCAAGCTCCGCCAGCAGCTCGCCGCCGCCGGTGTCCAGGTCGAGCACGCTCGTGGCTCGGCGCAGCAGCGGACGGGCCAGCTCCAGGTACGACCAGGACGGCTCGGACGCCACGGCCAGGCCGTCCAGCCAGGCGAATTCCCACCCGGTCATGGAGGCGCCGGTAGCCGCGGCGTTGAGTTCGTCCTCCTGCCGGTTGCTGCGCACATCGGAAACGTAGCCGGGCGGCCCGCCGACGAGCGACTCCATCTCACGTCTCATGCGGGACCGGTGCCGGACTGTGGCTGAACGGTTACCAGAGCCCTTCCCTCCTCACTGCCGGACCGGCATCAGGAGCGAGAACCGGGACTCGTCACCCGCCACCCGGACGGCGAGCGGCCGCAGCGGCCCGTCGAGCTGGAGCACCAGCTGGCCCGGGCCGCCCGCGTCCAGCGCCTCGAGTAGAAACTCGCGGTTCACCGCGACGTGGGCACCGGCATCCGCCGCCCACTCGCTCTCGGCGGCGAGGTGCAGACCACCCACGGGGTCCAGATTCAGGATCGAGACCGGGTAGGTCGAGCCGTCGTGCTCCCGTGCCACCACCGGGGCTGCGGCGAGTCGCTCGCGCAGCTCGGCGGCATCCACCAGGACCTGCCGGGTCTCCGGGCCGGAAGGGCTCAGCAGCCGCTGGTAATCCGGGAAGTCGACGTCGAACGGCTCGCTCGTCAGCGCCGAGTCGCCGATCCGGGCGCTGACCTGGTCGGCGGTCAGGTCGAGGGTCACCGAGCCGGTGTGCACGCCGCGCAGCCCGTCGACGAAGGCCAGGGGCAGGAAGCTGCGAGCCGCCGGACCGGTGATCTCGGCCGGGGTGGAGGCGACGGCCAGTCGATAGCGATCGGTCGCGACCAGGGTCAGGACACCCTCGCCGGTCTCGAAGAGGACGCCGGCGGGAATGACGTCGGCGGTGGCGGGCGCGGCGAAACGCACCGCGTCCAGCGCGGCGCGCAGGTCGGCGGCCGGCAGGGTGACGCGCGTCATGGACTTCTCCTCCGAGTCGAGCAGAGCGTGCAGGCGGGAGAGCTCACGTCGAGCGTCGGCGAGACCGGCCTCCAGCCGGGTCAGGTGGAGATCGAGCTTGACCCGCACCGAATCGGGGTCATCCAGGTCTCGCACCGCCTGCGCGATCTCGGCGACCGGCATGCCCACCCGCCGCAGGCCGGCGATGAGCCGGGCTGCCCGGATCTGCTCCGCCGTGTAGCGGCGATAGCCGGTGACCCGGTCCACCGCGGCAGGGACCAGCACCCCGGCACCGTCGTAGAACCGCAGCGCGCTGACACTCAACCCGCTGGCACGTGCGACGTCACCGATTCCTTTTAAGTCCCGCAGCTCGCTCCTCACCTGCACAACTCTGAGGTCTGCCCCAGGGTGAGAGTCAAGCCTGCACGACCAGCGCGATGCCGAGAATCGCCATCACCGCCGCGATCAGGCCGTCGAGCACCCGCCAGGCAGCCGGGCGGGCCAGCAGCGGCGCCAGCCGGTGCGCGCCGGTGCCGAGCGCGGTGAACCAGACCAGGCTCGCCGCGGCCGCGCCCAGGCCGAAGGCCCAGCGGTTCGCGTGCTGTTGGGCAACCGAGCCGAGCAGCAGCACTGTGTCCAGGTAGACATGCGGGTTGAGGTAGGTCAGGGCGAGGCAGGTGAGCAGCGTGGCGCGCAGGGTCGCGGGCGCCTTGCCGGCCGGGTCGAGCGCCTGCGGCCGCAGCGCCCGCCGCGCCGCCAGCGCGGCATAGGCCAGCAGGAACGCCGCGCCGGCCCATCGGATCATGGTCACCAGCTCGGGCCGGGCGGTCAGGACCGCGCCGAGGCCGGCGATGCCGGCCGAGATCAGCGCAAGATCGGAAAGAGCACAGGTCAACACCACCGGTAGTACGTGCTCCCGGCGCAGACCCTGCCGCAGGACGAAGGCGTTCTGTGCCCCGATGGCGATGATCAGTACGGCGGACGCGGCGAACCCGGCGAGAGCGGAGGGAAGCATGTGCTCGACGCTACGGACGCCGGCTCCCGTACTCCAGCTAATCATTCTCAAGATGGATTAGCATCTCTTACGTGGACCAGGTGCAACTAGCGACCTTCCAGGCCGTGGTCGAGCTGGGAAGTTTCGAGGCGGCCGCACGTGCGCTGCACGTCACACCATCCGCAGTCAGTCAGCGGATCAAGGCGCTCGAGCAGTCCGTCGGTCAGGTGCTGGTGCGCCGGGCAAAACCGTGCACAGCCACCGAGGCCGGCCAGGCGCTGGTCCGCTTCGCCGGCCAGGTCGCGCTGCTGGAGCGCGAGGCGCTGGCCCAGGCCAGCGGCGGCACCCGGCTCTCCTTCGTGGTCAACGCGGATTCGCTGAACAGCTGGTTCCTGCCGGTGCTCGCCCGGGTGCCGGGGGTCAGTTTCGAGATCCACACCGATGATCAGGATCACACCGCCGAGCTGCTGCGGGCCGGCATCGCGATGGCCGCGGTCACCGCGGATCACGTCGCGGTGCAGGGGTGCCGGGTGGAGCGGCTGGGCGCGATGCGGTATCTGCCGGTCGCCGCGCCCGGCTTCGACGCGACCGACCTGAGCCGGGCGCCGATGCTGGTCTACAACCGCAAGGACCGCCTGCAGCACCGGTTCCTCGGCGACCGGCCGGAGCCGCCGATCCACTACGTGCCCGGCGCGGCCGCCTTCAACGAGGCGATCCGGCTCGGCCTGGGCTGGGGCCTGGTCCCCGAGCAGAACGCCCGGCCCGACCTGGAGAACGGCCGCTACGTCGACATCGCGCCGGGCCGCTACCTGGACGTGCCCCTCTACTGGCAGTGCTGGCGGATCGAGTCGGAGACCCTGAACAGACTGACGGCCGCCGTTCGCACGGCGGCCGCCCAGGCCTTGCGTCCCTCTTGAGGGTCAGTCGTTGGCGTGCAGCGCGCTGTTCAGCTCGATGCCGGTGCCCTTGCGCGGGCGGGCCTCCAGAGCGCCGGAGACCGAGTTGCGCCAGAAGAGGAGATTGCTCACACCGGACAGCTCGATGGCCTTCACCACGCGGCCGTCGGGCAGCGTGATCTTCGAGGCGGCAGTGATGTAGACACCCGCCTCCACCACCGAGTCGTCGCCGAGCGAGATGCCGATGCCCGCGTTCGCCCCGAGCAGAGCGCGCTCGCCGATGCGCACCTTCTCCTTGCCGCCACCGGAGAGCGTGCCCATGATCGACGAGCCGCCGCCGATGTCCGAGCCGTCGCCGACCACCACACCCTGCACGATCCGGCCCTCGACCATCGAGGTGCCGAGCGTGCCGGCGTTGAAGTTGACGAACCCCTCGTGCATCACGGTGGTGCCGGAGGCCAGGTGGGCGCCGAGCCGCACCCGGTCCGCGTCGGCGATCCGCACGCCGGACGGCACCACGTAATCGATCATCCGCGGGAACTTGTCCACGCCGTAGACGGCGAGCTGCCGGCCGGCCGCGCGCTCCAGGAAGCGCAGCTCGTCGACCCGCTCCGGCGGGCACGGGCCGGCCGAGGTCCAGGCCACGTTCGCCAGCTTGCCGAAGATGCCGTCCAGGTTCAGCGCGTTCGGCTGGACCAGGCGGTGCGAGAGCAGGTGCAACCTCAGGTACGCGTCGGAGGCGTCGGTGATCGGGTCGGCCAGCGACTTGATCACCGTACGGACCTCGACGGTGCTCAGGCCGGGAAGCAGCTTGGTGCCGGTCAGCCCGGCCGGGAGGGCCGGCGCGTCGGCGGGCTCCTCGCCCAGTCCCAGGTATCCGGCCGGGAACCAGGTGTCGAGGACCTGCCCCTCGGCGGTCACGGTGGCGAGGCCGATGCCCCAGGCGGGCGAAGTCGAGATCGCGGTTTCCACGGACCGAACCCTACCGGACCCGGAACGAGGCATCGGGAGCGTCGTACGCCCCCGGTATGGTGCGCTCATGGCCAACCCGCTTACCCCGGACGTGCTGCTCGACCCGGTCGTGCTGACCCGCGCCCTGGTCGACATCGAGTCCGTCTCCCGCGATGAAAAGGTGATCGCCGACTGTGTGGAGGACGTCCTCCGCAGGGCCGGTCACCTGAGCGTCCGGCGACTGGGTAATACGGTGATGGCGCGGACCAAACTGGGCCGCGACCAGCGGGTGATCCTCGCCGGCCACCTGGACACGGTCCCGGTCAACGACAACCTGCCGTCCACGGTCGTCGACGACCTGATCTACGGCTGCGGCACCTCGGACATGAAATCCGGCGTCGCGCTCGCGCTGCACCTGGCCGTCACCCTGCCCGACCCGCGTTACGACTTGACCTACCTCTTCTACGAGGCGGAGGAGATCGAGTCCGAGTTCAACGGGCTCAACCTGGTGGCCGAGGCCCACCCCAAGTGGCTGCAGGCCGACTTCGCGGTGCTGCTCGAGCCGACTTATGGGTTGGTCGAAGCCGGTTGTCAGGGGACCATGCGGGTGCGGGTGCACACCACCGGGCGCCGGGCGCACACGGCCCGGGCCTGGCGCGGGGTGAACGCGATCCACGCGATGGGTGAGCTGCTGCGGCGGCTCGAGGACTACCACCCACGCACCGTGACGATCGACGGGTGTACGTATCGGGAAGGGCTGAGCGCGGTCCGGATCGAGGGCGGCATCGCCGGCAACGTGGTGCCGGACGACTGCTTCCTGGATGTGAACCTGCGGTTCGCCCCGGACCGCTCGGAGAAGCAGGCGCTGGAGCACCTGCAGGAGATCTTCCATGGGTACGAGTTGGAGGTGACCGACTCCGCCCCAGGCGCCCTGCCCGGCCTCAAAGCGGCCCCGGCCAGGGAATTCCTCGCCGCCATCGGCCTCGAGCCGGCCGGCAAGCTCGGGTGGACCGACGTCGCCCGTTTCGCCGCGCTCGGCATCCCGGCGCTGAATTACGGGCCCGGCGACCCGGCGCTGGCACACGCGCCGGACGAGCACGTCGAGATCGGCAAGATCCGCGACGGCTCGGCCACGCTTTACCGCTGGCTGGCCGACTAGATCTGCGGCACCGCCACCCGGCCGATCGCGCGCTGGGGGAGAGCCAGCAGCTCGGGCGGTATCTCCATGGTCGCTTCCGGGTCGACGGCCGGTTCGGGATCACGCGCCGCGAAAGCCATCCGCCGTTCCTCCACCACCAGGCGGATCCGGCGCTGCATGCGGCGCTGCATCTTGAGGCGCTCGTATCGATTCGTCACGGTGGCTGCTCCTTCGCCGGGAGCCCGGTGATGCCAGGTCGGTAACAGTACAGACGTGCTGGAGCTACTGTCGGTTGCTTCAATCTGGCAAAAAGGTCTCGAGGTCGCAATCCTCTTACCGAAACGCAGCCGGTTATTCACCAGGTACTGACCGTCCGCACTACCTTGGTGGCATGACGGAGAGCACCAACGGGCGACCATCTACCGGCCCGGAACGTCATCGCGGCGCGGTCACGCTGCGGCGTGATTCGATCCCACCGAGCACCGCTGATCAGAAACTGCTCGACTCGCACCACCGCGGTGAGTGGAAGACCAAGGACGCCTGGCGGGCGCTGCGGATCCTCTCCGAGTTCGTCGAGGGCTTCGACACCCTGGCCGATCTGCCGCCCGCGGTGAGCGTTTTCGGGTCCGCGCGCAGCAGCCCGGACAGCTACGAGTGCGAGCTGGCGTACAGCTTGGGCGCGGCGCTGGCCGAGGCGGGGTACGCGGTGATCACCGGTGGCGGTCCAGGGGTGATGGAGGCTGCCAACCGGGGAGCGACCGAGGCCGGCGGGATGTCCGTGGGCCTCGGTATCGAGCTTCCGTTCGAGCAGGGGCTCAACGACTGGGTCGACGTCGGCATCGATTTTCGCTACTTCTTCGTACGCAAGACCATGTTTGTGAAGTATGCCCAGGCCTTTGTCGTGCTTCCTGGCGGTTTCGGAACGCTGGACGAGCTCTTCGAGGCGATCACGCTGGTGCAGACCAAGAAGGTGACCCGGTTCCCGGTGATCCTGATGGGCGCCGAGTACTGGGGTGGGCTGCTCGACTGGATGAAGCGGCGGATGCTCGACGAAGGCAAGATCAGTGCCATGGATCTCGACCTGATTCAGACCACCGACGACGTCGCCGAAGCGGTCCGCATCATCGTGGACGCCGACGCGGCTCTCGCCGACCCGAACGGTAAGCGGTAGTGGCGGCCGTCTGCGTCTTCTGCGCCTCCTCGACCACGCTGGAACAACGCTGGCTCGACCTGGCCGGCGAGACCGGCCGGGCCCTCGCCGAACGAGGGCACGTGCTGGTCTCCGGCGGCGGCTGCGTCGGCATGATGGGTACGGTCGCCGACGGCGCCCGGTCCGCCGGCGGGCACACCCTCGGCATCATCCCGCAGTGCCTGGTCGACCTCGAGGTCGCCGACGTCGCCTCGGACGAGCTGCTGATCACCGCAGACATGGCCGCCCGGAAGAACCTGATGATCGAACGATCGGACGCCTTCCTCACCCTCCCGGGTGGTCTCGGCACGCTGGACGAGCTCTTCGAGGTGTGGACCACCGCGACCCTCGACGTGCACCGCAAACCGATCGTGCTGCTCGACCCGGACGGCTTCTACGACGGGCTGCTGCGCTGGCTCGGCGGCCTGGTCGACGAGAAGTTCGTGCGGCCCGCCGCGATCGAGATGATCCAGGTCGCCCGGACCGTTCCGGCCGCCCTCGACCTCATCGAGGACACCCTCGGCAGCCGATAACGTCGTACCGGCGTGCTCTCATAGATGCCGTGAGCACGCCGGCCCCCCGTCCCCCGGTGCGCCGGCCGGCCTATCGCCTGGTCCGGCGGCCCCGCCCGATCGTTCCCGAGCTGCCGGTCGACCCGGTTCAGCGCCGGGCGGTCGAGCACACCACCGGGCCGCTGCTGGTGATCGGCGGGCCCGGCACCGGCAAGACCTCGGTTCTGGTCGAGGCGGTCGCCGCCCGCATCGCCGAGGGCACCGATCCCGAGCGCATCCTGGTGCTCACCTTCGGCCGCCGCGGCGCGGCAGCGCTCCGCGACCGGATCGAGGCCCGGGTCGCCGACGATCCCGGGCGGATCGTGCACGAGCCCCTGGTCAGGACCTTCCATGCGTACGCGTTCGGCTTGCTCCGCCGCGCCGCAGCCGAACGGGGTGAGCCCTCCCCGCGCCTGCTCACCGGCCCCGAGCAGGACCTGATCATCCGGGAGCTGCTGGCCGCGGTCGGCGATCCCGAGGCGCCCGACACGATCGGCTGGCCAGAAGCGCTGCGGCCGGCCCTGCCCACCAGGGCCTTCGCCCAGCAGTTGCGTGACCTCATGCAGCGCGCCGCGGAGCGCGGCATCGGGCCGGTCGAGCTGGCCCGGCTCGGCGAGCGCCTCGGCCGTGACGACTGGCCGGCCGCCGCCCGCTTCCTCCGGGAGTACGTGGCGGTTCTCGCCCTGCGCGACGTCACCACGCGCGGTTCCACGGCGTATGACCCGGCCGAGCTGGTCCGGGCCGCCTCCGGCCTGCTCGCCGACGAGCCCGACCTGCTGGCCGCCGAGCGCCGCCGTCTGGATTACGTCTTCGTCGACGAGCTGGCCGAGACCGACCCGGCGCAGATCGACCTCCTCACCCAGGTCGCCGGCGGCGGCAAGCCCCTGATCGCGTTCGCCGACCCGGATTCGTCGGTCTTCGGCTTCCGAGGCGCCGACCCGGAGATCGTCGCCACGTTCGCCGAGCGGTTCCGCTCGGCTGCGGGCGCCCCGGCCGAAACCGTCGTCCTGCACACCAACTACCGCGCAGCACCTCAGCTGCTCGACGCGACCGGCCGGGTGGCCCGCCGCATGCGCGGTCCGATCGGGCACCGCCCGATGTTCCCGCCGCCGACACCGGAGCCCGGCCCCACCGGGCCCGGGCCGGCCGAAGCCGGTTCCGCCGGGTCAGTCCCTTCCGAGTCTGGTTCCGCCGGGTCGGGGCGTGCTGGGGCCGGTGCCGTCGAGCCGACGGCTTCCACGCCCGGTCCTGCCGCCGAGGGGGATGCCCGGCCCGGTGACGGGGCCGGCGGGGATGCCCGGCCCGGTGGCGGGGCCGGCGGGGATGCCCGGCCCGGTGGCGGGGCCGGCGGGGATGCCCGGCCCGGTGGCGGGGCCGGCGGGGATGCCCGGCCCGGTGGCGGGGCCGGCGGGGATGCCCGGCCCGGTGGCGGGGCCGGCCGCCCGGTCGATGATGTCTTCGGGCCGGTGCCGGAAGCTGTGGTGCGGACCTTCCGGTCGCCGGCCGCCGAGACCGCCTACATCGCGCACGCGCTGCGCGAGGCGCACCTGCTGCACGGGGTGCCGTGGTCGCGGATGGCGGTGCTGATGCGGTCCACCGCGCTGCAGCAGCCGTCGGTGCAGCGGGCCTTGGCCGCCTCCGGCGTGCCGACCGTGATCCATGCCGAAGATCTGCCGTTGCACCTGCAACCGGCGGTCGCGCCGTTCCTGCTGCTCCTACGGTGTGCGCTCGATCCCCAGGTGCTCGATGAGGAGGCCGCGGTAGCGTTGCTGCACTCCGCGCTCGGCGGCGCCGATCCGCTGGCCGAGCGACGGCTGCGGCAGGGTCTGCGGGCCCTCGCGCTGGCGGCGGGTGATCGCCGGCCGTCCGGTGAGCTGCTCGTCGACGCGGTCCGGGATCCGGCCGGGCTGGACATGGTCGAGCGGCGCTGGGCACGGCCGGCCCAGACGATCGCCCGGCTGATCGCTGTCGTCCGAGAGGCCGCGGCGGAGCCCGGGGCCACCGCCGAGGAGGTGCTCTGGGCTGTCTGGCGGGCCAGCGGTCTCGCCGACCGGTGGTATGCGATGAGTACCCGCGAGGCCCCCATGCCGGACCAGCGCGAGGTCGGCCGGGCCCGGCAGTGGCGAGCCGAGGCTGCCGACCGAGACCTGGACGCGATGGTGGTCTTGTTCGACGCCGCCGCCCGGTTCGTCGACCGGCTGCCCGGCGCGCGTACCGAGGTGTTCTTGGACCATGTGCTCGGCCAGGACCTGCCCGCTGACTCGATCGCGCCGAGCGCCGACCGCGGCGAGGCGGTCCGGCTGCTCACCGTGCACGCGGCGAAAGGCCTGGAGTGGGACGTGGTGGTTCTGGCCGGGGTGCAGGAGGGCATCTGGCCCGACCTGCGCCTGCGCGGCAGCCTGCTCGGCTCGGAGCGCCTGGTCGACGTGATCGCCGGCCGCCCGGCCACGGGCGCGGCCGCCGTCGCCACCGAGACGTCCGCGCTGCTGGACGAGGAACGCCGGCTCTTCTACGTGGCGACCACCCGGGCTCGCCGCCGCCTGGTGGTCACCGCGGTGGCCTCGGCGAGCGTCGGCGGCTCGGCCGGTGAGGAACAGCCGAGCCGGTTCCTGGCCGAGCTGGCCCTCTCCGCCCCTGGCCCCGGCCCGGGTGCCGGTCCGGACGCTCCGCCGCCGACCGAACCGCCCGAGCCGGACCCCTGGGACACCGGCCCGCCCGACGGACCCTCCGGTCCCTCGGACAGCGGCCCGGACCCTGATCAGCAGCTCGACAGCCAAGCAGCGGCCGAGGACGCGCCGGACGGGGCCGAGCCGGAGGCGCGTGATGCTGAGCCGGCTGTGGACGATGACGGCGGGCCGGTTGAGGAGGATGAGCTTCCGGTCGGGCGGGCGCCGCGGGCACTCACGCTGGCCTCGTTGGTGGCCGAGTTGCGTACCGTCGTGGTGGGATCTGCGGAAACGCCCAGCCGGCGGCGCGCTGCGGCGGCTGAGTTGGCTCGCCTGGCCGCGGCCGGAGTGCCCGGCGCGCACCCGGACGAGTGGTGGGGGCTGAGGCCACTGTCCGACGACCGGCCGCTGGTCGACGAGGGCGAGCCGGTGAAGGTCACCCCGTCCTCCATGGAAAGTGCGCTGCGCTGCAGCCTGCGGTGGCTGCTGGAGCGGCACGGCGGCGCGGCCCCGGCCGGTCCGGCGCAGGGCATCGGCAACCTGGTGCACGCTGCCGCCATGCTCGCCGAGGATGCGAACGCCGATCGGGAGAAGCTGGTGGAGTACGTGTCGGCCCGGTTCGACTCGATCGAGCTGGCGGCGCGCTGGCTGGCCGGTCCCGAGCAGGAGCGTGCCCAGGGCATGGTCGACAAGCTGCTGCGCTGGCTGGCGGCGAACCCGCGGCGGCTGCTGGCGATCGAGCACGAGTTCACCGTGCGGCTGGAGGACGAGCGGCGCCCGATCCAGCTCACCGGGCGGGTCGACCGGCTGGAGATCGACGACGCCGGCCGGCTCGTCGTCATCGACCTGAAGACCGGCAAGACCACCGCCGTCTCGGCCGCCGACGTGGCCGAGAATCCGCAGCTCGCCGGCTATCAGGCCGCGGTGGATGCGGGCGCGTTCGCCGATTACGGCGCGGACAGCGGCGGCGCGGCCCTGGTGCAGCTCGGGCCGGGCAAGGAGGCCCGCGAGCAGATGCAGGTGCCGCTCACCGAGGCGGCGGATCCGCAGTGGGCGTACGCGATGGTGCGCCGGACCGCCGAGACCATGGCCGCGTCGACCTTCTCCGCGGTGGCCAACAGCCGGTGCCGGGTCTGCCCGGTCCGGACCAGCTGTCCCATCTCCGGTAAGGGCCGCCAGGTCGTCGAGCCGGGCCCGTCACGACCGGACGGTCCCTGATGACCCAGCCGCCGCTGTTCACCGATGAGGCCCGGCCGCGCCGCCGGGCTGCTGAGGGACCCCGCTACACACCGCGGGAACTCGCCCGGATGCTGCGCCTGCCGCCACCGACGCCGGAGCAGGAGGCGATCATCGCCGCGCCGGTCGAGCCGCTGCTGGTGGTCGCCGGCGCCGGGTCCGGCAAGACCGAGACGATGGCGTCGCGGGTGGTCTGGCTGGTCGCGAACGGGTACGCGCATCCCGGCGAGATCCTCGGCCTGACCTTCACCCGCAAGGCCGCCGGGGAACTGGCCCACCGGGTCCGGACCCGGCTCGGCCAGCTGATCCGCCGGCTCGGCCGGGACGACGCGTTCGCCGGCGAGGCGACCATCTCGACCTACCACGCGTACGCCGCCCGGGTGGTCACCGAGCACGGCCTGCGCGCCGGGTACGAACCGTCCGCCCGCCTGCTCACCGAGGCCGCCCGCTGGCAGATCGTCGACTCGCTGGTCCGCGCCTACACCGGGGAGATGACCGGCCTGAACCGGGCGCCCGGCACCGTCACCGACGACGTGCTGGCCCTCTCCGGCGAGCTCGCCGAGCACCTGGTCTCCCCGGAGGATCTCGCCGCGTGGACCGGCCGGTTCTTCGCCGAGGTGCAGGAGTTCCCCGGCCGGGTCTACGCCGACGTGACCGAGATGCTGCGCCGCCAGCAGCACCGGCTCACCCTGCTACCCCTGGTCCGCCTCTACCAGCAGCGCAAACTCGATCTGGAGGCGATGGACTTCGGCGACCAGATGGCCCGGGCCGCCCTGGTGGCCCGGGATCATCCCGAGGTCGGCGAGACCGAGCGTGGCCGGTTCCGGATCGTGCTGCTCGACGAGTACCAGGACACCAGCCACGCCCAGGTCACGATGCTGAACAACCTGTTCGGCGGCGGACATCCGGTGACCGCGGTCGGTGACCCGTGCCAGTCGATCTACGGCTGGCGGGGCGCCTCGGCCGGCACTCTGGAGCGGTTCCCGGCCGAGTTCACCGACCGGACCGGCCGGCCCGCCTGGGTGCAGGGCCTGACCCGGAGCTGGCGCAACCGGCCGGAGATCCTGCGGGTGGCGAACACGCTCGCCGCCCCGCTGAACGCGCAGGTCGGCGTGCTGAAGGCGGCCGACCGGGTGGCCGCCCCGGTGGGTGGGCGCACGGTGACCTGTGCGCTGCTGCCGACGTACGCGGACGAGGCCAACTGGATCGCCGACTCGATGCTGACCGCGTGGCGCCTGGTCGCCGGGATGCCGTCGGCGCTGCCCGAGGAGATCCCGCTGGAGCAGCGCCCGACCAGCGCCGTGCTGGTTCGGGTGCGCAGCCAGATCCCGGTGATCGAGGAGGCGCTGCGGGCCCGCGGGCTGCCGGTCGAGGTGGTCGGTCTCGGCGGTCTGCTGGACACGCCGGAGGTCCGCGACGTGGTGTGCACGCTGCGCGTTCTGGCCGACCCGACCGACGGTGCGTCCCTGTTGCGCCTGCTCACCGGGGCCCGCTGGCGGATCGGCCCGCGCGACCTGGTGGCCCTGCACCGGCGGGCCCGGTCGATCGCCGCGGCCCGCGCGGTCCCGGCCGGCGAGGAGCAGGAGGACGTGACCGCCGACCGGCTCGACGACGCCACCCTGGTCGAGGCGATGGCCGACCTCGGCATGCCCCAGCAGTATTCGACTGAGGGTTATGTGCGGCTCCGGGCGTACAGCAGCGAGCTGTATGCGCTGCGGCAACGCCTGGACCAGCCGCTGCCCGATCTGCTCGCGGACATCGAGCGCACCATCGGCCTGGACGTGGAGGTGGCGGTTCGCGGGTGGGCGGCCGGGGACGCCGGGCTGGCCCGCGGGCACCTCGACGCGCTCGGTGACGCCGCGACCCGCTACGTGAGCGAGAACGAGACCGGCACGCTCGCCGGTTTCCTGGCCTTCCTGGCGGCCGCCGAGGAGGAGGAGCGCGGGCTCGAACCGGGGCAGGTCGACGTGGTCGAAGGCGCGGTGCAGATCCTCACCGCGCACGCGGCGAAGGGCCTGGAGTGGGACGTGGTCTCGGTGGCCGGCCTGTGCCGTGGCGTCTGGCCCGGGCAGTCCCGCAGCTCCGACCACTACCTGGGCGGCATCGGGGTGCTGCCGTTCCCGCTGCGGGGTGATTCGTCCGGTCTGCCGGACCTGGACCTCGGCGACGCGGTCGATCAGAAGGACGTCGCGGCGGCGTTGAGCGCCTTCACGCGGGCCTGGCGGGAGCACGACGAGCGGGAGGAGCGGCGTCTGGCGTACGTCGCAGTGACCCGACCCCGCCGGCTCCTGCTCTGCTCGGGTTACTGGTGGGGCGACGGCGTGAAACGGCCGCGCGGCCCGTCGGTCTTCCTCGACGAGATCCGGGCGACCTGTGCCGAGGGCGCCGGCGTGATCGACGTGTGGACGCCCGAGCCGGCGCCCGGCGAGTCCAACCCGAGTGACCGCGTGGTGGCCAACGCCGAGTGGCCCGCCGACCCGCTCGGCCTGCGCCGGCCGGCCATGCAGGCCGCCGCCGACCTGATCCGCCGCATGATCGCCGCCCCGGACGCGTCCGCGGCCGAGGCTTTCGCCGACCTGGCGGCCGCCGATCCCGAGGTGGCCGCGCGGGCCGGGCTGGCAGCCGACCTTGCAGGCTTGGCTGCCGCCGGCTGGGAAACCTCAGGGGTACGCCCGGACGACCGCGCCGATCGACCAGAGGCAGCCGACGCCTCCACAGAGCAGGCCGAACCGGTCATCCCTGCCCAACGCCCAGCCGCGGCGAAGGCCGCCGAGCCCGACGGCTCGGCGGATGCTTCCGAATCCGACGGCTCGCTGGAGGAAGCCGATGCCGAAACCGAGGCCGAGGGGGAGCCCGCGGATCGGGAGGAGCTGGCGGCGGCGGTCGCGGAGGTGGATCGGGCGGCTGCGGCCGAGGATCCGGATATCGCCCGCTGGCGGCGGGAGGCTCAGCTGCTGCTCGCCGAGCGGGCGGAGCGGGCCCGGCACGACGGGCCGATCGAGGTGGCGCTGCCGCCGCACCTGTCGGTGTCCCAGCTGGTGGTGCTGCGCCGCGACCCGCAGGCGCTGGCCCGGTCGTTGCGCCGGCCGCTGCCGCACCGGCCGGCGCCGCAGGCCCGCCGTGGCACCGCGTTCCACGCCTGGCTGGAGCAGCGGTTCGGCACGTCGCGGCTGATCGACATCGACGAGCTGCCGGGCGCCGCCGACGAGGGTGCGGCCGGCGACGAGGAACTGGCCGCGCTGCAGGAGGCGTTCCTGACCGGCGAGTGGGCCGACCGCACGCCGGTCGAGGTGGAGGTGCCGTTCGCGACGACGGTGGCCGGGGTGGTGGTGCGCGGGCGGATGGACGCGGTCTTCGCCGACCCGGGGAACCGGTTCGACGTCATCGACTGGAAGACCGGGCGGCGGCCGTCCGGTGCGGAGGCCGAGGCGGCGGCGGTGCAGCTGTCGGCGTACCGGATTGCCTGGGCGTCGCTGGCCGGGGTCCCGGTCAACCGGGTGCGCGCCGGGTTCCACTATGTCCGCGAGCAGGTCACCGTCCGGCCCACCGATCTGATGGACGCGGCGACGCTGGCCGCGCTGATCGAGGAGATCCCGGCCGGGTCGCTCTGACCGAATCCGGTCAGGCTCCGGCCGCTTTCAGCAGGTGCAGGAGCGCCGCGGCGTACCCGTCCTCCGGCGTCGCGGCGGTGAACGTGTGACTCTCGTCGAGCAGCTCCACGCGTACCCGATAGTGGTCCGGCTCGCGGCCCAGCTCGCGGAACGTGCCGCCCAACAGCTCCCGCAGCTGGTCCTCCCGCGGTAGCCAGATGGTCTCGTCCAGGTCCACGTCGTCGAGCGCCCACTCGGTGGTCCCGTTGAAGCCGATGATCCGCCCTTCCGGCCGGTCGTGCACCTGAATCGTCATGTTGCTCAGCACGAAGACCTCGTCGTCCAGGTCCCGGTCGGGCACCGCGAACCGGTCGCCGAGGCGGGGCTTCCAGATCAGTCCAGCGGCTTTGAGCTGCCTCGCGACTTGCACGCCGAGCACGTCCCGGCCTCCTTCGTCATGCTAGGCTCCCTGCGTTGTCAGTTTGGTTCCCAAGTACTCAGGAGCGCCTGTGGGGAAGTCTGCCCCAGGCGCTCTTTGTCGTAACCCGGATTCCTCCGGTACGGGCGATCAGTACGGCGACACGAGCCCCGCAGAATGCGGGTCTTATTACCTCGCTCTCGTCCATAATGGGCGGAGAGCGATCGACCGTCGAGGAGACGATCATGGTTACCGGCGTAGTGAAGTGGTTCAACGCGGACAAGGGCTTCGGATTCATCACCCCTGACGACGGCGGCGCCGACGTCTTCGCCCACTTCTCCGCGATCCAGATGTCGGGCTACCGCAGCCTGGAGGAGAACCAGCGGGTCGAGTTCGAGGTGACCCAGGGCCAGAAGGGCCCGCAGGCCGCCAACATCCGCTCCGTCTGATAATCGCATCCGACGAGCGGCTGCCCTCGGCAGTCGCGAGCGCATGATTGCGGCGCCGTACCCGGCCGGGTACGGCGCCGTTTGCGTTTCCGCAGGCCGGCGGCGAGATGCCGCGCCCGCGGGAGAGCGGGGCCCGCGCCCGCGGGAAGTCGCGCCTGCAGGAAAGCCGGCACGGACTGCGCTGACGGGATGCCGCGCCGGCCGCGGGCGACGCTGACGAAGAGGCCGGGCAGGCGGGGAGGCCGCCGGTCGGGAGCCGGCCCGGGGACGCTGAAGGGCTCCCGGCACGCCGGAAGCCCTTCGAGATCAGTTTCGGTCAGATGGCCGCGGTGGGCTGCGGCAGCGGCGCGGTGCCGCCCAGGTGGGCCGGCAGCCACCAGCGGTCGTCCGGGCCGGAGGGCTGTTCCGGGTACGCCTTCTGCACGGCGTCGAGCAGGCCGGCCAGCCGCACCTTGAGCGCCGCGGTGATCGCCTCGGGGGTGGCGCCCTCGGGCATCTCCACCGCCTCGCCGATCTTGATCAGGACCGGCACGTGGCGTTTGGTGAGCTCCTTCTTGCGGCCCTTGGTCCAGAGCCGGTGCGGACCCCAGACGGCCATCGGGATCAGCGGGACGCCGGCCTCCTGCGCCATCCGGGCGGCGCCCGACTTGAGGCCCTTGATCGTGAACGACTCGCTGATCGTCGCCTCCGGGAAGACGCCGACGATCTCGCCACGCTTCAGCGCCTCGATCGCCTCGCGGAACGCCGCGGTGCCCGCCTTGCGGTCGACCGGGATGTGCCGCATGCCGCGCATCAGCGGGCCGCTGATCTTGTGGTCGAAGACCTGCTTCTTCGCCATGAACCGGACCAGCCGCTTGGCCGGCTGAGCGCCCAGGCCGCAGTAGATGAAGTCGAGGTAGCTCGAGTGGTTACTGGCCAGCACCGCTCCGCCCGTCGCCGGGATGTGCTCGGCGCCCTCGATCTGGATCTTGTTGTCGAGCACGCGGAACATCGTCTTGGCCAAGGCGACGACCGGGGGATACACCAGTTCCATGGCAGAACGGTAACCGACAACGCCTGGAATCGCGCTGGCCGGGCGCACAATACCGGCCGCCGTACCGGCCCGTGGGACAGTCGTGGTGTTCACTGGTGACATGTCGAATCGCGCGGGCGGTCCGTGGGCGTCGGGGGCGGTGACCGCTTCGGGCGTACCCCCGCTCGGTCCTGCGCAACCGGCCGCGCCGCCGCCGGCGCCCTCGCCGGATGGACCACAGCGTCGCCGGCGGCAGTTGCTGATCTTCGGTGGCATCGCCGGCGTGATCCTGGCGGTGGGTCTGTCGGTGTTGCTCGCCGTGCTGCTCGGCGGGGAGAGCAATCCGTTCCGCGACAAAGCGTCCGCACCGGCTGACCTGCGGCCGCCGCTCGCCCAGGCGTGTCCGGCGCCGACCGTGTTGCCGAGCGGGGCCGCGACGCGGGGGCCGAGCGCTCCGCCGCCGGCCGCCGGGGAGCGGACCGTGGACGAGGACGCCGGGATCTCGTACCGGAAGTACGGGAAGCCGTGGGTCACCTGGGACACGGTGTGGCGGGCCGGGACGCTGGAGGTGCCCTACCGGGTCGGCCAGCACTTCGTGACCGAAACCTACAGCGGCGGTGAGTACCACGCGTCGATCCTTTCCGCGGCGGTGCCGGCGGCGGACAACGACGCGGTCTCGCTGGATCTCGAGTGTGTCGGGCGGCAGGTGGCGGCGGATGTCCGCGCCGAGTACTACCCGCAGCCGAACACCATGGAGCCGCTGCGCGACGAGGTGACCACGCTGGGCGGGTTGCCGGCCTGGGTGAGCGAGTTCCGGCTGCGTTTCGAGGCGAACGGACTGACCGCCACCGACGAACTCTCCGCGGTGGCGGTCATCGACGTCGGCAAGCCGACGGCAGCGATTCTGTACGTGTCGATCCCGGGCACGCACAAGCAGTTCGACTACGTCGTCGAGGATGTCCTCAACTCGATCCGCCCGCTCTAACTCGGCGGCAATCGAAGCGAAGCCAGCTAGCTCAGCAGGCCCCAGCGCTTGCGCAGCGAGTTGTCGGCGGCGTTGAACAGCACGTCGATCAGGATGCCGATCACCAGCACCACGATGATGTAGCAGATCACCAGCGAGGCCTCGTTCAGTTCCCGGGCCTGCTGCATGCGTACGCCGATGGACAGCGCGCCCGGCACGATGACCAGCAGCTCACCGGCCATCAGGCTGCGCCAGGAGAACGCCCAGCCCTGCTTGAGCCCGGAGATGAACGACGGCAGCGACGCCGGCAGGATCAGGTGCCGGTACTTCGCCAGGCCTTTCATCCCGAGCACCTCGCCCACTCTCAGCCAGGTCCGCGGCACGTAGTCGATGCCGCTGATCAAGCCGTTCGCCACCGAGGGTGCGGCCCCGATGATGACCACGAACATGATCGCGCTCTCGCTGATCTGGAAGAGCAGGATGGCGAGCGGGAACCACATGATCGACGGCATGGTCTGCAGGCCGGTGATCAGCGAGCCGATGGCGGCCCGCAGCGGGGCGAACCGGGCCACCGCCGCGCCGATCACTGTGCCGATGATCACGGCGAACACGAAGCCGGTGAGCGCCCGGGTCAGGGTCAGCTGGATGCCGTCCCAGAACGAGCCGGTGGTGATCAGGTCGGCGAGGTCGGAGAAGACCGTCTCGGGCCCGGGCAGGACGTAGACCGGCTTCCACTCGGAGAGCACGACCAACTGCCAGACCGCGATGACGATTGCGATCGCCAGCAGCTTCGGCCAGGTGTTGCGCCAGATGCGCAGGCCGAGGTTGCCCTTCTCCTTCTCAGGCCCGAGCTCGAGGGCGTCCAGGCCGCTGATCTCATCGGCTTTCGTGGACTCGACGACTTCAGTTGGCATGACGGGCCACCTCCGCGCGGAGCCGGTCGGTGATCTCGGCGGCCTGCCCGGCCACCTCGGTCGAGTCGATACGCCGTGGACGCGGGTGGCCGATCTTGAAGTCCTCGATGACCCGGCCGGGCCGGCTGCTCAGCAGGATCACCCGGTCTCCCAGCCGGACCGCCTCGCGGACGTTGTGCGTCACGAAGAGCACGGTCAGCTCCTGCTCGCGCCAGATCCGCTCCAGCTCGTCGTGCAGGATGTCGCGGGTCATCGCGTCGAGCGCGCCGAACGGCTCGTCCATCAGCAGGATGTCGGCGTTCTGGGCGAGCGCGCGGGCCAGGGCCACGCGCTGCCGCATACCGCCGGAGAGCTCGTGCGGGCGCTTGTTGCCGAAGCCGCCCAGCCGGACGATCTCCAGCAACTCGTTCGCCCGCTTCTTGCGCTCGGCCCGGCCCACACCCTGCAGGCGCAGGGCCAGCTCGACGTTGCCGGCCACCGAGAGCCAGGGGAAGAGGGCGGCCTCCTGGAACATCAGCGAGACGTTCTTCCCGCCGATGTCCAGGGTGCCACCGCTGATCTTGTCGAGCCCCGCCACCAGCGACAACAGCGTGCTCTTACCGCAGCCGGAGGCGCCCAGCAGGCAGACGAACTCGCCCTTGCTGACGGTCAGCGACACGTGGTCGAGCGCGAGCAGGGCGTTGCTGCCGGACCCGTACTGCTTGGAGACGCCGTCGAGGCGTACCACCGCGGTCATCGTCAGGCCGCGGCGTCGCTGACCGCGGGCTGGCCGTCGGCCTTGAGGACCTCGTTGAGCAGCGTGAGGTCGTAGATGCCGGCCAGGTCCACCGGCTTGAGCAGGCCGACCTCCTCGGCGTGCTTGGCGCTGGTGAACAGCGACGGGGCGATCGGATCGTGGGTGAACTTCAGGTTCTTGAACGCGGCGGCCAGGATCTCCGGCTTCAGCGGCTTGCCGGACAGCGCCTCGAGCTGGGCGTTCGCGGCGGTTTGCGCCTCGGCGTTGTCGGTCTCGATGTACTTGACCGACTTGACGTGGCCTTGCAGCAGCTTCTTGACCGTGCCCGGGTACTTCTTCAGGAACTCCTGGCTGACGATCAGATAGGTGGTGACGAACTGCTCGTTCGGCCACAGGGTCTTCTCGTCGACCAGCACCTTGCCCTTGGATTCCAGGATCAGGCGGCTGAAGTTGGGCTCCGGCACCCAGGCGCCGTCGATCGCGCCCTGGGCGAAGGCCTGTAGCGCGGTCGCGTTCTCCTGCGGCTGGATCGAGACGTCGCCGCCGCCCTGCTGATCGGCGTTGAGGCCGTTCTCCTTCAGCCAGGCGCGCAGCGCGACGTCCTGGGTGTTGCCCAGCTGTGGGGTGGCGATCTTCTTGCCCTTGAGGTCGGCGGCAGTGTTGATGCCTTCCTTGACCACCAGGCCGGCGCCGCCCGAGGTGCTTCCCGCGATGATCTTCAGCGCGGTGCCCTTGGACTGCGACCAGCCGTTGATCGCCGGGTTCGGGCCGATGTAGGTGGCGTCGATCGCGCCGGAGAAGAGCGCCTCGATCGCCGACGGGCCGGCGTTGAAGGTCTTGGCGTCCAGCTTGGTGCCGGTGCCCAGGGCCTCCTCGAAGAACTTCTTGTTCACGCCGACCAGGGCCGGGGCGTGGGTGATGTTCGGGAAGTAGCCGAGGCGCAGGGTCTCGGCCTCGGCGCCGGCAGCACCCGAGCCTGCGGCGGCCGAGGTCTGGTCGTCGGAAGCGCAAGCGGCGAGGGCGGTCGAGGCCACCACAGCGGCCGTGGCAAGGGCGAGCGCACGTATGGTGCGGGAGCTCATGCTCACTCCTAGTTCGTTTTCACTGAGATGCTGGAGAGTTCGGCCAGGGTTTTGTGGTCGACGACACCCTCGATGGCCGCCTCGACGGCGATCCACACGTCGTGCAGCGCCGTCGCCGCACCGTGATAGGTCGCCGTGGACGTGGGGAGCCCCCGGACGGTGGTGAGCGCGCCGCCGACGGCGCGGACCACGTCGCCGACGGTGATCTCCTCGGCCGGGCGGGCCAGGGCGTATCCGCCGTCCACGCCGCGGTGGCTGTGCAGCAGCCCGGCGCGGCGCAGGTCCAGAAGGATGCCTTGCAGAAAGCTGAGCGGGATGTCCTGTGCGGCCGCCAGACCGGCGGCCTTGACCAGACGAGGGTCCTCGGCGGTGACCGCGAGCATGGCGCGAACCGCGTAGTCCGTGCGTGCCGAGACGTACACGATGCGCGCCCCCTTCCGTCGAAACTTTGCATTGCCTATCTGTTGGATGGGAATGATGGAACAGATGGGTTTAGTGCGTCAAGCCCAGGGAGGTGGACGGTTGTGTCGGGTGACTACAGCGCGGATCCGCGCCGACACGCTAGATTCGTACCGTGGCGCCCAGAATCAAGATCCCCGCGACGAAATATCCGGTCGAGCGACTCACCCTCGGCAATGGTCTGCGCGTGGTCCTGTCCCCGGATCGCAGCGCCCCGGTCGTCGGTGTGGCCGTCGTCTACGACGTCGGCATCCGCAGCGAACCGGAAGGCCGTACCGGTTTTGCCCACCTCTTCGAGCACCTGATGTTCCAGGGCTCGGAGAACCTGGAGAAGCTGGCGCACTTCCGGCACGTGCAGGGGGCCGGTGGCAGCTTCAACGGCTCCACCCACCTGGACTACACCGACTACTTCGAGGTGCTGCCGGCCGGCGCCCTCGAACGCGCGCTCTTCCTCGAGGCCGACCGGATGCGCGGTCCCCGGCTCACCGAGGAGAACCTGCGCAACCAGGTCGACGTGGTCAAGGAGGAGATCCGGGTCAACGTGCTGAACCGGCCGTACGGCGGTTTCCCCTGGTTGAAGCTGCCGCCGGTGATGTTCGAGACATTCGCCAACGCGCACGACGGCTACGGCTCGTTCGAGGACCTGGAAAGCGCCACGGTCGAGGACGCGCAGGGTTTCTTCGACCGCTATTACGCCTGCGGCAACGCGGTGCTGTCGGTCGCCGGTGACTTCGACGTGGCCGAGGCGACCGCGATGATCGAGCGGCACTTCGGTGATGTGCCGGCCCGACCCGCCCCGACACTGCCGGACTTCGCGGAGCCCGGGCTGGACGGGGAGCGGCGGGAGTCGTACACCGACCGGATCGCCCCGCTGCCCGCCGTCGCGGCCGGCTACCGGGTGCCCGACCCGATCAGCGACTTCGCGGCGTACCTGCCGTTTGCGGTGCTCGCCGAGGTGCTCACCGACGGTGACGCGTCCCGGCTCGTCGAGCGGCTCGTCCAGCGCGACCGTACGGCCACCAACCTCGGCGGCTACCTGGGCTTCATGGGCGACGAGTACCAGGTGCGCAACCCCACCGCGCTGCTGCTCCAGGCCCACATGCCGCCCGGTGGCGACGCCGGCAAGGTGCTGCAGACTATCGACGAGGAGCTGGACCGGCTCGCCACCGACGGCCTCAAACCGGGCGAGCTGGCCCGCACCCAGGCCCGGATGGCGACCCGCCTGCTGCACGACACCGACGCGGTCCTCGGGCGAGCCCTTCCGATGGCCGTGCTCGAACTGCAGCGTGGCCGGCCCGGCCTGCTCAACGACCTGCCGAAACTGATCAACGAGGTCGGCGAGGAGCAGATCGTCGCCGCCGCGGCCACCCTGCGGCCCGAACACCGTGCCAGTGTCGAAGTGATCCCGGGAGCCTCCGCATGAAGACGTTGCCCGACCTGCTCCCGGACGCGGAACTCCACCTGCCGCGCGAGTCCGAGCGCACCCTGCCCAACGGCCTGACCGTGATCGCGATCCGGCGGGCCGCGGTGCCCCTGGTCGAGGTGCGGCTGCGGATCCCGTTCGGCCGGGCGCCGCTGGCCCCGGCCACCCTGCTGTCCCAGGCCCTGTTCACCGGGACCAGCGCGATGTCGAGCATCGACCTCGCCGCCGAGCTGCAGGCAGTCGGCGGCAGCCTGGCCGCCGGGAACGACCCGGACCGGTTGCTGATCACCGGCAACGCTCTCGCCGACGGGTTGGACCGGACCCTGGAGCTGCTCGCCTCGGTGCTCACCGACGCCGCCTACCCGGCCGAGGAGGTGGGCACCGAGCGGGAACGCCTGGTGGACAACATCCAGGTCGCACTGAGCCAGCCCGCACACCTGGCCCGGGTGGCGCTGCTGAAGCGGATCTACGGCATCCATCCGTACGCGGTGCAGACCCCCGCACCGGAAGAGGTGCGGGGCGTCGAGCCCGCCGCGCTGCGCGAGCTGCACGCCGCCCGGGTCCGCCCGGCCGGCGCGGTCCTGGTGCTGGTCGGCGACATCGACCCGGAGCAGGCCATCGACACCGCGGAGAAGGTGCTGGGCGGCTGGACCGGTGCCGGGCCGGACGGCACCATCTCGGCGACCCCGGCCCTGGAGACCGGCCCGCTGCTGCTCGTCGACCGGCCCGGGTCGGTGCAGTCCTCGCTGCGGATGGCGCTGCCCGGCATCCCGCGGACCGACCCCGACTACGCCGCGCTCAGCCTGGCGAATTTCGTCTTCGGCGGTTACTTCTCGTCCCGCTGGGTGGAGAACATCCGGGAGGACAAGGGGTACACGTACGGCTCGCACTCGCTGATCGAGCACTTCGTGGCCGGTTCCACGCTGCTCGCCGCGGCCGAGGTGGCCACCGAGGTGACCGGCCCGTCGCTGCTCGAGACGCTCTACGAGCTGGGCCGCATCGCCAGCCTCCCGCCCGGTGAGGAGGAGCTCGAGCAGGCCCGGCGCTACGCCCTGGGCACGCTCCGGCTGGGCATGTCGACCCAGGCCGGCCTGGCCGGGCTCGCGAGCATGTACGCCGGCTTCGGCCTGCGCCTCGACCACCTGCGGGAGCACTCGGCCGCCCTCTCGGCCGCCACCCGCGAGGAGGTCGCCGCCGCGGCCGCGAAGTACCTGGCCCCGTCCCGGGCGGTGACCGTGGTTCTCGGCGACGCGGAGAAGATCGAGCCGCAGTTGTCCGCCCTGATCGCAGTGGAGCGCAGCGCAGAGTGACCGAGCCGGAACAACCCGACCTGGGCGAGCAGCCCGGGACCCCGCCGCTGGCCAGGAGCACCCTCGACCGGGCCGCGCTGCGGCGCAAGGACGAGGCCTGGCTGGCCGCGGCCTGGGAGCGCGGCCGGGTCCTCGTGGTCGACCTCGCCAAGGGCGGGCGGGCACTGATCACCGACCGCGCCGACGGTGGCGCCCAGCTGGTGCTGGTGCCGTCGGCCGAGGCGCCGGAGGGGGAGCGCTGGTTCCTCGGCGTCGACGTGGACGACACCCCGGTCTGGACCACCAACGCCCCGCTCGCGTCGTCCGGCGACACGCGGGCGGTGACCCTGCGCGAGATCGGTCATCTGCTCGACGACCGGGACGCCGGCCTGTTCACCGCGGCCGCCGCGCTGGGCAACTGGCATGCCAGTCACCAGTTCTCGCCGCGGACCGGCAAGGCCACCGTCGCCGTCGAGGCCGGCTGGGCGCGCGCCGACAGCGACGGGCAGCTGATGTGGCCGCGGACCGACCCGGCGATGATCGTTCTGGTGCACGACGGGGTCGCCGGCCCGGCCGGGCGGTGTCTGCTCGGTCACAACGCGGCGTGGCCGACCGGTTCGGACGGTGTCCGGCGCTTCTCCTGCCTGGCCGGTTACGTCGAGCCCGGAGAGTCCGCCGAGGCTGCCGTGCTCCGTGAGGTGGGCGAGGAGGTCGGCATCCGGCTCGCCGCCCTCCAGTACGCGGGTAGCCAGTCCTGGCCGTACCCGGGATCGCTCATGCTGGGCTTCCACGGCGTGGCCGACCCGGCACAACCGCTGGTCCTGGACCCCGAGGAGATCGACGAGGCGCACTGGTTCAGCCGGGAGGCGATCGCCAAGATGATCGCCGGCGGGTACGTCGACCCGGATTCAGGTGTGCCGATGAGCCTGCCGATGCGTTCCTCGATCGCCTTCTATCTGATCGAGAAGTGGCTCCACGCCGGCTGAAAATTCTTCCCCTTCCGAGGCAACCATTACGAGGGTTCGTCGCGTCTTGGTTGCAAAGACGAGAGGGGAACCGATGACCCAGGTGGAAGCGCCGGCGTGGACGCCGATGTCCGCGGACGAGCGGGCGGCGTTCGACCGCGACGGATACATCGTCGTTCCGTCGGTGCTGAGTGAGAGCGAGATCGCGATCGGCCGGACCGCGATCCTCGAGGCGTACGAGAAGGGCAAGCGAGACGGGAAGCTCGGGCCTACGGGGGCTCTGCACCAACTCTCCCCGATCACCGGGGTTCCTGAACTGGCCTTCCTCCTCGACCACCCGAAGGCGTTCAAGTACATCTGGTCCCTGCTCGGGTGGAACATCCACGTGTACCACTCGCACATCGACGTGCACCCGCAGATCCACGAGCAGCAGAAGACCTGGTGGCACTGGCACCAGGACGGTGGCCGGCAGAACCGGGAGCTGGAGACCGACCCGCGCCCGATGATGTCGGTGAAGTTGGCGTACTGGTTCTCCGACGTCAGCGAGACCGGCCGCGGCAACTTCACCGTGCTGCCCGGCAGCCACAAGACCAACTGGTTGCCCGGCCCGCCGAGCCGTGGTGTCCCGTGGCCCCAGCCGGAGGGTGCGACGCAGATCACGGCGAACCCCGGTGACCTGGTGGTCTTCGACCGCCGCATCTGGCACGCCCGGTCGGACAACTACTCCGACATCACCCGGGTCGGCGCCTTCTTCGGTTACACGCCGCGCTGGGTGGCGATCCGCGACGAGGTCGCCGACCTGCCGAACCGGCCGGAGTGGGAGACCTTCACCGAGGTGCAGAAGCAGCTGCTCGGCGGCTTCGGCAACGGTGACGGCGACCACCAGTGGGGGCACTACCCGGAGACCACGCCGCTCTACGGAGCGCTGAAGGAGCGGGGTCTGCTCGACTCCAGCATCCCGGCGCTGATCCCGTAACACGAAAGTGGGGCCGCCCGGCCGGGCGGCCCCACTTTTCTTGACGACTTACGCCGCGATGGCGGCGAGGTGCTGCTTGACCTGCACGATCGACGGGTTGGTCAGCGCCGAGCCGTCGGAAAACTTCAGCGTGGGGACGGTCTGGTTGCCCCCGTTCACGCTGCGCACGAACGCGGCCGAGGCCTCGTCCTGCTCGATGTCCACGACGTCGTAGGCGATGCCTTCCCGGTCGAGCTGGGACTTCAGACGGTGGCAGTACCCACACCAGGACGTCGAGTACATGGTCAGCATCGGTCAGAGCTCCTTTGGGGATGAGTCACACGGCACTACACCTTCCCGCATAACGCCCGCCGGGGGTGTCATGATTCCCTACCGTGCGGACTGATGGGGTGCTGGCCGGGCTCGACCCGGAGCAACGGACGGCGGTGACCGCTCCGGCCGGCCCGGTCTGCATCCTCGCCGGGGCCGGCACCGGGAAGACCCGGGCCATCACACACCGGATCGCGTACCGGACATCGAGCGGCGAGATCAGCCCCCGCCACGTGCTCGCGGTCACCTTCACCGCCCGGGCCGCCGCTGAGATGCGGGCCCGGCTCACCTCGCTGGGCACGGCCGGCGTGCAGGCCCGCACGTTCCATGCCGCAGCCATGCGCCAGGTGCGCTACTTCGCCCCCCGGCTCCTCGAGGGCCGCGGCATGCCCGAGCTGATGGAGAGCAAGGCGCGCACGGTCGGCCTTGCGGCAGCCCGAGTCGGGGTACGCGCCGACCGCGCCGCCGCACGCGACCTGGCGAGCGAGATCGAGTGGGCCAAGTCGTCCCTGGTCGAGCCGGGGGAGTACACCGTCGCGGCCGCCAAGGCTCTGCGCGAGCCACCGTACGAGCCGGCCCGGGTGGCCGAGGTCTTCGCCGCCTACGAGCAGCTCAAACGCCGTCAGGGCGTGATCGACTTCGAGGACCTGCTGCGCGCCGCGGTCTGGGGCATCGAGGAGCACCCGGACGTCGCCGACCAGATCCGCGCCCAGTACCGGCACTTCGTCGTCGACGAGTACCAGGACGTCAACCCGCTGCAGCAGCGCCTGCTCGACGCCTGGCTGGGCGGGCGCGACGACATCACCGTGGTCGGGGACGCCAGTCAGACGATCTACTCGTTCACCGGCGCGACCTCGGCGTACCTGATCGACTTTCCGCGGCAGCGGCGCGGCGCGGTCGTGGTGCGCCTGGTCCGCGACTACCGCTCGACCCCGCAGGTGGTCGGGCTGGCCAATGCGGTCATCCGGCAGGCCCGCGGCACCGAGGCGAAGCTGCGCCTGGAGCTGGTCGGCCAGCGGCCGGGCGGCCCGGAGCCGGAACTCAAGATCTTCCCGGACGAGCCGGGGGAGGCGGTCGCGGTGGCCCGGCGCTGCCGGGACCTGATCGCCGCCGGCACGCCGGCGAGTGAGATCGCGGTGCTGTTCCGCACCAACGCGCAGTCCGAGGCGTACGAGGAAGCGCTGGCCGAGGCCGAGGTCCCGTACGTGGTCCGGGGCGCCGAACGGTTCTTCGAGCGCGCCGAGGTGCGGCAGGCCATGATCGCTCTGCGGGCGGCCGTGCGTTCCATCCCGGGCGAGACTCCGCTGGTGGATGCGGTCGTCGAGGCGCTCGCCGCGACCGGGTGGAACCGGACCCAGCCCCCGCCGGGCGGTGCGGCACGCGAGCAGTGGGAGGCACTCGCGGCTCTGGTCACTCTCGCCGAGGAGTACGCGGCGACGCCCGAGATCCTCCCGATCGGTGAGGCCGGGCGGGTGCAGCGGGACGTGTCGCTCTCGGCGTTCAACGACGAGCTGGCCCGTCGCGCGGAGCAGCAGCACGCACCGACCGTGGCGGGTGTCACACTCGCCTCGTTGCATTCGGCCAAGGGCCTGGAGTGGGACGCGGTCTTCCTGGTCGGCCTCGCCGACGGCACGCTGCCGACGACGTACGCCAAGACAGCCGAACAACTGGAGGAGGAGCGCCGTCTGCTCTACGTCGGGGTCACCCGCGCCCGCCAGGTGTTGTGGCTCTCCTACGGCCAGTCCCGCTCGCCGGGCGGCCGCCCCCGCCGCCCGAGCCGCTTCCTGCCGCAGCTGGAACGATCCGGATCGGCCGAGCGCACCGCGGACCGCAGTCGGAAACCCGACCGCCGCCGACCGCAGGTGTCCTCCTGCCGGATCTGCGGTGCCACCCTGCTGGCCGGCGCCGACCGCAAGCTGGGCCGCTGCCCGACCTGCCCGTCGGACCTCGACGAAGACCTCTACCAGCGTCTTCTCCAGTGGCGCGCGAACACCGCCGCACACCTCAAAGTCCCTGCATATGTGGTGTTCACCGATGCCACTCTGGTGGCCATGGCGGAACGCCGCCCGGCCGAGCCGGCGCAGCTGCTGGCGATCGCCGGGATCGGCCCGCGCAAACTCGGTCAGTACGGCGATGCGGTCTTCGCTCTGGTCGCCGGAGCGAGCCCCGATGATCTTGCGCAAAAAAACTTCGAAAGTTAGTCCGTTAATTCGTTTGCCCTCTCCTGTAGGGCAGGCATAGCCTCAGGACACGTCTTGGCGAGCACTGAGTTCGCTGGGGTTCTCAACACGAGTGCAAGGTCATGGAGGAGGTGGCAACGATGAAGCTCAACACCACGATGCGTCCGTCGATGCTGCCGACTGCTGCCTGGCCTCTGTCCGCCTCGCTGCCCGCAACCGCCGCTCCGTCGGCGCTGCTGGTTGCTGAGCGGACCCCGGCTCCGCAGGTGCACCAGGTCCAGGCTCAGACCGAGCTGGGCAAAGCGGTCCTGGTGCTCATCGACGGAAACAAGGGGACCACTGGGTTCAAGGGCGGCGTCTCCATCTCCCGCAAGCGCTACACGGATGGTGGCAGCGGTGTCCCGCCTCGAGGAAGGCCGGTCTGATAAACCAGACCTCCGGCTCACCTCGAGGCCGCGGAACCCGTAACCGGGATCCGCGGCCTAAATTTTTGCCGGCTTACCGGCCGGTGCACGACCCGAACGGCGATCCAGAAGATCGAGAAAAGAGAGAGGTGACCGGGCTTTATGAGTCTGGCGCTGGCCCCGATCGACATCAACGTCGAGCTCGAGGCAAACCTGCCCTGTCGGAAGTTCGACCCGGACCTTTGGTTCTCGGACTCCCCGGCCCAGCTGGAACTGGCGAAGTCGCTCTGCGGGGACTGCCCGCTGCGCGTCGAGTGCCTGGCCGGCGCGGTCGAGCGGAGCGAGCCCTGGGGTGTCTGGGGCGGCGAGATTTTCGAGCGTGGCGCCGTGGTTCCGCGCAAGCGGCCCCGTGGACGTCCGCGTAAGGCCGACGTCGCTCGCGACGCCGAGCTGGCTGTCGAGGTCGAGGAGCGGCTCGCCGCGAACGGTCTCGACTCGCGCAACTCCGTCCGACTGGCGGCCTGACATGACGACCCTCCCCATTGCAACCACCGAGATCCGGAAGCCGAGCACCCAGATGAAGAATGATGGAGCCACCAAGATGAGACTCATCCAAGAGGCATTGTCCAGAGCTCGAATGCGTCGGCCTCAGAGTGACCGTGCACCTGAGGCTTACCGCTCCGCCCGTCAGATCGCCATGCAGGCCCGTCACCGGGCAGCCCGCGAACTCGGGGTCTGAGCCCGAATCCCACCAAGACCCGCTACCTGGGAAATGAACATGGGCCCGTCCGCTTCAGCGGACGGGCCCATGGCCGTTGTCGGCAAGTGATCAGCGCAACAGGGCGATGCCGGGCGGCCGGCCGATCAAAGCGCCGGAGCCAAGCCGGGCAGCCAGGGCCGGCCGATCAAAGCGCCGGAGCCAAGCCGGGCAGCCAGGGCCGGCCGATCAGGGCGCCGGGACGAAGCCGGGCAGCCGCGGCCGGTCGATCAGGGAGTCGGGGCGAAACCCGGCAACCAGTCGATCAGGATCTGCCGGTACGGCGCCTCCGCCTCCAGCTGGCTGAGCACCCCGATCGAGCCCAGCGTGACCCGGTGGATCAGCAGGTAGGACGGCGGCAGGTTGAGCTTGCGGCTCAACTGGTAAGCCGGCGACCGCGGACTGCCCAGCCGGGTGGCTTCGGCCCGCAACCAGGTACGGGTGAACCGGAACCGCTCCACCGCGACCGGTTCGATCATCGGCCGGAGGAAGGTGAGCACCGCCTCCGCGTCGATCTCGTCGTCCGCCTTGATGAACTTCTCCTCGCGCAACCCGTCCACCACCGCCTGGGCGTCACCGTCCAGCGCGAGCCGCACCAGCCGGCCGATCGGCTCGGGGTGGCCCTCGGGGAGACGGGCGACGGCACCGAAATCGATCACTCCGAGGCGGCCGTCGGCGAGGATCCGGAAGTTGCCGGGGTGCGGGTCGGCGTGCAACAGCCCGGCCCGGGCCGGCGCCGAGAAGTGCAGGATCGCCATCAGCCGGCCGGCCTCATCGCGCTCCTCCGGGGTGCCGTCGGCGATCACCCGGGCCAGCGGGGTGCCGTCGACCCACTCGGTGACCAGGACCTGGGGCGCCGAGGCGACCACCCGGGGCACGAAGATCTCCGGATCGTCCCGGTACGCCTCGGCGAAGGCCCGCTGGGTCTCCGCCTCCATCTCGTAGTCGAGCTCCTCGGTGACCCGGTCCCGCAGTTCGGCGAGGAGCGGCTTCACGTCGATCCCCGGCTGGATGATTTTGAACATGCCGGCGAGACGGCCGAGTTGCTTGAGATCGGCGATCAGCGCGTCGCCGGCGCCCGGATACTGCACCTTCACTGCGACCGGCAGCAGCTTCGGTTTCGCGTTGCGCCGGGCCGGCGGGAGTTTCCACACCGCGCGGTGCACCTGGCCGATGCTGGCCGCGGCGGCCGGGCTGTCGTCGAACTCGGCGAACCTGTCCCGCCAGTCCGGCCCGAGTTGCTGGGCGAGCGCCTTGTGCACGTTCGCCACCGGCATCGGCGGCGCCGCCTCCTGGAGCTTGGTGAGCGCCTGCCGGTAGGGGCCGGCCATCTCGTCCGGCAGTGCCGCCTCGAACACCGACAGGGCCTGGCCGAATTTCATCGCACCACCCTTGAGCTGCCCGAGAACGCTGAACAGTTGCTCGGCGGTGCGTTGCTGGATGTCGGCGGAGATGACGTCGGTGGCGATCCCGACGGCTCTCTTGCCCAGCCCCAGAGCAGTACGCCCGGCGAAGCCGAGTGGGAGGGCTGCGAGCTTGGCCGTCCGGGAAGCCGCGCGGCGCGGTATGTCCGTCACCAGATCATTGTTACCGACGTTCGCCCCTTACTCTGCCCGTCGCCTGGTGGTTTGGTGCTTATGCGGTGAAGGTCTGGTGAAGGTGGCCGTCCGCCGACGGCGCTGGCAGGCACAGCCCGGATGCGGTGGCCAGGTCCGGCGCCGGAACCGGCCGGGCGCAGTGATCTCCACCGCCGCACCGAGCGTCTCCGGTGTCCGGCCGTCCAGGTAGGCGAGGGCTTCCGCCGTCGCGTACGCCGTGGCGGCCAGCAGCGTGGCGACGGCGCACGGCTCGGCGGCGTCCGGAGCCGGCGGGGTCAGAGCGCCGGGCCAGCCGGCGTCCCGTTCGCGTCTGTGCAGGTCGAGGCAGTTGAGGCAGGGAGTGCCGCCGGCCGGCACCAGCGGGCCGATCACGGCCGCGCCGTCGCGGATGGCGACCGCCAGGTGCGGCTGGCGCCGCCCGGCGTGCCCCGCGGCGATCAGGGTGGTCGGTTCGTCGTGGGCGAGCTGGACGACCAGGGAGGCTGCCATGCGGCGTACGCCGTGCGCGTCGGTGCCGGGTGCGACGCGCTGGATCGCGGCGCTGACGGCGGCGCGGCGTGGACTGCCGACGTCGTCCGGCCCGAGCGGCGCCCCGGCCAGTTCGTCCGGGCCGACGACACCGGCGAGATCCGGGTACACGTGGCCGACCCCGGACTCGGCCAGGGCGACGGCGATGGTGGCGCCGAGCCGGCCTCGGCCGCTGACCACGACCCGGGCAGCGCGGCGGCGCCGGAAGACACGGGCGGGTGAGGGGTCGGTCCGGGCGCCCTCACCGGTACGCGCGGCAGCGTCCAGAGCCAGCGCGGCAGCCTCACCGGAGAGCCGGTGGCGGGTGGTGACCGGCATGGTCGCCGGCAGCAGAGCCGCGGAGGGCATGACGAGCCCGGCGGTGTGCAGAAGGTCGAGAAGAGCGCGTGCGTCGTCCGGTGGCACCCCGAGCTCGGCCGCACGGAGCAGGACGACCCGCTCGGACCGGCGGCCGTCCAGCAGATCCAGCACCTGGGCGGTGCGCGGATCGGCCAGCTGAAGCAGCACGGCGTGTGCCGGATCGAGCCCGATCTGCAGCTCACCGGGGCTCCGCCAGATGCGCGGCAACCCCGGGATCAGGGTGGGCCGGGGCAGCGGTGTCCGAGTCATGAATGACAGGGTGTCACCGCAGCGCTGCGGAGCGGTGTGGTTATCCACAGGCAGACATCGCCCTGAAGCGGTTTTTCCACAGCTTCGAGCGAGTTATCCACAGGCTGTTGTGGTTGTCCCGATAACTCAACGTGTTGGAGCGAACACGGTTACGGCAGTACGGCATGTGTGCCGGGGAGGACGACCGCAGCCGGCCTCCCCGAGCACATGATCACGCCTTGGCCTTGCCCAGGATTCGGTTCATGGTCGTCCCGCAGACCGGGCACTTGCCCTTGGCCATGTTCATGCCGGTCTTCGAGACCTCCACGTTGCCCTGGAAGTCACGCTTCTCCTTGCACTTGACGCAGTAGCCGTTGTACGTGGTGTTGTCGGCCACGGTTCCTCCTCATCGTTCTCGTCGGCCGCTCGGCCCTGTGCCTCGTTCGCGGCGACGGGCGCGAACCTGTCTGCGGCGCTGGACCGCTTGCGCGGCCACGCGGATGTGGCCACCCGTCCGGGGCGGTCACTTACCCAGGTCAGGCCGGTTCCATGTCAACGCAGCGTCGGCGGTCTCGCCGACGAAGCGAGTGTGCCGGTACGAACTATCCTTTTCCGCCAGGTTTGCCGGGACACGCCGACGAATCCCTTCAGAAGGTCCCAAAACGGATATTCGAGTGCGGGATAGCAGTGAGTCGACGATGGTCTAGGTTGACGGAAGTCTCCGCTGTTGCCCGTGAGGAAAATTTTTTCGGGTATATCAGGGCGAAGTGCGCATTTTCCGTGACAGTCATTGCCCGTACTCTTGCGGTGACCAGGGGCATCCGGATTAGCGTCACAACGTGAACCCGAATCTGGGCCGCGCGAGCCGATGATGGCTGCCCGCGTGCGCAAGCCTGTCGTGGAAGTGCGGCGCAGTCAGCGTCGGCGCCGGACGGTGTCCGCGTATCGCGACGGTGAGCGAGTCGTGGTACTCATCCCGGACCGTTTCTCCCGGGCCGAGGAGACCGAGTGGGTCGAGCGGATGCTCGCCCGGCTCGCCGCCCGTGAGGAACGCTTGCGGTGTACCGATGCTGAGCTGCTGGCCCGCGCCCGCCGCCTGACCAACCGGTACCTGGCCGATCACGCGGACCGGGTGGCTCCGGCCAGCGTCCGCTGGGTGACCAACCAGAACGGCCGCTGGGGCTCCTGCACGCCGGACGACGCCACGATCCGGATCTCGCACCGGATCCAGGAGATGCCCGACTGGGTCATCGACTACGTGCTGCTGCACGAGCTGGCCCACCTCGTCGTGCCGAGCCACAACACCCGCTTCTGGGACCTGGTCAACCGGTTCCCCAAGGCCGAGCGCGCCCGCGGTTACCTCGAGGGTGTCTCCGCTGCCGGCAGTCTGGTGATGGTCGACCAGTAAGGCTCCGAGGGCCAATGAGGCTCTAAGCTCGACCCGTGACGCGGCGGGTGGTTGTGGCGATGCTGGTGCCGGTGTCCTGGAGCCCACCCGGCGTCGACCTGCGAGCCTGGCGCTCCGCGATGGCCGAGGACGTGGTGGACCTGCTGGCCCGCCTGGCCCAGGCGGAGGCCGCGATCGCCGCCGTGCCGGCCGATCGGGAGCTGGCCGAGGAGATCGCCTGGCCGGGCACCCGGATCTACGAGATTCCCGCGCCCACGGTGCTGCCGGTGCTGGCAGCGGCCGCCGAGGACGGGTTCGACCAGGCCGCTGTGATCGCCGCAGACGCGCCGGACGTACCCGGCATGACCCTCGGCAAGCTGCTACGGCCGCTGGACAGCAAAGCTGTCGCGGTCGCACCCGGCGGACCCGGCGGTGGCCTCTTCGGCGTCGCCACCGGCCTGCCGGCGCCCGGCTGGCTCGTCGACCACGACCTGGACAGCGCCTCGGCCCAGCTGCTGCGCAAGACGGCGCCGGTGCCGGGGGACGTCACGTCCACCCCGCACTGGCGCCGTCTGCGCGGTCCGGCCGAGCTGGCGACGCTGGACGTCGCCCTGGAGGGCTGGGAGAACACCCGCGCCCTGCTCGGCGGTTAGTCCTCCTTCGGGCCGTCCTCCAGCCCCTCCAGCTCGCTGATGTCCCAGTCCGACCGGCTGCGGGCGAACGACTCCGGGTCGGCGAAGTCGTCGTCGGTGGGCAGCAGGTCCGGGTGGTCCCAGAGCGCGTCGCGCCCGGCGATGCCGCGGTTCTCGGTGACCGCGGCCCACAGGGCGCCGGCCTCGCGCAGCCGGCGCGGCCGCAGCTCCAGGCCGACCAGGGCGGCGAAGGTCTGCTCGGCCGGCCCACCGGCCGCCCGGCGCCGGCGGAACGCCTCACCGAGCGCGGCCACCGACGGCAGCCGGTCGCCGGCGGCGTTGTCGACGACGTGGCCGACCCAGCCCTCGACCAGCGCGAGCGCCGTCTCCAGGCGGGCCAGACTGGCCTTCTGCTGGGGCGTGTCCTCCGGAGTGAAGATGCCCTCCAGAGCCATCGCCTGCATCGACTCGGGATCGGTCGGGTCGACGCGGCTCATCGCCTCCTCGATCGCCTCCCGGTTCACGGTGATGCCGTTCGCATATGTCTCGACGGCGCTCAGCACGTGCGCCCGCAGCCACGGGACGTGCCCGAAGAGCCGCTGGTGGGCCGCTTCGCGAAGAGCCACGTACAGCCGCACCTGGTCCTCGGGAAGTTCGAGCCCGGACCCGTACGCCTTGATGTTGGACGGAATCAGTGCGGCCGTGCCCGCGGGGCCCAGCGGAAGCCCGATGTCGCCCGCGGAGAGCACCTCCGCGGCGAGCTGGCCGAAGGCCTGCCCGAGCTGGCCGCCGAAGAGCGCGCCACCGAGGGTGGCGACCATCGAGGCCATCGGGCCGAGCTGCGCCCGGGCCTCCTCCGGCACCAGGTCGCCCATGGCGCCCACCATGCGGCCGGCGATCGGCTCACACAGCTTCTTCCACACGTCGAGGGTGTTGTAGATCCACTCGTTGCGGTTCCACGCGACGGCCTTGTGGATGCCGCTGGGAAGCGCGGTGACCGGGTCGAGCCAGAGGTCGGCGAGTCGCAGCGCCTCCTCGACCTGGTGGCGCTCCAGCATGTTCACCGCCGGATCGCCGGTCGCCGAGAGCTGGCTGGCGGCGACCTGCCGGGCCAGGTCCCAGTTGACCGGGCCACTGCCGGGCGCGGCGAACATCTGCTGCAGCTGCGCCATGAACTGCTGCATCTGCTGCGGGTCGGAGGGGTCGGGCGGCTGAGCGCCCGGCAGTTGGAAGCCGAACGGGATATCAGGCACGACCACAACGGTACGCGCGAAATGCTCGTAGCGGACCGAGGGCGGAGTCAGCTCAGAGAGAACTCAGACAGAGTGGGTACGCTCACGCGCATGAGACGTCGCGGAGTCACCGTCATCCTCGGCGCCCTGATCACCGCTCTCCTGGCAGCCGGTGTCATGGTCGCACCCCTGCCCTACGTGGTGCTCAAACCCGGACCCACGGTCAACACCCTCGGCTCGGACAACGGCACCGAGGTCATCCAGGTCAAGAAGGGCGAGACCTCGACGTCCACCGGCCAGCTCCGGCTCACCACCGTCAATGTGCAGTCGCAGGTGGAGCTGGTGTGGGCCATCCGCGGCTGGCTGAGCGGGGAGGACGCGGTCGTCCCGCGCGAGCTGATCTACCCGCCGGACCAGAGCGAGAAGCAGGTCCAGGAGCAGAACGCCCAGGAGTGGCGGCAGTCGCAGACCAGCGCCGAGACGGTGGCGCTGCGCGAGCTGGGATACCCGGTCCTGACCTACGTGTTCGAGGTCACGAAGGGCAGCCCGGCCGACGGCGCGCTGCAGAAGGACGACGTGATCACCGCGGTCGACGGCACCGCGATCGCCGGGCCGGGCCAGGTCACCGAGCTGGTCCGGGCCAAGCCCGCCGGCACCACGCTGACCGTCTCCTACGAGCGGGACGGCAAGGCCGGCTCGGCCCAGGTCACCTCGCGGGCCGGCGAGGACGACGACACCCCGCGGATCGGTATCGACATCCGCACCAAGCAGCCCAACCCGTTCGACATCGAGATCGACCTCGACAAGATCGGCGGCCCGAGCGCCGGGCTGATGTTCACCCTCGGGATCATCGACAAGCTCAAGCCGGAGGACCTGACCGGCGGCAAGATCATCGCGGGCACCGGAACCATCGACGACGACGGTAACGTTGGCGCGATCGGCGGCATCCCGCAGAAGCTCGTGGGCGCCAAGGATGCCGGCGCCGAGCTCTTCCTGGTGCCCAAGGACAACTGCGCGGAGGCGTTGCGCAACCCGGTCGACGGCCTGGTCATGGCCGAGGTGGCCACCGTGGACGACGCCCTCACCGCGCTCCAGACCTTCACCGCCGGCGGGACCCCCAAGCCCTGCTCGGCGGCGTGATGCCCGCGTCGGTAGTGACGACTCAGTTCTGCCGCGTATAGAAGCTGGATGCGACATCGTAAGGTGAAACACCGGCCAGACGAAGTGTGGAGCCAACGTTGGTCATGCGTAACAGTCCTCTACCGAGGATGAGCCGTCGCGGTCGCGTGACCGTCGGCGTCCTGGTCGGGGTCTTCATTCTTTTCACACTGCTCGGTTGGGGCATCGACGCCTACACCGACTACTTGTGGTTCTCCGAGGTCGACTTCACCGCCGTCTTCTCCGGGATGCTGCTCACCAGGCTCACGCTGTTCCTGGTGATCGGCGCGTTGATGACACTGGTCGTGGCGGGCAACCTCTACCTGGCGTACCGGTTGCGCCCCCTGCTGCGCCCACACTCGGCGGAACAGGCCACCCTGGAGCGGTACCGGATGATCCTGGCGCCCCGCCTGGGCACCTGGATCGCCGTGATCAGCCTGATCATCGGGTTCTTCGCGGGTCTCTCCGCGCAGGCCCGGTGGAGCGACTGGATGCTGTTCCGCAACGGTGGCGACTTCGGGGTCCAGGACCCCGAGTTCAAGGTGGATATCTCCTTCTACATCTTCGAGTACCCGCTGATGCGCTACCTGCTCGGCGTCGCGTTCACCGCGGTGGTGCTCTCGGTGCTCGGCTCGCTCGCGGTGCACTACATCTTCGGCGGCGTCCGCCTGCAGGGCGTCGGCGACCGGATGACCACCGCGGCCCGCGCCCACCTCACCTCGCTGGTCGCCATCTTCGTGCTGCTCAAGGCCGTGGCGTACGTTCTGGACCGTCGTGCCCTCCTGCTGGAGCAGCACGTCTCGCCGGGGCTGTACGGCGCCGGCTACACCGACGTGAACGCGCTGCTCCCGGCGAAGGAGATCCTGGCGTACATCTCGGTGGTGGTCGCAATCGCGATCATCGTGTTCTCCAACGCGGTGATGCGGAACCTGGTCTGGCCCGGTGTCTCGCTGGCGCTGCTGGCCATCTCGGCCGTGGCGATCGGCGGCATCTACCCGCTCGCCGTGCAGAACTTCCAGGTCAAGCCCAGCCTCTCGGACAAGGAGCGGCCGTACATCGAACGGTCCATCAACGCCACCCGGGACGCGTTCGGCCTCGCCCAGACCGATGTCACGCAGTACAGCGCGAACAGCGGCGCCCCGCCGGCGAGCCTGAGCGGCGACACCAGCGCGCAGAACGTACGGCTGATCGACCCGCAGTTGGTCTCCCAGGCGTTCACCCAGTCCCAGCAGTCCCGCGGCTTCTACGACTTCGGCGAGAAGCTCGACGTCGACCGCTACACGATCGACGGCAAGACGCAGGACTACGTGGTCGGCGCCCGTGAGATCAACGACGCCAAGCTCACCGCCCAGCAGCGCAACTGGCTCAACCGGCACACCGTCTACACCCACGGCTACGGCCTGGTGGCGGCGCCGGCCAACCAGGTGTGCGGCACCGGCCTGCCGTACTTCGTCTCCGGCTTCCTCGGCGCCGAGACCCGCACCGGCAACAGCTGCACCGCGGCCACCGACCTGATCAAGACCGAGCAGCCGCGGATCTACTACGGCGAGCAGTCCACCGAGTACGTGATCGTCGGTCAGTCCGACCCGAACAAGAACGTCGAGTTCGACCGGCCGCAGGAGCAGAACGCGGACGCGTCGGTGCTCTACACCTACGAGGGCAAGGGCGGTGTGGAGATCGGCTCGTTCTTCCGCCGGCTGGTCTTCGCCATCAAGAACACCGAGAGCAACTTCCTGCTCTCCGATGCGGTCAACGAGGACTCGCGGCTCATGTACACCCGTACGCCGCGTGACCGGGTCGAGAAGGTGGCACCCTTCCTGACGATCGACGGCGACCCGTACCCGGCCGTCGTCAACGGACGGATCACCTGGATCCTGGACGGCTACACCACGGCGCAGACCTATCCGTACGCCCAGAAGATCAACCTGGCCACCGAGACGCGGGACGAATTGACCGGGCAGGGCTCGTTCGCGCTCGCCCGCGACGACGTCAGCTACATGCGCAACTCGGTGAAGGCGACCGTGGACGCGTACGACGGGACGGTCACCCTCTACGAGTTCGACGAGAAGGACCCGGTGCTGAAGGCCTGGAACAAGGCGTTCGGTGGCGACCTCGTCGTACCCAAGGCGGAGATCCCGACCGACCTGGCCGCGCACTTCCGCTACCCGGCCGACCTGTTCAAGGTGCAGCGCAACCTGCTGACCAAGTTCCACGTCACCGACCCGGGCACCTTCTTCTCCGGTGACGACTTCTGGCAGGTGCCGAACGCCCCCGACGCTCCGCAGAACGGTGTCAAGCAGCCGCCGTTCTACCTGAACGTCAAACTCCCCGAGCAGGAGGAGACCCGCTTCCAGCTCACCTCGGGCGTCACACCGGCCAACCGGGAGAACATGGCCGCCCTGATCTCCGCGTCGTACGTCGACGGCCAGCCCAAGCTCGAAGTGCTGGAGCTACCCGACGACACCGTGGTCCCCGGCCCGGTCCAGGTGCATCAGCGGATGGTCAACAACTACAACATCTCGCAGCAGCTGGCCCTGCTCACCCGCGGTGGGCAAGCCTCCGTCCTGTACGGCAACCTGATCTCGCTGCCCCTCGGCGACGACATCCTCTACGTGGAACCCGTCTACGTGAAGAGCAGCCAGGCAGGCGCGGCACCGCTGCTGCAGAAGGTCCTGATGTCCTACGGCGACGGCGGCACCTACGTGGTGCTCGAGGACAACCTCACCGAAGGCCTCAAAGCCCTCGTCGAACTCGGCAAGACGGCCGGCAACAACAACACGCCACCGCCGGGCAACAACAACAACACGCCACCGCCGGCCAACAACACCCCACCCGGCACGATCAGCGCCGAACTGGCGCAGGCCGCCGCCGACGTGGACAAGGCCATCGAAGACCTCCGCAACGCACAGATCGCCGGAGACTTCGCCAAGCAGGGCGAGGCCCTGAAAGCCTTGGACGAAGCGATGACCCGCTTCCAGACCGCCCAGAACACCGCAGGCGGCGGCGCCACCCCGGCACCGTCCGGAGCCGCCAGCCCCGCCCCCACCACGGGCGGTTGATCCCGGCACCGCTCCGGGGGCCGTTTTGCGGCCCCCGGAGCGAGTGCGCTAGTGTTGGTGAGCCGACGCGGGGTGGAGCAGCTCGGTAGCTCGCTGGGCTCATAACCCAGAGGTCGCAGGTTCAAATCCTGTCCCCGCTACGAGTCCTAGGGGCCTCCTGTCCGCGGAAAGCGCGGAGTGGGAGGCCTCTTCGCGTTTCTGCTCCGGGGCCGAGCCCCGGAAACCCACGTTGCGGTGGTTGCTGTGGGTGGCATCGCTTGCGCTTGCCGAAAACCCCTTGTTGTACGGTCACGCGCGTTCGACCTGCGCCGGACCGCCCGACCGTCGCTGTCGCTGTCGTCACGGTCGCTGCCGCGTGCCTGCCAGCCTGGCCCATCGCGCCGACCTGGCTCGCCCGGCTGGACTAGCTCGCTCTGGCCGGGTTGGCTCGCCCCGCCGACCTGGCGGGTCCAGCGAGCCGGCTCGCTCCACCGGCTGCCCGGCATTATGACTCCTCCGTCGGCCCGGCCCATCGGCCCGGCCCATCGGCCCGGCCCATCGGCCCGGCCCATCGGCCCGGTCCTCCATCGGCCCGGTCCTCCATCGGCCCGCTCCTCCATCGGCCTGGTCCTCCATCGGCCTGGTCCTCCATCGGCCTGACCCTTCAACGGTCCTTCCGACCCCTCTGATTGGCCGGCTCGCACCCGTCCCGTCCCACTGGTCCGTCAGGCCTCACGTCCGCCAATCCCCACTGGCCCGCCCGCCCCCAGCGGACCGCCGACTTCACCGGACAGCCAGCCCCGCTGGCCAACTGGCCTCCCCTGAAGCTGAGCTGGCCGCGCGCTGGGCTGGCTGGCCCACCGGGCTGCGCGCTCTACGGGTCCGTGGCCCCACCGGGCCGGCTGGCCCTAGCCCTTGCCTTGCCCCACCGGGTCGGCTTTCCTGGCTTTCCTGGCTCTTGGCCCGCCGGGTCGGCTGGGCCTGGCGTTGTTGGTCGGGTGCTCCGCCGGTCCGGCCGGCTTCTACCCACCCCGGCTCCACCGGTCCGCCTTGCCCTATGCGCCCATCCGCGCTCCGACTGGACCCGGCCGACCTACCCGGCTTGGGCGGGCCTGAGGGTTGGAAGGCGCCTGGGCGGGGCCTCCATTGCCGCGGCCTTTGATGAGGGAGTCGGGAGGCCAGGTCAGGATGGGAATGTGGGGGTGGGGAGGCGGAAAGCCGACCCGGTGTGGGGGGTGCGTGGGGGACGAGCTAAGCTTTACCTACCGACGCGGGGTGGAGCAGCTCGGTAGCTCGCTGGGCTCATAACCCAGAGGTCGCAGGTTCAAATCCTGTCCCCGCTACGAGATGAGAGGCCTTCTGTTTGCGGAAACGCGAGCAGGGGGCCTCTTCGCGTTCAGCGCGCAAGGCTGATTGCGCCCGCCTGCGGCGTCCGTGCGCCGGTGACCCTTCCCACATTGCTGCCGACGCTCTGCCCTGTTGCGGCGTCCAGCGGGCGGCCTCTGGTTGCTCGGGGTGGGTGGTGGGAAAGGGCACGGGGCGCGGGCGGGGAAGCTTGCTGCTTAGGCTTTGAGTGTCTGCTGTGGTCGGTCGGGTAGGCTGGGAGGGGCGGTGGCGGGGCGGGAAGCGGTTCGGGAGCGGCACGTTCGGGCGGCGCCCTGGCCGTACGCGGGACTTGATCTTGCGGGTGGGGTGGGGGTGCCGTTTCGCGAGCTGGTGTTGAAGGTTCATCAGCGGTGCAACCTCGCCTGTGACTACTGCTACGTGTACGAGCACGCGGATCAGAGCTGGCGGGAACGGCCCCGGGTGATGTCGGACACGGTTCGGGACGCGGCGCTGGGGCGGTTTGCGGAGCATGCACGGCGGCACGGGCTGGAGAAGGTGCGGATCTTGCTGCATGGGGGAGAGCCGCTGCTGTACGGCCGGGAGCGGATCGCGCGGCTCGCGGAAGCGGCACGGGCGGCCTTTCCGGACGGGTGTGACGTCGAGCTCGGGATGCAGACGAACGGGGTGCTGGTCGACGCGCCGATGGTTGCCTTGCTGGTCGAGCACGGGATTCGGGTCGGGGTCAGCGTCGACGGGCGGGCGGCGGACCACGATCGGCATCGGCGGACTGCGGACGGGCGGGGAAGCTTCGCGGCGGTTGCCCGCGGTCTGGAGTTGCTGGGGCGGGCAGAGAACCGGGCGGCGTACGCGGGGGTGCTCTGCACCGTTGCGGTGGACACCGATCCGATCGGCTGTTACGAGCAGCTGATCGCGTTCCGGCCGCCGGCGATCGACCTGCTGTTGCCGCACGCGAACTGGGACAACCCGCCATGGCGACCCGCGGGGCGGCGTACGCCGTACGCGGACTGGCTCTTTGCGATCTTTGATCGGTGGTACCGGGAGCCGGAACCGCCGCGGATCCGGCTCTTCGATGACGCCGTCGCGCTCGTTCTCGGTGGAAGTGCACGTGGCGAACAGCTGGGGCTGAGCCCTTCGGGCGTGGTGGTGGTCGAGTCCGACGGTGCGATCGAGCAGGTGGACGCTTTGAAGAGCGCGTACGCGGGGGCCTGCGCTACCGGCCTCGACGTGTTCCACGACGACCTGGACGCGGCGCTGCGGGATCCCGGGATCGTGGCCCGGCAGATCGGCCGGGCGGCGCTGTCGCAGGAGTGCCTGAGCTGTCCCGCGGTCGCGTATTGCGGGGGCGGCCACTACGCCCACCGCTACCGGCGCGGCACCGGCTTCCTGGCGCCCTCGGTGTACTGCGCAGACCTGCGCGTCTTCGTCCGGCACGTCCACCGGCGGGTCGCCGCTGACCTGCGCGAACGGCAGTCAGCCCTCCGGGAGCGGGTCCCGGAGGGCTGACTGGTTCAGCAGTCGGTGTAGCCCTTGCCGGGCTTGGTCCACTTGCACGTGTCGATCGTCTTGCCGGCGCCGGTGCGCAGGTAAGCGGTGTCGCCACCGTTGTTCCAGACGTGTTTGGTCCGGCCCCAGTACCGGGTGGTGCTGGTGTTGCTGCCCTTGCCGCTGCGCACGATGACGTACTTGCCGGCGCCCAGTTGGTAGGTGCTGGTGAACCGGTAGAGGTTCCCGGCGGCGTCCCGAACGGTCCAGCCCTTCAGGTTGATCGTCTGCTTGAACTTGCTGGTCAGCTTGAAGTACTCGCGGTTGAGGTTCTTTGTCGTGTCAGTGCCCGGTGCGTTGTAGAGGACCCGGGTGAACAGCACCGACCCCGCACCGGGAGTGGCCGGAGTGGGCGGCTTGGTGGTCGGTGGCGTGGTCGGTGGCGTGGTCGTCACCGGGCCGCTGGTCGCGCCTGCCGGCACGGCTGGTGCGATGTTGGCCGGCGGGACCGGGCCGCCGGCCGGCGACGAGCCGGCCACCGCGGCCGCCACATTCGCCGAGTAGTTGGCTAACAGCAGGTTGTCCGCCGAGGCGTAGCCCGTGCTCCCCTCCGACAGGAATGCCCGGTAGTAGTGGGTGCCCGCAGGCTGCCCGCTGGCCGAGGTGACTACCTCGGCCGAGTTGTCAGCGCTCGACTCGGTGAAACCGTTCGCGACCTCAGTCCAGCCGCTGCCGGTATACCGCTGGATGCTCACCGGGATGCCCGGTTGGGCCGGGGATGCCTCCACGACGAAGTTCACGGTGCCGGTGCCGCCCGGAGTCGCGGTGAACTCGGAGGTGGACACCCGCAGCGGGGCCTTGACGATGCGGGAGTACAACCCTTCCGCCTCGACCGAGAAGACGAAACCGGAGTCCATGGTCCGGGTGATCGTCCAGTTGCCGTTGCTACCCGACCGTACGGTGGTGGGCTTGTCCGGGAACCACTGCTCGGCGGCCTCCAGCCCGGCCGGATCCACCACGTCCCTGCCGAAGATGTAGGCCCGCTCGTGCAGCGTGACGTCGACGTTCGGTGCGGCAGTGCCGGTCAGCAGAATGTCGCCGTAGCCGACGCCGATCGGCGGCACGTTGAACGTCGGTGTGGTGGCTGCGGTAACCGGATTCGCGAACAGCAGTCCCGAGGCAGCGACGAGCACGCCCGCCGCGGTGCTCACACCGAGGACGGTTTTCGGTCGCATCATCTGGTGGTCCTCCGTCATGGCCCGGCAGAACGGGTCGCTGCCGGCTGCAAAAACAGACTGCCCTCCGGGACCGGTCCCGGAGGGCAGTTCTGAGGGATTGCAGGTGATCAGCAGACGGTGTAGCCCTTGCCCGGCTTGGTCCACCGGCAGGTGTCGATCGTCTTGCCGGCGCCGGTGCGCAGGTAGGCGGTGTCGCCACCGTTGTTCCAGACGTGGCTGGTCCGACCCCAGTAACGGAGGCTGCTCGAGCTGGTGCCCTTACCGGTACGGACGATGACGCTGTTGGCGGCACGCAGGTTCAGCGTCGTGGTGAACCGGTAGAGGTTCCCGGCGGCGTCCCGGACCGTCCAGCCCTTCAGGTTGATCGTCTTCTTGGTCTTGTTGGTGATCCGGAAGTACTCGCCGTTGAGGCTCTTGTTCTTCTTCGTGTCCTTGCCCGGAGCGTTGAACTGGATCCGGGTGAACTGCACCGAACCCACAGCGGGGGCGGGCGGCGCCGGCGGGGTCGTCGGCTTCGGCGGAGTCGTCGTCGGCTTGCTCGGGCTCGGGCTCGGGTTGGCGCTCGACCGGCTCGGGCTCGGGCTGGGGTTCGTCGGGTTCGGGTTGTCGACCGGCCCGCCGTCCGGGTCCGCGATGGCCGGGTTGGGCACCGGGTTGCCCTCGGAGGGCGCCGGACCGTTGGTGGCGGGGGAGCCGGGGACGTCGACCCGGAGGTTGATCGAGTAGTTCGCGATGATCAGGTTCAACGGATCGGCGTAGCCGGCCTTCACCGACTCGCCGTTCTCCAGGCTGCCGACGAACGCGCGGAAGGTGTGGCTGCCGGCGGGGAGGCCGGTGACCTGGTTGCCCCACCCCGCGGCGTTGGACAGGCCGTTGTCGACCGCAGTCCACCCGTTGCTGGTGTAGCGCTCGATGGTGATGGGGAACCCGGCCTGACCGGGGTTCACGCCGACGTTGAAGCTGACGGTGCCGGCCTCGGCGACGTTGGCCGTGAAGACGGGCTGCACGCGGACCGCGGAGTAACGGCGGTTCGAGAACCCGTCATCGGTGCCGACCATCATGATGTGGCCGGAGTCCATCGCGCGGGTGATGGTCCATCGACCGGCGCTGTTCGCGACCGTCGTGACGGGCTCGTACTCGTTCTCGCCGTTCTCGTTCTGCCCGATCCACTTGTCGTAGTCGTTCGCCGGCTTGGCCTTCAACTGGTCGACCGTGAAGTCCTTGGCCCAGTAGTAGGCGTCCTCGTAGAGCGTGACGGTGTCGCCGGGCTCCGCGGTGCCGGTGAGGACCACCTTGTCGTTCGTGTTGTAGCCGTTCGCGACCGGAATCTTGTCGAACGTGGGGGCATCGGCGGCGAACGCCGGGCTGGGAGCCGTCAGCACCGCTGCGGTGATCACACCGAAGGCGGCACTGGCGCCGAAAATTGCTTTCGGGCGGATCTGCATTGAGGTTCCTTTTTCGAGGGGTGGTTCGCCGCCGGTCACGAATCAGGAACTGCCCCCCGGGACCGAGATCCCGGAGGGCAGTCGCCGATATGGCGGACTATCAGCAGTTGGTGTAGCCCTTGCCGGGCTTGCTCCAGGTGCAGGTGTCGATCGTCTTGCCGCCGGAGGTCCGCAGGGTCGCGCCGTCGCCGCCGTTGTTCCAGACGAACTTGGTCTTGCCCCAGAACCGGACGGTGCGCGTGTTCGAGCCCTTGCCGGTGTGCACGATCGTGCTGTTGCCGGCGGCCAGGTAGTAGTTGCTGGTGAACCGGTAGAGGTTCCCGGCGCGGTCCCGGACCGTCCAGCCGATCAGGTTGATCGTCTTCTTGGTCTTGTTGGTGAGGCGGAAGTACTCACCGTTGATGCTCTTGTTCGTCCTCTTGTCCGTGCCCGGGGAGTTGTAGTAGATCCGGGTGAACTGCACCGAACCGGCCGCCGGCGCCGCCGGAACGGGCGGCTTCGTCGGAGTCGGGGTCGGCTTGGTCGGGGTGGGGCTGGTCGGCGGCTTGCTCGGGCTCGGCGCCGGCGAGCTCGGAGCCGGCGAGGAGCTCGTGCTCGGGCTCGGGCTCGGGTTGCCGCCACCCGTACCGCTCACCGTGACGGTGTCGGTGAAGGTGTTGCTCTCGATCAGGTTGGCCACGGAGGCGTAGTCCGCGTTGCCGGCCTCGGCCACGACCGCACGGTAGGTCTGCGAGCCGGCCGGCTGGTTGGCGGCCGTGCCCTGGAACTCGGCGTCGCCGTCGCCGTCGTCGCCCTCGGGCAGCTCGTCGTTGCCCTCACCGGGCGGGCCGTCGGTGTAGCCCGACGCGACGTCCACCCAGCTGCTGCCGTTCTGCCGCTGGATCGTCACCGGGAACCACGGCTGGTCCGGGCTCGCGTGGAACCGGAAGCTGATGGCGTTGTTGGCGCCCGCGGTCACCTCGAAGGCCCCACCGACCTTCATCGGCGCCGTGACGATCGGCGAGTAGGTGATGTCGTTGCCGGTGCCGGACGAGACCGCCCAGACGAAACCCGAGTCCATGTACCGGGAGATCGTCCAACGGCCCTGGGCGTTCGCCTTGACCGTGACCGGCATGCTCGCTTGGTACTCGGTCGCCGCGGGGAGGTCGGCGCCCGTGGTCGCACCGCCGCGCCAGACGTAGGCACGCTCGCGCAAGGTGACGTCGGCGCCCGCGGTCGCGGTGCCGGTGAGCTGCACCTCGGCGAAGCCGGTCGGGACGGTGGGCTTGTCGAAGGTCAGCTCGCCGGCTGCGAACGCGGGCGTCGCACCCATCAGGCTGGTGCCGGTAACGAGCACACCCAGAGCGGTTCCTACGCCGAAAATCGTTTTCGGTCGTGTCTGCATGTAGTGGTCCTCCGTCATGGGGGCAGCACAGTTGGCGCCCGCGCCAGGATCGAACGGTGACACTAGCGAGAATTCACCGTCATGGTCATCGTTCACACAGATCGGCACCATACCCGCTGGTCCCTTGAAATGTGGTCCCCAAGGCGGGCAAGTGATCGAACTTGCAGTCGGAAATGGCTTTCCGGACGATGTCGGTAAGGTGTCTGACGGGCGCGTGTCCGGTGATATCGGCAAAATCGGTCAGCCCGCCGATATGGCTCGAACTGCTGCGACCCGGACGCCACGTTCTACGGAAACGGATGAGATGACCCGCCTGGCTGCCGATTGTGTTCGTTGCGCTGCGCTCTGTTGCGTGGCTCCGGCTTTCGCCAAATCTTCCGATTTCGCCATCGACAAGCCGGCCGGGCGCCCTTGCCGAAATTTGACAGACGACTTCCGCTGTGGCATTCACGAGGAACTGCCCCGGCGCGGGTTCAAGGGCTGCGTCGTGTTCGATTGCTTCGGCGCCGGGCAGCGCATCACCCAGGAAATGTTCGGCGGCCGGGACTGGCGGTCCGCACCGGAGATCGCCGGTGACATGTTCGCTGTGCTGCCGGTGATGCGGCAACTGCACGAGTTGATGTGGTACCTCACCGAGGCGCTGCGCCTGGACGAGGCGCAGCGCCTGCATCCGAAACTGCGTGCCGCCCTGGCCGAGACCGACGCGCTGGCCGCCGGCACTCCCGCCGAGCTACGGGCGCTCGACGTCGACGCGTACCGGGGAAAGGTCAATCCGCTGCTGCGGCGCGCGAGCGAGATGGCCCGGTCCCGGGCCGGTGGCCGCCGCCCGGACCACACCGGAGCGCAGCTGATCGGCCGCCGCATGCGCGGCGCTGATCTGCGCGGGGCGAGTTTCCGCGGCGCTCTGCTGATCGGCGCCGTCCTGAGCGGCGCGGATCTGCGCCGGGCCGATTTCACCGGTGCGGACCTGCGCGGCGCCGATCTGCGCGGCGCGAATCTCGATGGTGCGCTATTTCTCACCGCCTCCCAGTTGCGCTCCGCGGTGATCGACGCCGATCAGCCCTAGGATGAGCGCATGCAGCAGGTATCCGGTGCGGTGTGGGTCCTGACGGTTCTGGGCATCGTCGGTCTCCTGCTTTTCGACTTCTTCTTCCATGTACGCCGAGCGCACATCCCCACGTTGCGCGAGGCCGCACTGTGGACGTCGATCTACGTCTCGATTGCGATCCTGTTCGGCGTCGGGGTGTGGGTGTTCGGCGGCTCCACCATGGGCGCGGAGTACTTCGCGGGCTATGTGACCGAGGAGGCGCTGTCGGTCGACAACCTCTTCGTCTTCCTGCTGCTGATGAGCAGTTTCAAGGTGCCCCGAGCCGATCAGCAGAAGGTGCTGCTCTTCGGCATCGTGGTCTCGCTGCTCGCCCGGACCGGGTTCATCCTCGTCGGCGCGGCATTGATCAATTCCTTTGCCTGGATCTTCTACATCTTCGGGCTGATCCTGCTGATCACGGCGGGCAACCTGCTGAGGGAGAAGCACGACGACGAGGACGAGCCGCCGAACAACTTCGTCATCCGGCTGGCCCGGCGGTTCCTGCACACCTCGGACAAGTACGACGGGGACAAGCTCTTCACCTATCAGGACGGTAAGCGGGTGCTGACCCCGATGCTGCTCGTGATGGTGGCGATCGGCGGCACCGACATCCTCTTCGCCCTGGACTCGATCCCGGCGATCTTCGGTCTCACCCAGAACGTCTATCTGGTCTTCACCGCCACCGCCTTCTCCCTGCTCGGGCTCCGGCAGCTCTACTTCCTGATCGACGGCCTGCTGGACCGGCTCGTCTACCTCTCCTATGGGCTGGCCGCCATCCTCGCGCTGATCGGCGTGAAGCTCGTGCTGCACGCCCTGCACGAGAACAACGTGCCGTTCATCAACGACGGCGAGCCGGTGCACGTGACCGAGATCCCGACCGCGGTCTCTCTCGCGATCATCGTCGCGGTGCTGGTGATCACGGTGATCGCTTCGCTGCTCAGCCCGAAGGGCCGCGCCCGGACGTACGTCTCGAACGCCCGGCGGCACGCCAACGAGTTCCTCGACATCGAGACCGACCCGAACTACTGCGACGAGATCTACCACCGGCTGCTGGTCGAGGAGGAGAACCTGCGGCAGCTGCCGGAGCGGTACCGGGCCCGCATCCGCCAGGAGTCCGAGCTGATGGACCTGCTGCGCCGGGCACACCAGGTGCACACCGAGCGGGTCGCCGAGGGCCGCTGTTTCGCGCCGTCGACGGCGAACTGATCAGCTCAGCGGTACTCGTCGGACGGCGGCGCGGACAGGTACGCCGACAGGTTGGTGCTCTGACCGTTTTCCTCGGGGGCGGCGGAGACGAGGTTGGCCACCCGGGCGGCCAGGCTCGCGGCGCGGGAGGCGAGATCGGGTTCCGCGTGCCGGCTGTCCTGCTCGGCGCGGATCGCCTGCTCGGCGCGGAGCGCGTCGGCGGCCAGCCCGGGGCGTTCCACGTAACCACGGCTGTCCGAGACCGGGGTCGCGGAGATCGGTGTGGCCGAGACCGGAACCGACGAGACGGGCGGGGAGAAGTACTCGGGCTCGGGAGCGGGCACCGGCACAGCGCCGAGCAGCGTCACGGTCTGCCCCTCGCCGCCCTGGTAGTTGCTGAACTCCGGGCCGATCACCAGGCGGGAGAGCATCCGGGCCTGCGGCGCCGGCACGCCGATCTCGTCCGCGTTCTCCACCCGGAACCGGGCGATCGCCTGCCGTAGCAGATTGGCGAGCCGGTCCGCGTCGCTGACCTTTGTCACGTCGCCGCCGGCGAAGACCAGCGCCGGGAAGCTCGTGCCCGGGCCGGTGCAGACCAGCTGGATCTGGGTGACCGTGGCGTTGCGCCCGGTCTCCCGGTTGCCGGGCTGGACGCGCAGGTGCTGCGGCCAGAGCCAGAACAGCTCGCCACTACTCTGCGTCGTTTCGCCCGCGTGGGAAAAGCGCACCCGGCGGTCCGTCACGAGGACCGCGGTCTCCTCCGGCAGCGTCCAGCGGGGCAGTGAGGACGCCTCGTCGAATCCGTACTCCGCGACGGCGCAGTGGCCCTGCCAGAGCACTCGCTCACCGCTGTCCAGCGGTCCGAGATCGGTTCCCGTCGCCGACAGGAAGTGCTGGTGGAACATGGTTGCCTTCCCCGTGGTCGCCGCGATCGGTAAACGCGGCCGCAACGATTACAGCCGGGCGCGGGCGGTGTCGCCAGTCACCCGACGCGAATCACACTGTACTTCCGGAAATCGACATGCCGCGGTGACCGTAGGTGCACCTTCGGCCGATCCAACCATCACTTTCGGTTACTGAAAAGTCCTTCGGGCGGTGCTGGGGAGGCAACCGCGGTGGCATCCGGCACCGGCGCGGCCCCGCCGGTGAAGCGCTCCAGGTCGGTCTCCACCCGTCCGGGGAACCAGTCCCCGGCGGCGCGGCGGGTCAGCTCGGCGATCGGGGGCGGGGTACGCCCGGCGAGCACCACGAGGTTGCCGAAGCGCCGCCCGCGCAGCACCCCGGCGTCGGCGATCAGGCAGGCGTCGGGCAGCGCGGCCCGGATCGTGGCGACCTGGCTGCGGGCGTGCTTGAGCGGGGGCCCGTCGGCGACGTTCGCGATCAGCCACCCGGCCGGGTCGAGGACGCGGGCCACCTCCCGGAGGAACTCGGCCGACGCGAGGTGGGCGGGGGTGCGGGCACCGGCGAACACGTCCAGGACCACCAGGTCGTACCCGGCGTCCCGCATTCCTTCGACAGCGGCGCGAGCGTCGGCTACGCGTACCCGGACATTGGCATTGACCGGGAGCGGCAGTGCCTGCCGGACCAGCTCCACCAGCGGCCCGTCGATCTCCACCACCCGCTGCGGCGAGCCCGGCCGGGTGGCCGCGAGGTAGCGCGGCAGCGTCAGCGCGCCGCCGCCCAGATGCAGGGCGCGCAGCGGCCGCCCCGCGGGCGCCGCCAGATCGATCGCCGCGGCCATCCGGCGCACGTACTCGAACTGCAGGTATGTCGGGTCGGCGAGGTCGACGTGCGACTGCGGCGCGCCATCGAGCAGCAGCGTCCACGCGGTGTCCCGGTCCGGGTCGGGAACCAACTCGGCGACGCCCGAGGCGACCGTCTCCACCCGCCGCCGGGCTGTCCTGCGCTGTGCCATCCGGCCAGTATCCAGGGAGCAGATCGGTAGCACGGCGCAGGGAACCCAACGATCACACCGGAAACTTCCGACAGATTCCCCCGTGAACGCATTCGAGCAGACGGTGACCCGCCGCGCGGTGGTGGGCGGGATGGCGGCCGCCGGCGCGGCGGTCACGCTGGCCCCCGGTATGCCGGCGACCGCCGCCCCCTCGTCGAGCCCGGCCTCTCTGCTGCCCGCCGACCCGCTGCTGCACCTGCTGCGCCGGGCCACCTTCGGGCCGAGCCCGGCATCGATCGCCGAGATCCGCAAGCTGGGCGCCGCGGCCTGGCTGGACCGTCAGCTGAGCCCGGCCACGATCCCCGACAAGGTGGCCGACGGTGTCGTCGCTCGGCTGCCGCTGAGCGGGCTGACCATCGCCCAGATCCGCAGCCAGGTGTCCACCGGCAAGCTCAAGCTGTACAGCTGGGACCCGATGTGGCAGCTCGGGTTCGCCGCCGTCGGCCGGGCGATCTGGAGCGAGCGGCAGCTGTTCGAGGTGATGGTCGACTTCTGGAGCAACCACCTCAACGTGACCGCGCCGTACGGCGACGTCTGGGACAGTCGCGCCGATTACGACCGCAACGTGATCCGCAAGTACGCCCTCGGCAGGTTCTCCGACATGTTGAAGGCCTCGTCGCGGCACCCGGCGATGCTGACCTACCTGGACAACCGGTACTCGACGAAGGCGGCGCCGAACGAGAACTACGGCCGTGAGCTGCTCGAACTGCACACGGTCGGGCTGGCGTACACCGAGGCGGACGTGCAGAACGCGGCCCGGCTGCTCACCGGCCTGACCGTCGACCACGCCACCGGCCTCTTCAAATTCGACTCCGCGATCCACGCCACCGGCGCGGTCCGGGTGCTGGCCTTCCAGCACGCCAACACCACTCCCGGCGGCGGTGCCAGCGCCGCGCTGGCGATGATCGACTACCTGGCCCTGCACCCGGTGACGGCCCGCCGGATCGTCACCAAGCTGTGCGTCCGGTTCGTCGCCGACGAGCCGCCGGCCGCTCTGATCACCGCGCTGGTCAAGATCTACCTGGACAACGGCTCGGCGATCGCGCCGGTGCTGCGGGCCCTGTTCACGTCGGCCGAGTTCGCGGCCTCGATCGGGGCCAAGACCCGGACCCCCTTCGAGGACCTGGCCGCGACCGTACGAACGCTCGGCTACGGCCCGGCGACCAGCGGCACCAAGTTCCTGGAGAGCCTGTACTGGATGTGCCGTGAAGCCGGGCAGGCGCCGCTGTTCTGGGGCCCGCCGAACGGCTACCCGGACGTGGCAGCCGCCTGGGCGTCTCCGTCCGGTCTGCTGGTGCGGTGGAACTTCCACCTCTCCATCGCGGCCGGGTGGTGGCCGGACACGCTGGTCAAACCGGCTTCGCTGGCGACCGGGATGGTGGGGGTGGTGCCGGCCACGTACGGCGCCCTGATCGCGGCCGTCGGCATCCGGCTGACCGGGATCGCGCCGACTCCGGCGCAGACCACCGCGCTGGCCGCGTTCTACGGCAAGACGCCGGCCTCGCCGCTCAAGTCGAACGACCCGGCCGTCGGCTGGATGTTCCCGTACCTGATGGGGATGCTGCTCAACTCCCCGTCCTTCGCGTTGAGGTGACCACGATGACTTGCGGATGTGACGACCTGCGCCAGGCCACCACGTCGCGGCGCGGCCTGCTCGCGGCGGGGCTCGCCGGCGCCGGTGTCGCCGCGATGGGGCTCGACACCAGCGTGGCGTACGCCGCCGACCCCGCGTACGCCGGTGACGTGCTCGTACTGGTCTCGTTGCGCGGCGGGTTCGACGGGCTGTCCGCGGTGGTTCCGGCCGGCGACGCCGCCTATTACGCTGCGCGGCCCGGGATCGGCGTACCGAAATCCCAGCTCATCGGCGGTGACTCGTTCTTCGGCCTGAACCCCGCGCTGGCCCCGCTGCTGCCGTATTGGACCGGCGGGCAGCTCGCCGCGGTGCACGCGGTCGGCCAGCCCGCGCCGAACCGGTCGCACTTCTCCGCGATGGAGGAGCTGGAGCGGGCCGCCCCCGGCACGTCGTTGCGGACCGGCTGGCTGAACCGGATGCTCGGCTCGCTCGGATCGACCGACCCGTTCCAGGCGATCGCGATGGGCACCGCCCGGCCGGCCCGCGTGCTCAGCGGCGCCGCGCCCTACCTGAGCCTGACCGCGGTCGACGACCTGCAGCTCACCGGTGAGCAGGCCGACCGGCCGATCGGCGCCACCATGGCGGCGCTCTACGCCGGCGCCCCGGCCGCGCTGGCGGACCCCGCGACCCAGCTGACCGGGGCGCTCACCCGCGGCGCGAAGCTGCGGGCGGCGGGCTACACACCGGCGAACGGCGCGGTCTATCCGGACACCGAACTCGGTGCGGCACTGCGCGACGTGGCCCGGCTGATCAAGTCCGACGCCGGGCTGATGAGCGCGACGGTCGACTCCGGCGACTGGGACATGCACGAGAACCTCGGCCCGGCGGTGGCCGGCCGCCGGATGTTCGACCAGCTCAAGCTGCTCGCCTCGGCGCTGGCGGCGTTCGCCGCCGATCTGGGCGCCGAGGGCATGCGCCGGGTCACGCTGATCACCATCAGCGAGTTCGGTCGCCGGGTCGCGCAGAACGGCTCCGGCGGATTGGACCACGGCTACGGCAACGCGATGTTCGTGCTGGGCGGCAACGTCAAGGGCGGCAAGGTGTACGGCCGATGGCCCGGCCTGACCACCGCCGCGCTGCGGGACGGCGACCTCGCGGTGACCACCGACTATCGGGCGGTGATCGGCGAGATCCTCCGGGCCCGCTGCGGCGTCGGTGATCTGGCCGGCGTCTTCCCCGGCGTCCCCTCGTCCTTGCTGGGGATCGTCACCGGTCACTAAACGTGGCTATTTTCCGCAAAACCGTCATACGGTTCATGAAGCACGTTCCACACTGAAAACCATGTCGAGCAACGTGCTGGCCGAGATCATCGGTGGACAGCGGCGGCCACTGGGGCCGCCGCCGATCGTGGAGATGCCTGCGATCCTCGAGGCCGCCCGCCAGAGCGCGGGCGCGCCGCTGCAGATCCGGCGGCACACCTCCGAGGAGGGGGCGCCGTTCTGGCGGTGGGACTGCGCCGGCTGCGGAGAGTACGGCGGCGGCCGGCACCACGAGGACGCCGTCGCCCGCGCGCTGCGGCACTGCCGCGAACACCCTCAGCACCGCTCGTCCCTGCTGCCGCCGGCCCGCTGCCGGCAGCCGGACACCTTCCTGCCACTGCACCCCATGCTGTACGCGGTGGACGACGACCCGCCGCCCGAGCCGCTCGCGATCTGAGCGGTCCGGGCGGCGGCGCCGCGGTCACCGCTGCGTGTCGCCCGACCCCGTGCGCTTCTGCGCCTCGTCGACTCCCCGGTCGATGTGAGCCGTGTACTTGTGGCCGGTACGCCGGTCCACCGCGTCACCGATCTTCTCCAGCGCCATGTCGACCTTGTCATCGTGCTTGTCGGCCAGCGCCTTCGCCTTGTCCAGGAAACCCATGCTCTTACGGTTACCCAGAATCTCGGCAACCTTGCGGAACATTGCGTCCGAACTGATGTCGGCCAGATCGGTGCCGAGCGGGATCCGCCAGTTCGGGTACTCGTCGAAGGTGCCCGGCAGGTTCGGCTGCCGGCGTTCCAGCAGGACGTCGTGCAGTGCGGCGGTGACCAGCCGGCACGGCGTCCGGGCCAGGAACCGGTGCATCGCGACCACGGTCTCCTCGGTCGTCGCGTCCGGTTGCAGGAGACCCTCGGCGCGGAGGCGGTCGAGCAGCTGATCCCGGTCCTTGGCCCAGTTCGCCCGCTCCTGTTCCACCGGTCCGGCCAGCTGGCCGAGCTCGGCGCGTACCTCGACCTGCTCACCGGCCAGGAAGCCGGCGGCGGTCGGCAGGTCGTGGGTGGAGATGCTGGCCAGCGCGTTGCGCGGGTATCCGGCGGCGGGCCGGTAGCCACCGTCGTCGTCGCGGGTGAACCAGAGCACGGCCGAGCCGAGCATGTTCATCCGGTCCAGGCCCTCGGTCACCACCGGCAGGACCGTGCCCAGGTCCTCGCCGATCACCACGGCGCCGGCGCGGTGCGCCTCCAGGGCCAGGATGCCGAGCATCGCCTCCGGGTCGTAGTGCACGTAGGTGCCCTCGGCCGGGCCCATCCCGGACGGCACCCACCACAGCCGCCAGAGCCCGGCCACATGGTCCACCCGCAGACCGCGGGCGTGCCGGAAGATCCGGCGCAGCATGTCCCGGTACGCCGCGTACCCGCTCTCGACCAGCCGGTCCGGCCGCCACGCGACGCCACCCCACTCCTGGCCGAGCTGGTTGAACGCGTCCGGCGGCGCCCCGGTCCGGGCCTCCATCGCCAGCACGTCCTGCAACAGCCAGCCGTCCGCACCGGACGGGTCGACCGCCACCGCGAGGTCGTGCACGATGCCGACGGACATGTCCCGGGCAGCCTCGGCGGCGGCGTCGAACTGCTCCTCCAGCAACTGCTGGATCCAGGCATGGAAGAAGATCCGATCACTTTCGTACGCGAGGACAGCGGGCGAGTCCGGCCGGCGCAGTTCCTCCGGCCACTCCCGCCAGTTCGGACCGTGCTCCTCGGCGAGCGCGCAGAACCGGGCGAAGTCCGCCAGTCCCGGGTCGCTCTCCAGGTCGACCGGTCCGGCCAGCGGCCGCAGCAGTTCCAGCGCGGCGAGCTTGGCCGCCAGCACCGCGCTGTAGTCGATCAGCCCGTCCGCAGGTTTCGCCGGGCGCAGCGCGTCGACCCGCTGCTGCAACTCCGGATCGGCCCGCCGGTACTCCGCGGTGTCCGCCACCCGCAGGTAGAGCGGGTTCGCGAAGCGCCGGCTCGACGGCGAGTACGGCGAGGCCGGCACCGGCAGGGTCGGGGTGACCGCGTGCAGCGGGTTCAGCAGCACCACGTCCGCGCCGCCGCAGTCACCGGCGAAGTCGCGCAGGTCGCCGAGGTCGCCCATGCCCCAGGAGCCGGCCGAGTGCAGCGTGTAGAGCTGCAGCATCCAGCCCCACGCCTCCGGCGGCTCGGGCAGTTCGGTGGGGACCACGACCAGGGTGACGTCCTGGTCGGCGACCCGCAGGCGGTGCCAGCCGAGCGGCAGGTCGGCGGGGAGCCGGTCCACCGTACGCGTGCCGCCGTCCTCGAGCGTGATCTCGCCGGGGGACGGCAACGGCCGGGTGCTCCCGGCCCGCAGCACGACTGTGCCGGGCAGGCGTTCGCCCTGGTCACGCCGGCGGGCGGCGGCGAGCGACGCGCGTACCGCCGCGGGGGTCGTCGCGTCCACGCCGAGCATGCCCAGCACGCCGATCACCGACTCCGCGGCGACGGCGGTGCGCTTTCGGCGCCAGTTCTCGTACCACGTGGCCACGCCGTGCGCCTCGGCCAGCGCCTCCAGATCCGGGTTCATGGGGCTGTTTCCTCTCACTCGGTAACGGCTCTCTTACCCGTTGCGCGCATGGGTCAGCATGGAACACATGTCTGACGTGGCGAAGTGGTGGACCCGACTGACCGCCGTGCTGACCGGCGCGGTGCTGGCCCTGGTGATCCCGGCGCACGCCTGGGCCGCGAGCAACGGCGTGACGGAGATCGCGGTCGAGGCGGCCCGGCGCCGCTCCCGAGGCGGGTTCGGGGTGTTCGGCCTGCTCTGCTGCCTGGTCGTCGTGGGTTTGGTCATATTGGCGATAGTGTTGATTTCGCGGAACCGTAAGCGTCGCTGACGCGTCCCGCCCTAGCGTTGAAGGTATGCGTTCCTTCGCGCTGGGTGCCGGGATAACGGCTGTTCTGTGTGTTCCGCTGGCCGTCTCCGTGGCCGCCAGCGCGTCCCCGGACGTGCTGCTCTCGTTGCGGCGGCCGGTGCTCGCCTCATCCACCGAGAGCGTCGCGTGGGCCGCTGCCAAGGTCACCGACGCGCACCGCGGCACCCGCTGGTCCAGTGCGGGTGGCGCCGGCACCCAGTGGGTCCAGATCGATCTCGGCGCCGCTCAGCAGGTGCACCGCGTGCGGCTGGCCTGGGCGAAGGCATACGCCAAGGCGTACCGGATCCAGATCTCCGGCAACGGCTCGGTGTGGACCGATCTCTACCGCACCGCGACCGGCAACGGCGGCACCGACGACGTCCACAACCTCGCCGGCAGCGGGCGCTACCTGCGGATCCTGGCCACCCAGCGGGGCACCACCGGCGGCTACTCGCTCTGGGACGTGCGGGCGTACGGTCCCGGGCCGGCCGCGCCGGTGACCGAGGCGGGCCAGTCCGCTGCCGCTGTGGTGCCCGCGATCGCTGCGGACCTGACCGCGAACGTCAAGAAGGAGACCGCGCTCAAGCTGGTCGCCAGCGCGGAGAACTCGACGCTCGACTGGCGCTCGTTGTACGGCTACATCGAGGACCTGGGCGACGGCCGCGGGTACACCGGCGGTCTCGTCGGGTTCTGCTCCGGCACCTCCGACATGCTCGCCGTGGTGACCGAGTACACCAGGCGAAAGCCGGACAACAGTCTGGCCGGCTACCTGCCGGCGTTGCGTGCGGTGGACGGCACCGACTCGCACAAGGGGCTCGACCCGGGCTTCCCGGCGGCGTGGCGGGCGTCCGCAGCCGACCCGGTCTTCCAGAAGGTGCAGGAGGAGGCGCGGGACCGGATGTACTTCCGGCCGGCGGTGCGGCTCGCCGAGGCCGACGGGCTGCGGGCGCTGGGCCAGTTCGCCTACTACGACGCCGCGGTCATGCACGGGGTCGCCGGACTGCGCGAGATCCGGGCGCGGGCGGTGGCCGGGCAGCGGACGCCGGTCCAGGGCGGCGACGAGATCAGCTATCTCTCCGCGTTCCTGGACGCTCGGCGGGCTGAGATGCGTACCGAGGCGGCGCACCGCGACACCACCCGGGTGGACACCGCCCAGCGGGCCTTCCTGCGGGCCGGCAACCTGGACCTGGTCACCCCGCTGAGCTGGCGGGTCTACGGGGACCGGTACACCGTGACGCGGTAGACCGGTCCCCGCTGTTACCTCAGGCCCGCGTCCACTTCTGGTTTGCGGTGCCGCCGCAGTCCCAGAGGTGCAGGCGGGCGCCGTTGGTGTTGTTCCACTCGGCGATGTCGACACACCGGTTCGCCGAGACGTTCACCAGGTCACCGGCGGCCGACAGGGTGAACCGCTGCACCGGGTTGCCGTTGCAGGTGACCAGCTGGATCGGGGTGCCGTTGGCCAGCGCGCCACCGGCCGGGTCCATGCACTTGCCCAGGGCTCGCAGGGTGCCGTCGCTGTTGAACGTCCACTTCTGGGCGCCGCTGCCGTTGCAGTCCCACATCTGCAGCCGCGCGCCGTCGACCGCGTTGGCGCCCGGGATGTCGATGCACTTGCCGTTGAAGTTGCTCTTCAGCGCGTTGCCGGTGGCCGGCGGCGGGGTGGTGCCTTCGTTCCAGGCCGAGACCCGGACGTAGTCGACCAGCATGGTCTGCGGGAACGAGGTGGAGGCGTCCGGGCTGCCCGGCCAGTTACCGCCGACCGCCACGTTCAGGATCATGAAGAACGGGTGGTCGAAGACCCACTGGCGGCCGCCGAGCGAGGCCGGGGTGACCCGGAAGTACTCGGAGCCGTCCAGATACCAGACGATCAGGTTCGGCGACCACTCCACGGCGTACTGGTGGAAGGCGTCGCCGAGCGGTGCGCCGAGGGTGCGGCTGCCACCGATCGCGCTGCCGCCGGAGTAACCGGGGCCGTGCACGGTGCCGTAGAGCTTGTTCGGCTCCTTGCCGACGTTCTCCATGATGTCGATCTCGCCGGACTGCGGCCAGCCGACGCTGCCCAGGTTGTCGCCGAGCATCCAGAACGCCGGCCAGATGCCCTGGCCCTTCGGGACCTTGATGCTGGCCTCGAACCGGCCGTACCGCTGGGTGAACTTGCCGGAGGTCAGGATCCGGCCCGAGGTGTACTGGCACGTGCCGTACCAGCACTGGTAGTTGGCCGGGTTCTCCTTGCGCGCGGTGATCGCGAGCTGGCCCTGGCCGTTCTGCCGGACGTTGTTCGTCGAGTTCGTGTAGTACTGCAGCTCGCTGTTGCCGAAGCCGCCACCGCCGACGTCGAAGTTCCACTTCGAGCCGTCCACCGGTGCGCCGGCCGCGCCGTTGAACTCGTCGGACCAGGTGACCGGGCCGATCGCGGCCTCTGCGGTGTCGCTGCGGGAGGCCAGCGTCAGGGTGCTGGCCAGGGTTGTCGCGACTATCGCCGCGCCGAGCAGGATGCGTAACTTGCGCATGGGGGATCCTCCGGGGGAGAGGGAACCGTACTCCAAACAGTCTTTAAAGTTCGACTGTCATCGGTCAATGGAGACGGGTTCCGGAACCTCCGGATCACACTTTTTTGAAAATCGCCGGCACGAGATCGGGCTGCCAGCCCGGCAGCGAGGTGTGGAATTCCTGTACGCGGTACAGCTCGCCCCGGTAGCGGACGTACTTCCCGGGCCGATACGTCGTCTGGATCTTCCAGTTCGTCGCCTGGACGGTGACCCGGACCGAGACGCGCACGTAGTCGACCAGCATGGAGTCCGGGTCCCGCCCGCCGGCGGCCGTGTTGAGCGACAGCCGGAACGGCTGACCCGCGGTCGACGGGGTGAAGCGCAGGACCTTGCGGCCGTCGACCGACCAGACCAGTGTGGTGGGCGACCAGTCGATCACGTACGTGTGGAAGTCCTCGCTGCCCACGCTGTCGTCGGCCAGGACCTCCACCCGGCCGGCCGGGAGCCCGCCGTCCGGGGTCAGCACACCCAGGGCACGCCAGGCGCCGCCGTCGCGGCTCATCCGGATCCGGGCCTCGGCCCGCCCGGACTTCTGCCCGAGGGTCTTCTGCGTCCGCAGCTGCGTGGCGAGGAAGAGCTCGCCGTCGCCGGTCAGCTGGGCGCGGCGCGCATCGCCGGCCACCGCCCACTTCGCGCCGTCGGGCGCGCCGCCCCGGGCGCCGGTGAAGTCGTCACTGAGCGCGGAGCGGCTCACCGTGTCGGCGGCCCGGGCGGGAGCGCCCGGGCCGATCCCCAGGACCAGCACTGCGGCCGCGAGCAGGTGCGCGTATTTCACCGCTGCACTCTGCTCAGCTGCCCGGCTACCAGGCAAGAGGCGCAGCCGAGATTTAATGTTCAGCCGCAGTCGGTTTTTTTGGGTGTTCAGTCGTAGTCCGGTGCTCGGGTCTCGTGCATGGCCAGCTCCTCGGCGCTCGCCCCGCCGCCGGCCGCGCCCGCGTCGTACGCCACGCTGTCCGGCTCCTCGTCCCAGCCCGAACCCTCGTCCGGCGCGACCAGCCGGCCGACCGCCTGCGGATCCTCCTCGTCCAGCTGGCCGTCGTCGTAGAGCGAGACCTGCGAGTGCGGGTCCGAGGTCGGGCCCGGCTCCCAGACGTCCCGGTCGAACTGGCGCTGCTCCGAGTCGTCCACCGTCTCGTCGATCGGGTCACGGCGCTCCGGCAGCGCCTCCTCGGCGCCGAAGTCCGGCTGCTCCTGCCGCAGCCGGCGGTCCAGTCCCTCGCCCTGCCGCTGCTCCTCGGCGGTGTCACCGAAACGGTTCGACCCGCCGGGACCCACGCCCGCGAGCGCGGCCGGGTCCGGGCCGTCGCTCCACCGCGGGCTGTTCACCTCGTCATACGCCGTGGAATCGTCGTCGGCGGTGTCCGGCAGCCCGGACGCCTCCGGATCGCTGACCTCTGCCGGGTAGTCGTTGTCTCGCATGTCCGCAATCTACCCACGGGTGGGGCCGGTCATACAGGCATCGCGGGCTCGGCTTCGAGCCGTGCCCACACCACCTTGCCGTCGGCCAGCAGCAGGTGACCCCAGCGGTCGGCCACCGAGTCGATCAGAAGCAGGCCGCGCCCGCCGTACGAGGTCGGTGCGACCGGGCCGTTGAACCGGGGCATCGAGGGTGAGCCGTCCCGGACCGCCACGCTCATCGTCCCGCCGTGCAGGGCGAGGAGGAACTGCATCGGCGTACGGGCGTGGGCCACCACGTTGTTGACCATCTCGGTCGCCACGATGCAGGCGTTACCAGCCAGTTCGGGCTGCTCCCACCGGCCGCACGCCTCGGTGATGACCTCCCGCGAGCGGCGGGCCGCACCCACCACGGGCTCCAGCTCGATGCTGACCCGGTGATCGGTATCGGGCTTGCCGAGCGCCGCGAACGCGCCGGCCGGGTCCGGCCACACCGGCCAGCCGCTCGCCTTCCAGGTCCCCGCGTCGGACGGACCGCAGAGGGTGAGATGGCTGCCTGGCCAGTCCCGGGTGTCGTCGAGGAGCTCACGCAGCATGGAGACCGCGTCGGCCCGGGCCACCTGCAGACCGGTGACGTCGACGACGATGGCCTCCGGCTGCGAGGCCAGGACGTCGAGCAACGCTGAACGGATCGGTGTGACAGTCTCGTCGTCGAGCACCCCGCTCAGCCGGACCAGGGGATAGGGCTGGCCGCGGTCCACCAGGTGACGAACCTCGCTCGGCATGATCGCTCCATTGTGCATAACGTGTCCCCTCCTCGCATTTCGGCGCGTGAGGATCCGTTGCCGCGGTCACCACCAAGTAGGCATAAATCCTGAAATCGGGTTATACGCCCCCGGCGGGCATGCAGAGGAAGTACCCCGCTCGGGTGGTCTCACTCCCGAACCGGGCACTCAGCTGATCAGGGTCGGCGAGCCAGCGCCGCGAGGACACTCTCGTGCAGCAGCCCGTTGGTCCCGACCACCGAACTCTTGTCGCCCGTCGGCCGCCCGTCCAAGTCGGTGATCTTGCCGCCCGCCTCGGTGACGATCGGGATCAGCGCCGCCATGTCCCACAGCGACAGCTCCGGTTCCGCCATCGCGTCCAGCGCGCCTTCGGCGAGCAGCATGTACCCGTAGAAGTCGCCGTAGGCCCGGCTCCGCCACACCCCGAGCAGAATGTCCATCATCTGGTCGAGGCGGCCCATTTCCGCCCACCCGTTCAGGCTGGCGTAGCAGAAACTCGCATCGGTCAGCTTCCGCACCGACGACACGCTGATCCGGGTCGCGGCGTGCTGATGCTTGCCCGCGAACGCGCCCAGCCCGCGCCCGGCCCACCAGCGCCGGCCGAGAGCCGGCGCGGACACCAGGCCCACCACCGGAGTGTCACCCTCCATCAACGCAATCAGCGTGGCCCAGATCGGTACGCCGCGGACGAAGTTCTTCGTCCCGTCGATCGGGTCGATCACCCAATACCGGCTGCCCGGCCCCGCCGCCGCGACCGACCGCCCGAACTCCTCCCCGAGCACACCGTCCCGCGGCCGCGCCCGGGCCAGCGTCGCCCGCACCGCCTTCTCCACCGCGGTGTCCGCGTCCGAGACCGGCGTCAGATCCGGCTTCGCCTCAACCCGCAGATCCAGCGCCCGAAACCGAGCCGTGCTGATCGAGTCGGCCGTGTCGGCGAGCAGGTGAGCAAGCGCAAGATCGTCCGCGTATCCAGCCATGCCAGCAAGCTAGTCCATCCACCACGCCACAGCCGCACAGGTCCAGGCCCTCCCGCCCAGACCCACTCCACCCAGCCACCCACCCAGCCACCCGGCTCAGCCACCCAGGCACCCGGCTCAGCCCACCCGGGCGCCCGGGCCCAGCGACCAGGTGCCCGGGCCCAGCGACCAGGTGCCCGGGCCCAGTGACCAGGTGCCCGGGCCCAGTGACCAGGCGCCGCGGCCCAGCGACCAGGGCCCGGGCCTAGTGACCAGGCGCCGCCCGGGCCCAGCGACCAGATGCCGGGCCCAGCCACCCAGGCGCCAACCCTCCGGCCGGGCTGACACCAGACCTGCCTGCCAGCACCCCCGAAGCCGATTGGCAGGCGCACCGAATAGGAGCGCTGTTACGTGCGCAGGTGCCAGCTCAGCGGGCTCGGCTGGCGCAGGAACACGGAATGCAGCCGTCGTTACATGCGTGGGCGGCGGCTGGGTCTGCTCGGCCGTCGGCGAGGCATGGAATGAGGGGGCTGTTGGGTGCCTGAGTGGCGGCTGGCGGATGGGAGCCGCCCGTCAGGCGGGTTTCGAGTGGTTTGTTGGGTGCGTGGGTGGCGGCTGGGTGTGCTCGGCCGTCGGTCAGGCATGGAATGAGGGGGCTGTTGGGTGCGTGGGTGGCGGCTGGCGGATGTGAGCCGCCCGGCAGGCGGGTTTCGAGTGGTTTGTTGGGTGCGTGGGTGGCGGCTGGGTCTGCTCGGCCGTCGGTCAGGCATGGAATGAGGGGGCTGTTGGGTGCTTGAGTGGCGGCTGGCGGATGTGAGCCGCCCGGCAGGCGGGTTTCGAGAGGTTTGTTGGGTGCGTGGGCGGCGGCTGGGGTCTGCTCGGCCGTCGGTCAGGCAGGAATGGGAGGGTGCGGTCGGCTGGAGGAGGGCGGGGGTCAGCCGGCGGGGGTTTCGTCGGCGGGCTGGTCGCGTTGGTCCAGGTCGCCGGCGCGGGAGCTGAGCAGGCGGCGGTATGAGGCGAGCCGGCGGGGATCGGCGTGTCCGTCGGCCACCCAGGCGTCGAGGCGGCAGTCGGCGTCCGCGGTGGTGTGCCCGCAGTTCGGCTGATCCTCCAGAGTGCCCTCGACCAGGTCGGGGAAGCCGTGGAGCAGGCTTTCCGCGCTGACGTGGGCTAGACCGAAGCTGCGGATCCCGGGTGTGTCGATGATCCAGCCCGGATCCTTCCGGGATCTGCCGATCGCCGGGAGCCGCAACGCCACCGCGCTGGTCGACGTGTGCCGGCCCTTGCCGATCGCGCTCACCGCGCCGACCGCCCGCAGCGCATCCGGCACCAGACGGTTCACCAGGGTCGACTTGCCCACCCCGGAATGGCCCACGAGCACCGAGATCCGGCCGGACAGTCGCTCCCGGAGCTCGGCCAGGTCGCTGCCCGGGCGCACCAGGACGTACGGCAGGTCCAGCTCGGCGTAGTAGCCCAGCACCTGCTCCGGCCCGGCCAGGTCGGCCTTGGTCAGGCAGAGCAGCGGCTCGACATCCGCGTCGTACGCCGCGACCAGGCACCGGTCGATGAACCCGGTCCGCGGCGGCGGGTCGGACAGCGCGCTGACGATCACCAACTGGTCGGCGTTCGCCACCACGACCCGTTCCAGGCGGCCCTCGGGCGTGGTGTCGTCGTCATCCGCGGTGCGCCGCAGCACCGAGGTGCGCTCACCGATCCGGACGATCCGGGCGAGCGCGCCCGGCGAACCGGAGACGTCCCCGACCAGCGCCACCCGGTCGCCGACCACCACCGACTTGCGGCCCAACTCGCGGGCGCGCATCGCGGTGATCACCTCGGTGTCGCCGGTGTCCTCGCGCACGCACCCGTACCGCCCCCGGTCGACCGTGATGACCAGCGCGTCGATCGCATCGTCGTGCTTCGGCCGCAACCGGGTACGCGGACGCGACGAGCGGCCCGGTCGGATCCGGACGTCGTCCTCGTCGTACTCCCGCTTACGGCCTGGCAGATCTAGCTCCTCGCCACGAGTCCCGCCCAGAGTTCGGGGAACTCGGGCAACGTCTTCGACGTACAACCTACGTCGGTGAGGTTGATCTCCGGCACGGCGAGGCCGATTACCGCCGCGGCGTGTGCCATCCGGTGGTCGGCGTAGGTCTCGAACGTGGTGCCGTGCAGCGGCCGCGGCACGATCCGCAGACCGTCCGGGAACTCGGTGATCTCGGCGCCGGCCTTGCCGAGCTCGGTGGCCAGCGCGCTGATCCGGTCGGTCTCGTGACCGCGGATGTGCGCGACGCCGCGCAGCTCGGACGGGCCCTCGGCGAGCGCGGCCAGGGCGGCGATCACCGGGGTGAGCTCGCTGACCTCGGAAAGGTCGGCGGTGATCCCGCGCAGCGTGCCGGTGCCCCGCACGGTCAGGCCTTCGGCGGACTGGCTCACCTCGGCGCCCAGCTCGGTGAAGAGCTCCTTGACCCGGTCGACCGGCTGCCAGCTGTCGGCCGGCCAGCCGGCCAGCGTCACCGAACCGCCGGTGACCGCGGCGGCGGCGAAGAACGGCGCTGCCCCGGAGAGGTCCGGCTCGATCGTCCAGGTCCGCCCCTGCAGCGGGCCCGGCTGGACGGTCCACACGTCGGGCACGCTCTCGTCCACCACCGCGCCGGCGGCGCGCAGCATGTGTGTGGTCATCCGCAGGTGCGGGGCGGACGGCACCGGTGGGCCCTCGTGCCGCAGGACCAGGCCCTTGCTGAACCGGGCCGCGGAGAGTAACAGCCCGGAGACGAACTGGCTGGAGCCGGAGGCGTCGATGACCGCCTCGCCACCCTCCACCAGGCCGGCGCCGCGCACGGTGAGCGGCAGCCCGCCGGTGGGCGAGGCCTCGATCGACACGCCGAGCGAGCGCAGTGCCTCGACGATCGGGCGCAGTGGCCGGTTGCGCGAGTGTGGGTCGCCGTCGAACTCGACGGTGCCCTCGGCCAGCGCGGCCGCCGGTGGCAGGAACCGCATGATCGTGCCGGCCAGCCCCACGTCGATCCGGGCCGGGCCGCGCAGCGGGCTTGGCTCCACCACCCAGCGGTCGTCCGCACCGGTGTCGACGCCGACGCCGAGCGCGCGCAGGCCGGCGGACATCAGCACGGTGTCGCGGGCGCGCAGCGGCGCCTCGATCACCGACGGGCTGTCGGCCAGCGCGGCGAGCACCAGGGCCCGGGCGGTCATCGACTTGGAGCCGGGCAGGCGCACGGTCGCCGTGACCGGACCGGAAGCGGGCGGGGCGAGCCAGGGGCGAGGTTCAGCAGTCACGGTCGCCATTCTGCCGCCGCCCACCGACATTTCCGCGGCGAGTTCCCGGCCCACGGGACACCCCACCCGTCCGGCTGACCCGAGCCGCGGCCGTGGGGTGCGGTGAAGGGGCGGCATTGCGGGCGGACGGTCGGGGCCGCCGGGGCGTACCGTGCTGCGCATGTGCGGGCGATACGCGACCACCAGGAGCAACGCCGACCTGAGCCAGTTCTTCGAGGCGGTCGACGTGGCCGAGCCGTTGCGGCCCAGCTGGAACGTCGCGCCCACCGATCCGGTGCCGCTGGTGCGGATGTCGCAGCGGGATGCGGCCCGCGTCGTCGACAGCGCGCGCTGGGGGCTGGTTCCGCCGTGGGCGCCCGACCTGCGCGGCGGCGCCCGCATGATCAACGCCAGGGCGGAGACGGTGGCGACGCTGCGGTCGTTCGCGCCGTCGTTCGCCCGGCGGCGGTGCCTGATTCCGGCTGACGGCTGGTTCGAGTGGGTGCGTACCTCGGGCAAGCAGAAGCAGGCCTACTACATGACCCCGGGGGACGGTACGCCGCTGGCGTTCGCCGGACTCTGGTCGGCGTGGGGTCCGGAGTCCGTGCTGACCTGCAGCGTGGTGACGACCGCTGCGATCGGGGGCCTGACCCGCGTGCACGACCGGATGCCGCTGATCCTGCCGGCCGACCGATGGGCGGATTGGCTGGCCGGCGGCGGGGAGCCCGAGGAGCTGCTTCGCCCGCTCTCCGAGCGGGATCTGGAGGCGATCGAGGTACGCCCAGTAGGCTCCGATGTCGGAAATGTCCGAAACAACGGTCCAGCCTTAGTGGAACCTGTTGCCGAGGTAACGCTTTTCTGAACAGCTCTAGATCAACGATGGTCTTTGTCGCTTTATGCGCCCATTCTGGATCGACAACTTTGTTTCAAGATAGATCACCCCCTTGTTCTGATCTTGTACGGTGCGGTACAAACCAGCGCCGGAGTGGTGCCGGACCGTAAGGTGCGGCCCGGCCGCCACAGCAGTTCCGGTCCCACGGGGGAGGTGGGCTGATGACACGAGCACGCATGCCGCGTCCGCACGAGGTGGCTATCGCGCGACGCGACCCGCGGCTGCTCGAGGCGATCGCGCAACGGCAGACCGATGAGGCGTGGCGCACGAGGGGCGCATGCCGCAGCGTTGATCCGGAGACGTTCTTTCCCGCGCCGAACGAGCCGTCCGGCGGAGCCGTCGCGCTCTGCGGCACGTGCGACGTGCAGGGCCCATGTCTGGCCTGGGCGCTGCAGGTCGGCGACTGCCACGGCGTCTGGGGCGGCACCACGCCACGGGAACGGCGGGCCATGCTGGTGGCCTGGCGGGAGCGGGTCCAGGCGAACGGCGAGATGGTCGAGGACGACGACTCCGACGACGATCGCCGGTTCCTGACGCTCACACCGGTCAGTCGCTGATAGAACGGGCCTTGTGTCCAGTTCCACCCGAACGATCGAAACCCCACGCGGCCCCGCTGCCGTGCTCGTCACCGAGCCGTCCGGTCCGGTGCGGAGTCTGCTCGTCCTCGGCCACGGTGCCGGGGGCGGCGTCGACGCGCCCGACCTGGTGGCGGTGCACGACGCGGCGGTGGCGGCCGGCGTGCGGGTCGCTCTGGTGACCCAGCCGTACCGGGTCGCGGGCCGTCGCGCCCCGGCGCCGGCCGGGCACCTCGACGAGGCTTGGACGACGGTGGTGGGCGCTTTACGCGTACCGGAGATGCCGTTGATCCTGGGCGGGCGCTCCAGCGGAGCGCGCGTCGCCTGCCGGACCGCGCCCACGCTCGGGGCCACGGGGGTGCTGGCGCTGGCCTTCCCGCTGCATCCGCCGGGCCGGCCGGAGAAGAGCCGAGCCGGCGAGCTGCCCACCTCGATCCCGACGCTGGTGCTCAATGGTGATCGTGATCCGTTCGGGGTGCCGACCGCGACCGGCTCGGTCGAGGTGCTGGTCCGCCCGGGTGCCGTCCACGATCTCCGCAAGGATCTGTCCACCACCGCGGAGCTGGCCGTGAGCTGGTTGCGCAGGCACGCCTGGGCCGCTTGATCCACTTGCGACGGGGGTCACCCGGCGCCCTCTTCCGGAATGCAACTTGCGAGTTTGTGGTTGTACCGCTCGGAAGATGTCGGCGGGAAGGGGTATTCGTAGTGCGAGCCGGTACCGAGTACGTCCAGCGTGACGGCCGGGAGGCGGCCCGGGTGCGGACGTTGTTGAGTTCACCCGAATGGCCTGCGGCCCAAACGCCCCCTTCGGTGAGCGTCGGCACACCCGCGGTTTTCGAAGGCGTTACACGGGCACTACCCGTATCCTCGGCGGGGCGGTCGAGGGGGGAGTCCAGGGTGGCCCAGAAGGAGCGGACCGACGAGCGTCGCCGGCGGTTCGAGCGCGACGCGTTGCCGTTCGTGGATCAGTTGTATGCCGCCGGACTGCGGATGACCCGTAACCCGGCCGATGCCGAAGACCTGGTGCAGGAGACGTTCCTGAAGGCGTTCTCCGCGTTTCACCAGTTCGAGGAGGGTACGAACCTCAAGGCCTGGCTGTACCGGATCCTGACGAACACCTACATCAACTCGTACCGGCGTAAGCAGCGGCAGCCGGTGCAGGCGCCGACCGAGGAGATCACCGACTGGCAGCTCGCGTCGAGCGAGTCGCACACGTCGCAGGGTCTGCGGTCGGCCGAGACCGAGGCGCTGGACCGGCTTCCGGACAGCGACATCAAGGAAGCGCTGCAGTCTCTTCCGGAGGATTTCCGGCTCGCCGTCTACCTCGCCGATGTCGAGGGTTTCTCGTACAAGGAGATCGCCGACATCATGGGTACGCCGATCGGCACCGTCATGTCCCGGCTGCACCGCGGCCGGCGCAACCTGCGCAAGCTGCTCGAGCAGTACGCGGCTGACCGCGGTATCAGCCGTACCTCGACGTCCGAGCCGCAGGAGGCCTGACGGGATGACCAGCGACGAGCACGAGACCGATTGCACGGTCGTTCTCAGCGAGGTCTACCTCTACCTCGATCTGGAGTGTTCCGAGGAACGCCGCCAGCTGATCAAGAAGCATCTCGACGACTGCTCCGGGTGCCTGCAGGAGTTCGGCATCGAGCACGACGTGAAGGCGCTGGTCGGCCGCTGCTGCGGCGACGAGCGTGCCCCGTCCGAGCTGCGTGACCGGCTGCGGCACAAGCTCGATCAGCTCGAGGTGCAGACCGAGACGCGTGAGTTCCTGATCTGAACGTGACGAAGGGCCCGGCGGCGGGAGCTGCCGGGCCCTTCGTCACGTATGCAGACGGCTCAGCTGTTGGGGCGCTTGCCGTGGTTCGCGCTGCTCTTCTTGCGAGCCTTCTTCTTACGGGCTTTCTTGGCCATGGCCGACTCCTGTTCCTGGCGTGTGACTCGCAGCCGATCGTAGTGGGCGCGTCCCGTGGCCTGAGACTCACCTGCTCCGGATCCATGATTTGATGGCGTCAATCGACAGCGTTGACGAGGAGGACGACCGGCGATGGCGGACGAGATCCGGGCCGAGATGGTGGCCAACGTGTGGAAGGTCGTGGCCTCGGTCGGCGACACTGTCGCGGAAGGCGACACGCTGGTGATCCTCGAGTCCATGAAGATGGAGATCCCGGTGCTCGCCGAGTCCGACGGGACGGTCGGTCAGCTCGCGGTGAACGAGGGCGACGTGGTCCAGGAAGGCGACCTGATCGCCGTCATCGACGGCTGACCCTTTCAGTCCCGGCGCCAGCGCAAGAGCGATCTTCCCCGCCCGCGCTGGCGCGGGACCGCCGGAACACGGACGGTGGCGGCGGCCAGTTCCCGGGTGGGCCGGTCCAGTTCGGGCGCGAGCAGGGCGAGCTCGGCGACGGCTCGCGCCGACGGGCCGGAGGCGGTTTCCGCCACCCGCCCGGCAACCACTGCCGCCACGTCGTAGCGGGCCTCCGGGTCCACCCAGGAGTACGCGATGAGCGCGAAAAGCGCCGCCTGAGTCACCCGGTCCACGTCCCCGTCCAGCAGGCCGAGCAGCAGCCGCCGGCGGCTGGACTCCAGCCAGGGCTCCTCGGTGCCGTGGTGCAGCAGTCCCAGGCAGGCCCAGACTTCCAGGCCGGTGGGTTGTTCGGCACCGGCGACGGACGGGTGGGCGAGCAGGGCCAGCAGCTCCCACGGCTCGACGAGGACCAGGCCGAGCGCGCGGTCGTACGCCCCCGGCGGATGCTCCCAGCTGATGGTGGCAACCTGCCGGAGCCGCCGGAGCGCGTCCGCGGAGGGTTCCGCGTTGACCGGCGCCCGGCCCGCGGGCAGCGGCATCCCGGCCGGCAGACCGCCCAGCCAGGCCGAGTTCCGGCAGCATTCGGCGAGGTCGGTGTGCTCGTGCGCGTCGTCCGGGTGGTCGCGGACGAAGTCGGCCAGGGACACCAGGTGGGCGACGTCGCCGTCGGCGCGGTACCGCAGGCGGTGGGCGGTGTGCACCACGCAGTCGAAGGTGGGGTCGCGTTCCAGGGCCAGCTCGGTCCAGCGCAGGGCTTCGTCGAGGCGGCCCAGGTCGGCCAGGGTGGCGGCGACGTCCGCGTACACCGAGAGGTCGTCGGGGTCGTAGGCGACGGCCCGGCGCAGCGCGGCTAGGGCTTCGGGGATCCGTCCGGCGCTTCGGTACGCGTACCCCAACCAGATTTCCCCCAGCTTGGAAGGCTGCGCCCGCGCGCCCCGCCCGGCCCAGTCGACGGCGAGGCGGGTCTCGCCGAGCCGGCGCGCCAGCGCTGAGCCGGCGCCGAGCAGCATCGCGTGCTCGCCGTGCGCGGCGACCGCATTGCGGACCACCGTGAGGTACGGCCGAAGCGCGCCCACCGTCTCCACCGGCGCCGGATCGCCGACCGTGGTGCACAGGCGCATGACCGTGCGGGCGAGCTGCCCCGGCTCGATCCGCGCGCCGAGGGCCGGGTCCTGCACCCACGGCACCCCGGCCCAATCGGTCTCCGGGGTCTGACCGCTGGCCGCGGCGAGCAGGGCGAGACCGTCCTCCGGCCGGCCCGCGGCGGCGAGCAGGTGCGCGTGGGCGACCACCCGGCCGACCGGCGCGTGCGGCTCGAGCGGGAAGAGGTCGAGAGCCCCGTCCGCCCGTGCGGCCAACCGGCTGAGCAGCTCGTGCGTCTCCGGCAGGGTGGGTGCGTGGGGCAGCGCGCCGGCCAGCAGCCCGGCGGCGTTCGTCATCTCGCCGGCGTCGAGGGCGGCGCGGGCGCGCGCGAGGTCCTGGCGGGCCGAGGGGCGGGAATCCACGAGTGAAGACCCTAGGGGAAGTGCCCGCCATCTGTCAGTCCTCACGTTTGCGCACTCGTGCTCGAAACCTTGACCAAGTAAGCTTTTTCTTGCAAGACTGCGCATGCTTCGAGCGAGGCGTGCAAATTACAGGGCGTGCACGATCAAGGGGAGGATCACGTGACACAGCGAGGCCACGGCATGTCGGCGGACATCGCCGAACAACCGGCAGGATTCGCCCGGCTGCTGGAGGCCGAGCACGCGGACGCGATCGCCGGCGTCGCCGCCGAGGTGGCCCGCCGCCGCCCGCGCAACGTCGTCTTCGTCGGCCGCGGCACCTCCGACCACGCCGCGCTCTACGGGGCGTACCTCACTGAGATCCGGCTGGGCCTGCCGGTGGCCAGCGCCTCGCCGAGCGCGATCACGCTCTACGGCGCCCGGCCCGACTTCACCGGCTCACTGGTCATCGGGGTCAGCCAGAGCGGTGGCTCGGCAGACCTGAGCGGCGTGCTCAGCGTCGCCCGGGAGAACGGCGCGCTCACCCTCGCGATCACCAACAACCCGGAGTCCACCCTCGCCAAGGCGGCTGAGCTCTCGATCGACGTGGCGGCCGGGCACGAGCGGGCGGTGGCAGCCACGAAGACGTATACGGCGGAGCTGCTCGCCCTGCTGCTGCTGGTCGAGGGCGTGCGGGCCGGTGACGGCCGGTTGCCCGCCGACGAGCAGGCCGCGCTGGCGAAGCTTCCGCAGCTGGCCGAGGAGGCGCTCGCCGACTCGACGGCTGACGAGCTGGCCCAGCGCTACCGGTTCGCGTCCAGCCTGGTCACCACCGGGCGGGGATATGCGTACCCGACTGCCCGGGAGACCGCGCTGAAACTGATGGAGACGTCCTACCTGCCGGCGCTCGCCTTCTCCGGCGCCGACCTGCTGCACGGCCCGCTGGCCATGGCCGACCCGGACGTGCCGGTGCTCGCCGTGGTCGGTGACGGCCCGGGTGGGAAGTCGATGCAGGACGTGGTGGCCCGGCTGGGTGAGCGGCGGGCCGACGTGGTGACCATCGGTCCGGCCGGGAAGATCAGAGTGCCGGCGGTCGACGAGCGGTACAGCCCGTTGCTCGACATCCTGCCGCTGCAGAAGCTGGCGCTCGCCCTCGCGCTGGCACGTGGCGAAGATCCCGACGCGCCCCGTGGCCTGAAGAAGGTCACCACCACCCTGTAGAAAACGCCCGAATAAGCTGGGCTCGTGTCCACCCTGCGTGACCTCGTCGAGGAACACACCACCCTCGGCCCCGCCGACATCGACCACCTGCACCGGCTCGCCGGCGACTGGCTGCTGCTGTCCGACCTCTCCTTCGCCGACCTGCTGCTCTGGGTGCCGATCAAGGGGGATCCGCGGCAGCCGCGGGAGTTCCTCTGCGTCGCGCAGGTGCGGCCGGTCACCGCGCCGACGGCGTACCAGGACGACCAGGTCGGCAAGATCGTCGGCGGGCCGGAGGTGGCGCACCTCGAGGTGGCGCTGACTCAGGAGCGGATCTGGCGGGAGGGCGACCCGGTCTGGTACGGCGACACCCCCGCCCGCCACGAGGCGATCCCGGTCCGCCGGCGCGACGAGACCGACCTGGAGGAGGCGGCCAGCGAGGTGATCGCGGTGATCGGCCGGGACACCAACCTGAGCACCGCCCGCACGCCCAGCCAGCTCGAACTCAACTATCTGACCACCGCCGACGACCTGGCCCAGATGGTCGCCGACGGGACGTTCCCGCCCCGGCGGCATCCCGGCGAGATCACCTCGGCGCCGCGGGTCGGCGACGGCCTGATCCGCCTGGACGCCTCCGGCAAGGTCACCTACGCCAGTCCGAACGCGCAGTCGGCGTACCGGCGTCTCGGCTTCAACGCCCACCTGGTCGGCGAGGAGCTGGCGAAACTGGCCAGCCGGCTCTCCGCCGACCCGCTCGAGGGCAACGACGCGTCGGAGCGCATTCTGGCGTCGCTCCGCGGCGAGTTCCCGCCGCGGATGGAGGTGGAGGCCCGCGGCGCCACCGTGCTCACCCGGGCGCTGCCGCTGCTGCCGGCCGGGGTGCCGATCGGCGCGCTGGTCCTGGTCCGGGACGTCACCGAGGTGCGCCGCCGGGAGCGCGCCCTGATGACCAAGGACGCCACGATCCGGGAGATCCACCACCGGGTGAAGAACAATCTGCAGACCGTGGCCGCGCTGCTGCGCCTGCAGGCCCGCCGGGTGGACGCCCCGGAGGCCAAGATGGCCCTGGAGGAGTCGGTACGCCGCGTCGCCTCGATTGCCCTGGTCCACGAGACGCTGTCGATGTCGAGCGACGAGGCGGTCGAGTTCGACGGCATCGTCGACCGGGTCGCGACCGCCGCCACCGAGGTGGCCACCACCGCGTTCCCGGTGCACATGCGCCGGGAGGGCACCTTCGGCGTCCTGCCCGCGGAGATCGCCACCTCGCTCGTGATGGTCCTCAACGAGCTGCTGATCAACGCGGTCGAGCACGGCTTCCCCTCCGCGGAGGACGAGGAGCCGGCCGAGGGCACGACCGGCGAGGTGGTCGTCTCTGCGCACAAGTTCCGCAAGCAGCTGCACGTCACGGTGGCCGACAACGGGCAGGGACTGCCGGACGACTTCAAGTTCGAGGGGAGCAACCGGCTAGGTCTGCAGATCGTCCGGGCGCTCGCCACCGGTGAGCTGCGCGGCAGCATCGAGTTGCGCAACCGGGCCGGCGGTGGCACCGAGGCGGTCCTGGTGGTGCCGCTCGGCAAGCGCTAACGGTTGGTGACCGGACGGCGCCCGGACCGCCCGGTGCTGCGGCACGGCGAGCAGGACCACCAGCGCCAGCACCAGCACGGCACGCAGGCGCAGGCCACGTAGCGCGACCGCGGCGCAGAGCGCGATCGGCGGCAGCACGAAGAGCACGTGCTGCGGCGCCCAGAGCGGCCCGGTCAGGAACGACCCGGCGAGCAGCACCAGCGGTGGCACGGCGGCGAGCACGGCGAGCTCGCGGATCAGCGCCCGGTCCGGCCAGCGGGCGGCGAGCGCCAGGCCGGCCACCACCAGCCCGGCCGCTCCCGCCAGCGCCTCCGGCGCGGACCAGGCCATCTCCCACCGGGCCTGCGGGCGGAAAGCAAGCAGGGCGGCATGCTGCCGCAGACCCAGAGAGATCAACGGCGCCGGGGGTACGAGTGACAGCACGGTCACCGGAAACCACCAGAAGAGCGCGGACTGCCTGCTCAAACGCCACCGGGACACCACGATGTACGCGTGTCCGGCCAGCATCAGCAGCGCGGTCACCTGGGCCAGCCCGGTGCCGATGACGAGTAGCCCGTAGCCGGTCCACCGCCACCAGCGCGGGCGGTCCAGCGTCCGGTAGAGCACCAGGGTGGCGGCGGTCGCGAAGAGGAAGGCCAGGGCGTACGGGCCGGCCTCCTGGGCGTACCGGCTGACCGGGACGAGCGCGACGAGCAGCAGCCCGCCGTAGAGCCCGGCGCCGGGGCTGAGGATCCGCCGGCCCAACTCGCCCGCGAACCCGACGCCGAGCACCATCGCCACCAGCGAGGGGAGGCGCACAGTGCTGGCCGCGTCGCCGAACAACCCGGTCCAGTAGTGCAGGAACAGGTGGTAGGGCGCGTTCACGGCGTCCGCCAGCCGGGCCGACTCGACGATCGCCGCGGGATCCGGGACGCTGAGCGTGAGGCGCAGCGTCTCGTCCGGCCCGAGCGCGGGCCCCGCCAGGCCGAGCAGGCCCACCGCGGCGGTCAGAGCAGCCGGTACGAGCGACGGAGCCCAGATCCAGAACACGGTGGCCGCGCGCCGCGGGCTCGAACGACGCGGACCGGAGAGTGGTCGGCTGGGGGAGTCGTCGTGGGCGGACTGTGCGAGCATGCGCGGCTCCCGATACCGACCGGCGTTCGCTCGAGTCTCGCAACGTGTGGTGACGTTGTCACTACTACAAGTGGTTCGCCGACGTCCGATCTTGTGCGACCTGACACACTCCCGAAATCTGGACCGCACTGGCCGAGATTGCCTCGGGCGTGAGAGGCTAGCCGACATGACCGCTGCAGTTGACCCCCACCTCGTGGCCCGCCGCCACGTGGACTATGGGCGTGTCCGCAGCGCGATGTGTCCGGCTTCCTGACGCCACCCGAATTCAGTTCGGGTGCGCAAGACGCGCCGGCCCTCTCCTGACACAGATGTCACGAGCCTCCAGGTGGCCGTGAGCGTCCTCGCGCGCCCACTAAACCCGGAGGGAACGCCGACATGGCGCCCAGCAACACCCCCGCTGCACGGCCGACCGCCCGCCCCCGTAAGGCGCGCGGCGAGGGACAGTGGGCGCTCGGACACCGCGAGCCGCTCAACCCCAACGAGCGCAGCAAGAAGGACGACAACCCGCTCAACGTGCGGGCCCGGATCGAGAACATCTACGCCCACGGCGGCTTCTCCTCGATCGACCCCGCCGACCTGCGGGGCCGGTTCCGCTGGTGGGGGCTCTACACCCAGCGCAAGGCCGGGATCGACGGCGGGCGGACCGCGGTGCTCGAGCCCGAGGAGCTCGAGGACGAGTACTTCATGTTGCGCGTCCGGATCGACGGCGGCGCCCTCAACCTCGCCCAGCTGCGCACCATCGCGCAGATCTCCACCGAGTTCGGCCGCGACAGCGCGGACATCACCGACCGGCAGAACATTCAGCTGCACTGGGTCCGGGTCGAGGACGTGCCGGAGATCTGGCGCCGGCTCGAGGCGGTCGGCCTGCAGACCACCGAGGCCTGTGGTGACTGCCCCCGCGTCGTGCTCGGCAGCCCGGTCGCCGGCGTCTCCGCCGACGAGGTGCTCGACGGCACCCCGGCGATCGACGAGATCGTCAAGCGGTACGTGGGCGACACCCGCTACTCCAACCTGCCCCGCAAGTTCAAGTCCCAGGTCTCCTGGCTGGCCGACGGGCCGTACCAGGCGAACGACATCTCGTTCGTCGGCGTGGTGCACCCGGACCACGGCCCCGGCTTCGACCTCTGGGTCGGCGGCGGCCTCTCCACCAACCCGCGCCTGGCCGAGCGGCTCGGCGTCTGGGTGCCGCTCGGCGAGATCCCGGACGTCTGGGAGGGCGTCGTCGGGATCTTCCGCGACTACGGCTACCGGCGGCTGCGGCACCGGGCCCGCCTGAAGTTCCTGCTCGCCGACTGGGGTGTGGAGAAGTTCCGCGAGGTCCTGGAGAAGGAGTACCTCGGGCGCGCCCTGATCGACGGGCCGTCGCCGGACCTGCCGGAGAAGCCGATCGACCACATCGGTGTGCACAAGCAGATCGACGGGCGCAACTACGTCGGCGCGGCGCCGGTCGTCGGCCGGTCCTCCGGCACCCAGCTCAGCAAGCTCGCCGATCTGGCCGAGGCGCACGGGTCGGATCGGGTGCGGCTCACGGCGTACCAGAAGCTCCTGGTTCTCGATGTTGTTGACGAGCAGGTGGAATCGCTGATCGCCGGCCTGCGCGGCATCGGGCTGGAAGCCCGGCCTTCGGCCTGGCGGCGCGGCACGATGGCCTGCACCGGCATCGAGTACTGCAAGCTCGCCATCGTCGAGACCAAGGCGCGTGGCGAAGAGCTGGTGGCCCGGCTCGAGGACCGGCTCAAGGACTTCGACGCGGACATCTCGGTGCACATCAACGGCTGCCCGAACGCCTGCGCCCGCACCCAGGTCGCCGACATCGGCCTCAAGGGCCAGCTGGTGATGAACTCGCACGGCGAGCAGGTCGAGGGCTTCCAGATTCACCTGGGCGGCGCGCTCGGCATGGCCAAGGGTGAGACCGCCGGTTTCGGCCGCAAGGTCCGCGGCCTCAAGGCCACTGCCGAAGAGCTTCCGGAGTACGTCGAACGCGTGGCCAAGCACTACCTGGACGGCCGCACCGACGGCGAGACGTTCGCGAACTGGGTGCTCCGCGCGGAAGAGGAGCTCCTGAAATGAGCGACGCCAGATCGGCCCCTCTCTACTGCCCCTACTGCGGTGAAGAGGACCTCCGTCCCAACGAGGCATCACACGGGGCCTGGGAGTGCCACTCCTGCGCCCGGGTCTTCTCGGTCAAGTTCATCGGGTTGTTGTCCAAGGGAGTAAACCAATGAGTCTCCTGAACGCCTCCGGCCTGGGCCTGATCAATCTCGGCGCCCCCGCTGACCACTCTCTCCGTTCCGCCGACGAGCTCCGCGAGCTCGCCGCACAGGCCGGTCGTGACCTCGAGGGCGGCTCCGCCGAGGAGATCGCCAAGTGGGCGACCGACACCTTCGGCGCGCGCTTCTGCGTCACCAGCTCGATGGCCGACGCGGTGGTCGCGCACATCTTCTCCCGGGTGTCGCCCGGCGTGGACGTGGTCTTCCTCGACACCGGCCTGCACTTCCCGGAGACCCTGAAGGTCCGCGACACCGTCGCCCGCACGATGAACGTGAACGTCCGCTCGATCCGCCCGCGGATGACCGTCGGCCAGCAGGACGGCGAGTACGGCCCGCGCCTGTTCGCCCGCAGCCCCGACGAGTGCTGCTTCATGCGCAAGGTCGAGCCGCTGGAGCGCGCCCTCAGCGACTACGACGCCTGGGCCACCGGCCTGCGCCGCGACGAGTCGCCGACCCGGGCCAACACCCCGGTGGTGGCCTTCGACGCCAAGAAGGGCAAGGTCAAGGTCAACCCGATCGCGGCCTGGACCGAGGCCGACGTGAACCGCTACATCAGCCGCTGGAACGTGCCGGTCAACGAGCTGTTCAAGAAGGGCTACGGCTCGATCGGCTGCTGGCCGTGCACCCGCCGCACCAAGGCCGGCGAGGACCCGCGGGCCGGCCGCTGGGCGATGTTCGAGAAGACCGAATGCGGCCTGCACGTCTGACCCCCCGCGGCCGTGACGGCTTGTCCGGCCGGCCCGCGGTGGTCCTGGTGGCACACGGCAGCCGGGACCCCCGGGCCGCTGTGGCCACCGAGTCACTGGCCCGGGCGGTCCAGGTGGCCCGGCCGGAGTGGGACGTCCAGGCGTCCTACCTGGACCACGACGGCCCTCGCCCGCTCGACATCCTGGCCTCACTCGGCACCCGCCGCGCTGTCCTGGTGCCGCTGCTGCTGACTGCGGCGTACCACGGCCGTGTCGACCTGCCCGCGGTCGTCCGTGCCGCCGAATCCCTGCCGGTCTCGGTCACCGCTACCGATGTGCTGGGCCCGGCGTCGCCGCTGCTGCTCGCCGCGGTCAGCCGCCGTCTGGACGCTGCCTGCCGGCGTTTGCCGGAGACTCCGCTGAATGCCGACCGCGGCCTTTCGCGTTTGAAGGGCGTCTCGCTGGAGGCGAGCCGTCCGCCTTCGGGACACGTCCCGCTGGACGAGCCTCTGCGTATGGCAGGCGGCGACCGTGGGTGTTCGTCGAGTGCCGGCTTGGACGCCGTGGTGCTGGCTGCGGCCGGGACCCGGAATGCCGCTGCCCGCGAGACAGTCGCGGCGGCCGCGGCGGCGCTCGGTGCGCGCCTGGGGCTGCCGGCCGCGGTCGGTTACGCCTCCGGCCCGGGCGGCACCGCCGGAGAGGCCGTAGCCGCCCTACAAGGCGCCGGCGCCCGCCGGGTCGGGATGGCGGCCTACTTCCTGGCGCCCGGCCTGCTCTACGACGTAGCGGTCCGCTCCGCCACCCAAGCCGGCGCGGTGGCGATCGCCGAGCCGCTGGGCGCGGCCCCGGAGTTGGTCCAGCTCGTCATCGCGCGCGCTGAGTCGAACCTCGACACCCCGCTCGCTGCCGCGGCCTGAGCGCTTCTCTGCCGCCCTTCCCCGGTCCGTTCCTCCGCCATCCGCTGTGGCCGCGCCCACGACGCCTGTGATCGCCTCTTCGCGGTGCGACTGACGGATCTCAGCGGCGGCTCTGGGCGCGATCACGGCGGCTTTCCGGGTGATCCTCTCGGGCTCGCGGCAAGATCGCGGCGGGTTGGGACGACGAGCGACCCGGCGAACGCAGGCGGCCTCCTTCCGAGTACGCGGCCTGAGGCAACGACAGTCGGTGTCAGCCGAACCGTCCGGCTGACGCCGAGCGCTCCTTCGGCGGCCGGGATACGACATCAGGCGACAGCCGGACGGCTGGGCTGACACCGAGTGCTCCCTCAGCGGTCGCGAAACGACACTGGCGGTCAGCTGAGCTGTCCGGCTGACACCGAGTGCTCCCTCAGCAGTCGCGAAACGACACTGGCGGTCAGCTGAGCTGTCCGGCTGACACCGAGTGCTCCCTCAGCGGTCGCGAAACGACACTGGCGGTCAGCTGAGCTGTCCGGCTGACACCGAGTGCTCCCTCAGCGGTCGCGAAACGACACTGGCGGTCAGCTGAGCTGGTCGGCTGACGCTGAGGGCTCCATCAGGGGCCAGGAAGCAGCGGTGGCGGTCAGCTGGGCACGAGTGGCTCGCTCCAGGGCCGGCCTGGGCGCGGTGGGTAGCTCGAGAGGGCGCCGGCCGTGGGGAGCGGGACCGGATTAGTTCACTCTGGGCTACCGTCACTCTGCGCTAGGCGACGATTCACCGCGATGACTCTTCAAGATCGTCCAATGCGGAGGGTGCCGGGATGACAACTCAATGCGCTTGATCGGCAATTTCGAGATCATTTCGGCGAGTGGGTAAACGTACTGTGATCGGATTAGCGCACAGTGGAATGTAAACCCTCGGTGAGTGCCCCGAAACAGCAAGACGCCCCGGTGCCGTACGGCCCGGGGCGCAAATGCTGTGTGGGGGATTAGTTCAAGCGGTGGGGGCGCCGATCCGGAGACCGCCACGACGCTTGACTGCGCGCCGCTCGTCTTCGCTCATCCCGCCCCATACGCCGGCGTCCTGACCGGACTCGAGTGCCCACGAGAGGCATTCCTCGGTCACCGGGCACCGCCGGCACACGGCCTTGGCCTGCTCGACCTGCAGGAGCGCCGGGCCGGACGTCCCAATCGGGAAGAACAGCTCGGGGTCCTCGTCGCGGCAGATCGCATCGTGACGCCAGTCCATGGCGGCAAACTCCTTGTTTCGGATGGGGTAATGAAAACAGTGCTGTTTACCTATATGCATGCGCCTGGTGCTTGACGGGTTGTACCCGCACGATCACCAGTGCGTCAGCAAGCTTTTGGTGTTTGGTGGCTGTTCCGCGCTTCTGGATTAGGAACGCGTACAAGCAGCAACCGGTTACTTCTTATCGCTTGTGAATGCTTTCACGAACTCTCGCGATGTCAAGGGTAGCGCTGGAAGTTTCTCCCGCTGGGTGAGCTGCCTCACGCACCCTTATGTCCGGTTCCGCCGTTACTGCCAGAGCCGGTTGACGAACGCTCCCATCAATGTAGTACGGTCCCGGCCGTTTCGCCGACCTTTTGCCCGTGTTTCTGTAACGGATCGTGAGCACGCGTCCGGAACACGTACCCCGTTCTCAGCAGATCACACGCAGCGCCGACGGGACGGACACGAAGTGCACCTTCTGGCGCTCCCCTAGGTAGTCGCCGTCCAGCTGGAATGCCTGGGGTCGGGACGCCACCACGGTGAACTCGGCGATGTCATGCAGCCGTAATACTTGTTTACCGTGTGGATCACCGGCGCGCCACGCGAGTTGTGTCACGGTCCGTGCTGTACCCGGGATGTTCAGACGGCGCAGGGCCGTCACATCGAGCCCGAGATCGAACGAGGCGTCAGGATTGAGGTGGATCGCCCGCTCGCGGACATACGTCCACGGCGCGGTGTTCTGCACCATCACTGTGCCCAGACCGGATTCGTCCTGCTCGCCCGGGCGTTCCAGGGTCAGCGGCGGGTTCTTCCGGTCGAGCCCGGTGAGGAACTGGCCGGCCATCGAGCGCACATAGAGGCCGGGAGTCGAGGTACGCCCCCGCAGCCGCGCCTGTTCCACCCGCCGGATCGTCGCGGCGTCCCAGCCCAGCCCGGCCGTGAAGGTGAAGTAGCGATCGTCCGCCCGGCCGAGATTGATCACTCGGTGCCGTCCGTCACGGATGCCGTCCAGGATGACGCTGGTCCCGTCGACCCAGTCGCGCGGCATGCCGAGCGCGCGGGCGAAGACGTTGGTGGAGCCTCCGGGCACCACGGCGAGGGCCGGCAGCCGGTACGCCGAAGGCCCGGCAAGCTCGGCGAGCGCGGTCGACGCGGTGAGCAGTCCGTTGACGGCCTCGTTGACAGTGCCGTCGCCGCCCAGCGTGACGACCACGTCGACACCACTCTCGGCAGCGTCGCGAGCCAGCTTCGTGGCGTGTCCGCGCCGTTCCGTGTACTTCACCGTCAGGTCCACCGCGCTGCGCAACGCCCGGACCAGAACGTCGCGGCTGCGCTCACTGGTCGTCGTCGCCCGGGGGTTGACCACCAGCAACGCTCGCATGGGCGGCACTGTACCCAACGGAAGCCCTCCGGACTGTCGGTATGGTGCTGCAGTGACCGGTGAGAAGCCTGCGACCACCCCCGTGGCGACCCTCGATTGGGGGGTTCGCCTGCTCTACCTGCAGAGTGCTGGTCTTGCCGCGCTCACGGCGTACCTCATCGTCCTTGATCTGACCAGCGATGAGGTGAACGTTGCGATCGCCGCGTCGCTCACCGTGATGGCCGCCCTGGCCGCGGCCGCCGTTTTCTTCGTGGCCCGCGCCCTCGGGCGCCGGGCCGTGCGTGCCCGCGGGCCGGCGGTCGTGGTGCAGCTGTTCCTGCTGGCCACCGGCGGCTTCCTGCTGCAGGTCGGACCGATGGCGCTGGGCGTCGCGATGCTGGTCCTGGCCGTGCTGACGGCGGTTCTGATCCTGGTTCCACCCAGTAGCCGAGCGTTGGGCGTCGATTAACGGCCCCTTTCTAGCCGATCAGGGCCTAACCTGGACGGGTGACCGGCTCTACGGTGCGCCCGCCTGCCTATCAGCAGCTAGCGGACGATTTGCGGGCGGATATCACTTCGGGGCGGCTCCAGCCAGGTGAGCGGCTGCCACCGGAGCCCGAACTGTGCGTGAAGATCGGCGTCAGCCGCAGCACAGTACGGGAGGCGCTGCGATTATTGGCCAGCCAGCATCTGATCGTGACGACCCGCGGGGTGACCGGCGGAAGTTTCGTGGCGCATCCGGATGCGGCGAAACTGGCTGACGGCCTCTCCACCGGGTTCGCGCTGCTGGCCCATTCCGCCCATGTCGGGCTTGCCGACCTGCTGGAGCTGCGGCGGGCGCTGGAGGTGCCGGCCGCCGGCCTGGCCGCGGTGCGGCGCACCGACGCGCACCTCACCGAGCTGCGCGGGACACTCTTCGATCCGGCGATCGACGACATCGACACGATGCTGGCGGCGCACGCGGCGTTCCACCGGGCGGTCGCCAAGTCCACCGGCAATCCGCTCTTCGAGCTGGTCGGAAGCCCGCTCTATCAGGCTTCGTACGGTGAGGAGGTGATCGGCGGGTTGCCCGAGGGCTACTGGAACCGGATCGACGCCGATCACCGTACGCTGCTGGAATGCCTGGCCGCGCAGGACGCCGAGGGCGCCACCCGGGTGGCCGCGCAGCACCTCGACTTCATCGCCGAGACCGTGCGCTGAGCGAGGATCAGAACTCGGTACGCCGGGTGAGCAGGCGAATCGTCGCATACCGCCCGTTCGCCTCGGCGGCGGCGGACGTGGTGAGGGCGGTCAGCACCTTCCACGCGAAGGACGACTCGGAGGGCAGTCGTGCGCCGCGCACTGTGGAGACGGTGACCTCGACGGTCAGCGCGTCGTCGGTGACGGCGAAGCGGCACTCCAGCTCGGCGCCGCGGGTGGCGATCGCGAGCAACATGGCGCACGCCTCGTCCACAGCGATCCGCAGGTCCTCGATCTCGTCAAGCGCGAAGTGCAGTCGCGCGGCGAGGCCGGCGGTAGCCGTACGGAGGACGCCGAGGTAACCCCCGTCGGCGGGGACCGTCAGCAGTACGACGTCGTCTCCGACGTCAGGCTCCGTCTGGATCAGCTGAGTCACGCGAGCCCTCCTCCCGATGGAGGAGACTCTAGCCGCTCACCGTGCGTGAAGACGAGTGTGGCGCCGGCCGGAGTGTCCGGCGGCGCCACGACAGCGTCAGGCCTGCTTGGTCTCCCAGAAGATCTTGGAGATCTCCTCGATCTTGCCGAGCAGCTGGTCGGCGACCGCCGGGTCCACGGAGCCCTTGGCGCCGGCGGCGCCGGCGAGCTTGGTGGCCTCGTTGAAGAGCTGGTGCAGGTTCGGGTACTTCTCGAAGTGCGGGGCCTTGAAGTAGTCCGTCCACAGCACCCAGAGGTGGTGCTTGACCAGCTCGGAGCGCTGCTCCTTGATCAGGATGGCGCGGGTGCGGAACTCGGGGTCGGTGTTCCCCTGGTACTTCTCGGCGATGGCCTTGATCGACTCGGCCTCGATCCGGGCCTGAGCCGGGTCGTAGACCCCGCAGGGCAGGTCACAGTGCGCGCTGACCTCGGTGCGCGGCGTGAGGAAACGCGGAAGTCGCATCAGGACTCCTCCATAGAGTTTGCGATGATCCAGGGTTGACACTACCCCTTACATCCATGCCGTAACGCGACGGAGGCTTGATGCCTTGAGGTGGCAATTACCACTGTTCGCCGTGCTCGTCCGGGGCCCCTCGATGGCGCCGACACTGCGGGCCGGGGACGCTCTCGTGGTCCGTCGCGGCGGGCGGGTGAAGGCCGGTGACATCGTCGTCGCACAGTTCCGGTCGAGGCCCGGTCTGCTGGTCGTCAAGCGGGCCGCCGAAACCCGTGACGGCGGGTGGTGGCTGATCGGTGACAACGAGTTCGTGACGGACGATTCCCGTGCTCACGGCGTCGCGGACGTCATCGGGCGTGTGATATTTCGCTACTACCCGAGACCGTTCCGGTTAAGTTAGTGTCCTCTGATCCCCAGCGCACACCCGCGCTGTGGTGGATTTACCGGGTGATCCCCGCATAGCACCGCCCTTCCGGCGCATACTCGCGACCGGGAGCCGCGCAGGTGCCACGTATCAATGTCGATGCATTGTGGAGTTTCACCGTGTCTTTCTTCAGCTTCGAACTCGATCCCGCCCTGGCCGCCGATCCCGTCTTCGACCTGCACCGCCGGGGCAAGATGACGATGAGCGCGACCGTTCCGCTGGCCAGCCGCGACGACCTGTCCCTCGCCTACACGCCCGGCGTCGCCCGGGTCTGCGAGGCCATCGCCGAGGACGAGTCGCTCTACTCCGACTACACCTGGACCTCCAACACCGTCGCCGTGATCACCGACGGCTCCGCCGTTCTGGGCCTCGGCAACATCGGCCCGAAGGCCGCGATGCCCGTCATGGAGGGCAAGTCGGTCCTGTTCAAGCAGTTCGGCGGGGTCGACTCGATCCCGATCGTGCTGGACACCCAGGACGTCGAGGGCATCATCGCCACGGTCAAGGCGATGGCGCCGTCGTTCGGCGGGATCAACCTCGAGGACATCAGCGCGCCCCGCTGCTTCGAGATCGAGCAGCGCCTCGACGCCGAGCTCGACATCCCGGTCTTCCACGACGACCAGCACGGCACCGCGGTCGTCACCCTCGCCGCGCTGCGCAACGCCGCCAAGCTGCTCGGCCGGCAGTTCGCCGACCTGCGGGTCGTGGTCAGCGGCGCCGGAGCGGCCGGGGTCGCGATCACGCAGACCCTGATCGCGGCGGGTGTCCAGGGCGCCAACATGATCGTCGTCGACTCGCGCGGCATCATCCACGGCGAGCGGGCCGGTCTGACCGGGAAGAAGGCGGAGCTGGCGGCGACGACGAACTTCTCCGGGCGTACCGGGGGGATCGCCGAGGCGCTGATCGGCGCCGACGTGCTCGTCGGTGTCTCCGGCGGCAACATTCCGGAGGAGGCGCTGGCCGGCATGGCCCCCGGCGCGATCATCTTCGCGCTGGCCAACCCCACGCCGGAGGTTCCGCCGGCGACCGCACACAAGTACGCGGCGATCGTCGCGACCGGCCGCAGCGACTTCCCGAACCAGATCAACAACGTGCTGGCGTTCCCCGGCATCTTCCGCGGCGCGCTCGACGTCCAGGCGTCCACCATCACCGACCGGATGAAGGTGGCCGCGGCCGACGCGATCGCCGCGATCGTCGCCGACGACCTGCGCCCCGAGGCGATCGTGCCGTCGCCGCTGGACCCGCGGGTCGCCCCGGCAGTCGCGGCAGCCGTCGCCGCCGCCGCGATCGAGGACGGCGTCGCCCGCCGCACGGTGGCTCCGGCCCCGGCCCCGGCCCCGGCGGCCGCGGCCCCGGCTTCGGCCCCGGCTGCCGCGGCCCCGGCTCCGACCTCGCAGCTCGCCTGATCAACCCCCAGTGCGCCGTCCCACCTCGCTCGGTGGGGCGGCGCACTGCGTTAACGACGACTAAGGTCGGGTGATGCGCGCCGCCTACGCCTCCTCACTCCAGCCCGACGCGCCGCTGAGCGGCCTCACCGTCGGTGACCTGCCCTTCTCCGCCCCCGAGGGCTGGGTGCCGGTCCAGGTCCGGGCCAGCTCCCTCAACCACCACGACATCTGGTCACTGCGTGGCGTCGGCCTGCCCGCCGACCGGCTGCCGATGATCCTCGGTTGCGACGCCGCGGGCGTCGACCCGGACGGCAACGAGGTCGTGCTCCATCCGGTCGTCGAGGACAAGGCCGACCCGCGCGGCTACTCACTGCTCTCCGAGCGGCACCCCGGCACCCTCGCCGAGCAGGTGGCCGTACCCAGGGAGAACCTGATCCCCAAACCCGCCGGCGTGTCCTTCGTGGAGGCGGCCTGCCTGCCCACCGCGTGGCTCACCGCCTACCACATGCTGGTCAGCCGGGGCCGCGTCGCCGACGCCTCCGCGATCCTCGTCCAGGGCGCCGGCGGCGGCGTCGCCACCGCGGCCGTCGCCCTCGGGGTCGCGCTCGGCAAGCGCGTCTACGCCACCAGCCGCGAACAGTGGAAGCGCGACAAGATCACCGCCCTCGGCGCCACCGCCGTCGAACCCGGCGCCCGCCTCCCCGAGCGCGTCGACGTGGTCGTCGAATCGGTCGGCTCACCCACTTTCGACCACTCGATGAAGTGCTCCGCACCCGGCGCCCGCATCGTCGTGTGCGGTGCCACCGCAGGTCACAAGGCCGAGATCGACCTGCGGCGGGTGTTCGCCATGCAGCTGGAGATCCTCGGCAGCAGCATGGGCACCGCGGCGGAACTCGCCGAGCTCCTCGAACTCTGCGCCTCCGGCAAGGTCAAGCCGGTCATCGACTCCACGCACGCGTTCAGCGCGATCGACGAGGCCTTCGCCCGCCTCGCCTCCGGCGAAGTCTTCGGCAAGGTGGCCATCACCCACTAGCCCATCGGTTTCTGGTAGCGGCAGGCTTCCCGCTCACGCCCATTTTTCGGTACGGGTCAGCACCGTCCCGCCAAATCGACACCGTCCCGCCGAGCCACGCGATGTAGGCGCGTGGCCCGGCCCCAGCGCGCCCGCCGGGAAACACCACGTGGCCGCGCCCACCCCCGGCTGACTGCTGCCCCACCCCACGAAACAACCGTGAGAGCCAGCCGGCTTGTCCAGCTGACGTTGAGTGCTGCTTCCCGGGCCGGGAAGCGACCGTGAGTGTCAGCTGGGGGGGTTGGTGGGCTGACGGTGAGTGCTGCTTCCCGGGCCGGGAAGCGACCGTGAGTGTCAGCTGGGTTGGTGGGCTGACGGTGAGTGCTGCTTCCCGGGCCGGGAAACAGCCCTGGGAGTCAGCTGGGGGCGGCGGGAGCTGTGCGGGAGTGGCGGCGGCCACCTGCCGTTTCCCGGCGGGGGCGCTGGGGCCGGGAGCGGGCAGGTGGCCGCCTCGTAGAGCGAGATGGCGACGTCCGTACGTCGAATGGGTTAAAGCGTGCCCACCAACCCGGCCGCGCCGGTGGAGGAGGCGTCCTGGGGGAGGCGCGCCTTGGCGGCCGAGTCGCCGTAGAGGGACCAGCGCCAGAAGTCGGTGGTGGTCGTCGCGACGACGGCGGGCTGGTCGCGGTGCGGCAGGTGGGTGCCCTGCGGGAGTTCCAGGAAGGCCTTCGGCCAGGTCACCTGGTTGTAGGCGCCGTACGCCTGCTCATAGGTGACCGTCGTGTCGAGCTTGCCCTGAACGAACAGCAGCGGGACCGGCGTGCCGGAGAACGGCGCCGGCTGGGGCATCTGGCGGCCGGAAATGATCAGGCCGGCCTTGAGTCGTTCGTCGCGGCTGCTGCTGAAGAGGCCGATCGTGGTGATGCCGCCCGCGGAGTGTCCGGCGGCGGCGATCCGGTTGGGGTCGATCTGGCCGGGCAGCGCCTTCAGCACTTCGGTGATGACGAACTGGGCGTCAGCGGGCTGGTTCACCACGTCGTCGGCCCGGTAGTCGGTGGCCTGGTTCCACGTGTGCGGGTATCGCGGGGCGGCGACCACGAAGCCGGCCTGGGCCCACGAGTTCAGCAGGTCGATGTAGTCGTCAGGCTGCGAGGTGAGGCCGTGGCTGAAGTAGATCAGGGGGTAGGGTCCGCCGCCGGTGGGCAGCCAGACCTTCGTGGGCAGCGGGCGGCTGCCGTCCCGGTTGAGTTCGATCTCCTGGGTCCGCACCTCGAGGCTCTGCTCCGGCGCGCCGGCGGCGGACGGTGAAGCGGCAGCCGGGGCGGATGTGGTGGCGTTGGGGTCCTCCGAATCGGGGGTGCAGGCGCTCAGCGCTGCGACAGCGACGATGGTCAGGGCGGCAACGGCACGACGTAACACCCGACCCATTGTGCCGTGCCGTGATCAAGCTGCCCGTCGCCGAGGTCACACCCGGTTCCGCCGAACAGGTGCTGTGCTTCGCCATCCTTGACCGGTTCGGCTATGGTCCGGCGCATGTCTGACAACCACGTGGACCCGAGTGGCAACACCGAGGCGTTCCGGGCGTTCACCCGGACCACCCCGGATCCCACCGAAGCGCCGTCCAGGGCGCCGCTCGTGATCGGCGGCGTCGTCGTCGCGGTGGTGCTGATCGCGCTGATCGCCTGGCTAGCTCTCTGATCCGATCGCCCGGCGCGCCTCGTCGGCGATCTCCAGTTCCTCCTCGGTCGGCACCACGCAGACCGTGATCGGGGAACCGTCCGGCGAGATGATCAGCTCGTTGCCGGCGTTGCGCTCCGGGTCGATCGCGATGCCCAGCGCTTCGAGGCCGGCGAGGGCGCCGATGCGTACGTTCGGCGAGTTCTCCCCGATCCCGGCGGTGAACGTGATCGCGTCCACCCGGCCGAGCACGGCCAGGTAGGCGCCGACGTACTCGCGTAGCCGCCGGTAATAGATGTCCAGGGTGAGCGCCGCCTCCGGATCCCCGGCGGCGCGGCGTTCCTGAACCGCCCGCATGTCGTTGTCGCCGGCCAGGCCGAGCAGACCGGACCGGCGGGTCAGCGCGTCCTCGATCTCGTCGAGCGACAGTCCCGCGACCCGGTGCAGGTGGAAGACCACGCTCGGGTCGACGTCACCCGATCGGGTGCCCATCACCAGGCCGGGAAGCGGCGACATGCCCATCGAGGTGGCCACGCTCTGGCCGCCCTGGACGGCGGTCGCGCTGGCGCCGTTGCCCAGGTGCAGGGTGATCACGTTGGTCTCGGCGACCGGTTTGCCGAGCAGACGGGCGGTCTCGCGAGACACGTACGCATGAGATGTCCCGTGGAACCCGTAGCGCCGCAGCCCCCACCGTTTCGCCAGGTCCCGCTCGATCGCCCAGAGCACCCCCTCCGGCGGGATGGTCGCGTGGAAAGCCGTGTCGAAGACGGCCACCTGCGGCACGTCCGGCAGCAGCTTGCGGGCGACTTTGATCCCGGTCAGCGCGGCCGGGTTGTGCAGCGGGGCGAGCGGAATCAGCTCCTCGATGGTGGCGACCACCTCGTCGTTGATCACGGTGGAGCTGGTGAACCGGTCCCCGCCGTGCACCACCCGGTGCCCGACCGCGGCCAGCCCGCTCAGATCGACCGTGTCCATCAGCCGCTGGAGCGCCTCGCCGTGGTCGGCCGCGTCGCCGCCGCCCTCGCCGATCCGCTGGATCAGGCCCTTGGCCAGCACCTCGGAGCCGTCGAAGAGCCGGTAGCGCAGCGACGACGAACCGCTGTTGAGGACGAGCACCCGAGTCATTTCGCTCCCGCCTGGATCGCCGTGATGGCGACGGTGTTGACGATGTCCTTGACCGTCGCGCCGCGGGACAGGTCGTTGACCGGCCGCCGCAGGCCCTGCATCACCGGGCCGACCGCCACCGCGTTCGCCGACCGCTGCACCGCCTTGTATGTGTTGTTGCCCGTGTTGAGATCGGGGAACACGAAGACGGTGGCTTTGCCCGCGACCGCGCTGCCGGGCAGTTTGGCGGCGGCGACGGCCGGGTCGATCGCCGCGTCGTACTGGATCGGGCCCTCGACCGGCAGGTCGGGCCGCCGCTCCCGGACCAGTGCGGTGGCCGCCGCGACCTTGTCCACGTCGGCGCCCGAGCCGGAGCTGCCCGTCGAGTACGACAGCATCGCCACCCGCGGCTCGATGCCGAACGCGGCGGCGGTCTCGGCTGAGGAGAGCGCGATGTCGGCCAGTTGGGCGGCGTCCGGATCCGGGTTGACCGCGCAGTCGCCGTAGACCAGCACCCGGTCGGCGAGCAGCATGAAGAACACGCTGGAGGCGACCGTCAGCCCCGGCACGGTCTTGATGATCTCGAAGGCCGGGCGGATGGTGGCCGCGGTGGTGTGGGTGGCGCCGGAGACCATGCCGTCGGCCAGACCGGAGGCGACCATCAGGGTGCCGAAGTAGTTCACGTCGCGGACCACGTCGTACGCCAAGTCCAGCGTCACGCCGCGGTGTTTGCGCAGCTCGGCGTAGCGGGCGGCGAAATCCTCCCGCCACTGGCTGGTGGCCGGGTCGACCAGCCGCGCCCCGCCGATCTCCACGCCGATCTCCCGGGCCCGCCGGTTGATCTCCTCGGGGTCGCCGAGCAGCGTCAGGTCGGCCACCCCGCGGCGCAGCAGCGTCTCGGTGGCCCGCAGGATCCGCTCCTCGGTGCCCTCCGGCAGGACCAGGTGACGGCGGTCGGCGCGGGCCTTCTCGATCAGATCGTTCTCGAACATCAGCGGGGTGACCCGGCTGGACCTCGCCACGTTCAGCAAACCGGTCAGCTCGGCGGTGTCCACACTCTCCTCGAAGACGCCGAGCGCCGCGTCGACCTTGCGCGGGGTGCTCAGCTGCGCCTCGATCCGGCCGGCCGCGGAGATGGTGTGGTAGCTGTCCGACTTGGCGATCAGGATGGCCAGGCCGGTGTTGAGGCGCTCGATGACGCGGACCGCCTGCTCGTCCGGCGGCTCGCCGAGAGTCAGCATCAGCCCGGCCAGGGTGACCGTGCCGGCGGCATGCGCGGCGCTCGCCGCGACGAGCAGGTCGGCCCGGTCGCCGGGGGTGATCAGCAGCGCGCCCTCGGTCAGGTGCTTCAGGACGGTGGGGACCTGGGCCGCGCCGACGACGTAGTCGAGCACGTCGCGGTCGAGGGCGCTCGACGTACCGGAGAAGACTGTGGCATCGAGCGCGCCGGCCACCTCGCCCACCGTGGGCGCGGCGATCACCGGCATCTCCGGCACGGCCCAGAAGGGCACCGGCAGTCCGTCCGGCGCGCCGCCCGAGGCGGCGGCCGGCACGCGGTTGGCGATCACTGCGACGACGGTTGCGCCGAGATCATCAAATGAGTGGTACGCACTACGCGCGACCGCCGTCAGCGACTCGGCACTGCGGCCCTCGCCACTGACCACCGGCACGACGACGGTGCCGAACTCGGTCGCCAGCCGCGCGTTGAAGGCCAGCTCACGGGGCAGCTCCTCGCGGCCCTCGGCGGGCTTGTCGACGAAGTCGCTGCCGATCACCACGACCGCGGAGCTCTGCCGCTCGACCGCGCGGTAGCGCTCGACGATCCGGCCGATCAGCTCCTCACGGCGGTCGTCGGCGATCAGGGCCGTCGCCTCGGCGATGGTGGCGCCGTAGGACTCCTCGTAGGCCGTCTCGCCGGGATAGCGCTCGCGCAACAGGGTCAGCAGGGGGTCCCGGCCGTTGCCGATGACCAGCGGGCGGAACACACCCACCTGCGCGACCTGCCGGGACAGCAACTCGACGATGCCGAGAGCCACGGTCCCCTTGCCGACACCCGGACCCAAACCCGCGACGTACACACTGCGTGCCACGACCTTCAACCTACCGGCCGGAACGGCGGCACGTCGGGCCGAAAGTCCCGTCTTGTGGATGACCACCGTCACGTGCACACTGGGCATGCGTCAAGGTGGCGTGCGCCTACCGGGGGAGGTTGTGTTGGGCTGGCAGATCGACGAGCGGATCAAGAAGCTGGAGGGCTGGACCATGCTGCAGGAAGGGCTCCAGGAAGCGATCAACACGCACCTGGAATCGGTGAACCAGCATTTCGAGAGTCACGCACGACGGCTGGACGTCATCGACGGCAGGTTCGAAGCGATCGATCGTAGGTTCGATGGGATCGATCGCCGACTGGACGCCATGGATGGCAGGTTCGACGCCATGGATGGCAGGCTCGACGCCATGGATGGCAGGTTCGACGCCATGGACGGCAGATTCGACGCCATGGAACGCTCCTTGGAGCGCAGGTTCGACGCCATGAATCAGAGCGTCGGGAAGTTGGGCGGCAAGTTGGATCTGTTGATCGAGCTGCTGCGACCGCGCGTCATCGACCGCGGCTGAGGACTACTCCTCGTCCTCGTCGTCGTCGCGGGCGAGCCACGTGGCGAGACGCTCGATCGGCGTCTCGAACTCGGGGTTGAGGTCGACGAAGGTGCGCAGCTGTTCGCCGAGCCACTCCAGGGTCACGGTCTCCGCGCCGCGCCGTTCGACCAGTTCCTCGATGCCACGATCGGTGAAGTACATGTCCGGATAGTAAGAGGGGGCGCTCCGCCGCAGCGGAGCGCCCCCTCCCGTCAGTCCGTCACGGACGCGGCAGCGAGGCCTCGATCAGCGCGGCCTGCTCGGCCTCGTGCATCTTGGCCGAGCCCACCGCCGGGGCCGCCGCGGCCGGGCGGGAGATCCGCCGCAGCCGGACGCCCTCGAGGTGCTCGAGCAGGTTGAGCGCCACGAACGACCAGGCGCCCTGGTTGGCCGGCTCCTCCTGGACCCAGGCGAAGTCCTCGGCGTTCGGGTACTGCGCCAGGATCGCCTTGAGCTCCTCGACGGGCAGCGGGTAGATCTGCTCCATCCGGATGATCGCGGTGTCGCTGTTCCCGCGGTCCGCCCGCGCCTGGAACAGGTCGTAGTAGACCTTGCCGGAGCAGAGCAGCACCCGCTTCACCGAGCCGGCGTCCAGCGGCTGGCCGTTGATCCCGGCGTCGCCGAGGACCGGCTGGAAGGTGCCCTCGGTGAAGTCGGTCACCGAGGAGACCGCCAGCTTGTGACGCAGCAGCGACTTCGGCGAGAAGACCACCAGCGGCTTGCGCTTGCTGCTCAGGGCCTGGCGGCGCAGCAGGTGGAAGTAGTTCGCCGGGGTGGTCGGGTTCGCCACGCGCATGTTGTCCTGCGCGCAGAGCTGCAGGAACCGCTCGGGACGGCCGGACGAGTGGTCCGGGCCCTGGCCCTCCATGCCGTGCGGGAGCAACAGCACCAGCGACGACTGCTGGCCCCACTTCACCTCGCCGGAGGAGAGGAACTCGTCGACGATCGACTGGGCGCCGTTGACGAAGTCACCGAACTGGGCCTCCCAGAGGACCAGCGCGTCCGGGTTCTCCACCGAGTAGCCGTACTCGAAGCCCATCGCCGCGTACTCGCTCAGCAGCGAGTCGTGCACGAAGAACCGGGCGTTTCCGGTGATCATCGAGCTCAGCGGCAGGAAGTCCTTGCCGGTCTTCGAGTCGACGATCGCGGCGTGCCGCGAGGTGAAGGTGCCCCGCCGGGAGTCCTGGCCGGCGAGCCGGACCGTGACGCCCTGGTTGAGCAGCGAGCCGAACGCGATCAGCTCGCCGAAGCCCCAGTCGATGCCGCCGTCGGTGGACATCTTGGCCCGCCGGTCGAGCAGCTGCTGGACCCGCTTGTGCGGGGTGAAGCCCTCGGGCAGCTCGACGTGCGCCTGCCCGACCGCCCGGACCACGCCGGCGTCGACCGCGGTCTCCGCCTCGGGCTCCGGCTCCTCGGCGATGATGTGCGGCCGCGGCGGGGTCTTGGCGGTGTCCCGGGTGGCCTTGAAGACGTCCTCGAGACGGCCCTGGTAGTCGCGCAGCTGCTCCTCGGCCTCCTGCACGGTGATGTCGCCGCGGCCGATCAGCTCCTCGGTGTAGAGCTTCCGCACGCTGCGCTTGGTGTCGATGATCTGGTACATCCGCGGGTTGGTCATCGACGGGTCGTCGCCCTCGTTGTGACCGCGGCGGCGGTAGCAGATCATGTCGATCACGACGTCCTTGTTGAACGCCTGCCGGTACTCGAACGCCAGCTTCGCGACCCGGACGACTGCCTCAGGGTCGTCGCCGTTCACGTGGAAGATCGGTGCCTGGATCATCCGGGCGACGTCCGTCGAGTACATCGAGGAGCGGCTGTACTCCGGCGCGGTGGTGAAGCCGACCTGGTTGTTCACGATCACGTGGACCGTGCCGCCGGTGCGGTAACCGCGCAGCTGGGAGAGGTTCAGCGTCTCGGCGACCACGCCCTGGCCGGCGAACGCAGCGTCGCCGTGCACCAGGACCGGCAGCACTGTGTAGCCGTGCAGGCCCAGGTCGAGGCGGTCCTGCTTGGCGCGGACGATGCCCTCCAGCACCGGGTCCACGGCCTCGAGGTGGGACGGGTTGGCCACCACGCTGACTGTGGTCGCGTGCTCGCCGTCCGGCGTCGTGTACTTGCCGGTCTGGCCGAGGTGGTACTTCACGTCACCCGAGCCGTGGGCGGACTTCGGGTCCATCCAGCCCTCGAACTCGTTGAAGATCTTCTCGTACGGCTTACCGACGATGTTGGTGAGCACGTTCAGCCGGCCGCGGTGGGCCATGCCGATCACCATCTCGTCGAGACCCGCCTCGGCGGACGACTGCAGCACCGCGTCGAGCAGCGGGATCAGCGACTCGCCGCCCTCCAGCGAGAACCGCTTCTGGCCGACGAACTTGGTCTGCAGGAAGGTCTCGAACGCCTCGGCCGCGTTCAGCCGGTGCAGGACGTGCTTCTGCTCCTCGGCGTCCGGCTTGGTGTACTTGACCTCGACTCGCTCCTGGACCCAGCGGCGCTCCTCCGGGTCCTGGATGTGCATGTACTCGATGCCGATCCGGCGGCAGTAGCTGTCCCGCAGCACGCCGAGCACGTCACGCAGCTTCATCTTCTGCTTGCCGGCGAAACCGCCGACCGGGAAGGCCCGGTCCAGGTCCCACAGGGTCAGGCCGTGCTGCAGCACGTCCAGGTCGGGGTGCTTGCGGATGGTGAACTCGAGCGGGTCGGTGTCGGCCATCAGGTGACCCCGGACCCGGTACGCGTGGATCAGCTCGACCACCCGGGCGGCCTTGTCGATCTGCCCCTCGGAGGTCCGCGCCACATCGCGCACCCAGCGCACCGGCTCGTACGGGATCCGCAGCGCCGTGAAGATCTCGTCGTAGAAACCGTGCCCGCCGAGCAGCAGCTCGTGCATCACCTTGAGGAACTCGCCGGACTGCGCGCCCTGGATGACCCGGTGGTCGTAGGTGCTGGTCAGCGTGGTGACCTTGCTGACGCCGTGCTCGGACAGGGTCTCGTCGCTCATCCCGGAGTACGGAGCCGGGTACTCCATCGCGCCGACGCCGATGATCGCGCTCTGCCCGTTCATCAGGCGGGGGATGGAGTGCACGGTGCCGATGCCGCCGGGGTTGGTCAGCGAGATCGTGGTGCCCGAGTAGTCGTCCATGGTCAGCTCGTTGCGGCGGGCGCGCCGGACCACGTCCTCGTACGCCTGCCAGAACTGCCGGAAGTCCATCGACTCGCAGTTCTTGATGGACGGCACGACCAGGGTGCGGGAGCCGTCCTTCTTCGCGAGGTCGATCGCGATGCCGAGGTTGATGTGCTCGGGCTGGACCAGCGCCGGCTTGCCGTCGATCTCGGCGAACGAGTTGTTCATCTCCGGGTGGGCGACGACCGCCCGGATCAGCGCCCAGCCGATCAGGTGGGTGAAGCTGACCTTGCCACCGCGGCCGCGCAGGAGATGGTTGTTGATGACGATGCGGTTGTCCACCATGAGCTTCGCCGGGACCGCGCGCACCGACGTGGCGGTGGGCACCTCGAGCGAGGTCTCCATGTTCTGGACGATCTTGGCAGCGACGCCGCGCAGCGTGGTGGTCTTCGCCCCGTTCACCGAGGGCTTGGCGGCGGGCTTCTCCGCGGCCGCGGGCTTCGCGGGGGCGGCCGGCGCCGGCTTGGCGGCGGGCGCGGCCGGGGTCACCGGTTTCGGCTTGGCGACCGTGGCCGCGGCCGGCGCGTCTGTCCCGGCTTTGGCGGCGGTCGCGGTCGCGTTGGCCGCCTTCGCCTCGTCCGGCGTCGCGATCGAACCCGTGGCCATCGCCGGCTTGTAGTCCGCGAAGAAGTCGTGCCACGCGGGGTCGACACTGGTCGGGTCGGACAGGTATCGCTGGTACATCTCATCGACGATCCACTCGTTGGGACCGAAGTCCGCGAGCGGATTGTCCTGCGAAGTCTGCTGCGTCGACACTGCCGCGTTCGCCTCTTTCACCGTGTTTGTCATCACGTGACTGCTCCGTCACGCGGGACGGGTAGGATTCGGTGTCCAGGCTACGCCGTGTACGAGCGCTGTCCGCTCGGACGTCCGCTCTGTGACCTACACGGCCCGCAAGCTTTGCTGACGCGCCCGGTTTGTCAGCCGATGTCGCGCCGACGGACGAGCAGCGTTCCGAGGCCTCCGCCGACCACGGCGTACGCGATCAGCACCGCCGCGCCGGTCCAGCGGCCGGGACCGCTCGGCAGGTCCTGCCCGGTGATCATCAGATCCGACGCGACGGTCGGCACCAGGAAGTCCAGCTTCTCGAGGCCGGGGAGGTAGTCGCTCAGCACGACGAAGAGCGCGGTGACCACGGCGGAGCCGAGCACGTAGAGCGTCGTGAGGATCAGCGTCGCACCGAGCTGGCTGCGGATCAGCACCCCGCATCCGACGCCGAGGATCGCCCAGAGCGCGAACGCGACGGCGTTGAGGCCGACCGCCTGCCAGACCTCGGCCGCGCCGAGCTGCCCGGGCAGGCCGAGATCCGACATCACGACCGGGGTGACGATCAGGTTCGCCACGGTGACCAGCGCCCAGACGCCCAGGCCGACGATGATCGCGGCGCCGAACTTGGCCAGGATCACGTGCTCCCGGCGGGGCGTGGTGAGGAACGTGGTGGTCGCGGTCAGATGGTGGAACTCGCTGGTCACCATGATCGCGCCGAGCAGCAGCACCACCAGGATCCCGAAGAACTGGCCGCTGGTGGTGAGGTTGACGGCCACACCCAGCGCGTTGTCCGGTGGCTGGCTGCTGGCGTCGGCCCAGTTGAAGAAGAGGGCCATGCACCACAGCGGCAGCAGCAGGAGGCCGAAGCCCCACCACAGCGAGGTGGTCCGGACCTTCAGCAGTTCGGCACGGACGAGGTTCATCGGATCGCCGCCTTCCCGGCCGTCAGGTCCAGGAACACCTGTTCCAGGTCCACCCGTTCACCGGTCAGCTCGTGCAGCTCCACCCCGGCCCGGAACGCCAGCTGCCCGACCTGGGCCGGTTCCGCGCCGATCACCAGCAGCGAACCGTCGGCCTCACCGTGCATCGACAACCCCGCCTCCTCGATCGCGGCGGCCAGCCGGTCCGGCTCCGGGGTACGCACCCGGACCTGCGCGGCCTCGCCGCCGCCCAGCACGTCGGCGACCGGGCCCTGCTGGACCAGCCGCCCCGCCGCCACGATCACCACGTCGTCGGCGAGGTGCTGCATCTCGGCCAGCAGGTGGCTGGAGACCATAATCGTCCGGCCCTCGGCGGCCAGGCCTTTGAGCAGGTCACGCATCCAGCGGATGCCCTCCGGGTCGAGCCCGTTGGCCGGCTCGTCCAGGATCAGCACGCCGGGGTCGCCGAGCATCGCGGTGGCGATGCCCAACCGCTGCCGCATGCCCAGCGAGTAGCCCTTGAACTTGCGGTGCGCGGCCGGCTGGAGCCCGACCAGGTCGAGCACCTCGTCGGCCCGGCCCGCCGGCAACCCGGCGGCCTGGCAGACCACCCGCAGATGGTCGCGCCCGGTCCGGCCGCGGTGCGCGGCGGACGCCTCCAGCACCGCGCCGACGTGCCGGATCGGGTCGGTCAGGTCGGCGTAAGAGCGGCCGTCGATGGTGGCCTCACCGGCGGTCGGGGTGACCAGGCCGAGCAGCATCCGCAGCGTGGTGGTCTTGCCGGCGCCGTTCGGCCCGAGGAAACCGGTCACCCGGCCGGGCCGCACCTCGAACGACAGGTCGTCGACGGCACGCAGCTTGCGGTACTGCTTGGTGAGGTGCTCGACCGCGATCATGGCGGCAACTTACTTGATCACCGCAATCCATGTGGCCCGTGCGGACGCGAGGCGCTGTCCGCCGGGCCCGTAGACGGTGGAGTCGACGGTCGCCTTACGCCCGGCGATCTCGGACGCGGCGCCGACCACCACGCACTCCGCGCCGGGTGCCGGCAGGGCGTCGACCCGCGCCGCGATCCGGCCCAGCACGTACGCCTGACCCCGGGCGATCGCCGCCCACCCGCCCGGGCAGTCCAGCGCGGCCCACAGGGTGGGCACCGACACGTCGTCCGGAACGGTCCACGGCGCCGCGGTACGCCCGTCCGGCAGGACGCCCGGGAAGATCTCCAGACCGTCCTTGCCCGGCCGTCCCGGGCCGCAGACGAAGCAGGTCGGGAAGGGATGGGTGACGAAGCCGGGATAGCCGCGCGAGGCCTCGACGGCCGTGGCGAGCGGGACCGGCGGGACGTCGTCCCCCACCCCGGCCACCTCGAGCACCTCGGCGACCAGCGTGTCGCCAGCGAGGACCGTGTCGTCACGCAGCTCCAGCGTGGTCTCCAGGGGCGGCGGCACGCGCAAGGTGACCTGGAACGGCGGGCCACCGGTGCGGGCGCCGGCGGCGACCGCGAAGACGCCTGAGCACCAGCCGCCGTTGCCGGTGCCGGGAGGGCCGTTGAAGCGAGCCGGAATCAGCATCCACCGACCTTCGCACACGTCGTTCATCCAGCGGTCACACATCACTACCTGACCCGACACTCCATCGGCAGACGTCGCCCTTACACAGTTCTCATGGCAGTTCTGATGACCGCCGCCGCACCCACCGGGACCAGCGGCTACACCCTCCTCCTCGCGGACGACGCGAGCCTCGTCGAGGCCGCGCAGCGTCTGCGCCACGACGTCTTCGCCGGCGAACTCGGAGCGAACCTCCCGGGCGCGGCCGCCGGGCTCGATGCCGACGGCTTCGACGCCTACTGCGACCACCTGATCGTCCGGGACGACGCCACCGGAGCCGTCGTCGGCACCTACCGGATGCTGTCCCCACGGGCCGCCGAGCTGGCCGGCCGCCGGTACGCCGACACCGAGTTCGACCTGAGCGCGCTGCGGCCGCTGCGCGACCACCTGGTCGAGATCGGCCGCTCCTGCGTGCACCCGGACCACCGCTCCGGCGCCGTGGTCAACCTGATGTGGGCCGGCATCGCGCGGTACCTGCACCTCAACAACCTGCGCTGGCTGGGCGGCTGCGCCTCGGTGCCGCTCGCCGACGGCGGCCACGTCGCCGCCGGGGTGCGCGCCCGGCTCAACGCCAAGCACCTCTCACCGCCGGCCCTGCGGGTCCGCCCGCGCCGCCCCTGGGTGCCCGGGGAGGACCTGGTCGCCGACCCCAAGGTGGCGGTGCCCCCGCTGCTCCGCGGCTATCTGCGGCTGGGCAGCTGGGTCTGTGGCGAACCGGCGTACGACCCGGACTTCGACTGCGCCGACTTCTACGTGCTGTTCTCCATGGACCGGCTGGACCCCCGCTATCGCCGGCACTTCCTGGGCGCGACGCGATGATCTGGCATCCCAGCTCGCAGTGCGGGGACCGGTGCCGGGACGGCGGGCGTCCCGCCGCGAGCCCGGTCTCCGCTGTGGTCCGGGTGGCGGCGCTGCTCGGCGTACTCCTCGGGGGTCTTCTGCCGGCGTCTCTGCTGGGTGGCGCCGCGTTCGGCCGCCTGTCGCGCGCCATGCTCGCGGCTCTCGGTGTCCGGATGGTGTGGCGCGGCCCGGTGCCGCGGCCCGGCAGCCTGCTGGTCGCCAACCACGTCTCCTGGCTGGACATCGTGGCGCTCACGGCGGTGCGGCCGGTGCGCCTGGTGGCCAAGCACGACGTGCGGGCCTGGCCGGGGATCGGCGCCACCGCCGGGCGGGCCGGCGCGATCTTCATCGATCGCTCCCGGCCCCGGGCGCTGCCGCAGACGGTGGGCGAGGTGGCCGGGGCGTTGCGAGCCGGGCGGTCGGTTGCGGTCTTTCCGGAGGGTACGACGTTCTGCGGCGCCGAACACGGCCGGTTTCGTCCCGCTCTCTTCCAGGCCGCGATCGATGCCGGCGCGCCGGTCGTCCCGATCTCGATCACCTATGACTCGACCGAGGCGGCGTTCGTCGGCGGAGACACCCTCTGGAGTTCGGTGGTGCGGGTGGCCCGTGTCCGCCGGCTGACCGTCACGCTGGTGGCCGCGCCGGCGCTGCGCCCGGAAGCCGGCGCCGACCGCCGCGTGCTGGCCCGGGCCGCGCAGGCCAGCCTCGGCGGGTCCGGATATCGCCTGGCCGCGTGACCCACCCGCCACCCGAAAGCGGCATGAAAGCTCTCGCTCACAGATAATTTTCAGGAAGTGTGCAGCCCCGGCGCAGCGGCCGGGGACACAATGACCGCATGGCGACCCAGACCCAGCCCAAGCAGAGCGAGGCGAAACTGCTCGTCGTCGAGGACGACGCCAACATCCTCGAGTTGCTCTCCGCCAGCCTGCGCTTCGCCGGGTTCGACGTCACCACCGCCACCAGCGGCAGCGCCGCCGTCAGCGCCGCGCGCAGCTCCTCGCCCGACCTCGTCGTGCTCGACGTGATGCTGCCCGACCTCGACGGCTTCGAGGTGATCCGCCTGATGCGCGAGGGTGGGCAGCGGACCCCGGTGGTGTTCCTGACCGCCCGGGACGGCACGGACGACAAGATCCGTGGCCTCACCCTCGGCGGCGACGACTACGTGACCAAGCCCTTCAGCCTGGAGGAGCTGACCGCCCGGATCCGGGCGGTGCTGCGCCGCACCACGGCCGGCGACGAGCAGCCCTCCCGGCTGGTCTTCGCCGACCTGGAGCTCGACGAGGAGACCCACGAGGTTTACCGGGCGGGCAGCCGGGTGCAGCTCTCGCCGACCGAGTTCAAGCTGCTGCGCTACCTGATGCTCAACGCCAACCGGGTGCTCTCCAAGGCGCAGATCCTCGACCACGTCTGGAAGTACGACTTCCGTGGCGACGACAACATCGTCGAGTCGTACATCTCGTATCTGCGCCGGAAGGTGGACAACGTGCAGCCGCGCCTCATCCACACCCTGCGCGGAGTGGGTTACGTGCTGCGCAAGCCAGCGGTGTAGGCGGCGGTGAGCCTCGCCGAGCGGGTCCGGGAGTCGATGCCCCGCCAAACCAGCCTGCGCAAGATCTCGCTGCGGACCAAGCTGGTCGCGGCGGTCTTGACGCTGGTGTTCGCTGCGCTCGCCATGATCAGCGCAACCAGCACGTACGCGTTGAACCGCTTCATGCTGGACCGGATGGACGCGCAGCTGAAGTCGTTCGGTACTCAGACGGTCAACGCGTTCAATGAGGGCCCGGGCGGCCGGATCTTCCTTCCGCCCGACTACTACGTGGCCCGCACCTCGGTCAGTGGTATCGGCATCCCCAAATATGACGACACCCAGTTGACGCCGGAGGATCTTCCGCCGCTCTTCACCGGTGCGGAGGAGATCAACGAGCACCTCGGCGAGCCGTACACGGTCCGTTCTCAGAACGGCGAATACGTGTGGCGGATGGTGGTGGCCCGGCTCAACAACGGTGAAGTTCTGCACATCGCCCAGATGATGATCGGGGTGGACGCGGTCATCGCCCGGCTGATCTGGGTCGATTTTCTGGTCGGCGTGGGTGTGCTGATCGCGCTCGCCACGGTCGGCGCCGCGATGGTCCGGCAGAGCCTGATCCCGCTCGTGCAGATCGAGCGGACCGCCGCCCGGATCGCGGCCGGCGACCTGAGTCAGCGGGTGCCCGACCCCGAGGTGGACGGCGCCGAACCGACCACCGAGCTGGGCCGGCTCTCGGTAGCGCTGAACGCGATGCTCACCCAGATCGAGTCCGCCTTCATCGCCCGGGCACAGTCCGAGCAGGCGGCCCGCGCGGCCGAGCACAGCGCCCGGCAGGCGGCCGAGGCCGCCCAGCGGTCCGAGTCGCGGGCGCTGCAGTCCGAGGAGAAGATGCGGCAGTTCGTGGCGGACGCTTCGCACGAGTTGCGTACGCCGTTGACCACCATCCGTGGGTTCGCCGAGCTCTACCGCCAGGGCGCGGTGTCCGACCCGGAGGCGGTGGCCCGGCTGGTGCGCCGGATCGAGGACGAGGCCGCCCGGATGGGCCTGCTCGTCGAGGACCTGCTGCTCCTCGCCCGGCTGGACCGGGAACGCCCGCTCACCCTGGCCCCGGTCGAGCTGCCGGTGCTGGCGCTGGACGCGGTGCAGGCCGCGCAGGCCACCGCGCCGGACCGGGAGATCAACCTGGAGATCCGGGACGAGCCGGAGCGGCTGGTGGCGTACGGGGACGACGCCCGGTTGCGCCAGGTGATCGGCAACCTGATGACCAACGCCGTGGTGCACACCCCGCCGGGCGCCGCGGTGACGCTGCGACTGCACGCCGGCGCCGGGGACACCGCGGTGATCGAGGTGTCCGACACCGGTCCGGGGCTGAGCCCGGAGCAGCGGGAGCGGGTGTTCGAGCGCTTCTATCGTGCGGACGGGGCCCGGACCCGCAAGACTGACCGGGAGGCGACGGGCACCGGTTTGGGGCTGGCGATCGTCGCGGCCATCGTGGCGGCACACCAGGGAACCGTCGAGGTAGTTTCCGAACCGGACCAGGGCGCAACGTTCCGAGTCTCTTTGCCGACCATAAATGCGGATAAAGGGTTCACAGAAAACGTCCAGGACTAACACAGTTCGGTACGAGTACGACGGGGCAGAGTTACCTACATGAACGAGAACGAGACCAACCCGCGGCCCGCGGACGCCGCCGCTGACAACACCAGCGCGGAGCGGGTGGAGTCTGAGCAGCCGACCGCTGTGCAGCCGTCGGTTGCCCCGCAGTCAGCCGCTCCCCAGTCCGCGGCACCGCACTCCCCGGGCGCCGCCCCCTCGGCCGCCTACGCCCCCGGCGTCGCGCAGCCCCCGGCGCCGCAATCGTCGGCGCCGCCGGCACCGCAGCCGCCGTCATTCCAGCCGCCCGCGCCTCAGCCGCCGCACGGCCAGGTCCCGCAGCCGCCGCAGAGCCCGTGGGCCCAGTCGCCCTGGCAGCAGCCGACCTCGGCGCAGCCGGCCGGCCCGGACTACCCGACCACCGCGGTGCCGTACGGCCACCCGCACCAGGGCTACCAGCCGCCGGCCGGGTACGGGCAGACCGGTTACCAGGACTACGGGCACCAGTCCGCGTACGCCGCCTGGCAGGCCAACCAGGCGCAGCCCGGCACCGAAGGCGCCGCCTGGGCCCAGCCGGTCGCCACCGAGCAGCGCACCCCGGGCCGCGGCCGCAAGATCTTCGTGGCCGGAGCGGCCGCCGTGCTGATCGCGCTCAGCGCGGGCGGGGTCGGCGCCGCCACCGCACTGGCCCTGGACAACGACAACGGCACGGCAGCCGTGCAGACCGGCAACTCCTCGGTCACCCGGGTGGTGGACCGGTCGTCGCTGGCCCAGATCGCCGCCGCCGTGCAGGACAGCGTCGTCTCGATCACCACCGGGACGGGCGAGGGCTCCGGTGTGGTGCTCAGCGCCGACGGTTACATCGTGACCAACAACCACGTGGTCGCGAACGCGCAGGGCGAGTCGGTGAACATCATCTTCGCCGACGGGACGAAGGCCACGGCCAGCGTCGTCGGCACCGACCCGCGTACCGATCTGGCCGTGGTCAAGGCCACCGGGGTGAGCGATCTGAAGGCCGCCAAGTTCGGCGACAGCTCGCAGATCCAGGTCGGCGACACCGTCCTGGCGCTGGGCAGCCCGCTCGGCCTGGAGGGGTCGGTCACCGCCGGCATCATCAGCGCCAAGGACCGGACCATCCAGTCCAGCGGCGAGGAGGACCAGCAGCAGAATCCGTTCGGCGGCCAGCAACAGCAGCAGTCGAGCACCACGATGACCGGCCTGCTGCAGACCGACGCCCCGATCAACCCGGGCAACTCGGGTGGCGCGCTGGTCAACACCAACGGCGAGGTCGTCGGCATCAACTCGGCGATCGCCACGTCCGGCTCGAGCTCCGGCAACATCGGCCTCGGCTTCGCGATCCCCAGCAACAAGGCCCGGCAGGTCGCCGACGCCCTGATGCAGGGCAAGAAGGTGAGCCACCCGGCGCTCGGCGTCAGCGTCACCGACGCGGAGAACGGCGGCGCGCTGATCAGCAGCATCACCGGGGACAGCGCGGCGGCGAAGGCCAAGCTGCAGCAGGGTGACGTGGTCACCTCGGTCGACGGCAAGGCGATCGAGGACTCCGACGATCTGGTGGCGGCGGTCCAGGCCGGCACGGTCGGGCAGAAGATGACCCTCAAGTTCACCCGCAACGGTGACGAGCAGACCGTCACGGTCACGCTCCAAGAGGCGCAGTAACGCTTATACGGCGGGTGACGCGACCGGGGGTGGCGCGTCACCCGCCGTATTCCTATCTATGCCGTAATTCGCGACCTTCGAGACCAACAGGGCGCATTTGCCGCACGGGACTCGCGTTTGACCAGGCGACCGCCTAATCTCCATTCGCCACAGGCGTTGGCCGTCGCCGCCCGCCGCAGTGGAGATATTCGCTTCGGCGGAGTGAGAGGCCCTGCGAGTTGACGTACGTCGAGACCCGGACCAGCGTTTGGGAAGCCCTGGCCGGCCGTGCCCCGGGGGTGCCGTCCGGACCCGCCGACGCCGGTCTTTGGCACACCGTGGCCGAGCGGCTCAACCCTTCCAGCGCCCGTCCCGTGCTGCGCCCCGGCATCGAGGTCCGGCACCGGACCGCGGTTCGCGGCGGCCGGTACGTGATGCTCCGTTCGCCGGACGAAGGCGGCCGTAGCTCGTACCTCCGGCTGACGCCGGAGGAGTATCAGCTGGCGCTGATGATGGACGGCATCAGTACGGTGGCCCGGCTGGTCGCCGAGTTCGCCCGGATCGCCGGCCGGCTCGCCCCGGACCAGGTCCGCCGGGTGGTCGCCGACCTGGCCGCCAACCGGATGCTGGAAGAGCTCCCGACGGACGCTTTCCGGCCGCTGCGGGAGATGGTCCGCGAGCCGCTGCCGAAGCGGGTCGGCAACTCGCTGCTCGCCGCGGTCCGCGGCCGGCAGGTCGTCTCCTTCGAGGCCGACGGCCTGCTCACCAGCCTCTACCGGTCGGCCGGCCGGTTCCTGTTCACCCGCGCCGCGGTCGGGGCCGGCGGGCTGCTGGCGCTCGCCGGCGTGTTCCTGTTCGCGGCCACCTGGCAGCGGGGGAGCCGTTCACTCTTTCTGGTGGGTGACTCGTACCTACTGGGTGCGATCGCACTCCTGTTGCTCAACGTGCTGGTGCTCGCCGCCCACGAGCTGGGTCACGCGCTCGCCGCGAAACGGGTCGGGCGTGAGGTCCCGGTCGCCGGGCTGCTGCTCTACTTCGGCATCCCCTCGGTCTTCATCGACACCAGCGACGTCTGGATGGCGGGCCGCCGCGCCCGGATCGCGGTCACCGCGTCCGGTCCGGCCACCGCGCTCGGTCTGGCCGGTCTGGTCCAGGTGATCGGGCTGGCCGTCCCGGCCACCGGCGGGATCGCCTTCAAGCTGGCGTTCCTCTTCTACCTGCACGTGTTCTTCAACCTCAGCCCGCTGCTGCCGCTGGACGGGCAGTACCTGCTGATGGACTGGCTGGAGATCCCGGACCTGCGGGCCCGCGGGCTGTCCTGGGTGTCCGGCCGACTGCGCCGTCGCGGTCCCCGCTGGTCCAACCTGGACCGCGAGGGTCGCCTGGTCGCCCTGTACGGGCTGCTCGCGGTGCTCTGGTCGGTCGCGGCCCTGGGCCTGGGCTACCGGCTCTGGAAAGACCGGGTGCAGGGACTGGCGGTCGGCCTCTGGTATTCCGGCTTCTTCGGCAAGCTGCTGCTCCTCGTGATGCTCCTGGGCATCGTCGCGCCACCGTTCTACTTCCTGCTGGGCCGCCTCGGCACCGCCTGGAGCCGGTGGCGGCAGCGGGCCGCCGAGCACGACCGCGAGTCCGACCTGCCCCGCCGGGTCGCCGCGCTGCACGCCTCGGAGCTGGGCGGCCTGGCCGAGCCGGCGCTGCAGTCGCTGGCCGCGCGGGCCCGCTGGATGCACCCGCCGACCGGTCGCCATCTGGTGCTCGCCGGCGAACACCAGCCCGCCGTCTACGTCGTGGTCGAGGGCGCCATGCACGGCCGCCGTCCCGGCGACCCGGGCGGCACCATCCGGCACCACGTCGGCCCGGGCGGCGTGGTCGGCCTCGCCAACGCGCTCACCGGGCGCAGCGCCCAGCTCGACTGGCACGCCGCGGGCGCCACGCTGCTCGCCCTGCCGGCGTCCACGGTGGCCACTGTGGTCGGCCCGATGCCCGGGCCGCCGCCGCAGGAACGCGCGGAGGCCGAGGCACTCTTCGCCGACACCCCGGCGCTCGCCGGTCTCGAGGAGGACCAGCGCCTGGCGCTCATCGCCGGAGCGCACGCGGTCGACCTGGACCCCGGCGCGCCGGTGGTTCTGCACGGCCCGACCCATGCGGTCGTCGTCGAGTCCGGGGTCATCGCGATGCCGGACGGCGTCGAGCTGCGCCGGGGCACCCTGGTCGGCCCGGTCGGTGACGGCAGTCCCGGCATGGTGGCGCAGGCGCGTACCCCGGTCCGGCTCTGGATCATTCCGGACGCCGCCGATCTGCCGCCGCTGGTCGGCGGGTTCGGCGCGGGCGCGCAGATGCCGGCGATCCGGCCCAGCGCGCCGGTCGCGGTCCGCCCGGGCGCCGCACACCCGCCGCTGGCGGTGCCGCCCGGTCCGCCGGACGGCACCGAGGAGTACGGCGTGGACAGTCATTTCGAGCGCCGGATGTGGGCCTTCGTGAGCCTGCTCCTGGTGTTCGCCCTGATCAGCGTCGGGCTCAACATCAGCCGCGGTCCGGCCTGGGCCGAGATGCCCGGCGAGCGCGTGCTGCTCGCCGTGGACCGCGGGCAGGCCAGCGCGCTCGCGGACCGGGAGTCGGAGAGCCTGCAGGAGGGTGACGAGCGTTACCTGAGCGCCGGCGCGCGGATCGACGTGCCCACCTCGTCGCGGGCCCTGCTGACCTTCCCCGGTGGGGCGACCGTGGTGCTCTGCCCCGGTTCCCGCGCCGAGGTGAACGAGGTGGCGGTGGACACCGGACGGCACCAGGTGCCGGCCGGCCGGCTGACCCTGACCAGTGGGCGCCTGCTGGCGGACACGAACAGCTCGAGTGGGGCGTACGAAGCGTTGCACCTGACCGTGCGGCGGCCCCAGGGTGACGTCACCAGCACCGGCCAGGCCTGGTACGCGGTCGACACGGCGGCGGTCGCTGTCGCCAAGGGCCGGGTCGCTGTCGGGGGCGGCGGCACCTCGTCCAGCAGCCCCGAGCTGAACTGCGGTGACGGCATCGCCGTCACGCCGCCGTCGGCCGGCCCGAGTTCGGAGCCGTCCGAGGCGCCGGCCCCGGTGGACGCCCCCACGTCACCCGTCGCGCCGTCGACCACGCCGACCACCGTTCCGGGTACGACTCCGCCGGTGGCGCCCAACCCGGGTAACAACAACGACGACGTGCAGCCCACGACGACGAGGACGACGAACCCGGTCCCGACCCGGACCACCACCGCCCGGCCGCCCGCTAACCCGACGATCACGGTGCCGACGGCTCCCCGGCCGACCCGTACGACGACCCGGCCGACCACGAACCCGACGACCACCACCCCGGACGAGCCGGACCCCGACCCGACGACCAAGGAACCCACCGAGGAACCGACGGAGACCTCCAGCCCGGCCGGTGAGCCGTCGCCATCGTCTGACTGACCGCGGCCGCTCCGTCAGAGAGAGGAAGGCCGCGATGCTGTGCTGGTTCTGCGCCGAGGGGGCACGCGCGACGTGCCGGTTCTGCGGGCGGGGCGTGTGCCCGGAGCACGCCCGGTTCGGGCCGTTCCTGCTGGAGGTCACCCGCTCGGTGGTCCGGGACCGCAGTGAGGCGCTGGTGGTCGAGGACGCGGTGCAATGCGGCACCTGCCGTCCCCGACCACAGCCGGTGGCCATGCCCGAGTTGGACTAGACGTTCGCGTACGGGGTGGTCGCGCTGGTCAGAGCCCGGCGCAGGACCGACTTCGGGCGGGCGCCGACGAGGGATGCGGTGACCACGCCGTCGCGGAAGAAGAGCAGGGTCGGCATCGAGGTCACCCGGTGGTCGCGGGTGGTCTCCGGGTTGGCGTCCACGTCGAGCTTGACGATGCGTACCTGCCCGTCGAACTCCTCGGCGAGCTCGGCCAGGACCTGCGCCATCGGGCGGCAGGGCGGGCACCACTCGGCCCAGAAGTCGACCAGCACCGGGATCGGTGACTGCTTGACGACCGCTTCGAAGGTGTCGTCGGTGACGTCGGTCAGGGATTCATCTGGCATCGGATCTCCCGGTTGTCGAGCGCTTGGCCCAGCTGGTCCTGCAACCGGTCCCGCACCTCGGTGAGCCGGGCGAGGTAGTCGTCCACCTCGGCCAGCCGGCGGCGCAGCACCGCCACCGAGTCGGGGCACACGTGGCCGGCGTCGTTGCCGGCCCGCAGACAGGCGACGAAGGGCTTGATGTCGTCCAGGCCGAAACCGTCGGCGAGCAACGTACGGATCTCGTGCACCACACGCAGCTCGGCGTCGTCGTACTGGCGGTAGCCGTTGCCGTCCCGGCTGGGGCGGACCAGCCCGTGCTCCTCGTAGTAGCGCAGCGTCCGCGGGCTGGTACCGGCCCGTTCGGCCAGCTCTCCGATCAGCATGCTCCGACGGTATGCCTTGACGTCGGCGTCAAGGCAACCGCCGGCGCCGGGGCGGACTCGCAAGATCGTGGGAGGATGAACACATGGTCGACGGTCCGGTGGCGTTCGTGCTCGGTGGCGGCGGTGTCCTCGGCGCCGTCGAGGTCGGGATGCTGCGGGCGTTGTTCCGGGCCGGCTTCCGCCCCGACGTCGTCGTGGGCACGTCGATCGGCGCGGTCAACGGCGCACTCGTCGCCGCCGATCCCGCCGAGTCGGTCACCGACCGCCTGGTCCGGCTGTGGACGTCGCCGGAGGCCGCCGCGGTGTACGGCGACTCGCTCGGCCGCCAGATGCGGCGCTTCGCCGCGCGTACCCATCTGCACTCGCCGCGTCCGCTGCGCCGGCTGCTGGAGGGCGAGCTCGGGGAGGGCGCCGCGTTCGCCGATCTGAAGATCCCGTTCCGCTGTTGCGCGGCCAGCATCGAGCGGGCGGCCGAGCACTGGTTCGACAGCGGGCCGCTGATCGACGCGGTGCTCGCCTCCTCCGCGGTGCCCGGGCTGCTCCCGCCGATGGAGATCGGTGGCGAGCACTATGTGGACGGTGGCATCGTGAACTCGATCCCGATCGGCGAGGCGGTCCGGGTCGGCGCGAAGCTGATCTTCGTGCTCCAGGTGGGCCGGGTGGAGCGGCAGCTCGCCGTTCCGCGCCGGCCGTGGGAGGTGGCTCAGGTGGCGTTCGAGATCGCCCGCCGGCACCGGTTCGCCCGGGAACTTGCCTCGTTGCCCGACGATGTACGGGTGCATGTGCTTCCCAGCGGTGGCGGTGAGAGCCGGGACGACTCCCCTTGGGCGTACCGGGACATGGCGTCGGTGGGCCGGCGGATCAGTCGCGCGTACACCGCGTCCCGTCGCTACCTCGCGGCCAATGTGCATCCGCTGCCGGAGGCGGGTGGTCGTTGATGGGGTTGCCGCCGGTCTGGGTACGCCGTCTGCTGATCGCTCCCGCCGTCGTGCTGCTCGCGTCGGCGCTGCTCACCACCCTGCCGGTCTGGCTGCTGATCGCGCTGGCCGTCTCGCCGCTGATGCCTGGCCGGCTGCGGGTGCCACGGGTGGTCTTCCTGGTCATCGTCTACCTGGTCTGGGACGCGGTGGCGCTGATCGTGCTCGCCGTCCTCTGGGTCGCCTCCGGTTTCGGGTGGAAGATCCGAAGTGCCGCGTTCCAGCGCGCGCACTACGTGGTCACCGGGCATTTTCTTCGTACGCTGTTCTGGTTCGCCCGCTGGTCGCTGCACCTGGCGATCGACGTGGTGGGCACCGACCCGGACACTGCGCAGCCCGGCCGCCCGGAGATCGTGGTGAGCCGGCACGCCGGCCCGGGTGACTCGTTCACCCTGATCCACGCGCTGGTCAACTGGTTCGCCCGGGAGCCGCGGATCGTCCTGAAGGCGACGCTGCAGTGGGACCCGGCGGTGGACGTGCTGCTCAACCGGCTGCCCAACCGGTTCGTCTCGCCGGGGCGGACCGGCACGTCGACTCTCGAGGAGCAGATCGGCGACCTCGCCACCGGCCTGGACCACAACGACGCCTTCGTGATCTTCCCGGAGGGCGGCAACTTCACCCCGCGCCGCCGGACCAGCGCCATCGCCCGGCTCCGGGCCCGTGGCCTGCATGACATGGCCGTGAAGGCCGAGGGCCTGCGCAATCTGCTGCCGCCGAAACCGGGCGGGCTGCTGGCCGCGATCGAGGCCGCGCCGGACGCCGGGGTCATCTTCGTGGCGCACACCGGCCTGGACCGGATGCTGAGCGTCTCCGACGTCTGGCGCGAGCTGCCGATGGACAAGCGGTTGGTGATGCGTTTCTGGAGTGTGCCTCCGGAGGAGGTGCCGGCCGGTGAGCAGGACCGCATCGAGTGGCTCTACGACTGGTGGGCCCGCATCGACGCGTGGATCGAGGAGAACCGGCCGGACACCGTTCCGTTGTGGACGCCGCTGGGTCAGCCGCCCAGGGCGCGGTAAACGTCCTCCGGGGCCTCGACGACCTGGGCGGCCGGCGGGCGCGCGGCGGTCACCGTTGTGCCGTAATCGGTGTAGAGCGCCTCGAGCACCGTCGACTGCGGCAGCTGGAGCGTCAGCGCGGAGAGGCGGCCCTGCTCGTCGAGGCCGGCGGTGAACGGCACCCGCTGAGCGGCCGGGCCGTACCCCTCGATGGTCACCTTGTCGAGGCCGGCGACGCCGGTCGCCTGGGTCAGATCCACCGTGCCTGCGTAGCTGCGCGCGCCGGTCGAGTGCACGTCGGTGGTCGAGCTGATCAGCCGGGCGGTGTCGACCGGGTCGATCCGGCCGGGGCGCAGGCCGGTGTTCGCGCCGTCCGGCAGCCGGCTCATGTCGAGGTGGGTCCAGGTGTCGCCCTTGGTGATGCCGGGGATCTGCGCGTACAGGTCCTGGCCGACCAGCAGCGACTTCACGGTGAGTTCGGTGTTGGTGCCGGAGGCTTTCAGCTCGGCGGTGCCGTTGCCGTTCGGCGCGTCGATCAGCGCGGTGAGCTGGAAGCCGACACCGGCGGTGACGGTCAGCTTGAAGCTTTCGCTGTCCAGCTTGGCGGTGGCGTCGGCGAGGGCCTGGACGGCGGCCGGGTCGGCCGAGCCGGCCGCGGACGGCGCCGTGGCCACCGGCGTGGATGCGGAGGCGGAGCTGGAGGCCCCGGGCCCGGCCACGCCGTTGTCAGCACAGCCGGCCATCGCGAGGGCGGCCGTGGTCGCCGCCGCGAGGCCGATCCCGGCGAACCGTGATGTCCGCATGTCGATCCCTCCTGCCGTGCCGGCGGTCGGGTGACGCCGGTCGATGGCGGAGTTCCCGATCGCGCCGAACGGCAAACGGACACGGCGGGTTAAACGGACACCTCAGGCTGTGATCGAGGCGAGCATCTCGGCCGGCATCTCGACGACCTGCGACGCCGGCGGCTTCTGGACCGTCACTGCGCTGCCGAAGTCGTAGTACGTCGTGGTGATCTTCCCGGCGAGCGGGCTCAGACTGTTCATGTCGAGCACGAGTTCGGTGAGCCGGCCCTGCGCGTCGACCTCGGCGGTGAACGGCACGGCGGCGGCCTTGTCACCCAGCGCCTTCAGGGCCGACTGGTCGGCGTCCGGCGTCTTGGTCATGTCCAGCGAACCCCGGTACGACCCGTCACCGGTTCTGGTGACCCCGGTGGCCGCCGAGATGAATTTGTCGGCGCTCGCCATGTTCTCCGGGTTCAGGTCGCTGCCGGCCGGGATCTTCGCCGCGTCGACGTGCATCCACTTGCCGCCGGAGACACCCTCGTACCGCATGTACAGGTCCGCGCCGATGAGCCGGATGGCCATGACCATGGTCTCGCCGCTCATCGACATCTTCATGGTCATGTCGAACTTCTTGTTCGCCGTGTCGGCCGCCCCGGCGGCCTCCATGCCGGCCGACATGGCCATCTTCATCTTCATCGACTCGTCCTTGAGCCGGTCGGCGGCCGCGGTGAGCTCGGTGATCGGGTCGGCCGCGGCGACACCCGGACTCGCGCCGGAGCTCCCGCCGCAGGCGCTCAGCCCGAGCGCGACGACGACCACAACCCCAAGAACCGGCAGACGCTGAAATTTCATATGTTTCCCCTCATTGATGTCCGAAGCGTCGCCCACCATAGCGACCCGCTCCACCAAATCGCGGGCCGATTTTCTTGACGATCATGGGCGGGGCATGATGGGTCGCAGCGGTCCGCACGCGCACGCACAGGGGAGGACTCGTGAGATTCGAGGTCAGCAAGGTCCTCGACGCCATCGAGGCCCGGCTCACCACCGACCCGGCTCTGGCCCGGGGTGTGGTTGATCTGTCAGAGGTCGTCCGTTACGCCGACCTCGATGGTGGTCGCCCGGCCAGCCTGGTACGCCTCGGCCTTCTGGTGGACGCGCTCGGCCGGCACGTGGCCGAGGAGAACGTCCCCGTCTACGCGATCGCCCCACGCGGTCTCATCTCGGACACCGACCTCACGTCGAACGAGCGCATGGTGGTCCGGCGCTGGGCTGACGACGGCAAGATCGAGGTCGTTCCGCAGATCGAGGACCGGGTGCTCGAGGTGGCCGAGATGCTGGGGCTTCCGGTGCTCACCCGCGACCGGGAGGACCGGTTCCGGGACCGCCGGCCGTGGGTCACCGACCCGGGCCGGCTGCTCGCCCTGGTGTCGAACGCCGGCGGGCCGGTGCTGGTGGCCCGGGTGGGCCGCGGAGAGGCGCTGCCGCAGGCGTCCCGCTCACCACTCGGTGAGCGGCTGCTCGCCCGGGTGTGGAGCTGTCCCGCGCCGAACTGCAACAGCTACGGCAACGGTGGCGACCCGGACAGCCCGTTCGCCGACATGCGTACCTTCACCAGCCCGGTCGCGCAGCCGCCGCCCACCCTGCGGGCCGGCGCGCCGACCTGCCCGCGGCACGGGGAGCGGCTCCGGGACACCGGCGCGCGCCCGGCCACCGAGGTCTTCTCGGTACGCATCGACGGCGTGATCCGGCAGCGTTTCGTGGTCTCCGAGGAGACGCCGGTGACCGTCGGCCGGGCCCCCGAGGGCGGTTCCGGGATCATGCTCGGCCAGTGGCTCACCGACGACGCCCGCAAGTGGATCAGTCGCGGTCACGTGCGGTTCGCCCTGCGCGGTGGTGAGGTGACCGTCCAGGACATCAGCACCAACGGCAGCGGCATCCGGCCCGGCGGCTCCTTCGACGACCAGGACCGGATCACTCTCAAGCGGGAGGAGAGCCGGGTGCTCGCCGCGGACGACGTGGTGGAGCTCTACGCCGGGGTGCACGTCGGCCGGTCCAACCTGTGGGCCAGCGGCGGCGTCGTGCAGCCCGAGTCGGTGATGGGCGAGGCGCCCACGATGGCGTTCCGCCCGGTCGGCCGCTGACCTTCTCGATGGGCGCCGCCGACGGCGGCGCCCATCGAGCTCAGCCCGCCAGCACCGCCGCGAGCTGCGCCAGCGCGTGATCCAGGTCGGCCTCGGTGACCACCAGCGGCGGGGCCAGCCGGATCGTCGACCCGTGCGTGTCCTTGGCCAGCACGCCACGCTCGGCCAGGCGTTCGCACGCCTGCCGCCCGGTCATCAGCGCCGGGTCGATGTCCAACCCGGCCCAGAGACCCCTACCGCGTACGCCCACCACGCCCTTGCCGATCAGTGCCTCCAGCCCGGCGTGCAACCGTGCCCCGAGCCGGGCCGACCGCTCCTGGAACTCGCCGGTGGCCAGCAGCCGGACCACCTCGGTGCCGACCGCGCAGGCCAGCGGGTTCCCGCCGAAGGTGGAGCCGTGCTCGCCGGGCCGCAGCACACCGAGCACGTCCCGGTTCGCGGCGACCGCGGAGACCGGGACGATGCCGCCGCCGAGGGCCTTGCCCAGCACATACATGTCCGGTACGACGCCGTCGTGCTCGATCGCGAAGGTCTTCCCGGTCCGGCCCAGACCGGACTGGATCTCGTCGGCGATCATCAGCACGTTGTTGCCGGTGCACAGCTCCCGCACCCCGGCGAAGAAGCCGGCGGGCGGTACGAGCACCCCGGCCTCGCCCTGGATCGGCTCCATGAGCACGGCCACCGTGTTCGGGGTGATCGCCGCACGGACGGCCGCCAGGTCGCCGTAGGGCACCATCACGAAGCCCGGCGTGTACGGCCCGAAGTCGGCCCGCGCGTCCGGATCGTCGGAGAAGCTGACGATCGTTGTCGTACGCCCGTGGAAGTTCCCGCCGGCGACGATGATCTCGGCACGCTCGTCGGCCACGCCCTTGACCCGGTAACCCCACTTGCGGGCCACCTTGATCGCGGTCTCCACCGCCTCCGCGCCGGTGTTCATCGGCAGCACCAGGTCCTTGCCGCAGAGCTCGGCGAGCCCCCGGCAGAACGTGGCGAACTGGTCGTGCACGAACGCGCGGCTGGTCAGCGTGACCCGGTCCAGCTGGGCGTGCGCCGCGGCGATCAGCCCGGGGTGGCGGTGCCCGAAGTTCAGCGCGGAGTATCCGGCCAGGAAGTCGAGGTAGCGGCGGCCGTCGACGTCGGTCACCCAGGCGCCCTCGGCCTCGGCGACGACCACCGGCAGCGGGTGGTAGTTGTGCGCGGTCCAGCGCTCGGCGTCCTCCAGGGCGCCCGGCGTACGGAACTCGACAGTCGTCATGAGCGCACCTCCAGCGTGCAGCACTTCGGTCCACCGCCGGCCTTGCGAAGCTCGGACATGTCGACCCCGATGGTCTGGTAGCCGGCCGCGCGCAGGGCCGCGGCCAGTCGGGTGGCCTGCTCGGCCAGCACCACGGTACGGCCATCGCTGACCGCGTTGAGGCCGAGCACCGCCGCGTCCTCCGGCGTTGCGATGATCGCATTCGGGAACAGCTGCCGGAGCACGGATTGCGAACCCGGCGAGAAGGCCTGCGGAAGGTACGCGATGTTGGTCTCGTCCAGCACGCAGAGCGCCGTGTCCAGGTGGTAGTAAGCCGGGTCGACCAGCTGCAGCGTGATCACCGGCCGCTGGAGGACCTCCTGCGTCTCGGCGTGCGACGCGTGGGCGGTCCGGAATCCGGTGCCGGCGAGCAGCAGGTCACCGGCGAGCAGGATGTCGCCCTCGCCCTCGTTGGTGTGCTTGGGCTCGTGCACGTCGAAGCCGCGCTCACGGAACCAGGCGGAGTACGCCGGGGCCTCGTCGGCCCGCTCGGCGTCCCGGAACTGCACGCCCAGCACCCGCCCGCCGACCACGGTGGCGCCGTTCGCGGCGAAGACCATGTCGGGCAGGCCGGGCAGCGGGTCGATCAGGTCGACGGTGTGCCCGAGGCTGAGGAACGTCTGCCGCAGGTTCTCCCATTGGCTGATCGCCAGCGCGTTGTCGTACGGCGCCGTGGGATCCATCCACGGGTTGATCCGGTACGTGACCGCGAAGTGGGTGGGCCGGCACATGAGGTATCGGCGCGGCGAGGCGTGGAACGTCATGGAAGAAAACGCTAGGCGGGAACCCCTGCCGAATGCTCTGGATCAACCATGCGTACCGCGCCGGATCGTTGCGTGATCGCCCGGGCGCGCGGCGAATCGTTGCGTAGGGCCCGCAGACGCGCTGAGGGAGTGGCGAACCGCCACTCCCTCACCGCGTTGCGATCTCCAGCGCACCGCCGGAGTGTTTTCGGGGCGGGCCGACGCCAGACGTCGTCCCGGTTCCGAGGGGTACGTTGCCGGTGCATCACCGGCGTTGAATGTCAGATACCCGTCAGAATCGGGTCTCAAACTGTGTGTCGAGCCACTGGCGGAGATCGTTTGCCGGCTGCATGTCGGTGCCCAGCCAGGACAGCTGCCCGGCCAGCGCCAGGATGCCGACGACGATGGCGCCGATCGACAGGATCAGGCCGATCAGGGCGTCGGTCTTGCCCGCGATGTGCCGCTTACGGGTCGCGAACAGGCCGGCCATGGAGAGCACCAGGGCGACGGCGGCCACGCCGATGCCCCAGCCCAGCAGCGGTCCGGAGAGCACGAGGAGCGCACCGGCCACACCGAGGATCAGGCCCAGGGTGGCGAGCATGCTGGCCCGCGGCTTGCGGTCGGCGACCGGCACCGGAGCGGGACGGTCGGTGGTGCGGTCGGCGACGGTGGGGTTCACCGTGGCGCGGCCGGTGGTGTTGCGGTCCCGGTCGACCGCGGCGGCGCGGTCCACCTCCGTGCGGGCGGCCGGAATGGTCGCCGTGGTCGCGGTGTCGTCCCGTCGGGGGCTGACCGGCGGCCGGGGGTCATGCTGCGCCGGCCGGTTCTCACGATGCGTCGCGACCGTCTCGGTGCGGTCGGCGTCCGTGTTATCGGCCGTGGTCTGGCGGGAGAACGTCGGGATCCTCACGTCAGCACCTCCTTGACGATGTACGGGTATGACGTGCCTCTATACCCGCACCGCCCGGAAACGACACGAGGGGCACGCGACGCGTACCCCTCGTGTGTGACGGTGGCTCAGCGCAGCGGCGCACCGGTGTGCACGTCGGACGCCTGCCGGATGACGTGGTCGACGATGCCGTACTCCTTGGCCTGCTCGGCCGTGAACCAGCGGTCCCGGTCCGAGTCGCGCTCGATCTCCTCCGGGGTGTGCCCGGTGTGGAACGCGATCCGCTCGTTCATCACCTGCTTGATGTGCAGCATGCTCTCGGCCTGGATGGCGATGTCCGCCGCGGTGCCGCCGATGCCACCGGAGAGCTGGTGCATCATCACCCGGGCGTGCGGCAGCGCGTACCGCTTGCCGGGGGTGCCGGCGCAGAGCAGGAACTGGCCCATCGAGGCGGCCATGCCCATGGCGATGGTCGCCACGTCGTTCTTGATGTACTGCATGGTGTCGTACACCGCCATGCCGGCGCTGATCGAGCCGCCCGGGGAGTTGATGTACAGGGCGATGTCGCGCTCCGAGTCCTCGGAGGCGAGCAGCAGCATCTGCGCGCAGATCCGGTTGGTCACCTCGTCGTTGACCTCGCTGCCGAGGAAGATGATCCGCTCCCGGAGCAGGCGCTCGAAGACCTGGTCGTCGAAGGTCGCGCCGCCGCCACGCATGGTCGTGTCAATGGTCATGGACCCACCCTCTCGCATCCGCTGTTCTACGTCTCACACCCTCTCCCAGGGCGCGCCCGGATCCCAGCAATTCCCCTCAGGGCGAATCCGCTCTCGGCATAATGCGCGGCTACCTTTGATCGTGTGCCGGAGGGACATACGATTCACCGCCTCGCGATGCGTCACCGCGAGCTCTTCACCGGGCGGCCGGTGGCCGCCAGCAGCCCGCAGGGCCGCTTCGCCGCGGGCGCCGCGCTGATCAACGGGAGCGTGCTGCTCGACACCGAGGCGTACGGCAAGCATCTGCTCCATCATTACGAGGACGACCGGATCGTCCACGTCCATCTCGGCCTGTACGGCAAGTTCACCGAGGGCGAGCTGCCGATGCCCGAGCCGGTCGGGCAGATTCGCATGCGATTGACCGGTTCTGGTCACTGGCTCGATCTGCGCGGGCCGACCGCGTGCGAGGTGCTGGAGCCGGCCGCGGTGGACCTGCTGCGGGCCCGGCTCGGCGCGGACCCGCTTCGCGACGACGCCGATCCGGCAGCCGCGTACGCCCGGGTCCGCTCCAGCACGAAGCCGCTGTTCGCCCTGCTGCTGGACCAGTCCATCGTGGCCGGCTGCGGCCTGATCTACGCCAACGAGGTGCTGTTCCGGGCCGGCCTGTCGCCGGAGACACCGGGCGCGGCCATCGACCCGGCGCGCTGGACCGCGCTCTGGGACGACCTGCGGGCGCTGATGAAGGAGGGCGTCGCGCGCGGCCGGATCGACACCGTGCACACCGAGCACACCCCGGAGGCGATGCGGCGGGCGCCGCGCGTCGACCGGCACGGCGGTGAGGTGTACGTCTACCGCCGCCCCGGCCAGCCCTGCCTGGTCTGCGACACCCCGGTGGCCCGCGGCCCGATGGCCGGCCGCAACCTCTACTGGTGCCCGACCTGCCAGCCCGCCGCGGACCGCCCGGTCAGGCGGGCACGGAAGGGGTGACCTCCGGCGCGGTGGCCGACCCGGACGGCTGCGGGGTAGCGGGCGTGGTCGGCTCCGGCTCGGCCGGCGTGCTTGGCTCCGGCTCGGCCGGCCGCACCGGGTCGCCGGGCAGGCCGACCTGGAATCTCTCGGTCAGCCAGGGCAGCAGCCGCTCGAACGCCTCGGTGGTCGCGGGCTGGTTGAAGTCGTGGGCCAGCACGATCGAGCCGGGCCGGGTGTTCTTCTTCACCTCGTCGACGATCCGCTTCACGCGCTGGTCGTAGGTCTCGCCGGCCGGGTGGAACCAGTCGCGCGGGTCCACCTCCCAGTACAGCGAGGTCATCTGCTTCCCGTACGCCACCTCGACCAGCCGGTCGGTGAAGTTGCCGCCCGGCGCCCGGAAGTACGGGATCTCGGCGTCCGGAACCGCGGCCCGGATCGCCGCCGCTGTCCGATCCAGATCATCGCGGATCTTGTCCGGCTTCTTCTTCCCGATCGCCAGGTCGTGGTCCCAGGTGTGGTTGCAGAGCACGTGCCCGGCGTCGACGATCTGCCGGACCAGCTCAGGGTGCGCCTGCGCCTGCGTGCCGACCAGGCAGAAGACCGCCTTGACCTGGTACTTGTCGAGCAGAGCCAAGATCTTCGGGGTCTCGTTCGGGTCCGGGCCGTCGTCGAACGACAGCATGACCACCTGCGAGCCGGTGGTGATCAGCGAGCTCGCCGGGCCGTCACCCTTCGGCACGGTCACCCTCTCCGGGGCGGCCTCCTCACGCTCCGGCGCGGTGCGGGTCGCTTCCGGCGTGGGCGGCGGCGGTGCGGCGGTCTGGGTGGCTGCCGGGCGTGCGGCCGCGGCCGGGGGCTCCTCGGTCTTCGGCCGCTCCGGCTGCTTCTCGGTGATCCGGCCGGCCACCGCCTGCGCGGCCACGTTCATCACGCTGGTGTTCTCGCCGCCGCTCTGCGGGATCGGCACGGCGGTCAGCAGCAGCCCGGCCGCGACCAGGGTGCCGAGCAGGATCTGCGGCCGCTTCTTCGCGGTCTCCAGCCAGGTTTCCAGGGGCAGCGTGCCGGGCGCGCGATGCGTACCGGTCACCGGGCGGGTGCCGGCCCGGCCGCTGGCCTGCGCA